>NZ_JAUMSJ010000034.1:0-57170 GCF_037834415.1 Brevibacillus borstelensis | reverse complement strand
TTTGTTTGACTACCGGACATCTGAAGAAGAAGAGGACTGTTTCTTTCGCAGGGCGTTCATCAGTGTACGTAGCCGATTGCCGCCCGGCAGCCATTCCAGCTCCTTCTCGTGAATGAGCGGAATGATCAAGAGAAGCCCCAGGTAGACGATCAGTCCTACGCCTACACCCGCCACCGTCTCCGCTGCGCCCAGCAGGCGCGCTTTCCAGTGGAGCACATACCCGACAGCCTCTGTCGCTCCCCATGCGAGCAGCAGCATCAGGTTGGCCACAAACAGCGGATACAACGTATCGACCTTCCAATTGATCTCCACCCGAACGTAGCGTCCGATGATGCGCATATTCAGCAGGCATACGATCGCCGTCGCCACCAGCCAGGAGACGGACAAGCCTTCTATCCCCATGATCGATGTAAACAACAGCGTCGCCGCGATTTTGATCAACACACCCCAAACAAGATTCATCGCCGGCAGCTTTTCTTTGCCCAAGCCTTGCAGGATGCCATTGGTCGCGAGCAGGAGCGAGAGCGGGATCGCACTGACTCCGAGAATCGCCATCGCCTTCGTGCCCTCCACGTCGCCGTACAGGGCGAGATTGGCTCCTTCGGCTACGGCTGTCAGCCCGAGTCCGGCAGGCAATCCGATTAGCCAGGCAAACCGCATCGACAGCTTGGTCAACGTCTGCACGCGCTCCTCGTCTCCCTGCCGCTTTGCTTCGGCAATGGCTGGGACAATCGAGAGCGCGATCGACGAGCCAAACAGGCTGGCGAGCTGCAGAAGCGGGCCGCCCCGGCTGTAAATGCCGAACCAGGTGTCGGCGGTCATTCCGTCTACCTGCCAGACGTAGCGGAAAATATTGATCGCCAAAAAAGAGTCGACCAGGCTGAAGATCGGGATCACCAGGGCGCTGATGCAGATCGGCCAGGCGATCCGCCACATGGACAGGAAAAACTTCCGGTCATACCACCAGTCCAGACGCTTCCAGTCGCTGCCGACAGTAGCCGGCTGCTTGCGCTTGTGCATCCACAAAAGCAATGCGAGGAAAACAAGGCTGAGCATCGTGCTGAGCATCGTTCCGAAATTGACTCCGGTAATCACCGTATCCGTGTCTTCCCCCAGGGAAACCAGATACAAGGACGCGATCAGAATGAACGCCACCCGCAAGGACTGCTCCACGATCTGCGACAGGCCCACATACAGCATCTTTTGATGCCCGTAAAAGAACCCGCGAAGAACGGCGATCAACGGTACGAACAAAAGGGAGAGGGAAATGGCCCGGATCGGTTCGATCAGATGCGGATTTCCCATCATCCTGGCGATCAACGGAGAGCTCGCGTACAAAATGGCGAACAGGACGAGACCGATTCCTCCCATCAGCACCATGCTGCGGGCGAGAATCTGGCTGACCATCCCCTGCTTTCCCTCAGCCAACGCTTCGGCGATCACGCGCGACAGGGCGACAGGGACACCCGCGGTCGCCAGAATCAGAAAGGTCAGATAGAGCGGATACACCTCCTGATAAAGTCCGAGGCCGTTGTCTCCCACGATCTCCTGCAAGGGGATGCGGTAAAACATGCCGATTACTTTTGACAAAATCCCCGCCAGCGCCAGGATAAAAGCGCCGGCGAGAAAGCTATTTTTCACCATGGGAAGCTCCTTGTACAAACGTGGTAAAGGTTGTTGAAATCCACTCTCTATCGTACTATCAATCGGCTCTGGTGGCAAACAGGTATAGTGTCCCAATTCGGCAGGAATACTGAGGGAAAAGAAACCAAAGCACAACTTTGAATTGTCTGCCGAAAAAGGAGGAGTCCCCATGCCCCTGACCGGTCCCTTGATTCGCAGGGTACACTGGCCGTTAATGGAGCGTTTCAAGCAAAATCGCACACGTGTCTACATAAATGATCTGCGCGAGGCGCAAAACCTCTCGATCGAAAAACTGAGGGCTCGCCAATCAGCCAAACTGGGGCAGCTTTTGGAGCACGCTGTTCATCACGTCCCGGCCTATACGGAGTTTGCCGAGGAATGGCATGCCTCCGGCGGAAGCGAGGAACCGTCCCGCTTTCTTCAGCGACTTCCCCAGCTCGAGAAAAGCCGTTTTCGCCAGGAGGCCGACCGTTATGTGACGATCGGGGCCAACCCAGCCGAGCTGATCGCCAACCGGACCGGAGGCTCGACCGGAGAGCCGACGCGTTTTTATCTCGACCGGCCTACGGTGGAACGCTACGAGGCAGCCCGTTGGCTCGGACTGTCGTGGTACGGCATCCGGATCGGCGACCCTTCCGTGATGATCTGGGGTTCGCCGATCGAGCTGAACCGGCAGGACGCCCGCCGGTACCAGCTAAAGGAACGCTGGCTGAAAAACCGGCTGATGATCCCCGCCTACGATCTGGACCAGTCCCGCATCGACGACCACGTGCGGACGATCCGCCGCTTCCGTCCCGTCTACCTTTACGGCTACGCTTCCGCGCTCGCGCTGCTTGCCGAAATCATGCTGCAAACCGGCCGCAAGCTGGGAGTACCGCTCAAGGCGGTCGTCTCTACCGCGGAAACCTTGCACGATCACCAGCGCAAACTAATCGCAGAAGCATTCAAAGCGCCCGTCGTCAATGAATACGGCGCCAGAGACGGCGGCATCATCGCCTACCAGTGCCCGGCTAGCGGCATGCACGCATTTAGCGAGAACTGCTATCTGGAAGTTGTCGACCCCGTTACCGGAGTGCAGCTGCCCGACGGGAAAACCGGCGTGCTGCTGGTCACCGACCTGTACAATCGCGTCATGCCTCGCCTTCGCTATCAGCTCGGCGATATGCTGGCACTCTCGCCAAAGACTTGCACATGCGGCATGGGCTATCCTGTGCTTCAGGAAATCGACGGCCGGGTGGACGACATGTTCGTTTCCCTAAACGGTTCCTTTGTCCACGGCCATTTTATCAATCACATCATCCGCAATATGGAGAGCTTCCGGACGTTTCAGCTCGTCCAGCACGAGCCTTGGCGACTGACTCTCCGCCTTGTCAAGGACCCTGAGCATTTTCGGGCGGATGATGAGGAAAAAGTGCTCCAGGGCATTCGTTCCGCCCTGGGTGATGTCCGTGTACAGGTAGAATACGTGGAACACATTTCCCCGACGGCGTCAGGCAAAACCAGATACGCCATACGGGAATGTCCGCTTACTGTGTCCCCCTGACCGGAGCAGACCGCCTTTTCAACACCTTCTGCAGCAATTCCGAAACGAGCGGCTCCCTCAGGATGGTCAATACGGCAAAGTAGACGACTACAGCCGCGCCAATGCCTGTCAGCATGTAGAGCCAGAGCGGCAAGGCCGTCAGCCACGGGTCCACGCCAATCAGGGCTGCCGCCATGACTGCGCAGCCTGCCACTGTTTTCAAGACGGTTATCAGGAAGCTTTTTTGCACAAGAACGCCGATTTTCCTCCACAGCAGCACGAACAGCAAAAGCGCTTGGCTGAATGCGGAGATGGCCGTTCCAAGCGCGATTCCTCCGTGGTCCAGCACAGGAATCAGCAAGTAATTGGCGATCGTGTACACGCCGATCCCGACCACACCGATGATCACCGGTGTCCGCGTATTTTCCAGCGCATAGAACGCCCTCGTGATCAGGTCGCGGGCAGCCAGTCCGTACAGAGCCAGTCCGTAGAAAGGAAGCGCCCAGGCCGTCAGCATGACGGAACGCTCGTCAAATGCGCCTCGCTCGAAGGCCAGCCTGACAATCGGCTCGGCGTAGACAATAAAGCCGACGCTGACGGGCAGAAGCAGGATGAGCAGGTAAGCCAGCCCTTTCTGCAGCGTGCCTTTCATCTGGTCCATCTCTCCCCGCTTCACAAAGCTTGCAAGCAGCGGAAACAGCGGCAGCGTAAAGGCCCCGACGAAAATCGCCATCGGCATTTGAACGAGCTGATTGGCATTGGCCAGCGCGCTCAGCTTGCCCCCTTCCAGACCGTTGGCAAAGCCTCTTTCCAAAAACGTGGTCGCCTGCGCGACGACAGCCCCGATCAGGATCGGAATAACGCGTTCGCCCATTTCCCGCAAAGCGCGGTCTTCCCTCCAGTGAAAGACGAGACGATGACTGTAGTCAAATTGCTTCAGCGTGGCGAGCATCGGCAGCATGGCGGCCAAATAACCGAGTGTCGTCGCGATTGCAAGACCTACCGAGCCATAGTGCGGCACCAGCAGATACATGCCCACGATCACCACGGCTCCGTTCGCTACAGCGGAGACCGTCGGCGTAAAAAAATGCTGATGCGCGTTGCTTACGCTGGACCATAATCCCGTCAGCCCGATAAAGATCGCCGACGGCCACATCCAGCGGAGCATTTCCGCCGTGAGCTCCATGGCTTCGCCTTTTGTTCCCAAGAGCATCGCAATCGGCTCTGCAAACAAAATCCCGAGCGCCGCGATCAGCGTAAACACCACGAGCACAATCGTCAGCATTTTATGGTAAAGCTCACCGGTCCGCTCGTCTTTTTCCAGCATCCCCCGCATGGTGGGAATCAGTACGGCGTTAATCGCGCCAGGTATGACCAGAAACAAGGTCAGCGGAATCGTTGCCGCCGTGTTGAAGGCGTCGGTAATTTTATCTGTTCCGTACAAGTTGCCCACGTAAATGCTGCGAAAGAAGCCCAGAAGCCTGCCGACCAGCGTCAGCACGATGATCATCGAGGCTGTTTTTAGCAAATTCATAAAATCGATTCTCCCATCTCTGCGACCAAGTACATCTCCAACACGCAAATACACCTGCTATCATATCGTATTTCTCCCAATCCTACCAATCTCTTTCCCCGCCGCCTTGCGACAACGGACGTCAATTCATTATAATAGATGAGTTAATCCAATGTAGGAGGATTTAAAAACAAATGAGAGAGACTGTGTTGAAGTGGGGGAGCCGCCCTATCACGTGGTTGTCCTTGCTTATGGGCTATCCCCTTATCGATTACGTCTTGCGCAAGTACTTGCCGATTCCTGTCGTAACTTCGCTTTGGGATGAAGGGCTTTTGATCGTCCTCCTGCTGTTTGCGTTTGTCGCCTATTTCAGAGGCGTACGCAAGCTGCCGTCCATCAAGCATCCGTTTATCGCGTTCATTGTCTTTGGCATCGCCCTGATGGTGACCGATATGACCAACTGGGACGCGAGTGTCGAAGGCTTTCGCGCCGTCTATCAGTACATGACCGCCTTTTTCATCGGCTTTTATCTGCTGGCGGACAAAGAGCAGATGGCCAATATGCTGAAGGTTTTGTCACTGATCGGTTTTATCACCGGTTTGTACGGCATCGCCCAAGTGATATTGGGCGTGGAAACGCCGATGGGCTGGGTGCAGGAGGGCGAGTCGACCACGACGCGGGCCTTTTCGTTCGTCACCAGCCCGAACGTTCTCGGCAGCTACATGGCCTTGATCGCGCCGATTTCTGTCGGACTTGCCCTGTATGTAAAAAATGGAAAGGAAAGACTGGTCTGGATCGCCGTCGCCCTGACCTCGCTTTTGGCGCTGGTTCTGACGGGATCGCGCGGGGCGTGGATCGCACTGGCGGCTGCCCTGTTTGCCTGCTTTTACATTTGGAAAAAGCGTTGGGCGGGCTATATGGTCCTTGCCGGAATCGTCGGAGTTCTCGCTCTGTATTTTTTCGTGCCTGAGTCCGTTCCTCTCGTCGGAACGATCAAAAACCGGATTTTCACCCTGTTTACTCCGGAGTACCTGAATGCAAGCGCGCAGGCAGGACGCCTGCAACGTTGGGTGACCGCCTATGACCGGATGAGGCTTGAGCCATTGTTTGGCGTCGGTCTCGGCCACCACGGCGGCGCTGTCGGCTCGCGTCACTTTGGAACCATTTACACGGACAGCTATTTGTTCAAGAGCATTGCGGAGCTGGGCCTGATCGGGGTTGGCCTGCTGATCGGCCTGATCGTCATGATCTTCCGTTACGCGGCCCGCGTGGTCCGCTCCCTGATCAATACTCCTGAATTTTTCATGGCGCTTGGACTGTTCGGCGGCCTTGTCGCTGTCGTTCTGCACAATACCGTGGAAAATATTTTCGAAGTGCCGTTCATGTCTCTCTACTTCTGGCTGTTTGGCGGCTTCCTGGTAGCGCTGTACGCCGATCAAACGAAAGAGAAAAGGTGGTGAGCTTACGCCCATGAAACGAAATGGAGTTTTGTCTACGGTGAACTGGGCCTTGTACGCCATCGCCCTGTTCCTGATCTACCATATTCTGGTCAAGCCGGCGTTCCTCGATTTGTCCTGGATCGCCCTGGTTATCCTGTTGCCGCTGCTCGCGCTCTGCTACTATTTGCCGCATCCGGACGAGCGCAGGCAAATTGTCGTCTTTTCGCTGGCCTTTCTGCTCCTGGATCGGGCATTGACCCAGCTCGACGTCAAATCGATGGTCGCTGTCATCGTCGGCGGCGCTGTCGCCATCATCGTCGTCGCCGCTTTGGCGAAGTGGTACGGACGCCTGAGCTGGAAAGCCGTCGGGGCGCTCGTGCTGATTGCCGTCATTGCAAACACGACGTTTTATCGGGACAACCTTTACGCCCTCAGCCACTTTACGGTGAAGTACGAGTCTGACCGCCTGTACAACGGCAGCTGGGTCGATTACTTCCCGATCGCGCTTTACGATGTGGACGGAGACGGTCAGCAGGAAATCATCACCTACGGCAATGCCGAGGAGCTTCCTCTCCCGGATGAAGAAGCGACGAAGCCGGAAACAGAAGAAGAGAAAAAAGCGCTGGCCGACAAGCTGCTTCACCTGCAGGCCGAGCCGCTCTCTCTGTACGTGATGAAGTGGAAGGACGGCAAGCTGGTCCGCATGCCAAACGACCAGATTCCTGCCGAAACGCTGACAGCCGTAAAAGAAAAACTGCCGTCAGATTTTCCCGGATTCCCGTACTATACGATGAAGGATGACCAGCTGGTGCCAAACGTTCAGCGTCAATCCTTTGCGGAAGGCATTCTGCAGATCGGAACCGCCCCGTACCGGGCCCTTTTGCTGGACTTGCAGAACATCGGAGACAAGCTGGCCGAAAATAACGGCAACATGGACGGCAGACTTTCTTTGGGAACGAAGTTCAAGGATCTCAGCATCCGCGAAGGTCTTCTGAGCGGCACGTACGAAGGCAAGCCTTTTGCCGCTACGACGAAAGCAACGAGAATTCTCGACACAATGAAGCTGCCGGACGGGCGCGAGGGTCTCATGATCATGGGTGAGCACATGAGTGTCCTCGCTGTAGAGCCGGACGGCACGACTGTCGAAGCGTACACATTGACGCGCAAGGAGACTGCTCTGGCGACTGCCCGATTCATTCCGGCCGATGTGGACAATGACGGTACCGATGAATTGCTGATCGGCAACAAGCCGTCCTACATCCTGAAAGCAATGCCGGACGGGAAATGGGACGTTCTCTGGTCCAGTCAGGAAGGCGACGAAAGCTTCAGCTTTACGAACTACGCCCAAGTGGGCAGCGACTCCCAGCCGGAGTTGGTCGCTCAAGCGAAAAGCTGGGTCAGCATGAACAAAACGCGCTATCTGTCCGGTTATACCTATACACCGGAAGGATTGAAACAAAACTGGCGCATCTACATGCCTCTGCTCAACATTCAGATCGGCGACATCGACGGTGACCAATCGAATGAGATCATCGCTTCCGTTTATGACCAGCACCGCATTCTCGTGTTCAAACGCCACAATGTACCAGTCGTTCCGCTCGTCAGTCTCTTGTTCATCGGATTGATTGGATACGGGATCGTAAGGAGGGTTCGCCATGCGTAAACGGACCACCGCGCTGCTTGCTCTGTCTGCTCTCGTTTCCGCTTCGCTGTTGACAGGCTGCACCTATGAGTCGGGTCCAAAGTCGTTCGCGCTGACCAATTACGGCGCTACGGACAGCACTCCCGCACAGACGGAATCGGCTGCTGAATGGCTTCAGACAGCGCTGGAAAAAGGAAAAACCGATCCGGAAGCACAGAAATATTGGTACAAGGGACACGTGATCAACTACATCATGGCCCGTACGACCACCAGCATGTTTAACGGGGCGGTCCGAAACCCGGACGGCTACAACGTCGACGCCCGGATCGCCCGTCAGGACTACCAGTACTACCGCATCGGAGACAAGCACTATGTCCGCGTCAAGGACGCCTGGATGACGGCGCGGGAGACGCCTCTGGAATTTGATGTACTCAAAGGCTTTGACGACTGGCTCCCGTTCCTGGATCAAGCCGTTCAGCTCAATGACGAGAAGGTATACGGAACCGTATGCGTTCCCTTCCAGCTGAAAATAACCGGAGCCGAGTGGCTGGAAAAGAGCAGAAATCCGCTTTTTGAATCGTTGAAAAAGCAGCTGGGAGACCGTCCCGATCTGGACTATATCCTAAAAGAATCGACCATTAAAACGACGTTCTGGATCGGGAAGCAGGACCGCTTGCTCCATCAGTACGAAACCTGGATCATCCTGCCGATGCCGGAAGGCGGCACGATGGACCAGCAAGTCTTCTTTCAGATGTTCAAGTACAATGACTCGGGCATCGAGATCAAGGACCCGGAAGAAGTCGAAAAGTATTTGCTCTATTAACGAGAGAAGGAAATCAGCGTTTCGTCTAAAAGGGGAGGCCGCGGCCAGGCAGATATTTTGCTTGGCCACGGCCTCTCTGTTTTTTCTTCTGCCCAAAGAGAAAGACTATTCTCGCTCTTTTGGTCGATCATTTTTGCCCGCAGCCAGGCTATTGCTTCCCCTCGCTTGGTTGTTTCTTCCAAAGCATCACGCTGTACAAGCACGCCAACACCGAAAAAACCGCCATCACCTGATAAAGCGCCGCTCCGCCCCATTGCTGAAAGACCCAGCCGCCGCCAAACGATCCGACGATGCCGGAAATGCCGAAGAAAATAACGGCAAGCACCGTCTGGCCTGTCGCCTTCCACTCCTCCGGAATAATCCGGTACAAGTATTGAATGCTAGCGGTGTAAAAGATCACAAATGTGACCCCCTGCATAAGCTGGAGATAAACGACTAGCAGAGGGTCTGAGACGGCCGCGCAGAGGAAGTACCGGATGGCGTAGATGGCCGACGCCAGAGTGATCATCTTGATTTCATTGCCGTTTCGCAGCAGGCGCGGACTCAGCGCAAAGAAAGCGACCTCGCTGATCGCCGCCACAAACCAGGCCAGGCCCACCATGCCTGTATTTCCGCCAAGGCTCTGTACGTACACGCCGAGAAAGCTGTCATTCGTACGGTGAGGAATCGCTGCCAAGAGGACCAGGAGAAAGAAACGCAGTGTCGCCGGATAGGTGAGAAACCGGCGCAGATCCCCCACAGAAAGGCGCTTGCCGCTGACAGGCGCATCTGGAACGGCGAGACACAAAAGGTAGGCAAGCCCTCCATACGCGGCATATACCCAAAAAAGGTTCTCCATACCGATCCTGTCCACGGTAAAGCCAATGATCAGCGAGGCAGACGCATACCCGATCGCACCGAAGGTTCTTACTGATCCAAAGTGGATGCCGTGCTGTTCTGCTACGCGGTAATTCAAGCTCTCCGTCAGCGGGTCGGTCGGCAGCATGAAGAAATACATCGCTCCCACCAATAGAAACAGCAGCCACAGCTGTGAAGATTGGAGCAAGATGATTCCAACGACGAGAGACAATCCCAGCGTTGCGAGAATTACCTTTTTTATCGTCTTGCGCCTGTCGCTGACCATGCCCCAGAATGGTTGGGACAAAATTCCGATAAATGAGCCCATGCCGATCAACGTGCCGATTTGCGAGGGAATTACCCCGCGGAATGCGAGATATACCGGCAGAAACGATATAAATACGGACAACAGCGAAAAGTAGAAAAAATTATAGGCCCGCAAAGCTTGAATCGCGATCATATGCTTGTTTCACTCACTCTCCGGTAAAAGCTCCCCGCCAGGGACAGGGATGCACACCATACATACCACGATTTTCCTGGATCGGTCAATTCTCAAACCGGGTAGGAACTGCCGCCCATTGTGTTTGCAACCGTTGCAACTGAAGACACAACAGCCCCGTCCTCGTTTCAGTCGAGGCGGGGCTGTTGATCGTTTCCTTTCCTGTCACTTGGCAAGCACTTCGCTCATAAGCTGCGCAAGCTGGCGCGCCTGCTCGCGCCTCTCGTACGGCTTGACCCGTTCGGCGAACTTCTCTCCCCGGTCATCCGCATCTGCCTCTCCCTGCTCTTTCCATTCCTGATACAGCTTGAGGTAGGCCTGCTTCATCGCATCCTTGTCCTCCGGGTCGGCCACCTGGCCCAAGCGGAAAGACTCGATGATCCCCGTAGCTTCACCGGCTTTGTTCAAAGCCAGGATGGGCTTGCCGATCCCCATGTATTCATACAGCTTGCCCGGGATGTACGCACCGGCATCAGGCGAGACGTCACCGATCAGCAACAGCGCATCCGCGCCTTTCATGAGTCCCAGCGCCTCTTTATGCGGCAGATTTCCGAGCACCCGGACAATATCGCCGAGACCCAGGGCTTCCACGCAAGCGCTGTTTTCCGAATAGCCCGGATAATCAAATACACCGGCAAAACTGAGCAATAGGTCTTTTCGGTCAACCAGCCCTTCTTCAATCAGCTCATGGATCGCTTTCAGCAAAAGACGGGGGTTTCGCTTTTGGTACAGAATCCCTGCGTAAACGGCGTGAAATTTACCCGGTACGGCATGCCGGGGGACCAGTCCCTCGAAATCGGCCTGGTCAAAGCCGTTATAGATCAGCTCCATCCGCCGTATACGATCGCCATGCTTCGCGCGGAAGTTTTTGGCAAACGTAGCTGTCACCGTAGTAACGGCATCTGCCTTGCCCATGACCTCTTCTTCCATCCGCTCTTCCAGGCGCTCTCTCCAGGCGATTCCCGACGTGTGCATATTTTGTGTCCACGGGTCGCGGAAATCGGCAATCCACTTGCATCCGAACTCCTGTGTCAGCTTCGCCGCGATCAGATGATTGGTCACCGGACCGGACGTCGAGAAGATCACATCGATTTTTTCCCGGCGCATAATCTCTCGCCCCAGCTTGACTGCTTGCGGAAGCCACAATATCTGGTCGTCGGGTATCAAGAGGTACGGTTTTACATGCTTCAATGTTTGGACAACCCGCTGCTTGATTCGGCTCTTCAGGCTGCTTCGAATCGCTGCCGGCTCCGAGCTTGTCCCAGCCGTTTTTGACGCGTTTGCCTGCTGGTTCGCAGATGCTCCGCCTCTTCGCGAAAAGATCTGCCATTCCTTGGCTCGATGTACCTTTACATCATCCGGGAGCTGGCTCAGCAGGGACGGGTCCAATGTCGCATGATAGACGGGATCGACTGTCAGTACATGAACATTCCAGCCAAATTCCCCGAGGTATTTTGCCATCTTTAAAGGTCGCGGCACCCCTCCGCCGCCAATCGGCGGAAAATAGTAGCATATGAGCAGCACGCTGTGAGTTTTCATCAGCTAACCTTCCTTGTATCGTCTTTTTTTCCCTTCATCAAGATACCACAAGTCCTGTGTTATTGCGAATAAACCAGTCATCTGCTATAGTGAGAATGGTTTTGTTTTTATTGAACGATCGAGAAATTTCCTGTTGTTGATTCGAGAGAGCTTCGATTGGGAAGCTTTTTTTTACGAAGGTTCGGGTGGAGTTGTCATGAATAAACTGCGAGTCCTCCATGTTATCGGCGGAGGAGAGTTTGGCGGAGCGGAACAGCATATCCTCAATCTATTGTCTTCTCTTCCGGCTGACGAGGTGGAGACGACAGTCGTCTGTTTTTACGATTCCCTGTTTGCCAGCAAGTTGCGAAAAGCCGGTGTCCCTGTGATCGCCCTGGATCGTTTCGGGCGTTTTGACGTGCGGCTTCTGCAGGCGCTCCGAGAAGTATTTCGCTCTTTTCAGCCACATCTCATACACACACATGGCGTAAAAGCCAACTTCTTTTCCAGATTGGCCTCCTGGGGAAGCGGGGCGACGCTGCTGACAACTGTACACAGCTCGCTTCGCTACGACTACGCCCATCCTCTGGCCTATGCTCTCGTATCCTTGATGGAACGCGGGACCCGCCGATGGAACCGGCACTACATAGCCATCAGCGAGGCGATCGCGGAGATTTTGCGCAAGGGCGGCGTTCCGCGGGAGCAAATCAGCGTCATCTACAACGGAACGGACCTTTCTCCATACAGGCAGACGCAGCTTCGCGAGTCAGACCGGACTTCCCGTCGAGCAGAGTGGAAGATTCCGCCCGATGCCTTTTTGTTTGGAACGGTAGCGAGATTTGTGCCGGTCAAAGGTCTCCCGCTTCTGGTCGATGCGTTTGCCCAGCTGGCGAAAGAGGTAAGGGAAGGTCCGATGCCTTATCTGGTCCTGGTCGGAGACGGTCCGGAGCGCGTCGTTCTGGAGGCGAAAGTGCGGGAGCATGGTCTGGAAGATCGGGTCCGCTTCGCCGGGTTCCGCCAGGATATTCCGGCGTGTCTGCATGCATGCGACGTCTTTGTCCATTCTTCCCTGTACGAAGGATTGGGGTACACAATTATCGAAGCGATGGCTTCCGAGATTCCCGTCGTGGCCAGCCATGTCGGCGGAGTCAAAGAATTCGTGACACATAATCAAACCGGTCTTGCCGTATCGCCCGGGGATGTTGCGGGATTAGCCGAGGCGATGAAAGCCATTCTGGAATCGCCGGATCTGCGCGAGCGCCTCGTCCGCAACTCCCTGGCTTTGGTGGAGCAGACCTTTACCATTCAGATTATGGCTGAGCAAACACTGGCACTGTACCGCCGCCTGCTTTTATAGGCTTTGGCTTTGAAACAGCGGCATCATGTCTGAGCCATGCACCTGCCTAAACGAGGATCAAAAAAGCACGGCGTCGGCTTCTGCTGGCCCCGTGCTTTTGCGTTTGTATTTGCTAGGTTTTTTCCATTTTTCTGTTGCCTGCGTCGAAACAATCTGTTTTGATTAAGAAGGAATGATTCAGAATTGCTAGAAAGGACGGCGAATGGCTATGAAACTGTTTCTTTCCGTAGACATGGAAGGAATCTCTGGCATTGTCGACACATCTTATATTAATCCGGACTCCGGCATGAACTATGCGCGAGGCCGTCGGTTCATGACCGAAGACGCCAATGCGGTCATCGAAGCGGCATTGGAATGGGGAGCTACCGAAATCGTTGTAGCGGACAGCCACAACACCATGAATAACATCCTCTGGGAGTCGCTTCATCCCGAAGCGAAGCTGCTGGCCGGCTCCCCGCGCGATTACTCCATGATGCAAGGCTTGGACCAGAGCTTTGACGCCGCCTTTTTCATCGGCTATCACACACGCCAAGGGGTCCCGGGTGTACTCAGCCACACGATGTCCGGGGTTGTTCGCAACATGTACATCAACGGACAAGTCGTCGGGGAATTTGGCTTCAACGCCGTCTATGCCGGTATGTATGGCGTTCCAGTCTGCCTTGTTTCCGGCGACAACCTGATTGCAGAGGAAGCCAGACAGCTCATCCCGGAAATCAGTACCGCGATCGTGAAAACGGCAGTCTCCCGCACTTCCGCCCTCTGTCTCTCCCGCGACGAGGCCTCGGCGGAATTAAAACGCCAGACCAAGCGTGCGCTTTCCCGCTTGCCGCAAGTAAAGCCAGTGGAATTCGCCCAACCCCTGGAGCTCGCGATTGAATTTTCGCATGCCGGACAGGCGGAAATGGCGGCCATTGTGCCAGGTACCCGCTACGATACGGAAAAAGGGATTGTTTCCTACACGCCGCAAGATCAGCATGACCTCTACAAGACGATGCGGGCCATGATCAACCTCGCGTCCGGGGCGGAATTTTTCTGATCGCTTCGAGTTTTTGATCACCTTCGATATGACGAGAAAAGGCTCCTGTCGGCTGGAAACCGACGGAGCCTTTTCTTGTATGGCATATCTGAACCTTTATTCACATTAAATCCGAACGACAGTCACCTGCTCGTCAAGTGTGCGAGGAATGCGATTTTTCGTGTCAAACAGAACAGGCGATTCGCTCATCAAGCCGACTACTTTTTCCCAGTCCAGCTCTGCGAATTCCTTCTGGATAGCGGTCAGCATGATGGCGTCTGCTCCGCGAACGGCTTCTTCCACCGTATTCGCCTTGTGGTCGTAACGGTTCGGTACAGCCGGGTCGTAGGAGCGAACCTCGACTCCTTTTGCCTGCAATGCAGCGATCAGGTCATGGACGGGACTTATCCGATCGTCGTTGGAAAAGTCCTTCATCGCAAGTCCAAACACAGTGACGCGGCTTCCCGCCAGCGTCTTGCCTTTCGTCTGCAAAGCCTTCTCCAGCATATCCACCATGACGCCGGGCACACCGTCGTTTGTCGTGCGAGCCAACTGCAAAATCGGCAGCGGAACACCCAGTTCCCTTGCCTTTGGCTGCAGGTAGTACAGCGCATTGGGCAAGCAGAATCCGCCTACACCCGGCCCCGGGGTCAGCAGGTTCACGCGCTTGTGCGTATTGGCGATGCGAATCAGCTCAAATGTGTCAATTCCAAATGATTCGGCAAAGCGGGCAAATTCCTGAACCATCGCGATATTTACGTCACGCTGAATATTTTCAATTACCTTTGCGGTTTCAACCACGCGAATATCAGAGATCGTGATCTCCGTTTCGCTGATAAAAGAAAGCAACTCTTTTCCTTTTTCCGCGCTTTCCTGATCGATTCCGCCGAGCACGAGCGGCATGTGAATGAACTCCTCGAAAGCTCGTCCTTCGGCAATGCGCTCGGAGCAATACGTCAAATAAAAATCCGTCCCCGCCCGAAGCCCGCTCACTTCTTCCAGGATCGGTTTGAGCACTTCTTCTGTCGTACCGGGAACGACAGTGCTGCGGACCATCACCATATCGCCCTTTTTCAACACTTTCCCAAGCGTTTCGGCACAGCTTTTCAGCGGCCCCAAGTCAGGATCGCCATTGAAAACCGGCAAGGGGACCGTAACGATATAATTCGATACCTCGGCCGCTGCCTCATCATAGGAAGTGGTTGCGCGAAAGCGTCCGGCGGCGATTTGCTCCCGCAGAATTTCCGCCAACGTCTTGCCTTGGTAGGATTCCAAATGATGAGATTGCCCTTTGTTGATTTCTTCCACGACATGCGGCATGATATCCACACCGACGACATGGGCCCCTTTCAGGGCGTACGTGAGCGCAAGCGGCAGTCCGATAAACCCTAATCCGAGAACAGCAACGCGTACTGGCTGAGTCATTGAGTATCTCCTCTTTCACTTTGTCTGGTTATAGGTCAAGCAGTGCATTTGCTACGACAGATAGTAGACCCCTGCCGCAATAAACACTACACATAGTACGATGAGGGCCTTGTACAGCGTTTCCAAAGCAACGCCTCCCCTTGCTATAACTCGTTACCTTCTGCCAATGACTAATTATACTCCCCATCGGCGAATGGTTCAACGGGAAACGCCCTGGCCGCCAGTGGGCAACCAGACCGTCAGCGGGCCCGTGACATACACCTGGCAGCTGAGCCTCATCCCGGCTGCCCAATCTGCTCCCAATCGATACCGTTCTGTCTCGGACGGTTCGTTGGCCGAACCAGGGGGCGCTTCGATCCGCAGTCGGCAGGTGGCGCACTTGCCCGTCGTACAGGCAAAATCGACCGGAAGCTTTGCCCGCACCATGGCCAACAGCAAATTTCCCCCTGCCCCCACTAACAGCTGGCTGTGATCCTCGCCGCGAACGACGGTAACCGTCACTCTCCCCGATTGATCCATCCTTCCCGCCTCCCGTTATCTCGTCAGACTGGCACCGATAACAAAGGAAAACCCGACAGACAATACCATCGAAATAAAACCGATTGCCCGGTTGTCATTGCCGATCTCTTCATCCACGTTGAAGCTGGGGGTCATGAATTCAAAGATAAAATAGCTGCCCAGCAAGAGAAAGAAGCCAAAGGTTCCCCAGATCAGCCCTTGCCCGATGGAGTCATGATGCTGAATCGAAAAGCTGAAAATATTGGCGATCCCGAACATCTTTCCGCCGGTAGCCATGGCGACAGCCAGATTTCCCCGTTTTAGTTCCTGCCAAACCTGATAACGGGTTACAAGCTCGAACACGGAGAGAAATACGATCATCGCCAGCCCGGTAACTGTAAAGTAGGCAAACGTCCCGAAATACTGATTGTGTAACAACTGTTCCATCCAGAACCTCCCTGCGCGAAAGAAAAATCAGGGTAAATCAAGGCGGGGTGCCGATTGTAAACCCGTCGCTCGCTTATCTCAGCTCGACGATGGTTGCCCCGACGCCCCCCTCGCCCTGGCCGCCAAGGCGAAATGACTTCACATTGCGGTGCAGGCGCAAATACTCGTGTACGCCTTTGCGCAGCATCCCGGTGCCGTGTCCATGGATGATTGATACGGAGTGGAAACCGGCCAGAAGCGCTTCGTCCAGAAACTGGTCGATTTCCCGAATCCCGTCCTCCACGTTGTATCCCCGCAGGTCCAGATCCAGCTTGGCGGTACCCCTGCTCCGTTTTACAGCGGTGTACTCTACGGTTTGCTGAGGGGTTTTGATGGAACTGAGCACGTTCATGTCGTCCCGCTTGACTTTCATTTTCATGATGCCGATCTGGACCAAAAACTCGTCGCCCCCAACCTTTTCCAGCACCGTTCCCTTTTGCCCAAAGCTCGTTACCATCACTTCGTCGCCGACTTTGATCTGTGTGGCCCTCACGGCTTTTGCCGGCTTTTTCACCTTTTCCTTCTCCAGCTCCATCACGGCGTTGCCCAGCCGTTTTTTCGCCTCGATCAGACGGTGCTCTTTAATCTCCACGCCTTCTTTCATCATACTCCGCAGCTCGCGGATGACCGCTTCGGCCTCCTCTTTTGCCAGCTGTACGGCGATACGCGCTTCTTCCTCCGCTTCTTCCATACGCTTGTTCTTCTCTTCGGCAAAGCGAGCCCGTTCTTCTTCCAGCTGCTGACGCAGCTGTTCTGCTTCGCGCCGCAATTCTTCGGCAGTCTCCCTTTCGGCCTCCGCCGTTTTGCGGTTTCGCTCCAGAGAGGCGATCATGCTCTCGACCTGATTGTCCTCTTCGCTGATGGAGCCTTTGGCAATTTCGATAATCTCCTCCGGCAAGCCGAGCCGCTTCGCAATCGCAAAGGCGTTCGACCGTCCGGGGACGCCGATGAGCAGTCTGTAGGTGGGTCTGAGCGTCTCCACATCAAACTCTACGCTTGCATTGATCACGCCCGCTCTGTCATAGGCATACGCCTTCAGTTCGCTGTAGTGGGTGGTGGCGATCAGCCGGGCTCCGCGTTTGATGACGTGATCGATGATCGCCATCGCCAGTGCAGCACCCTCGGTCGGGTCCGTCCCTGCGCCAAGCTCGTCAAACAAGACAAGGCTCCGCTCATCCATCGAAGCGAGGATGTGGATGATATTCTTCATGTGGCTGGAGAAGGTCGAGAGACTCTGCTCGATTGACTGTTCGTCGCCAATATCGGCAAACACAGAGGAGAATACGGTAACCTCGCTACCTTCATCCGCGGGAATGTGCAGCCCAGCCATCGCCATGATCGACAACAGACCAACTGTCTTGAGCGACACGGTTTTCCCGCCCGTATTCGGCCCGGTGACCACAATGGCGCTGTACGCGCCTCCCAGCTCCATATCAACCGGTACGACGGCGTGCTGGGGTATCAAAGGATGGCGCGCCTTTTTCAAGCGCAGGTAGCCGCGCTCGTTGAGCTTTGGACATACAGCTTTCATCGCTTTTGCCAGCTGTGCTTTGGCAAACATAAAGTCGAGCTCGGCCAAGGCATCTATATTTTCCTTCAGCTCCTCCACAGACTGCGCGACGAGCTCGGTGAGCGTGTAGAGAATTCGCTCTACCTCTCTCTCTTCGCGCAAGCGCAGCTCTCGAAGCTTGTTGTTCATCGTCACGACCGCTTCCGGCTCGATGAACAAAGTGGCACCCGAAGCGGATTGATCGTGCACAATTCCGCCGAATACATGGCGATACTCCTGTTTGACCGGGATGACGAATCGGTCGCCGCGAATCGTTACGATATTTTCCATCAACATTTTTTGGTAGGAGCTTGATCTCGTCATCTGGTCCAGCTTTTCCCTGACGCGCGCCTCCAATTGGCGAATTTCCTGCCGAACCTGGCGAAGCTCCTGGCTTGCACTGTCCACCACAGCGCCGTCTTCGTCTATGCAGCGCCGGATTTCCGTCTCCATGTCGCGGAGACCTTCAATCCGTTCTGCCTGGAATTGCAGCATGGGAAGCGGTTCATTTTCGCACAGATCGAGCAGGAAGTGGCGCAAACGCCGTCCCGCGCCGACTGTCCCCGCGATGTCCAACAATTCCATTGGAGCGAGCATGGCGTTCAAGCGTGCCCGTTGAATCGGTCCGCGAATGTCGCGAATGCCCCCGAGCGGCACACTCCCCTTCAAGCGAAGCGCAGTTGCCGCCTCGCTCGTCGCCTGCTGAGCCGATTGGACTTCTTCGATCCGCAGGAACGGCAACAGCTCCTCGGCTTTTTCTTTTCCGTATAAGGACGTCGCCTTTTCCTTTAGAAGCGCGACGATCTTTTCGTATTCCAAGGTTTTTAAAACCCGCTGTTCCACAAGTGGTGCCTCCTTTTTCACTTGGAAAAAACCAATTATTCGTATTATATCACGGAGCTTGCGGCAAGAATAAATTAACGCTATTTCCACGGCATAGTTCTCTTCGCAATCAGCCAAAATGAGAAGGAATCAACATCTGCAAAGGAGGATCACACGTATGACGATATTACGCCACGTTATCCGTTTTGTGGTTGCTGCTGTCGTACTGATGTTCGTCGGGTTCCTGGTGCCCGGTTTTTCTGTTAACAGCTTCTGGACCGCTCTCATTGCGGCAGTGGTCATCGCACTGCTGGGATGGGTGGTCGAGGCATTCTTTGGTGATCGCATCTCTCCATACAACCGCGGGATTGTTGGTTTTCTTGTAAGCGCTGTTGTGATCTATCTGACCCAGTTCGTCGTTTCCGGCTTTTACGTGACCGTTCTCGGGGCTCTGCTCGCCTCGCTCGTGATCGGGATCATTGACCTGTTTATTCCGATCAAGACGCATATGGATTTGCGCAACGGCGATGCCGGAAACCGACAAACCTGAGTGCGTATAGTTGAAGAGCCAACCATCGGGTTGGCTCTTTTCTTCCGATTTATGAAGATGCTGTTTGTCTATGGATCATACCTGCAAGATAACCGGCTCCAAAGCCGTTGTCGATATTGACGACAGCTACGCCGTTTGCACAGGAATTCAGCATGGACAAAAGGGCTGCCATACCGCCGAAATTAGCTCCGTAGCCGACGCTGGTGGGAACGGCGATGACCGGTTTGTCAACGAGTCCCGCCAACACGCTTGCCAAAGCCCCTTCCATGCCAGCGATGCAGACGATTACAGCCGCCTCGCGAATCTCTTCCAGCCGTTGAAACAGACGGTGAATCCCGGCCACCCCGACATCAGCGATCACCCTTGCCTCGCTGCCGAAGCAGCGCACTGTCCAGGCTGCCTCCTGTGCCACAGGCCAATCAGAGGTACCCGCCGCTACAATCGCCACATAGCCGTCACGGACAGGCTGCAATGGACTTTTGGCGCTGATCAGCAGCCTGCCTTCCCTAACGTGCTGAACGTCGGGCCATTTTTTTTGCACCGCATCTGCTTGTTCAGCGCTTACGCGGGTAGCCAGAACCAATTCCTGATGCTCTCTCAATCGGGCAAATATTCCAACCAGTTGTTCGGTGCTTTTGCCAGCTGCATACACGACCTCCGGGAAGCCGGTCCGCTTTTTTCGATCAAGGTCGAGGGTTGCATAATCGAGTCGACTGCTTCCTTGCACGAGCTCCAACGCACGGTCCACATCGATTGTGCCTGCTTTCAGTTCCAGGAGAATTTTTTTCAGGTCATCCATGCGTCTGTTTCACTTCCGCTTGCAACACGGCATTCATGCTGCCTGTCTTGTATCCGAAAAGGTCGAGGGTTACGTACTGAAAGCCGATTTCCCGCAGCTGCCGATCAATGCTTTCTCTGTATTCAAGCAAGCGACCGAACTCGTCCGGGCTGATCTCGATTCTGGCAATCGTCTCGTGATGGCGAACCCGCACCTGATGAAAGCCGAGACTCATCAAAAAGCCCTCTGCCCGGTCGATCTGGTCGATTTTTTCCAGTGTAATCTGCGAACCGTATGGAACCCGCGACGACAAGCAAGCGAAAGACGGTTTGTTCCAGGTGGAAAGCCCCATCTGCTTTGACAGCTGCCGTATCTCATCCTTGTAAAAGCCGGCTTCCTGCAGGGGGCTGCGCACACCACGTTGAACGGCCGCGACTCTGCCGGGACGATAATCGCCTAGATCATCCATATTGGCCCCGTCGCAGATTGCTGCTTTCCATTCATTTTTTTCAGCCAGCTGACCCAAATGCTCATACAGCCCATCCTTGCAGTAGAAACAGCGATTTACCGGATTCGCCACAAAGTTAGGGTTTTCCATTTCCCGGATCTCAGTCGTTACAAATCTGGCTTTCAGCTGCTTTGCCAATTGCTTGGCAGCTTCAAATTCGCGTGTCGGGAACGTCTCCGAAGCTGCTGTGACGGCAATCGCGGTATCTCCCAATTCCTCAACGGCGCGGGCAAGCAAAAACGTACTGTCCACTCCGCCCGAAAAAGCGACCAGGACACTGCCCATTTCGCGAAGAATCCTACCCAGCTTTTCGTTCTTTTCTGACAGAGACAGCTGCTGCGCAGCTTCAATCAACGCTTCCTTGCTCATTTGTCGGGCTCCTTTCCATTCTGTGATCGCCATGGCTGCGACATATAGGGAAAAGAGAGGCAAAAAGCCCCTCTTTTCTCACCCTTATGATGGATCGTTCGCATCTTCCTGAAGCATCTTCAACAGCGCTTCGTACTCAGTTCGCAACCGGAAGTATTCGTCAGCGATGTTCACTGCGGTAAGTACGGCAATTTTGGCCGTGTCCAGGCGATGGTTGCCTTTTCCGATCTCATTCATTTTATCGTTCACGAATCCAGCCACCATGCGCATATGGTTCACACTTGCCTTTCCACTGAGCCGATACTGCTGACCATATATATCTACCGTCAACCGATTCTTGCCATCACCTTGCACGAAGGCTTCCTCCTCCAAAACAGCTCTGAGACTTCCGTACCATTGTATCTCAGATTAGGTTACTGAAAATGTCAGGTTTCGTCAAGCTATCCTTACATCCGCAGTTCGGCGCCAGCCTCTGTCCGCAATGCTTCGATGACAGCCTGTGTCACTTGCTGGACCTCTTCGTCCTGCAACGTTCTGTCGGGATGACGGAAAACGAGGGAGAAAGCCATGCTTTTCTTATCGGCTGCGATACGCTCGCCTGTGTATACGTCAAACAGCGTCAACGATTCCAGCAAATCACCAGCCGCTCTGCGAATGACGGATTCCAGCGCATAGGCAGGCAAATCGCGATCGACAACCAGCGCCAAATCGCGGGTAACAGCGGGATATTTCGGAAGCTGGCTGTAATGGCCCACGGGTGCAGCCGCTCGCGTCAGCTCTTCCACATCGAACTGGAATACGTAGGTTTCAGCAAGATCATGCGCTTTTTCTGTCGCAGGATGGACCTGCCCAAAGTATCCCAGGCGACGGTCAGCTGCCCATGCCTCTGCCGTGCGGCCCGGGTGCATCCCGGCCAGATTTGCTTGCGCACGGTATTCTACTCCCGTGATTCCCAGACTGGAGAACAGCGATTCCACCAAGCCTTTCAGCAGGTAAAAATCAACCGCTTGCGTCTGCCCCATCCAGTTTGTCGCGAGCCATTGGCCAGTGAGTGCCCCGGCCAGGTAAAGCCGCTCTTCAGGCAGCTGTGCCAGCTTTTCCTCCGAGCTCAGAAACACGCGTCCCAGCTCAAAAATGGAGACATTGTGATTCTGTCTGTTTTTATTGTAGGAGACGGTCTCCAAAAGACTCGGGATCAGGCTGATGCGAAGCACACTGTGCTCTTCGCTCATCGGCATCGCCAGCGGGATCGGCTTGGCGGCCACCGCATGCAGTCCGGCGACCTCTTCTGCCTTATCCGGATGGACGAGCGCATACGAGATCGCTTCATTCAAGCCTGCTCCAATCAGGTGGCGACGGATTGTCCGGCGAATTTTTTGCTCGTGCGTCAGCTGGCCTTGCGTGGTTACGCCTTCCGGAAGGCTGGTCGGGATGTTGTCATACCCGTACAAACGAGCCACTTCCTCCACCAGATCCTCCGGCAGCGCGATGTCTCCCCGTCTGGTCGGAACGGTAACGACCCATTCGTCGCCGTTTTGTTCATACAGGAACTGAAGGCGGTCAAAAATCGGTGTGACATCCGCTGCAGAAAGAGCGGTTCCCAGGTGCTGGTTGATTTTGCTCAACGTAATCGTGACGACTGCGGCCTTCGGCTCGCGGACCGTCGCTGTCGCCACGCCCTTGGAAACCGTTGCGCCGGAAAGCTGCTGGATGAGGTACGCCGCGCGCTCTCCTGCCTCCTGCACGCGTGCTTGGTCGACGCCCTTCTCCCAGCGCACACAGCCTTCTGTCCGCATTCCCAGCTTGCGCGACGTGCGGCGGACGGTCTGCGGCGTGAACCAGGCGGCTTCCAGAATAATTTCCTTTGTTTCCGCCGTGATTTCGGAGTTGGCTCCGCCCATGACGCCTGCGATAGCCAGTCCTTTTTCCCGATCCGCGATCAACAGCGTTTGACCATCCAGCTCGCGTTCCTGATCGTCAAGCGTCACCAGCTTTTCTCCCTCGTTCGCGAGACGGACAACGATGGAGCGGTCTTTCACCATCGCCGCGTCAAAGGCGTGCAGCGGCTGTCCGTATTCCAGCATGACGTAGTTGGTGACATCCACGACGTTGTTGATCGGGCGAACGCCCGCCGCCATCAGGCGGTTTTTCATCCATTGCGGAGAGCTTTTGATCACGGCGTTGGTAAAATGGCGCCCTGCGTAGCGATAGCACTCTTCCGCCGCCTCGATCTCTACCGTTACCGGATTGTCTTCGCCGTTCTCGACGATAGCAATCTCCGGGAGAATTACTTCGCGTCCGAGAATAGCGGCGACTTCATAGGCTACCCCCAGCATGCTCAGACAGTCGGAGCGGTTCGGCGTCAAGCCGAGCTCGAGCACGTAATCGTCCATCCCCAGATAGGAGACGGCGTCCATGCCCACTTCCGCGTCTTCAGGCAGGACCATGATGCCTTCCTGCTGGTCTTTTGCGAGCAGCTTGTCATTTAGGCCCAATTCCTTTGCCGAGCAGATCATTCCCTGCGATTCTACGCCGCGCAGCTTGGAGCGCTTGATATGCAGTCCTCCGGGCAATTTCGCCCCGATCAGAGCGACAGGAACCTTTTGTCCCTGGGCCACGTTCGGCGCTCCGCAAACGATCTGCAAATCCTCGCCTTGGCCTGCGTCTACGATGCACACGTTTAACCGGTCAGCATCGGGATGCTTGCTCTTTTCCTTCACATAGCCGACCACGACCTGGGAAACTCCCGCATTGCACGGCTCGACCGCATCCACTTCGATTCCGCTGCTCGTCAATTTCTCCGCCAGCTCGTAAGGCGTGATGTCGTGCAGATCGACGTATTCCGATAACCACTGATATGATACCTTCATGTCTCTTTCGACTCTCCTTTCTAGGATCGGTTGAATTGACTCAAGAAACGCACATCATTTGTATAGAAATGGCGAATGTCTTCGACGCCGTATTTCAGCATGGCAATCCGCTCTACGCCCATTCCAAAGGCAAAGCCGCTGACTTCCTTCGGATCGTACCCGGCCATTTCGAGGACGCGCGGGTGTACCATTCCGGAACCGAGAATTTCGATCCAGCCGGTTTGTTTGCAAACCCGGCAGCCTGCTCCGCCGCACTTGAAGCACTGCAGGTCGACCTCCGCACTCGGCTCGGTGAACGGGAAGAAACTGGGGCGCAGACGGACCTGCTGACTCGGACCGAACATCTGGCGGGCAAAGGTGAGCAGCGTCCCTTTCAGATCGCTCATCCTGATCCCCTTGTCGACCACGAGTCCCTCGATCTGCGTAAATTGATGCGAGTGTGTCGCATCATCGTCATCGCGGCGGTACACTGTGCCCGGACAAATGATTTTGACGGGTGTTTTGCCTTCTTTTTTCAGCATCGTGCGGGCCTGTACGGGAGACGTATGGGTCCGCATCAAAATCTCTTCCGTCACGTAAAACGAGTCCTGCATGTCGCGGGCAGGGTGGTCCTTGGGCAGATTGAGCATTTCAAAGTTGAAGTGATCCAGCTCAACCTCCGGCCCTTCGGCGATGTCAAAGCCGAGCCCAATGAAAATGTCTTCAATCTCCTCGATGATGCGGGAGAGCGGGTGCATGGTTCCTGCCGGGATCGGGCGTCCTGGCAGCGTGACGTCCACCGACTGGGAGGCGAGCTTGGCTGCGAGCTGTGCCTCCTCCAGCGCTGCCTGTTTGCCGGCGAAGGCTTCCTCCAATGCACTGCGTACCTCATTAACCAATTGCCCCATAACCGGACGTTCTTCAGGACTCAGGCCGCCCATGCCCCTGAGAAGCTCTGTCAGCTCCCCCTTTTTGCCAAGATACTTTACGCGCAGCTCTTGCAGCTGGGCCGCATCCGCGACCTGGCTGATCTGGGCCAGGGCAGACTGCTTCATTTCCTGTAATCGCGTTTGCACGTCATATCGCTCCTTTTTGCATGTACTGGTAAAAAAAGAAAGACCCGCCCCAAAAAGGGACGAGTCATTACTCGCGGTACCACCCTTGTTAAACAGAGCCATCCAACGCGGAGAACACTCCTGTTCCCCAGACATCCGTACGACTTCTGCTTCACTCGCTCATGATAACGGGTTGCCCCGGCCACCCCTACTTTGTACCAACAATACGGTTCAGAGTCCAGCTCCAGAGTGAATTCGGCAGCTATAGCATGGGATGCTTTCAGTCGGCGGCATCTCCTCCCTGACAAACTATAGGTCCTGCGTACTAGTCTCTGTCATCGCTTTGCGTTATAATGCAGTTGTAGGAAGATTATAGCGCAACCTGAGATAACTTTCAATTCTACAAATGTTGCAAGATTGTTTACACAAATCCTACGAAATACCCTCTTTTGGAAGGGGACTTCAGACATGATCGAACAGGTTTCCGCTCTCTACGACAAGAATGTTGCCTGCCTCTATTGCCAAACCGCCTTTTCATCGAAACGAGTCCGCAGCGGCTCTCTTTCCATGCTGAAGCGGGACAGTGACTTTTGCACGTACTTCACGGAACAATCGCTGAACCCGATTCTCTATACGGTCAATGTTTGCCCGTCCTGCGGTCTTGCCTTTACCGACCAGTTCAGCTGTCTGACGCCTTCGCAAAAGAAACTGGTTGGCGAGCTGATTGCCGCGAAATGGACCCCCAAGGAGTTCGGCGGAATCCGCAGCCTGGAAGCGGCGCTGGCAGCTTACAAGCTGGCGATTTACGCCGCAGAGCTGACCGACCAGGTGCATTCCGTCAAAGCCGGCCTTTATTTGCGATTGGCCTGGCTCTATCGATTCAAGGAAAACCATGCGGAAGAAAAGCGTTTCCTCCTCCTCGCCGTAAGCGAATACGAGCAGTCTTTCATCCATTCGGATTACACCCAGGGCGACAAGGAAATGTCGGAGGTTCGCATTCTGTACCTGATCGGAGAATTAAAGCGCCGCGTCGAGCAGTATGACGAAGCAATCCGCTATTTCTCGCGAGCGCTGGAATACAGAAACCGCACCATTGAAACAGGTATTCTCAGCATGGCTCAAGACCAATGGGCGCAAACTCGCGAAGACAGCAAGGCAAAGCAGCAAAAGCAGGCGGCGAAGATCAGTTGACCGCCTGCCGGATTCTTTTCCGCTGCGCCTCGTACACCAGTATGCCGGCTGCGACAGCCGCATTGAGCGATTCGGCTCGGCCGTACAAAGGAATATGTACATAGCTGTCAGCCAGCAATGCCACCTGCTCCGAGACCCCTCGCCCTTCATTCCCGATCACGATCACTGTTTTTCCGCGATAATCAGCCTCGTCGTACGCGAGGCTGTTTTCTTTGAGCGAGGAGACCAGCACTCTTGCTCCCTGCTTTTGAAGAGCTTGAATCGTCTCGGAAAGGGAAGCGTGAAAAACAGGAAGCCGGAACAGGGCCCCCATCGTTGCCCTCACGACCTTTCCGTTATACGGATCGACGCTTCCCTCTCCCAAAACAACCGCGTCCACTCCTGCGGCTTCAGCAGTCCGCAGGATCGTGCCGAGATTCCCCGGGTCCTGGATTACATCGAGGGCGAGCAGCAGGTAATCCCGTGAAGAAGCCTGTTCCATCCATTGTGCCCCGTTTGCCAGATCGATTTTTACCTCTGCGACAATTCCCTGGGGAGATTTTGTCTCCGTCAGCTTGCCGAGGACTGCGGCCGACACCGCGACCACCTGTACGTCCGGCCCCCGCTGGTCTATCGCCCGCAAACAAGCCGGATCGATTTCCCGGCTTTCGTCGTAGAGTACGGTAGCTACCTGAGCCCTGCTGTTTAACGCTTCTTCCACGAGGTGGGCGCCCTCCACCAAAAAACGCTTCTGCTCCTCGCGGCCCTTGCGGTTCAACAGCTGGTGCAGCCGCTTGACGAGCGGATTTTGTACGGACGCAATCACTTCATGGCGCATTAGTCCTGCTCCTCAAATGTTTTTAGGTGCTTATTGTTGCCGATCACGACGAGGACATCGCCAAACTGGATCACCTCATCCGGACTCGGAGCAATATTGAATTTGTCGCCGCTTTTGATCGCGATGACGTTTACTTCATAGCGGGCCCGAATATCGAGCTGGCGCAACGTTTTCCCCACCATTTTTGAGGACACCACGACCTCGGCCACGCTGTAGTCTTCTGCAAGCTCGATGAAATCAAGTACGTTGGCCGAGATCAGGTTGTGGGCGACACGTACCCCCATATCCCGCTCAGGGAAGACGACGCGGTCCGCCCCTACCTTGTAGAGCACCTGTCCGTGCCGTTCATTTTGCGCCTTGGCCACGATCTTTTTGACGCCCATTTCCTTGAGAATCAGCACTGTCAAAATGCTGGCCTGAATATCGGCTCCAATCGAGACGACGACGACATCGAAATTGCGGATCCCGATTTCCCGAAGCGCCCTCTCGTCTGTAGAATCGGCTGCGACCGCATGAGTCACATACTGAATGTTTTCATTGATGCGCTCTTCATCCTCGTCGATCCCCATTACTTCGTATTCCATTTCATATAACGTTCGGGCCACGCTGGACCCAAACCTGCCCATGCCAATGATAGCGAACTGCTTGGACATTCCTTCCACTCCTTCTTTATTCCTGTCTGCTGTTGGGGTAACCATGCCCATCATTCGCAGAAAACATCCTCGGATAGTTGAATACCAAGCATTATAACACAAGGATTTACCCTGCTACAAAGCAGGTATGAGCTTACTTTCAAAGACGAATACTAGGGGAGCAACCCATATCGAAAAAGGGGGTGTCCGTCCGTCATGAACATCGCTTCCCTGAACCTTCGTCAGGCTATCATGTACAAAATGCAGGGCTCTGACGCAAATGCCGTGGAAGATACAATCAGCGACGCCATTTCCACCGGGCAAGAAAAAACGCTTCCGGGATTGGGCGTTTTGTTCGAAGTGCTGTGGCAAAACAGCGATGCCGCCAGCCGTCAGGAAATGGTGCAAACGATTGCCGAGCATCTGCCGAAACAGGCTGAGCGTCCGGTTTAAGGAAGAGAGGGAGAGACTTCACGGTCTCTCCCTTTTCGCTCTAATGCATTTCCATGCCCAATCGCCGCAGCTTTACCGTGTATTTGACGTCGATCGGGAATTCCTTGAAATCTTTGAACCAATTGTGATGTCTCCAGTAGTCATTGTAATGATGGCCGCGCAGGGCGAGACCGAGCTTGAGGATGTCGCTGTTGTATTGATTCTGCAAGATGTCCAGCATTTTTCTCGCTCGTTTCTCCATTTCTTCTTTGAAAAGCTTTTGCAGCATCCTGATCACTTCTTCTGGAGATCCTTGCGGCTTTTGCGTCATTTCCACGATGTCCCCCTGCACCTCGCAAAAATACGTCACGGCGTGACCGTTATGGTGTTTCTGTCCCGCAGCATGCGATCCGTTCATTTTCAGTTTTGTTGTGACAAAGTGGGGACGAAAGGCGACATACCCTCCTTTCGTTCCAGGGAGCGGTACAACGACATCTCCCCCCCTTTTCTCATCTCTCAACTGGAGCAGCGGCCACGTTTGAATATCATTTAGCGATCCGACCATTTTTTGACCGCGAAAAACGGCCACTCCCTTCCATTTGACGTCATCCTTGTAAGCCTTTACGTAGTTAAGCATCGGCTGCATGGTCTCGTTGGACGTTTGAATCAGATATTCTCCCATTGTTTGATCAGGGATGATGCCCATTTTGGTCCCGTTCTCGATGAGATCCATTAAAAAAACAACCGGAATCTGAATCAGGCCCGGTTTCATCTCCAGCAAATCGGATGCTTTCCCTTGAACGATGACGGGCCACATCAGGCGGCGTATTTGAGGGTCGCGTCGAAAGGCGTCAATGATGTCATCAATCCCTCTTCTGGCCACTTCTTCACTGATCGCCAGTACCCGCGTATGCCCGAGAAAAATGCGCTGATTCAGACGTTGCTGGAGGTTGTTGGAAGCATCAACGACGGTCTTCCCGGTGACACTCATGATCTTGACCGCATCCTTGTTTCCTCCCCCGCCTTGCCCGCTGCTGCCGGCAATTTTGATCGGAATCGGAATTTGGACAGTCAATTTATACATGTTCTTCTTGCCCTCGACCATGTCGATGCCAATCGCGATCACGGATGTTCTCTCTTCCAGTTCACGGCGATCCCAGCAGCCGGTCAAAAGCGACATCATCAGAAAGAGAAGCAGACAGCAGACGGAAACCCGGCCTTTAGCCATGTGCATCACTCCTCTTTTCCGTTCTTCTTCCCCTGTCGCGATAGAGCATAATTAGCCAATGAATCAAAGGGGAGACGACGCTGATCCAGACCGTCGTGTAGCCTAGAAAAGTGGTCACATTGAAAATCTCCACGATGTTCTGCGGCCGAATCGCAACGAAAAAGAGGGGAATGACCAGAACGATGGAAGCAATTCGCTGGAACAGCATCCCTTTCTTCAGCAGCTGGCGCAAGCTGTAGATTAAAGCATAGTATCCATTGGCTACAGTCGTAAAAACAGCAGCTACCCAGACAGCCAGAAAAGCCGATTCCAGCCGTTCCAGTATCAATCCGGGCACTTGCGTCGTCTTGACCAGCTCCAGAGTAGGCCAGGTTACCTTTTGCAATTCCTCATAGCCAAAGACGACAATCCCCGCCAAAACGATCAATGTGTAAACAAAAACAGAGATCCCGATACCGTAGAACCCTGCTTTCACTTTCCCTGTATCTCCGTGTGCGAAAGCAAAAAAGATCAGCATGATCTCGTAGCCGTGGAATGAATAACTGGTCTCAAACGATCCCATGATCGCGGTTTTCAAAGGAACCCTGATCAGTGGAAGAATGTTGTTCCACTCCGCCTTTTGAAAGGAAGCAAACGCAATAAACAACACCGGGAACAAGATTAGCGGAAACAGGATTTCATTGACCCGGGCCAGGGTATCGAGCTCGTGCAAGCAGAGAAACACGGCCAAAACGAACATCGAGACGATGATGACCTCCAGTGGGGTATCCTGCAGAACGGCGGTAACGACAACCTCGCCAAAGATACGGGACGTGATGGCCGTGCTCACGAAGAGAACGCCTATAAAAATCAGAATCCAGGGAAGGCTGAGCCAAAACCCCAAACGGGAATGCTCGTGTCCTCCCCACACAATCGGACTATACTGGATAAATGTCAATCCAGGGAAACGCCTGCTTAACACCGCGATCAACCAAATGACAAAAAACGCGAAAATCGAACCCAAAATCGGAGCCAGCCAGCCCGCTTCAAGCATCTTTTCCGTGGTCGTTCTCGGCAAGGTCAATATGCCCACGCCGATTAGCGTACTGGTTATGATCGAAGTCATTTGCCATAGGGAAAACGTATTATGCTGAGGATCCTTGCCAAGCTGGCCCATTACTGTCTCCCCTCCTTGCGGATTTCATCCTGTGGATGAAACATGGTGGGGCGTCTTTTCAGCCACTTGAACGGCATGCGAATGACCATATCCCTCATAGCGGCCAAATTAATCGGGCTGACCGGTGTCATGTAAGGGACGCCAAACGACTTTAAGGACGAGAGATGGACCAGAATAATGATGATGAACAGCATGATCCCGTACAATCCGAACATCCCCGCCAAAAGCATCAGCGGGAATCTCAGCATCCGAATGGCGATGGCGGCGCTGTAGCTTGGCGTCGCAAAGGAACCAATCGTGGTCAGGGCGACAATGATGACCATGACCGGACTGACGAGGCCGGCCGACACGGCGGCTTCCCCGACGACAAGCGCTCCGACGATCCCGATGGTCGGTCCGATTGGGCCGGGCAGACGTACGCTTGCTTCACGGAGAATCTCAATCGCTACCTCCATAATTAATGCTTCCATCACCGACGGAAAGGGCACTGTTGATCGTCCAGCGGCCATGGCTATCACAAGCCGCGAAGGGATCATCTCCGGATGAAACGAGCTGAAGGCAATGTAGAGGGACGGCAGGAGCAACGCGATAATCATGCTGGCTCCCCGAATCATCCTGATAAAGGTTGCGATGTAAAAGCGCTCATAGTAATCTTCCGGGCTTTGATAGAACTGTGAGAAAACAGCTGGCGCGACCAGAGCGAATGGAGTGCCGTCAACCAAAATGGCCACCTTTCCTTCCAGCAGGTTGGCGACCACCTTGTCCGGCCTCTCCGTGTTCTGGATTTGCGGGAAAGGAGACCAGCGGCTGTCCTGGATCATTTGCTCGATATACCCGCTCTCCAAAATGGCGTCGATGTTGATGTGTTCAATTCTTCGGCAAATTTCCTGAACGATGGGCGGATGGGCGATCCCCTCGATATATGTAACGTAAATATCCGTCTGTGTCCGTTGCCCTACCACAAAGTGCTTGAGCCGCAGGTTGGGATCTTTTAGCCGCGAGCGGATTAACGCAGAATTAACGCAAAGCGTCTCCGCAAAGCCGTCGCGCGGCCCCCGTACGACAGACTCCGTTTTGGGCTCTTCCACCCCACGCCGCTCCCACCCTCTGGTGTTGTTTAAAAACACCTTATTCTGTCCCTCCAGGACAAGTACGGCATTTCCAGAGAGGATGTTGCGAATCGTCTGCCGCAGTCTATCTGTAGATTCAAGCTCGTTCACAGCGGTTTTTTCATAGGTGACACTCGTGGAAGTCATAAAACGAATGATATATTCACTGACCACATTTCGATCCACCATACCGTCTATGAATAAAATAGCGGCCTCTGTTCCGTTTTTCACAGTAAACCTCCGTACTACCAGGTCATCGCTTTTACCGAGCTGTTTTTCTAGCAAAGCGATATTTTCTTCCAGACTGGAGGAGAGGATCGTATCAGGCACGCTTTCCATGCTTTTGTTGGCATGTTGGTCAAGTACAGCAGCACGCAAGCTTGCTTTCCGCTTTTCCCATGCTTTCCAAAACTGGCTCAACGCTCTCCCCCCTGTACCATCAGATGTGGTTAGTGTGCCCAAAAATGGAGGGAACACTCTCCTTTTCATGCTTATGGAACTGAGTGGACATACAAAAAAGCCCGCCTTCAAATCAAGGCGGACCATTTCAGGATGCTTTCGCTATCGAATCGCTATGAAAAGCAAATACATCTGAATGATGAAAAAAATCGGAACAGGAATAGTAAAGGAAAGGTGCTTGGTCTTGTGACGGAAAAAGATCATTCCCGCCCAAGTACCTGCCGCCCCTCCCAGCGCGGCTACGAGCAGAAGTCCAGACTCCGGAATGCGAAGCTTTCCCTGCTTTGCCCACCGTTTATCTTTCGCCATCATAATCAGCGCGTATATATTCACAAGAGCGGTACCTGCGTACAGCCACAGCTGCTGCCCGCTCCACCAGCCATACCCGATCAATATCCAGGCACAGAGAAGCAGGACATTGCGAATCGTTTTATACGTTTTCAAATGACGCTGGTTGTTCATTTCTACTCTCCTTTTGCCCGAAAAGCGCGGTTGGCAAGAACAAACCGGCGAATGAAGAGACCTACCGCGAACAAAGCCGCCAGCACCAGAAGCCCGTATATCCCGTAGGAGCGGATTAGTGTGACAATCCCTTCCACATTGCTTCCAAATACGTAGCCGATGGCATAGAATACTGCCGTCCAGATTAAGCCGATCGGGTAGGACAGAATCGCATAGCGGCGGAAGGTCATCCCGCTCATCGCAACGATGTAAGGAACGATGTGCCGAACAACTGGAAACAGATAGCTGAAGCACAGCGCGAGCGTGCCATACTTCTCCAGCAAGGCAGTGGAGCGCTGGACCGTATGCCGCATCTTTTCACTTTTGGACAACCACCTCAGGATCGGTTTGCCAAAGAACTTTCCGAGCAAAAATCCGATCGTCAATCCTGAAGCTACCCCGATGTACCCAGCCAAAAAAGCGTAGACCGGGTCCAGCAGTTTAATCGAAGCCAGAAATCCCCCCGTGGCCACCACCAATTCATCCGGTATGGGCAATCCGACGATCCCCAGCCAGAGCAAAAAGAAGATGGCAATATAGCCGTATTGCTCGATTATCGACATCAACAGGTTGATTTCCATGGCGCAAAAAATCCCCTATCCTCGCCGCTTGGCTCTGTTTCATTCGGGCCGCCGGCGCTTTTTCCAATTTCATATCCCTTTTACCTATACGGATGCAGAACCAAAAAAGTTACTTGTACTATTTTGCAATCCGGACAAGGCTTTTATCAAGGCAAAACATCGATTGACCAGAAAATGATTTACCGTACGGACAAAAGCTCGTCACGTTTGACCACCGTATAGGAGTTATCCTGACCTTCCTGATAGGGATAATACACAACCATAACGTACGGGCCTTCCACAAGCTCTCCCGACTCCTCCCACTTCTCCACGTCGAAGGAAACGAGAGCAGGCAGGGTGTGCTTGAAATATTCCTTATCCGTTGCTGCATGGCGGGCGAAGTCCTCGCGCAGCTGCCCACGCTTCTCCGCGACGACCTGATGCAGCGCTTGCAGATCGGATTTTTCGAGAATGTCATCCCACCAGAGCTTGCGCGGACGATGCTTTTGGTTGCGGAGGTAATCGTATTTCATCAGGCTGAGAATGTGCTCCATCTGCTGCGATCCGCGGCTCTCCAGAAACAGGCGCAAGCGAAGGAACAGATCCTCCAGCTGATGGCCGATGCGGCTCCACCCTTGCTCTTCCCAAAAATCTCCGAATTCCTGAAAGAAATCAAACGGCGTTTCAAAGGTGCGGGTCACGAGCCATTCCAGCGTGTTGTCCATCCGATGCGCATTCCAGTACTTCTCCAGAATATCCTCTGCGCGCTTGATCCGCTGCATGTCGCCAAAGGAAAGCACATTGTTGCCAAGAATTTCGTAGGGAGCCTGGTCCATGTAAATGTAGCCGTGGTTGGCTGCCCGCGCTCTGACGCCTGTCCCCCTGAGCATCTTCAAAAATCCGAGCTGCAGTTCTTCGGGCCGGAGCGCGAACACATCGTTGAACGTCTTCCGGAACGAATGGTAATCCTCTTCGGGCAGACCTGCAATCAAATCGAGATGCTGGTCGATTTTTTTGGAGTTCTTGATTTTGGTCACCGTGCTGGCAAGGCGATCAAAGCGCTGGATCCGCTGTACCAGACGGTTCGTTTCGTCGTTGGTCGACTGTACGCCGATTTCAAAACGGAAAATGCCCGGTGGCGCATTTTCGATCAGGAAATCAAGAACGTCGGCCCGCAGAATATCTGCCGTGATCTCAAACTGAAACACGGTCCCGTTGTGATTGTCAATCAGGAACTGAAAGATTTCCAGCGCGTACTTCTTGTTGATGTTAAACGTCCGGTCAACGAATTTGATCGTCTTGACTCCGTGCGAAATGAGTCTCGACAGATCGGCCTTCACTCGTTCAAGCCCGAAATAACGCACGCCGTCTTCGATGGAGGACAGACAGTACTGGCACTTGAACGGGCAGCCGCGCGACGCCTCGAAATAGACAACCCGGTTGTTCAACTCGTCCAGATCCTCTTCATAGGGAGACGGAATCGTATCCAGGTTCTCGATCTGTGCCCGCGGCGCGCTGAATCTCACATGCTCACCCTCGCGATAGGCGATGCCCGCGACTTCCTTCAGGCGAGGAGGCTCTCCTGTCCGAAACGACTCATCATAGGCTTGCATCAATTCAAGAAAGGTCTGTTCTCCTTCTCCCAGCACAATCACGTCGAACTCCGGATGCTGCTTGAGCCACTGGTCCGCATCATAGCTTACCTCCGGGCCTCCAACGATAATAGGCAGGTCGGGACGGATTTTTTTCAGGTTGGCGATCACATCGATCGTCTCGCGTATATTCCAGATGTAACAGGAAAAAGCGGCAATGTCCGGCTGCCGCTTGTAGATGTCTCCGACGACATTCAGCGTTACATCGTTAATCGTGAATTCGGCCAATTCAATATCGGGAAACACCGGCTTTGTATAGCTGCGAAGATAACGCAAGGCCAGTGAAGAGTGTATGAACTTCGCATTTAGTGTGCTTAACAAAATTTTCATCTGTACGTGTACTCCTCTTGGACAAATCTCGCCCTGTCTTTCACACAGGGGACAGGCACGTTTTGCCTTCTGTAACAGTATCACAAGCCATGCCCGGCAGCAAATGCAGATACTGGTCTCACCCTTTTTTGGTCAACTCCCGTATGACATGTCCAAGCTCCGGCACGATCAATCGGTTCATCGCCAAACGCACAGCCCCTGTAGAGCCAGGCGTGGAAAAAATGGCCTTCCCCTGTTTGACACCCGCGACCGCTCTGCTGAGCATGGCTGCCGAACCGATGTCCTCCGTGTAGCTCAACATGCGAAACAGCTCGCCGAATCCCGGAAGCTCCTTGTCCAAAAGACCCGCAACGGCTTCGAATGTATTGTCGCGAGGGGAAATGCCCGTTCCTCCGTTCAGCAAAAGCGCTTGTACCTTGGGATCGGCCACTCCTTCTTCGATAGCTGCGATCACCTCTGCAGGCTCGTCTTTGACGATGCGATAGCGCAGGGTCACATGACCGCCTTCCCGCAACAGTTCCATCATCAGTTGGCCGCTCTTGTCAGTCTCCTCCGTCCTCGTATCCGAAACGGTGATGACCATGCATGCAACCTGTTTCGGAGCATGTTCCTTGTGTTCCTTCGTGCTCAACTGTTTTCATCCTCTCTGAAAACAGTCCATTCAGCCTGGACCGTTTCTCTCCTGACTTTTCTATGAAGCCATGATACCATTTTCACGGCAAGCCTATCCAGTCACTTGCTCCACCGATCCGATGAAATGTTTCATCCCCCTGCTTACTCCGGATTGTTTTATAATGAAGCGATAGCAGTTCGAATTTGTCCTGCATCGAGGTGGGTCCCCAAATGCCGAATCATCCTTTCTTTTCCTTTCACTTTCACAAGCATTCGAAAACGCCGCTCAATGTCCAACTGTTTGAACAGCTGCAAACAGCCATTTTGCACGGTGCCTTGCTCCAGGGGGACCAGCTTGTTTCGCTTCGCGAGATGAAGGCGATCACCGGCTGTTCCTTGGAAACCGTGAAAAAAGCGTACGATCTGCTGGCCCGGCACGAATGGGTGGAAGCCCGGCACGGAAAAGGGTATTTCCTCACCGCAAAAGCCAGACAGCTGCGCCGCAGCGACTATCTTCCCCTGTCCGACATTCCGCTCTACTCACTGGCTGATTCTACGCCCCCGCCCGGTGACGACCTGTTGCGCCGCCTCCGCTCGGCCTTTGCGGATAGTGTACATGTCTTGACTGAGCAGGCGGGCCGGAAGAAAAACCGCAGAATGGAAGCTGCAGACGCCTATAGCGCTCATTTGAACAGACGGGGGGTACCTGCCTCACCCGAACGGCTGCTGTTGTTTAACCGCAGCACCAGCGCTTTCACCTTTATGGCACAGCAGCTTATAAAGAAAGCGGAAATCGTCTTTGTCGAAGAATACCATTACCCCGTATTTTCTGCCATGCTGAAACATAGCGGCATCACTGTGAAAGCCATGCCACTTGACCGTGAAGGGATTGATCCGGAGGCTTTGGAAGCGGCAACGAGCTTGGGAGCTCCCGGATGGCTGCTGATCAATCCGCATCACCATTTTCCTACCGGAATCAGCTATTCTCGCAAGCGAAAACAGTACGTGCTGGAGTGGGCGGAAAGAAACGGCGTGAAGCTGCTTGAAAACGACCACCACGGCGACCTGTGGTTTCGCAAGCCAAGCCGCACCCTTTGCCAGCTTGGGCTGGAAACAGGGCATGCGGTCCCGGTCTATACGTTTCACTCCTTTTCCAAAACACTCGGCCGCGACCTTCAACTGGGGGCTCTGCTCCTGCCCAAACAGCTCCCGGAAAAAGAGCGGGAACGCCTGCGTCAGCTCGTTTCTCTGACAGGAGCCGAACCGTCCTTGCTTATTTTGGAAGCAGTCGTTTCCTTATTGAATGATCCGTGGTTTTCCGAGGTCTATCTGGCTGAAAGACGCTCGCTTTTTTTCGCCAGATGGCAATGCCTGCTTCAGGAGCAGCAGCAGGCCCTTCCCGCACATGCCCGTCTGCTGCCGATAAAGGGCGGGCTCAATACATGGATAGAGTGGGGCTCCCCCGGTACCCGCGCCGCCGAACAGGAAAATCGGGTGATCACTCTCCTGCGCGAAGAGGGGCTTGAACTGACGGGAGGACAATCGTTTCGCCTGCCCGATGAACCGGAAGGGCTGATCCGCCGTCCAGCCGTTCGCTTTCCGTTGTCTCCTCTGGACAAGCGGGAGCTGTCTTATTGGCTGCACCGCCTGGGAGCGGTGCTCCTTCGTTAGTAAAAATCAGTCTTCACCATTCGCTTTCCGTCCATTATACTTACAGTGGCTCATGACATACTAAGCAAAAGCCTTCTGCCCAATCAAACGGAGAGAACCGAGGATGATCGCGAATGATACGAAAAATTGTAGAGAAGCTGCACCTTGATCCGCCAAAGACCCTCGTCCTGGGTTTCGCCCTTATCATCATGCTGGGTGCCTTCCTGCTGACGCTGCCTGTCGCAACGGTTGACGGGTTGGGGCTTTCCTGGCTGGATGCCTTGTTCACGGCTACGTCCGCGACATGTGTCACCGGATTGGTCGTCGTGGATACCGGCACGACATTCACTCTGTTTGGGCAGCTCGTGATCTTGACCTTGATCCAGGTTGGCGGACTTGGCTTCATGACGATCGCCACTTTTTTTGCTCTGCTCATGCGCAAGCGCATTTCGTTGCGGGAACGCCTGCTGCTGCAAGAATCCTTGAATCAGGTCTCGATTGAAGGAATCGTCCGGCTGGCAAAGCTGATCATTATCTTTACGGCAGTGGCCGAGGTTATCGGCGGACTGCTGCTCGCCCTGCGCTTTTCTTTTGAGATGCCTGTCGGAAAGGCTTTTTACTACGGATTTTTTCATGCCATCTCCAATTTTAACAATGCCGGCTTCGACCTTATGGGCGAGTTTTCCAGCATGACGCGCTATGTGGCAGACCCAGTGGTGAACCTGGTCATCTGTTCGCTGATCATTCTGGGCGGGATCGGCTTTATCGTCGTCAGTGAAGTGTTCGAATACCGCCGGACGAGGCGCTTGTCGCTTCACACAAAAGTGGTTTTGTATACGACAGCCGCCCTGATCCTGATCGGAACCGGTCTGATTTTTATGCTGGAATACACCAATTCGAAGACGCTTCAGCCGCTTTCTCCATTGGGAAAAGTGTTCGGCTCCCTGTACCAGTCCGTCACCGCTCGTACAGCAGGCTCCAACACACTGAGCATTGGCGACATGAGGCAGTCCTCGCTGCTTCTCATCATCCTGCTGATGTTTATCGGGGCTTCTCCCGGCTCCACCGGGGGCGGAATCAAGACCACGACCTTCGCCACGCTGATCGGCGCCGTCATCGCCCAGATCAAAGGGAAGGAAGACGTCATTTTCTTCCGCCAGAGACTGCTTCCCCATGTCATCTACAAATCGCTGACCGTAACCGTCATCGGAATGCTTGTCGTGGTGGTCGTGACGATGGTCCTGTCCATTACCGAGCCGGGAGCCGAATTTCAGATGATCTTGTTTGAAGTAACCTCTGCTTTTGCCACAACGGGGCTCTCGATGGGACTCACCCCGATGCTGACCCCGATCGGCAAGCTCCTGATCATCTTGACAATGTTTGCGGGCAGGTTGGGACCACTCACCATCGCCTTTGCGCTCGCCCAACGCAAGCAAAAGGAATACTATCGCTATCCAAAAGGAAAAATCATGATCGGATAAATAACAGAACAGCCCCGTCTTTCAGCTCAATGGCCGAATGGACGGGGTTGTCGTTTTTCGAGCCCAAAAATAGCCGGCAAGCAGCAAAGCAAGACTCCAAGCACCGCTCACATAGAGCGGATCGATGCCGGTCGCAGGCATCAGCAGCCAGCTCCAGAGCAGAGCGAATATTGGCGCTCCCCAGATCGCGGCCACTCCCCAGCGCTCATGCACCGGCTTTAGTTGGAGCAAGAAGAAGAGCACGGGAAAAAATACAGTCACGCCTCTGAGCGTCATCGCCAGGAAGGCCCAGTGAAGGATGAGCGCTTGCTCGTCCAGACAGACAAATGCATAGGCAACCAAAATGACGGCGATGATCAATACTCGCGATAGGGCGAGATTTTTATCGTCTGAGCGAAAGCGTGCTGAATATTTCTGGATCACGTCGCGATTGAGAATCGTCGCAATGCTGAGAGTCAAGGCTGCGCCCGTCATCACCACCGAAAGCAGGATCACCGCATATGCCGTACCCGCTAGCCATGCAGGGGAGTGGATCAGGAAAAACTGAGGGACAGCCTCCCGAGGGGCGAGCTGCGGATGGACGTCATGCATATACATCCCGATCCAGGCGCTCACCAGACCGATCAACATAATGACAGCTCCGGCTGTCAAAGCGCCTGTCCGCGCCTCTGCGGCACTGCGGCTGGCAAAAATCGGCTGAATATAGGCCTGCGTTGAAAAGATGCCGACGATCATGGCTGCCCCCTGCGCCCAGCCGATTCCCGCTTCCGGCACAGTCAGGGTAAAGCGTCCTTCGTCCCACCAGCGAATGTAGCTGTCTGGGTCCACGTGCCCCCACAGCCAGACACCTGTGCCGACGAGCAGCACAATCAGCATCGCCGTTTTTAACGTTCCGACAATACTGGCCCCCATAAAGCCGCCAGCCAGCACATAAGCGAAGATTAAAAAGGCCGGTATCAACGCCATGACAGCCAGTGGCCCTCGCCAAAAAACAGAGACGAACGGAAGCGCAGCCAGCAATTGTGCAATCACCTGAATAAACATGCCCAAGGATAAAAACAAGCTGGCTCCCAGCTGCGAGCGGGAACCGTATAGCCCACCGACCAGCTCCGGCAGCGTCTCCACTCTCATCCGGATAAAGCGGTTGGCGCAAATCCCCAGCAGCATGACGGCAAACCCGCCTCCCAGCGTGAACCAGACAGAGGCCAGGCCATACTGGAAGGCAAGCTCTCCCGTCCCGACGATGGAAGTGCCGCCCACGAATCCCCCTACAAGAGCGCCAGCCACCATTCCGGCTGACAATGAGCTCCCCGCATTGCTAAAATCGCTGCTGCGGCGTACAGACCGCTTCGCCACGACACCTGCTGCGACTGTACACATCAATACTGCAAGAAAACTGAGCAGAAAACCGATCGAGGACACGATGTTCTTCCTTTCCCATGCTGCTTATTTGCTCGCTGTTTGTACAAGCGGCGATTAACTGTCGAAACATTACGTTAATGACTTTAGTATATTACAAGAATAAGTATAGTTACAATGTTGTTTGATTGTCTGGGTACAGGCATAGGAGGAAGGAACAATGAAAAATAGACAAGGAACAGGGAAGATTAACTTTGAATTTCAAGTCCGGGGATAAGAATATGACCCTGTCTGCTATCGGCACAAGGGCCTTTGCAAACAGGGTCACATTTGTTTTTTTATTGGGATATGGCGGTGCCGGAAAGCGCTTCGCACACCAGTCGGCCCATTTCTTTTGTTCCGATCGCCTTGCTTTTGTCTGCCGCAATGTCACCAGTACGGTGTCCCGCTTCCAGTACGGACCAGACTGCACGCTCCACTGCATCTGCCGCTTCGTCCATTCCAAGAGAGAGGCGGAGCATCATCGCAGCAGACAAGATCGTTGCCAGCGGATTGGCGATTCCCTGTCCAGCGATGTCAGGCGCCGAGCCGTGAACCGGTTCGTACAGGCCAAAGCTTCCCTCTGCCAGGCTTGCCGAGGCCAGCATCCCGATTGAGCCAGTCAGCATTGCCGCCTGATCGCTCAAAATATCCCCGAACATGTTCTCCGTCACAATGACATCGAATTGTTTGGGAGCGCGAACCAGCTGCATCGCGCACGCGTCGACCAGCATATGGGAAAGCTCGACGTCTGGATAATCGGCCGCTACGCGTTCCGTCACCTTCCGCCAGAGGCGGGAGCTTTCGAGAACATTTGCCTTGTCGACCGAGACCAGTCGTTTTTGGCGCTTGCGGGCCACGTCAAACGCGACGCGGACAATCCGCTCGACCTCTGCCTCGTGATAGATGCATTGATCTTCCGCGACCTCGCCATTCGGTCCGTCGTAGCGCTTTTTCTCTCCGAAGTAAATACCGCCTGTCAGCTCTCGCACGACGATCAGATCGACGCCGGATACGACCTCCGGTTTCAGCGAGGACGCTTCTACCATCGAGGAATGCATGGTCGCCGGACGGATGTTGGCGAACAAGCCCAGTTCTTTGCGAATGCCGAGAAGCCCCGCTTCCGGACGAAGATGGCCGGGATTTTGATCCCATTTCGGACCGCCCACGGCACCCAGCATTACCGCATCCGCTTCTTTCGCGATGGCGATGGTTTCTGCAGGCAGCGGCGTCCCGTCTGTGTCGATAGCGATACCGCCGATTCGTCCGTATTTGTATTCAAAGGTAACTCCTTCACGTTCTGCCACCAAAGAGAGAACCTTAACCGCTTCCTCCATGATTTCCGGTCCGATTCCATCTCCGGGCAGGACTGCGATGCGATAGTTTTTTTTCATCTTCATCCCGCTTTTCTTTCAGTATCGTCTCATGCAAGTATGGTTGATCTCTTCCACGTTTTTTCTCTTCTATTATATACGGTTTCATGGAGCCGATCGGGTTTCCGGCCTCGATCCGGCTCCATCAAGGATTGCCACTTTGCCGTACGCTTCGGTTTCTTCCACTCTATCCTTCTTGCCCATCCATCAATACGTTTAGCTGGTTGCCGCCACCAGGACCTCTCCGCGACGCTCCAAAATCTTGTTGATTGCCCGCACGTAAGCGATGGCGCTCGCTTCCAGGACGTCGGTGCTCACACCGCGGCCGGTTACCGTGAGATCGCCTTGCTGCAAGCGGACATACACCTCGCCGAGCGCATCCTGACCTTGTGTGACCGAGAGAATTTTGTAATCAACCAGGCTGACCTCTTCTCCCGTCGCCCGGTCGATCGCCTTGTAAATGGAATCGACGGAACCGTTGCCGCACGCAGCTTCCTCGCTTGTCGACCCATCTGCCCGCACGAGCCTTACGCTGGCTGTCGGTACAGAAAGGTTGCCGTAGGAGAGCTGAACGGACTCGAGGCGGTACATTTCCGTTCCCCGAACCATTTTTGCGTCCACCAGCGCGAGGATGTCATCGTCGCTGATCTCTTTTTTCTTGTCGCACAATTCCTTGAAGGAGGAAAAAGCCGCGTCGATTTCTTCCTGCTCCAGATGGTATCCAAGCTCCACCAGCTTTTCCTTGAAAGCGTGGCGGCCGGAGTGTTTGCCCAGCACCAGCTTGTTGGATTTGAAGCCGACGGACTCGGGACGAATAATCTCGTAGGTGGTCGCCTCTTTCAGCACGCCGTCCTGGTGAATACCCGATTCATGGGCAAACGCATTCGCTCCCACGACCGCCTTGTTGCCGGGGACGATCATGCCTGTCAACCGGCTGACCAGCTGGCTGGTGCGGGCAATCTCCTTCAGATTCAGCCTTGTCGTCGCCTCGTAGAAATCCTTGCGTGTCTCAAGGGCCAGAGCCACTTCCTCCAACGCTGCGTTGCCGGCGCGCTCGCCGATTCCGTTGATGGTTCCTTCCACCTGTGTGGCGCCCGCTTCTACCGCGGCGAGGCTGTTTGCCACCGCCATGCCCAAATCGTCATGGCAGTGACAGCTGAGGCGGATTCCCTCGATTCCGGGAACGCGCTGGTGCAACTCGCGGAATATGTTTCCGTACTGGTACGGTGTCATGTAACCGACTGTATCCGGGATGTTGACTGTAGTCGCCCCTGCTTTGATCACGGCTTCTACCACTTCGGCCAGAAAATCGATCTCGGTGCGGGCAGCATCCTCGGCGGAGAACTGCACTTCCGTAAAGTAATTCTTGGCGTATGTGACAGCTTCCACCGCTTTCTGAAGCACCTGCTCCTTGGACATGCGCAGCTTGTGCTCGCGGTGAATCGGCGATGTCGCCAAAAAGACGTGGAGGCAGGCGTTTTGCGCATGGCGCAGCGCTTCGTATGCCTTATCCATGTCGCCCTTGACCGCGCGGGCCAGGCTGACGATCGTGGAATTTTTCACGCGCTTTGCCACTTCGGCCACGGACTTTTGGTCGCCCGGGGAGGCAGCGGCAAAACCCGCTTCCATTCTCGTAACGCCCAGCTTCTCCAGTTGTAGGGCGATCTCCACCTTCTCGTTCGTGCTGATGTTGACGCCCGGAGACTGCTCCCCGTCGCGCAGTGTTGTATCAAAAATCTCAATGGTCCGCATGAACTTTCCACCTCCACAAAGTTGTTCTGTTGCCTTTCTTATTTGTTCAGCCAGGACATCATGCCGCGCAGCTTCGCTCCCACTTGCTCGATGCCGTGTTCTGCTTCCAGACGGCGGCGAGCGTTGAAGCCTGGGCGGTTCGCCTGGTTTTCCAAGATCCAGTTGCGGGCGAATGTGCCGTCTTGAATTTCAGCAAGCACTTTTTTCATCTCTTTGCGAGTTTCGTCCGTGATGATGCGACGGCCCGTGCTGTAGTCACCATACTCAGCTGTATCACTGATGGAGTAGCGCATGCGGGCGAGACCGCCTTCGTACATCAGGTCAACGATCAGCTTCAGCTCGTGCAGACATTCGAAGTAGGCGATTTCCGGCTCGTATCCAGCCTCTACCAGCGTGTCGAAGCCCGCTTTTACCAGCTCGCTCACGCCACCGCACAGAACAGCCTGCTCACCGAACAGGTCGGTTTCGGTCTCTTCTCGGAAGGACGTTTCGATGACGCCCGCCCGGGTGCAGCCGATGCCGCTTGCATACGCCAGAGCCGTTTCCTTCGCTTTGCCGGAAGCATCCTGGTATACCGCGATCAGACCTGGAACGCCGAAGCCTTCTTGATACACGCGGCGCACGAGATGGCCCGGGCTCTTTGGAGCAACCATGATCACGTCAACGTCTGCCGGCGGCACGATTTGTCCAAAGTGGATGTTAAACCCGTGGGAGAAGCAAAGCGTCGCGCCCGCTTTCAGATTGCCTGCGATCTCGTCGCGGTATACTTGCGCCTGACGCTCATCCGGCATGAGAATTTGCACGACATCTGCACGGCTGGCCGCTTCCGCTACCGATACGACCTCAAAGCCGTCTTTTGCCGCCTGATCCCAGGATTTTCCTTCACGAAGACCGACAATGACTTTATAACCGCTGTCGCGCAGGTTTTGTGCTTGCGCATGGCCTTGGCTGCCGTATCCGATGATTGCGACCGTTTTTCCTCTCAGTGCCTCTTTGTTTACGTCTGCTTCATAATACATAGTTACCATGTGTATAGCCTCCCTGAAAAAGTTTAGTTGTTATCATTATTCTGAATATGCTGGTTTATACGTTGGCCGGTGCAGGCACAACACTGCGTGCCATCGCCATGGAACCGGTACGCGTCAGCTCAATGATACCGTAGGTTTGCAAAAGAACGAGCAAGGCGTCGATTTTTTCTGTATCGCCTGTTACCTGGACGATCAGCGAATTTGGACCCACATCGACGATTGCGGCCCGGAACGGCTCGACAATTCCGTTCAATTCGGCCAGTTGGCTCGGGTTGGCACTTACCTTGATCAGTGCCAGTTCCCTTGATACAAAACTGTTTTCGCTGAGGTTCGTAACATGGATCACATCAATCAATTTATAGAGCTGTTTCATTAATTGATCGATTTTTTGTTCGTCTCCCCCGGTGGTGATGATCATCCGGGACAGCCCCGCCTCTTCGCTTCCACCGACAGTGATGCTGTCGATATTGAAGCCGCGCTGGCCAAACAGATTGGCGACACGCGTCAGCACGCCCGGTTGGTCGTTGACGAGTACGGCAATCGTATGTCGCTGCATCTAGTCGTCCCCCAATACCATTTGATCTAATGTGTTTCCGGCGGCAACCATCGGATAGACGTTTTCTTCCTGTGCGACGCGGAAATCCACAACGACCGGACCGTCATGCTGGAGAGCTTCGGCCCAGACAGCTTCCGCCTCTTCCGGTGTCGATGCCCGCAAGCCCTTTACTCCGTAAGCCTCTGCCAATTTGACAAAGTCCGGGCTGCAGGTCAGGTCGATCTGGCTGTAGCGGTTGTCGTAGAACAGCTCCTGCCACTGGCGCACCATGCCGAGGCACTGGTTGTTGATGATGGCTACCTTGACCGGTACGCGATACTGAACGAGAATCGCCAGCTCCTGGTTGGTCATCTGGAATCCGCCATCCCCTACTACTGCGATTACCGTGCGCTCAGGATGTGCGATCTGCGCGCCGACCGCTGCCGGGAAGCCAAAGCCCATCGTGCCGAGGCCGCCCGAGGAAATAAAGGAGCGTGTATGCTTGAACTTGTAGTACTGCGCTGTCCACATCTGGTGCTGACCGACGTCTGTCGTGACGATCGCCTCTCCATTCGTGGAGCGGTACAACAGCTCAATCACCGCTTGCGGCTTCAAGACCTGCCCATCCTTTTTGTAGCTGTACGGCTTTTCTTCCTGCCATTTGTGCAGCTGCGCGATCCACTCTTCGGAGTCGCACCGGGAGATGAGCGGCAGCGCCTTTTGCAGCGTGCTCTTCACATCTCCGGTCACCTTGACGGCTGTGGAGACGTTTTTGCCCAGCTCCGCCGGATCGATGTCCACGTGGACGATGCGGGCTTTCGGAGCAAATTCCTTCGTCCGCCCCATCGTGATCCGGTCGTCAAAGCGGGCCCCCAGGCCGATGACACAGTCAGCGTTGAGCAGCGCCTGGTTGGCTGTGTAGGAGCCGTGCATACCCGGCATTCCCAGCGACAGCTCGTGAACCCCGGGAAAGCCGCCCAACCCCATAAAGGTGTTGATGACCGGTATCCGCGCCGCTTCGGCGAAAGCGAGCAGCTCCTGATCGGCTCCGGCGGAAATGATCCCGCCACCCGCCATGATTACGGGCCGCTTCGATTTTGAAACCGCCTGAACGAAAGCCTCGACATCCTCGTCGCTTGGCACGACCTCGGCTTGGTAACCGCGAATTTCTACCTTTTCCGGATAGAAGAACGGCGCCTTGGCATTGCTGACGTCTTTCGGAATGTCGATCAGGACTGGCCCCGGGCGCCCTGTCGTTGCGATATGGAACGCTTCTTTGACGACTCGCGGAATGTCGCGGACGTCACGCACAAAGTAGCTGTGCTTGGTGATCGGGATGGTAATGCCCGTAATGTTGGCTTCCTGGAACGCATCCGTGCCGATCAGCTGCTGGGCGACGTTGCCTGTGATGCAAACGAGCGGAACGGAGTCCATCTGGGCCGTGGCAATTCCGGTAACGAGGTTGGTAGCCCCAGGCCCGGATGTGGCGATCACCACGCCCGGCTTCCCGGTCGCCCGCGCATAACCGTCGGCTGCGTGAATCGCGCCTTGCTCGTGGCGGGTCAGGATGTGCTTGAAATAGCTGCCGTACAAAGAATCGTAAATCGGCAAGACCGCACCGCCCGGATAGCCGAAAATGTACTCCACTTGCTCCAGGATCAGGCTGCGCAGAAGCGTCTCCGCCCCTGTCACCTCCTCGCCAAACTTGACCGGCGGCATGCCGTTCTTCCCTTGTAATTCGGCGGTTTGTACACTCATGTTTCTCTCCTCCTCCCACGGTCTCTTCATGTATTGAAAAAACCTATTGGCTAATAGAAAAACCCTTTCGCCCCGACACGGTTTTGCATGCCATGTCTGTTTGGGGCGAAAGGGTTCGCGGTACCACCCAACTTCATCGGCGCCTCACGGTCAGCCGATCTCAGCCAGTCGATTGAAGACTGCGACACGGTAACGGGTGTCAAACGGCCCTACCTACTAGCAGCTTTGGCGGAAGCAACTTTCAGTAAGGCGGCTCGAAGGCGAGCAATGCGCTGCGTTCTTTGCCCAGTTCTCATCATCCTGGGCTCTCTGTAAAAGAAGTGGCAGGCACCATCCTTGTCATAGCCGGTTTCAATCAATATTTTCAATATTTCATTGTTGTCTGAAAATAAAGTGTTATGTCTGATTATAGCCACGTGCCCAGGGGGTGTCAACGAGATAAAAAACATTTTGCCGGACTTTTGTCCGAACGAATGTTCAGTCAAAAATGGCTTCACCGTGCGGTTTTTTCATGTAAGCGGATTCACGGGCTGTTTAAAAATTTTTGCTCGTGAGGTGGTCCCGATTGCCCAACTCCCTCCCTAAAAGTCCGATTCTTTCGTTGCACTCCCTGACAAATAATGGAGAATCGCACACAAGAAACGCGACCATGCAAAAAAGCCCGGGCTTTTTCCCGGACTTTCAACACGCGCTTGGGTTACGCTTTCAATCCGTTTTTCTCCGCCATTCCCCTGATGAGCACAGTCGCTACCTCGGGCCTGGAAAATTCGGACGGAGGCATCACCCCGTTGCGTAGCAGCTCCCTTACCTTCGTGCCGGACAGCGTCACATGCTGGTCACTGCCGTGCGGGCAGGTCTTGGCCGTCGCCATGCCCTGGCAGGCCTTGCAGTAGAAGCTGTGTTCAAAAAACAGCAGTTGGATCCCCAGCTCTTCCGGCAAAAACTCCGAGAAAATGTGCTGCGCATCGTAGGTCCCGTAATAATCTCCTACGCCGGCATGGTCCCGCCCAACGATAAAATGGGTGCAGCCGTAATTTTTTCGGACCAGCGCATGGAACACCGCCTCTCTCGGGCCTGCATACCTCATCGCCGCCGGAAAAGAGGCCAATAGCACCCTGTCTTGCGGATAGTAATGCTGCAGCAGGACCTTGTAGCTTTCCATCCGGACGACAGCCGGAACATCGTCAGCCTTCGTTTCGCCCATCAGCGGATTCAGAAACAAGCCATCCACGATTTCCAAAGCGATCTTTTGGATGTATTCATGCGCCCGGTGTACCGGATTTCGCGTCTGAAACCCGACGACGGTCTTCCAGCCCTTTTCCCTGAATGCTTCCCTCGTCTCCGCCGGCGTGTAGTACGTATCGGCAAACAGAACGGGAACCGGTCTTTTCAGGACGTCGATCGGGCCGCCGATATACAGATCAGGCTTTTCAAACAGCTTTTTCACCCCGGGATGCTCCAGGTCGCTGGTGCGAAACACATGCAGCGCTTCCCGCTTTTTATCGGGCTTGTATTTGCTCTTTACAGTAAGTACCGCGTAAACCGTACCGTCCTCCCCTGCGAGCAGCACCTCGTCTCCTATCCGGATATCGCCCGCCGCCCACTCATCCACGGCAAGCGTAATGGGAATCGACCAGACCGTGCCGTTCTGCAGACGCATCGATTCGACGACCGACTCGTAATCGGCTTCTTCAAGAAATCCGGTGAGCGGCGAAAACGCACCGATGGCCATGCAATCGATATCGGACAGGGACCAACGATCTACCGTTATGACTTTGCGGCTTCTGCTCTCCTTTACCCTGTCCTCTGGCGATACGAGTCGATTGATCAAGAGACCACCGTGGGGCAGATTGCCCTGTGTCATCATCCTCATCTCCTGTCGCTTATTTATGCAGACCGCATTCTGTTTTGGAAAATCCGCTCCACCTTCCCGCACGGGGGTCCTCTCCCGGCTTGACAGGACGGGTGCACACGCTGCATCCAATGCTTGGATAGTTGCGATCGTGCAGCGGGTTGTAGACGACGTCGTGGGATCGAATGTACGCCCAGACGTCTTCCTGCGTCCAGTCTGCCAACGGGTTCAGCTTGACCAACTGAAATTTTTCATCCCACTCCACTTTTTTCGTGTTTGCCCGTGTGGGGGCCTGTTCCCGTCGAATTCCGGTCATCCATGCGTTATATGTGGAAAGAATTTCGCCGAGCGGCTCTACCTTTCTCAGCTTGCAGCAGAGATTCGGTTCCGCTTCCCACAGTTTGTCGCCGTATTTTTCCGCTTGTTCCTCCAGGGTGAGTGCCGGAAGCACTCGAATGAACGTGATGCCGTAACGTTCTTGCAAGCGGTCTTTCGTCGCCAGCGTTTCCGGAAAGTGTTTGCCTGTGTCGAGGTAAAAAACTGGCGTGCGCGGCGCCAGCTTGCTGAGCATGTCGATCAAAACGACGTCTTCAGCACCGAAGCTAGATGCCAGGGCAATTTTTGTCCCAAAATGCTCGATACCCCATGCGATCACATCCTGGGGTTGCTTGGTTTCCAGACGGTACGCCGTCCCATTCAGCTCCTCATCCGAAAACCTGCGGTAATGGGTCATGCGGTTGCTCTCCCTTCCTGCTAGGCTTACCCTCCCATCATATGAGGGAAGCCGGCAGGTGGATATTCGTCCCGCTTAACAATTGCCCGGTGTCAGCGATTTCCCCCGGACAGCAAAAAGCGACGCCGGATTTTCTTTATCCAGGCGCCGCTTTTTCTTTCACTTGGAGTCTTCCTTTTCATAGGGAGCAAAGAAGCTGTACACAGGCATTGTGGCTGGCGTTGCGGCTGGCGTTGTCCATTGCGAAGCCGGCTGGCTGTCGACAGTTGCCGAGCTTTTCCCCAGGAACGGAGCGGGCGGTGCCACATAGACTCCGTCATTTTCGCTCTCCTTGGCAAAGGCTCCCGTCGTCAGCATCGCCGAGCTCGCTACAGCTAGAAGACCCATCATCATCCATTTCGTTTTTTTCATCTGTTGTAACACTCCTATCCAAGATTTTCTTTCACGCTCTTATCGTAACGCACCTGCAAGGAGGCAAGAAACGGACGGAGGATGGGTTTTATTTCCTCCCGGAGACGGATGCGTCGGCAGGTTTCGAGACTGATCGGCTTGCCTCGCTCTGCTCCGTGTTTCGAACAGCAGAAACACGAGATCAGAGGAGAATCGCGCAGACAATCCTTTCCAAGACCATAGCACCAGTCCAACTTCTCATTTTTTGCCAATTTTGTTTACAAGGAAGAAAAAAATGGTACGATGCTGTTGTTCTGACTTTTTATGCAGGAGGATCATTCATGAAAAAAGGTATCGGCCTATGGCTCTCGGCCCTTCTCTTGATTGCCGCTCTCGCCGCTTGTTCGCAAAGCGCCAAGCCGGTTGACGATAAGGCCGCTCAAAAAACCGAGGAGGCTCCATCGGATACGTCTGCCCAGAATTCGTCCGATACGCCCTCATCTGAAGCAAATAAAACTCCCGGGGAAGCCGTCCCATTTGAAGTGGTTGGACAACCGTCTGAAGACGCGCCTGCCGATCAGAGCGAGACGGAAGTGCGTCTGGAGGGGAATGTTACGGTCGAAGAGAAGGATCTCGTCATCAAGGGGACCAGCAATCTGATGCCAGGGGCCATCCTGGAGTCGGAGGTTACCTCAAAGGGGTATAACATGTGGGGGTACAAGGCTACGACAGAGATAAACGGGGATGGCAGCTTTGAGCTGACCGTAAAAAAGCCGGATGTCAAGAATACGATGGATGTGAAGCTTTCATTTGACCCGTACGATCAAAGCGAACGTCTTCAGGAGGTCTACGGAAAAAACGGTCAGAAACTGACTGGCTCCTATGTCTATCAGTACAGCAATTCTGCCGAGATCGCATACTTCGCAGCTGCTTATGCCCATGTAGCCCCTGATGCTCCGCTCAAAACGACCGTCGCTTTTGAGACTCCGAAGTGGGATAAACCTTCCGATTACGGCGACCCGACAGTTTGGTTCAAACCGACTGTGACCAAAGACGAAAAATATCTCTATGTCTCAGTTAAAAGCAACCTGTTGGAAGGCGCAGCAGTCAAGGCCAATGTCGATATTCCCGGGCACACGCATTACGGTTACACGGATTCTGCGCAAGTCAAGCCCGATGGATCGTTTACTCTGCAGATCCCTCATCCCAAAAAGGTGAAAGAGTATTATTTTCTGATACAATATGAGCCTGAAGAGTTGATGTGGCCGACTCTGAAAGAAGCCTATGGGACAAGAGGCGAAGAGCTGAAAGGTGAGCTGGTCAAGGTAAAAGACAAGGGGGATAAGACGATCAATATCCTGGAGATGAAAATCAAAATTACCCAATAGCCGTTATGCAGGCCTCCAGTCGGTCCAGGATTCCATCAAATCCGCCGTGCGGAAGCTCAAGGCGCATAACCGCTCCCAGGCGGTAGCGGAATCGATGCGCAGAGGACTTATTTGTTGACAGGAGCGAAATAAAAAACCGGTCATTCCCCGAAGGGACGACCGGTTTTCGTCTTGCTCGTTTCTTACGCGTTCAGTTTGCTTTTTGCAACTGTTGCCAACTCGTTGAATGCCAGCTTGTCATTCACAGCCAGGTCGGCAAGCATTTTGCGGTTTACTTCAACGCCAGCCACTTTCAAGCCATGCATCAGACGGCTGTAGGACAGTCCGTTCATGCGAGCTTGCGCGTTGATACGAGTGATCCACAGTTTGCGGAAATCACGTTTTTTCTGACGGCGGTCGCGATACGCGTACATCAGAGATTTCATTACTTGTGCGTTCGCGGATTTAAACAGGCGATGCTTGGAACCGAAGTATCCTTTCGCCAGCTTCAGGATTTTCTTATGACGACGGCGTGATACAATGCCACCTTTTACTCTTGGCATACTAAATTCCTCCTGATCTTCCAGCACGGCGGCCTTAATGACGAGTGGCCGGAGCAGGTCCAGTCACGACAACTGACTGGCTTTTACCCAGCCTCTGCAAGGCGCTTAGGGAGCACATGCTGATCGTAGTGTTTGTTGTTCAATAATACGGCTTACAGGTAAGTAATCAGCTGTTCGATGCGTTTTTGGTCGCCTTTGGACACCAGAGCGCCTTTGCGCAGGTGGCGCTTCGCTTTGGTGGATTTGTTGGCAAACAAGTGGCTGGTGTAAGCGTGATCGCGCTTCAGTTGGCCGGAACCAGTCTTTTTGAAACGCTTGGAAGCGCCTTTATGAGTTTTCATTTTCGGCATGGTGGTAATCCTCCTGTCCTAAACTGCTGTTTCGAGGCGGCGTGGCCTCCGCTTTTACTTTTCCGCTTTCGGCGCCAAAATCATGATCATGCTGCGCCCTTCAATTTTAGGCTTGCGCTCTGGAGCTGCAAGGTCTTCACAAAGGGTGGCGACACGTTCCAGGACTTGCTGTCCGATCTCGGAGTGAGTGATTTCACGTCCACGGAAGCGAATCGAGCACTTAACCTTGTGCTGTTCTTCCAAAAACTTGCGGACGTTGCGAAGCTTCGTTTGAAAATCGTGTTCCTCGATGTTGGAAGAGAAACGCACTTCTTTCAACTCGATGATCTTCTGGTTGCGACGGGCTTCCTTTTCCTTCTTTGCCTGTTCGTACTTGAACTTGCCGTAGTCCATGATACGGCATACCGGCGGCTTGGCTGTCGGAGCTACGTTCACCAGATCGAGATCAGCTTCCTGCGCGATACGCAGCGCTTCTCTGATGGGCACGACTCCCAACTGGCTCCCGTCCGATCCAATCAAACGGACTTCACGGGCGCGAATCGCTTCGTTCACTAACAGTTGATCCTTGCTAATACTTGCCACCTCCGTCATTTTCGAGAAGGAACAAAAATGTGCGAACGCTAACGCGCCCGCACATATCTCACCTAGCAAATACAACAGATTCACAGATTGCTTTGCGAGTGACCTGTCAACAGTCAAGGCGACGTCGAACCAGGTGAGAAGCTGGGCGCCCCTGCTTTTTCTCGAAGGTATAAGTGTTTATACTCCTATAATCATACTGGGTGAAGCTCCCCTTGTCAAGGGGCACTTCGTTTTCGCTATCCGCCGATGTGCGACATCTCTACCTTTGACCGTTTGGCGATGCCCGGCGTATTTTTGAGCCGCTCTTCGGAATAGCGGTCGTCCCGGCGGAGCCAGATCGAGCTGATCATTTCCCGGATTTCCTCGTCGCTCTTCCCTTCTCGCAGCGGCTCGCGCAAATCCTCGCCGGAGGAAGCGAACAGACAGTTGTACATTTTCCCCTCCGCGGACAGGCGGGCTCTCGTGCAGGTCGAGCAAAACGCCTGGGTGACAGAAGAGATCAAACCGATCTCCCCTTCCCCGCCCACATGCCTGTATCTCGATGCGACTTCTCCGTAGTAGTTGGGATCAGCCGCCTCCAGCGGCATTTCTCTGTGAATCATGCTGACAATCTCGCTGGAGGGAACGACCTGATCCAATCTCCAGCCGTTGCTGTTGCCGACGTCCATAAACTCGATAAAGCGCAGGATGAGGTTTTTTTCGCGAAAATACCGGGCCATCGGCAGAATGTCCTGGTCGTTGACTCCGCGCTGCACGACCATATTGATCTTCACGCCAAGCCCCGCCTCAGCCGCAGCTTCGATCCCTTCGAGAATCTGTTCCACACAGTAGCCCCGGCCGTTTAACTTTGCAAAACGCTCATCATCGAGACTGTCCAGACTCACCGTCACCCTGTCCAGTCCAGCCCGCTTCAGTTCCTGGGCGTGCTTGGCCAAAAGCGAGCCGTTGGTGGTCATCGCAATATCCTTCACTCCGTCTACTCCGCGAATCATCCTGATCAGCTTCGGCAGGTCCCTGCGCATCAGCGGCTCTCCGCCGGTAATGCGGATTTTCTCCACGCCAAGCGAAGTGAAAATGGAGGTCAACCGTGTCAATTCCTCAAACGTAAGCAGCTTGTGCTGCGGCAAGAACGGGTAATCCGGGCCAAAAATTTCAGCAGGCATGCAATATTGGCAGCGAAAATTACATTTGTCTGTCACAGATATGCGCAAGTCACGGAGAGGACGTTTACGTGAATCAAAGACTTGCTGTTCCATCGCTGACCACTCCCCCTTCGCCATCGTTACCCCTTCTTTTTGGGGGACAGATGGGACGATATAATGTATGATACCGCCTCCAGTGCGGCAATTGTAGCCCCCAAACGCGCAACTTCAGTAAAATAGCAGAGGAAAACGCAGCCAGAGTCCCTTTTCCTCTTTTGACGCCTGGTCTCTGTCATTCCATCATACTGGCGAATGCGCAAACGGGCAAACCATTCCCGATTGGCGAAGTGTGAATCATCCAAATCCGCTGACCAAAAAAGCAGCTCAGATGACCTCCGGCATTTGCTGCAAAAGAAAGGGTGCTGTCCCGTTATCACGGACAACACCCTTTTTGCATCGTGATTTTGGCTGTATTTCTTTGGTGCCCTACCTGTACCGGTCGCTTCTCGATCCGTTACGCCTGCTTCATCTCGGCAATCTCTTCTTTAATCTTGTCAAGGAAGGCATCCACGCTCATGCCGCCCTCATCGCCTACGCCGCGTTTGCGGACGGAAAGTGTCCCCTGGGCCACTTCGTTTTCACCGATGACCAGCATGTACGGCACTTTTTGCACCTGTGCCTCGCGGATCTTGTAGCCGATTTTTTCGTTGCGCGAATCTAGCTCGACGCGAATGCCGGCTTGCTCCATTTTTTCCTTGACCTTTTGCGCGTATTCGACATGCACTTCGTTGATCGTCATCAGGCGCACCTGAACCGGAGCGAGCCAGACCGGGAATGCACCGGCATAGTGCTCGATCAGGATGCCGATGAAACGCTCCATCGATCCGTACATGGCACGGTGCAGAACAACGGGGCGATGCTTCTCGTTGTCTTGGCCTACGTACGACAGGTCAAACTTCTCCGGCATCTGGAAGTCGAGCTGGATTGTACCGCACTGATGGCGGCGCTTCAGCGCGTCCGTAATCTGGAAGTCGATCTTCGGTCCGTAGAAAGCGCCGTCTCCTTCCTTGATTTCATATGGCATTCCCGCTTCTTCCAGCACGTTTTTCAAGGATGTTTCGGCAAGCTCCCACAGCTCGTCGGAACCCATCGAGTCCTCCGGACGAGTGGAAAGCGCCACGCTGTACTCAAAGCCAAACACTTTGTAGATCGAGTCGATCAACCGGATCATGCTCTTGATTTCGCCCTCGATCTGGTCCGGCCGCACAAACACGTGGGCATCGTCCTGACAGAAGGTCCTCACCCGCAGCATCCCGTTCAGGGCGCCGGAATACTCGTGGCGGTGTACCTGGCCGAATTCGGAATAGCGAATCGGCAGATCGCGGTAGGAGTGCATCTTGTTTTTATAGATCAGCATGTGGCCGGGACAGTTCATCGGCTTCAATGCGTAGGTCGTGTTGTCCACCTCGGAGAAGTACATATTCTCATGGTAGTGATCCCAGTGGCCCGACTGCAGCCAGAGGCGCTGGTTCATAATAAACGGAGAGCGCACTTCTGTGTAGTGGGCCAGCTGCTGCATACGGCGGGAGAATTGCTCCAGCTCGTTGCGGACAGTGAAGCCGTTTGGCAAATAAAACGGCATGCCCGGCGCTTCCTCGGAGAACATGAATAGCTCTAATTCCTTGCCCAGCTTGCGGTGGTCGCGTTTTTTCGCCTCTTCGATAAAGTGCAGGTACTCATCCAGCTCCGCCTTTTTCGGCCAAGCGGTGCCGTATACGCGCTGGAGAACCTGGTTATCCGAATTTCCTCGCCAGTACGCCCCTGCCACGCTCATCAGCTTGAACGCTTTGATGAAACCGGTGGACGGCAAGTGCGGCCCTCGGCACAGGTCGAAGAATTCGCCTTGCTCGTAGATCGTGATCGCAGCGTCCTCCGGGAGGTCGCGGATCAGCTCCAGCTTCAAATGATCGTTGATTTTTTGGAAAATCGCGACCGCTTCGTCGCGGCTGACCTCTTTGCGGCGGATCGGCAGGTCTTCCTTGATGATTTTTTCCATTTCCGCTTCGATTTTGGGCAGGTCATCCGGGGTGAGCGCGACCGGAATATCCATATCGTAATAAAAACCGTCTTCGATAACCGGACCGATGCCCAGCTTTACATCTTTGCCGTACAGGCGTTTAATCGCCTGAGCGAGCAAGTGGGCGGTACTGTGGCGATACACTTCCACGCCGTCTGCAGAATCGAGCGTAACGATTTCGACTGCCGCGTCTTCCTCGATCGGCGTATAGAGATCGACTACTTTGCCGTTCACTTTGCCGGCAACCGCCTTTTTCTTCAAGCTGGAGCTGATCGAACCAGCGATGTCTTCGACAGTGACACCTGCTGGGTACGGACGAACAGCGCCGTCAGGGAATGTAATGTTGATTTGTGCCACGATCCATACTTCCTTTCTCCATCCGTTTTTTTGCTTTTGGGGAAAATAAAAAAACACCCATCCCTGAAGGGACGAGTGCTTGTAACCCGCGGTACCACCCTACTGGCCTGCAAGACATGCTCAGCCAAACGACTGGCCGAAACAGGTCGGAATACAGACCTCTCGAAAACGTAACGGTTTGAACCGGCTCGCCGATACTGTGAGCGAAGCGCTCTTTCCCGGCGGCTACTCGAAGGGGGTAGATCGATACGTGTACGCAGCGGGCTTCCAGCCTTGTCCCGCCTCTCTGGAGCAACATGGGTATCGTCCATGTCCTTCTCATTGTATTTTCCGTGTATGGTTGTTTTTCGTATTATAAAGGAGTTGGTTTGTTTACGTCAAGTACGCGTCTTCCGGACAAGCATAATGAGCAGGAATGGCAGGTGATCAGCCGGTTTTCGAAGATGCTGCGAACCGTTTGGGTCAGTGCCGGCCTGTCCTGCGCCATGTGAAACACGATGCGTTCCGGCGCAATCGTCACCAGAGCGCTGACCAAATAATCTTCATCGCGGCACTTTTGCCCATCCGCAAACATGACCGCGTCCAGCTGGTCCAGCCAAATTCGATCCCCGTGTTTGTCATAGAGATGAAAGGGTTTGTCCACACTAGGAACAACGTGAACCACTTCCTGTTTGGCTTCCTGATCGGCGATGAAATAACGCAGCAGGTCCACGAACTCTTGATACTGTCTGTCTTCGAGATAGTCGTCGAGACCTGTCTCAACCAGCTCAAACAGCTCATTCCAATGCTCCTGAAGGCGGAACCGGACAAAGCCGAGTACATTTATTTCGCGCTCGTCCTCAAGATAGTCCCGCACTTTCCGGTATATCCTCGCTTTCCGGGTCGTCGCCTGAAGCAGATCCGCCTCTTCTTCCGATTCTGCAAAAAGCCGCTGGACGAACGGAATGACGTAAGGCCACTCTTCTTCCAGCTGCTCGGATTCGATCAGGTCGCCGGCTATTTCTTCCATAACCTCCGGTTCCTTGACTCGAATCACCCACTCCGCTACGGCCAGCGAGATAAATGCACGTGCCCATTCTATAGTCTCCGCATCGTATTCTTCCATGCACCAGCTCTGAAAGCGAAACATCCTGAAATCGCCCTGGTCGCGTTCCTCATATGTAATGCGCACCGGATCGGTGTTGACCCGTTCTTTCATCTCGTCGACGATCGAGCGAAAAGCATCACAATGCGCCGGGACGTTTTCAAAATATAAGGCGTACGTTTGCATTGTCCATCTCCCCAATCCGCAATGTAGTTACAGTATATGTCCCGCATGGGGCGATATACTTTTAAACGGATGGAAACAGAGGGAAGGTTGCACATCGCAAGCAAGATTGGAGCCTGACAGCAAGGACAGCAAGAA
>NZ_JAUMSJ010000033.1:0-59022 GCF_037834415.1 Brevibacillus borstelensis | reverse complement strand
TGCATACTATACGGAGAGTTACCCAAGAGGCCGAAGGGGACGGTTTGCTAAACCGTTAGTACGCGCAAGCGTAGCGAGGGTTCGAATCCCTCACTCTCCGCCATATCCGCATGGCGGTGTAGCTCAGCTGGCTAGAGCGTTCGGTTCATACCCGAAAGGTCGGGGGTTCAAGCCCCTCCGCCGCTACCATAGGGGTATAGTTTAAAGGTAGAACGAAGGTCTCCAAAACCTTTGGTGTGGGTTCAATTCCTACTGCCCCTGCCAAACAGATTGGGTTTTTTACATGGCGGTCGTGGCGAAGTGGTTAACGCACCGGATTGTGGCTCCGGCATTCGTGGGTTCAAGTCCCATCGATCGCCCCATCATGGGAGTATAGCCAAGTGGTAAGGCACGGGTCTGCAAAACCTTCACCCCCGGTTCAAATCCGGGTACTCCCTCCATATCGCGTCCCAGTAGCTCAGCTGGATAGAGCAACGGCCTTCTAAGCCGTCGGTCGGGAGTTCGAATCTCTCCTGGGACGCCATCCTTTAAAAACTTCGTTATCTCTATGTTCGTTATCCAAAAAATAATCGGTAGGCCATCTGAACCTTCAATGGTTTTACGCTCCACGAACGAGGAGAAAGCGAGAACAATTCGGCAGTATGCCGTTAGAATGAGAGCCTCCTGCAGACTATGTTTAGTCTGCAGGAGGTTTTTGTGATATCTACACATAAAAAGCGCAAGGGAAAAGTTTTATTGGGTAGCTTTTTTTCTGCTTCGTAAGGCCATCGTGGCATACAACCGAAACGACGGGTTAGCAGTAGGCATGTTAGCGAGCACAACACGGGGTACCACCATCAGTCATGTTGACAAAACAGCAGTGGGAATGTCTTCGCTGTGCTCTCGCCGAGGACAACAGCAGCTTAAGTCTGCAGTCGTACTTTCATCTTCTTATCGAAAAACCAAGCAAAGGCGGTCTGTATTTACAAAATGCAGATCGAGGATACGAATTTGTAGACAAAATCGAGTAATCCGAGGAGAAGGGGAGAAGAAAGAAAGCTGGAGAAAAAACGCGAACAAGCGATTGTTTACGCTTCAAAAGAGAGGTACAACCTAAGGTGCCTTCAATCCACAAAAGGATTGTAATGGTATAGCCCGCCAAAATACCGCCTATCTGCGATCTTTGTAGCCTCGGATTTCTCTTTCTCAAGGGATGCTCTGACTTCATCCCAGTATGCGGGTGTTGCATCGGATAAATCTACATCCATTTTTTCTCCGATTAGGTTGCGGATCAGCTGCCAATCATCGGGATGCTCGTACTTCTTGACCCCGCCTCCAATTAATCGGATATCATGTAGGATACGCTTGATGTCATCGGGAATCATGGTTTACCTCCGTAAAGAACCAATGTACACTCAGTTTTACCTGAAATGGTCCTCTGTATCCAAGAGAGCCTTTTCGTTTCGGCAGTTATATAACGAATGCAGCTAGAGGAACTGGACATAAAAAAGCCACTGGCCAAATGCCAGTGGCTTTAAGGTATCGACTCATTATTTTAGTTAAATGGGAATAGATGGCAAAACCGGTGTCATCCATCCTCATACTTTGAGCGGTCACGGAAAGTAAGCTTTCTGCTATCGAAAACTGCGTTTCCGACCATTGGCTCCTTTGGTAAACCTATTTTACAATAACATAAACTCCCTAAATTGTCTATATTAGGAAAATAATGTTTGATTGTTGAGCTATTATAATCAAAGAGTCGCAAGCATAGATGGGATAAATAGGAAGATAGGAACGCTCCCGTTTCTTGATCGACAGAAACAGTTAGCACAGCATTTGTTTGTGTCGAATATATGTCAAATTTTTGACATCGAGGTCAGTTCTGATTGTTTTTTGGGTGGTGTGTTTTTTTGCAGGTAACAAGGTGAAGGAGCTTCGCGAAGAATTCGTATTATTGTCGAAACGCATATTATATAGGAAGAAACAAGGAGTCCTAAAATTTCTATTGACTTGAAAACAATAACCGTGTATACTTCGTAATTGTTAGTGAATCAGCCGGAAGCAGTTCGGACTGCCCTCAAGTTGACGAAAAGGCTAAGACAAGCGCATAATTTGAGCATCAGCATAACTTTCCGTACGAAAAAGGCTGTCGGTCGGAAATTCGGTTCACTTACTCCATATTATTAACTTGCGGTCGTGGTGGAATTGGCAGACACACCATCTTGAGGGGGTGGCGGGGCGACCCGTGCGAGTTCGAGTCTCGCCGACCGCATTATGGCGATTATTTCTGAAGCCAGGTGAAATCCTGCAACCTTGGCCCGTTGGTGAAGCGGTTTAACACAGCAGCCTTTCACGCTGTCATTCAGGGGTTCGAATCCCCTACGGGTCACCATTTATGGCATATCGTTTCCAGACCAAGCCTTTTTGAAGGCTTTTTTTTCTGCCTACTGGCATGGATTCGAATAGAACTGAATAAAGGTGGGAATGGTGATAGAAGTGCCTCTTTTTTTCCCACTTTTGGGTCATTGCGATATGCGGGATTTTGAGGTACACTCCCAATTGAGAGATAGATTAGAGTAAAAATTTGGAAAAACACTGCCTGAATCAAGAAAAAAAACAAGATTTAGGTCGAGGAGAAGAATCCATGAGTGAATTGAAAGAGATCATTGAGGGACTGTTCATCGGATTTACTAGTACGGTAGGTGTAGTAAGTACGTATCAGACACTTGTGTCATGTGCAGGCCTGTTCCGCAAAAAGGAGCAGGTTACCCATGAGCCGCAGAAAACATTTGCCGTCCTGGTTGCAGCACACAATGAGAGCGCCGTGATTGCGCCGCTCATCGAGAATTTGAAGCAGCTTGATTATCCCCGTGAGATGTACGATATTTTTGTTATCTGTGACAACTGTACGGATAATACTGCTGAGATCGCACGTCAGCACGGAGCCTACGCTTGTGAGCGTTTTGACGCATCGAAGCGAGGCAAAGGTTTTGGGATTGAATGGATGTTGGAAAATCTTTGGGCACGGCCGAAGCAATATGATGCCGTCGTTATGTTTGACGCTGACAACTTGGTAGAAAAGAACTTTTTACGCGTCATGAATGACCGCCTTTGCAAAGGAGCGCGGGTTATCCAAGGATACCTTGACTCCAAAAATCCATTTGATTCGTGGATTACGCTTTCATATGCGGTTACCTATTGGTTCACCAACCGGATGTGGCAATTGGCGCGTCACAACCTTGGACTCCCTAACACTTTGGGGGGAACAGGCCTTTGCATTGAAAGCAGCTTACTAAAAGAGATGGGCTGGGGAGCAACCAGCTTGACGGAAGATCTGGAGTTTGCCACTCGATGCATTGAGCGGGGGATCTACCCGACGTGGGCACACGATACAAAGGTGTGGGATGAAAAGCCAATCGATCTGAAAGCTTCGATGCGCCAGCGCTTGCGCTGGATGCAGGGTCACTACGATGTTGCCGGCCGCTATATCGGTTCGGTGTTGAAAAATGGCTTACTCAAGCGCAAGCTGGGCATGCTCGATGCGGCTTTTTACCTGTTCCAGCCGATGTATGTGCTGATGGTGACGATGATGTCGATTCTGTTCCTGGGCCGCTTTTTGCAGATCGAAATGCTCATGCCGGTCGCAACTATTTTGCCAACCTGGCTTGTGTATGGGTCGACAGCTGTCTTTTACATGCTGCCCCTGCTGGCTCTCTATCTCGATAAAGTTCCGTGGAAAGGGTATTTCGGCTTATTGCTGCTGCCTTTCTTCTTCTTGACGTGGCTGCCGATCATGTTTTATGCGTTTTTTACCAAGAAGAATCAAGTGTGGAGTCACACATCCCATACTCGCGCGATACGTATCGAGGAGATACAACAATAGCACAGCGCAAAACAACCACAGGGAATGGTGCCCTGTGGTTTCCTGTATTGCGGTTCCCATTTCGGCCTCTCGGTCTGGTATAATGGAGAAGCCGTTTCTGAAGCAGCTTTACAGGTGAGCAGCATCCCCGTGTCGCGGGAAGTATATATGAAGTATATATAGTCGAAGTTGTACGCTCTCTCAGAAGTTTTTGTCGGACTCAGATGAGGTTTCGCCGAGCCTACGTTTCGATTTCGAGGAAGCATTGCGGTCAAGAAGGGAGAAAACATGATGAATACGCAGATAAAACCGTTGGAAACCCCGCAGATGTGGGGCGACAAACGTTATCATACATGGAACTACCATCTTCGCCAAACCTTTCAGGAGAAGGTGTTTAAAGTACCGTTGGACGGCGGATTCAGCTGCCCGAACCGGGATGGCAGCGTGGCAACGGGGGGCTGCACGTTTTGCAGTGCCAGAGGATCGGGAGACTTTGCCGGCGATCGTCGGATGGATCTGGAAAGGCAGTTCCACGACGTAAAAGACAGGATGCATCAAAAATGGCCGACAGCCAAGTACCTCGGTTTCTTTCAGGCGTATACGAATACGTACGCCCCTGTGGAAGAGCTCCGCGAAATGTATGAAGTCGTGCTGAAACAGGAAGGCGTAGTCGGGCTTTCGATCGCAACACGCCCGGACTGCTTGCCGGATGACGTAGTGGAATATTTGGCGGAGCTGAACGAGCGCACGTATTTATGGGTCGAGCTGGGGCTGCAGACCATACATGAACGCACGGCGCAATTGATTAACCGCGCTCACGATTATCAGTGCTACCTGGACGGTGTAGAAAAGCTGCGAAAGCACAACATCCGGGTTTGCTCGCATATTATCTACGGCTTGCCGGGCGAAACGCATAAGGACATGATGGAGACAGCCAAAGCGGTGGCGAATCTGGATGTGCAAGGCATTAAAATCCACCTGCTCCATTTGCTGCGCAAGACTCCGATGGTCAAACAGTACGAAGCAGGCTTGCTGGAGTTCCTGACACAGGAAGAATACACCAAGCTGGTGGCAGATACACTGGAAATGCTGCCGCCGGAGATGATTGTGCACCGCGTCACCGGAGACGGACCTCCTGATCTGCTCATCGGTCCGATGTGGAGCCGGAAAAAATGGGAAGTGTTGAACGGAATTGATGCCGAGATCGTTCGCAGAAACAGCTGGCAAGGGAAGTTTTATACACCGTGTTCTCGATAGGAAAGAGGGCGTACTCACCCGTCTCTTGTGGACAGTGAGCCGCCCTCTTTGCGTTTTCCCCCTCAGGGATGTTTGCTTAACGCTTTTCTCGCCCTGCCCGGGTAATTGGTAATGATGCCGTCAACGTTCATTCGTGCGGCTTCCCGTATGCCGGCTGTCGAATTAATGGTCCAACCGAGGACCCGGAACCCATCCGCTTTCGCCTTGCTGACCAAGTCGGGAGTCAATTCGTCTTTGGGGACATGCAATTCGTCGACGCGGTACCGTCGCCCCACTTCCCATGGGTTCATAAGCGGCCCAATGTACAGCAAAGCGGTCGTCTGATGGGGGTCAAGCTCCTTGACTGCAAGCAGACTGTCAAAGTTAAAAGAGGAGATGACGGTGCGGTTCGTTAAATCGTACTGGCGGATCAGCCCGATCACGTATTCCTCCAGTTGGGGCTGGGCATAGAAAAAGTTTTTTAGCTCGATGCAGAAACGCAGTTTCGTCGGGGCAAACGTTTGGAGCACCTCGCGCAAAGAAGGGATGCGGATGTGTTTTTGACGAGATGGAACGGCTTTGTCTGCACGAAATTTTTTCAGCTCATTCCAGGTGTGTTGGCGAACGATTCCGCGTCCGTTGGTAGTCCGTTCGAGGTGATGATCGTGAATGACGACCACCTTGTCATCCTTGCTCAACTGGACATCCAGCTCAATCCCATCTGCGCGACGTCGCACAGCGGCGCGAAAAGCTTCCATTGTATTTTCCGGATAGCGCCCGGAAGCACCGCGGTGTGCGTAGATCAGTGGCGTCACGAGAGCTTCCTCCTTCCGTTCGTGGCTCATCCTGCACAAGTGGTCCTTATTACATACATATGTATATCGCCCCTCGCTACAACCAGAAGAGAGGCGGCTGGCTCATCATTCAGGTGCACGAACAAAGCACAATAACGAGCAATACGAACAGGACAAGCACAAGCGTAATGTTGTTGTTCCGGCTGCAACTCATCTGATTCTCTCCCTTCGGCAGTCTGGCGTACTTTATCCTATGTCTGTCTGCTAGGATTGGAACTCGTCAAATACCTGCGCCGTTTTTGTACAGTCTGGAGGATGAATGAACAGAACAACATGGTAAAATAGCAGCAAGCGAAGGAAAGGCGGGATCAGCATGCTTGATGTGTCTACCATGATTTCAACAGGAGATTTGGTTATCGATCAGCGAAGCAAGCGTGTGAAAGTGCACGTTTACGACCCGGAAGCCATCTCTGAATTGCACGGGAAAATGATTGAATGCGCCAAACAATCTGAAGCGACAAAACTGATTGTGTACGCAAAAAGAAAGGATGTGCCTGCCTGGCTTACTCTCGGCTATCGCCAGGAGGGTGTCATCGACGGGTTTTTTCGGGGAGAAAATGCGCATATGCTCGCCAGCTTTTTAACAGAGGAGCGAGCGACCTCCACGCATCATCTGGCTGAGGAGGAGATTCTTCAGCTCAGCTTGTCCAAGCAGGTTGAGACGAAACCGCTCCCGGACGGATACAGCTTGCGCGAGGCGACCGAAGAGGATGCCGAGGAGCTTGCGAATTTGTACCGCATCGTATTTGCCACTTATCCAACGCCGATGGATGACCCTGCGTACGTTCGCAAAACGATGAGGGAATCAACCCATTATATCGTCGCCGAGCACAAGGGCCGCATAGCCTGTGCAGCCTCTGCGGAGGTGACGGAGCGTTTCGGTTCTGCGGAGCTGACAGATTGTGCCACGCATCCGGAGCATGCCGGGAAAGGACTGCTTCAGCCGATCTTTACCGCATTGGAGCAAAAGATGAAAGGCCAGGGCGTTTATTACTTGTACACCCTGACCCGGGCCCAATCGGCCGGAATGAATATAACTGCGGCAAAGCACGGATATACGTATCGAGGCCGTTTAATCAATAATTGTACGATATTTTCCGGCTATGAAGACATGAACATATGGGTGAAATCGCTGCGTCCGACCTGGGAGTAGCGTTCCTTACTCCGGCGGAAAGAGCTGTTCCTGCAGTCGGCGTGCCATCAGCGCCAGCTGCAGCTGCCACCGCTGGTGAGCGTCGTCCAGATCACAGCCTGTTTTCTCTTTGATTTGCGTGAGCCGGTATGTGAGCGTATGCCGGTGAATATATAGTGCTTGAGACGCTTTTAATCCGTTTCCATTGTGGATCAGGTACATGTCCAGCGTTTCCAAAAGCTGCTGCTTATGCTTTTGATCGTAGCGCAGCAAAGGAAAAAGAAGCGGCTTCCAGATCGCTTCCAGCAGCTCGGCTTTGTGGCGATAGGGAAACAGAAACTGATAGCCCTGCATGTGCTGGTAGGACAACAAAGCGGGCGAGCGGACCAGCAGCGGGTACGCTTGCAGGGCAAAGAGCGCCTCCTGCACGGCCTCGGCCAGGTCAGTCAGCCGTCCGCGGGGGGAGCTCAGTCCGACTCGCAGGCTGTGCCTGCGCTCAAGTCTGTCCCAACGAGCGGTGAACTGTTCCAGCAAAGCGAGGCTGGTCTGGTCATGCTGCATAATGAAAAACAGCGAATGTGGCCTCTCGCGCAGCAAGTAGGGGCGATTGTGCGAATCGAACAGCCGCTTCATGAGCGTTATGCAGGCTTGATGTAGCTCGAAGGAAGGACGGTCCGAAGAGGGCTCTACCTGTAGGGCAGCGACAAAATGAGCGCCTGATAGCGGATAGCCGAGCATGCGGCAGCGGCTCTCCAGCTCGGCTGAAGCCAGCTCCGTGCCGCTCAGGAGCTCTTCCACGAAGTCGCCTTTCAGCCGCCATTCCGTTGCGGCCACTGCATTTTCCTTGATGTATTCCATGGCGCAGAGCGTCGCGGCGTGCTGCAGGGCCACATCGTCCAGCTCCTTCCACTCTTCCCTGGGCTTGGACAATCGCAGTGTGCCGAATTTCTCGCGATGGGCGCGTATCTCGACGGTGTGCGTCTGCTCCTTTTCCTGCCTGTCGCTGCTCCCCTCGGCCTGTTGGGCAGCTTCCCCTTCCTGATTGCCGTACACCTTGAAGCCAAGCGCATCTGTCAAAGAAACCCGGCCTCCGGTCAGCGTAGCGAGCTTTTCCACGATCGCTCCCAGCCCGCCTTTGGAGAGGGCGGCTTCAATCATCTGATGGTGAATGGCTTGGGAATAGGCGAGCGTTTCGAATTGCCGGTTGACGATCGGCTGAAGGATTGCTTTGGTGATCGTCGAAAAGTTCATTTCAACGGGTATTTCGATAAGCGGCAGCTGATGACGGTCAGCCATGCGGATCAAATCATCGGGGATTTCCCGCAAATAAAAGCCGGTATGGAAGGCGATGCCGCTCAGTTTTCGCTTGGCCAGCGCCGGAATGAGGGCGGCTCGGCGCTTTGCGTCTTCGGCCAGCCCAAAGCCGGTCGTGATCAGAAACTCGCCTTCCTGCAGCCGTCCCACATCCTCCAATACCTCGACAATCGTCACCCAGCGGATGGGATTGTCCAAGCCCTCTGCGCCACCGACCAAACGAGTCTGAACCATGTCAGGGAGCTGCAGCGCTTCACGTATGGTGATCGTCATTTTTCGAACCCCCTACGAATCTCTTTATACAAAATGTATAAAACATTCCGTCTCTTTGTCACGCTTTTTCTTCCAGCCAGTCGAATGGCACCGTCATCCTCATTCGTTACGATAAGGGAAGAGAGAAGGAGAGGTGGCTAGCATGCAGAGAAGTTATGTGATAAAGCCTGAGCTTGGCAAAGAGTATCCCCGGGTTTCGCACGGAAAAGGGATTTACTTGTACGACACGTCGGGCAAACGATACATCGACGGCTGCTCCGGTGCGGTAACGGCCAGCATTGGCCACGGCATCGAAGAGATCGCCGAAGCGATGGGAGAGCAAGCGCGAAAGGTCTCCTTCGCGTACCGCTCGCACTTTAGCAGCGAGGCTGTCGAAGAATTGGGAGCCAAGCTTGCCGAATGGGCCCCCGGCGAGCTCAATTGGAGCTTTTTCGTGAACAGCGGCTCCGAGGCCACGGAGACGGCGCAAAAGATCGCGATCCAGTATTGGCAGGAACAAGGGCGGCCTTCCAAGACGAGAATGATCTCCCGCTGGATGAGCTATCACGGCATCACCATGGGGGCCCTGTCGATGTCCGGACACGTGCTGCGGCGCAAGCGGTTTGTTCCGTTGCTGGCTGATTACCCCGCGATTTCGCCGCCGTATCCGTATCGCAGGCCGGATGGGATGTCTCTGGAGCGGTACGCGAGCCTTTGCGCCGATGAGCTGGAGACTGCCATTTTGCGGGTAGGTCCGGATCAGGTGGCCGCGTTTATCGCCGAACCGGTAATCGGTGCCTCAGGCGGCGCCGTCGTGCCTCCTGACGGCTACTTCCAACGCATCCGGGAGATTTGCGACAAGTACGACGTCTTGTTTGTTGCCGACGAGGTGATGACGGGTGTGGGCAGGACCGGCGAGAAGTTCGGGATCGACCACTGGGGCGTCAGGCCTGACCTGATGACGCTCGGCAAGGGGATGAGCGCCGGCTATACGCCGATGGCTGCAACCATGGCGACGGAACAGATCATCGCCACGATCACACGCGGCTCCGGTCTGATCATGGCTGGCCACACGTACAGCGCCAACCCGCAATCCGCCGCCGTATCGCTCGCCGTGCTCCGCTACGTCGAAGCCCACAACCTGGTCGAGAAGGCGGCCGTACAGGGCGCCTACCTGCTCAGAAAACTGCGGGAGCTGGCAGACGAGTCCCCGCTCATCGGGGAAGCTCGCGGCCTGGGGCTGCTGTGCGGCCTGGAGTTTGTCAAAGACAAGCGGACCAAAGAGCCGTTCCCGCTGTCGAAGGGAGTTGCATCCAGGGTTATTGCTCGGGCGTTTGAAAACGGTCTGCTCGTCTATCCGGCGACAGGCGGGTTGGAGGGCGTAGCGGGCGATGCGGTTATCCTTTCCCCGCCGCTGACGATTACGACTGCGGAAATCGACGAGCTTGTGGATCTGCTGAAAAAGTCTGTTCTGCGTGTACAGGAAGAATTGAGACAGGAAATGCAACTGACCTGACCCAGGGGAGGAGGACACATGGCAAACCAGTTTGACAAAGTAATCACAGTCGAAGAAGCACTCGCCCATTTTCACGACGGGATGACGCTCATAGCGGGAGGCTTTGGCGGGGTTGGCAATCCACCTACCCTGATCCAGGGCATCCTCGACAAGGGTATCAAAGACATCACACTGATCAGCAACGATACGGCTTTCCCCCATATCGGCGTAGGGAAGCTGGTGGCAGAGCGGCGGGTAAAAAAAGTGATCGCTTCTCATATCGGCTCCAATCCGAATGCCGGGGCCCAGATGACGGCAGGCGAGCTGGAGGTGGAATTTTGTCCGCAGGGCATCCTCGCAGAGCGCGTTCGCGCCGGAGGAGTCGGCCTGGGCGGGATTTTATCCGACATCGGCATCGGCACCATCGCGGAAAAGGGAAAGGAAAAGGTGCTGGTGAACGGCAAGGAATATTTGCTGGAAACTCCGTTGACTGCGCAGGTAGCCATCGTTCACGCGAAAAAGGCCGACCGCTTCGGCAATCTCGTCTACGAGACGAGTGCCCGCAACTTCAATCCATTGGTAGCGATGGCGGGCGATATCACAATCGTCGAAGCAGACGAAATCGTAGAGATCGGAGCGCTGTGTCCGGAAGAGATCGTCACACCTGGCGTCTTCGTCAACTACATCGTGAAAAGCGAGGGGGTAAACTGGCAATGGGCGTGGGAGAAGTAAAAGAGACGGAGAGCTTTCGTGAAAAAATAGCGCGGAGGGCAGCGCAAGAGATCGAGGACGGCATGATCATCAACCTAGGAATCGGCATTCCCACGTTGGTTGCAGACTTCATTCCAAAAGACAAAAGCGTTATGTTTCACGCGGAAAACGGCATTCTCGGAACGGGTCCAAGCCCTTCTCCGGGAGAAGAAAACCCGATGCTGTGCAACGCAGGCGGCTTTCCGGTCACACTGGCAGCCGGAGCTTCCTTTTTTGACAGCGCCACCGCTTTCGCGATCATTCGCAGGGGCCTATTAGATATGACCATTCTCGGCGTTCTGGAAGTAAGCGAGCGCGGAGACATCGCCAACTGGATTGTTCCCGGGAAGCGTGTGCCTGGCATGGGCGGCGCGATGGAGCTGGCGCAGAAGGCAAAGAAGGTCATGGTCCTGACGACGCATCTGGATAAAAACGGGAGGTCGAAGATTGTCCGCGAATGCTCCCTCCCTTTGACTGCGGTAGGCGCAGCCGATCTGATCATCACCGATATGGCCGTCATGGAGATTCGGGGGGATGGCCTCTATTTGAAAGAAGTCATGTACCCCTATAGCGTGGCAGATGTGATCGGAGCCACGGAAGCGGAACTGAGAATGGACGAAGAGGTCAGAGTTTTCCGATAAAGGGAGGATACCGATGACAAACTGGCAAGCGCTGATACGCGAGAGAATCGAAAAGGAGCGGGATGCCGCCACAGAACTGCTTCAGGAGTGGGTCCGCGAGCCGAGCGTTCAGGGAGAGGAGCGCTCCATCCAGGAAAAAATCGCCCGGACGCTTCACGCCATGGGAATGGAAGTGGATCTGTGGGTGATGGGAGGAGAGGAGCTGCTGAAGCATCCCTACTTTGTCTCGCCGAGAACCGAGTTTTCAGGCAGTCCGAATGTCGTCGGCGTCTGGAAGGGAACCGGCGGCGGCCGCTCGATCATTTTGAACGGACACGTGGACGTGGTGCCCGCGGGCGACCCGGACCAGTGGTCTCACGATCCTTTCAGCGGCGAGATCGAGGATGGGAAGCTTTACGGTCGAGGCTCCACCGACATGAAGGGCGGCAACCTCTCTTCGCTGCTGGCGATTCAGGTCCTGCAAGCGCTGGGCATCCGGCTGAAGGGTGACGTCATCTTTCAAAGCGTCGTAGAGGAGGAAAGCGGCGGCGCGGGAACACTCGCGGCGATCCTTCGCGGTTACAAAGCGGATGCGGCCCTGATCCCGGAGCCGACCAACATGAAGATTTTCCCCAAGCAGCAAGGCTCGATGTGGTTCCGATTGCAGGTGAAAGGACGCTCTGCACATGGAGGCACACGCTACGAAGGGGTAAGCGCCATCGAGAAAAGCCTGCAGGTCGTAAGCGCAATCGCGAAGCTGGAAAAAGTGCGCAATGATCGCATTGCCGATCCGCTGTACGCGAAGCTGCCCATACCGATCCCGATCAACATCGGTGTAATCGAAGGAGGCAAATGGCCGTCTTCCGTAGCCGATCTCGTCAAGCTAGAGGGACGAATGGGGGTAGCCCCTGGCGAACAGATGGAAGACGCGAAGCGGGAAATGGCGGAGGCGCTGGCGGCTCTGGCGAATGACGACCCGTGGTTTTCGGAGCATCCGGTTGAATTGGAGTGGTACGGAGCGCGCTGGGTGCCCGGCGATGTGGGGGAAGCCCACCCGTTAATGGAGATTTTGCAGGAGCAATTCGTCAAGGCAACCGGCGAGCGGGCGGTCGTGGAAGCTTCTCCATGGGGGACGGATGGCGGGCTGCTGACAACCTTGGCCGACACTCCTGCGATCATCGTGGGCCCGGGTACAACGGCTGTCGCCCATTACCCGAACGAGTCTGTCGAGTTGGACGAAGTATTCCGCTGCGCCGAAATTTTTGCCCTGACGATCTTGGAATGGTGCGGCTACGAACAAGAGTGATGTGGTCTTCCAAAACATAAAAAGGATGAAGGGAGCAGATCAAAATGGATTCGACGACAACGAAATACATTCAGATCAAAACACAGATTCCGGGACCAAAGGCTCAGGAGCTGCTGGCGCGGAAGGAAGGCAATGTGCCGCGCGGTCCGTTTAACACGTTGCCGACTTTTGTCCAGAAAGCGGAAGGGGCGCTGTTGACAGACGTCGACGGGAATACGTTTATCGATTTTGCCGGTGCGATCGGGACGATCAATGCTGGTCACTGTCCGCCCTCCGTCGTGGAAGCTTTGAAGGAACAGCTGGATCAGTACATTCATACCTGCTTTCACGTCATGATGTACGAGCCGTATGTCCAATTGGCAGAAACCTTGAACAGAATCACGCCTGGGACGCATGCCAAGAAGACATTCTTTTTGAACAGCGGTGCGGAAGCTGTGGAGAATGCGGTCAAAATCGCCAGAAAGTACACGGGGAGAAAAGCGATCATTTCGTTTGAACGCGGCTTTCATGGCCGCACTCTGCTGGCCATGTCCCTGACGAGCAAGGTGCGTCCGTACAAATACCAGTTCGGCCCGTTTGCTCCCGATGTATACAAGATGAGCTATCCGTATTACTACCGCGCGACGGCAGGAGCGACGCCGGAGGAATGCGACGAGCAGGTACTGCGCCGCTTTGAGGACTTTTTCCTCGGGGAAGTGCCAGCGGATGAAGTCGCAGCGGTCATTATGGAGCCTGTTCAGGGCGAAGGCGGGTTCGTCGTGCCGTCCAAGCGGTTCGTCCAGGGAGTAAAAGCGATTTGCGAAAAATACGGCATCCTGTTTATCGCCGATGAGGTACAGACCGGATTTGGGCGCACAGGCAAAATGTTTGCCGTGGAGCATTTTGGCATAGAGCCGGATTTGCTTGTCATGTCCAAATCGCTTGGGGCCGGTCTGCCGATCAGTGCAGTTACCGGCCGCGCCGAGATCATGGATGCCCCAGGTCCGGGGGAGATCGGCGGCACCTATGGCGGAAGCCCGCTCGGCTGTATCGCTGCTCTGAAGGTGATCGAAATGATGGAGCAAGAAGGCTTCATGGACAGGGCCAATCAGATCGGAAACAGCATTTTGCAGCGGTTTGAAAGCTTTCGGCAACGCTTTGAACAGGTAGGGGACGCCCGGGGGATCGGAGCGATGTGCGCGATCGAGATCGTCAAAGACAAAGCGAGCAAAGAACCGGACAAGGAGCTGACGGCGAAAATTGCGCAAGCCTGCTGCCAGCGGGGCCTCGTTGTGCTCACTGCAGGACTTTACAGTAATGTCATCCGCATTCTCTCCCCGCTCGTAATAACCGATGAGCAGTTAGAGGAAGGTTTGGGTGTGATGGAGAAAGTGTTGGAGGAACTGTGTACGCCTTCGCAAAGCTAGAACAAGGCGGACAGAAGACGTACGACGGGAAAACAAGAGAGGGAGGCTGGACGGATGAAAAAAGCGTGCTATATTGGCGGACAGTGGGTGGAGGCCAAAAGCTACTCGCCCCTCTACGCACCGTACAGCGGGGAGCAGATAGCCGAAATCGCGCAGGCGGACAGCGATCTGGTCGAGCGGGCGATTGCCGCAGCCCAGGAGGCTTCGGCGGCAATGCACCGGATGCCGGCCTACCAGCGTGCGGCGATCCTGGAGAAAATTTCATTCATCATGAACGAGCGTCTGGAGGAGGCTGCCAAGATTATCGCGCTTGAGGCAGGCAAGCCGATCAAAACCGCTCGCGGCGAAGTCATCCGCACAATCCAGACCTACAAATTCGCTGCGGAGGAAGCGAAAAGGATACATGGCGAGACACTGCCGCTGGATGCCGCTATCGGCGGAGAAGGTCGCCTCGCTTATACCGTGCGCGAGCCTTTGGGCGTCATTGGCGCCATCACTCCTTTCAACTTCCCGATGAATCTGGTCGCCCATAAGGTGGGGCCGGCATTGGCGGCGGGGAATACCGTGGTGCTCAAGCCAGCATCCCAGACGCCTCTCTCCGCTTACTTTCTGGCGGAGGTTGCCGAGCAGGCCGGAGTTCCTGCCGGAGCACTCAATGTCGTGACGGGCAGCGGGGCAACAGTAGGCGACCTGCTCGTTACAGACCCGAGGGTAAAAGCGCTGACCTTTACCGGCAGTCCGGCCGTCGGAATCGACATCCGCAATCGGGCTGGACTAAAGCGGGTAACGCTGGAGCTGGGCTCCAATTCGGCCGTCATCATCGATAAGGGCGTAAATCTCGACGAGGTCATTCCGCGCTGCATTTTTGGAGCATTCGCTTACTCCGGGCAGGTATGCATTTCCGTACAGCGGATTTATGTAGTAAAGGATGAGTACGAGAAATTCGTGGAGCGGTTTGTGGCAGAGACGAAAAAGCTGGTCGGCGGGGACTCGTTGTCCGAGGATGCGGACTATTCCGCGATGATTTCCCCGAAGGAAACAGATCGGGCGCTTGCCTGGATCGAAGAGGCCAAGGAGCGGGGCGCCCGTGTAGAATGCGGAGGGAAAGTGGACGGCCGCGTGCTGCAGCCCACCGTTTTGACCGGGGTTCCGGCAGACGCCAAGCTGTCTTGCCAGGAGGTATTTGGACCAGTCGTCCTGATCAATGGGGTGGACTCCGTAGAAGAGGCAATCGAGCTCGTGAACGATTCTCGCTATGGTCTTCAGGCCGGACTGTATACGCAAAACCTGTCCCTTGCTTTGAAGGCGGCAGACGAGCTGCATGTGGGCGGCGTCATGATTAACGACATCCCGACCTTCCGCGTCGACCATATGCCTTACGGCGGGGTAAAGGAAAGCGGCATGGGCCGGGAAGGGATCAAATACGCGATAGAAGAGCTTACAGAGTTGAAATTGGTTGTGGTAAAGCGCTGATCCAGGAAAGCGGATGCTTTTGGTCAAAGAGGAGATTGATAGCCATCCGGATGGTTGGCGGTATGAACAAGAGCTTCCCGGATTCTGCTGCGGGAAGCTCTTTTTGTAAAAAAATGTTGCCAACAGAGGCGTCCTTGTGCTATAGTAAAACTTGTTCAACTATACGGAGGGATACCGAAGTGGTCATAACGGGGCGGTCTTGAAAACCGTTAGGCGGCAACGTCACGGGGGTTCGAATCCCTCTCCCTCCGCCATATGAAAGCATGACAAGCAGGTGTAAAGCCTGTTTTTTTATTTGCATGCACCGGGTCGATGCCGCGTAAAAACGCTTGACGATTTTCTTTCGTCAAGCGTTTTATATTAAGAGCGCTTCATGGAAGCCTCTTCTTTTTTCAATTGCGCATCGAGAACGAAGTTTCCAAACGGGATCAAAGAAGCGACAAACGCGCCGAGCGCCCTGAGGATAGACCATCGGTTTGCGAAAAAGACGTGAGCGAGTGCCAGCATGAACAACACGAAAAACACGCCATGCAAGGAACCGGCAATTTTCACAGCTATTGGCATCTCCAAAAGGTATTTCAGTGGCATGGCAATTCCAAGCAGGACGAGGTAAGATATTCCTTCGATGAGGCCGATGAAGCGCAGGCGGCCTAGGGGCGTTTTTAGCAAGTTGAACACCTCCAGTAAATAAAACCAGTCATCACTTATTCTATCGACATAAAGGGCCTGTATCAATGGAACATAGGCAATTTTGAATCTTTTTCGATGAATTTATGACGAAAACCAAAACTTTCTTCTGTAGCCATCGACTTCATATCGCAACGTATGTACTATTTGATATATGCTTTAGGTAAGCACTCAGACTGAGTTCTTGGGGGCTGCGGCGACTTACTAATGCAGATCGGGTCGCCGCATTTTTTGTTCGAGGTCTTCATGCATCCAGGATGAGTAGGCAGCTGGCAACACATCAAGACCGGACGCGAGATAGCGAGACAGGTATCCTTTGGGCAATAACGTTTTGCCCAAGGTTCTTTGCGGTTTCATTTTCTAATATATCCCGGTTGAGTATATACTCAAATATATACTATAATGTAGATACAACCTCATAACCTTGAGTTCTTCTCCCTGACTTTTGATAGTCAGGGTTTTTTTGTTGCCAAATATTTCGGTCTGGAATAAAAATTATATTTTTCGGAATATTCGTTGTATAATGAAAGCAGGAAGATAACGGGGGGATGGCCATGAAAGAAATCCAGCGGGCAAGAAGAAACACGCTGGGAGATATACTGCGCAGAAGCCGCGGAAGATTTCCGCAAAAGACCGCATTGCGCTTTGGAACCGAGGCCCTTACATACGAACAGCTTGACATCCTGACGAATCAGGCCGCTCACATGGTACTGGATTCCGGGCTGCAAAAAGGGGACAGGGCCGCTGTACTTTCCCGGAATTCAATGGATTTTGTCATTCTCAACTTTGCCCTCGCCAAGGCGGGAATCATCATGGTCCCGATCAATTACATGCTTAATGCCGATGATGCGGCATACATCGTGGGACATGCCGAAGTCCGGGCGATCTTTGCCTCCCTCGAATTTCAGGCGGCAGCTGACGAAGCGATTTTACGCTCAGGCTGTCATCCGGTTCTGCGATGCTCGATCTCCGAAAAAAACGAGCAGGCGAGTCACTGGTTGCATTTTCGTACGCAGCTTGCCCAAGCGAGCACAGAAGAGCCTGAGGTTGAACTGGAGGATGACGATGTTGTGCATATCCTCTACACCAGCGGAACCGAATCCAGACCAAAAGGGGTCATGCTGACGCATAAAAGCGTGTTGACTGAATATGTCAGTACGATTGTTGACGGAGGGATGACGGAAGACGATGTCGCCATTCACGCCCTCCCGCTTTTTCACAGTGCCCAATTGCACTGCTTCCTGGGGCCTTATGTATATCTCGGCGCGAGCGGCATTATTCTGGAGCAGGCACAGCCTGCCCAGATGCTGAGGCTGATTGAGGAGCACAAGGCTACACAGCTCTTTTGTCCGCCAACCGTCTGGATCGCCTTGCTCCGCTCTCCCGAATTTGCCCAGCGGGATTTGTCTACTTTAAAAAAATGCTACTACGGAGCAGCGATTATGCCGGTCGAGATCTTAAAGGAGCTGGGGAGAAGGCTCCCCCACGCGCAATTTTGGAATTTTTACGGCCAGACAGAGGTAGCCCCGCTTGCCACCGTCTTGAAGCCGGCCGATCAAATTCGCAAGGCTGGTTCCGCCGGCAGACCGTCCTTGAATGTCGAAACGAGGATTGTCGATGATACAGGACAGGATGTTCCCCGCGGAATGGTAGGCGAAATCGTACACCGGACCAGCCACGCCATGCTCGGATATTTCCGCGACGAGGAAAAAACGACAGCCGCTTTTCAGGACGGATGGTTTCACAGCGGCGACCTCGGGATCATGGACGAGGAAGGCTATATAACCGTCGTTGACCGGAAAAAGGACATGATCAAATCAGGGGGAGAAAACGTCGCCAGCAGGGAGGTAGAAGAGGTGATCTACCAGCACCCGCTCGTTTCCGAAGTGGCCGTGATCGGGATCCCCGATCCGTATTGGATCGAAACCGTCGCGGCGGTTGTGGTGCCCAAGGCTGGTGAAGTCTTGACAGCAGAAGAGCTGCTTGCTTTTTGCAAGGCGCGGCTGTCTGCGTTTAAGGCTCCGAAGCATATTGTCCTGGCAGAAAACCTTCCCCGCAATCCGAGCGGCAAGATATTAAAACGCGAGTTGCGGGCAAAGTATGAGGGACTTGGGTCGCCACAGGGTTGAAAGAAGTAATCCCACATACAGACAAGGAATGAGAAAAAACCGCTTGATCGATCTCGGTCAGGCGGTTTTTTCCCGTTCATTACGGTTCTACTTTCAGACCTTCGAGCCAATCGGCATAGCATGAGCTGCACAGCAGCTCGTTCTTTTCCTCTTTCCCTTGAAAGAACGTGATGAGATGAGCGGTTTCGGATTCGTGTTCGCAGTGGTAGCAGGTGTAGCTCACCAGATGTTCCTCCCCATGTAGATGGTCGTCAATGATATTGTTGCCAGAATGAAAAAACCAACTCCTGAAAGAGTTGGTTGCAGAATCGCCAATTATTTCACAGTGGCAACTGTGGCCTTGTCGGCATGGATGGTTTCAAAGCGGTATCCATGCTCCTTGAGGAACTGGATCACGGCGGGAAGAGACTTGGCTGTAGAGCTCTTGGTCGCAGCATCGTGCATCAATACGACTATTTCTTTCTGATTTCTCACCTGCGCCTTTATATTCGCCAGCGCATTTTCCGGCGTGTACTTGTTGCTGCGCGCGTCTCCGTTGGTTATGTTCCAATCGATAAACGCATAGCCGCGTTTCGCAGCCTCCGTTTTGATAGCGCTCATGACCGTATGCTGGTTGTTGTAGAGTGCGGCGTTTTGATAAGTCTTGCTGACCGTATTGGTGCTGCCGCCCGGGTATCGAAAAACGGTGGGCTTGATTCCCGTGGCTTTCTCGATCAGTTGATTGCCTTTTTCCAAATCTGCGAAAAAGGAGGGAAGATCTTTGTAAATGGTGCGATAGTTATGGGAGTATGTGTGCCCTCCCACGACGTGCCCATCGGCTATCGCTCGTTTCAAGATCGCTTCGTGTCCCGGAACGCTCTTCCCTACGACGAAAAAGGTCGCCTTGACGTCATGGGCCTTGAGAATGTCCAGCACCTCGGTGGTAATCGGAGAGGGACCGTCATCAAATGTCAGATAGGCCACTTTTTCTTGAACCTGGCTGCTTTCTGGCTTGGCTGGAGTCTGCGAGGCAGACGGCTTAACAGGCACGGCGGGCTTTGTGCCGGGGTTTTGCTGTTCTGTCCCGGCCTGCTGCGGCCCCCCAGGCAGTCCTGCCGACCCTGAAGACTCTGAAACTGGTCCTGCTGCGGGCGGGCTGCTGATCGGGCGGTTCGACGAAGGCGTTTGTGCTTCCGGCTTGGCTGGGCCAGGCAGTTGTTCAGGAGCCTCCGGCTTCGTTTGCGCAATGCCCGGCTTCGACTGAATGGGCTGCACGGGCATGTAAGGCGTGTCGCTATAGATGAGGTAATGGCTCCGAAGCTTGCGAAAAGCCTCCAGGTCACTTGCATAACGTTCCTCGATCTGTTTGGGAGACAGCCCTTGTTCCAAATACTGCCCGATTTTGTTCGTTCCCATGACCAGGTCAAACATCACTTTTGTTTTCCCGCTCTTCGGGACCTTAAACTGGCTCAATTGGCGAGCGTATGCCAAAGCGTAAATGCCCGTTTTGGCCGGATTGAACTGGTGGGGATTGGTGATTTCCAGCCGGACTCCGCCTTTGGAATCCTTGGTCTCGGGCAGAAAGACGACACCCGGCAGCAGCGCTCCGTTCAACAAATCCGCGTACTTGTTGGAATCGATGCCCGGTCCCCCGATCCAACGGAAATTGTCGGCCTGGACAATCCCGCTTCCTTCGCCCAGTCCGGTTGCCATATAGCCGAATACAGCAACCAGGTCCGGTATCCGCGGAGAGCTGGGAATCCATTGCAGCCCGGTATCCTGGAAGAGCATGTGACGGGTGTAGCCCTTCATCGGGATGACGGTCAGGCTTGCGCCGATGTTGCGGTTGAAAAATTGCGCGAGCTCGCCGATTGTCATCCCGTGCGCCATCGGCAAGGTGTCGACACCGACAAACGAACGGTAGGCGGCCTCCAGAACCGGCCCCTCGACAATCGTTCCGCCTACAGGATTGGGGCGATCGAGCACGATGATGGGCTTGCCTTGCTCTTTTGCTGCCGCCATGCAGTATTGGAGCGTCGATATGTAGGTATAGGTGCGTGCTCCGATATCCTGCAGGTCGACCAGCAGCAGATCAATGTCGGCGAGCATTTGCTTGGTGGGTTTTCTTGTCGAACCGTAAAGGCTGTAGACAGGAATGCCATAAACGGGGTGCTTGTAGGAAGCTACGTAATTCCCGGCTGGTGTTTTCCCGTCCAGACCGTGCTCGGGCGTGTACAAAGCAGCCAGTGTCACCGACTTGTTCCGGCGCAGCAAATCGATCGTGCTGATTCCTTGACTGTTGACACCGGTCTGATTTGTGACAAGGCCGACTTTTTTTCCGGTGATGACTTGGTGAAATTGATCGAATAGCATGTCGCTTCCGAGCAGAACAGCTGTCGCGTTCGCAAAGCTCCCGCCAGGAGGGATGATGGTTAAGATAAGGACAAGAATGAGAAAGGGAATAAATCGTTTCATAGCTTCGGCCTCTTTCGGGAAAAATGTCGTCGATGTATGTTCATTGTAGCGTGTTTTTGTAGAGAATTGGTTTCATTTTTGTAACAATTTGAAAATAGGAAAGAAGTCAGGGGAGCGAAGTCACCTTTTGCGCGTGAAAACCTTCCCGTCTTGCTTTTGAAAGGAATCAAAAAAGTTGCAGAACATTCGTGATCCTGAATTAGAAAAAAGAAGCAGTAGCCCTTTCGAGTAAGAACACCTCCGGCTCCTCAGACTAGGGAGTGAGGAGGTGTATTTCTTTGAGACGTTGGGGTTCAGCGCTTTGTGCGCTATTTCTGGTCGGAGTCTTTGGGGCCGGCTGTACGCCTAACAAGGAACAAGGCACAGAAGACTACCATGGGGAGCCGGCGAAGTTTGACGCTTACGGGATCAACCTGAAAAACGACAACGTAGGTATGGACAAAGGGCCGGCAGCCATGCTGACGCAAAAGAACAGACACAACCGCGAGCCGCATCTCGTTCGGACTTTGGAAGCTGAAGCCGAAAGAACGCCGGGGGTTGTCGACATCAAGGTGCTTGCCTATAAGGATAACTTGCTGATCGGCGTTCTTCCTGACGGCTCGACAAAACCGGACACCATTGACCCAACTCCGTCCGTCCTGTATACGCCTGGCAAGCCTTCGCGCATCGACAACGGGCATACGGATCGCCTGCAGCAGCGCGTAGCGGGTGTCATGCGCAGCAGGCTGCAGGCTCAAACACGCTACAACATCATGTACGTTTCTACCAACCCGGCTGTTTACCAGCGTATCGCGGACATTCATCAGCGTGTTGTTCGGGGAGAGGCAGTCCAGGAGGATGAATTTCAAACGCTGCTAAACGATATCGGCTATACGACGAAGGGCTTCAATTTGGTAGATTGATCGTGATATTCGCTTGCGACGTAAAAGACCACCTGATCGACGGGTGGCTTTTGTCATGGACAGGAGGGAGGATTTTGGAGCGGCCCATGGAACTATAACTGGGATGATGTGATCGGTGAGGAGTGTACAAGCGATGAATGCATCCAGGGTGAGCCTGATCAGAATAACCCCTCCGCGCATGGGGCCTTACGTGTTTTACAGATTGTCGTTGGCGAGGAAGCTTAGACTGATGAAGCACAAAGCCCTGTCCGTGATCCATGCTGGTGCAGGATACGGAAAAACGACCGCGGTTGCCGCTTTCTTTGACCAAGGCAACAAAGAAGCATGCTGGTATCGGATCGGTGAGAAGGATGGCGAACTGCCCGTTTTTCTGATGCATCTGGTGGAGAGCATACGGTTGTCGCGTCCGGCTTTCGGCAGTTCTGTTTTGCAAACGATGCATTCTGACGGCTCCCCGTCCGGAAATGATTCAACGGAGTCGATCGCGGATCTGTTCATTCGTGAATGCATGGGAGTCGATGACGAGCTGGTTTTGATTCTGGACGATTTTCACAATGTTCACGCGAATGTTGCAGTCGACCGCTGGATGCAGTATTTTGTACAGAACATGCCCCAGCACATACGGGTTGTCATATTGACCAGAATCCGTCCGGACTGGCCCTTTTTGGATGTAATGGCCGCACGCGGCGATGGTATGGAGCTGACAGTGTCCGACCTTGCTTTTTCCCTTGAGGAAATGGAGACGTTTTTCCTAGACGAGTACGATATCGCTCTGTCGAAGGACGATGCGGAACGGATCGGCAATGTCACCAAAGGCTGGGCTGCAGCTGTCCGAACGATTGGCGAGGCGTTGGCGATGGGTGTTCATACCGTCGGCAGCGCTTCTGAGGCTTCTCGCTTCCTCCCGTTTTTGGAAACGGAGGTCTGGGATAGGCAGGAGCTGGAGCTTCGGACGTTTATGATGAGGTCCTCCGTGTTTGAAAGCTTTGAGGCGGAAGATATTCGCCAGGTATTTGGCGAACAGGCCGTTCATTTGCTTGCTGAAACACAGCGCCGCAATCTTTTTTTACTCAGGGAAGGCAATGCCTATGCATACCATCCGCTTCTGCGGCGTCTTTTAATAAGCAAACTGGCCGGACAGCCAGAAGAGTACATAAACATGCACCGGCTTGCTGCCGCCTGGTACAAGCGAAAAGGAAACGTGCAGCAGGGCTTTGAGCATTTGCGCCTGATCGAAGCCTGGGACGAGCTGGGGGAATGGCTTTGTGAAGCGGCGAGCCCGCTGCTTCAGACAGGAAAACTGGATCAGCTGTCGCAGTGGCTTCAATTGGTGCCTGAGGATGTGAAGGAACGGTTTTACATTCTCTGGCTGTATCAGGCCGAAGTTGAACGGTACCGCTGCTTGTACCCGAAGGCTTTTTTGTCTTACCGCCGGTTCATTTCGCTGTGCGAGGAAAAACAGGATATGATCGGCCAGTGCCGAGGGCTGGAGGGACTCGCCCGGGTTCACCTGGACAGCGTGCAGAGTGTAAAGGCGGAGGAGCTGTTGAAGCTTGCGATCCGCCTGCTCGAGCCCGCAGATCACGAGATGGCGCCGCGGCTTTACCGGTTGCTCGCGGAGATCTACACCAACAGAGGGGACTTGCAGCAGGCTGCCGATTGGTACCGGAGGAGTCAAGAGTGGGAGCAGCGGACGGAAGTCGAGCTGGAATCCCGCTTGCTGTTCCGGACAGGCAGGCTTCAGTCGGCGGTCCAGCTGCTCGAGAGCGAATGGAAGTCGGAACAGGTAAAACAGCCCGCATTGATGAGATCCTACCGGGAAACCTCTCTGCTTCTGGCCTTTGTTTACGGCTTGAACGGCGAATGGGAAAAGGGTCTCAGAGCAGCGGAGACGGCTATTCAACTGGGGAAGGAAGCTCACTCTCCGTTCGTTGAGGCAAACGGTTATGTTCGCAAGGCGACGGCTGCGTTGGTCAGCCAACAAATGCCTTATGATCAGATTCGCCAGCTGTACCTGCTGGGACTGCAAATCATGGAGGAGCTGCAATCGACGCGAGGCAAATCGGAGACCTTGCTTGGACTGACCCTTTTGTACGGACGAGAGTCCAATCTCGATCTGGCGCTCGCTTATGGTCAGCGGGGGCTGCAGGAAACAGAGGCGATGCGGGATGACTGGCTGAACAGTCTGGTCCGTCTGGCAAGCGGAATCGCGTACGCCTCCTGCGGGCAAGACAAACAGGCGGAAGAGTGGATTCGCGATTGCGAAGAGCGTTTAAGCCGCTGCGGGGATAGCTTCGGGGTAGCGATTTGCCATTTGTGGCTCAGCTTTTTTGCCTATCGCCAGAAAAACTGGCCCGCTTTTATACCGGCCGTTACCCAGGCGCTTACCGCTATTCAGGCGGGCGAGTACCATTTCCTGCTGCAGCGGCCGACGATGTTTACTCCGCATGACGTCCAGCAGCTGATGCCTGTCCTGATAGAGGCCCAGAGACGCCGGGTTTTTCCCGATTACGTGTCTCAGCTGCTGACAGACCTTGGCCTTCAGAACGTTTCTTTTCATCCTGGTTATACCCTGCGGATTCAGACACTCGGTCAATTTCGTGTCTGGCTCGGGGAACGGGAGCTGGGAGAAAAATCTTGGCAGCGGGGAAAGGCGAAGCAATTGTTTCAGCTACTGCTGACGAAAAGACAGCATCTTTTGGCCAGAGAAGAGATTGTCGCGACACTCTGGGGAGAAATTGACGAAGAGACAGCTGCCCGCGACTTCAAGGTCGCTTTGAACGCGTTGAACAAAGCCCTTGAGCCGAATCGGGAAGCCAGGGCGAGCGCTTTTTTCATCCAGCGCCACGGCAGCTCCTACGGTTTTAACCTGGCCTCCGGCTTTCAGATCGACGCGGAGGAATTCGACCGCTATGTCACGCTTGGGCTGGAAGCGAGTGAAGCTTCCCAAGCGATTGTATTATTGGAAAAGGGGCTGTCTTTTTACAAGGGGGACTACCTGCCGGATTGCCGATACGACGACTGGTGCGTAGCGGAAAGAGAGAGATTGCAGCTGCTCTTCCTGCGAGGTGCGGAGCGGCTCGCAAAATTGCTGCTGGAATCGGAGCGGATTGACGAAGCGATCCGCTGGTGCGAATCCATCCTGATGGCCGATGACTGTTGGGAGGAGGCATACCGGCTCCTCATGCTGGCCTACTATCGGCAAAACAATCGGGCACAGGCCATCCGCATATACGACAAATGCGTGGCCAATCTGCAAAAGCAGCTCGGTGTGCAGCCGATGCCGCCTACAGTGGATACGTTCCGTTTTATCATGGAAGGCTAAGACCGCGAGCGAGTTGCGGTCTTTTTTTGTTTATCTATTGACGAAATCAGGAAAACGGCGTAAACTATTTTTTGTACTGACCAGTCAGTTCAAAAATGAACAGGAGGTTGAGGAGGGATGGCACGTTCCAAGAAAGATCAAATCGTAGAAGGAGCGCTCATGGCGTTTGCCCAATACGGCTACAGCGACACCACGATGGACGCGATCGCCGATGTGGCGGAGGTGGCGAAGGGAACGCTGTACTATCATTTTTCAACGAAGGAAGAGCTGTTTCTGTACGTGATTGAAAAAGGCGTGAAGATGCTGATCGATTCCGTGGACAGCGTGATGCAGCGAGAGGATTTGTCAATGGATCAGCGCGTGCTGTGCGTTCTGGATGAGCATCTTCGCTTCTTTTCCGAGAATCGAGAGCTCTGCCTTCTCCTGCTGAGCTTCTTTACCGGCGACCAGCAGCGGGACGAAATGATCGGCAAGCTGCTTTCCGGCTATTTCACGACGATGGAAGCCTATGTGGCCGAGCTGCAGCGGGAAGGCTTTGTCAGACCGGATATCGAGGTCCGCACGATGGTCTCCTCCCTGTTCGGAATGGCTGGTTTTACAATGCTGCGAAAGCAATTTCGCAAAGAAACGGGAATCACGGACGCGGACAAAAGAACGCTTCATTTATTGCTGTCCGGCGTCCTGACAAAAGGGTAGGGCAATACAAAAGCGGTCCGGGCATGCGGCTGGACGCTACAGATGCAAAAGAAAGTTCGGAAAAAGAGGAGAATGAACGATGAATAAACGAGCATGGATGGGAGTAACCGGTTTTGTCGTCAGCATTGCTGTACTGGGAGCTTATCTGATGGGACCAGGCGCAGGAAGTGTGGCTGGTCAGCGTTCAAAGCAAGTGGCCGGAGTCGTCGAAGGGACATCGGTGGACCTTTCCTTTAAAATGGGCGGCTCCATCGCGGATATTTTGGTCAAAGAAGGCGATGAAGTGAAAGCGGGGCAGTTGGTCGCCACCTTGAACAACGAAGAGCTGCTGGCAAAGCGCGAGCAGGCACAGGCCTCCTACCATCTGGCCCAAGCAAAGCTGGAACAGGCAAAGAAAGGCGTTGGGGTTATGGATGATTCCAGCAATGCCCAAGTAAATCAGGCGCTTGCGGCCGTCAACGCTGCCAAGGCTCAGTATGAGGCGAACAAGAACGGTGCCCGCACAGAAGAAGTGAACCAGCTGAAAGCCAAGCAGCAGGCGGCGCAAACCGCCAAGCAAATCGCGGAGACCCAGCTTCAACGGATGAAAAAGCTGCTGGAAGAAGGCGCAGTGCCCCAAGTGAAAGTCGATGAGGCGCAGATGGATTACGAAAAGGCGGCAGCAGAAGAAAAGGCTGTCGAAGAGCAGTTGAAGATTGCACAATCCGGCTCCCGAAAAGAGATGCTGGATGCCGCGAAAGCTCAGTGGGAGCAGGCGCAGGCAACATATGATCAGGCAGTCGCCGCCCGCGGCCAGGTCGGTATGAAAGAGTTGGACGTGAAGCAGGCTGAAGCGGGAGTGCAGCAAGCGAAGGGCGCTTTGGAAGAGGTAGAAGCATACCTGAACAACACCAAGCTGAGTGCACCGGTCGACGGCGTCGTCAAATCGGTAGCTGTCCAAAAGGGCGAACTGGTCGCCCAAGGCTTTACTGTTTTGACTATCCAGATGAAGCAAGACAATTACGTGAAATTTTACGTGGATGAATACGAGATTGCCGGAATAAAAGCAGGGGACTCTGTGAATCTGTTTGTGCCGTCTCTGAATCGCGATACCCAGGCGCGTGTGGTCAGCGTAGCTCCTGCAGCCGATTTCGCGGTAAAAAAAGCGACACAGGAGCTCGGAGATCGCGACATCCGCGCATTCCAGGTCAAAATGGAAATTCCAGATCCGGAAATTTTGCCGGGCCTCAGCGTAGAATGGAAGCTCGAAGGGGCTGGTGAGCGTGAGTAATCTGTCCCGGCTTTTTTGGGAAGAATGGCGGCGCATTTTTACAAACAAGACCATTGTGATGGTTATGTTTGCGGTGCCGGTTATCTACCTGACCTTGTTTGGCTTTTTGTACAGCGAGAAAAAAGTAACGGAAATTCCGACGGTCGTGGCAGATGCCGATCAGACCGAGCTTAGCAGGGAGCTGTCGCGAGCTTTCGACGCGGATCAGACGTTCCGCGTCACCCATATCGTCAGCACAGAGACACAGGCGATGGACCTGATCGATAAAGGCGAAGCGGCAGTGGCTATCATCATTCCGGATCATTTGGAGACGGACGTAAAAGCCGGACGCGATGCCAGTGTGCTCACAGTTATCGACGGGAGCAACATGATGATCTCCAATACGGCTGTCCGTGCCGCCAATACAGTCACGAAGACTGTTTCCGCGGGCGTGACTTTGAAAAAAATGGAGGCTCACGGCGGTTGGGGCGAGGAAGGCATGAAGCTGTACACGGGGATCGACTACCGCTATCGCGTCCTGTACAACCCGACCTTCAGCTACATGTCATTCATGGTATTCGGCCTGGCTGGAACCGTCCTGCAGCAGGTTCTGTTCTTGGGCATCGCCCTCTCTGTCACCCAGCAAAAGGAGGCGGGCACGTGGAGAGCGACCCTTGCTGAGAATTCCTTCCTGGCCATCGCAATCAGCAAACTGCTGCCTTACTTTTTGGTCGCGACCTTCAACCTGGTGCTGACCTTTGTGATCCTGCTGAAAGGTTTCGGCATCCCTTATTACGGCAACACGGCCCATCTGCTGCTGATCGGAACTGCTTTTAACATCGCTGTACTGGCGATCGGGTTTGCGATCTCGTTTTTCTCGAAGGATCAGCTTCAAGCTACCCAGGCAGCTATGATGATTGCGGTACCGTCCTTTATGCTCTCGGGATATACCTGGCCGATCATGTCTATGCCGCCGGCGATTGCGGCGATCGGAAAATCGCTTCCGCTAACGTACTTCCTTGATGGGGTTCGGGAAGTTTTGACAAAAGGGCACGGACTTTCGCATATCGCTTATCAGGCATCCGTCCTGTTGTTCATGACGCTGCTCAGCTTGTTTGCCGCTTATCTAACCTATCTTGTCCAAAGCAAAAAAGCGGCAGCCACTGCCCCCGAAACGACAAGCGCATAGGCAGGATTTGCTGAAAAGAAATCCTTGTGTTGCAAAGAACCTATCCAGTATACTATTCAAAAAAAAGCAGATTCTTTCAACGCGAGGGGGACATTATGTCAGTGACTCATCTGAAGCAATTGTGCGAAGAGACGTACACGAAGTTGAAAAGAGTAAGCATGGATCTGGAGCGCTTTTTGAATCAAGTCACCTTGATCGGGCTGGTCAACCAGTCCGGTGATCCGGAGGAGTACGAAGCTTACTACCGCAACTACCTTTCCGACTTGCGCCATTTGCTGGTGTACTGTGAGAACGCGTACGAGAGGCTGGGAGTTGCTCTCCGCCGGGCGAAGTTCAATGAAGAGTACGCCGAAGAAGTCCTGTACCAGGTGTATCATTCCTGTATCAACAACTTCTACTACCCCAAAGGAGAAGTATACGAAGAGGATGGGCGTTATTCGTACACAGACCATGACGCCATTATCTTCCGCAAAGAGGTAACCCCTGAGCTTAAACAATTGACGATTTCGCTTAGCAAGGTATTTGAACAAATGCGTGATGATCTCCATTATTACGAAACGGATTATATTACAAAAAAACGGATGCAAAAAGCATAAAAATGGAAAAGGACCCTATCGGCAAGGATTTGCAGTCAGCTGCCGACAGGGTCTTTTTGTTTATACTTCAACAGGTTGAAGGGTCTTTTTGATCAAACGCTCCACCTCTTCCAGCATGGCCAGGCGAGCGGGCTCGCTTTGGTACGGAACGGCTGCGAAGTTATGGTACTGGGTCTTGTAGCCCATCATGCTCAAGGTGCCGTCGGCCATTTGTTTCTTCATGACCTGATCCATCCCGCTTGCGCGCATGTCATGCTCTGATTCACGAGTCGTTGTCATGACGAGGGCTTGCTTTCCATGAAGCAGGCCAACCGGCCCTTTTTCCTCGTAGCGAAAGGCGAAGCCGTTTGTAAACACCCTGTCGAAGTACCCTTTCATAATGGCTGGCGGAGACCACCACCACACAGGGAAAATCATGACCAACAGGTCCGCATCTGTAATTTGCTGCTGTTCATCGGCAATGTCAGCACTGACGTGCCCTTCTTCGACGCGGTGCATGTCCTCTCCCCGAAAAACAGGCTGGAAGCCTTGCTGGTAAAGATCCCGCACCGTATAGGAGATCCCTTCTCGCTCAAAGGTTCGCCTGGTCCTCTCGAGTATTTCATGACAAAAACTGGTATGTCCCTCATGGGCAAAAACGATGTACGCCTTCAATAGTTGTCCCTCCAGTCGGCGTCAGGAAGCGGTGGACAGAGCGTTACCTGAGCCTGCCGTTATTCTTATTCAAACGTGGAACGCAGACGCAAGAAGAACTTGCTGAGAAGACCCCCGATCGTTTCGGGTTCCTTTCCTCTCATTTCCTGAGCAACAGGCTTCAGGCTCCTTATCGCGGTATTGACGTTGATTAGGCCGTATCCGTACAGAGTATCTTTTCCAGGAGGCCCGAGGTCATCCGCGGAAGCCCGGATCGTTTCCATCACTTCGGTGTTCTTCATACCCGGACGGACAGAGCGGAGAAGCGAAGCCAGAGCTGTAACGTGCGGACAAGCCATCGAGGTGCCGGAGAGCACGGCGTAGTCGCTATAGATGTAGGTGCTGGGAATATCCACGCCCGGTGCGGCGACATCCACCTCCGCTCCAAAATTGGAGAAGTCGGCCCGTTCGCGGTTGTGGTCTACTGCCGCCACAGACAACACTTCTTTGTAGGATGCCGGGTAACTGGGCTGTTCGCTGGCGTCATTGCCGGATGCGGCGACGAGGACAACATTTCGCTCAAAAGCGTATCGACAAGCTTCCTGAAGGGCCGCAGATGGCGTGTAGTTGCCGACGCTCAGGTTGATCACGTCTGCGCCATTGTCGGTGGCCCAGTATATGCCTTGGGCGATATCAAATGCGGAGCCGGAGCCGTCCGCCCCGATTGCCTTGATCGGCATGAGCTTGCTGTTCCAGGACATTCCGGCAATCCCGTCGGCATTGTTTGTGCGAGCGGCGATGACGCCTGCCACGTGGGTACCGTGTCCGTTGTCGTCTTCAGGTCTGTTATTGTCTTCTATTACATTGTAGCCTTGTACCAGCTTGTCTTGAAATTCGGGATGCTCCATGTCAATGCCCGTATCAACGATGGCGACAACGACCTTGTTGCTGCCCCTGGTGATATTCCAGCTTTGCTCCATCCCGATCATCGGCAGATTCCACTGGTATTCCTTGTAGAACGTGTCGTTCGGAACACGGTTCGGCAGCAGGAGGTAGTTAGGCTCGGCATAGACGGAGTCGGGATGTTCGGCCAGCTTTTTCATCAATTCCTGAGTCGTAAGAGAGCGGGATTTGATAATCATGGCTTGGCCGTAATCGCGTTTGACCTTCCCATCCAAAGAAGAGAGCAGATGGTCAATCTTTTTTTGATCGGGACGAGGGTGGAAACGGACAACAACCTCGTGCTCGACATAGTGGCTCTTGTCCTGTTCGTTGTGGTGCAAGACTTTGATATGGGCACGGCTTTCCAGATTTCGGCGCACGTCGCGCACCTGCTCGATATAGTTGATCCTCGGGATCGTTGTATGAACCGAGGTAACGCGGGGGTGAGGCTCGCGCATTTCCTGGTTATGGTGCCAGGTCAAGGGGATAACCGCCAGGCCGACCAGCGCGAGGGCTACGAAAATCGGGGGCAAGGCTCGCAAAAAAAACTCACTCCCTCCATGCTTTATACATATATCGTGCGCATGGAAGGAGTGTTTATGAAGAAAAAAAGCTGACAGTTTATAGAAAAGAAGAGCGTTTCGACAGCTTCACCCGGATGTCCGAAGGAGCGTCACCCAGGTCAAAAGAGGCTCAAAGCAGTTTCAGTTGCAGGAGGCCGTGGAAGATGCCGGCTTCGTCTACATGACGTGTAACCAGGTTTGCCAATGGCTTTACGTCGTCATGAGCATTTCCCATTGCGACACCCATGCCGACAAAGGAGAGCATTTCTTTGTCATTCAGTCCATCGCCAAAGGCAACAGCATCCTCAGGGGCAAGCCCGTAATGGCGGAGCACCGCTTCGATGCCGCTTGCCTTGGACCCGTTGGGCGGCAGCACATCCAGAACATTCGGGTGCCAACGGATAAAGGTGACCGGATGAGCCTTCTCTTCATATGCTTTCGTTTCCGCTTCGGTGCAGTACAAAAATGCTTGGTAAATCGGTGTCCTCTCCCAATATCGCCGGTGGCAGCCAGGGGGAGACAGCTTAAGATAGTGAAAGGAATCAATGACATCCGGGTGGTCAGCCTCATTCGCATAGCAAGTGTCGGCGCTCAAGAAGACCATCGGGTGACCGTTGGAGCCGGCGTGCGCTTCCAGAGCTTCCAGTGTAGCCGTACTCAGAGGCGTATGGTGGATCAGCTTTCCTTCGACGACGACATAGGAGCCGTTGAAGCTGACAAAGGTGTCGATGCCAAGCTCATCCGCAATCGGCGCCAGATGATAAGGGGCTCGTCCGGTTGCGATCGCTACGCGTACGCCGTTTGCTTTCAACTTGAGGACAGCTGCTTTTGTTTCGGGGGGAATGGTGTGAGCTGTGTTCAACAAAGTGCCGTCAATGTCAAAAAAGACGATTTTGTATGGCATTCTCTTTCTTCCTCTCCAAATACGCGCCAAGCGCAATCTGTTGCCTGATTCCACTGGGAGCAAAATCGGCGTAATAAAGAAAAGGAATGTCGGTGGAGACATTCCTTTTGCCACTCAGACCTAGAATACCGCCAATTCCGTCTCGCTGTCAAATACATGGCATTTGGACAGATCCATGCCCAGCTTGACGGTCATGCGCGGTTTGAAGCCTTCGCGGGCGTCGACGCGAGCGACCATTTGCGTATCGCCTACGTTGGTAAAGTAAACATACAACTCGGAGCCCATATTTTCCACCACGTCAATAACAGCTTCGATGGAACTGTCAAACGGGTTGGCTTCGATAAATTGGTTGTCGCTGTAAATATCCTCCGGACGGATGCCGAAGGTGACCTCCTTATTGACGTAGCCGCGCTGCTTCAACAGCTTTGCTTTGTCCTCGGGAAAGCTCACATGAATGTGAGGCGCCTCGAAAACGAGTCGGCTGTCCTTTTCGGAAATCCGTCCTTTGATAAAATTCATCGCGGGAGAGCCGATGAAGCTGGCGACAAATTGATTGACAGGGTAGTTGTAAATGTCTGTCGGAGTAGCCACTTGCTGGATCAGGCCGTCCTTCATGACGACGATCCGGTCTCCCATGGTCATCGCCTCGGTCTGATCGTGTGTGACGTAAATAATGGTCGTATTCAGGCGTTGATGCAGCTTTAGGATTTCTGTCCGCATCTGTACGCGCAGCTTGGCGTCGAGGTTGGACAGCGGTTCGTCCATCAAAAACACTTGCGGCTCGCGTACGATGGCTCGTCCCAGTGCGACGCGCTGGCGCTGCCCGCCGGAAAGCGCTTTCGGTTTGCGGTCCAACAGATGGGCAATATCGAGAATCCGGGCAGCTTCCTGTATCCTTTTGTCAATTTCCGCTTTGGAAAATTTGCGCAGCTTGAGGCCAAACGCCATGTTTTCATACACGTTCATATGCGGATAGAGCGCGTAGCTTTGAAAAACCATCGCGATGTCCCTGTCTTTCGGAGCGACATCATTGACGCGCCGGTCACCGATAAACAGGTCGCCCTCCGATATCTCCTCCAAGCCTGCGATCATCCGCAGGGTCGTCGATTTCCCACAGCCGGATGGTCCGACGAGTACGAGGAATTCCCTGTCTTCAATGTCAAGGTGAAAATCATTCACAGCGATGACATTATTGCCGAATTTTTTGTAAATGTGCTGTAAGCTTACTTTTGCCACAAGCGGCACCTCCCCTGGAATATGCATCCTGTCTCTCTCGTATGGCATCCATATCGTAACAGCAACAGGAAGGGCCGCTCTATGGTCAAATTGCACGAATTGTTTGGTTATTTTTGCCGAAAGAGCAGAAAAAGCTGCAGAAGAACGGCTTCGGTGAACTGCCGCGGGTCCAGGCCGGTCTGTTCAGTCAGCTTGTCCAACCGATACAATAGCGTGTTGCGATGTAGAAAGAGCTGCCGGGAAGTCTCGCTAACGTTCAAATGTCTGGCAAAAAACGTTTCCAGCGTTTCGATCTGCTCTGCGTTCAACTGCGGCAGGGGGACCATCGCTTCGATCGTCTTTCGGAGCGACTCCGCCATCTCCATGTCAAGCATGGCGGCCCAACGCTCCAGCGGAAATTGGTGTACGCTTGCGACCATCGTTTTTGGCCGGTATTTGCGCAATGCGCCAGACAAGGTTAACGCCTGCTTGAGCGCATCTCCAAGCATCGATGGTTGCCCGACCGGTTCGCCTACGATAATGCGGACATCTTCCATGCATTCATTCGAGATCAGGTCGTGCAGGCTGGATGCCCACTCCAGTCTCGTTCCTTCATCCAGATCCGAGCCGAGAGTGGACACAGGCACAGCCAGCAGAAGATAGGGAAAGGGCAAAGAAAAGTGAGAAAGCGGCCCTTTGAAAAAATCCGGCAGCATCGGAGGCAGCGTATGCCAGGAAAAACTCCCTTCGTCCCTGCATTGCTCCAGCAGAAAAGGGACCCGCGGCTCCTGCCAATGCAGCTGCTGCGCCAATCCCGCAGGAGGGGGAGCAAGCGCACCGGAAGCAATCCCGTGCAGCCAGTTTGCAAACCGTACGTGAACCGAATCCGTTTGCAGCTTCTCGGCGAGCAACAGGGAAAGCAGTGTACGCGGGACGTCTTTCCACTCGGCCCCCGGTATCATCACGAGGCTGCCTTGGTCACCCGTCATTGCAGAGACCACGACCTCCCAGCCGTCTTTTTCGAGTCGAGCCGATTCCGCTTTGATCTGTTCGGCGGTACCGCTCAAATAGGAAATAGGCAGGTTTGTCGCCTGCCGGATTCTATCTACTTCGTATTTCCAATCATTCATATCCGCACCCCGTCTTCTCATCCGTTGCCATCATTATACCTTAATCGAGGGCCAGCGTGGGGGCGGCTTCCGCTGCGGGAACTTCTTTTTCGGCGTGGATGTCTTCTGCCTTATGCTGAGCGTCAGTATACACTGCGTTCGATTCTTTACGGGTAAAGAACGAAGCGGGTGCGAGGGTGTGCAAAGTAATCTCCGGACGCGAGCGCAAACGAATATTCAGCCCGGTCTGTCCCAAGCCCTCGCTGATGTAGAACGGACGTCCGTCGAACTGATGCAGTCCTTTGACCATGTTGAGCTTTGGCAGTTTTCCCATCTTTGCCAGATGGTATGGCTTTGGCCAGTGAATCTGGCCCCCATGAAAATGGCCGGAAAGCAAATAGTCGTACGGATAGTCCTTCATCTCCAGGACGAGGTTCGGGTCATGCGTCAGTACCAGTCGCAAGCCCTCTTCAGGTACGCCGTTAAACGCTTTTTTCAGATCGCTGTGGCGGGTGGCGTAATCGTCAACCCCGATAATGTGCAGCGGCTGACCATAAGCATTCACTGTTACGTGCTCGTTAATCAGGACCTTGCAGCCGATCCGTCTCAGCTCAGCTGTCAGCTCCGCCAGTTTTGGCGAGGAAAGAACATAGTCGTGGTTGCCCAGAACAACGTAAGTGCCCAGGCGAGGCTGAAGCGACATGACCGTTTCCACGTATCGGATCGCTTTCGGAATATTTTTTGCGCGATCCAGGAGATCCCCGGTGATCGCGATCAAGTCGATTGTGCGAGCAGCATAGTCGCGGACGATCTGCTCCGCCTTGATCGAAAGATTTTCCATATGCAAATCAGAAAGGTGCAGAATGGAGAGCGGGAAGTGCTGCTCTGTGTCAGGCACGCGATCCGACTGTTTCAGTGCAATATCGACAAACGTCGTGCTTACGTGAAACGTATTGCGGTAGGCACGGGCAAAAAGGACAGCAACCAACAAAAAAAAGAAAATCCAGGTCATCCCGGATCTCACCTCCGCATTATGTTTTCTACGTCTATTATAACGGATAAAAGATTCGATAGGATAAGTAGGTTTTTGGTAGGAGGAATTTGTCAAGAAGTGAAGAAATATTATGAAAGTTATAAAGAAAAGATCCTTCAGCCACACAAGGAGAGTGAGAGGTATGAAAGTGGAAATGATTCCGTCTACGGAAGGACAAAGCAACCTGACGAACTACGAGGAAGCATATGCCAACTTTGATTGGTCCGAAGTGGAAAAGCAGTTTACCTGGTACGAAACGGGAAAGGTAAACATGGCTTACGAAGCAATTGATCGACATCTTTTGACAGACCGTAAGGATAAAACTGCTCTGCTATTCAGCGATGCGACAAGAAATGAAAGCTATACGTTTGCCCAGTTGAGCGAGTTGTCCAACAAATTCGGGAATGTGCTGCGCAATCTGGGGATTAAAAAGGGAGATCGGGTATTCGTCTTCATGCCGCGTTCGCCTGAATTGTATGTAAGCTTTTTTGGCATTCTGAAGCTTGGCGCTATTATCGGGCCGCTCTTTGAAGCGTTTATGGAAGCTGCCGTCCGCGACCGTTTGGAGGACAGCGAGGCAGTCGCTATCATCACGACTTCTGCCTTGCTGCCACGCGTACCTGTAAAAGACCTGCCTCATCTGAAGCACGTTATCGTAGTAGGTGCGGATGACTCACTGCCTGAAGGGCATGTCAGTTATGAAAGGGCAATGAGCGAGGCTTCTGCCGATCTTGAGATCGAATGGGTCGACCGGGAAGACGGCATGATTCTGCATTACACCTCCGGTTCTACAGGAAAGCCAAAAGGGGTCCTGCATGTACACAATGCGATGATTCAGCATTTACAGACAGGTAAATGGATTCTCGATTACCAGGAGGGAGACGTATACTGGTGTGCAGCCGACCCGGGGTGGGTAACAGGCACCGCTTACGGCATTTTCTCCCCATGGCTGAACGGCGTTACCAATGTCGTACGGGGTGGACGTTTTACGCCGGAGGCATGGTACAAGACAATCGAGCAGTACAAGGTGTCGATTTGGTACAGTGCCCCTACAGCCTTCCGCATGATGATGGGCGCAGGCGACGAACTCATTAAGCAGTTTGACCTTTCGTCACTGCGGCACGTCCTCAGCGTCGGGGAGCCGCTCAATCCGGAAGTCGTTCATTGGGGAATGCGCGTCTTCCAAAGACGGATTCACGACAACTGGTGGATGACCGAGACAGGCGGGCAAATCATCTCCAACTACCGCTGCATGCCGATCAAGCCTGGTTCGATGGGCAAACCGTTCCCGGGCATATACGCGACGATTCTCGATGACCAGGGTAATGAACTGCCGCCAAATCGCATGGGGAATCTGGCCGTTCGCGCCGGCTGGCCTGCAATGATGCGGCAAATTTGGAAAAACCCGGCCAAGTACGAGGAGTATTTCCGCTTTCCGGGCTGGTATGTATCCGGAGACTCCGCCTACAAAGACGAGGAAGGCTATTTCTGGTTCCAGGGCCGGGTAGACGATGTGATCAACACCTCCGGAGAACGGGTCGGACCGTTTGAAGTGGAGAGCAAGCTGGTAGAGCATCCGGCGGTTGCAGAAGCAGGTGTGATCGGCAAGCCTGACCCGGTGCGTGGGGAGATTATTAAAGCGTTCATCTCGCTGCGGGCCGGCTACGAGCCAAGCGAGGAATTGATGGATGAAATCCGCAAGTTTGTCAAGGAAGGGCTGGCTGCGCACGCGGCGCCGAGAGAAATCGAATTCCGCGACAAGCTTCCGAAGACGCGTTCCGGTAAAATCATGCGCCGTGTGCTCAAGGCGTGGGAGCTTGGACTTCCTACCGGCGATTTGTCCACATTGGAAGATTAATCGGAAGCCTGGTTTTACAGTTTTCCAATACGAAAAAACTCCTGACGGTCGCAGCTGCGTCAGGAGTTTTTTTATGCTTTGTAAGCCAGGTCATGTAGTAGCTCTTGGCTTTCCGTGGCGATGGTTGCGGCTGTGATTTCGCTCATCCCCCTGGTGGCTGTGGGAGTGGCTATGACTTTGCCCGTGACGGTGGCTCTCATCGCACGGCTGCACTCGCTGGCTGTTTTCGCCGTGGTTTTCGCAAGCCAGCTCCGCATGCCTGATCGACGAGTTTTCTACCTGGATCGTCGTATGTGTGATGCCGAAGTCATCGTGTAAAATGCGGATGGCTTCATTTAAAATCGGGTAGCTGGGCAAGTCGTCGCGCGCGGTTACGTGGCAGGTGAGCGAATCAAAACCGGACGTGACCGTCCAAACGTGAAGATCATGGACCTCCTGTACGCCCTCGATCTGTTCCAAGCGCTCCCGTATTTTTCTCGTGTCAATCCGCGAGGGGACCGCCTCCATCAAAATGTTGACAGACTCTTTCGTGACTCTCCACGCGCTGAACATGATCAGGACAGCCACAATGATGCTAATCAGCGGATCGGCCAGATACCAGCCAAACGACATCATCAAAAGGCCGCCGACGATGGCCCCTACAGAGCCGAGCAGGTCGCCGAGCACGTGCAAAAAAGCGCTGCGAACGTTGACGTTGTTTTGGTAATCGCCGCGCATCAGGACGAGTGCTGCGGTGATATTGGCGAAAAGACCGACGGTTGCGATCACAACCATGGTGCCGCTGGCTACTTCAGGCGGATTCCATAGCCGCTGATAGGCTTCCCACAAAATCACAAGCGAGATGACTACCAGCGTCACGCCGTTGATGAGCGCAGCGAGAATCTCAAAGCGGTGCAACCCGTACGTTCTCTCAGCCGACGGAGGGCGGGAAGCGACGATGAATGCGAGCAGGCTCAGCAGCAGAGCCATTGCGTCACTCAACATGTGACCGGCATCGGATAAAAGGGCTAGACTGTTCGTGATGAATCCGCCGATGACCTCGACGACTAGAAAGATAGCGATAATGGACAAGGCAATTCCCAGAGCGCGCTTGCTGGCGCCTTTTCCGTGATGATGGTGCGAGTGATCGTGTGCTTCGCCGTGGTGGTGATGGAAACCCATAATACATGCCTCCTCTATCAAGCAAAGCTTGGAATCAGTACTGGCAAATAAAATCGAGCAAGTAAGCCGCGTCGTCGCCAACTCCGCCCAGCAGCGCTGAAGATCGGCAGTACTGCCAGGGAAGTCCCAGAAAATAAAGGCCCCTGACGGGAGAAACACCGCGCGTATGGATAGGGAGCCCTTGCGAATCGAGCACTCCCGGGACGTTTATCCACTCGTAGCTGAAGGAAAAGCCGGTACCCCAGATCACATTGCTGATGTCGGAGCGGCTGCCGTCTGCAAAAACCACAGTTCGTCCCGACAAATCGACGGTTCGCTCTTTCATTTGGAGTGTCCCGGCTTTTTCCTGCTTTTCCAGCTCACGCCTGTAGCCAAAGATCGGGTCAGGGCGCGAGCGGAGCCATTTCCCTGTTCTTGAGGTTATCGGAGCCGTCAACAGCCCGGTGGCCTGAAAGTACCTGAATACGGGCTTGCCAAATAAAGTACGGGGAAGAAACATCCGCTTTTGACCCATGGAGAGAAAGACGGTTCGACTGGAAGCCAGCTCGGCTGCGATTTGTGCGCCCGAATTCCCGGACCCAACCACGAGAACCGGTCCGTCTTTGAGCTGCGACTCGTTCTTATAGTGAGCCGTATGGAGCTGCACGAGATCGTCAGCCGCACGCTTGTGCATCTGCGGGATGATAGGCACCTGGAACGGTCCGGTCGCAATGACGACTTGCCGGGACGCATAATCTCCCTGCGACGTGATCAGGCGATAACCTGTTTCGAGTGGAAGCAGTGCCTGGACCTCCGTATCCAACTGAATCGGAAGAGAATGGCGGCGAGCGTACAGCTCCAGATAGTCGGCGACGTCATCCTTCGTGGGAAGGCCGTTGCGCTCGCCCGGAAACGGCAGTCCGGGCAGATCGCACTGCTCGCGAGGTGTGAACAGGACCAATGAATCGTAACGCTTGCGCCAGGCTTCCCCAATTTGCTTATGTTTGTCCAGGAGAAGGCAGGATATTCCCCTTTGTTTCAGGTAGTATCCGATTGCCAAACCAGCTTGACCGGCTCCGACGACGATGACTTCGTATGTTTTCATAAAAAAACCTCTTTTCCCGCAAAAGCTATTTTAAAAGTGGGCGAAGATGTCTTCGTAACCTCTTAGGAAAAGTATACCAAAAACAAAACGATATTCAAGCATATGTTTGAATGAAAAAAAAAAGCGGCCGCCCAAGCTGCTGCGGCCCTGTAAAAATTGGTAAAGCTTTGGAAGAGTTTATCCGGCTGCCGGTTGAGCAGCGGGCAATCTGTAAGCCCGATGACGCGTCAAGTCACCGGGATGTTTGACATAAAGCGGTCCCCATGATGGATTGGCATCGTGCATTTCCTTGAGCAAGGACAGCATGCCGGCAAAAATGGATTGGATGTTTGCGTCTTTCTCCAAAGAGGCCGTGACGGAAGCTGCCACTACATGCGCGGCATACATCCCTGAAACGTAGCATTCGTGCAAATTTGACTTGGAATGAATGTGGGAGCGTATTTTACTGGCGATGCGCTCGTCTTCGTTATGCCAGTTCTGTATTTGTGCGAGCGAATGCTGTTCCAAACTGTCCAGACGCGATTCTGTTATCGCTTGCGCTACGACAGCTGCCGATTTCCGAGCCGTTTTGGCATCGACGGTTTGTCTTCCCAGCTGGATGGTCGTCAGGTCCTTCTCGGTCTCGGCCATGATTGTCTCAGCCCACGACTCAGCCTGATCAAAATGGAGCAGACGAACGGTCTCTGCAGCCAGATAGCCGCGCAAAATATCTGCCGGATGGGAATCGTACTCGGGTCCTGTGTTTCGCAAGGCAGGCTTCCCGTTCCAGGCGCCGTTCAGACCGCGGAAATAGCCGATCAGGCCGATACCGGCGGCGGGTCCCATATTGAGGATTCCGAGTACATCAGAAGCGGTTTCGTCCACTCGCTGCGACCAGTAGTTTGCCAGTCCCAGCGTAAAATTCTGTTTCAACAGCTGCTCGCGGATTTTCTGCGCCAGTTCCTTCAAGAGGCCAGTGTCTGCGTGGAGGATGTCATGTCCCGCCGTTTCGTGGCTGAGCGCAGACCATCCGAGCAAGCCGCGTTTTGCATGGGAGGGGGGGAGATTGACAATACCGGTTTGGAGACCGAAGTGAGAAGCGGCAGAAATCGTCCACGTATAAGGACCGTATTCAGGCCGTCCCCATTTCACCAGAGGCGCTGTTACGCTCAGGTCGGGCGGCTTGATCCCGTTTCGGTCGGTTGCACTGAGGAAGCCGTCATACAGGTCGCTGACTACCTCCTGGAAGGCATCGGTAGCCAGGTCTTCAAAAGCTTCACCGTTTTGGAGTATGGCCTGTGCGATGTCAAGCAGCAAACCTGCTGCCTGCTCCCGATTCGGGTCGCGGCGAAGCAGCTCGGAAAAGCCCTTTTCGCCCAGCTCGTCCAGCGTCTTGATGAAGGGCTGGTAAACGCGTTCCTGATAGAGGGGCGGAAGCTTTTCCCGGGCGGCGATCAATCGCGTGTACAACTGCTGAAAGTCGGCAGGGTCTTCAGGACCGCGGTTGTTGTCCAAAGCTGCCTCTATCACGTCTTTCATGCACAGTTCCATATTCCCGATATCCGGTTGATTCATAATGACGCCTCCTTTTTGTCAAGAGTTTGCTCTAGACCAGTCAGCAACGTCAAACGGTGAATCTATCGCGCGGGGAAAGCCGAAAAAGCCAACCACCTCCTTTCCGGATGAAGCGGTTTGGATAACAGTGAAGGTTTGAAGAAAACTGGCGCGTAGGTTAAGAGAGTTGCGGCGGGATGAGCGAAGTGCCCGGAGCAGGGGAAAAGGGGAGAGGAGCTCCGGGAGTTAGGATTGCCTCCGTTCGGCGGCATGCTCAACGCCAGACAGAATCAGATGGCGAATATGTTCATCATCGAGGGAATAGTAGACGAGCTTGCCTTCTTTCCGGTGGCGAGCCAGTCCCATATTGCGCAAAAGGCGAAGGTGATGAGAGGTATTGGCGATCGTACCTTCGATTACGTTTGCTACGTCGCAGACGCACAGCTCCCCTTCAAGGGCGAGAGCGTAAATGATTTTGGCTCTGGTATCGTCGGCAAGCGCTTTAAAGATCGCAGCGACGCCGGCTGTTTCCTGCATGCGCGGCTTCAAGCGTTTTACCTTTGCTTCATCGACGCTTGGCGTCTCACAGATGTGAGTGTCTTGTTGGAGCGTATCATCAGCTGGCACGTCTTCACCTCCCTGTGTAGGTATTATAAAACGGATTGATCTGGAAAAAAAGTGCAGCGGCGCAATTCGTGTCCGAAATCCCATTTTTACATTTCCCAATAGGTGGAATTGTCGTGAATTATGCATATAATGAAAAGGACAAGCAATGGAACGGAGGAACGAACTTTGCTGGCAAAGATGCGCGGGCTGTCTGTGGAAATACTCGGGGCCTTGTTGTTAGGTACAGTTGTCGTCCTGTTGCTCGGGCAGGGAGGAGGGGCTGAACCTGGCTTGATCAGCTTTCTGCAATCCCCGAGCTTGCTCGATGTGAAAACACTCTTTCTCAGCATTCTGCTCGAAGCCATACCGTTTGTGTTGTTGGGTGTCTTCTTTTCCGCTTTCATCCAGACATTTGTCTCGGAAGAGCAGGTTCGGCGCTGGACGCCTCGGCATCCGCTTGCGGCAATTCCCTTTGCGGGGCTGTTTGGCATTCTTTTTCCCGTCTGTGAGTGCGCCATCATACCGGTCGTCCGCCGATTGATTCAAAAAGGGATGCCGGTCCATGTAAGCATTGTCTTCTTGCTCGCTGGACCTGTCGTCAATCCGGTCGTGTTTACGTCGACGATGGTCGCGTTTCAGCGCTTTCCCGATCTGGCCTACTACCGGGTTCTGGCTGCTTTCCTCGTCGCAGTGGCCGCGGGTGTGCTGATTTTCTTGTCAGTAAAGAAGAATCCGCTCCGCCTGGGCGTTGAACTAGAGATTCGACATGAGACGGCCCATGCGGAAGCAGTCCGCGGCAAGCTCGGCGCGACGCTGAACCACGCCGTCGACGAATTTTTTGATATGGGCAAGTACTTGCTGTTTGGGGCTTTGATCAGCTCGGTATTGCAGGTGTGGATCAGCCGGGAGACGCTGACGGCGATCGGGCAAACGCCGTTTACTTCCCATCTGGTCATGATGGGCATGGCATACGTGTTTTCTCTCTGTTCGGAAGCGGATGCTTTTATCGCGGCTTCCTTTGCGAATACGTTTCATATCAGCTCGCTGCTGGCCTTTCTCGTCTACGGTCCGATGCTTGATCTGAAAAGCACGATGATGCTGCTGGGCACGTTTCGGTTCGGCTTTGTCGTCAAGCTATTGGTGATTGTAACGCTGCTGGTGCTCGCCGTCACTTTGCTTATACCGGTATAGGGGAGGGGACAATGGATGGATGCGAATCGCGCAAAACGTCATTATTGGGTTCGGAGCTTGCTGTTGATCGGTTTTACCTGGCTGCTCGCGGAGTTGATCCTGTCGGGACGCCTCAGTCAGTATCTGGCTCCGCGTCTCCACATGCTCAGTTATGTCACTCTTGGGATATTTTGCCTGCTTGCGATTGTGAGCATCCGCCAGGCTGTGTCCGGACCGGCTGCCTATGAGTGTGACTGCGAGGACGCCCACAAGCTGCCGCGGAACCGCTGGATTTCTGCTGTCATATACTCGCTGTTTGCTCTGCCGCTCTTGATGGGGTTTGTGATGCCCGACAAGATTCTCGGCAGCTCTCTGGCCGAGAAGCGGGGAGTTACGCTCTTGACCGGGGAAAGCAACTGGGTCAAAAAGGTCACTGCCTCTCCGTCTGAATCTCAAACAGATGCGGGAGTGAACAGTGGAAGCGATCACTTACCGGTCCCATCCGAACCAAACGAGGAAGCGACTGTTCTTGCCGGAGCAGGGGGAACGGCATCCGGTCCGACGAAGGAAGGGACGGATTCGCCAGATGACCCGGACTCGTCCGAAGCAAGCGGCGCTGGACCGGAGAGCCCGAAGGCGAGTCATACGGCAAACAACAATGGGGCGACGGACGAAGAACTTCGGGCATTATTTAATCCCGAACAATTTGGGGGCTTTTATACCGATTTGGCGGTTATGATGTACAAACAGCCGGTCATCTTGCTGGATGACAAGCTGTTTCTCGACGGATTGACGACGATGGATTTGTTCTCCAAGGAGTTCGCCGGCAAGGAGATGCAGACGATGGGCTTTGTCTACCGGGAGGCAGGACTTACGCCGGAGCAGTTTGTCGTCGCCCGGTTTTCTGTCTCCTGCTGCACTGCTGACGCGACTGTCTTCGGGATTCTGGCGGAAGCGCCGGAAGCCGGCAAATGGCAGCCGGACAGCTGGGTGCAGGTCAGGGGCAAGCTGGAATTGAGAAAGGTGAACGACTACGACATGCTCGTGTTGAAGGCTTCGAAGGTAGAACAAGTAAAGGCGCCGAAGGACCCGTATGTGTATTACAACTTTGAAACGGCTCCCTCTCCTTGAAGGAGTTGTGTGAGAAAGTACAGGACGACAAGCGAATCAAAAAAAGCTGACGGGATATTCCCCGCCAGCTTTTTTATGCATATATTAATTTGTTTCCAAGCGCATCCTGCGGCGAGCCAGCATCCGGGTAACCATTCCGTGACGCGGCGAGAAGAGAAACGCAAGCAAAAACAGAAGGCCGGAGACGGCTGTCATCGAGCCGGCGATGGAGCTATCCATCCACGAGGCGAGAATATAGCCAAATACGGAGCAGAGGGCGCCTACCCCCATGCTGATGAAAAGCATGACATGCAGCTTTTCCGTCAGCAGGTAAGCCGTCGCGCTGGGTACGACAAGCATCGCCACCACCAGAATAGCACCCACGCTTTCAAACGCCGCCACTGTTGTAAAGGAGACGAGTGTCATCAGCAGGTAGTGGAAAAATACGACAGGAATGCCGATAGCGGCGGCAAGGGCGGGATCGAAGCTGCACAGCTTGAATTGTTTGAAGAAAAGGCCGACAAGCAGCAGGCTGAGAAGGAACACACCGCCGATTCCCCAGGCAGCCCGGGGCCCCATGTCAATTCCGGCCCACTGCCACGTATCCCATGGTACATAAGCGATTTCCCCGTAGAGGACGCAGTCCAAATCGAGGTCTACCTGAGCGGTGTACAAGGACACCAGCACGACGCCTACAGAAAACAGCGCGGTAAAGGTTACGCCAATGGCAGCATCCGCTTTCACGCCATTTTGATTGAGAAGCTGTACGATAAAGACGGTCAGAAGGCCAACGGTTGCAGCGCCGATCAGCATCGGCAAAATATCGCGGCTTCCGCTCAGCAAAAAGGCAATCACAATGCCCGGAAGGATCGAATGGCTGATCGCATCCCCGAGCATCGCCATTCTGCGGAGGATCAAAAAGCAGCCGAGAAAACCGCATGAAGCAGCGACCAGGGCTCCGGTCAAAATAATCCAGAACGTATTCATAAAGACACTCCTCCCTGCTCGCTCGCATACAAGCGGCTGCCGGCGGGAGCAACCTCCGTCAGCTTCGGCGTCAGATCATACGCCTCTAGCTGGGCGAGCATCTGCGCCAACACCTCATCAGAAAGCTGCGGGGCGAGCTCTTCCTGAGATTGATCGATGTGAATGTGATGGTACTCATTCTGATTCATGTGGTACAGATCCCATAGCCTTTGGTTCAAAACAAGCTCATACGAGGATTTCAGCCCATCCGGTGTAAAAGTCCACCCCGAAACCCCGCTTGCTTTGGGCCGTTCGATGACTATTTTTTTGCGTACCATTTCCGCCAAGGCTCTTTTCACCTGGGACAGGCTTTTTCCGCTTTTCTGAGCCAGTTCTGCCGCTTCGACACCCAGATAGATACCGCCAACCCGCAGGCTGTATGCCTGCTCCTCTAGACACTCGTACAAGGCTTGCTGGACATCCTCTGCCAGCACTTTCTTGCGAAGCTTGAAAAAGCGGTAGAAACGGGCCAGCACCCCTCTACGCGGAGAGAGCAGGATCGAGACGACAAAAAAGCAGGTAGCAGACAGGACGATGGTCGGGCCGGTGGGCAGGTTCTCCTGCTGTGTGCTGATCAAGGTGCCGAGCACGCCGCTGAGAGCGCCAAATACTCCCGACAAAACGACCATTTTGCCCAGCTTATCCGTCCAGTAGCGGGCGGTAACCGCCGGAGCGATCAACATGGCGGCGACAAGCACGACACCGACTGCCTGCAAGCCGATAACCACTGACATCAGCAGCATCAGCATGAGCAGTCCGTCCAACCATCCCATCGGGAATCCAAGACCTCGGCCGAATCCCGGGTCGAAGGAGAGAAGGGTGAACTCCTTGAACAGCAATACCGTCAGCCCTATCAAAACGCTGGCTACAATCATGATCGTCACCACGTCGCTTTTTACCAGCGAGGCGGCCTGGCCGAATAAAAACTTGTCAAGTCCGCTCTGATTTCCGCTGGCGCTGTGCTGGATGAAGGTCAGCAGCACAATGCCGATGCCGAAAAAAACAGAAAGGACAATCGCGAGGGAAGTATCTTCCTTTATGCGGCTGTAGCGCGAAATGGCTATAATGCTGTAGCTGGCCAACAAGCCGGCCACCCCTGCCCCGATGAGGAACAGCCCGATCGATTTGGAGCCGGTCAACAGGAAGATCATGCAAACGCCGGGAAGCGCAGCATGGGCGAGAGCGTCGCCGACGAGCGAGCGACCCCGCAAAAAGGCGAAGCAGCCGAGAATCCCGCTGCTGATTCCAAGCAGAATGCATCCCATCAAAACCCACTGTGTGTTCGGATCCTGAAGGGCGAGGAGGAGGTTCATGTCGCATCCTCCTTGCCGGACGTTTTGTCATTGTTGAGCAGCACTTGGTTCCCCAGCACCTGCAGGCGGCCGCCGTACGTTTTTTGCAGGGTTTCCGCCGTAAAGGTCTCCTTGACCGGACCTGCGGCAATCACGCGTCTGTTCAGCAGGATGACCCAGTCAAAGTACTCATCGACAGTCTGAAGGTCGTGATGGACGACCAGAACGGTTTTTTGCTGCTTTTTCAGATCGTTCAACAGCTGGATAATGGCACGCTCGGTTGCGGCGTCTACCCCCGCGAATGGTTCGTCCATAAAATAAAGCTGAGCTTCCTGGGCGAGCGCGCGGGCGAGAAAGACCCGCTGCTGCTGACCGCCAGACAGTTGACTGATTTGCCTGTCGGCGTAATCCGCCATTCCGACTTTTTTCAGGCACTCCATGGCAAATTCCCGATCTGCTTTGCCCGGACGGCGGAACCATCCCAGGCGACCGTATCTTCCCATCAGGACGACATCGAGAGCGTCTGTCGGAAAATCCCAGTCTACCGATTCGCGCTGAGGGACGTAGCCGACAGATCTTCGCTGCTGGGCAAACGGTTTTCCATACACCTCCGCCGTCCCTGAAGCGGTCGGAATCAGTCCTTGAACCGCTTTGATAAACGTCGATTTACCAGCTCCATTCGGTCCGATAATGCCGATCAGCTTTCCTTCCGGCACAGAAATATTCACGTTTCTCAGTACGGGCTTTTTCTGGTAAGCGACAGTCAAATCACGTACCAGCAGAGGCACAGCACTAGTCTGGATGCTCATCTATCTTTCCTCCTTTAAAAAACTGCATGTCATTTTAAAGCGTTCACGATCGTATCGACGTTGTGGCGAACCATTCCGATGTAATTGCCCTCCGGTGTGCCAGGCTCTCCCATTGCGTCGGAGAATAGCTCGCCGCCGATGGTAACGGTGTGATTTTTGGCGGCTGCTCCTTGCACCACTGCTTCAATAGAGCGTTTGGGAACGGAGGACTCCACAAAGACGGCTTTGATTTTGCGTTCAACCAAAGTATCCACAAGCGTCTGCACATCCTTCAATCCGTACTCGGAGGCAGTGCTGATTCCTTGCAGACCCATTACTTCCACGTCATAGCCGCGTCCGAAGTACTGAAAAGCGTCATGAGCCGTAACCAAAACCCGTTGTTCCTTCGGGATCGAGCCGAGTTGTTCCCGTGCGTAGTCGTCAAGCTGTTTCAGCTCTTTCAGATAACGCTCCGCATTGGCTTGAAAGGTGGACGAGTGGGGGGCATCAAACTCGGCTAGGTCGTCCCGTACCTGTTCAACGGCCTTCATCCAGAGCGAGACGTCAAACCAGACGTGCGGGTCGGGGCTGTCGGGCGCAGCCGGGTCAGCCAGCAGCTGTTCTTTGGTCAAGCTGGCGGTAACCGCTTTTACAGGCTTCTTCTTGCTCATTTTCTCGAAAATTTCGACCATTTTCCCTTCGAGATGAAGCCCGGAGTAGAAGATGATATCGGCCTCCTCAATTCGCTTGATGTCGCCTTCGGATGCTTTGTACAGGTGAGGGTCTACGCCTGAACCCATCAACTGTGTGACGGCGACATGCTCGCCGCCCACTTCTTTTACGATGTCAGCGACCATGCCTGTCGTTGCCGTCACTTTCCAAACGGTCCCTTCGGAAGCAGGCTGCGATGTCGGTACGTCCTTCGCCCCGCAGCCAGTGAGCAGGAATGTAGCTGTCAAGAGGGTGCAAAACGTTCCCCTCAGCATTTTTTGGTATGTAGTTTTCAAAGTTGTCCCTCCTCAAATATTTTATCTAAACACATAAATGTTTCCCTTGGGCAACTTTAACACAAAAAAATGGCACAGCGCAACACTATTTTCTTTGGACAATAAAGTTTCCTTTGTGCAATTTTTTGTCCTGAGTGTTTATGCTGTGGCTGTGCCCGTAAGATTTGAAAGGGACAGCTGCACGTGTCAACTGTCCCGGAATTTTGTGACGGACCGGCTAACGATCGTCGCTCGGCTTGAGCAAGAGATGATGACGAACGGCGTAAGCTGCAAGCTGGACGCGATTGACCAGCTGCAGCTTTTCAAGAATGTTCTTGATGTGATTTTTTACGGTGTTCTCGGCGATGATCAGCGCGTCGCTAATTTCCCTGTTGGTTTTCCCTGCGCCAACGTACATCACGATTTCGCGTTCGCGCGGAGTCAGAACTTCTGGAACGGGCTCATTCATGCTTTCCTCCCGCCGGAAGCGGGTGAACAGGCGAGCGGCCATCTCTCTCGACAGCTCGCTGTCTTCTCCGAGGAGGGCGTGCAAATAAGTGATCCAATCGTCCGGCTCCAGGTTTTTCAACAGATAGCCTTGGGCCCCAAACTGAATCGCTGTAATCAGGTCGCCTACATCGTCAGAGACGCTGAGAATGACGACTTTTATATGCGGGAATGCCTTTTTTACCTCTCGAGTGGCCTCCAGCCCGCTCCATCTCGGCATGTTGATATCCATCAGCACAAGGTCCGGCAGAAGCTCGCCGCACATCTGATAGGCTTCTTCGCCATTGGTCGCTTCGCCGACGACTTCAAATGAAGGATCTTGCTCCAAAAGGCTGCGGATAGCCAGCCGCGCCATATGATGATCGTCTGCGATCAAAACGCGATACGCATTCACGATTTGTCGCCTCCTCTCTCGAACGTCAGGCGTATCGAAGTGCCGCCTTCCGCTCGCTGTGTAATTTCAATAGCAGAGCCGAGCTGCTTGGCTCTTTCTCTAACCATCTTCAACCCGTATTTTTTCGCTTCATGCCCGTCCAGACAGATTCCCGCGCCGTCGTCTTCTACAGACAAAAACCATTTGTCCGGCCGCAGCGCTTTCAAAGTCAGCCAAGCATGTTTGGCCTTTGCATGCTTCTGAATATTGGCAAAGGTCTCCTGGACAATGCCAAACAGCTGAACTTCTTCGGCAGGGGAAAAGAAGCCGTCCGGCACTTCGATCTGGTGAGTGACGTCGACTCCGGAGAGGGCGCTCCACTGTGCGAGCCAGTTTTCCAGCCGCTGGGTCAGGCTGCTGCCTTCTTCCGGGAGGGAACGGAGGTTGAAAATCGCATGCCGCACGTGATTGTCGATCTCAGAAACGGCTGCGCGGGCATCCTCCAGATGTCCTTGCTTAAGCTTGACGTTGAGGAAGAACAGCGACTGGGCGATGCCGTCATGAAGCTCTCTCGCCAGTCGCTCACGCTCTTCGTAGACGGCTCGCCGTGCTTGTTCCCGCACGATCTTGGCATTCATGCGATCGATTTTGCGGAACATCCAGGTGGCGAAAAGAAAGGAGAGCAGCAGAGTCAAAATCGTGATGTAAACATTTCCCGTTTCCATGGATAAATAAGGCAGCAAAAAATCATGGCGGACGAACTCAAAGCCGCCGATAACGATTGGCGGCAGCAGTACGGTCAACCAGTATAAAACGCGGTAAGTCATGGTAACATCCCTTTCCTTTTGCCAGGTGATACATTCCCAGTATACCGGAGGAGACGGGCTGATGATATACTCATAACAGAAGAAGGAGAGGATAGGAGGAGCAGAATATGAACCGACTTGCAAAAGCGATGACCATCGCGGGATCGGACAGCGGAGGGGGAGCGGGGATTCAAGCCGACCTGAAGACCTTCCACCAATTTGGCGTTTACGGGACAAGCGCCATCACAGCGATTACCGTACAAAACACTTTGGGTGTGGCAGGCGTTTATCCGCTGCCGACAGAGGCGGTAGCGCAGCAGATGCATGAAGTGCTGCGGGATATCGGAACGGATGCGGCGAAGACAGGGATGCTGTTCGACGCCGAGATTATCGAAGCGGTTTCTCGGGAAATCAGCCGGTTTGCGGTCAAAAAGCTGGTCCTCGACCCGGTCATGATCGCGAAAGGGGGAGCGAAGCTGCTGCAGGATGAGGCGATCGCGGCACTCAAGCGCCATTTGCTTCCGCTCGCGGAGGTAGTTACGCCCAACCTGCCGGAAGCCGAGTTTTTGAGCGGGATGCGCATTGAGACCCCGGAGCAAATGCGCGATGCGGCCAAAGCGATACATCAAATGGGCCCGCGTCATGTAATGATGAAGGGCGGCCATTTGCATGGGGATGCCATCGTCGACATCTTCTATGACGGCCGGGACTTTTTTGAAATGAAGCATGAGCGGGTACCGACCCGTCATACACACGGGACAGGCTGCACGTTTTCCGCGGCGCTGACCGCCGAACTGGCAAAAGGAACGCCGCTCGTCGAAGCTGTGGACAAGGCCAACCGATTTATCGTGGAAGCGATCAGAACCGCACCGCAGATCGGCGGCGGACACGGCCCGACCAACCACTGGGCGGCCGTGGAGTAACAGAGGACGGACTTTGCCATATTGGGGCGAGAAAACGAAAAGAGCCCGCGGCTAATCCCTTCTTTTCAGAAGGGCCATCGCTGCGGGCTTTTTGTGTAGAGAAGATTTGTGGCTGTTATTTACTTTACCTCGATCGGCAGGGACAATTCTCCCTTCAATCTGGTTGGATAATGAGAGAGCGTGAATTGGTAGGTACTGGGTATACCCTCTTTAACAGTAGCCGTTCGCTTGAACAGGGCACCATATCTTTGAATGGTCTCAGGTTTTCCCGAGACGGAAGTCCCTTGGACAGACTCGTATCGATTGCCCAGATCGTCTGTCAGCTCGGATATGTGCGGTCCGAAATTGTGGCTGTCCTGTTCATCCACACGAAGATGATAATCCATGCCGACTACGTCCTCATTCTGCCGAAGCGCTTCCAGCGACAGCCTGTCATCCGGCGCTTTCAAAAGCACCTTGTTCTTTGCGTCGATCACCACGAGCAGCTTGTCTTTGTCCAATGCCTGGATGCCGCTTGCTTTCAGGTAGAGCTGCCGGGGGGTGTCGAAGTAGTTGCTCTTCAGATGGTAGATTACCTCGTGTTCGCCATTATTATGGGAAGGGACACCATTTCCCCAGAATGCGAAGGTTTGTCCCTTTTCGTCCTCCAGGCGCAAATTGTCGAACCCGAAGATTTTTTTCGTGTTTTCGGGGGCAAACCGGATCGTTACTTCTGCCTGGGTAGGGTAAACGGCGACCTGCGAAATGGTCAGCTTCTGCCCGTCGACCGTAACCGTCTGGTTGACGGGGTATATTTTTTCTTTCAGGTCGGCATATTTGGATTTGTCGATGGGAACGGTTACGGTGAGTGGAGTGTCCATTGGCACGGCGTCTACAAAGATTGTTGCCTTTACAACCAGGTTATCTGGCAAAGCGGGATTTTCATCCGTCGGGTATACCTCAATCGCTTCCTGCGCATGGCTGGCAGGTTCAAAGCTCCCTCTGGGGAGCGAGTAGCTGAGCGGTATTTTGTTGCCCTTGTCGTCCTGAATATCGATGCTTTCCAATTGAACCACATGCCCCGGTTCCTTGTGCTGGATCGTATACAGCAGCAGCATCCGTCTTTGATCCCCAATGACCTGATCAATCGTGAAGCTGACGTTTTCCGCTTCCGCGAAAGCGCCGATTTCTTGCGCGAGCCCGTGATTCGCGGCCATTTCCAAGCCTTTTTTCGCCTGGATCATTTTGACGAGCGGCTCCATCCCGGGAATATGGCTCACATAGGCTGCGACTGCGGGAGACAGGCGAATCGTAAAAAATAGGCCCACAACAAGGGAGCATGCGGCGAGCAGCGACCAGCGGATGCGTCCTTGGCGCTTTTGCTTCCGCAGCTGCCCCTTTGCTTGGCTCATACCGGCCAGGATATAGGCGTCTGCCTCAGGGGGAGACAAAATCTTTTCGTACTGTTCCTTTTTCTCTGTTAATTGTTCCTTGATCAAATCCTCGATGGGGCGCGATTCCGCCTCTTTCTCTGGGAGAATCCCGTCCGTTTCTTCGCGTCGACTCATCATCTCACCAACCTTTTCCCAAATCTTTGCGCAGGGCGCCCAATGCCTTGTGAAGCCATGTCTTGATCGTTCCCTCGGGATGGCCGAGCAAGGCTGCTATCTCGCGTATCGTCAAGTCCTCGAAGTATTTCAGGATAATCACCTGTCGATGCATGCCAGACAGCCGTGAAATCGCGTCTTCCATCTCCAGTCGCAGGTAGGCGGTATCTGTGTCATCCCGTACCGCCGTCTCGCTGGTCGCCTCACTTGCCATCAATCGTTGCTTCCGCTTTTGCTCATCCACGCAGACATGGATCATGATTCGCGTCAGCCACGTGGAAACATAAGCGGGCTGTTTAAGCATGGGCAGCTTCAGATACGCCCGGCAGGTCACCTCCTGAAGGGCATCCAGGGCGTCGGCTTCATTGCGGAAAAACGCGTAAGCGACTTTGTACAGCTTATCTTTGTGCATTCGCATCAAGTCGTAAAAGGCGTCATCGTCCCCGTGCCGGGCAGCCGAGACGAGTTGTTCCAGATTCACGTTCACCCCTCCTGCTTATTAGACGGCCAAGGGCGAGAAACGGTTTTGGGAAATGTGTATTTCTTCTTGTCCGTGCGGAACCGGACGCTTTCTTTTCGCTTATGGTATCGTATAGCACCTGGAGAGGACGGTCAAAGCGGGGATGTGGATCAAATGGGTGACGATTCATGAGTCGTATGGCTTGCCAAGAATGGCGAATGAATGCAGACATTATTTGGAAATGAAAGGCATTCGTGTCCGCCTCCTGTCTCGCAGGACGCAAAGGACGGGTCACGTTTACGTGCTGCAGGTTCCAGAGAAGGAAAGGGAACAGGCGCTGGAATGGCTTCGTCTGTTTAAAGAGCGCCTGTAGTCGAACCGATCGATGGACAGCCATGTTCCTCCACAGGACGCATCGCTCCGGTTTGGAGATACTACCTCAGGGGGGGATCGACATGGAAACTACACTGTCCGAAAAACCGGAAGCGGCTGCGAATAAGAAGTCAAAGCTGTTTCTGCCCGATTTTGTTTTCTTTGAACCGGATGCGCTCCAATATCCGCTGGGACAGGAAATTTACCAGCGGTATCAGGAGCAGGGAATCCCGATTCGGATGACAACCAGCCACAACCAGGTACGCGGGATTCCCGGAGAAACGGACGTGGAGCAGTATCGCAATGCCAAGCGCACGCTAGTCGTCGGCGTCCGCAAGACGTTGAAATTCGAGCAGTCCAAGCCGTCTGCCGAATACGCCATCCCGCTGGCGACAGGCTGCGCGGCCCACTGTCATTACTGCTATTTGAATACGAATATCGGCACGAAGCCGTATATCCGCGTCTATGTCAATACAGATGACATACTGCGGCAGGCGGAAGTCTATATCCGCGAACGGGAGCCGGAAATCACCCGGTTTGAGGCGGCATGCACCTCGGACCCGGTCAGTATCGAGCACATTACCGGAAATTTGCGGCGAGCGATTGAGTTTATGGGAAAGCAGCCGCTGGGACGCCTTCGCTTCGTAACCAAATTCCATCACGTAGACTCCCTGCTTGACGCTGCGCACAACAAACACACCCGCTTTCGCTTCAGCATGAACGCGGATTACGTGATCAAGAATTTCGAGCCCGGGACCTCCACATTTGCCGAGCGACTGGAAGCGGCGGGGAAAGTGGCTAAGGCAGGGTATCCGCTCGGCTTCATTCTGGCGCCGCTGTACTGGTTTGACGGATGGGAAGAAGGATATACCGATTTGTTGGAGCGGTTGAGGGAACAGCTTGTGCCCGAAGCGCTGGAAGACCTTACGTTTGAATTGATCCAGCATCGTTTCACCAAGGTGGCCAAGAAGCTCATCCTGCAGCGGTATCCGAAGACAAAGCTGGAAATGAATGAAGAGGAGCGAAAGTACAAATGGGGCAAGTACGGGAAAGGAAAGTACGTTTACCCGGACGTGCAGGCCAAAGCGCTGCAAGCGCATTTGAAAAAGGAAATCGCCCGTCTTTTCCCGCAAGCGAAAGTCGAGTATTTCACTTGAGAAGGGATGAACGGAAAAAATTTTTAACCGCCCCCGATGCATGAGAGCCGCCAGCCCCAAAGGCTGCGCGGTTTTTTCGTTGAACGGAAATTCCCAAATCGAGCTTGTCGACATAAGGGCTCATAATCGCTTCACATGTATCCAGGAGAAGAAGATTTGCGTCTCATGGGGAACAAGTTCCACAAAGGCTTCCAGAACCCAAGCTTCCACGTATATGACATTATCCGAATCTTTTCGACAAAATTGACATGTCCATGCTACAATATGGAGGCTTTCATATCTGGGAAAGGATTTGTGCGACAATTATGAAGCCCGTATTTGTAACCATCGAGGGACCGATTGGTATTGGCAAAACGTCGCTGTCCCGTGAGCTCAGCAAAGCCTTTGATCTGAAGCTGCTGGAAGAGATCGTGTATGAAAATCCGTTTCTGGGAAAGTTTTATGAAAACATTGCCGAATGGAGCTTTCAACTGGAGATGTTTTTCCTTTGCAACCGGTACAAGCAATTGCAGGATGTAAACCGGGACTGTTTGGAGCAGGGGATCTCGGCGGTGGCGGATTACAATATTTTTAAAAACACCATTTTTGCCAAACGGACACTGGATGAGGAAAATCTGCCCAAGTATCTGAAAATTTACGACATCCTCACGGAAGGGTTGCCGCAGGCAAACCTGGTCATCTATATGACAGCCTCCATCGAAACGGTGATGAAGCGTATCGAGATGCGCGACCGCGACGTGGAGCGGAAAATGGATGTAGGCTATATGAAAAATCTGATCGCCGATTACGATGAATTTATGAAAGCGTTTGAAAGACGCCATCCGGATACGCCTGTAATCAAGTTTCAGTGCGACGAGCTTGACTTTGTACATAAGCCGGAAGATCTTCAGTATGTGCTGAAGCAAATTGAACCATGTATCCGTTCGCTGCAGGGGGCTTGACTTACCATGCGCACGGCTTGATCACTCAAGAAGGAGTTACGTTCATGTCTGGGTTTAAAAACAGTTATTTGAGAGAAAAATACGGGATACCGAGCAACGCTGTGATTACAATCGGTGGGACAGTCGGCGTCGGGAAGTCGACCTTTACGCATGCCCTGGCCGATTTGCTCGGCTTTCGCGTTTCTGTAGAAAAGGTGGACAACAACCCGTATTTGGGCAAATTTTACGAAGATCTCTCTCGCTGGGGGTTTCACTTGCAGGTTTTTTTCCTCGCGGAGCGGTTTAAAGAGCAAAAGCGGATGTTTGAATATGGCGGCGGTTTCGTGCAGGACCGCTCGATTTACGAGGATACCGGCATTTTCGCGAGGATGCTGTACGAGCAGGGGCATATGACGGAGGAGGATTACCAAACGTATACGAAGCTGTTCGAAGCGATGGTCATGACTCCGTATTTTCCGCATCCAGACATCTTGATCTACTTGGAAGGAAGCTTTGATGATATTCTTGACCGCGTTCAGGAGCGCGGCCGTCCAATGGAGCAGCAGACTCCTGCCGAATACTGGATGGATTTGTACAATCGCTATGAAAAGTGGATCGCCTCTTTCTCGGCCTGTCCGGTGCTGCGGATCAACATTAACGAATACGATGTGGTAGAAGATTTGTCCTCAGTGGAGGTTGTGCTGTCCCGGGTTGCAGAAAAAATCAGTCTCGGACGCTCATTCCGCCGCTAAGGTACGCCCCCTTTGACGAAGGAAAACTCTCTTTGGCAAAGGGGCTTTTTTTCTGATGGGGCACTGCGGTTTATGGTACTATGATGAAAAACGGGTATGTTCGGGAGGCGTTCAAGTGAAGAGGCGGATGCTGATTGTTGTCCTCGGAACGATTTGTCTAGCTTCCATTTGGGTTATGACTACCTTCTACCGGTCGCAAATGATGAAGGAAGCGGCCAAAGCCGTCACGGCAGGAGAAAAATATGCGTTTGAACAAGCTTTTCAGCGAGTGCTAATCGGACAGCAGGACGATCAATCGAGCTCACAGGTAGCAGAGTTTGAGCGGGACAGGATGCCAAGGCAGCCCATACAACTTGGTCTGCATAAAAGAGAAGCCTTTATTCATATTGATTTAACGACAAACCAATCGTTGGAAGCGGCTGAAAGGTTCCTGTCACAGGTGGAGCTATTTGGCGACGTAAAGTACAGTACTTCGGTCCGGGAGGTGTCTCGGGGAAACTACCAATTGACCATGACCTTTTCCGATATCAAAGACCAGCTTGCGTTTCGTTTTGGGAATATTCCGACGATCACGCTCCGCAGGATGGAGCCGCTTACTCTCGCCGTTCTGCCTGGCAAGTCCGAGGGGGCAGTGTTGATGCTGCCGGAGAGCAGAGAATCCCGATCCCTGTACATAACGGAAGGTCTCGGCGATATTCTGCTGCAATTTTCCGAGCCGATGATCCGGAAGGAAGAAGCGGGACGGTCTGTCGATGGTTATCCGGCAGTCTGGCTGGATGAACGGACGATTTCTCTCGACGTTCGGAAGGTCAACCGAACGGCATTGGACCTGACCCAATTCCATTCGCAACGCGGGAACTATCTGCCCCAAGAGTATCGCTACGTGGCCTTGTACAAGAAACGACCGTTATCATGGCTGTCCTATCCTGAAAGCAAGGTGGTCGGGTTTAGCTCGTTTGACTCCTTTTACGAACAATTGATACCGTCTCCTGACCGCGAAAGCTATCTGGGCATCATCGACAGAGGAAGCAGCAAAAGCAGAAGAGGCGGAAGACAGGTCGCCCTCGTGCTGGAGCAGAAGGGACGAAGCCCGCTATTGATCGAACCGATGCTTGAAGGCACCGCACTTTCCAGACATTCGACGATCGATTGGCTGGATGCTGGGAGATTTCTCTATGTAGAAGAGAAGCTCGGAACCGTATACAACCTGGCTAGCGGGGAAAAAACGCCGCTTTTTGATGAGTCCTCGACCGGATCGATTGCCCTGGAGATGGCCGTGGACAATGTGCAGGGATCGATCTATGTCATTTTTGTCCGCTCTGCCGGCGATAAAAACCTGTACCGCTTGGAAAAGCGCACGTATCGCCTGCATGATCTCAAGCTCGAAAAGACGGAATCGCTGGGAGAGACATTGCTTCATCCGCGAGAGCAGCTGCCGGCTTTTCCGATCAAGGTGCGAAACGATGGCGTTTACTATACCGTGCCGGGAGGGCAGGAAAACCGGACTGTGTTTGTCTCGCGTAAGGGGAAATCCTGGGCGACCGAAGGGGAAATTGTCTGGGCGACAGATAGCGGCGAGGCTGTATTGAAGCGGCAAAAAAGCCAAAACGCGAAGAAGTACATGTTTTGGAAGATCGGCGGGCGGCAGCGGGAGGTGTCTCTGGCACGGGGAGAAGTGCTGGCCTTCGGACCGTATCTCGTAGCGGGTGACGGCCTGCGGTATCAAGTCTGGGACGAGCGGAGAAAGCGCTGGGAGCCGCTCGAGTTGGCAGAGGGCGACATCCGGGTCCCTGCTGCGCAGCGGACACCCCTGTATGCGCGGGAACGTTGACAACCCGGATGCACTTTCCGCACATTTCAGTGGCTGAAAACGGCTTCTGATCAAAATAGGCTGTGGTATAATAGGTGCATCTTGGAAGCAAAAAGGAGCACAGACATGGCAGAAGAATGGTTTGAACGAAGCTTTCGCGAGGACTACGTGCTGGTGTACAGACACAGGGACGATGCATCAGCCGATAAAGAGATTGCCAACCTCCTGGATCGTTTGCCCATCAAGCGTTCCGGCAGAGTCCTTGATCTTTGCTGCGGGAGCGGGCGTCATTCTCGTGCGCTGGCCCGGCGCGGGTACGAAGTTGTCGGGGTGGATTTATCAAATGTCCTGCTGCAGCTTGCTGAGGAACAAAAGGTACTCCCTAATCTGCGCTTTTACCAATACGACATGAGGCATATCCCGTTTCGGGAAGAGTTCGATATCGTCGTCAATCTGTTTACCAGCTTCGGGTATTTCTCGGCAGACGAGGAAAATGCGCAGGTCGTTGGCAATATGGCACGTGCGCTGAAATCGGGAGGAGAAGTTGTCATCGACTACCTCAATCCTGCTTTTGTCGAAGCCCATCTTGTGCCGCACTCCGAAAAGGAAGCGGGAGGGCTGCTGATTGAAGAGGAGCGCTGGCTGGAAGCGGGTTTTGTCAAGAAACGGATCGTGGTCAAGGATACGGAAGCAGCGGAGACAAGAGTCTATCAGGAGCAAGTCCGCCTCTTTACCGTTGAGGAGATGACCGCGATGATGAGGGATGCCGGGTTTGTGAACATTCAAACGTTCGGAAACTACCAATTTGAACCGTATCACGCGGACAGTTCCCCGCGAATGATCTTTTTTGCCGTCAAAAAATAGGACGTCGCGGATGAGCGTGACTAACCCGCTATCAAGGTGAATATGATGGTGAAAACGATGTCATTCATCAATGATGGGGGTGCGCTGAGTGAGCAGGCTTTCGCTGGAGCAAGTGAAGCTGTACTTGAACAAAGTGCCAGGCTGGAGACTGATAGAGGATCGGATGGCGCTGTCCCGGACGTACCAGTGCCGCGATTTTTCCACCGCTGTCAGCTTTGTCAACCGCGTAGCGGAACTGCTTGATCAGGATAGTCACCACGTCGAAATCCTGATCAAGCAGGCGGCAGTGACCTTTACGGTGACGACCAGAGAGGCGTGCGGTCTGACCGGGAAAGATTTTGCCCTCGCACAGACGATCAGCAAGGTAAGCTGACGTGGAGGTTCCGCCTTGTTCGGACGAGGCGGCTTTTTTTGTGCAAGCGCGCGCGTCTGTTATTATCAATCGTGCCGTAAAACCCCTTGCTTTAGCTATGGGGATATAAGGCACTTTGCCCTGCATCCCCTGTACAGGGGTGCTAAGAGCAAACAAAATAACGTTGTTTGAACATTTTTGTTAGATAAATCTGGCATACC
>NZ_JAUMSJ010000032.1:0-60415 GCF_037834415.1 Brevibacillus borstelensis | reverse complement strand
GCGAAAACCCCGCGAGCACGCAGGGCTTTCTAGCCAATTTGAACGCAGGAAATGCTCCAGCGCTGTTTCTGTCGCTTTAAACCAGAATCGTCCCGTTTTCTACAACCAGCCGATTGTCAATCCACATAGTCGGCTTCAGGATCATGCCATCGGTGTGGAAGGGCGCGTCGACATTTCCACCGATGTTCAGGCTTTTGCCAACCCCGACGTGGAAGGCTCCGAGAATTCGCTCGTCCTCGATCAGCTTTCCGCTCAAGACGGCCTTGTCGTTCGTACCGATGCCGATTTCGGCAATATTGTATACATTCGGATGATCAAAGGAACGCAGGAGAGCCTCGAATTCCATCGCGGTGTTGCCGCCCTCGATTTCCGTGATCATGCCGTCCACCACCTTCAGCACAACCGGCTTGTCGACAATGCCGAACGGCGCCAGGCTGCCGTCAAACACCATGGTTCCGTTGGTGGCTCCTTCTAGCGGCGCGGTCGCGGTCGTGCCGGCCGGGGCGAAGTTCCATTGGCCCGCTTCCTCGCAGATGCCGTCTACCGCCATCGTGGAGCGCCCCTTGATCGGGAACGTGATGTCCGTACCGTTGGGGCAGGTGACGCGAACCGTCTCGGCGGATTCGAGCATGGCGACAAATTGGCTGGTCAGCTCGCTCATTTTTTCGTAATCGGCATTGACTGCTCCGGTCATCATCCGTTCGTCCAGACCGCTGCAGACGAGCACGCGCGTCCCTTGCTTGCGCGCCTGACGGATCGCTTCGACATGGGTAATCGAGACGACGGGCAGCACCACGGCTGCATCGGCGCTCTTCAGACTCTCCGCCACGATGCCCATCGGCTCTTCGTTTTGCGTGGAGACAACCGGGTAGATGACCTTGCCCGCTTTCGCTCCCAATAACGCTCCCGCTGTGGCGAATGCGTCGACGAGCTGTTCGTTCTGCTTGTCGTCCGCGACGATGACGACCTCTTCGCCCGGCTTCACCCTCAGCCCGTTTTTCATGACATTGTACGCAGATTGAATGATGAATTTATTCATTGCTGCCCCTCCCTCTGCAAAAGGTCCAGTATCAACTGCACCGTTTTGTCAATCTCTTCTTCCGTGTTGAAATAATGGAGCGAAACGCGAGCCATTTTCGTGATTCCGTACTGCTGCAGCATCGTATTGGCCATAAATGTGCCGGATTCGATGATGATGCCGTTCTCCTCCAAATACTGCGTAAGCCGGTCCGGCGACAAGTCCTTCACGTTGAACGGGATCAGCGCCAGTCTGTCCTCCAGCCGCTCGGGCCCGTAGATGACCATGCCCGGAATTTTTTCCATCTGCTTTACCGCGTAAGCCGTCAGCTTGCGGACCCGCTCGTAAATCGCCTCGACGCCGATCGCCGAAGCGTATTCCAGTGCTGCGCCCAAACCGAGAATGGAAGGAACGATCGGGCATCCGGCTTCGACCCGCTTGGCGATAGGCAGGAAGCTGAAGTCGTTGGTGTCAAAATCCCAGCTGGTTCCGCCCCACCCGATCAGGGCAGGCGTGATGGACTCGATCCATTCGCTTCGGATGTAGAGAATCCCCGATCCTTCCGGGCCGCGCAGCGCTTTGCGCCCGCATGCCGCGAGGAAATCGCAGTTCACCCTGGTGACATCGATCGGCACCATTCCCAGGCTTTGCGAGGCGTTTACCAGCGTCAGCACGCCGTGCCTGTTGGCCATTTCGCAAATCGCTTCGATTGGCTGCAGGGCACCCGAAGCATTGGGCAAGTGGGAAACAGAGATCAAACGCGTACGTGAAGTGATCAGCTCTTCCAGGGCGGCCGGGGAAATCACTCCGCTTCTGTCCGTCTTGAGAACCTTGAGCCTGATCTTGCCCTCGCGCTCCAGCCTGAGCCACGGAACAAAATTGCTGTGGAATTCCAGATCGGCAATGATCACCTCGTCTCCCTCGGACCAATTCAGTCCGCTTGCGACGAAGTTGATCGCTTCCGTCCCGTTTTTGACAAACGCGATTTCATTGACTCCCGCGCCGATGTAGCGGGCCGCCGCCTCCCGGATGGCATCCACCCGGGCATACGTTTCCTTGCGAAAAGAGGGCAGATACGGGCCCAGCTCTGTAGTTTTGCGCAAATAATCGGTCATGGCCTCGATCACCTGGCGCGGAGGAGCGGATGCTGCCGCGGTGTCCAGATAGGCAAAACGTTCATGCAAAGGCGTATCCTGTCTGATCTGCTGGATATTCATGATTCCACTCCTTCTTTCTGTTTACAGTGTGATCAGTTCCTTGGTGGAGGTCATGAGATTGAGATAACCGTCCTTGGTGACGATGATGTTGTCTTCGATACGGACGCCGCCTTTGTCTGGCAAGTAGATTCCCGGTTCGACCGTAAACGCCATGCCCGGCTCAAGCACCAGCTGGTTGTTTTGCATCATGTACGGGGCTTCATGCGCTCCCAGCCCGATGCCGTGGCCGGTGCGGTGTGTAAAATAAGTGCCGAAGCCTTTGCTGCTGATGATGCTCCGCGCCTTGTCATCCACCTCGTGAGCCGTAATGCCCGGCTTGATGATGTCGATAGCCGCCTGCTGCGCTTCCCGGACCGTCTCGTAGATCAGCTTCAGTTCATCCGAGATCGCCCCTACAGCCACCGTGCGCGTAATGTCCGCGACATATCCCCCGTAGATGGCGCCGAAATCGAGGACGACCAGCTCGCCGGCTTCGATCTTCTTGGAGGCCGCGCGTCCGTGCGGCAGCGCTCCGCGATAGCCCGACGCGACGATCGTTCCAAACGGCGTCCCCTCGGAGCCGCGCTTGCGCATTTCGTATTCCAGCTGCGCGGCGATCTCCAGCTCGATCACGCCCGGCTTGATATAGGGCAGTGTCGCTTCCAGACTTTCTTCCACGATCGCCACCGCTTTTCGCAAATACTCGATTTCTTCTTCGTCCTTGCACATCCGGAACGAGTCGAACAGCTTGCTGACATCCTGAGCGTCCGTGCTTCCCAGCTGCTCTACCGCTTTCAGCTCGGTGACCCGCATCCCTCCGAACTCGACGCCGACCTTGCCCAGCTTGCCCTTGGCAGCGACCAGCTCCTGCAGCGCTTTGGCGGAGCCCTGTTCATCGGTGTACCAGAAAATTTCTCCCTGAACGGTGGACTGGACCTTGCTCAGCTCCACCTGCGGAGTTATGAAAAGCCATTTGCCCGCTTGTGTCACAATCGCGAGCGTGAGCCGTTCGCTCTGTTTCAGCTGCAGACCGGTGAAGTAATAGAGATTTGGTCCGGGAACCAGTACAGCCGCTTCTACTTGTGCCTCCCGAAGCTTTCCTGCCAGTGCCTGTTGTCTTTTGTCGAACATATTCACTCATCCTCCTGTTTATGGAGCGGGGGCTGTGGCCCCCCTCGCCCTACAGTTTTTTCAATTTGAATACGGAGCTGAAGAAGCTGTACAGCGCGTCTCCGGCGATAAACCCTGCCGCCAAAATGCTCATCGTCGTCTCAGCCTGCTTGCCTCTGACCTTCAACACGACAGCACGAATGACAATGCCCGCCAGCACAGCCCAGCCTGCCGCCACGTTGAGCAGCAGCAATCCTGTCGCGAACAGGACGCCCATCTGCCGCTTGGAACCGCCGACGATTTGCAGGATCGCGCCGGGTATCGCCCACAGGAGCAGCTGACGCGCAATGTCCCCGGAAACTCCCGCCTCAATCGTCGCCGCGTACACTTTGTCGACCGGCGGCACCAGGTTTTGGGCAAAGTAGCCTTTGTAAGCGACGAGGACAGCAATCGCGGCAACGCCAAAGGCGATCATCCCGGCGATAAATTGCTGTTTGCGTCCATCCAGCTCATAGGCCATATCCTCGCCGTTGCCGCGAAGGATGTAGCCTGTCTTCAGATCGTAGCCCATATCGGCAAACGCCGGACCTGTAGCGGCGCTGAAGCCGACCAAAAGACCCAAAGCAAGCGGCGGGAAACCGATCAAAATCCCGATGATCAAGGTGATCAGGGCGACCGCAAAAGCCGGAAACCAGCCGGAGTGCATGGCCGCGATGCCGACGATGACCTCATGGACAAAGGCGGCAAAAGCGGCAAACAAGAGAAACAGCAGGAGCATCCCAAACGACATTTTGGTGATCACGCCGCCGATGACCGCGATGATCAGGGCAATCACCAGGTAGGCGATAAATCCAAACCCGAGCGCACGCGAGGTGTCTTTATCCGTGCGCGTAAATCGCTCCTCTCCTTCAACCGCCGAATCCGAATCCGCTTTCTTTTTCTTCAAAATGATCGTCGTTACTTGAACGAGCGCTACAACACCTGCACCAATCATAAAGCCATGGGGAATGTAGAGTTTGTTTACGTCAACGCCAAACAAGGGAACAGAGTAGCCGCGAAGCAAGAGGCCAATCCCAAACATGAGCAGGGCCCAAATGTTGCCAATAAAGGCTACGCCAAACGCTGACATCGGGATACCCATCGCGGAACCGGCTATCCCTCCGAGGGCGCCCAGCCCAAGCCAGCCGGCGCGCTTGCCACCCTGATCGCCGGCTTTGATCGATTCCGCCGTAGCTATGCCTGGAGGCCATGCTCCGCTGGCGGGGAATACTTTGGAGTCAAAGAGCCGATACAAAATGGCGGCGTCCGCAAACATCGCCAGAACAGCACCGATCAGCATCGGGACAATCAGTTCGGGCTTGCCCATCATGAAGGGGATGCCGATCGGAATCATCAGGCTGTTCCCCGCTCCGAATGTGGCCGATGAAATCGCCGTTTGGATCAGGTTTTGCCGGTGGACAGAGCGGTACTTGCGAAAAAGTGCGACTGGTATGCGAGAAATTACCATCGCAATCAAAGCCCCGATAATGGCCGTGTTGGCGGATATGCCGAGTGTCACGATCAACTGCATGCCGATAATGGCCCCGATTACGGACAAACCAATGGTAAGGAGAAGCGTAAACGGTTCCAGTGCTCTTGGATGCTTTTTGTTTTCCTGCTGCTTTTCCATATGTGTTAACCCCCAAAGTGAAGAAAGTGTTGTTCGGAACCATTTTTTTCAGGATGACGCAGCTACTTACAAGTAACGGAAAGAGTAATCATTCAGCAGTTGTTGAATTTCGTCGCGAGCTTGAATCAGATAGCTCAACAGGTCGGGCACTTTTTCTTCAGCCAGCCGGTGATCGGGGCCGGCGATTCCCAGGGAGCCGAGAATTTTGCCGCTTTTGTCAAACAGGGGCATATGCAGTCCCGCAACCCCTTCGTTGTACTCCCCGGCCGAATAAGCCCAGCCGTTTTCACGGATGGTCCGCAGCTGTTGCCGCAGAGCCTCGGGATCCACAATCGTCCTCGATGTAAGCGGATTCAATCCTTTGGAAATAATCGCCTCCTGTTTGTCCTCGGGCAGATGCGCCATCATGACGCGGCCAATCGAACCGGCGTACAACGGAAATCTCCTGCCCACCGATACGGAATACTTCAAAACATGCGCGCTCTCCACGATTTCGACGTAGACCCCTTCGAGCCCATCGAGCCAGCTCAGGAACACGGACTCCCCCGTCTGCTCCGAAAGGCTTTTCATGACAGGAACGAGAACGTCTCCAGGCTGTATCCGCGCTTTCACCTTCTGGGCAATTTGCAAAAACTCCAGTCCCAGCTCGTACTTCTTGCTTTCCGGATTTTGCCTCAGGTAGCCAAAATGCTCAAAGGTCGCCAAAATGCGATGGACAATCGTATGGCTCATATCCAGCTCTTTTGCGATCTCCCTGACGCCCCAGGCCGGTTTTTCCTCCGTAAAGCATCTGAGCAATTCCAAAGACTTTTCCAACGTTTTGAGAGACAACTCCTAACCTCCTTTGTACCGATAATCGCACCACTGTACCTTTTTATAAATTTATTATATTGAATGATTTTCCCGATTTCAATCATTATTCGCAACATTTCAACTGGTAACGATCTCCTCTCCCGCATAAGGGCAAAAAAGCAGGTGTTACAAAGGCTTTCCCTTGTAACACCCGTTTAATCAGTTAGAATTGTATGTTTCACTTTATCATCGTCTCCAGCTTCGACCTCTATGCCAAATGCAGCCGGAGTGCGTGGCTGAAGCTTTCCCTCTATTTGGAGAAAGCTACCTGTTCCGACAGCCAAATAAGAGAATCTCGTTATTGAATAATGACGAGACCCGGTTGACTGTATACCTTTGCGATCAAATTTTTGCTGATGTGGGCAATTTCATTCATGTCTGTAAAGGTAGCGATATAAGTCTGCCCGGACGGATATATTTTCGAGAGATAATTGATGTTAATGATAAAACTTCTGTGTGTGCGGATAAACAGGGATGGATCCATTTTCCATTCCAATTCCGCCAAACTTTCTCGAACTTTCAAAATTTTCACCTTCTTATTCATATTGACGAACACTTTCGTCTGGCGCTTTTCGGAAGCAATCATCATGATTTGGTCCTGCTGAAGAAATTCAATTTCCCCTTGGTGCTTGAAGCCGATTATCTTGCTCTTTCGTCCCCATTCGCTCGTGTCGTTTAAGAAGTGATCCATTTTTTTAAAGCAAGTATAAATCCGATCTGTTGGCATCGGTTTTACCAGATAGTCGATCACCTCCATTTCAAATGCCAGAGAAGCAAATTCCAAGGAGGCGGAAACAAGAACGATACCGATCTTGGGCAGCCAACGACGTATTTGCTTTGCCAACGCTATCCCATCTATCTCAGCCAAATGTGCGTCGAGAAAGGCGACATCCGGTTTTAAGGCAAGGATGGCCTCTTTGGCTTCTATGCCGTTTGAAGCTTTTGCTATTACGCGATATTTGTTTTCAGCAAGCAAAGAGGCTATATGCTCTCGCGTTTCCCCATCATGATCGGCCACTACAATACTGCTGCGCATGTGTTCACCTCTTCATAGCGTTTCTAGAGATTTTCAGGTAACAACGATCACTTACTATAACGTTTCTACCAGAAAAAAATTACACATATTCCCATATGCCTAATTTTTTCGTTTTCTATTACTGTCCATTCGTATGCGGAGAGCGCCATTTGGTATCGAAATCGTTGTTCTATATTCACCCTTTTTTTACAATTGTTGCAAGGAGGTGATACAAATGAACTTTTTCTCAAACGTATTTGGCGTGCGCCCAATGGAAGTTCCTTGCACTACGACGATCACGGTCATTCGTTGCTTTCGGCATATGTTTTGCGACATTCCAGGCTGGGCCGGATTTAAGAAGAGGTACGTCGAGGTTGATCATCGAGATGGAACGGAATGCTCCTATGGCTTTTGGATAGACCAATGCTGCCACAAAGAGTGATTTGCAGCGGGTAAGAGGTCCCGCTTGCACAAGTGGAACAAAGGAGTGTCCGCAGAAAGACCTCCTTTTGTTCCTTTGGCAAGAAAAAAAGCTAGATAGAAAGGAGACGAGCAGTTGGTATATTTCCTTTTCGGAATGATTGGATGCTGGTCTCTGCTAGCAATCAGAATGGTCGACCAAATCAAACAACTGAAGAGGGAAGTTGGCTTTTTGCCGCCAGAGAGCCAGATGAATCGGCACAGCAAAGGTCCCTCTGGGGCCAACCTCTCCCCCCGCATTGTCTTTCCGGAAAATCGAATCAGTGAGCCTTCGATTGTACTCGTTGCATCCCCCACATGCAGCGAATGCCATAACATGGTGGAAGAGATTGTCCAAACCTTGCCGTCGCTGCGTATCCCTTATTTCGCGTTGGTTGACGCTGCTGTCGAAGACTACTTCCGCCGTTTTGCTTTGGACTATGCCGAATACATAGAAATGATGCCTGTAGACGCCGAACAGCAAGAGCTGCTCGGTATCGAATCATACCCGACGCTGTTCATCGTCGACGAACAAGGAATCATCCGCAAACGCACATATTTGCTGCGGGCCGCGATTGCCATCTATAACGAATCTTTCCGAAAACGGACAGGTGCCGAAGAATCATGATGAAATCACCTATCGTTCAAGCCACCGCATATGTTTGGCGAATCGGGAAAAGCTGGGTGATCATTTCCCTTTTAGGAAAAATCATCAGTGGCTGTATTCCTTTTATGATCCTTACGCTTACGAAGGAACTGATCGATGAGGTCGCCAAGCTATTCCAAAATCAAAACCATGCATTCGATCGACTTCTCCTTTTGTTGCTGCTCCAGTTGATCGTCAGCATTGTGCAGTCTGTATTGCCAAAGGTACAGGAGTACCTGGATGAACAAATGGGGATGCGGTTGGGACGCCGCCTTCAACAAAAAGTGTTTCAGAAAACTACATCCGTTCCGCTGATTTACTATGAAGCGCCGGAATTTTACAACCAAATCGACAGGGTATCGGCAAGCGGCAGCCATTTTCTCTCACCGCTGCAAAGCTTTCTGAGCATGATTGAATCGATCATAAGCCTTTCTTCCTATATCGTCTTTTTAACATCTGTACACTGGAGTCTGGTTGTGCTTGTGTTTGCGGCGGTGATTCCGATGTTTTTGACCGAAATGGTTTTCGGAAAAAAGCGCTACCAGCTTCATGTCGACCTGACACCGTTAAAGCGGACGGTTTCGTACTTTGCCCACTTGCTGAAAGACAAGCAAACGGCTCAGGAAATTCGCCTGTTCGGCTTATCCGACTACCTGCTGAACAAATGGTCTGAATATAATCGGGAAGACCAAAGGAAGACCCTCGAATTGCAGCTGAAGCAGCACTCTTCAAAAGTTGCGATCGACGGGCTGTCGGCTATTTTCTACATGTGTGCGATCGGAATCATGCTTTGGCTGTCACGGACGATCAAGCTCACCATGGGCGACTTTGTTTCCATGGGACAAGCGATTCAGGGAACGCAAACCACGCTGTACCGCCTTGCTTCTTCGATCGCCAAAATATTCGAAGACAAGCGCTACATCGCCGAATATTACCAGTTTCAGGATTTTCGTTTGTCCGCTTTCCCCCATCCCTCCGGATCGAAGCCGTTTCCTCCCGCGATCAAACAGGGAATCGAATTTTCTCAAGTGCGGTTTCAGTACATAAACAGCGAAAGAGCCGCCTTGCATGATGTATCTTTTTATATCAAGCCAAAGGAAAAAATCTCCATCGTAGGTGCCAACGGCTCCGGGAAAACGACACTTGTCAAATGCTTGCTCGGTCTGTATCCGGTCACAAGCGGCCGGATCACCATAGACGGCATCCCGATAACGGATATCGAAGAGAAGTCGTTATGGAAAAATGTTACCGCCATTTTTCAAGACTTCGTAAGGTATCACTTTACGGTTCGAGAGAATATTGCCATCAGCAATTTGGCTGGAATCGAGCGCATCGAGTCGGTTAAACGGGCGGGAGCCTTGAGCGGTGCGGAACCGTTTGTCAACAAGCTGCCGAACGGCTACGAGACAATACTCGGAAAATGGCTGACAAATGGCGAGGAATTGTCAGGCGGACAATGGCAAAAAATCGCGATTGCACGAGCGTTGTTCAAGGAAAGCCAAATTGTGATTCTGGATGAGCCGACAGCGGCTCTCGACCCACTGGCGGAAGTGGAGGTATTTGAGAAGTTCAAGCTGCTGGCGGAAGATAAAATCGCGATCTTTATTTCGCATCGGATGGCTTCCGCCAAGCTGGCGGATCGAATCATCGTGATGAAGGATGGGAAAGTGGTCGAGATGGGAACGCACGAGGAATGCATGGCCCGGAGGCAGGAGTATTACCGGATGTATCAGGCACAGTCACAGTGGTTTGCGACGGAGGCTCATGAACAGGAGGAACTTTTTCAATGGAAGAGCTAACTCTCTATCTCCGCTTTCTGTTGGGCACGGTCTTCTTTACCGCCGGGGCGGCAAAATTGACCAAAATGGACAGTCATGCCGCCGTTGTGAAAGGATATCGCATCCTGCCTTCCAGGCTGATCGTTCCCTTCGTCTGGTTTGAAACGGTGGCCGAATGCTTGGTTGGAGCGCTTTTGTTTTCCGGCCATTATTTGAGCGTCTCCGCTCTTTTCGCCGCCTGCCTGCTGATTCTCTATTCAATCGGAATCGCCGTAAACGTGCTGAGGGGGCGGACTGAAATCGATTGCGGCTGCGGGGGGATCATTGGCAATCATCGCTTGTCCATGGGCCTGGTCATTCGAAATCTCGTATTCATCGCAGCCTGCGCGTGGCTCTTTGTCAGTGCCAGTCTTCCTCATCCCAATCCTTGGACTTCCCCGTTGCAATCGTTGCAAATCCTGCTCATCAGCTCGGTTTCCCTACTCTTCGCGTTGCTTTTGGGAGAAACTGCAAAGCTTCATAAGCGGGTAAATACTTTACTCGATCAGAGAAAACGGAACGAAGGACAGAGGTGACAAGCTGGAATGTTGAATCAAGCATATCTTATTTCCCACATTCTGCTTTGGGCTATCGTGTTGATTCAAATGGTGGTCATGTATGCCATTGTTCGATTAGTGGTGCAATTTCTCAACCGGTTTCGCCTGAGTGACAAAAAAATCGAACTTTCACAGCTTCAGGCAGGACAAGGCGCCCCTTCATTCCGGGAGAAGGACCAGCAGGGAAACGTGATTCAGCCGATTGCTGAAAACGGGGGCGACACGTTGTTGATGTTTGTCGGCGATTCGTGCGGGACATGCAAAGAAATCCTCCCCTATTTGGCCGAGCTGCGGAAACAGTACCCGCATATCCGGATGATTGCCGTAGCGGAAAAGATCTATTACGAACAATCGATCGAGCTCCCGCCAGGAATTCCTTTGTTGCGGTCCTCTTCTCTTTTTGGCACCTATTTGATCTCAAAGGTTCCGACGCTCGTCCTCATCGATCATCAAGGCATCATTCAGGCTGTCGAGCAAATTTCCGCCCTGCAGCAATTGGTCAATCTTCTGGAGCACCAATCCAAAAAAGCAAGTTAAATAAACACAAGGGACTCTCCCCATGCATCAAAAAAAAATCGCTCTTTGCCAATAACAAAAGAGCGATTTTTTCGTATTCAGTCCATTCGCGGTAGTGAAGCACTCGAGACTGGAGCCCTGTTTGCCGATGTGTTGCAGTCTCCCCCTCTACAGTCCAAAAAAGAATCGCCATCCAATCAGCGCGGCCACTCCGGCGAGCAGCGCCCAGACAGTTTGCTTTCTCCACAAGCCCACGGCTAAAGCAACGACGCCGGCCCCCAGATACTCCGGACTCCATTGGCCATCACGCAGATGAAACAATATGGGCGGCACCGTCAGCGAGCTGAACACCCCGACCGGCACCATCGCAAGCCCTCTTTTCAGCCAATCGGGCACAGTCCAACGCGAGCTGATCAGCAGCATCGGAAAGCGTGTCAAATACGTGACGAGCGCCATCAACAAAATATAGAGTATGACGTTATCCATCCCGCTTCACCGCCCCTATAACGACCGCGGTCACCGTACCGGCAATCACCGCGGCCACTCCTCCTCCCACAAGGTAAGCCAGACAAGCCACGATTGACGCAGATGCCGCCACCTTCACATGAAAAGAAGAGACCAAATTGACGGCAAGAAACCCCAAAAACGTCGCGATAAAGGCAAAGTCCAGACCAAACGCTTCGGTTTCGGTAAAGACTGTTCCGAACCAGGCCCCCGCCAGTGTGCTGGCATTCCAGATGACGTAGTCCACGATACTGGCCCCGGCATAAAACGGCAAACTCGGCTTGTTCCCCGCCGTCAGGTACGTAACTTTCAAGGCATAGGTCTCGTCATTTAATGTAGCTGCCATCAGGGAAAGCTTCCACGGAGGGGTTTTGCGAAAATAGGGACCGAGAGACAGCCCGTACAGCAAGTGCCTCGCATTCAGCAGCGCGGTCGAGACCAGTATCGGCCACCCGACGATGCCCTGAGAGATCAGTCCGACGGCCGCAAACTGGGACGAGCCCGCATTTACGAGCAACGAAAAAAGCATGGCCTCTGTAATTCCCAGCCCTGCTTGTCTGGCCAAAATGCCGAATACCAACCCATCTACGATACCCGCAGAAGCGACGGGAATGATTTGTTTCATCCCCTGCACAAAAGACATTCTTGACGAATTCAAGCAGTTCACCCTCCCGACACATTTCTCACTTTATGATTGTCTGTACATTCTGTCAATGATTTCTGCGTCATTTTACGTTAACAGGAGAGATCCCGCCCATGAATCGTTCGCTGTTGTTTTCAACCGTTGTCTTTGTTTTGCTTTCGGTGGCCGGTTGCGGTCCGGCTTCCGACCATCCGGCACAATCCCAAGTGCAGCCGGACTATCCGTCCCAGCCTCACTCTCTGCGGCAGGCACCCATTTCATCGCTGCCTTTGCCCGACTGGCTGTCCTCTTCTGCTTCCGCTGCGCCTGACAGCGCTTCCTTCTCCATAGGTTCGATGGTAACCGTGCGGGGAATGATTGGCGCATCCGAAAGCGCCGGGGACTGCCCGTCGAATGAACCGGTGTTTACCGCTGTCCCCGGGGAGCAGTACCGTTTGGAAGCCTACCAGGAAAACTATGTCCAAATCCGCCAACAGGACCGGAGCGGCTGGATTCCCGCATGGTACTTGGCTGACGGAGAAGAACGCATCCGGGAGGTTCCTCCTTTCCCAATGATCACGGGAGATTCAGCGCGGCTGCTTCTATATCCGAACGAAAAAGAACAGACTTACGGCGACTCTGAACCGGGACGTGTCGTCCGGGTGAGTGCGGAATACGGCAGCAAGTGGTACCGCGTTTCGCTTACCATGTACGCGGAGCCCTGCATGCGCCCGATTTGGGTGGAGAAACAAGCGCTTCTCCCTTTTCAGTCCGATCTGGCAAAAGAAGGCCGCCTGAAGCCCGACACTGTCGTCCTCGACGAGACGGGGGCGGCCAAGGAATCGTTCGGCAGCAGTCCGGTTTTTGTCCTGAACAGCAAGGAAGAAAAGCTTGCTGTCGCCGCCTCGGGAGGGCGCTTCGGATACGTCGATCGATCCGCTTTTCTGCCGAATCCGTTTTGGACCGACTACGAAAGCGACGCCTATCAGGTTTCGTTCGAGTACCCTTCTCATTGGAAAGCGAATAAGGCGTACGAAAACCGCTTCCAGGCCGAGGACGGTTTTGTGCAAATCTCCGCTGGCTTAACCGGCCAATGGACGATTCAGGATGCTGCGGCTCACGAGGCCAGTCATAAGCTGAAGCCATTCGGAAGCAGGCCGGAGATTCGTTACCGGCAAGCTGATGGCCAGGAGGCGGCTCTGATTCTCCCTTCCGAGGATCAGGATAAGTCGGAAAAAGGGCTCGCTCTGCTCTTGGTACGCTACCCGGCACCGGTCTCTATCCGCGGGGAATCTTATCTGTTCCTGTACCTTTTGGCAGATCGGGACCACATTGAATCGATCGCGGATACGGTCCAGTTTCGTCCATAAAACGGATACCTTTTTGCCGGTCGGCGGCCGTGGAATGCCATGACCGAGACAGGAATGCTGACCAATCAGTGCCAGTGGGTTCAGCCTTTCCGGCTCGCGGGCGAATACGGCTTCCATACCTCTGCGAGAAGGCGAATCCCTTGCTCGATGTCTTCGGCGGACAAGCCGCCAAATCCAAACTGAAAAGCAGGCAGGCTGTCCTTCGGCTTATCCATCCATTTGCGAGTCGTGGGGTAGACGCGGATCCCCGCTGCTAACGCATGCCGCGTCAATTCCTCTGCCGAGAGGTTTGACAGCACTTCCACCGTTACGGACAATCCCGCATTCTGGCCGGTCACATGGACCCGCTGCCCGAAGCAGGCATGCAAGCAGCCGAGCATCACCTCGTGCTTCTTGCTGTACAACGTCCGCATCTTGCGTATATGCCGTTCCCATTCCCCGCTTTTCATAAAGAGGGCGAGGGTCTCCTGATGAATGCGGGATGCGGTCTGATCGTATTCATACAGTTGATTTCCGTAGACCTGAAGCAGCGCCGGCGGCAAAACCATATAGCTGATCCGAATGGACGGCAGCAGGGACTTGGAAAACGTGCCGAGATAGATGACCCGTTCATTCGTGTCCAGCCCTTGAAGCGACGGGATCGGCCTGGTGTAATAGCGAAATTCTCCGTCATAGTCGTCCTCGATGATGTACGAGCCCGACCTGGCCGCCCACTGGAGCAGTCTGATTCGCCTCGCATAAGGCATGACAGCTCCCGTAGGCTCCTGATGGGAGGGCGTGATGTAAATCAGTGGCGCTCCGCTCGCTTCCAGCACCTCTACATCAATCCCGTCTTCGTCCAAAGGAATGGGGACGACTTGATACCCCAGATGCTGAAAAACGGCTCGAACCCCGTCATAACCCGGCTCTTCCATCGCAACCACGCGTCCATTCAGGGTGAGCAAAAAGCAAAGGACCTGGACGAGTATCTGTGTTCCCGCTCCGATCACGATCTGATCAGGCGTGCAAGCAACCCCGCGGGCATGCTGCAAATAACGGGCGATCTCCTCCCGCAACCCGCGCTCTCCCTGACGATCTCCGTAATAGAGAATGTCCCTGTTTTCCCGGCGCATGCACTGGTTGCTGTACTTGCGCCACAAGTCGTACGGAAAATGATCGGCGTCGACCCGGGCCTGATGAAAGTCGTATCTGATATTCTCTTTTTGCCTCCGGACCGAATGGGCTGCTTGACTGTCGGCTGGCAGTCCTCCGGGAAGCTGTAAAGCGCCCGGCACAGCTGCCGCGTTCTCGGCTGCCTGCTGAGATTCTTGCCTGTGTCCGTTCAAAAAGCTGCTTGCTGCCGCATTTCCGCCATTGTGCCCGGATGGAGCAGCCACCCCGTCCTCTTCCCACTCCACCACGTAAAAACCGCTTCTTTCCCTGCTCTCGATGTATCCTTCGGCCAGCAATTGATGGTAAGCCGTTTCCACCGTCGTTTTGCTGATCTGAAGATTCCGGCTGATCGACCGAACGGAGGGCAGCCGTGTTCCCGGCGGCAACCGCCTCGTTTGGATTTCCTCGCGAAAATAGGCGTACAGCTGGAGGTAGAGCTTTCCTGTGCCGGCATTCGTCCAATTCGGGTGAATGTCCATCATTGCCCCTCCCATCTGACCCGTTTGATATTTTGGAAATTGACCATTTGTGAAAGGTCAGCTTTTCCTTATGATGATAGTAGCAGAAGACCGGGGATCTGGGGAGAGTCCACTACACGGAAAAGGGGGATCGCTTGTGGAAAATGGAACCATTCGGCTTCCGCATGCATGCGCATTGTACATCGCAGCCATTCTGGGGTCCGGCGTGCTTTTTTTATCCGGTTCAACCGCCGATGCTGCCGGTCCCGCATCGCTGATCGCCTGGGCAGGCGTCATTGCGCTCAGTTTTCCGCTCGCCTATGCATTTGCTGCTCTGTCCCGAATGTATCCGGATGCCGGCGGAGCGGCGACGTTTGTCAAAATGGCTTTCGGGCCAAAGCTTGGCGGACTGATCGGCTGGTGCTATTTTTTTTGTGCCACCGCCGGACAAATGATCGTTTCCCTGACAGGCGCCTATTATGTTTCCAGCTCGATGGGATGGGGTCGTACAGGCATGCTCCTGGTCGCGCTCCTGACACTGGTCATAGCCGGAACTGTGAATGTACAGGGAGTGAAAATCAGCGGCCGCCTTTCCCTGCTGCTGAGCTCGCTGCTTTTGGCTCTGCTGCTCGCAGTCATTGTACTGACGCTTCCACGTCTTGACATCAGCCGTTTTGCGCCATTTGCCCCACACGGGGTCGCTTCGGTCGGCACTGCGGCGACGATGATTCTCTGGTCGTTTTTTGGCTGGGAGGCCATTTGCAGCCTGTCCCATCAGTTTTACAAGCCGGAGCGCACGATTGTCCGCAGCACCGTCATAAGCGCGGCCGTCATTGGCGTTCTCTTTCTCGCTTTAAGTGTTGTCACCATCGGAACGGGCACTTATGGGGATGATGAGCGAAATCTTTCTCCCGTCGGCATCATGATGCAAGAGTCGCTTGGCGTCGGGGCCCAAATCGGTACAGGCTTCCTCGCCTTGATCATCTGCCTTGGCACCTGCAACGCTTTTGTTGCCAGCCTCGGGCAGCTCGGGTACGCCTTGGCGCGGGACGGCGTTTTTCCCCGGCTGTTTGTCCGTTTGCACCCCCGTAAAGGGACGCCTGTCTTGGCGATAGCCAGTGTCGTTATGCTTGCCGCAGTGGGCGTAACCTTTACGGTTATACTTTCCATCCCCTTTGACAAGCTGCTGTTGATCCCGAATTCATTGGGGCTTACGGTTTACATCATTTCAATGGCTGCTGGCGTAAAGCTGTTTAACCGCCTTACGCTGCCCTGGTGGTCTTCCTTGCTTTCTCTTCTGCTTTGCCTGTGCCTTTTGCCGTTTTTCGGCCGCTCTTTGCTCGCGCCCGCTGCCATGGCGGCCGCTTACTTGCTATTCGTCCGCTCTTCTCGCCAAAGGCCTTCGGTCCGTGCATAAGAACCGGGAGCTGTAGCACCGTCTTTAAATGATGTATACTTCATACGGTCTGCCAAGAAAAAGATCCCGGCAATAGCTGCGAGCAAAACGATTGACAGCGCAATCCTTTTTTTGGGTCAGGTGTTGCTACCTTTAGATTCAACACACTCCATTACCTTGTCGCCAAACTCTCGCAGGTAATACAAATAGTCCCTGGTCTTATCACTGTAGTTGTACAATTTGTTATACATTCTTACGACCACCAGCTCATGCGATGGGATCACCAGCAATAACGGACCGGTAACACCAAGTATTTGGAACGCTCCCTGAGGAACGCTCGGCCCAATCTCGTTTAATTTCGATTGGCCATCCTGAATAAACCACAAAAATCCATTAAGCGGAAGGTCCGGATTTGGAAACGATGGGCTTTGCCTGTTCGTTGCCATTTCAACTGCCTCCATAGGAATCAACTGCTTGCCGTTGATGTTGCCTTTTTTCAAATGCAGGTATCCCCAATATGCCAGTTCTCTAGCGGAGACATGCAGGTTTTTCTGATCTCCGTCGCCATCTTCATTCAAGCCTAACTTCCATACTGGAGGTTTTATTGGATCCTCAATTACTTGAACCAGCCGCTCGTCTTGCTTTGCTCGCCAGCCGGTTTCTGTAAATCCCAGCGGATTAAAAACGTACTTACTCAGAATTTCCGCAACCGTGCATCCTGTTACGGTGCGAACCAGCCCGGTCAACAGCTCTATATTAATATTACGGTAGGACCAGCTTGAGCCCGGAATAAATTCACGGATGATATTGCCTTCCCTGTCAACATCCAACCCATGCGTATGTGTAAGTAAATGACGGATGGTCGTTCCACCCAAAATTGCAGGGTCGAGCCCCGGCAGATAGTCTGTAACTTGGTCGTCGATACTCTTAATTTTCCCTTCGCACACAGCTAATGCTACGGCCATTCCTATGTAGCTTTTACGTACGGAAGCAACGTTGAATTGTGAGTCTGCTTGTATCGGGAATGAAGTTGAAAGCTGAGAGTGATAGCCAGAATAATGTTCCACAACAATCTTGTCGTGTTGGATGACGAATAGTGCAGTACCAGAGCCTTGATTTAAGGTGTTCATTGTTTCGACGTACTCAATTAATTGATTAAATCGTTCTGATCCCTCCGATGGTAATAACATACTCTTCACTCCTTCTATATTTTTGATAACCGGATTCACATTGCATTTCCATATCAGAAGGGATTATTCCTCGTTTTTCTCAAATTCTGCCAGCAAATGAGATTTTTCCTTGCCTGCTATGGAAAAACAAAACCCGATGAAGTCCAATCGCTTCATCGGGTTTCAAGTCTGCTCTGAATCAGGCCAGGTACGCTTCCCGCACCTGAGGATTGGTCAACAGGCTATGCGCCTCATCCTGCAGGATGATTTCGCCTGTTTGGATGACGTAACCGCGACTCGCCACGGAGAGGGCCTGGTTGGCGTTTTGCTCGACCAGCAGAATGGTCATGCCTTCGCGGTTCAGCTCCGTGACGATCTCAAAGATTTGATCCACCAAAATGGGCGCAAGTCCCATCGACGGTTCATCGAGCATCAAGATTTTCGGCTTCATCATCAGACCGCGAGCGATGGCGAGCATCTGCTGCTCGCCGCCGGACATCGTTCCGCCCTTTTGATCGATCCGTTCTTTCAAACGGGGAAAATAGCGAAACGCACGCTCGATGCCTTCCTCGATAATGTGTTTGTCCTTTACCGAAAACGCACCCATCTCCAGATTTTCCCGGACTGTCAGCTTGGGAAAGATCCGCCGGCCTTCCGGCACATGGGCGATCCCCATTGCCGCGATATCGTGAGTCCGCATCTGGGTAATGTCCTTGCCGTCAAACACGATCCGGCCTTCCCGCGCGCGCGTCTGTCCGCAGATCGTTTTCAGGGTGGTCGACTTCCCGGCGCCATTGGAGCCGATCAGCGTCACGACTTCGCCCTCGTTTACTTCAATGCTTAATCCCTTCAACGCGTGGATACCGCCGTAATAGGTGTGAATGTTTTGCAATTCAAGCAACGGCATTGTTTCTCCTCCCCCTCTTACGACACTTCCGTCGCGCTTTTACCCAGGTAGGCCTCAATTACGTTCGGATTGTTTCGAATCTGCTCCGGCGTCCCCTCGGCAATTTTGCGTCCGTAATCCAGGACGTGGATATACTCGCTCAATCCCATGACGAGCTTCATGTCGTGCTCGATCAGAATAATCGTCAAACCCAGCTCGTGCTTCAGCTTGCGGATAAATTCGGTCATCTCCACGGTCTCGCGCGGGTTCATCCCGGCTGCCGGCTCATCCAGCAAAATGATTTTCGGGTTGGTCGCAAGCGCTCTCGCAATCTCCAGGCGGCGCTGCAAGCCGTACGGCAGGCTGCCCGCCGCTTCGTTCGCCACGTGGGCGATGCCGACGTACTCCATCAGCTGGTAGGCTTCTACCTTGGCGCGCTCTTCCTCCTCGCGAACGCGCTTCGTATTGAAAACAATCCCGAGGATTCCCGCCGTCAACCGGCTGTGCGTTCCGACCATGACATTTTCCAAGGCTGTCATTTCCTTGAACAGGCGAATATTTTGAAAGGTCCGCGTAATCCCGCGCTCCGCGATTTGATCGGGGCGCAGCCCCTTGATGCTTTTCCCGTTCAGCAAGACATCTCCCTCATCCGGCTCGTAAAAACCCGTCACCATATTGAAGAAGGTCGTCTTGCCCGCACCGTTAGGGCCAATGACGGCGGTAATCGTTCCTTGTTCGATTTTTACGGTCACATCCTGATTGGCAACCAGACCGCCGAAGCGCTTGGTCAACCCATTGGCTTCCAATAATGCCATCGTGCTCCCTCCTTCTTCGCTACGACTGTTTCCCCTGGGTAAGCTTGCTCAAGATTCCAAGCTTGTCTCCAGCGTATTTGCTGCCTTTGATGGCCTCCAGATCGTTTTTCTTCCGCTTGGCCGGGATCAATCCATTCGGCCTGTACAGCGCTACCAGGATCAGCATGATCCCGAAGATCAAACGCTGGAATTTGGACGGGTCCAGCTGGTTGGGCAGATTAATGATTCCCGATTGCTGCAGCGAATGCAGGAAGTTGGAGAACTCTTTCAAGAGCTGCACCTGCAGCACCGTGACAAAGGCTGCGCCGAGAATAACCCCGGGGATGCTGCCGCTTCCGCCGAGAATGACCATCACGAGAATCCCGATCGACTCCATCAGGGTAAACGAGGTCGGATCGATAAATGTCTGTTTGGCAGCGAAGATGACGCCCACGACACCGGCAAAAGAAGCGCCGGTGGCAAACGCGGCCAGCTTGGCGTTCAACAGGGAAATCCCCATCGACTGGGCAGCCAGTTCATCCTCCCGTACCGCCACCCAGGCGCGTCCCAGTCGGGAATGCTCAAAGCGGATGTTGGCAATGACGATGAAAATGATCACGAACAGGACGATAAAGTAGAAGTAAAACGGCGTCCCCATCTTGATGCCGAACAGCTCCGGAGACGGAATCGGCGTAATGCCTTGAGGACCATTCGTAATATTGACCGGTTTGTCCAGGTTATTAAAAATAATCCGAATAATTTCGCCAAATCCGAGCGTAACGATGGCCAGATAGTCGCCTTTTACCCGAAGCACCGGCAGACCGAGCAGGATCCCGAAGATGGCCGCCACGATCAAGCCGACGATGAGGAACGGCCAGAACGAGTCGCCCGACAGCGGGAACAGTTCGCCGGGAATAAACTCGTTTGCCTGCGAAGTCGAGAAAATCGCATAAGCATAGGCGCCCGCCGCGAAGAAAGCGACATATCCCAAATCGAGCAGACCGGCAAAGCCGACGACGATATTGAGCCCGAGAGCCATCGCCACATAGATGCCCACCTGCGACGCCACTTCCATATAGTAGCGGTTGTCGCCCGCCACGAGCGGAATGATCAGGAGCAGAACGGCCGCTCCCATGATCAGGCGAACTCGCTTGTCCGCGTTTGTATAGTAGATCAGAATAATCGAGAACAGAATTCCCAGAAACGCGATAACGGACTTTTCCACGAAGTGCAAGGCTGCTGCTGAGACAGCGATCCAGATCAGTGTAACGACCAGCGGGATTCCTTTCATCGACTTCCATCCGATGTTTGCCATGATTCTCACCTACACTTTCTCTTTCACTGCTTCGCCAAACAGACCTTCCGGCTTGAACAGAAGCACGAGAATTAAAATACTGAACGCAAATACGTCCTTGTATTCGGCCCCGAAGGCTCCGTTGGTCAACGGTCCCATATAGGCGCCAGAAAGGGATTCCAAAAGTCCCAGAAGCACGCCGCCCACCATCGCTCCACGGAGGTTTCCGATGCCCCCGAGAACCGCGGCGGTAAAAGCTTTCAGACCGAGGATAAAGCCAATGTAAGGGTCAATCGTTCCGTAGTTTTGCGAAAACAAAACGCCTGTTGCTCCGCCAAGGCTTGAGCCGATGAGGAAGGTAAGCATGATGACCTTGTCCACGTTGATCGTCATCAGCGATGCCGTCGATTGATCCTGCGCAACTGCGCGCATCGCGATTCCCCACTTGGTCTTGCTGATGAACAGCGTCAATAAAATCATCATGACAATGGCAAGTACGATAACGATAAAGCCTTTTGTGGGAATCGAAGCAATCCCGAGCGAAATGCTTCCTGAGAAAAGCGCGGGAGTATTCAGATAAAATTCGTTGCGGGCAATCGCTTCCGTAAAACGCACCAGGTCTTGCAGCAAAAAGGAAACCCCAATCGCCGAGATCAGAGGGACCAGACGAGGCGCTCCCCGAAGCGGCCTGTAAGCGACTCGTTCTATTAGCACACCCAGCCCCCCCGTCAACGCCATCGCGATGATCAGCGTCAAGAAGAAAGCCACGTACGGATTCATTCCTTCAAGCGCCCCCAGTGAGTCGGAGATTAGCAACACCTCTGTCCCGACGAAGGCGCCTACCATGAAAATTTCTCCATGGGCAAAGTTAATAAATTCAAGAATACCGTAAACCATGGTGTAGCCGAGAGCGACGACGGCGTACATGAATCCCAGTGTCAACCCGTCAACCAACACCTGAGGCAAAATGCTGAGCAGCATGCTTCCCATCCCTCATTTCTTCGTAAACTTGTGGTGATTTGAAATTTTCTGCATTCGGCAGGCCAATAAAAGGGACCGCACGGAGTGTGCCGCCCCTTTTGCTGAATGAGGCTTCGTCAGATTTGTCTTTGCTGGTGTTTCCTCGCGCCCTCTGATCGAATACAGACCGAAAGCCAATCCTTTTCCATGGTCGCAACCGTTCTCGCATTTCTTTCCGCCTACTACGAAAGGCCTGCTTCTATCCGTAAAAATAGTGTGATTTACCTGAAAAATCAGCTATCAATATCATATCAAAACATTCAGTAACCTCGCTACCCGGAAATCAACGTTTCTCCCTTCATGCAAATTGAATCCCCCTTTTATTTCTCTTTATGTTTTCCAAATCATCAATCGAGCTGCCTGATTTGCCAGTTTGAACCTATGTAAACACCGGATCAATCAGCCTATATTATAGACACAGCTTGATTCTTTTTCATTTTAAAAGAAATTAGAAAATTTACAAGAGAAAAAAATATTTTTTTGTACTACATATAATTCCAACACATAATCACAAAAAGCAAGCAAGGAAAGAATATATCAATGCTATGACACACTAAAGGATGGGAATATATTCCATTAAATAGAATGGGCAGGAACAAGGATTCTCCCTGTCTTCACTTCCACGATTCCTTCTGCTGTCATCCGAACATACGGCAGGTGAGTCGCCGTAAAGAACAGCAAAGAGTAGAGAGGGTCCAGATGCTCGTGACCTTTTTGTCGAATCAATCCCGTCAATCTCTGGGCCATGTCGATCACTTCTTCCATCGGAGCTGGTGAAAACTTGCCGCCCAGCGGAAGAGGGCATTCGCAAACAGCTTTTCCCTGTTCGTACATGGTGACCCCGCCGTCCATTTCGATCACGCTCTGCAATGCCTCTGCCATGGACCGGGCACAACGCCCCATGACCAGCCAATCGCTCGAAGCCGTGTAGGTGCTGGCCAGTCCCTCCAATTCCCGGCCGTATCCCCTGACCACTGCCTGGGTCAAGCGGTTTTGCAAAGGGTTGATCAAGCAAATCAACGCGAGCTCCGGGTCGTCTTCCAACGAGACGTATCCGAGCGGATCGGCAGGCAAGCTCTCCAGCTCCATTTTGGTGATGACCGCATTCAACATGTGAATGACAGGGACAGGCTCTCCGTTGTGTTTCATGCGGAACCATTCCGCGTCAACCTGCCTCCCCTGCATTGCTTCGGAGACAGATGGAAAATCGTAATCTGACCATCCCGGCTTGATCGTCGAGACGAGGAGTCTTCCCTTTTCCCCGGACAGATGTCCGTTTGCGATGACCATCTCCGGCGTCGGCTCCCCGGGATCCGACAGGAGCAAAACATCGGCAAGCCGCCCAGGGGCTATTCCTCCCACTTCGCTGTCGATCCCGTAGTAGACGGCCGGATTAAGCGATGCCATCACATACGCTTCGACTGGCGGCATGCCCGCCTCGATCGCCACGCGGATCGTGTAATCCATCAGGCCATGGCGGTACATCGGCGGGGTGCTTCCGTCTGAGGTCAGCATCATCCGGGACGACCAGGGAATGCCAGCTTCCAGCAATCCTTTGACCAATGCCGGCAAATCTGGTCGAATCGATGAATGCCGCAGGGCCGCATACATCCCCAACCGCAGCCGCTGCAGCACATCCTCGGCACTAATGCTTTCGTGGCAGGCGGTAATTCCCAGGGCCGACGCCGCATTCAGCGTTTGCACAGAAGCACCGGGGTGATGTCCTTCCATCCGTTTGCCCAGATCGAGCGTCCGCTTGATGCCGTACAGCAAGGTCTCATCCTCGCTTAATACGCCTTGCCAGTCGGTCAATTCGCCGCCCTGGATGACGCGGGGATGCTCCAGCATCCGGTTGATGCCATGGGCGTCAAACGGCGGCGATGCGGTTGTCCGCCTCATCTGGGGGTCAAGCCTCGCCCAGAAAAATTGCTTCACCGGATGCTCCGCCAGTTTTTCCATGATGTCAGCCACTTGCGCAAAAGGCAGCGTCATGAGCATCAAAGAGTCGGAAATCAGCGTCGTCGTCCCGCGAGCGAGAGCAAAGTCCGCCATCGTAAAGGGGTTGTACCATTGAAAAGGATGGGCGTGAGGTTCAATGTATCCGGGGACAGCGTACTTGCCGTCAGCCTCCACGATGGCTGTCTCCTCAGAGGCCAGCGGCTCTTTGTCCCCGACATACGCGATCCTCTCGCCGGAAACAGCGATATGGACTTCCCGCCATTCCTTTGTGTAGACATTGAGCACCTTTGCTCCCCTGATCCACATGTCCGCCGGCTCTTCCCGTCTGGCCACCCTCAGAAGCTTTCGATGAGCGGCCCCATCTATCGATCGAACTCGCATGCATATCCCTCCTGTTCTCTTCAAAAGCGATTGCAGTCCTTCTCCATTTTTAATGCTTCGCCGTCTTAGAAACATTTTCCTTGGCTGTTTTCCCAACACCCGCACACACTAACCCGTAGATACAAGATGGACAGGAGGAATCCACATGCGAAGGAACGTCGGAACCGTAGATGCCATGATTCGCATTACAGCCGGACTTGTGGGACTTGCCTATGGGGTCGGCAAGATGAGCCGCCGCCCGCACCGCACCCCCTGGCTGCTCATGACCATGTCTGCCATGAAGGTAGCGGAGGGCGCCACCCGCTTTTGCCCGATGCTGTATGCGATGGATACCGATACAGTAACCAAAAAGGGAATGAACAAGGTCATCGGAAAAATGACCGAAGCCGGCGTCCGTGCTGCCATGAGGCAAATGACCGGGGCAAAGGGAGCCAGTCAGGAGACCAAAGACACGAAGGAGAACATGACGTCAGAAATATCTGCGGCGATAACTGCCGGAATGTCGCCCGAGAAAGTGACTGCCTCCACGTCCAGAGAGCTGTCCAAAGAGGATCAACAGCTGGAAGCGGTCCTGCGGGATTACGTCTCTTATTCGTCGGACGACCAGGACACGGAAGACCAACACGATCTGGAGAAAAAACCTTCGGAACGGTACAGTCGGGACGAGCATCTGTACCCTACTTATTCATAGGAGGAGGACTGTCTCATGACGATTCTCGGCCCTCCCTTGTACGAGTGGTTTTCCCACAATGTCTTTGTCATCGCCCTCATCATAGCCTGCGTGGTCGTGATGGGATACTTTTTTTACAATACGCGCAAAAACAAAGGGAGATACCGCCAATGACGGCGTGTCTCCTTTTTCATTTCCGTTTGCAAATAAATTTGTTGTGCCGGGTGAGCCGTCTCGTCACCAGCCGACCACTGCCCGCATACTCGGGCGGAAGGGATTGATTGAGAAAAAAGTGAGTCCGGCCGATCGGCGCGCTTTTTTCACTACGCTGCTGACGGCAGCCTTATTTTACGGTCTGGGCTACGGAATTACTCAGCCGTCGATTCAGGCGTGGATGATCAAGCAGGTCGCTTCGGCTTTTAGCTATGCGGTGATGTGCCGCTTGTCTTCCGGGTGCATGGTGCTGTTTCTGGGTGTTTATTTGCTGTCTCAGTTCTTAGGAAGACGCGCAAAGGCAAAAGTTGCTCGGGAGGAGATCGGGGTAAAAGCGTTGGTTGGATCGGGCTCTCGTGCAGGAGATGAAAATGGAGAAAACGCTCCAGGTTCGGTGGGACACTTGCTGGGGGCCGCTCTGTCCGGCTGCATTCCAAAAGGGGAACCGCGGCCAAAAGCAGCCTCTTCCAAGGAGTTTCTCAGAGTTGGCCGCTGAAAGCGCGTTCCCCTTTTTCCATTCCGCCTGGGTATCTGTCCCAAAGACCTTTTCGTTTTCTCCATTTTCATCTCTACAGCTTTTGAGTTCTGCCGGGCTATCACAAGACAAAACAAAACAAGCCTCCAATCCGCTTCTACAGGATTGGAGGCTTGTTTGCTTTTGCAGCAGCATTTTATTTTGCGAACAGGTCAAGCCCATTCCAACAGACTCGTTCTCGCTTCTCGTATGAGCTTACCGTTTGCCCAGCGCCTTTGCGGCGATGTCGGTTCGGTAGTGGGCGCCTTCGAAGGAGATTGAACGCACCGCCTCGTATGCAGCCGCTCTTGCTTCCTGCAGGTCTTTGCCGATGCTGGTCACGCCGAGTACGCGGCCGCCGCTCGTAACCGTGCCCTCTGGCGTTTGCTTCGTCCCGGCATGGAAGACGGCAACACCAGCTTGTTGGCGCTCCAATCCGTTAATGAGTGAGTCTTTTGGATAATCGCCGGGGTAGCCGGGGGCCGCCATGACGACACAGACCGCGCTCTCCTGCTTCCACTCCACATCGAGGGAAGCCAGTTCGCCGTTGACCGTCGCCGTACAAATGTCCACCAGATCGGTCTTGAGGAGCGGCAGGATGACCTGCGTTTCAGGATCGCCGAATCGGGCGTTGAATTCCACGACCTTCGGCCCCTCTGAAGTGATCATCAAGCCGGTGTACAGTACGCCGCGAAACGGGATGCCGTCCCGTACCATTCCTGTTGCCATCGGCTGGACAATTTTTGCCACGATCTCGTCCACAAGCTCCGCAGACATGTGCGGAACCGGCGCATAGGTGCCCATTCCTCCGGTATTGGGACCTTGATCGTTGTCAAACACCCGCTTGTGGTCCTGGGAGGTGATCATCGGCTTTACCGTCTCTCCATCGACAAAGGAGAGAAGGGACAGCTCTTCTCCGCGCATGCACTCTTCGATCACCACCCGGGCTCCTGCCTGGCCGAATGCGTTCTCTTCCATAATGCTGTACAACGCCCGCTCCGCCTCTTCCAGCGTTTCAGCGACCACGACCCCTTTTCCTGCGGCGAGTCCGTCTGCTTTTACGACGATTGGCGCTCCTTGGTCGCGCACATAGGCGAGCGCGGATTCGTAATCGATAAAGGATTCATACCTCGCTGTCGGTATGTTGTATCGCTTCATCAAGTACTTGGCAAACGATTTGCTTCCCTCGATTTTCGCAGCTTGGGCGGTCGGTCCGTAGATCGGCAGGCTGCGCTCCTGGAAAAAGTCGACAATGCCGCCCAGAAGCGGGTCCTCCGGGCCTACTACCGTCAAATCGATACCTTCGTCCTTGGCAAACTGAGCCAGTGCAGCAAAATCTTGAACGGGAATCGGCACGTTCTTCGCCAGCAGAGCCGTTCCTCCATTGCCGGGGGCACAGTAAATCTTGTTCACTTTGGGGCTTTGCGCCAGCTTCCAGACAATAGCGTGTTCGCGGCCGCCGCTGCCGATTACCAGTACGTTCATCGTATTCCCTCCTGTGTACTCTCTCTATTAATGCTTAAAGTGTCGCACACCAGTAAAGACCATGGCAATCCCAAAACGGTTGCAGGCGTCGATGGAATCCTGGTCGCGCACGGAGCCGCCCGGTTGAATAATCGCGGTAATACCCGCTTTTGCCGCGGCTTCGACGGTATCGGGCATCGGGAAAAAGGCATCCGAGGCCAGTACGGAACCGCGCGCTTTTTCACCTGCTTGCTCGATCGCGATCTTGGCGGACCCGACGCGATTCATCTGGCCGGCTCCTACGCCGATGGTCATGTTGTCCGCCGCCAGAACGATCGCGTTGGATTTGACGTGCTTGACCACCTTCCAGGCGAATTTCAGCTGCCCAAGCTCTTCCGCTGTAGGCTCTCGGTCAGTGGCTACGCGAATATCCTCATCGGCCAGCTGCTTGAGATCGTAATCCTGAACCAGCGCTCCTCCGGCCACCGGTGCCACACGCAGGACAGCCGCGGCATCCTTTTGGCCGGACGCCAGACCCGGGAGCCGCAAGAGACGCAGGTTTTTCTTTTCAGTCAGGATATCCAGCGCCTCCTTTGTAAAATCGGGGGCGAGGATGATTTCCAGAAAGGTTTCCTTCATCAAAAGGGCCGTCTCCTTGTCGATCGGACGGTTGGCCGCGACGATCCCGCCAAAGATCGAAACCGGGTCGGCTTCAAAAGCCTTTTGATACGCCTCGCGGACATCGCCGCCGATGCCGACGCCGCACGGATTGGAGTGCTTGATCGCGACGACCGCGGGCTCGGCAAATTCACGGACAATCGCGAGGGCCGCATCGGCATCGTTAATATTATTGTAGGAAAGCTCTTTTCCATGTAACTGCTCGGCTTTGGATACGCCAGCCAGGCCAGTGAGCGACTCCTGATAGAAAGCGGCCCGCTGATGCGGATTTTCCCCGTATCGCAAATTCTGCACCTTTTCATACGTGACCGTCAGGCGCTCTGGAAATGCCTCTCCCACCTGTTCGTTCAGGTAGCCTGCGATCAAGGCGTCGTAAGCGGCTGTATGACGGAATACCTTTGCGGCCAAATAGCGGCGCGTTTCCAGCGCCGTATCGCCAGCTGACTCGATTTCTTCAGCTACTTTCCCATAGTCGGCAGAGTCGACAACCACTGTGACGAATTGATGGTTTTTGGCGGCAGAGCGAAGCATCGTCGGACCGCCGATATCAATATTTTCAATCGCCTCGGCGTACGTAACGCCGGGTTTCGCGATGGTTTCCTTGAATGGATACAAGTTGACCACGACCAGATCGATCGTGTCGATGTTCAGTTCTTTCAGCTGCCGCATATGCGACTCGTTGTCGCGTACAGCCAAGAGACCTCCATGAATATTCGGGTGCAGCGTCTTGACGCGTCCGTCCATGATTTCTGGAAAACCGGTCACATCGGAAATGCCAATGACAGGAATGCCCGCTTCCTTGAGAAGAGAAGCCGTCCCGCCGGTAGAAATGATCTCGACCCCAGCAGCAGCCAAGCGGCGCGCAAAAGGAACCAACCCAGTTTTGTCCGAAACGCTAATCAGTGCTTTTTTCACACTCACGAATAGAACCTCCCGACTTTTTTTCAAAAAGGGATTCAAAAAACACGAACATTACTAATATATTAAAACATAATTGTACGTTTTTATCAAGTTTCGTTCGGACAAAACAAAAACGCAGCCTCCAGTGCCGCGGCACACTCGACTGCGCATTTTTTCCGTTCCCTTCTCGCCTTCGATGCAGCATGTGCACCGTCAGGTCCGCTTCTTTTTGCGGCTTTGCATCTTTTTGATCCGCTCCGCCAAAGAAACGTTTTTCACCTTTCCACTGGCCTTGGGGGACGATTTTTTTCGCTCTCGTTTTTCCTTCTTCTGCGTGATCGTCAATTCCTCGATCTGATCTGGAGAAAACGATTTGCCGTCCTGAACCTGCTGCCTGACCTTCTCTTTGGTTTCGTCCGACAAATCAAGGCCCATACCCGACAGCTCGCTCAAAACTGACTCAATATTTCCGCTCCCGTTTTTAGGAAGTTTTTCCGCCAGCTTCATGATGTCGGTCAGCGTCCACTCCCGGCCCGTTTTTTTGCTCAGCTTGCCCAACAGATCGGCTACGAAGTCCCCGTTCATCTGGCCCCTCCTTATTTCCACCTTCCCTTTACTCTATGTCAGGGCAGGCAAAAAGTTTTTCCAGACAAGCGTTCTTACGCCCGTTTTTTTGAGGGGACAGCCGAGACCGGGCAGCTATGGCTTTTTTTATTCACAGCACTTTGCGACCGGCTGGGCGTCCGCGTACTTCGCAAGCCCGGCCAGCGCCATGTTCCACGCCTGTTCAAACCAGCCGCGCGCGGCGTCCCATTCTTCTGTGCAGCCCCATCCGTTGTGGACAAGCTGAATGTTCGTCCCTTCCCCCTCCGGAATAAAAGATACGACGACATGGGTAAGCGGACGAGCTTCGTTCATCAGCGAGGCAAACTGTTTTGTCCCTTTCCATTCAAAGACAAGCAGCCTGTTCTCCTCGAGAGCCAGTACCTTGCAGCCGATGGTGCTGTCGTTTTCGCGATCGTCCGGTGCCCAGAACAGCTCGTATTTGCCTCCCACTGCAGGCTCCACCTCGGCGGCGTTGGTCAGCCAACTGGCCAAATGCTCGCTCCTGGTGAAGAATTGAAAAGCTTGCTCAGGACTGCAGGACAGCCGTACGCTCTTATGTATGAGCTTATCCATGTGTTTCCTCCCCTTCCATGTACTTCGCTCCATTATACCGGAAAAACTGAACATTCCGCTTCTTCTCGTTTGCTCTTCTGAGCGAGATCGCGAACAGTTTATTCCCATACAGTTTGAGTGTTTTGCCAAAATCGCGGCGTAGTTATTGATAAACATAAGAAACGAGCGTTGAAAGGGGACCGGCGTGGATAGAAATGAACATCAGCGAAGAGAACCTGGCAAATGAACTGAAGAACCGTTAATCCGATGGCTTTGGAATACGCGATGAGCGTGTACGGAAAGAACGTCTACGCCCTTGTGCACCGGATCATCGGCGGCATCGGCAGCCGGGAAGACATTGAAGAGTGCGTAAGCGACGTTTTTATCGCCGCTTGGAAAAAAATTGCGGAGTTCGATGAAGGCAGGGGAACCGCGCTTCCTGTTGAAGGGTTCGTGGCAAATGGTGATAGAATAGTGCCCGGGCCTTCAGCTTGCCCCTTCCACAACGCAAAAAAGGGTGCCCATCGTCATCAACTGACTGGTGAGACACCCTTTTACTTTGATTCGTACAGCACGGTACAACCTACTTCGTTTCCTGACGGACATGACGCCCTTCCACTTTTACCCGGCCTGCAAGCAGTCTGTCGATGACCTCGACGAGCAGTCCATGCTCCACCTGATGAATCCGAGCGCTCAAGCTCTCGGCCGCGTCACCCTCCAGCACTTCTACGGGTGTCTGCGCGATGATCGGACCGGTATCCAGTCCGGCATCGACCATATGCACCGTTACCCCCGTTATCTTTACCCCGTAGGAAAGTGCCTGGCCGACGGCATCCTTGCCCGGAAACGCAGGGAGCAGCGACGGATGAAGGTTGATCATGCGCCCCTCGTATGCCTGAAGCAGCGTATCTCCGACCAGCCTCATATATCCGGCCAGTACGACCAGCTCGACTTCTCTCTTCTGCAGTTCGGCGACGATTTCCCGCTCGAAAGCGGCCTTGTCCGGGTATGCTTTCGGATCGAACACAAACGCATCCACACCAAGCCGCGCCGCCCGTTCCAAAACGCCGGCGCCTGGCTTGTCGCATACGAGCAGGGCAACCTCGGCTCCCGTCAGTCGGCCGCTTTTTGCCGCTTGTGCGACCGCTTCAAAATTGGAGCCGCTGCCTGAGGCAAAGACGGCTATTCGTTTCACCACGCCACCCCGTTGTATACGACCTTTCGTTCTCCGGCAGCAACATGGCCGATCCGGTACGGCTGCTCGCCCGACTGCTTCAGCGTTTCCATCGCCAGCTCGGCATCCTCCGGCTTGACGGCCGCGATCATGCCGATGCCCATGTTGAACGTGCGGTACATGTCGCTCCAGGAAATATCGCCGGATTCCTGCACCAGGGAAAAGATCGGCAGCACCGGCCACGTTCCGACGTCGATGACCGCCTGCGTCCCCTCCGGCAATACGCGCGGAATGTTTTCCGTAAAGCCGCCTCCGGTAATGTGGGCCATCGCTTTTACCTCGACCGCATCCAGCAGGGACAAGATCTGTTTTACGTAGATGCGCGTAGGGGTCAAAAGCTCCTCTCCCAATGTTTTGCCGAGGACGTCCATATGCTCGCCCAAAGAAAGGCCGCGGTCAGCCAGCAAAACCTTGCGGACAAGCGAAAAGCCGTTGCTGTGGACACCGCTTGAGGCCAGCCCGATCAGCACGTCGCCCGACTGCACCGAAGCGCCGGTAATCAGCTTGTCTTCGTCTGCCACGCCTACCGTAAACCCGGCGATGTCGTACTCGCCTTCGGCATACATGCCGGGCATTTCCGCCGTTTCGCCGCCGATCAGGGAGCAGCCCGCCTGCGCGCAGCCGTCCGCGATCCCCTTGACGATGGCTTCGATTTTCTCCGGAACGACCTTGTCGCATGCCAGATAGTCGAGGAAAAAGAGCGGTTCCGCTCCTTGCACCACAACATCGTTGACGCACATGGCAACCGCGTCGATCCCGATTGTGTCGTGTTTGTCCATGGCAAAAGCCAGCTTCAGCTTGGTGCCCACTCCATCCGTCCCCGAGACGAGCACCGGCTTTTTGTATTTGGTGGTATCGAGGCGAAACAGAGCGCCGAACCCGCCCAGATCAGTGAGCACCTCCGGCCGGAATGTCCGTTTGACGTGCTTTTTCATGCGCTCGACCGCCTGATTGCCCGCCTCTATATCTACTCCCGCTTGCTTGTATGCATCACTCATGGTTTCTCCTCCATCGGTAGAGGTTGGTTGTATGCTTCACTTTAGAAAACGTATGCGGACTGCTTGTTAGCACTTATCTGCAGGCAGCGCCGCTTCGTATTCCACTTCTGTCGGATACTGTCCGTTGAAACAGGCCAAGCAGTGGCCGCGGTTGGGCGAGCCATCCTCGCGGCCGATCGCGTCGATCATGCCTTCGATTGTCAAAAAGCTGAGCGAATCAGCGCCAATAAATTTGCGGATTTCTTCCACCGATTTGGAGGAAGCGATCAGCTCGTCGCGCGTCGAGGTGTCGATGCCGTAAAAGCAGGAGTTCATGACAGGCGGCGAGCTGATACGGACGTGGACTTCCTTTGCCCCCGCATCGCGAAGCATTTGCACGATCCGGCTGCTCGTCGTCCCGCGGACAATCGAATCGTCGATCATGACCACTCGCTTGCCCTCGACCACCTTGCGAACGGCAGACAGCTTCATGTACACACCGCGCTCGCGCAGTTCCTGCGTCGGCTGGATAAAGGTGCGTCCCACATAGCGGTTTTTGATCAAGCCCAGCTCGTAAGGAATTCCCGTCGCCTCCGCGAAACCGATCGCGGCGGAAATGCTCGAATCGGGAACGCCGGTCACGACATCGGCTTCCACAGGCGCTTCGAGGGCAAGCTGTTTCCCCAAACGCTTTCGGGCCATGTGGACATTGATGCTGTCGATGTCACTGTCCGGACGAGCAAAGTAAATATATTCAAACGTGCAGATGGAGCGTTTCGTGTTTTCGGCAAACGTAGACTCGTGAACACCGTCCTCGTCGACCACGATTAATTCACCCGGCTGAACGTCCCGCCAGTACTGGGCGCCGATGATGTCAAACGCGCATGTCTCCGATGCCACGCAAACCGCTTCGCCGAGACGCCCCAGAGAAAGCGGGCGCAGACCGTTTGGATCCAGCGCGATGATCAGCTGCGTTTCGTTCATGACGAGGAGTGCGTAGGCTCCTTTGATATGCTGCAGTGCCTCGCGGACGGCCTCTGTCAAATCGCTGCTTTTGGAGCGGGCGATCAAGTGCGCGATCACCTCGGTGTCGCTGGTCGTCTGAAAGATCGAGCCCTTTGCCTCCAGCTCCTTTCTGAGAACCGAAGCGTTGACCAGGTTGCCGTTGTGCGCCACAGCCATGCTGCCGTGGGCATAGCGGAAAAAGAGCGGCTGCGCGTTTTCGATCTTGCTCGAACCCGCAGTAGTGTAGCGTGTGTGACCGATGGCGATGTTGCCCCGAAAGGTTTGCAGATCCACACCGGCAAACGCCTCCGTCACCAGCCCCATCCCGCGGTGTTTGTACCAGCGCTCGCCGTCGGAGGCGCAGATGCCTGCGCTCTCCTGACCGCGATGCTGCAGGGCGTGCAGCCCCAGATACGTCAGCGGTGACGCTTCCTTGTGGTTGTAGATGCCAAAAACGCCGCATTCTTCGTTCAGTTTGTCCCAGATTACCCGATCAAACATGGAATCGCATCCTTCCATGCGGCCCTCAAAGCTGTCAGCGGTGCGTGTACAGCTTCGACCCCGTTGATGTTCACCACCAGTTGCTCTCCGCCCGTCTGTCCGATTGCCTGTGCAGGCACACCCAGCTCGCCGGCCAAGGCCAGCACCTGATCGGCCTTCTCCTTGGCGACACTGATCAGGATGCGGGACTGCGATTCGCTGAACAGCAGCACGTCTGCTCTCAGCTCAGAGGTCAAGGAAACAGTCGCGCCGATGTTTTCTCCAAAGCACGCTTCCGCAAGCGCTACGCCGAGACCGCCTTCCGACAAGTCGTGAGCCGATTTGACCAGCCCTTTGCGGATGGCGTCCAGCACCAGCTTCTGCACAGCGGCCTCTTTCTTCAAATCCAGCTGAGGCGGACGGCCGGAAATAGCGCCGGTCGCATATTTCTGATACTCGCTTCCGCCCAGCTCGGCAAGCGTTTCGCCGAGCAGGATGACGACATCTCCCTCAGCTTTGAAATGCTGCGTGGTGATATGATCCACATCCGTGATCAGACCGACCATCCCGATAGTCGGGGTCGGGTAGATCGCATCCCCGCTCCGCTCATTATAGAAAGAGACGTTTCCTCCGATGACAGGCGCATTCAGCGCCAGGCATGCTTCGCTCATGCCGTCAACCGCTTTTTCAAACTGCCAGAACACTTCCGGCTTTTCCGGACTGCCGAAGTTCAGGCAGTCTGTGACCGCCAGCGGCTCGGCGCCCGCGCAGACAACGTTGCGCGCTGATTCGGCTACGGCGATGGCACCGCCCACCTGCGGGTCGAGATACACGTAGCGTCCGTTGCAATCCGTGCTCATCGCAAGTGCCTTGCGCGTGCCGCGAACCATCACGACAGCGGCGTCCGAGCCTGGCTTGACGGCTGTGCCTGCGCGGACAATATGATCGTATTGTTCGTAAACCCATGCTTTGTTGGCTACCGTCGGCTGGGCCAGCAAAGCTTTGAGCGTTTCATTCAAATCGCTTGGTTCGCTGATCGCCGCCACTGGATCCACCTTGGCATTCGCCTCGTAGTAAGCGGGAACCTTAGAAGGACGATGGTACACAGGAGCGTCATCCGCCAGCGTTTTCACCGGCACCTCCGCGACCACCTCGCCGTGATGAACCAGCCTCAGCAAGCCGTCATCCGTCACTTTTCCCACGACAGCGGAAGCCAGCCCCCATTTGTCAAAGAGAGCGATTGCTTCTGCTTCTTTGCCTTTTTCCACGACGACGAGCATGCGCTCCTGCGATTCGGACAGCATCATTTCATACGCGGACATGCCTGCTTCCCGCTGCGGCACCAGGTCGAGATTCATCTCGATTCCATTGCCCGCCTTGGAAGCCATTTCCGCGCTGGAGCAGGTCAGCCCTGCCGCCCCCATGTCCTGAATCCCTACGACAAGTCCGGTGTCGATCAATTCCAGGCATGCCTCGAGCAGCAGCTTTTCCATGAACGGATCGCCCACCTGCACAGCGGGGCGCTTTTTCTCCGATTCTTCATTCAATTCCTCAGAAGCGAAGGTAGCCCCGTGAATTCCGTCACGGCCCGTGCTCGCTCCCACATAAATGACCGGGTTGCCTATGCCGCTGGCCACCCCTTTTTGAATCTTGTCGTGGTCGATCAGACCGACGCACATCGCGTTGACGAGCGGGTTCCCCTCATACGTAGGGTCGAAGTTGACTTCGCCGCCGACAGTCGGAATCCCGATGCAGTTTCCGTAACCAGCGATACCGGCGACTACATTTTCAAACAGGTATTTGACGCGCGGGGTTGTCAGTTCCCCGAAGCGCAGCGAGTTGAGCAAAGCGACCGGGCGTGCTCCCATGGAGAACACGTCGCGGATGATGCCGCCTACTCCTGTTGCCGCTCCCTGGTACGGTTCGATAGCAGATGGGTGGTTGTGGCTTTCGATCTTGAAAACGACAGCCTGATTGTCGCCGATGTCGACGATGCCGGCGCCTTCTCCCGGTCCTTGCAGGACGCGAGGGCCGGTTGTCGGGAAGCGGCGCAGAACCGGGCGGGAGTTTTTATACGAGCAGTGCTCCGACCACATCACGCTGTAGAGCCCTGTTTCCGTCCAGTTGGGCTGGCGTCCGAGAATGTTGACGACGCTCTGGTATTCTTCGTCCGTGAGACCGATTTCGCGATAGAGCTTCTGCTCGGCAATTTGCTGCGCAGTCGGTTCTTTATGAGTGAGCTTGGACACTGTTTCGTTCCCTCCATGTCTGTAGAATCGAGGTAAACATGCGCCGTCCGTCGGCAGAACTCATCCATTCATGAACAGCTCGTTCCGGATGGGGCATCATGCCCAGCACGTTGCCTTTTTCGTTGCAGATGCCGGCGATATCCTCAAGTGAGCCATTCGGGTTTTCCCCGTTATAGCGGAACACGATCTGATTGTTTGCCTTCAGTTTTTCCAGTGTTTCTTCATCACAGTAGTAGTTGCCCTCGCCGTGTGCAATCGGAATCTGGATGACCTCGCCCGCCGCGTAATCGCGGGTAAAGGCGGTGTCATTGTTCTCGACGCGGAGCGCGGACAGCTTGCAGCGGAATTTGAGCGAACGGTTTCTCAGCAATGCCCCCGGCAGCAGACCTGCTTCGGTGAGAATCTGGAAGCCGTTGCAGATGCCCATGACCAGCTTGCCTTGTTCGGCTGCCTTGATGACCTGCTCCATCACTGGGGAAAAACGGGCGACGGCGCCGCAGCGCAGGTAATCCCCGTAGGAAAAGCCCCCTGGCAGCAAAATGACATCGTAGCGGGACAAGTCGTTTTCCGCGTGCCATACGTAGTCGACCGGCACTCCCATCACGTCTTCCACTGCATTGTACAAGTCCACGTCAGCATTGGAACCGGGAAATACGATAACGGCTACACGCATCGCTCAGCCCTCCACAATCTCAAAGCGATAGTCTTCGATGACAGTGTTGGCAAGCAGCTTTTCGCACATTTCGGAAACCCGTTCCTCCGCTTTGCTCAGGTCGGAAGTATCCAGCTCCACTTCCAGGTACCTTCCGATCCGCACGTCCTTCACCTCGTCGAATCCAAGCGAATGCAGCGCTCCTTTTACCGCGTGGCCTTGCGGGTCCAATACGCTTTGACGCAATGTAACGTACACGACAGCTTTATACATGTGCCTCTCCTCCCAATCGTTTGAGAATTTCCTGATACGCTTCCTCTACTCCGCCGAGATCGCGGCGAAAACGGTCCTTGTCCAGCTTTTCCCCCGTCTCGGCATCCCAGAACCGGCACGTGTCCGGCGATATTTCATCGGCGAGGAGAATCTCTCCTTCCGGTGTACGTCCAAACTCCAATTTAAAATCGACGAGGAGGATGCCCCTCTCCCGCAAATACGGCTGCAATACGTCGTTGACCATCAGTCCCAAACGCTCCAGTGCAGCCAAATCTTCTTCGCTGGCGATACCCATCACCTTGATATGAGAAGGATTGACGAGCGGATCTCCGAGCGCGTCGTCCTTGTAGTAAAACTCGACGACCGGCTGAGGAAGCACGGTGCCTTCCTTCATGCCCAGGCGCTTGGCCAGAGAACCGGCGGCGACATTGCGGACGACCACTTCCAGCGGAATGATCTCCACTTGCCGTACCAGCTGCTCCGTGGGCGACAACAGTCGGATAAAGTGATTGTCGATGCCGCGCTCTTTCAACATCGTGAAAAAGATCGCGGTAATCCGGTTGTTGAGTTCTCCCTTGCCGGTGATGGTCGCTTTCTTCTCTCCGTTAAAAGCAGTGGCGTCATCCTTGTACTCCACCCAATACTGATTGTCCAAAGACGTACGATAGATTCGTTTTGCCTTGCCTTCGTATAGTTGTTCTCGTTTTTCCACTTCCGGAGCCACCTTCCCCCGATGATATGGGTATGATCAAACCAATTCACGAACGATTCAATTTCATTAAAACATAATCATACGTTATTATCAACGGAAATTAGCAAATATACCTTCGACAAACGTTCGGAAATTACTGTATAAAATCTTTGTTTTGTTCCTTAATATTCGTTTACAATACATCCACACCAGATTTACATTCCTTCCTTACAATGAAAGCGGGACTATCTGACTATGCATTTTTTCAGGGGGACTGACATGATCAACGTACATTCCGTTTTTACGCCTCTCGCCTCTCCATTCGCCCTCCTCCGCAGGAACATACGGTTACAGACAAAGATCACCGTTCCGCTGCTGTGCCTGCTGCTTGTTTCCTCCGTCATCATCGGGGGCGCGTTTTATTTGCAAGCCAAACAGATGATTATCTCCCAAATGGAAGCGAGATTGGACTCGGAAACTCGCAAAATTACGGAAAAAATCGCGCTGTTGAAGTTCGCTTTTGCCGCTGACGACAAAACATACAAGAAAAGGCTGCAGTACGAGCTGCGCCAGCAGCAGGCCGGACTTGCCCAAAAGGGATTGGATATCCAGCAGTTCGTCGTTCGTGACGGCCGTTTTGAACCGATTGAAAACATCACCAAGCAGGCGATTGACTTTCCCGCGGAGCTCGCCGCAGAGATTCAGGCCCAGCGCTTTGGCGTTACCCATGTGAACGCGGGCGGTATCGTACATACACTTGCTTACAGTCACTCGCCTGAGGAAAATTTCATTTACATCATTGCCGTTCCGCAAAAGCAGTACCTTGCTCCCCTTGATCAAACCGGGAAATACATCTTGTTTACGATCGCCATGTGCCTGCTCCTCTCTCTGATTCTCTGCTGGTTCATCGTGCGGGGCATCACAGCGCCCTTCCAGACCTTGATTGCCAACATGCGCCAGGTCAGTACGGGCGACTTGACCCAGCGGACAGATCTCAGCCAGGAAGGGCCGGAAATCCGCTCCATCGCGGACAGCTTCAATCACATGGTTGGACAGATGGCAGACATCGTCACCGAGATCAAGCGGATGATCACCAAATTGAACCGGGACGGTCACGAGATTCGGCTTGCCGCCGAGGAGGCCGGAGAACAATCTGCGCTGTTGGCCCTTCGGCTGGATACAGTCAACAGGGGCGTCGAGGAAACGGCCAGCGCCACGGAGTCCGCCAGCGCCTCTTTTCAGCGGATGAAGACGGGCATGGATGAAATGTTTAAGGAAATCTCCTCTGTCCTTTTATCCGGAAAGGAGATGGAGCAAGTCGCGCTCAACGGGCAGGAGAGGATCGACGACCTCACCTCCATGATCCGCCGTTTTTCCGAGAGCTACGAGCAGCTTGACAACCGGATGTCGGCGCTTCGTGAACAATCCGAATCGATTGGAACCGTCGTCGGGCTGATCCAAAACATTTCCAGACAGACAAAGATGCTGGCGCTGAATGCGACCATCGAAGCAGCGCGGGCAGGGCAATACGGCCGGGGCTTCGCGGTCGTTGCCGACGAGGTAGCCAAGCTGGCCGGGGAATCGGAAACCGCAGCGGTCGAAATCTCTCGCATGATGCAAAGCATCCAAGGCGAGGCACACTCGGTTTCCGCGGAAACAACAGAGGCCGCCTGGCAACTGCAGCAAAGCATGGAAAAGCTTTCTGAAGCGGAACAAGCCTTTCTTCTGCTCAGGCAGACGATTGACCGGACCGCCGTCAAGCTGGAGAGTGCAAACACAGGCTTGTCCGGCATCGCTCACGGCCTGGATGAAGTCGATGCCACGCTCGAAACGTTCGTCGCCGTTTCCCAGGAGACCAGGACGAGCACGGAAGAGATGCTGCACACGTCCAAGGAGCAACTGGCCTCGATCGAAAAGTCGCGCAAGCTGGCAAGCGAACTGCTGGCCCTGTCCGGCCGCTTGCATGAGCTGAGCGACAAGTTTCAGGTTGCGTCATGATAATTTCGCTTCCAACTGCAAACAGTAAGAGGGAAAATTGACAGATGGGGAGGGGAATTTCATTGCGGGATACATATATTCCGGTCACCTCGGCGGCAAGCGGCATCGGCCAGGAGATCGCCTCTGACGTGTTCGCCCTTTGCATACAGGTCGTAAACCTCTGTTTTGTCTCACACGCTCAGTCCGGGCAGTGGGTGCTCGTCGATGCCGGGATGCCCAAGTCGGCTCCCGACATTGCGGCTGCCGCTGAAAAACGCTTTGGCCCGGGTGCGCGTCCAAAGGCAATTGTCCTGACCCACGGCCATTTTGACCACGTCGGCGCGGTGATCGATCTGGCCGAGCAGTGGGACGTTCCTGTCTTTGCTCACGAGCTGGAAAAGCCTTATCTGGACGGCACCTCCGATTACCCCGAGCCGGATGCGGGCGTAGAGGGCGGTCTGGTCGCGAAGCTGTCGCCGCTGTTCCCGAACGGAGGCATCGATCTGGGCAGCCGGCTGCAAAGCTTGCCGGCAGACGGGACCGTTCCGTTTATGCCGGGGTGGCGCTGGATTCATACGCCCGGCCACTCCCCCGGCCACGTCTCTTTGTTTCGCGAGCAGGACCGGGTGCTGATCGCCGGGGATGCTTTTGTCACAGTCCGGCAGGATTCTCTCTATAAAGTGCTGACACAAATGACCGAGATTACCGGTCCGCCCCGCTACTTTACGACTGACTGGGAGGCCGCCCGCGATTCAGTGGCAAAACTGGAAGCGCTGCGACCGTCGGTTGCGGTCACAGGTCACGGTCTTCCCGTCTCGGGTGAAGAGCTGGCAGAAGGACTGGCGCGGCTGGTTCGCGACTTTGACAGCATCGCGCTTCCCGATTACGGGCGGTATGTGCCTGAGCGCTCCGTTCAGACGGACTCTGCAGGCCAGGGGGATCGTGTGCTTTTTTAGCAACAGGAAAACGCGGGGGAATTCCCGCGTTTTTGCTTCTCGGTGGTTTGCCAATGTCAGGGCAACTCTTGCATTAAGAAAAGTCGTCATCAACTATTCAAGTACCTAACCTATTTAAGTACCTACCTTCGATTAGCATGTTGAGAGTTTACATAAAAATTGACTTGAAGATAATTAAGCGGGTAGTATTAAAAAACCGATCTGCTTAGCGGTAAGAAGAATCCGATTCTAGTGGGTTTATTTCATTCTAATGTTTCCTCCTACCATAGTCCTTGAGTACCCTTTATTTTCCAAATCCCTTCAATGTTAAATCTATATTATTTAAATATTCATCAATTTGCTCCTTTGAATGATTTTTAATTACCTCATCAGGGTGTACAATTAAGTTGTACAAATTTAATTTTGCTAAGTCATTATTTGCGGTTGGGTATATCATTGAATACATCTTGTTCAACTCATTCATCATTGAAGTGCCAGTTTTTTTTTCTTCATACCTATCACCGAAATAGTCATACAAATCAAAAGTAGTACTTCTTAATTGTGTAATTATCAATTTTATTTTTTGGTTTGTTTCATCATTATAATATTGTTCAAGGTCGTTAAATACTATTTCAGATACATCTTCATAGATGGCTCTTTTTTCAAGCCCTATTTTATTACCTTTGATAAAATATCTTAAATTTTCTTGATTGTTTTCGGACAAGAGTTCACTTAAACCATAATAAAACATTGCATATGAGTACAATTGTTCGGCATAATGAAACCGAGTCTCATATGCTTTACTTTTTATTGACATTGACTTTTGGTTAAAACCTACCATCAGAACAAGGAAAAGCACTATACAGGCAAGTGAAAATAAAATAGGCTTTTTCATTTTGGGTAACCCCTTCAAAAAAAATTTGCAAAGTGACAATAACATGATTAGAGATTTTCCGAATAGATAAAGTTGGATTCCCAGAAAAAATAGGTAAACTAAGTAACTAATTGTATTTTAGCATTTTTCTACCGTACCGTCTTAAAATTATCCAGTCTTCACATGAAAAGTTCCACCCTTACTATGGATGGAACCTTTTTTGTAATAGTTATTTCAATTCTAAATAAGCACCTGTCGACCAATATGGTCCATCTTTCTCAACGCTACGTTGCCAGGAAACATTAAACCCACCATTACCTAAACCTGCACTTCCTCCAATTCCCGTTAGTGAAGTACTTGTGCGTGAATGCTCATACTGCATTTGAATCCTGTCGTTAAATTTTGTAGAAGCATCTTCTAAATAAGCTGTGATTAATCCACTTTCAACGTATTTTTCGTTGAACCAAAAACCAACTCCTCCATTACTAATTCTTGTAGCTAGTTCAATTGAACCCTTCTTAGTTCTACTTCCCTCCGCTGTATCAAAATAGACAGTTCTTTTCCCTTGGTAATCATATCCTTTTATGGAAATGCTCCCACCCGAGATGGGCATAGTGTCTTCATTATTTGTAAATACCCCGATAAAGTCCCAAGGTTGGCTCCCAACTATATCTCCCCACCACCATTCACCTAGATAAACATATTGATCCGAATCATCGTCATAAATAATGGATTCATCGTACTTAAAGTTATAAACAAACTGAGGTGATATTTCTGAGTTGTTTTCTCCTTCTACTTTTTTTGTTGTTTCCTTTTTAGACTTCACTTGTATGCTTCCGTACTTATTACTTAAAGCTTCAAGAGCCTTATCAAAGTCTCTAGTGGATTCATATTGTTGCTCGAAGTATTCTAGCTTTTCTTTAGTTGATACCTTGTTTTTATTTTCTTTCGCAAAGCCAATGGATGGAACAACTAACATTACGGCCGAAATACCCATTATCATGCTATTTTTCAAAAAATTACCTAGCATTGAGATAACCTCCACAATTGTATTTTCCCTTTATTTTACATTAGAATTTTGGGATTTATCTACCTTTTTGTAAATTTTTATATAAATATATTTAAAACACCTAGACATACCGTTAATTTGAAAATCCTTTCAACAAAAGTCACCTCTGAATAGCGCGGGGATTCATACCCCTTGCCACGTCTCTTTGTTTTGGGAGCAGGACCGGGTGCTGGTCGCCGGGAATGCTTTTGTCACGGTGAGACAGGATTCTCGCTATAAAGTGCTGGCGCGGCTGGTTCACGACTTTGACAGCATCGCGCTTCCGGATTACGGGCGGTATGTACCCGAGCGCTCGGTTCAGACCGGCTCTGCGGGCCAGGGGGATCATGCGCTTTTTTAGAAAACAGAAAAAACGCGGGGATTTCCCGCGTCAGATTCAAAAAGCCCCTTTCGGATGAAACGGGGCTTTTCAATGGTTTAGTATGAATCTGTTTTGATTACAAATCCAAATGGGTGTTCTTGATCATCCTTATAGGCATTGATTCGAAACCCTCTGTAAACTGTTTTACTTTTCTCATGATTCGAATCCAAAGCAGAAGCGAAGTGCTTCTCTAATTTGAATTGATAGTGATTGTCTTCATGGATGTAGGGCACCTCCTTGATCTCTTTATCCGTATATAATTGTTTTCCTTCTGAATCCAAAAGAACGTCCAAAATCGTTATATGATCGAATTCTGTGCCGCCAAAATCGATGGTAACTGTCTCGCCGCTTTTGTAGTATGCAATCTCTGGATGAACCGTTGGATCAAACGCAAATGTGAATTGGTCTTTGAAATTTTGTACACCTTTCAAATCATGCAAGGGGGAAGTATCCTCTCCGATCACTACATTTTTTGCCTCTTTCCTGTCTGGATTCTCAACGACTACACTGTTTTTTTCCTTCGTCTCAGAGGCATCCCCGCATCCGCTAATTCCTGCCAGGATCAAAGCCAGTAGCAGAAAGCCTTTGAAGCTGTTCATTTTTTTCATCCTCATTTCTATACATTTTCTTGTGGTTAAATGGGCTCTTAAATCTGGATTTCCCAGTATGATTGCAATGGGAAAACTTCACCATATCTCTTGCATTTTGTAACCATTTCATTTTCTGCTCGTCTCAACGTCACATTAACGTCTTGCCGGGTGTTTTATCAACATGCGGAAAATCTAAAATAGATTTATTCTTCATTAGATACTACCACCTTAACAACGTTAATAGGGGACCAGTCAACTGCCCTTCTAATAGTTTATCCGATGACACGCTACACTGGAATCACCATCCTGTTTTTCCTGTATTCACCATACCCCCATCCCCTCTGTATTTATAACCAATGAGGTTCCCACGTGTAAAAGCTTGTTTTCATACCCGGTTATTTCCCCGACCGTTTCTGTATCGAAATGTTCTAGGGATATTCGATTTCCATTTGTTGTTTAGCATTTCTTTCCCTCATCCCGCGTCTTTTTTGCTTTTGGCCGCTTTGGCGATCAGGCCCCCGGGATGCCAATACATAAACCGCTAGCCGGAAAAAGTCACAAGGCGACCTAACCGTTTCGATTGCGTCTCACGATATCCAAAGCTGCACCGTTAGCGGCATCATGCTTCAAAATTTTTTCCGCAATTTCAACGGCTTCCTCGCCACAGATGTATTGTCCCGACAACTCGTAAAACAGCAAGAGATATTCCAGAAGCTCCACATCGTCCGGCGACAACTCTGCTGCCTTTCGCGCGTGATAAAGAGCCGATTCATAACCGCCCTCGTAATGATTAAGTACCCCCGTCCTCCAAGCCCGCTCCCTTTTTGTGATACACTATCTAGATGGAAAGAATCCGTGAAAGGATGGGATTTGTCATGTTGCCGTTTGAATTGTCGTTTCCGACTCGCATATGGTTTGGAACCGGGGAAATCGCAAGGGCAGGACAGGAAGCAAAGAGCCTCGGGCAAAAGGCGCTGCTCGTCACCGGCGGAAGCTCCGCCAAGCGGACAGGCTTGCTGGACAGAGTGCAAGCCTTCTTGAACGAACAGCAGATTCCCCATGTGCTCTTTGACAAAATCGAACCGAATCCCCGTACTTCGACCGTCGATCAGGGAGCTTCCCTTGCCCGCGAGCACGGTTGCGATTTTATCATTGCCCTCGGCGGAGGTTCGGTGATGGACGCGTCGAAGGCGATCGCGGCAGCCGCTTTATCCGGCCGCCCGATTTACGATTACATGCGCGGAAATCCGAGCGGGACCGCAGGGGAGCTGGTCCCCGTACAGGAGGCCTTGCCGCTGATGGCGATCCCGACAGTCGCGGCTACCGGCTCCGAAGCCAACAACATCAGCGTACTGACGCACTGGGACACCCACGAAAAATCGTCGATTAACGGACCCGCCCTGTACCCCCGGGTAGCGATTCTGGACCCGGCCCTGACGTATACCGTCCCCGCTCACGTAACAGCCGAGGCGTGCGCCGATATTTTTGCGCACATGTTTGAATCGTATTTGATCAGCGCCCCGGGAACATATGTGCAGGACGGAATTACGGAGTCGCTCATCCGTCTCGTCGTCGAGCACTCGCTGACAGCGATACGCCAGCCCGATCACGAAGAGGCCCGTGCGACGCTGCTGTGGGCCAGCACCCTTGGGATCAGCCCATTCGCCATCGGCGGTCGCGGGGCAGGCATGCCGCTCCACCAGATCGAGCATCCTCTGAGCGGGCATTACGACATGGCCCACGGACGCGGACTGGCGATCCTGTCACTACCCTATTTTGAGCAGATCCTTTTGCAAGACCGTCCGGAACGGCTGGCACAAATGGGACGGGAATGCTTCGGCGTATCGGAAACGGGTGAGCTGGCCGCGGCGCTGGCCGCGATCAAAGCGGTACAGCGCTGGTACGAGGCGATGGGCATCACACAGCGTCTATCCGACTTCGGCATCGACAAAAACGCGCTGCCAAAGCTCGCCCGCGAGTCGATCCTCATCGGCGGCAGAGGAGCCGGCCATCTGCCAAGCTCCCGCCCCCTGTCCGGGCAGGACGTTATCTCGATCTACGAAGCGTGCTTGTAAACACCGAACGCAGACTTTCGGACGGGGAACTCTGCCATTCATGCCTCCAAGGCAGTTTGCAGCCGCCCGGAGAGTTGTGAATATGCTCGTCCAAACGACTGGCAAGGCTGTTTCCGCTATGCGATAATATGTTTGATAAAAAATTTTTTATTATGGAGGTTACACGCAATGGCAGATCCGCGCGTTAACGAGCTAGCCAGTCGCCTCATCCGTTACTCGCTCAACCTGCAAAAAGGGGAAAAGGTTCTCATTGAAAATACCGGCATCCAGGTGCCGCTGGTACGCGCACTGGTGCGAGAGGCGTTTGCAGTAGGCGCGCTCCCCTTGGTCACGCTGAAAGATCAGGAGATTCTGCGCGCCTTGAAGCAAGGGACAAGCAAGGAGCACATGGAGCTGATCGCCAAGCATGAGCTGGCCCGCATGAAGGACGTCGACGCCTACATCGCCGTTCGCGCTTACGACAATATCAACGAGTACGCGGACGTGTCCGAAGAAAAAATGGGCCTGTACTCCCGTCACTGGTATCAGCCGGTTCACACCAACGAGCGCGTACCGAACAAACGCTGGGTCGTGCTCCGCTACCCGAACAAATCGATGGCCCAGCTGTCCAACATGAGTCTGGAGGGCTTCGAGGACTTCTACTTTGATGTGTGCAACCTGGACTACTCCAAGATGTCCAAGGCGATGGACCCGCTCAAAGCGCTGATGGAACGCACGGACCGCGTACGCATCGTCGGTCCGAAAACAGACCTGTCCTTCTCGATTAAGGGCATCCCGGCGATCAAGTGCGACGGCAAGCGGAATATCCCGGACGGCGAGGTTTACACGGCGCCGATCCGCGATTCTGTGGAAGGAACGATCTACTACAATGCCGCATCCAACTACCACGGCATCTCGTTTACCGATGTCCAATTTACGTTCTCCAAAGGGAAAATCGTCGAGGCCACCAGCTCCGATACGAAAGCCCTGAACGAAATTTTGGATACGGACGACGGCGCTCGCTATATCGGTGAATTTGCAATCGGCTTTAACCCGCACATCCTGCATCCGATGCTCGACATCTTGTTCGACGAGAAGATTGCCGGCAGCTTCCACTTCACCCCCGGCAATGCCTACACCGTGGCAGACAACGGCAACCGCTCCTCGATTCACTGGGATCTGGTGCAAATCCAGCGGCCGGAGTACGGCGGCGGCGAAATCTGGTTTGACGATGTGCTGATCCGCAAAGACGGACGGTTTGTGTTGCCGGAGCTGGATGGTTTGAATCCGGAGAATCTAGTGTAAAGCCTCTGCACAGAAGTAGACTGCTCGCTCTCAAGAAGGCGGGCAGTCTTTCTCTTTCTTTCCCTTTTATTACTTCTCTTTTTCCGGTTCCTCTCCCGCGCTGACCTCGGTCATCGCCCCGGGAAACATGCTGGCCAGCTTTTGATAAGTAGGCGGAAACTCTGCCTGGTAGCGAAGATACGTGGGAATCGGGTAGCGAATGCCGCCTCTGTTCGTCCCCTCCAAGCCTGCAATCAGCTCGGCCGCGTCGCGAAAGTGAAAGCTGAACGCCATCTCGTGATCCTGCGTCTGGGCAAACAGCCGGTCGCCATAACAGGGAACGATCACCTGCGGCTCGCCGGTTTGCAGCGGCTTGATGGCAATATCGGCACAGTCGGCCCGGCTGGAAAATGTGGATGGGATCGACCCGCCCCGTTTGTACAGCATCCCCGCGACCAGCCGCATGACCTGGGCGGAATTTCCGTAAATCACGACTACATCCGGTTCAAAAGGAGCCCGCTCCAGCGGAAACGAGACATAGAATCCGCTCTCTTCCCGCGAAAACTTGGGTACATCCTGCTCGCTTTTGGCGCCAGCCTCCAGAGAATCCGTGTACATGCCACAGGCGAGGTGACCTTCGGAATAAAACGGAAGCTGCTCTTCATAACCGAAGGCCACTTGGGCGATCGGACAGGAGAGATCGGCGCCGTTCATGGCAATCGTCCAGCCGTAGCGACGGGAAAAGCTGACGGCCTGGCAGATCGTGATAAGATAGCCCAAATCCTGTGACGGACGCTTGGCTTTCGGAGGCAGTTCGCTCTCCCTCTTGACAATTTTGATCCCCACCGGAAAGGTGTCAGGTCGAATAAACGATTGGATGGCTTCACGCAATTGCTGCACGCTCATAAACTTTTCCCTCCGTCCACTTTTTTGAATATTTCTTCATTTCGCCGAAAAAACCTGTTTTTCCTCACAAATTGCGGAATTACTGTCAGAACATCCACACATTACAGAAATGTAAGGTGAAGGAAAGGTAAATCGATTTATTGCGGGCAGTTTTTATAGTACCTTACTCATAGAGAAAGTTTGTTGGAGGAAGCAAAAGAAATGAAGAAGTTGGGGATTGTCGTGATAAGTATCGCATTCTTGCTGCTGGCCGGCTGCGTGCGCCAGTCCTCCCCTGAGCAGGTCCAGGGACTTGGAAAGGCTGAGGCTGCCGCAATTGCCCAAGCGGCGGTGAAGAAGTTCTTTCAAGCAGAAGTGGATATCGAAGACCGGGAAGTGACCTTGGAAGATCCCGATTCCTTGCTTGACAGCGATTCTCGCCAGCCGATCTATAGAGGAGTGCCCGTCCACGCCGTTCTCAAGCGAAAGCCGCAGGACGGAGATATCGCGGCCTTTCATGCGATTATTGATCCAAAGACAAAGCAAATCTTGTCCCTTTCCATAGATCGAATGAACAAACAGACAACGCAGACAACGTCGCTGGCATCCGAAGAGCTGGAGCGGATCGCGGCTGATTACGTCCGCTCCCAGTCGCTTTTGAGCCCGCAAGCCGTGAAACTGGTGAAGTCTTCTCCCGTCAACACGGGCGACCGAAAGCAGTACTTTTATTTCACTGACGATTTGCATACTGTAGCTGTCGGGGTTGATACGGACTTGCGGCAGATCGTAACCTTTACGTTTGACTGACGGCTGCCGGGAGCCTCTCTCCAATTGCGAAAGGCCGGGAGTCTATCCCGGCCTTTCCGTTGTTTTCTTGTGCTGATGTCACCACGCCGCGATACAGCTGTCCGTCCGCATGTCGGTCCCGCCGATCAAAACGCCGCTGTCGTCCCGCCAGATGATCTGGCCGCGGCCAAATCCGCCGAAGCCCTTCACCCGCCTGATCTCATGCCCCTTTCTTTCCAGCTCTTGTGCGATGCGTTCGGGAAAGTGCTGCTCTACCTCCACCGTCCGGCCTTCTACCCAGCGCCACCGCGGCGCATCCAAGGCGGCCTGCGGATTCAACTGAAAGTCGACAGTGTTCATGACCACCTGCACGTGACCCTGCGGCTGCATGTATCCGCCCATGACCCCGAATGGTCCTACCGGTTTCCCGTCCTTGGTCAAAAAGCCGGGAATAATCGTGTTGAAGGATTTCTTCCCCGGCTCCAACCGGTTGTCATGCTCAGGATCAAGCGAGAAGTTGTTCCCGCGGTTTTGCAGGGCTATCCCCGTACCCGGTACGACAATCCCAGATCCAAATCCCATGTAGTTGCTTTGGATGAACGACACCATATTTCCGTCGCCATCCGCTGTGGCCAGATAAACCGTACCGCTGCCAACCGGCTTGCCGGACTCGGGAATCCCGGCATGGTTCCCGATCAGGCTGCTGCGGTACGCCGCATATTCCTCGGCCAACAGGTCCTCCACCCTGACACTCATCTTGTCCGCTTGCGTGATGTAGTGCAGTCCATCGGCAAAAGCCAGTTTGATCGCCTCAATTTGCTTGTGGCAGGTTTCCGCCGAATCCCTCGCGTCAAAATCGTAGCCTTTCAGCATATTCAGCGCCAGCAGCGCGACCAGCCCCTGACCGTTCGGGGGAATTTCCCACACATCGTAGCTTCTGTAGTTGACGCTGATCGGCTTAACCCACCCGGGCCGATACGCAGCCAAGTCGTCCAGGCGAAGATACCCGCCGCATTCGCGGGAAAAGGCGTCGATCCGCTCGGCCAATTCTCCGCTGTAAAAGCTGTCTCCCTCCGTCTCGGCAATTTTCCGAAGCGTCTCCGCGTGACCGGGAGAGCGCCAGATTTCCCCTGCTCTCGGCGGTCGCCCCGCGGGAGCAAACGTGGTAAACCAATGGGCGAATTCCCGACCCGTACAGAGCTGCATGTATTTGCGATAGGCCGCCTCCCAAAAATGAGCGAGTGTCGGCGACAGCGGATAGCCTTGTTCCGCATAGGCGATTGCAGGCTGTAGCACGTCTGCAAGCGGCAGCTTACCGAATTTTCCGGAAAGCTCGACCCATGCCGACGGCGCACCCGGTACCGTCACCGGCAGCCAGCCATACGTTGGCATTTGCTCATGCCCATGCGCTTTGACCGCCTCGATGGAAATGCCGCCTGGCGCCGGGCCGCTTGCGTTTAAGCCGTGAAGCCTGCCGTCTGTCCAGACGAGGGCGTATGCGTCGCCGCCAATCCCGTTGGAGGTAGGCTCTACCACGGTCAGGCAGGCCGCTGTGGCAATCGCCGCATCGACGGCGTTTCCTCCTCGCTTCAGCATATCCAGTCCCGCCTGGGCCGCCAACGGCTGCGAGGTCGCCACCATGCCGTTTCTGGCATAGGTCGTTACGCGGCGGGATGCATACGGGTACTCCATCGGGTTAAAGAAGGTCATAGACATGCCTCTCTTTCAACTGAAGTGATCAACTGATAAAGAAAAACCCGTACCCCATCGCCAGCAAGATCACCAGCGCAGGGTGCAGCTTCCACTTTTCCAGCAGGAGAAAAGCGGCGACCGAAAGAATAGCGGTCTGCATCCACCCGATCCCCTCGACGGCTCCGAGCAGAAACTCGTAGGTCATGATCCCAAGCAGCACCGTCACGATGGGACGAACCGATTGCGTCATCGCCTTTACCTGGGGGGCATCGCGAAACAGGTTGAGCGCGCCGAGCAATGCAATCATGGCGATGGCCGTCGGAGCGACGGTAGCGAAAAGCGCGACCGTCGCTCCGGGGACACCCGCCACCTGATAGCCGACATACCCGGCCAGCTTGGTCGCGATCGGACTGGGGAGCGCATTGGCGACGGCCAGCACTTCGCCGAACTCCTGCATCGTCATCCATCCGTAATGGTCGACGACTTCATTCTGGATCAGCGGGATGCTCGGCGGTCCGCCTCCGTACCCGAGGATGTTGGAGATGAAAAACGCCCAAAACAATTGCAGGTAGATCATGCTCCACCCTCCCCTCCGCCCCGCTGCTTGCGAACCGCCCAGGTGGCGTAGCCAAAGGACAAGACCAAGGCGATGCCGACCACGATACCGGGATGCAGATCAAGAAACAGCAGAGCCACTACCGATAAAAGCAAAGCGACAGCGGCGCCGCTCTTGTTCTTGCTCCCCTGCCAGCCCTTTTGCAGAAACTCCCAGGTCAGCACGGCCGTCATCACGGCGATGACAGGCTGGATCGCCTGGATCATGCCGTATATGCCCGGCGCATCCTTCCATTGGTAGATCACCTGCAGCAGCGCAATCATCGCCAGAACAGTGGGCAGCACCACCGCGCAGTTGGCGACCAGCGCGCCCGTCCAGCCTTTCACGCGATAACCGATATAAGCGGCCAGCTTGGTCGCGATAGGTCCGGGAAGCGCGTTGGCCATAGCCAAATTGTCGGTAAAATCCTCCTCGCTTACCCATTTGTACTTTTTCACGCATTCGGTATAAAACAAGGGGACCATCGTCGGTCCTCCCCCATAGCCAAAAATTCCGATCCGAAAAAAGGCAAGAAACAACTCCCAATAGACCATGCTGTCCTCCCTCTCTGTTGCTTCCTTCCGTTTCAACGAACATATGTACAAGATGATTTCAATGATTTCAATTCGTGGATCACATTCATGCGAACAATTCCGGGAATCTTGTTCAGCCTGTTCAGTAAAAAACAGGACAGCTCCTCGTGGTCCCGGTGCAATACCTGTATCATGATCTGGTATTCTCCCGAGGTCAGGACGATCTCCCGAACCTCGTCGATGTCTTGCAGCTCGGCTGCCGCTTCGTCGAGCCTGCCGGCCTCGACTGCCAGCTGGATCAACGATGACAGCGTCAGTCCCGCCTTTGCTGGATTCAGCATGCCGATCAGACTGAGCACCTCAGCGTCCTGCATCTGCTGTACCCGCATCCGAACCGTCTTCTCTGTCACCCCCAGTTCTTTGGCGATCTGGGTAAACGGCAGCCGCGCATTATCCTGCAAAGCTTTGGCGATACCGTAATCCAAATCGTCCAGCTCGGAATATCGCAATCGTTCCAAATTCCTCGTCATGCTCCCCCTGCCTTTTTTTCGCTCGTTTTCCGCTTGAACAGCGCATGTTACAGAAAGATATGCGCCGGCCAAGGACGATTATCAGATTTTTAGTTAGCATAATATGGAACCGGGCTCCGCGCAATATGTTCCCTGCATTTCCATTGGCTCCCTCTTTTGCACAAGCGAATAAAAACAGGCGTCACAGACGGAAGCTTTCGTCGTGACGCCCTGCTATACACTGATGAAAAGATTACTGGATAGACCGCTTCAGATTGAACAAATAACGGTTGCGAATGATCCAGAAGTAAACGAATTGTACGAGAACGAAGCTTGCCAGTACGATCGCCGTCGGCTTGACCACGGACGCGATCATCATGACCTTCAAGAGGCTGTTCAGCGAGACGAATGCGACTGCGCTGTGTACAATCGCTACGATGATCGGGACAAAGAACAGCAGTCCGATCTGTGTCGTCACGATGCGGGAAAGCTCTTTCTCGGAAAGACCGATTTTCGTAATCGCTCCGTATTGTCTGCGATCGCTCTCCAGATCGGTGTACAAGCGGAAGTACAAGAAGCTTCCTGCCGCGACGAAAAACAGAACGCCGACAAACAATCCAATGAACAAACTCGTATTGGTCATTTGCTTCAGCCCGTGATAGATAGGGGCCCGCGCTCCGAAGGAATACGCCCCCTCATGCCCCTCGGAAATCTCCATCTTAAGCTTTTCGCTCAGTTCTTTTGTCTCTTTCCATCTGTCCACCTGGTACAAATAGTTGTATTCCAGATCGCTCTCTTTTGCTTGGGCGTATACACTGTCTGCCACTATCACCAATTGATTGCCGCTCAAGGATCTCAACATGGAAAATCCTTCAATGCCAGTGGGCTTCAGCTGTTGACCGGCGATCGTCAGCTGGCCGTCTTCTTCACCTCTTAATTTCTCGCCCGGCCAGCGTTGATAGTAGAAAGCTTCCCCTTCCCCCACCTGCACCTCATCCGCGTCTGCCGCACGAGCCGCGCGGTTGTAGTCGGTGACGCCGACAATCGATATCCCTTGATGCTCTTCTTTGTTCGAGGAGAGATACTTTCCGGTTACCTCCGATTTTTCAAAAGCAAAGCCGCCCTCCTGTAGAGCCTTCTCGATCTTGGCCGCTGTCGCCTCCCGCTGCTTCGCGTCTGCGCTGGTCAGATATTCAAACGCAAACGGATTCGTCCTCACTGTCGTCTCGGTGATCGAGGAGGCCAGCGCGGCCAATGTCCCGATCGCGCAAAATGCCACCGTCGACACGATACAGACGAGAAAAAACATGCGGGCGTTGTCTTTCATGCGGTAGGCCAAATCAGACAGGGTGACAATGTTGGTCTTGTTCCAATAAAAACGCCGATTGCGTTTCAACAGCCTGATCAAAAAGACGCTCAACTGGGTGAACAGCAGATAAGTTCCGGCGATTGTCAAGGCAATGACCGGAAACATCAAGACCATGACAAACGGACCTTCTGCCCAAAAAGCCAGGGCATACGCCATGATCAGCAGAGCCGCCGCAAGCAGCGACAGGAAGACGGACGCCTTTGGCTCCTGCTTCGGCCGTTGGCTTCCTTGCAGTAGCTCCAGCAGGTTGCTTCTTTTCAAAAACAACACGGTAAAGACGGAGATAGCCACAAACAAGCACAAGAAGCAGACGATCGTCAGCAGCATGGCATCCAACGGAAGATAAAAGGGGAGCGGTTCTACATCGAGCAGGAACCCGGCAAATTGGAAAAACAGTTTTCCGAGAACCATCCCGAGCCCAATTCCAAACACGATCGACAGTGCTCCGATCATCATGTTTTCCATGAAGATCAGTTTGTTCCTCTGCCCTTGCGTCATGCCGTGCATCATTAAAATGCCGAACTCTTTTTCCCTTCTCTTCAAAAAGGCACCAACACAGTAGAAGAGAAAGAAGAAGGCAAACAGAAAAATGATGTATTCGGCCGCAATCATCCCTTGGGCTACAAAACGGTGAATCTCCCCATTTTCAACTCCCGGATGGTAGATGAACATCGCGTAGATGAAGAAAATCATCACCGAAAAGACACTGCTCAAAAAAAATGCGGCATAGGTTCGCTTGTTCCGGGAGACGTTGTTAAACGCGAATTGACGAAAGGTCATGCGTATTCCCTCCCAGAAGCGACAGCGCATCGATGATTTTCTGGAAGAACGCCTGTCTGCTTTCTCCGCGATACATCTCGTTGTGAAGCTGGCCGTCCTTGATAAAGATGACGCGGTGACAATAGCTCGCGGCGAGTGGATCATGCGTGACCATCATCATCGTCGTGCCATCGTTTTTGTTGATCGTCTCCAATGTTTCCATCACGTTGCGGGACGCTTTGGAGTCGAGGTTGCCGGTCGGTTCGTCAGCCAGCAGGAGGGAAGGCGTGTGAATGATTGCCCGGGCAATCGCCGTCCGTTGGCGCTGGCCTCCCGAAATTTCGTACGTCCGCTTTTCCAGGATGTCCACGATCCCGAGCTTTTCGGCGACGGTCTGAAGCTTCCCGTCCATTTCGGCGACGCTTTTGCCGTCAAGGGTCAGCGGCAGCACGATGTTTTCGCCGACCGTCAACGTATCCAGCAGATTGAAGTCCTGAAACACAAATCCCAGCTCTCTTCTGCGGAACAGGGCGAGCTGGTTCCGTTTCAATTCATGCGGGTTGGTGCCATTGAGCAGCACCTCGCCCGAGGTCGGAGAATCAATCGTCGAAATCATGTTCAGAAGCGTGGTTTTCCCGCTTCCGGACGGACCCATGATCCCGACGAACTCACCCTTTTTAATGGTAAAATCGATGTCGGTCAACGCCCTATACGTGACCCTGCCGCCGTATATTTTGCTGAGGCGCTTTACATGCAGCATATCCATGTGCGCTTCTCCTTTCCATTTCATGCCTGATCTGCAGATAGGTAGCATCCTTTACTGCTTACCACTATACGGAAAGCGCGCATGTTCATCCATCGAATTAGCTTTCATCCAGCTTACGTTCTTGTAAGGTTGGCACAATAGCCGAAAATACGATGCGGACTTTTGTTCCCACACCGACCTCCGACTCCAGCTCTACGGAATGATGAAGGCGGCCGCAGATTTCCTTTACCAGGTAAAGTCCCATCCCTGTCGATTCTGCGTACTTGCGCCCGTTTTCACCAGTGAAATACGGGTGACATACGCGCTGAATATCTTCCGGCGGAATGCCGATTCCGCTGTCCTCTACCTCGAGGACTCCATGCTGTCCTCTGGTGTACGAGCGGATCGTCACCTTGCTGCCTTTTTTGTCCGAGTAGCGCACTGCATTGGTCAACAGCTGGCCTAGAACAAAGGAGAGCCATTTATCATCCGACTCCACCACCAAGTGTTCGTCTACGGCCAGCTCGGGATACACCTGATTGCGAATAAACAGCCGCTTGTTCTCTGACACGACATTTTGGACCAATTTTCTCAGGGAGACAGGCTCGATCAGGTAATCCTGCTCAAAGCGGTCCAAGCGGGCGCTGTAAAGAACCGTCTCCAGTCCCCTTTTGATCCTGTCCACCTCTTCACGGACGCTTTCAATCCGCGGATCGTCATCGTCCTGGAGCAGGAGGTGAATGACAGAAATCGGGGTTTTCATTTGATGCACCCACTGCTGAATGAAGGTTGTATGATCCCGCTGCTTGGTCTCATACATGTGGAGCTGTTCTTTGAAGAGCCGGTACTGGTTTTGAAACGTTTGATCCATCGCCTGCCCGAGCGGAGTATTTCCATGCGTCAGCGTCAGCTCCTCCAGGTTCCGGACCGGAGTGCTCAGCCGCCGGTAGACGTACCGGTTGGCCAGGTAGCGGATTACTAAAAAACAGCCTGCGAAAAAGACGCACAAGAAAACCGCGTAGCTGATCAAAGAAGGATTCCAGTAGCCGTCCAGGCCGAAAATGAGGATCAGCAGGACAAGCTGAATGAAAAATATCGCAAGAAATGACCATTGGTCACGCAAGAAGAGCTTCATTCCGCATCCTCCCACGTCACCTTCAAGCGGTATCCGGAGCCGCGGACTGTCTCAATCGCCCCGTCCAGTCCCAGCTCTTTCAGCTTGCCGCGCACACGCGTGATGTAGACGTTCAGCGTATTTTCATCGACGAACTGCTCGTCCCACAGCTTTTCCAACAGGCGCTCGCGGCTCACCACCCGGGGGTATTGATTGAGCAGCGCTTCCAAAAGCAGCGCTTCCTTTTTGCTCAGCTCCACCTTTTCCTCGCCCATGGTCAATTCCATACGCTCCAAAAACAGGCGCAAACCCGCTACTTCCACGGTCCGCTCCGTCTCCTGCGGAGCGTACATCCCATATGCGCGCCGCAGCTGGCTGCGAATTTTCGCCAGTACGACATCGTAATCAAACGGCTTGGTAATGTAATCATCCGCCCCGTTCTCCAGTGCCATCACCTGATCCATCTTGCTCTCCCGCGCGGAAATAAACAAAATCGGACAGTTGGACACCTGACGAATCTGGCGGCACCAGTAAAACCCGTCAAACTTGGGCAAATTGACGTCCAGCAGGACCAAATCAGGCTGCCCTTGGGAAAATACATCCATCACCCGGTCAAAGTGATCTACGTTTATCGTTTTGTATCCGTACTTCTCCAATTGCCCCTGAAGCAGCTGGTTGATCTTCGGATCGTCTTCCACAATCATAATCGTCGACATTGATTATGCGCCTCACTTCCATCGTCTCTATTTTTACTATACCAAAAAATCGGATAAGCCCCCAATGGACAGAGCTGCTCCCGAACTGGGCAAAAAGCCCCTCTCACTGGGTCTCAGCCAATCTGAAAACCGTGCCGAACCTAAAAAGAACGGGACAGATCCTGGATCCATCCCGTTCTTTCTATGCTTCCGCCCGCTTCTCATACACGGGACATCAATTTTTGCAGCTTTTTTATCCCGCGGAAATGAAGAATTTTCACAGACGCTTCCGTCTTTCCGAGAATCTCGGCAATCTCGTTCATCCGCAGGTCGGCCAAGTACCTGAGCGAAATCACGTTTCGCTGGTCGGCTGTCAGCGTCTTTACGTTTTTCCACAGGTCTTCGTGGGACTCTTGATTCAATACGCGCTCCTCCGGCAGCTTTTCGCTCGTGACCAGACTCGAGAAAACCTCTTGATCCGCCGGATATTCCCGTTTTTTGCGAAGGTAGTCGATCAATGTATTGTGCGCGATACGGAAAATCCATGCGCCGAAAGGATGGCGTCCGTCGTACTGGTCCAGTTTGGAGTACACCTTGACAAATACAGTTGTTGTCAAGTCCTCGACGTCCCATACATTGCGGACGCGATAGCGGAAATAGCGGTAAATTTTCCCCGAGTATTCTTCATATATGTGTTTGTGATCGGTTGACTGAAGTTTTCTCACAGTATTCATGGTCCTTGCTCCCGTATGTTCGTTTTTTTCTGTATGAAGGTTCGTATGAATTGTCTTTATTGTAAAAGGCCCGGGAGAAAGGAACCATCGAGTTATATTTCATCTTCCTTACAGTTTTGTAAGGTGGCGATTTGCGTTGGAAGGTGGGGGATTTATTCAAATACACATACTGATGTTCTCCTTGTCACTAACATGGGGCAAAGCAGCTAAGCTTTGGCAGCTCAAAAGTTAAAACAAACGTGAAATATTTGTGAATGACAAAAAGCGACATTCTTTTATGATGCAAATATGTTAACTTATTTTTGTAAAATATTTGAAAAGATGGTATGAATGGGGAATAACTTATTGAAAGCTTCGTTACTCTCGCTATTAGCAATGGGCCTTTCTGCAAGTTCCCTGTTTAGTAGTACACCAATTCTAGCCAAAGATACCCCCTCAACATTTGAAGAACTCCCTCAATTTGCAACCAAACAAAGCGTAAATATTATCCTTTACGATGAAGATGGAAAAATTGAAAAAGAGTTTTATGCCGATGGGCTTGAAGTAACTTAAAAATATCAAAACGGGGTAATGACTGAATCCGAGGATAACAAAGGCAGAAAACAAAAATACAAGAAGCGGGACAACTACGTCGAAATAAGCGAGTATGAAAACGGGAAAGAACTTTTTACACATAGTCTTTCGCAGAGCGATTATGATTTTCCCGAATTTACAACCCTCGTGTGAATGTCAATCAGTAAGTTGACCACTGTGCTCATCAAAAAATTGACCACCAGGCAAAAATTTAATCCACCCGTTGGGTGGGTAACTTTTTCATGATCACGATCTTTGAATACTTTGCTTAAATCGATAGCTATCTCCATTCATAGCAAAGATATGGGCACGATGTGTGAGCCTATCAACCAGTGCTGCTGTCATTTGTTCATCTTTAAAAATCTGTGTCCAATCAGCAAATTCTAGGTTACTGGTTATAATGATGCTACCTTTCTCATAACGAGCTGCACAAAATTGAAATAATAACTCCGCTCCTGTTCTGCTAAGGGGGACAAACCCTACTTCATCTAAAATGATCAAATCGGTTTTCAGCCATTGTTTCTCCAACTGGAGGATTCGCTTTTGGGACTGAGCTTCCATAAGTTCGTTGCATATTTTCGCCGCTGTCCAAAACTGTACGGAATAACCATGTTGGCATGCCTCCTTCCCAAGGGCAATGGAGAGATGGGTTTTACCTGTGCCTGAGTTTCCGACAAACATGATGTTCTCCGCCTTTTCAATATACTCGCACCGAGCAAGTTGTAACAATTTTGGTTTATTAAGAGACGGAATCGCTGAGAACTCGTATTGATCGAGGGTTTTCACGGACGGAAACTTGGCGTACTTGATTCGGCTTGTGATTTGGTTTGTATCTCTTTGCAGAACTTCTTGTTCCAGGAGGGCTAAAAGGAACTCCTCATAAGGTATTTGTCGTTCGGCAGCATCATGGGCCATTTCCTTATAGACACGTTTAATCGCGGGTAATCGAAGGCGTTTTGCATAGGTTTCGAGCAAGAAAGTTGTACTCAATGAACCACACTCCTCTTATGTAACAAACGATTGTACTGGTTAAGATCGGGGACTTTTACTTGAATACGCGGAACAGAACTATCTTCAGCCAACGAGAGTTGGGGGAGACGATGTTCCGGTAGCGTACGCTGAAACAATAATTGCCTTACGGCATCATACTGGAACATACCTTTTTGACAAGCTTCCTCAAGTGCTTCTTCTACAAGAGAAGAATCGAATTCTCGGTGCAGTAACAAGAGTCGAACGAATTCCTTCATTCCTCCTGCTCGAAAACGACACTTGTCCAAGAATTGTTGGTAAATGGGAGGCAATCCCGCCTGATGTAAAGGTCGGGCATATAAAACCGCTCCAGGACGAGTCAGAAGCAAATCCAGATAATGATCGTATTGCAATAGCTCCCTTCCTTTTTCTAAGCATCGCTCATGTATAGCGATTAGGCTTTTTCCGTGATACACCTCAATCCGTTCGGCAAACACCCGACAAGTGAGCTCGGTAGATGCATGGGAAACAGGGACGGAATAGGCATTTTTTTCGAAGTGAATCATGGACAGAGTGTTACTTTTTACGGATACGACGCGGCAACAATCCAATGGTCGTGAAGGCAACGGGAGCATGACAATCTGCTCTCGAGCAAATGCTTCTCCAACAGTTTGAGAAGACCTTGGAACGATTGTTGTCTCGTAAGAGATACATTTTTCAAGGAGGATTTGATTGAACTCCTCCAGAGAAGAAATACTGGGTACAGGGGTAAAGAATTGCTTCTGAACAAATTGTACGAGATTTTCCACTTGGCCTTTTTGATGTCCTTTTCCCGGATCACAGAAATAGCTTTCGAACAGGTAGTGGGCACGTAACTGAACAAACCGCTCTTGCTCCTCGCGGTTTTTACCTTCCAATACCTTCTTTACAGCTGTTGTCAGGTTGTCATACGTAACGATCTGAGGAACAGCACCGAAAAACGCAAAAGCATCGACATGCCCTTGAAGAAGAGCTTCTTGCTTTTGATGAAAGAAAGTTTTGACAAAAATCTTTCTGCTGTAGGTACAACGCATACAAAAGACTTGAACCTTCACCTGTTTACCCTGTAAAAGAACCGTAACCTCACCCCAGTCAAATTGAGCAAATTTCCCTGGCGGGAAGTCAAGGGGGACGAACGCTTTCGGAGGAGAGTTTCTTACTTGTCTGACGTAACGGCGTACCGTAGATTCACCGCCGGTGAATCCGTATTCGTCAACAAGTCTCTGATAGATACGAGTGGCAGTATGACGTTGCTTGGGAGGAGCCTGTTCATCTTGACGCAGCCATTCCAAGATGATGGGTTTGACGGAATCAATGACTGGCTTTGGTTTCGGTTGAGAAAGCTGGTACACAGGGATTTCAGTTGATTTCAGGGCTTTTCGTATGACTTGACGGGAATAGCCGGTTTCGCGAGAAATTTGCCGAATAGGCTTCCCTAGCAGAATGTGTTGTTTCCTGATAAACTCATAATTAGCCATCTGAAGCATTTCCTTTCCTCCTATACCTTGATGTCTGGACAACATTCAAGATACAGGAAAGAGGTGCTCAGGTGGTAAACTTTTTTATGAGCGATGTACCACTAGGTGGTCAATAATTAGATTAGCATTCACACCCTCGATCACGAAGAACGTGACAAAGACAAATTGGACACCCAGATTAATCAGGAAAACGAACCTAATGATGAAGATTCCTTGCAAATTGAAAGGAAAAACTCCTACGAAGATTATTATGTGAACGGAGTTCTTATGAACAACCTTGTTCCAGGTTCTTGCCCCTGTTCATCCGGGACATCAGACAAATTCATTAACCATAACTCTATGACAGAAAGGGAGATTCAGTCGTTTTTTGAGGAGAAGGGTTCAATCCTGAAGGACCCTGTGCAAATTTGGAGGAAAGATTCCAACGGAAAAGTTTATAATACCAACAAAACCATCCTTCCATCCAAAGCCATCTATAATGCTGTACAAACACACAGAATGAACCCGAAAGTGGTTATTGTTACCCTCCAAAAAGAACAAAGCCTTGTTTCTGCAAAGCCTGGAAGCGAACCATACTCGTCTCGCCGTTTTTACTACGCGATGGGGTACGGTGCGACGGATGGTGGAGATTTGAAGGGAACCAGCGGTTTTGATATTCAAATCGATAAAGGAACAAAACTGTTTAAGGATTTGTGGTATGAATCTCCAGGCGGCAGTTATCCCGTTCTGTTTGAAAACATCAATTACGGAAGAACCAAAACCTCCAATGGTGTCACAT
>NZ_JAUMSJ010000031.1:0-60560 GCF_037834415.1 Brevibacillus borstelensis | reverse complement strand
GGGCAAAAAACGGAATGCTGCAAAAGCAGCCAGGCTACGAAAAATCTTCGGCCTTTCCATCGTGTCAAGGGGGACCAAGGGAGAGGGATTGAGTCGAAAAAATAAAGTTGAAACTATACCGTCCAGACGGTATACTAATAGTGCGAACAAATAGGGGGAGGCTTGAAAACATGCGTTCATCCAAACGCGTTCACATTCTCGAAGCCGCGACGCGGGTCATTCTTTCCGAGGGAGCAGCCCAACTCACATTGGATGCCGTAGCGAAAGAAGCCCAGGTGAGCAAAGGGGGCCTTCTGTACCATTTCTCCACAAAAGAGGCCTTGATCGAAGCCATCGTCATCTATGCAAAGGAGCAAATCGAAAAGCAATTCCAGGCCATTTACGATGAGGATGATGACCCTCGGGGCCGATGGACTCGAACGTACCTGAAGCTGACTTGTGACGACAGGACAAACAATAACGAGCTTTACTCGGCATTGTTCAGCGGCGTGCTGGAAAACCGCGAGCTGCTCCGTCCTTTGGAGGAATGTTTCTTACAGCTCTACGCCAAGACCGAGAATGACCAAATTGATCCTGTGTTAGCCAATATCGTTTGCCTCGTCGCGGATGGGCTGTGGTACAACGACATGTTCCAGTTCAATCCGGTGAATGACGAGATGAAAGCGAAAATCATCGATAGATTGATCCGGCTTACCAAGGGAGAGTCGGAGTAACAAGGCAGGCTGGGAGCTAGCGTGCACGATAAATGAGAGGAGAAGAGAAGCATGGCCTATGTATTCCTCGGGGCAGCGATTGTCCTGGAAGTATTCGCTTCAACCATGCTCAAGCTGTCCAACGGTTTTTCGCGCTTGATACCGAGTGTCGGCGTGATTATCGGTTACGGATCGGCCTTTTATGCACTGTCTTTGGCGCTGAAAGCACTGCCCCTGGGGCTTTCGTACGCCACCTGGAGCGGCGTCGGGACGATTTTGACCGTTTTGGTCGGAGTCTACCTGTTTAAAGAAAAAGTGAACAAACAAGCGATTGCGGGCATTGCCATCCTGATCATTGGCATTGTCATGCTGAATCTCGCGAAATGAGCGGAGGTCATCGGTTATGACAGGAGCGATTTATTTAAGCTTGGCGATTGCGCTTGAGACATTTGGCTCCACGATGCTGAAAATATCGGAGGGCTTTACGGTTCCCTGGGCGTCCATCGGCGTGGCCATCGGCTTTTTGGCTTCGTTTACTTGCCTCAGTTTTGCCTTAAAGACAATCCCGCTGTCAACGGCTTATGCGACCTGGTCGGGTGTAGGCACGGCATTGACGGCATTGATCGGAGTCGCCGTTTTTCACGAAAGCCTGAGCTTGCTGAAGGTAGTTGCGCTCATCCTCGTGATCGTAGGAATCGTCATTTTGAACAATGCGAAGGGAAAATCGGATGAAGCGGCAGAAGAAGCTGCCTAGATGTGTGATTCCAAATGGGGCGAGGGAAAAAATTGCTTGAGGAAGAGAGAGGTACACAGCAAGAGAGAGGTGCGCAGCATTTGGTCGAAAGTCCGACAATGTACGATGTTCTATAAAAGAGAGGGTGTCCCAGACGGGCACCCTCTAAACTATTCTTGAGCCTTTTGGATCTTTTCGACACAGTCCCGCAGGTCGGCCAATTCCTCCGCAGACAGCGGCTTTTCCAAATACCGGTGCTGCTCATAGTACCGCGTGATGCGCCCAGCCAGTTCGAGCGCGTCCGGATGAGGCCACTCCCGGCGCAGGCGGCGCAGATACTCCTGGCTCGTCTCGCAGGGCTCGATGCGCAAGCCGGCATCTGCCATGTGCAGCAAAAAGCGATAGTAGCCATAGCGGACCGGATCGTCCTCGGGGCTTGCCGTCTTTTTGCGCAGCTCGTCCAGATCCCAGATCGGACGCTGTTCATTGACGTCCTCATCGTCCAAGTCATGCAATACAGGTTCTGCCTGGACGGGAGTGTCGGCGGCAGTCAGGCTGCCGGTTCGCTTTCTCCGCTTCCAAATGGCCCACCCCACGGCCACTGCCACGACGAGTACAATCCCTCCGATAAGATACGGCTCCCACACGGAAAACAAGGTTTCCCCGGTGAATTCGGCGTCGTCCAGCGGCAGTTCTTCCTTTGCTCCGTTAGACTCGTTCATCAGGTCATTCACCCTCTGGTTGTTCCCAAGAACGCCCGCCAGTTGTTCGATCCAATTCCCGGCCGCCCGCAGAGCGGGTCCGAACAACCAGTAGAGCGCGTCGCCGAGCGGCTTTTTGACAACACCCCAGAGGAAGCTCAAGACCAACAGCAAAACACCAGTCACCGCGGTATAACCGAGGGTCAGCAGCAGGCGCGATCCGAGCAATTGCCCGCCGAGGGAAGCCGCGTTCGCTGAGGATAGCGAAGCTCCCTTCTTGTTCTCCCGGGTCAGGTACTCTCCCAGACTTGCCAGCAAATAGCCGCCAAGGATCAGCGCCAATACGGGATACAGCTGTTTTGCGTCGGAGACCGCGTCTTTCATCATCGACCCGAACAAGGCGAGGATCGCCAGATGAAACAGGGAGAGGCAGAGCGCGATCACGAACAGCCGCTGCAGGGTGGCGCGGGTGTACGAGAGCGCCGAGAGGGCGTGCACACGCCAAAAGAAGAGCGCGGCGGCAAGAGCGGCGAGCAGCAGGGAGTCAAACGCATAGTAGACGAGCACCCCCGCTGCGATCACCAGCGGATAGAGCAAAAAGTGAAGCGTGATATGACGCCCGCCGCCCTCGTACAGCCAGAGGCCGAGCGCGAGCAGAACCGTGGCGCTGAAAGCAAAGCCAGCCACGCTTCCCGGTAAAGAAGGGAGCCAGCCAACCAGCATTAGAAGCACAGCCGCCAAGACGGATTCCTGCCAAAAGAGAAAAGACTGGCGGATCAGGAAGGATCGGCTCATCGGCAGCTCACCCTCCTTTGCTTGGCGGGGCCCGGTCCGTAGCGACGGATGACAGGCTGGTCTTCCGACACGTCAAGTACAGTGATGAAGTGGCCGCGCCGGGTCAGCCGCCCGATCATTTCCAAAGCCGGTTCATCCAGCCGGGGCGTCACGATGACGATCCGCTCGCCCGTCGCGCTTTGCTGCTCCAGCCGGTGCAAGACAGCTGCGAGCGACGTCGGCCCGTATTGGTGGAGCTTGGCCAGATGAGTCATGATCTGGACGTGGTGCGCCTTGCCGCTGCCGGCAGTCTGGTGGTAATGCTCCCGCCCGCGCTGCCGGACTGTCAGCATAAGCTCGTAGCTCAGCGATTGCCGGCGGCAAAGGACGGACAGAGCCGCCAGTCCGGAGATGGTCCGTTCGTTGACAGCATCGTTGTGTTTTTGCAGGATCGGCTCGTAGGAGGGCAGGATGTGGCCGATGACGACCCACTTGGGACTTGCCGTCGGTTCGAACAGCCTCGTCTGGAGCAAGCCGGTTTTGGCGCTCGCCTTCCAGTGAATGTGTTTGAGGCGATCGCCGGGCGTGTACGCCCTGACCCCCCGTAAAAAGGTGACGTCCTCCATCGGGTGGCTTCGAGTGACACGGCTGCCCTCCGGCTCGCTCGCCCCCGTATCCAGCGCGGGAATCGGCAGCGGAAGCGGATACACGAGCACCGAGAAGGAAAAGGGAAGCGGCAGGGGATCAGCTTCTTCGCCAAACAGCGGAATGGTTTCAAACTGCGCTTCGCTGAGCCAGAGCACGCCCCGTTTGTGCGGAGTGATCACAAACGTCCGCTCCGCGGTTTTTCGCATCGGCAGGTGGAAGCGAAAACGCACCCAGATGCGCTGATTTCGCTCCACAACCTCGTCTGCCTGCTCAGCGACAACATGGTCGGGCAGGGAAAACTGGACCAGCGTGCCCGGGAGCGGAAGCCAGGAGCGGTTGCGCAGGCGGAGCGTGACGGTGATCGGAGTGCCGGGCATGACCCTGCTTTGATCAGCCGACCATTCCACCTGTACCCACCGCGTCATATTCCGCGACCACCAGCGGGCGAGGGCGGCCATAAAAAAGAAAAAACCGCCGAACAGCCAGAGAAACCCATTGCCTGAAAACAGGGCAAAGACCAGGATGAGAAAGCCTAAACCGTGGTACGTCTGTCGCGTGCTCATGTGTCAGACGCCCTCTTCGACCGGCGCCGGAACTTCCCGGAGAATTTCCTGGATGACTTCCTGTTCCGTGACGTGCAGCTCCGCCTCCATCGACAGACGGATGCGGTGTACCGCCAGCGGGGGAAATACCTCTTTGACGTCATCCGGCAGGACATAGCTGCGGCCGTCCAGCAGGGCAGCGGCCTGGGAGGAGCGCAGGAGCGCGAGCATGGCTCGCGGACTGAGCCCTACTTCCACCGAACGGTGATTCCGGGTCGTTTCGGTCAGGTCGATCACGTACTCTTCGACAGCGGGACTGACGTGGACGGCGGTCGTTTCCTTTTGCAAGGCCGCGATCTCGTCGGGGCTGACGACCGCGTGCACCTGTTCCAGCGGAGACTGCCCGCGAAAACGCCGCAGGATTTCACGCGCATCCTCCCTGCTTCCGTAGCCGAGCGCCAGACGGAACAAAAAGCGGTCCAGCTGCGCCTCCGGAAGCGGATACGTACCCTCGGATTCGATCGGGTTTTGCGTGGCGATAACCAATAGCGATGACGGCAGCGGCAGGGTCACCCCCTCGATGGTCACTTGCCGCTCTTCCATGCATTCCAAAAGGCCTGACTGCGTACGGGGCGTCGCCCGGTTGATTTCGTCCGCCAACAGCACGTCGGCAAAAACAGGCCCGCGCCGCAGCTCGAATTCATTGGTGCGGGGGTTGAACACGTGCAGACCCACGACATCCGAAGGGAGGAGGTCAGCGGTAAACTGTACGCGGTTGTAAGTGCCGCCAATCGCTTGCGCCAATGTTTTGGCCAGGACCGTCTTGCCCATTCCGGGCAAATCTTCCAGCAGGACGTGGCCGCGTGCGAGCATAGCCGTCAAAAGAAGGCGAACCTGATCTTCCTTGCCGACAATGACCCGGTTAATCGTATCCAGTAAAGAATGCAGCTTTGGATGTGTCATCCGCGTATATACCCCTTTTAACAGATGTGTTTGGAATGAAAACAACTTGTCATCCATTATACAGTCTCTTATCCTGACATTGCCAAATTTTCATAAAATTTTATAGATTGGTCAAGGAGCGTTGACGGTTTCCTCGCCTTGCCCCGCTTCGAGCAAGCGGGCGGGCAAAGGAAGGAGTAAAGTCGCAGCTACGATCAGAAGCCCCATCCCCGCGTAGACAAAGCGAATCCCCGCCTGCTCCCCCAACAGCCCGCCCAGCCAGACACCGAGCGGCATCGTGACGCGTATGATCAGCAGGCGGACGGAGAGCACACGTCCCAGCAGCTGCCGGGGAACCCGCGTCTGGTACAGGCTGGTGTTGTGCACGTGAAAAAAGGGAGCCGTCATGCCGGCCATGATTTCGATCAATACGGCGAGCCAGATCGACTGGACCAGTGCCAGCGCGACAAAGCTGAGACCGCCTAAAAGCAGAGAGAGCATCATCACTACAGAGCGCGGCCATCGTTTGGACAAGGGCGGAACAAGCAGCGAACCGAAGGCGTAGCCCAGAGGAAATCCTGCCAATAACAGGCCGGCGTACGAAGCTGTGCCATGCAGCTCGTCGACCACATAGGGCAAGGTCAGCACCATCTGGACACCTACCGCGAACTGGACAAATGAGAGCAGCACTCCGAGACGCAAAAGCAAGGGCTCTTTTCGAAAGACGCGAAGCCCTTCGGTAAACATCGAGATCCAGGCCTCTCGCTTCGCCCGTTCACTGTCAGGTTTGCCCTGGCAAAAAGCTAAAAGAGAGCCGCTTGCGGCAAAGGCCGCTGCCGTCAGAGCGAGTGCCGCGGTGCCGCCGAAAACGCCGATCAAAAGGCCGCCGAGAGACGGACCGGCGACCATCGCCAGGCGCAAGGTGCCGTCGAGAGCGGCGTTGGCCCGGGTCAACGCCTCCGGCTTCACTACGGAGGGCAGGAGCGCCAGGCTGGCTGGGACGTACAAGGGCTGAATCAGGCCATTTGCGAGTGAAGTGAGATACACAGGCCAAACTCCGCCCCAGCCTGTCAGTGTGGCCGCGAAGCTGCAGGCAAAGGCGGCGCCTCTGGTCAATTGGGAGGCGATCATGACGCGCTTCGGGTCCCAGCGGTCCAGATAGGGACCGATGAACAGCTGTACGGCGAGCGAAGGGAGAAAGTACAAAAGCCACATGCTGCCCACAGCTGCAGGGGAGCCGGTCGCCTCCAGCAGCAGCCAGCTGTTTGCCAGAGTCCCCAGGCTCGCCCCCATTTCGGAGACGGCTTGTCCCGACACAATCAACCAGAACGAAGGGTTCGCGCTCGCTTTCCATCGCTTCATCGGCAGCAGTCCTTGTCCAGGTACTCCGACAGGAAAAGGGAGAGCTGGTCGACACTGGTCCGCCGAAGCTGATACTTGGAGGCCTCCATTTCGATCAGTCGGGCGGAGCGGAGCATGGAGAGATGGTGGTGGAGCGTCGACTTCGCCATGTCCATCCGCTCTGTCAGCTCTTGCAGGCTGTGGGCGCGCTCTGCCAGAAGCCTTGCGATGCGCAGGCGGTGTTCATCGCCCAATGCCTTGTACGCCTGCACGAGCAGCTGCGGCGGGCGGTACGGGTCGATTTGCTCTGCCATGTTCTCGTCTGCGACCGGGTAATAAAACACCTTGGTGCCAGGAGCGTCCGCCTGGATCGTCCACGGACGGTACAGCGTATGGGGAACAAGCAGGACGCGCCCGACGGAAGGCTCAGGCGGGTATTTCCTTCCGGTTGCCCATTCGACCAGCGCTTCCGGGGAGAGCTTTTGCAGCATGGCGCGCTTCTGATCGCAGTCGCGCGCAAGCAGGCTGCGCAGCTCTGCCTCCCGCGGGCGTACGTGAATGCCGTACCAGCCTTGGAAAAGCGTAAGCAAATGGCGCCGCAAGTCGCTTGCATCCACCTCGGAGACATGGGTGATGTACGCGGGGAAAAAATTGTGGCCCGCACAAGCTTGCAGGAGCTCTTCCACAGCCTGGCGGTCGCCTGTTGACGACCGATGGCGCGCTTCCTGGCGCTCGCTCCCGAGATAGGGCAGCGCTTCCAGGCGGAGCTGCTGCTCGGACAGCCCTTCCAGATAGGAAAGGAAGGCATCGGGATCGGGAAAGGGACCATTGTGCAGCAGCTGCAAAAGCGTTTTCCATGTATTATGCCGCTTCGCGTAATCCAACTCTGTTTTGACGTCCGGCGGCAGTGCGTCGATCATCGCCAGCCAATACTCCCTCGGTTTTTCCAGAGTGGGATGGATTTTATCATAAGTAGCTGCCGCGATCCCCAAGGCTGCTTCAAACAAGGGCGAGGAATGCAGCGTCACCTGGTAGGTGGTGCGGCCGTAGCTCATATCCAATAGTTTCATCCAATGGGCATCCTTTCCGATATGGTTGTTTTCTACATTCTATATTTATGGAATGTTTTATTCAACAAAAATCGAACTGTGAAATTTGCTATTTCTTTCTTGGATTCTGTAAGGTTCCGTCGAAACGGCTGGAAAATTCAGCAGCTGTTCGACATTTTACACTTATTGTAAAACATTGGAAACTGCAGTACGATTAGGTCGTCTGTAGCATAACCTGGTCGTTGTTACTCTGAAATAGCTTTTGAGGGTATTGGTATGAGCCAATTGTTAACGGAAATTCGCCTGATGCTGTACCTTTTGCAATGGGTCCTGTTTCTCTCCTTTTTTTCCTTCTACCTGCAGTCGTCAGCCAATCACGACTCGTTTTATGCACTCCTGTTGGGGGTGATTGTCGTCTACGCCGGGGTGCTCTGGTACGCGCTCCCGCGAAAGTCGTGGTTCACTCTGGGAGTAGTCGATCTGGGAGTCGCCCTTGTTTTTATCGTCCTGACGGGAAAGTCGAACAGCCCGTTCATGCTGTATGCCTATACGACGCTGCTCTGGCTGACGGCTGTTTTGCGATTGGAGCGGTTTCTTCTGGTCGCCGCTCTTTTTCTCCTCGCTTATTTTGTTCTTCAAGCATGGATCCCTCACGATTTGCCGCTTCCGCAACCCTATCTCAATCACCTGCGCCTGCTGCTCGATATACTGCTGTGGACCAGTTTGTCTTACTGGGTCTTTACGATGATCAAACAATTGAAAGGAGCCTATGCCAAATGTTTGCAAATATATCGGTTTATGAGACGGATGTCGGAGAAAGAGCAGAATATCTATCTTACTATTGAGTCGGAAAAGGCTGTCAAACGGATGTTTCATGCCGAAAACGCCTATCTGTGTCTGTTCGAGGAGCGGGAAGGAGAGGGGAACTGGCGGAGAGACTACTTTGTTCAGCGTCTGCTCGATCTGGGAGCGGAGGGCTGGGAGCATTTGACGCTTTTGCCGTTGCACGACTTTACTGGCAGGGAGGACACTTATGCTTGTTTGCCGCTCAGGCAGGATGGCCGTTCGTTGGGATGCCTGTTGTTCGTGCTTTCGCCCAAGCGGCAGCTAAGCCGGTATGAACGGCTGCTGCTCCGAATGACAGCTGTCGTCATTTGCCAACATGTGAAGCAAAATCGCATCCGTTACGAAATGGCGCGTTCCCTCCATCGGGAAATGCGGCGAAAGCTGGCCCAAGATATGCATGACGGGCTGGCTCAGCAGTTGTTTTTCTTATCCGCCCAATTGTTTCAGATCAAGCAGACACTGCCTCCTGAGGTACAGGCGAGCTCACTGGAGAAGCTGCAGCAGATGGAGGAGAGAATCCAGTGGTGCCATAGCGAGGTCCGCGAGTACATCACGCACCTGCGGGATGTGAGGCCGACGCAGAGAATCGCCGAGGCGGTGCAGCAATTGCTGGGTAGAATTACGGTGGGCACCGGCCTTACCGTCGATTTTGTGACGCGCGGCAGGCTGGGGGAAGAACCGCTGCCGATCCTCGATGCGATTTACCGGTTGGTGGAAGAGGCGTCGGCCAATGTCGTAAAGCATGCCGCTGCCTCCCGCCTTGAGGTAAGCGTGGAAGCGTCCTCCCTGCAAATTACGGTGCGCATCAAGGACGACGGGATCGGTTTTCTGCCGGAGAAAAAGACAGATCTGGAAAACAGCTACGGGCTTTTGGGGATGCGAGAGCGGATTCGTGATGTGGGAGGAACCTTGCACATTCGATCCAGACCAGATGAAGGAACGGAGATTGTGGCGATTGTGCCGAAAAGGGGAGTGGAAATGTATGGATAAAGTGAGATTGCTGCTGGCGGATGACCACCGCATCGTTCGGGAAGGGCTGAAGATGATCCTGGACAGTTCCCCCCGATATACCGTAGTCGAGGAGGCCGGCAACGGAGACGAACTGGTAGCAAAGGCATTGAGCTGCAAGGCGGACTTGATCGTATCCGATCTGAAAATGCCGGGCGCTTCCATTATCGACAGCTGCAAATGGATGAAAGAGCAGCTTCCCGAGCTGAAGGTGATGATTTTGACCGCCTACGATGAGAGCGAGGACGTTTTTCGCGCGCTGGACTCTCATGTAGACGGGTACGTCATGAAGGATACGGTGCCAGAGCAAATCCTTCACACCATGGACATGGTCATGATGGGCTATTCCTGCTTCCAGTCCAAGCTCCAGCGAAGACGAAAGGAAGAGGCGGACATCGTATTTACGGAGCGGGAGCAAGAGATTTTCGAATTGATTGTCGAGAATCTCAGCAATCAGGAAATCGCCAGGCGGCTGTACATATCAGAGGCGACCGTCAAAACTCACGTGAGCAGCATCCTCAGAAAGACGGGCCAGACAAATCGATCGCAAGCAGTCTTGTACGGCTTGAAAAAGGGTATGGTCAGAGTGCCGCGTTAATGTTGGCGCATGAGTCGATGGCAAAAACGGTAAAGAGGGTCTTTCATGGAACTGAAAAAGAGGAAGGGAAATCACACCGAATTTCTGGCGGACAGCATGTTTTACTGGCTGGCTGTGCTGGTCACTGCCGACGCGTTGATCGCCGTGCTTTTGACAGCAGCAAAAGCCATCTCTTCTCCCTGGGTACATGTCATGGGCGGAGCGGTATCCTGGACTGTCTACGTCCTGCATAAGCGCTATGTGCTGCCGGAAACCAATTCGCCGCATGTGTCCGCTTTTCTCGGAATCGCCCTGCTGTTGTTTCTTTGCCTGTCCAACCCGCACTATGATACGGGGCTGTGGCATATCTTCCTGATCTATCCGCTGTATCTCACCTTCTTTCACAACCGGCTGCTGCTGTTCATATGGGGCTCCGTGAGCTGTTTGATCAACGCTTTTTCCATCGGTTTACAACTGGAGCAGGCTGCCGCCATGGATGTGTTTATCCACCTCTCGCTCGCGGCTGGGAGCGGCATCTGCGCTTGGCTCGGATTCTACTCCTTGAGCAGGTGGGTTGGCGGCGCCAGACAGGCGGCAGATGAGAGAAGCCGCGAATACGCGATGAGTCTGTTAAATGAGCTGGTGCCTACGGTCGAGCGAAAAACCCGCATCAGCAGCAGGGAAATCGAGGAGATGGGCAGGCTGATCAAGCGCATGCTTCGCGAGCTGCCGGAGGAGCGGGTGAGCGATTGGGAAGTGAATTTGCTTTCCCTTCTGCATTACGTCAGCCGGGTCAAATGGCCGGATTACGTATTTGAAAAGGAAGGAAAGCTGACGACCTACGAATATCAGGTGATTCAGGAGCACTGCTTCACCGGAGGGGAGCTGTTCAAGGACGACCCGGCCTGCCAGCGTGTGGTAGCGGCGCTGCGTTCCCATCACGAGCGCTGCGATGGCACCGGTTACCCCATGCAATTGAAGGCGGATGAAATTCCTCTGCTCGCCCAGGTATTGGGGATCGCGGAGTGCTACCTGGCTATGACGGCAGCCCGATCGTATCGCGAGCCGCTGACCGTTGACGAAGCCTGCCGGCAAATTAGCCAGATGGCGGGAACGGCATATGAAGAGCGTGTAGTCCGTGCTTTTGCGCGTTCGATTCAGATGCCTTCGCCTGTCCGTGCATCGGATGCCTCGCCAATGGTAGGCTAAATATCCGCCTGAAGGATGGGACGATACAGACTGAAGCCTGATGCAGCGCGTGGTAAAAAATGGTATACACGAGGTGTGACTTGTCGATCGGGAGGGAAGGCTTGTGTGGCAGAAAAAATGCGGGCAGTGCCAAAAGCGGTCTTACAGCAGCGCAGAAAGGCACGAATGGGTCTGTCCCTATTGCGGCAAAAATCTTTCCCGCATCCGCGCCGCTCCGGCCAGCCTTCGATTTGTTCCCATCCGGCCCGTGCAGCCGTATCACCTGCACTCGCCCCCGAAAAAAGCAGTGGAACTGTCAGCTTGCAGAACGCCTGCCGAAAGGTGAGGCCTGCAAGCTTTTTTGTTTCCCTCATCCTTCAGTATGAGATCGCCTCATCCCCGCGAATAAAAATCTTCCTCCCGATGTGCATGCGCAGTCCTTCCGGCGGTGGAAGATGGACCTCTGACTTCTGCGTACAATGGAAAAAAGAGGTGATCGGCGTGGCAGTTCGCTGGTGCAAGCGAAGCGGTATTTTGATCCTTGTCGTTTTTGTCATGATCAATCTTTTTTTGTACGCAACAAGCCGCTTAAACGATGACCGCATGCCGGGGATCGGCGGCTGGCGGGTGCTTTCCGTGCTTACCGGAAGCATGTCTCCCGCGATAAACGCCGGCGATATGGTCATTGTTCGCAGGTACGGAGACAAAGAGCCGCGCGTGGGCGATATTATTACCTACTGGCAGGAGCAAAACGGACTTTCGCTTACCACCCATCGCATCGTGCATCGACTGGAAAACGGCTACCTCCAGACGAAAGGGGATGCCAATCAAGGCGAGGATGGAGGGTGGACCGATCCGGACCGCGTCGTCGGCAAGGTGGTCATAGCGATTCCGTATGCGGCTGCGGTCCAGGAGGGGCTTCAGAAGCCTCCTGTCCTGTTGACCCTGCTCGCTGCCTTTATCGCGTTTCTGGCGTATTCGCATCGCCGGGGGCGAAACCAGTCGAAGCGTCTGCAATCTGAAACCGTTGAGGGGGAACTTTCATGAAGCGGGAACAGGTCAAAAATTGGCCGTGGAAGCGAATCGCGCTGGGGACGGCTGTTCTGACGTCCATCGTAGCCAGTACGAGCTTTGGGACGTACGCCTACTTTACGAGCCAAGTAGAGGACTCCAGTACATTTGCGGCAGGCAGGCTGGAAATCTCCCTCGGCGAGACCAAAGCCAGGTTTCAAGCTGTCGACGATATGCCGTTTTTGCCGGGAGTCCGGTTTGCCAAGACATTGACGGTCCACAACCAGAGTGACGTCCCGGTGAAGTACGCGCTTCTGGCTGAGAAGGAAGGCGGAGACGACATCGTGTACGATCAGCTGGTGGTGGAAGTGCGAAGGGAAAACCGGGACGGAGAGCTGCTTTACCACGGGCGGGTCAGCCAGCTCACCCAGGCCAACGTGATCATTCCAGAGCTGCCCAAGGATGAGAGCGACGAGCTGTACTTTTCCGTCTACCTCCCGGAAAGTACGGGAAATGAGGTGCAGCAAAAGTCGGCCGATGTGACCTTCGGTTTCCTGGCTACCCAGCAGGAGAACGGTCAGTATTTTGCCCAGGGGGGCCCTGTTCTGACTTTTACTCCGCAGGATTTGAACGGCGCCAAGCTGGTGGAGACGCTGCGGCTGGCCAGCAAGGAAGCGGAAAAAGACAACGTGAAGGGCTTGACCTTTGTCCTCGAGGAAGGAAGCTACGATCTGTCCGACATGAAGCTGCCGGAAAAGGTCACGTGGAAAGCGGCTCCCGGCAAGGAGGGCAAGGTCGTGGTCCGGGCCGATGAGCTGCAGGTGAGCAACGCTTCCTTTGAAGGCATTCGCTTTCAGGGCAACGGGACAGGCTTGTACGTCGGCTCCAACGTCAGCTTCCAGGGCTGCACGTTTGACGGCGGGTTTGACGCGGCAATCCGGACGATGTCCGATCTGGGCAAAGAGAAGACGCTGGAGGGGCTGACGGTAAAAGACAGCACCTTTGCCGGAGCGAAGGAAGCGATTGTGCTGGATCAGACGATCAAAGGGGTGCTGATCGCCAGCAACACGTTTACCGGCGTCCAGCACGCTGTGGTGGTGGCAAACAAACGGGAGACCGAAGTGCAGATCGTCGACAATGACTTTACCAAAGTAAATAAATACGCGGTGGACAGCGGCGGCGTCCAAGTAGGCGACGGCATTGAAGGATTCAAGGAGACAAGCGGGGAGAACGGAGATACGAAGAAACTTGCCCTCCACCTGTTCAAGGCAGACATCTACCTGGAAGACAACAAATATGATTGAGCGCCGAGCCAGACAGAAATCCAGGAAGCCGCGTTTGGGACTGGCGGAGCAGTGGGCGGGCGGCATGTTTCTGCTGGGGCTGACAGCCTCGCTTTGGATGCAGCCGGCGGGAACCTACAGTTGGCTGTGGGACGGGGCAAAAGACAGCGGACACCGGTTTGCCGTCGGGATTCTGGATATTACCGAGAGCGTGTTCGGCGATAAATGGCGGGTGATCGAAGGGGGCAGCCACGCAGTCGACTTATCCCGGATGATACCGGGTGACGCCCGTCAATTGGAAGCAACGCTTTCAAGCGGAGAAAGCGATCTGGAGTTTGTCTACAAAATTGTGGCGAGAGTGACGGAGGCGGGCAAGCCCGAAGACGTGCCGAAGCTGGAGGAAGTGCTGCGGGTCCGGATTGAAACCGGCGGAAGCATCGTTTACGACGGACTGGTCCGAGGGCTTCATCAGGAGCAGCCCGGGCTGCAGCATGTGAATGGGACGGAAGATCGCTTCCCCCTCAGCCAGCAGAGCAAAACGTTTGCCATCACTGTCTATTTGCCGAAGGAAGGCGTAGACCACAGCTTTCAAGCGCTTGCCGGAAACCTGGAAATACGCTTCCTGGCCAAGCAGGCTACGCCTGACGCCATCTTTTCGGAATAGGGGGAAGTATGGTGAATAAGCTGGTTTTGGGCTTGATGGGCATCGCGCTGCTCAGTGTGCTTCTCCCCCTGGAAGGTACGGTTGCCTTTTTGACCAGCGAGCAAAAGCAGACGGTCCCTGTCAGTCTGGGAACAAATGAAGACGTGTTTACGACAGAAACAGAATCGATTCGCCTCGTGACAGAGGTAACAAGGCACGTGACGATTACAAGAGTAAAGACGGAGGAAGGCGGAAGCTCGGAGGAACGCGATGTGGAGACCAGCATCGACGAGGGAGCGTTTACGCTTGTATTCCAGCCGCAGCGTCCGCATCTCGAGCTGGATGTGGAAAATCTGAAGGTGACGGGGGAACCGGAGGGGCGCGTCGAGATAAGCCGGGTGGGCGGCGAAAACGCGATCGAGTTCCGCATCGGCCATATACGAGACCAGGTCGGACGCGGCAATGAAACGCTGGAAGGGGAATTGCACATCACAGCATTGGATGGTTTTTATCAACACACGATTCCGCTAACTATCGTTACCGAGTACAAGGAAAGCACGAGCGTCGTGGAGGCGAGTCCCCCAAGCACGCCGGCTCAGCCCGGGGCAGGGTCTGGCGCTCCGGGAGCTCCTCTGCCGGGGACGGAAAACCCGCCGCCGGGTACAGGAGGGGGGGCGCCCCAACCGCCGGGAACGGGAGGCGAGACTCCGCCGCCGCCGGGCTCAGGAGGGGAAACTCCGCCGCCGGGCTCAGGAGGGGAGCCTCCGCCGTCGCCAGGTTCAGGAGGGGAGTCTCCGCCTCCGGTTTCAGGCGAAGCGCCCTCGTCGCCACCAAGCACCCGGGAGGCAAACTCATCTGTCCGAGCGGATTAAGTCTTCTCCGGGATACATCCGAACAAACAAATCGAATCCTGCCAAACCAGCGAATTTCTGCCCGCTGGTTTTTTTGTTCCCAGCCAACCGCCGCATCCCCCTCGTATGAAAAGCTGAGATGAGGTCATCCCTGAGTATGAAAATGCACCCATACTCGCCGAAGCTGCGGATCATCCCGGACAGTCGGGAAGTTCACCCTGACGCAGGAAGATGGGGAAAGGCAAAATCCGTAAGATGGAAACTGTGAACGGCATGCAGCCGAGCGCCAAGGAAAGCGGGGAGATCATCCAGTGGTCCTTTTGAAAAAGTGCATATCCATTCTGACGAGTCTGTTTTTGATCGCGGTCATCGCCATCACGGGTTTTCTCTTCGTCGGCAAGATAAACGGGGGGAAAACAGTCCTGTTCGGCAATCAGATCATGGTCGTACTCAGCGGGTCGATGGCTCCTGCCTTCGATACGGGAAGCATCGTCGCCGTAAAGCCGGTCGACTTCAAGGATGTCAAAGAAAACGACATCATTACCTTCAAGGACCCGGACGGCCTGACGATTACACACCGCGTCGTCGAGAAACGCGACGGCGAGCTGATTACCAAGGGCGATGCCAACGACGGAAAAGACACAGCTCCGGTCACGCCAGAGAGGCTCATCGGCAAAGTACAGTACTCCGTTCCACTCATCGGTTACTTTATCGAGTTTGCCCGATCGGGACTCGGCATGCTCTTGATGCTGGGTGTCCCCGGACTGTACCTGATCGTCAGCTCGGTCTGGAAGCTGCTGCGGATGATTAAGGAAGAAGAAGCGAAAGCGGCAGCGAAGCCCCAGCCGTAAATCATCTTCGCGGTGATACCTTGGGGGCTGATAGCAGTTCTTTCTGGTATCAGGCTTCAAGCCATCATAAATATTATGAATCCGTGGGAGGAAGGAAAACATGAGCTTGAAAAAGCAATTTGCAGTGACCTTGGCATCCGTTGGACTGGGTGCAGCCTTGATCGGCGGGGGAACATTCGCATGGTTCAATGCCACCAGCGAAATCAAGGACAACACGTTTGCCGCCGGTAAAATGGAAATCGGAGCAACACCGGCCGAGTCCGTATTCCAAGTAGAAAACATGAAGCCGGGTGACTGGTTTGAAAGAACGTTTGACATCACCAATACAGGGACGATCGATATCAATCAACTGCTGATGAGCGTCGACTACTCCGTAGCCGACAAAAACGGAGACAACGGCTCCGACGATCTCGACAACCACCTGAAAGTATACTGGCTCTCCAGTGCGGATCCAAACATCCCGATCTCTGAGCGCGTCATCGTCCATCCGCTGAACGGACAATCGCTGAAGGAACTCAAGGACGGAGGCCAACTGGACATCGGCAGCTGGGCTACCAAGCTCCTCACGCTGCCGCCTGAAACGACAGACCGCATTTACCTCGGAATTGAATTCGCGGATGACGGGAACGATCAAAACCGCTTCCAGGAAGACAGCGTAAACTTGACGCTGAAGCTGGAAGGCAAGCAAACAGCCGGCGAGCCGAAATAAACGGATCGATCAGCTGCAGCAAAAAAATCCTCACTCACAGACGAGTGGGGATTTTTGCGGTGCGAATGTTTTAGCTGCCGGAGCGGACAGCAGCTGCAGATTTGCGAAAGCGAACGAAGCCGACCCACGCAGAAACGGCGATAAACAAGCCGGCAAAGCCAAATTGCAGCCAGCTGTCCCCCAGCTTGAACAGGAAGGCGCCGATAATGGGTCCAGCAGCCATCCCCACGTAGCGGACAAAATTGTACATGCCAATGGCTGTCGCCCGTTCGTTCATAAACGCTTCCGACAGGACAGCCGTATGCAAGGGCATGCCGATCCCAAGCGTCAAAATGTAGACCATGCTGCTTGCAATCATGGCGGTCAGCGACAAATTGGCCGTGATCATGAAGAGGAGGGTCCCGACAGCATTCGCGATTGCGGCCATCAGGAGCGCCCGTTCAATCCTGAGGAAGCGCAGCAGAAAGCGGCTCATTTTGCTGCTCGCAATGAAGACGAGCGAAACGGACAGAAACAATACGCCGATTTCGCCCGGGGTCAATCCATAGGAATGGGCGGCGTGCGCCGGCAGGAACACGAGAAAGCTGTAATAGGTGAACATTTGGGCAAAAGCGATAAAGATCACAGATCCACCCACCGGATGAGGCAGAATGCCGACCATCTGTTCCCATCCTTTTTTGGGCGGCGTCAAACCGGCCGGCCTGGTTTCCGGGAGCAGCCAGCCGTTGGCGCCGAGGAGCAGAAGGGAGCTTGCCGCGAGAAACAGAAAGATAAGCGAATGTCCCCCGACCGCTCCCAGCCAGCCGCCCAGGAGAGGGCCGAGCGCCGGCCCCAGTCCGAGCATCATTTGATACGTACCCATCGCATCCGCTCTTTTGGCGCCTTCAAACAAGTCTCCGATAACGGTCGCAGCCACGATCGGAATCGCAGCGAAGCCGATGCCCTGCAGCGCCCGGAAGAACAGCAGCGGATAAATGGAGGGGGCGTAAGCGCAGCCGACGGAAGCGGCCACAAACAGGAGCAAGGCGGGGAGCAGGACTTTCCGACGGCCGATGCGGTCAACCAGAGGGCCGTACACGAGCTGCATCGCAGCCAGCATCAGGGTAAATACGGAAACGGTCAAATTGATCGTAAAGGTCGAGGCGTGGAACGTTTGCTGCATGTCCGGGAGTATCGGCAAGAACAGATTTTGTGAAAAGCTGCCAATTAAAATGGTGATCCCAAGCAGATATAAAATGGCTGACGCTCCTGCCTTTTGTTTTTGTGTCATAGATTTCTCCTCCTTTTTGTTTCTGAGGAAACAATGTGACGAAAAATAAAGCGACGAACCAAAATGGTTATTCATCGCGTTGTTTTTGATCAGCCATTTCCAGCGCATCCTGCAGCAAGCGGTGCAAAAAGCCAAGCTCCTCTTCTGCATAACGCCCCAGAAATGACTTCCATTCGTCGCCGATCTTCCGGTGGTGCCGCTCATGGATAGAGAAGACTGTTTCTCCCTGGCCGGAAAGCCGAAAATAGACTTCCTTCTGATTGTCGTGAAGCTGGTAACGCTCAATAAGTCCTTTTTGCATCAGCTTTGTCGTAATTTTCGAAATAGCGCTTTTCGTTACCCCGATTTTTTGAGAGATCGCTGTAACGTTCAGATGGCCGCCCTGGCCGATGCTTTGAATCACGTGCAGCTCCGTGAGGCTCAAGTTTTTGCACGACTCGCAGCCAGGGGCCAGTTGGCTGATCTCAGCGAGCAATTGGTCGTGTCTGCGCTTTCTTTGCTCCTCCTGTTTGTGGGACAGAACGAGAATTTGCTGAAAGATGCGTTCTTTTACATCCAATCGCAAGCACCCTCCTTTTGGCTATTGTTTCCCAGGAAACAATAATAATGTACCACAAGCTCCGGGAGCATTGCAAGCAAGCTTCCGGAATTGCCTTTCGAAAACAGCAATTAGCTTGTTGTAAGAAGCGCTCCTTTCTAAGCAGGGGGCAAAGCAAAAACGGCCCTAGCAAGGCGTAAGGAGCCGGTTCAAACGGAAAAATAAAAGGAAGACCTTCCGCTGCGAAGGCCTTCCTTTTGTTATGGCGGGTTCAGGGGCGCGTTCAGGCGATGACAGTTCCCGTTTCTCAGTATGAGCGGCTACGCCTTGCCGACTGCTGCCGCCGCATGTAGGGCCTGCTCCAGATCAGCGATGATGTCGTGGATAGACTCCGTGCCGACGGAGATGCGGATCATGCCAGGGGTTACGCCGGCAGCGAGCTGCTCGGATTCGTTCATCTGCTGGTGAGTAGTGCTTGCCGGGTGGATGATCAGCGACTTGGAATCGCCGACGTTTGCCAAATGAGAGAACAGCTTTACCGATTCGATCAGCTTTTGGCCCTCCGCAACGCCGCCGCGAATGCCAAAGGTGAGGATGGCTCCCGCTCCTTTCGGCAGGTACTTCTTCGCCAGACTGTGGTAAGGACTTTCCTCCAGACCAGGGTAGTTGACCCACTCGACCGCCGGATGCTGCTGGAGATAGCGGGCCACCGCCAAGGCATTTTGGCTGTGGCGCTCCATGCGCAGATGCAGCGTCTCCAGCCCTTGCAGGAACAAAAAGGAGTTGAAAGGAGCCACGGCCGCGCCGATATCGCGCTGCAGCTGCACGCGAGCTTTGATAATGTAGGCAACCGGCCCGACAGCCTCCGTATAGACGACGCCGTGGTAGCTCGGGTCAGGCGTGGTCAGGCCGGGGAACTTTCCGTTGTTCCAGTCAAATTTGCCGGAATCGACGATGATTCCGCCGATCGCGGTGCCGTGCCCGCCGATAAATTTGGTCGTGGAGTGAACCACGATATCCGCGCCGTGATCAAACGGACGGCAGAGCAGAGGCGTGGCGAAGGTATTGTCGACAATCAGCGGAACCCCGTTTTCATGGGCGATTGCCGCAATCGCTTCGATATCGGCGACGTCAATCCGCGGATTCCCGATCGTTTCGGTGAAAAGGGCTTTCGTATTTTCGTTGATCTTGGCGCGGAAATTCTCCGGATCGGACGGATCGACGAAATGAACCTTGATTCCCAGCCTGCCCAGCGTATGGGCAAACAGATTGTAGGTGCCGCCGTACAGATTGCTGGAGGAGACGATCTCATCGCCCGCCTGCGCGATGTTCAGGATGGCAAAGGTAATCGCGGCCTGACCGGACGACGTGGCGAGTGCCCCGACTCCGCCCTCCAGGAGGGCGACGCGCTGTTCAAATACATCCTGCGTGGGATTCATGATCCGCGTGTAAATGTTGCCTGGCTCCTTGAGGCCAAACAGGTTGGCCGCGTGCTCCGTGTCCCGGAACACATACGAGGTCGTTTGATAGATCGGCACCGCTCGCGATCCCGTCACAGGATCGACCGATTGGCCGCCGTGCAGGGCAAGGGTTTCCGGTTTCCACTGTTGCTTCTCTGACATGGGCATCTCTTCCTCTCCTTCAAAATAAAAGAAAACGAAGCCTTCTCCTGAGAGGGGAAGGCTTCGGACATGCCGGGCGGTTTCATCTCTCAGAATCAGCGATTCTGCAGGATTTGGCACCATGCGTCCATGCCGCAGGTTGCCGGGTTTCATCGGGCCTGTCCCTCCACCGCTCGTGATGAAATGTTTGCAATTTTCTTATAGTGCTTATCTGGTATTATAAGGGGACAATTGCTGAAGGTCAATCAAATTTCCGACTAAGTGGGGAGGTTTTTCTGTGATTTCCAAACGCGGCTATCGCATAAGCTTTCCACTTCATCTGAAGGATGGGGAAAGAGCTGTGATTTGGCCAGCCTCGACGCAGAGGCTCGGGTACGGTGACACCGAGCCATGGAGAGGAGTAGCGACTGAAGCAACCACTGTATTCTGGCTGCTGTATGCGGCTGGATGATTGGTATCGCCACACAGAAACAAAAGGAGGGAGGGAAAGATCCATGGAGAACGAGTTTGCAATAGGCTTGGGAACTTTGGCCTTGATCAATGCGGGACTGGCGCAAGGGAAGAATCGGAGCGGACTCAACTGGTTTTTGTTGTCGCTTTTCCTAGGCCCAGTCGCAACGCTGATTATCGTCGTCTGGGACAAGCTGCCTGAGAAAAAAGAGGAGAGTTAGGGCAAGAGAGTGAACCGGGTTATTGGAGCCAGTGTGGTTTAACGAGCATAGAACGAGCGATAGCCGGGACCCATCAAAAATAGAAACAAAGCACGAGCAAAGGGGGAGCATGAGGAGCTCTCCCTTTGCCTGTTGCTAAAGACGTGTCTTAATCGACTGAATCGCTCTTTTGCATCACATAAAACACGTATCCGTAATAGCTGGAATACTTCCGGTACAGCTCGATTTCCCGGCTGGCTTCTTCCAGCGCCGCGAGCGCGTTCCGGTCGTTTTTGTACTGTTCCTGCAGCTGACTGATCCGCTCGCCCATCGGTTCATAGTAGTCATCCCACCAGGCCGATTCAGACAGGACAAAATGACCTCGCAAGGCGTAGCCAGCCTCGGCGATTTCCTGAGGTTTTGGGCAAGGCAAACATCGAGGGTGCGAGCATCGCTTGGAATATTTTTGACAAACGAAAGAGCTTTTCGGGTCGAAGCATGATTTCCGGGACCTTCCCGGGGTAAATTGCTGTGAATGTCGAAGAAAACCTCCATGTTCATGATTGAACCCTCCTGTTTGTCCTTAATGCAAAGCATACCATAGCAGGGCTGTTTTGGCCGATGATCGCTCCGCCTTATTTCCGTAACGAATTCGACGTTTTTCCGTAACCAATTCGTCCCTCGTTGTTCACAACATAACGCTTTCGGAAGCCATATGATAAAGGGGATTGTGATAACATTCACATATAAGCACTGTGCAAAAGTTGTTTTCGGGAGGGGAGACAACGTATGGAACTGGACAACACCATGCTGGCTCGTATCTTGACTTCATTGACGCTGGGGTTTCACATCATTTTTGCGGCCATGGGCGTCGGCATTCCCATCCTCATTTCGATTGCGGAGTGGCTGGGCATCCGGCGCAAAGACCCGATGTACACGCTGATGGCGCGCCGCTGGGTAAAGGGCTTCACGGTTACCGTTGCGGTCGGCGTCGTGACAGGAACCTGTATTGGACTCCAGCTAAGCCTGCTGTGGCCAAGCTTCATGAAGGTGGCTGGCGAGGCGATTGCGCTGCCGCTGTTTTTGGAGACGTTTGCCTTTTTCTTTGAAGCGATTTTCCTGGGGATTTATCTGTACACCTGGGACCGCTTTAAAAATCCGTACATCCACTGGTTATTCTCGATTCCGGTCGTGATTGGCTCGACCGCCTCTGCCTTCTTCATCATGACTGTAAATGCGTTTATGAACGCGCCGCAGGGCTTCACGCTCGTAGATGGCGCCATCGTCGACGTGCAGCCGCTCACGGCCATGTTCAACCCGGCTACACCGACCAAAGCGGGTCACATGATTCTGTCCTCGTACGCGACTTCCGCATTTATCCTTGCCGCCATCGCTGCATGGAAGCTGCTCAAAGGAAACAATCACGAGTACTACCGCAAAGCGCTTCATTTCACCGTGGCTCTGGCCTTGGTCTTTTCCTTCGGGACGGCCTTGTATGGCGATTTCGCCGGAAAGTATCTGGCCAAATACCAGCCGGCCAAGCTGGCGGCGGCGGAGTGGCACTTTGAGACGAAGCCGCAGTCCGAGCTGATCTTCGGCGGCGTTCTGGACCGGGAGACGCTGGAAGTGAAGGGAGCCGTGAAGCTGCCCTACGCGCTCAGCATCCTCGCGACGGGATCGCCAAACGGCGAAGTGATGGGACTGGATCAAATCCCCCGCGAGCTGTGGCCGCCGCTGATTATCCACTATTTCTTTGACGGCATGGTGGTCATCGGGATGTACATGCTGGCTGTGCCGATCCTCTATTTTGCCGTACGCCGCTGGAAACAGGGGCATGTCCCAAGGCCGCTCCTGCATACGATTTTCTGGGGAGCGCCGCTCTCGATCCTGGCGATCGAGCTGGGTTGGATTTTTTCCGAGATCGGGCGGCAGCCGTGGATTCTCGTCGGCTACATGAAGACACAGCACGCGGCTACGACGGCGGACAATGTCGGGGAAATGCTGGTGATGTTCAGTCTGTTGTACGCGTTTCTGGCCATCGTTTGCTCACTTGTGTTAAAGCGGATGTTTACAAACAAGCCGATCGAAGCCGAGCTGAAGTAACGGGAAGGGAGGGCATGCGACATGTCTCTGGAAACATTGGCCATTGCGGTGCTGTGGATATTTCTGTACGGGTATATCATCGTCGCGTCGATTGACTTCGGCGCGGGGTTCTTCTCGTTTTTCTGCAAAGTGACGCGGCGGGACCATATCGTCAACGCGATCATCGAGCGGTATTTGTCGCCTGTGTGGGAGGTCACGAACGTCTTTTTGATCTTCTTCATGGTCGGGCTGATCGGGTTTTTCCCGGATACCGCGTATTACTACGGGACAGCCCTGCTCGTGCCGGGCAGCGTCTTTCTCGTCCTGCAGTCGCTCCGGGGCTCGTTCTACGCCTTTGCCCATTACGGGGCCCGCAACAGCACGGCTTACCTGTTCGTCTACGGGGTGACCGGGCTGTTTATCCCGGCTTCGCTATCCACCATCCTGACGATTTCCGAAGGGGGATATATCGAGCAAACGGCTGGCGGGGAGATCATCCTGAACATGGAGAAGCTTTTGACCAGCTCGTACTCGTGGTCGGTCGTGGCCCTTGCGCTGGTGAGCGTGCTGTACATCAGCGCGAGCTTTCTGACCTTTTACGCGGACCGGGCGAAAGACACAGCCGCGGTCAAGCTGCTTCGTTCCTTTGCGGTCGCCTGGAGCCTGCCGACGATTTTCGCCAGCTTCCTGGTGTTCCTTTCCATTCACCGGCACAATCCGGAGCACTTTGACAAGATGATGGATGTAAGCTGGCTGTTCCTTTTGTCCTTTGCCTGCTTTTGCGGAGCGCTGGCTCTGCAATTGAAGAAGCGCAGCTACGGCTGGGCCTTCGTTCTCGTGATGCTGCAGTTTGCCTTCGCGTTCTTTGGCTACGGCACTGCCCATCTGCCGTACCTGCTCTACCCGTACATTACGATCACGGACAGCATCAACAGCCCCGCGATGGGCAAGGCGCTGGTGATCGGACTGATCGCCGGTCTTTTCCTGCTGATTCCGTCGCTACTACTGCTGCTCAAGCTGTTCCTTTTTGACGCCAAATACGTGCAGGGCCGTCCGATTCAAAAATAGCGTCCGTATATGGTATGATGGGAGACAGTGAAAGCAAGGTGAAAACCTGAACATACAGGAGGCTGTTTGCAGATGAGCGATCAAGGCGTAAAGGAAATGACCCCGCAGGAGCTGATGGAGAAGCTGGCGGCGAAAGAAGAGCTGCAAGTCGTGGATGTGCGTGAAGTAGAAGAATGGAATGCCGGCCATATCAAGGAGGCCAAGCTGATTCCGCTCGGCTTTTTGCCCCACCGGGTAGACGAACTGGACAAGGAAGTGCCAGTCGTGCTCGTCTGCCGGAGCGGAGCCCGCAGCCACATGGCGACCGAGTACTTGACCAATCTCGGGTTCGACGCGGCCAATATGGTGGGCGGAATGCTTGCCTGGCCGGGAGAGACAGAGCAGTAAAGAGTTGTTAAGGTAGATTTGATAGGGAGAGGATTGTCGTGAGTGAAGGAAAACGGGAGCAGGCGACCTTTTTGCAGCGGCACTGGTTTACGCTGGTAGCTGCAGTGCTGGTCCTGCTGATCGCTGCTGTGTTTGGCTACCAATACTGGCAAAAAAACCAGCTGCCTGTGTTGAAGCAAGTAAATGACTTTTCCCTGGACAACATCGACGGCACGAAGTACTCGCTGTCGGAGCACAACGGCAAGGTGCGGCTGGTGGAGTTCATGTTTACCCACTGCCCGGATATTTGTCCCGCGACCACGTTCAATATGTCCAAGCTGCAGGAGCAGCTGAAGGAAAAGGGAAGCTTCGGGAACAAGGTGGAATTCGTCACCATTACGTTTGACCCCGAGCGCGATACGGCGGACGTGCTGAAAAAATACGCCGAGCAATTCAACGTCGATTTCAGCGGCTGGCAATTCCTCAGAGGAGAGCAGGCCGATATCGACAAGGTGACAAAAGACTTCGGGATGGCTACCTTGAAACAGCCGGACGGCTCCTACGTCCACACCGCCCGCATCTTCCTGCTCGACCAGGACGGACAGATGCGCCGCGCTTACGGAATGGCGTCCGATATGGACATGGACCAGATCCTGAATGAAATGATTCAACTCGCTGACTGATAAACATCGCATTTGTCAGGGAAGCAACGTCCTTACAAAACAACAATCCTTCTTGTACAAGTCGAGGCTGTGTGCCGTACGCTTGCATGGGAGGGATTGTTTCTATATGAAAAAGTAATTCAGTTTACGAGAACTTGCTAGACTTTCGTATTCCTTTCTTCTTCTTTTGAGATGGCGAAAGAAAGGCAGGACCAAGTCAAAAGCTTGTGGAGATGAAACAGGCGAAAAAAGCGAAGGTCTTTGGGACACTACCCAGGCTCTATTCCAAAAGCGGAAGCTGCTTTTAGCGTCCAACTCTGAATTTCTTCCCGAACAGGCTGCTTTTGGACGCGGCTTCCGCTTTTGGAATAGGGCCGGCCAGAACAACCCCCAGCAAGTGTCCCACCGAACCTGGAGCTTTTTTCTCCTGTTTCATCTCCTCCCCCCAAAGCCCCGACCTATTTATCATAAACCCCGTCAGGCACATCCGGCACCCGCCCGCTAATGCTGACCATCTTTCACCTTCCGCCGCAAAATGAAAAGAGCCCGTCTGCTTGCGCCAACAGGCTCGCCAATGATCGCTATTCCCCACGCTTCTTTTTCTTCCATTCCATTTTTTCCACCTTGGCGACCGCCCAGTCTCCGCCGTTCTTTTCCAGCACATGAACGTAGGAAATACCGTCCTCCGTCGTCTCCAGCACATACCCCTGATCTTCGTCATCGTTCAAATAGAGCGAGGTAATCACGCTATTTTTCTGTTTGTTTGCGACGACGGAGCGGACAGCGTCTTCGTACGCTTCCGTTTTGTCATTTCCCATAATGACTCGAACGGGAATCGCATCGTAATTCAGGAAATTGGGGCTGACGGGCTGGGAGTCAGATTGCTTGCTCTTTTCGTAGGCAAACCGTTCCAACGGCAGCTCTCCGGTAAATTCTTCTTCTGCAGCGCTTGTTGTCGAGTAATTCCAGCCGAGTGATCCGGCGACCAACAGGGCACATGTTCCTGCCGCGGCAATCCTTTTCATCACGCTACCACCTGCTTTTTTAATCGGTATTGTGGTTATGCTTCCGCGCAGTTGACAAGGAAGAAAGAGCATCCTCCAGTATACCACAGCACCGTTTATATGTGAATTTTTCCCATTTTAAGCCGACTTGAAAGCTCTCGTCATGCGCGGTTTCCTTATATAGGTATGCAGCGTGCAGCGATAAATGCTTGGGGATAGATGCAAATGTATTTCACATCGCTAGCGTGGCATTCACTCTGCCAACCTTCTTATTGCTTGATTCGTCGTATCCGGTTTGTCCAGATGTTTTCAGGCATGTTGGAAACGATATTCAGTCAGAAGGGGCCGAATTTAATAAATTGCGCTATTAATAAGAAAACAATAGAAGAACAGAGCCAAAAACAAAGGAGAGGAGTGTAAAATCTTATCCATTTGCTCCAAGATACACCTGCAATTAAAATAGCTGCCATAAAATATCCGGATGTGGGCCAGAAGTAGTTCGTGAATCCATCGCCAAACTGATATGCCAAAACAGAAGTTTGTCTTGTCAGCCCAAGAATGTCAGACAACGGAGCTAAAATCGGGAAGAGCACAACAGCCTTTCCGCTTCCGGACGGCACCAGAAAGTTCAGGAGTGTAACAGCAACCAAAATCCCTAGAACAGTAAAAGATGACGGGATATCAGTCAGCACGGTGGCCATACTATGAACAACAGTATCAATAATCTGACCATCATTCATTACGACAGAGATACCACGGGCAACACCAATGATTAAGGCGCCAATCATCATACTCTGGCAGCCAACGATTAATGTGTCGCATAGCTCGTCCATTTTTAAGCCTGCAATCAAACCTGCACCTACCCCGATCGCGAGAAACATAGCACACATTTCAGGTACGTCCCATTTAAGCAGGATAATCCCGGCAAGCATAATCCCCAGCATAATAATTGAATAGATGCCGGCTAACTTCTGGCGAAAACTAAGCTGCAAGTCGTCGCTAACCAAGTTTGCCTCTTGTATATACCTGTTGCGCTTTTCAATATCGTCATGATACATACTGCTCGTTTCGGGAGACTTTTGTACTTTTCGCGCATAACGCATCACGTAAATAATGGCGATTGTCAAAGTGACGACAAAGGTGATGATCCTAAACTGCCACCCGGAATAAAGGGGAAGACCGCTGATTTTTTGTCCAATGGCGATGGTAAAAGGGTTTGTCAGCGCGGCGGAGAAACCGGCGGCCGAACCGCAAAGGGCAACAGCGCATGCAGTAATAGAGTCAAAGCCGAGACGCAGCATCAGGGGCAAAATGATGGGTACATATACGATACAAAGCTCGGGTGTCCCGATAAAAGCATCGGTTAGAGCGAATATAAACATTAAAACAGGGATTACCCATATTCCTTTCTTTTCATACTTCTTGGCAAGGTAATTGATACCAGCTGGAATTACGTTAATTTTTTGGACAACCGCAAATCCGGAGCCTACAAATAGAGTGAGGGCAACAACCCAGCCAGCGTCTACGAACCCTCGAGGGATCGATGTGAAGAATTGCATAAACGTAACGGGAGTGCTTTCAATTACGTGGAAGGTGTCCGGATTAACAACCATGATACCGTCAGCATTCTCAATTCGATCATATATGCCAGCCGGAATAAAATGCGTGACAATACTCATGATCATAATGCAAAAGGTTAGGATCACAAACGCATGGGGCATCTTAAATCCGTTTTTCTTTTGGATCTCTCCGATTTTGGATGGCATGAAAATCACTCCTTTTGTAAGAAAAGCAATGATGAAATCGATTCTCTTGCTTCTTGTTTGCCTTTGCTCTTTGAGCTTTCTCTCCATCTCGTCGATAGAAGAACGCGCTTCCCACCATCCGTGAGCGAAAATGGCGGCTAGAAATACAGGGCCGGCCACCACAGAAGCTTCCAGGCAGTACAAAGCCAAACGGAACAAACGACGATAGAAAGCGCTTTCATTTGTGCTATTTCGAGAACTGCCGTTCCATCCTGGATTTATGATGATGAGAGGTTGGTTGGGAAGGACAGATTGAGAAACAAGTCCTTCCCCAGTCGTGGACAGCAGTTAATTTCCATCCCAAACTACATTGCGATAGTTTACAGGATCTGTATCGCCTTCTGTATTGATAATCAAAACTCTTGAGTGTTTATCTAATTTTAATTTTTCTTTCACTTCCCCTAATTCATTATTCGTCAGCAGCTCATACAGCAGCCCAATCGTAACGGCACCGGATTCACCGGATACGATTTTCGTGTCTTTTCTCAATGGATTGGCTAACAGTTTCATTCCTTTCGAACTTGTAGAATCAGGACAAGAGAAGAAATAATCACTCATTGATTTTAGTATTTTCCAGGCAACGGGGTTAGGTTCCCCACAAGCGAGTCCTGCCATCATCGTTGACAGATCTCCATAAACTCGCTGGGGCAGACCACTTGGGTCAAGAGCGGATTGGAAAAGACAATCGGCATTGGACGGTTCAACAATCACAGTGATCGGTGGAGAATCTGGATATAAGTGATGTAAAGCCGCTGCAACCGAAGCCGCAAAAGAACCGACGCCAGCTTGAAGAAATACATGGGTTATTTCATTGGAATCCTGTTTTGCTAATTGTTCTGCAACTTCAGCAACGATCGTTAAATATCCCTTCATAATTGTTAAGGGAATATCTTCATATCCGTCCCAAGCTGTATCCTGAATGAGAATCCAATTATTTTCCGATGACAATCGGGATACCATCTGAACAGTATCGTCATAGTTTACATCAGTGAGGTATGCATCGGCTCCGAGATCTCTAATCGCATCCAGTCTCCATTGAGATGAACCCTTTGGCATATAAACCTTTGCTTTTTGGCCAAACAGACCTGCAGCCCAAGCTACGCCTTTTCCATGATTCCCGTCAGTAGCTGTTGCGAATGTTAAACCGGGAAGTGTTGCTATTTCTTCTTGCAGCTTGCTGAAAGTAAACGTTCCCGACCCATCAAGACTATTTCTTGCAAAGTAGGAGGCCATAGCGTAGGATGCGCCCAATCCCTTAAATGCGTTTAGTCCAAACCGTTTTGATTCATCTTTCACATAAATGCTGTTTACTCCGAGAAGTTTCGATAACTCTCGAAGAGAATGAAGCGGAGTGGGCTGATATTCTGGAATATCAGCATGAAACAGCGCCGATTTCTTCATCTCTCTTGTGGTAAAATGCTCAGATAGGTGGAAAGAACCCGTTTCTTGCTTAAAGCGATTATTCGTCCACTTTATTTTATCCATCAGGCGTCCTCCTAATATGACCCCAAGTAGTGTGTGATATATTACTGTTTGCAAAAAAATGTATTTCCAATAAAATTCAACTTCTTTGCTGTCTTTTGTTACCTGAATTCCAAGGAGCTTATCCTATCGTTCTCATCGTTTTTTGGTAGAAGCAAAAAACGTTTTATGCTTCTTGGAGATATGTTTTTGCAGCGTTTATGAGGATATTGGTGTTGTTTATGACAGAATCAAAATCAACCCACTCCACTGCTTCATGAAGCCCGAATCCGGTTGGACCAATGTTGACCGTTGGAATATTTGCCGCGCTAAAAATGGCAGCATCGGTCCAAACACCCCAGCCAATAAGTTGAGGCTGTAGACGTAACGTGCTTTCACATGATTTTATTACATGCTGGACAATCGATTCCTTGGGATCGCATGAAAACGGAGGTCTGCTAAAGTACCAATCAATCTGTGCATTTTGGGCAACCTCATGTATCGCTTTCTCCAGCTCTAATGTAATCTCGTCCATATTCTCTGAAGGCAGTGTACGTCTTTCGAGATGAATTTCACAATCAGGTGCATATGTCGAAACCCCAACCCCTCCATTAACGAGACTTACATGCATGGATGCGGGTCCCACCAAATCTTCTATTCGATTGCGCAAAATATTCAGATCCAGATCATCTAAACGGACAAGTACTTTTCCCATCGTAGAGATAGCGCTTTCACCAAGATCCCACCGGCTGCCATGTGCGCTTCTTCCGACTGTTGTCACTTTCCCCCATAAAAATCCTTTATGTTTCACAACCAGCTTCAAATCACTCGGTTCCGTTAAAATACAAGCATCGGCTTTATGGTGCTGTACATAGTGGTCAGCGCCAATACTGGCATATTCTTCATCGCATACAAGAGCCAGCTTCAGTTTACCCTTATGTGTTCCTTCGGCAGCCAGGGTGGCTGCTGTACACAGGATAGCCGCAACTCCGGCTTTCATATCACAGCTTCCACGTCCGTAAACCCGATTTCCCTCCACTTTTGGTTCGAAGGGAGCGATTTCCATACCTTTCGTGCCCACCGTGTCAAGATGTGCACACAAACATAAAGTAGGTCCGTCACCCGCGCCTATTTCAGCAATCACATTTGGCCGATTGGGTTCAACATATTCTAATTTTGCAGGTACATGATGCGCTTGCAGCCAATCGACAATAAATGTGGCAATCTCCACTTCATTGTGACCTTCTTCAGGAGCGAGGCTTGGATTAACCGAAGGAATTCGTATCAGTTCACGTAACAATTGTAAGATTGCTGCATTTGTGATCGCTTGCATATTCGTTCACCTCGTTATTGTTTTCCTCGTGCCTTTTGGTTATGAAACTACATAAGCGATAGCTTCAATTTCTATTAACACATTTTTAGGCAACCGGCTTACCTCTATCGTTGAACGAGCTGGCCGATGGGAACCCAAAAATTTGCTGTACTCTTCATTTACGATGCTGAATTGACTGATATCCTGAAGAAAAATCGTAGTTTTCACAACATGATCGAGCGTTAGCCCTTCTTTTTCCAAGATAGCCTGGATATTCTTCATGACTTGTCTGGTTTGAAGAGCGATATCGTCAGCTACAAGTTCGCTAGTCTCCGGATCGATGGGAATTTGTCCGGACAAAAATAAGAAGTCGTAGACTCGAACTGCTTGAGAGTATGGACCGATCGCTTGCGGTGCTTTTTCTGTACTTACTGTTTTCATCATCATTTTTCCTCCATCACGTACATTTTTGTTTTGCGCCTGCTAATCTAGTTACGCAAAAACACCCCCTACCGCCAAAAAGGTTAAATAATTCAGTCAAATGAAAATATAGTACCACCTGTTTAGTAGAGAGCTGCTTCTTCGTCTTGTAATATGTAATATACCACACTTCACAATTGAGTCAATGCTATTCTAAGAAGAATCGAAAATGAGGTTTTTACAAGTGGTGACCTTATGCATCAAAAGCTGCGTGATGAACGTTTTCTCCAGCGAAGGACCCGGTTGCGCCAAGCTTTTTGGCTGAGCCGTGACGCAACAAAAAAAAATCCTCCGGCTAATCGCATGAACATTTACGATTCGGGAGGAGGGTTCCATAGTATCTTCTGTTAATTTTGTCGAACACGTCCCAGGGTTTTTTTCCAGTTCTCTTCCAACGCTTCTAATGCCTGAGGCAAATTTTTATTTTTGAATGCATCAATGATCTTTTGATGCTCAAGGTATGACAAGTGGCCGTCATTGATCCGCTTGAAATAATGAAGCTCCAAACGCTGAATTTTTACCTTCAGACCTGGAAGCAGCTTGGCTAATTCGTGATTTTGCGAAAGATCAATGATCCGCTTATGAAATAGGTTATCCGCTTCAAGTGCTGCAAGCCGGTCGCCATTTTCCATGGCTTGTTTTAGGTTTTCATTCATTTTCTCCATTTCTTCCGTATCTTTGGGAGAGATGTTGTGAAAACCTTGGGTTAGGGCCAAACACTCCAGTGTCCATACAATCGAATAAATATTTTCCGCACCGTCAAAATCAATAGGGGAAACCATTGTCCATCGATTCGCTTTCGTAACGACGAGCCCTTCATCCTCCAATCTGATTAAAGCCTCGCGAATAGGAGTTCGGCTGATCCCAAGTGTTTCTGACAAGTCTTTATCTCTTAATTTTGTACCAGGCTCAAGCTTTCCAATCATGATCCATTCCCGAAGAATGTTGTATACCTCGTCCCGCATGAACGTACGCTGTAATCTGGTGGCATTCTCAGGCATTTTCAATTTTAGCACCTCGTTACGTGTTTAAAAATATATCTCACATGTAATATATCACTGATTGATTATGTGTCAATACGGACCTTTTTTGCATTCTGCCCATTCAATTCGTACGTCCGTCGGCAATTTTTGCAGTCATGCTGCTCTCGTCGCCAGTCGCTACACGTACAGCAGGAACAGCCTTAGGCAGATCAATCACTTCAAGCGGTTGGCTTGTCCTCTGGCAGAGCGTCATTTGCTTGACGACGGCAAATTTGAGTAGACTGGATGAAAAGAACACCCTGGGTTGTGATACAATAAATATGGCATGCATTGGTTCGGGTTCCCAACAAAACATGCACGTTGAGGTAGGAGGAAAGAAGTTGAGCGACGTTAAGATTTTCGCGATGGGCGGTCTCGGCGAAATCGGAAAAAATATGTACTGTGTCGAGTACGAAGACGAGATCGTGATCATCGACTGTGGGGTGAAATTCCCCGAGAATGAGATGTTTGGGATTGACCTGGTCATTCCGGACGTTTCTTACTTGATCAGCAATCAGCACAAAATCAAGGCGCTCTTGTTGACGCACGGGCATGAGGATCACATCGGCGCCATCCCGTACATTCTGAAGCAGATCAAGATGCCGATCTACGGCGGACGCCTTACCCTGGGCTTGGTCAAGGCAAAGCTGGAAGAGCATCGCATGCAGAATGAGGTTCAATTGATCCCGATCTCGGAGGATACCGAGATTCCGTTCCAAAACATGAAGGCGACATTCTTCAGAACCAACCACAGCATTCCGGACTCGCTAGGGATCGCGTTGGAGACGCCGGAGGGCATGGTCATTCACACGGGTGACTTCAAATTCGACATGACCCCGGTCGGAAAAACGACCGAGTACGGCAAAATTGCCCGGATCGGCAGCTCGGGAAATGTGCTGGCGCTGCTCTCCGACAGTACGAACAGTGAACGCTACGGCTTTACGATGTCCGAGCGGACTGTGGGCGAAGGCATTCTGGATGTGGTGAGAAAGGCGCGGGGGCGCATCATTTTGGCGACGTTTGCGTCAAATGTCCATCGTCTGCAGCAAGTTGTGGATGCGGCCGCCGAGTGCAACCGCAAAGTGGCGGTGATCGGGCGAAGCATGGAAAAGGTGTTTGTGATCGGACAAGAGCTGGGCTACATCACCATGCCGGAGGGCATGCTGATCGACATCAAGCACATCGACAACTACGCGGACAACCAGGTGCTGATTATTTGCACAGGCAGCCAGGGCGAGCCGATGGCAGCCCTGACCCGGATCGCGTCCGGCTCTCATCGCAGCGTTACGATTTACCCGGAGGATACGGTGATCATTTCCGCGTCGCCGATTCCCGGCAATACGGTTAACGTGAGCCGCACGATAGACAAGCTGTATCGGGCGGGAGCCAATGTCGTTCTCAACTCGGCCTTCGACATTCACGCATCGGGTCACGGAAGCAGCGAAGAGCTGAAGCTGATGCTCAACTTTATCCGGCCGAAGTACTTCATCCCGATTCACGGGGAGTACAGAATGCTGAAAACGCACTCCAAGCTGGCTCAGCAGGTCGGCATCGAGGAAAGCAACATCTTTATCATGGACAACGGCGATGTGCTGAACTGCACCCGCGAGAAGGCATGGCTGAGCAAGGTTCCGGCCGGCATCGTCCTGATCGACGGCAGCGGAGTGGGCGACGTGGGCAACATCGTGCTCAGGGACCGCAAGCATCTGGCCGAGGATGGCTTGATGGTCGTCGTAGTCAGCCTGGATATGAAAAACTTCAAGATTCTCACCGGACCCGACATCGTCAGCCGCGGCTTCGTCTACGTGCGCGGATCAGAGTCGTTGATCCAGGAGGCGACCGTCCTCGTCCGGCAGAGGCTGCAGGAAGCGCTGGACAAGAAGATCAAGGAATGGTCCGAGCTCAAGGCTCAGATCAATGAAGTGATCAAGCCGTACATTTACGAAAAAACCGGACGCAACCCAATGATCCTGACCATTCTCATGGAAGTGTAATGTTCAAGTACAAGAAAAACGGTTCGATAGAAAAGCCATTGTCATCTCAACCTGACAATGGCTTTCTCAACCTGCGGCCAGAACACGGCATGAACCATGCGGTGTACAACCGTATAAGCCTATATGCTAGAAATCGTCGTATCATGCGTGGAAACCAAAAAACTTTGGACAGGCTTTGGTGGAGGAGATGAAACAGGAGAAAAATGCTCCAGGTTCGGTGGGACGCCTTGCGCGGGTCATCCCTGGCCGGCTCAACTCCAAAAGCGGAACGCGTCCAAAAGCAGCAAATCTGGGAGCGTCTCAGAGGTTGGACGCTAAAAGCGTGTTCCGCTTTTGGAGTTGAGCCTGGGGTGGCGTCCCAAAGACCTTCGCATTTTTCTCCTGTTTCATCTCTACAGCCGTTGTATTTTTTCCGGCTTGTTTTTGTTGGAGATATCAGGAAGCGGAAATGTTCCGTTTTATCGCTTCTGTTGAAAAAAAGGTTTTTACCTGTGAGCCATTTCTTATGGTAATTTTAAATTCAGTCAATTATAATAACTATAAATTTTTTTATTATACATAAACTAAGGAGTGCTGTAAGTGAAATCGTTAGAAAAGTTAAGCAATTTCGTGGGCAAGACATTTGCCATCTGGGTATTGCTGTTTGCGGCCCTGGCCTTTATGGCGCCCGACTCTTTCAAATGGATCGGAAAGTACATTACGCCTTTGCTCGGCATCATCATGTTCGGCATGGGGTTAACCGTATCGCCGTCCGACTTCCGGGAAGTGTTCCGCCGTCCCAAGGACGTAGCGGTCGGCGTACTCGGACAGTTCCTGATCATGCCGCTGCTCGCTTTCGGCTTGGCGAAGGGATTGCAGCTTCCTCCTGAGATCGCTGTCGGCGTCATCCTCGTCGGCTGCTGTCCGGGCGGTACTGCCTCCAACGTCATGACGTATCTGGCAAAAGGGGATGTCCCGTTGTCTGTAGCGGTTACTTCCGTCACCACACTGCTGGCGCCAATCGTAACGCCTGCGCTCATCCTGCTGTTTGCAAGCCAATGGGTACCAGTGGATGCGATGTCCCTGCTCTGGTCCATTCTGCAAATTGTCATCATTCCGATCGTTCTTGGATTTATCGTCAAAACGCTGTTCAAAAAACCGGCAGAAGCGGGAGCAAAGGCACTGCCGCTGGTCTCCACCATCGCCATCGTTGCGATCGTGGCAGCTGTCGTAGCCGGAAGCCAGCAAAAAATCGCGACGACCGGTCTTGCTATTTTCGGCGTCGTCATTCTGCACAACGGTCTCGGACTTCTGCTCGGCTACTTGTTTGGAAAACTGTTCGGCATGAACAGAGCGAAACAAAAAGCGATCTCCATCGAGGTCGGCATGCAAAACTCCGGCTTGGGCGTAGCGATCGCCACTGCCCATTTTTCTCCGCTGGCCGCAGTTCCGAGCGCGATCTTCAGCGTTTGGCACAATATCTCCGGCCCGATCGTGGCGACAATCTTCAGCCGGATGAAAAACGAACAGCAAAGCCTGGACAAAAACACCTGATCAAGGTGTTTTTGTGTTTTTGCACTTCCGACATTCTCCTTGGGCCGCGGAGAGGGTATAATAGGGATAAGTGAATCGTGATCCACAAAGGAGAGAATGCCAAATGATGTCCTATGAGGCATATATGAGCCAAGTCATTCAACCGATGCGTGACGAGCTGACACGTGTAGGTTTTACCGAATTGAAAACGGCGGAAGAAGTTGAAAAAACGTTTTCGGAAATGAAGGGGACGGCTCTTGTCGTCGTCAACTCCGTATGCGGCTGCGCGGCTGGTCTTGCTCGTCCGGCTGTAGCTTATTCCATCAACCACGAGAAAAAGCCAGACCACCTGTACACCGTTTTTGCTGGTCAAGATAAAGAAGCGACGGCAAAAGCACGCGAGTACTTCGAAGGCTACCCGCCATCCTCTCCGTCTTTTGCCTTGATGAAAGACGGCAAAATCATGACCATGATTGAGCGCCATCAGATCGAAAACAATGATTTGCCGACCATCGCCAAGCTGCTGACCGACGCATACGACAAATACTGCGGATAACGCGCAGCTCATCATAACAGACTGTGAACAAGACGCTCCGAAGGGGGCGTCTTGTTAAATCTTAGCCCTTTTTTCACGCAGAAAGGATGAGAGGAAAATGCGTACCCGTTCGTTTGGACGAGACCCTCACCAGGTTTCTTTGCTTGGATTTGGTGCCCAGCGGATTGTAGACGAGCATGATTGCACGGAGGAACAGGCGATTGCGATCATCCGGCGCGCTGTAGAGCTCGGGGTCAATTACTTTGATACAGCACCCAGCTACAGCGACGGACAGTCCGAATCGAGGGTAGGACTGGGCTTGCGCGGATTGCGGGACAAGGTGTGGATCGCCACAAAAACCGGAGGCCGCACAAGGGATCTGGCTTTGAGAGACCTGGAAGGCAGTCTGAAGCGGCTCGGAACAGACTGCGTGGATGAATGGCGGGTACATAACGTCATGCAGCCGCATGATCTGGAAGCCATTTTTGCCAAAGGCGGGGCGCTGGAAGCGCTGATCGAGGCGCGGGAGCAGGGACTGGTCAGAAAGCTCAGCATCAGCGGACATACGGACCCCCGGCTGCTTGCTGAAGCGATCCGCAGGTTCCCGTTTGACAGCGCTTTGGTCGCCCTGTCCGCGCTGGATCATTTCATTTACAGCTTTGCCCATGAGTTCGTGCCGCTGGCAGTGGAAAAAGGGGTGGCCGTGATCGGCATGAAGGTGATGGCGCTGGGGCAACTGACTCCCTGGACGGAGCAGGCGCTGCGCTATACGTGGAGCTTGCCGGTGTCGACAGCCGTGCTCGGCGTCAGCAAAATGAGCGAGCTGGAAGCGGACGCAGCCGCCGCCAATCGTTTTGTCCCCATGACCGACATCGAACGGGTCGATTTTTATCAACAGATCATGCCGTTGGTCCGGGCGGATGTGCTGCGCTGGAAAGCAAGCGAATGGATGTCCGGAGAGTGGTACAAGCTGCCGAAGCTGGCATGGGAAGGACAACCCTGATCATAAACGGACAAAAGAACGCGGGATCATCGTCTCGCGTTCTTTTGTCCGTTTTTGCATGGTTAAACCGCACCCCCCGCCCGTTCTTTCCGCTCCCGGTGAAACGACGCGTGAATTAGGCAAAGCACGACCGCAGCCGACGAAACAGCGGTCGCCAGCGTCAGCGCCGGAACAATCCCTCCCGCGTCGTACATCTGTCCGAAGAAAAGCGGTCCCAGCAGGCGGCCTCCCGATGTGACCGCCCCCACAGCCCCGAGATAAAACGGGGCCGATTCCCCGGCTTTTTCGCTGATAAAAGTCGGAACAGTAGGAGCGATCAGCATTTCTCCGAAGGTCGTAATCATCATACCGATGATAAGCGCCGCATAATTGTCATGAAAGAACAGCATAAACCCGAATCCTCCGCCGTAAGCGACGGCACTGGCGACAAGCTGGGACGACAAATTTTGCTTGACCAGCCGTTTTACCCAGGAAGTGACGGGCTGACCGGTAAATATCACGATGCCGTTGATCGTCCATAGCCAGCTGTAGGCAGCGAGCGGCATGCCCGTGGAAGTGAGGTAGGGTGCGACGCCCGTGTTCCAGACAGTCGTAGAGAAAAAGATGAAGGCCGAACCAAGCGCCATGAACAGGTAAAGCTGATAGCGCAGAAGCAGGTGCATGGAGCTTTGATTCCGTTTTGCTGTTTTTTCGTCCATACTGCCGACCAGTTCATCGTGCGACATGTGCCGCATGAAATAAAAGAAAAAGCCGGCAAACAGAAACGTGCTTACGCTGTTGAACAAAAACGTGAACTGAAAGGAAATGGCCGCAATCACCCCAGCCAGCGCCGTACCTACGGCCATGCCCAGGTTGTTGCCCACATACACGATGTTGAACAATTCACGCCGCTGCTCCTTCCAGCGAAAGCCGATAAACGCCTGAATCGCAGGATTGGACACATTAAACAAAAAGCCAAGACCGATCATAAATCCGATGTATACATACCAGCTGTCGGTAAACAGGATACCCAACATGCAAGCAGCCTGGAGCAGGAGCGAACCCACGATCAATCGCTTGGCTCCGATTCGATGAAACAGGGTGCCTCCGGCAAATTGGCCGACAATCCCTGCCATGGATTGCAGCATGAGCACAAAACCGGCCTCGGTCATCGAACGGTGCAGCTGGGTGTGGACGTAGAGGGTCGTCAACGGCCACATAAAGGCGCTGCCGGAAGAATTGAGAAAGCTGGCGGCAAGAAACAGCCATGCTTCCCGGGGATAGCGGTGGAGCCATGCCCTTGGTGAGATCATGCAAGGCTTCCCCCTTTGCGGTAGGTTTTGGGAGTAGTATACCTCTTTTATCAGATATTGTAAACTAAAATATTTATTAAGTAGCCGCAATCAGCCAAATAAAGGCTGCCCCATATCGACGTGATTCGAGTATACTAGACAAAGTGGGAGTTGTCCGCATCCAGACAGAAATAAAGGTGGAGTTATGCTTGATTCGTAAATTAAAACGACTGTTGTTCATGCTCCTCCTCGTCGTCATTGCGGCAGGAGGCTATTATGGATACGCATTTTACCAATTTGCCGAAGACATCCAGGCGCCCAATGTCATCGATCATCGACAGGAGCCGGGTGCGACGACCAAGGCGGCGGAGATGCCCGTGTGGGATGGAAAGGAACGGGTCAATATTCTGCTCATGGGCGTGGACCGGCGCGGTATGAAGAACAACGGACTGCCGCGTTCGGACTCCATGATGCTGGTGAGCGTTGACCCGGTCACCAAACGGTACGACCTGTTTTCCATTTTGCGCGACACGTATGTAGAGATACCCGGTCACGGCAGTTCACGCATCAATTCCGCTATCGTCGAAGGCGGACCGGAATTGGCTATGAAGACGGTCAGCCAGCTGACTGGTCTTTCCGTCGACAGATATGTCATCACTGATTTTGAAGGCTTCAGGCATCTGATCGATGCTGTCGGCGGAGTGGAGATCGATGTTGAAAAAAATATGCGTTACCGCGATCCCACTGACAAAGGCGTGTATGACATTGACCTGAAAAAAGGACTTCAGCGGCTGGATGGAACCAAAGCGCTGCAATACGTTCGTTTCCGCCATGACGCCACTTCCGACTATACCCGGACAGAGCGGCAGCGCAAGCTGATGGCGGCTCTTGCCAACCAGATGAAGAACGGCACGACCCTGATTCAGCTGCCTTCTATTTTAAAACAAATAACCCCTTACGTGCAGACCAACATCAGCTCCATGGATATGCTGAAGCTGGCCGGATTGGGGCTTTCGCTCGAGACGCAGCAGCCTGGACAGCATCAGCTGCCTCCGATGGGGACTTTCCGGGAATCTCACCGGGCCGGCTCTGTATTGATTCCTGACGTTGACAAAGTGCAATCCTATATTCAGGAAGCTCTGGAGCCGCCGCTCCAGAAAGAAAAAGAAACGTCCGCAATTCCACAGGAAGCAAGCAACGACACGCAATGAGGAGGCGTGTCTTTTTTTGCCATCTTTAAGCGAGATTGGGGAAAACTAGCCATATCCGATGTCATCCGTGACTGGTTTTCGCATACAGCGGATCTGGTCGTCGAGCATGTAGATGAACCAGATGGCCGTGTGCGCATTTATTTTTTGTCCAGCATGGCTGACCTTAAGATTGTCTACACAACTGTATATGGAGGGACGGCGAATCCGGAGAATGTTCAAACGATCCGTCAGCGCATACGGGATTTGGAAGTAGATGGACTTGTTGAAGTCAACATTTTGGCTCAGTTCATAACGGACAATGGAATGTCTGTTTTCCCCACATTGCTGCAAACGGAGCGGCCGGACCGCGTCTCAAGCTCCTTGCGGAAGGGCCAGGTCGCCATATTGATGCAGGGGAGTCCATTTGTGCTGCTTGGACCGACTGCGTTGATCCATTTTTTTGAGTCGCCGGATGACTATTACTTCCGCTGGAGCATCGGCACGTTTAACCGCGTCCTCCGCGTTTCCGCGATGATTGCGTCCCTGCTCTTTACGCCGCTTTACGTGGCGGCGCTGACTTTTCACTACGAAATGATTCCGGCCGACCTCCTTCTGTCACTCGCCAGTCTCGGGCCAGAGTCCCATTTCCGCCGCTGTTTGAGGCTTTGATGATGGAGATCATAATCGAACTCTTGAGGGAAGCAGGGGCAAGATTCCCCACCAAAGTAGGGCAAACAATCGGCATCGTGGGCGGTATCGTGATCGGGCAGGCATCCGTGCAGGCATCCGTGCAGGCGGGCTTTACCAGCAACATTTTGATTATCATTGTTGCGCTCGGAGCCTTGTCATCGTTTATCGTGTCGGTCAGTTTCCTCATCAGCCATCTCTTGCGGCTGACGAGCTTGGGCAGACCATACTCTCGCCGCTCTATCCGGTGCGCCTGATCGACTGGAAAAACAGCTTCATCCGGGCTCCCCTTGCGTTCCTTGCCAAACGTCTCGAGTTTTTTCAAAACGGCAAGCCTTATCGCTACGGCAAACAACGTGCACGGCAAATCCATAATTTTGATGAGGACGAGTAGGGAGGAGCCATGAAGATCAATGTTCAGCCCAAGCCGACGACGACCATAGCTCCTTACATGACCGGCTTCATTGTCATGTCGATGCAAATACATTCTGGAAATGTCAGTACCGTTAAAAATCGAACGGCCGGAGGTACTCAGAAAAATGGAGCGCACGTTGTCCGAAAATATGAAAGAGGACTTGGCCAAGGTTGTCGCCAAAATGCAAAAATGGGAGGTAGACCCGTTTGGGTTCGGGGAAATTTACCGGGCAAAATTCCGCGGGGCGCGGAATTTGTCACACGATCAATGGCATGAGATGTACAAGAAGTCCCGCTTCGAGTACAACATCGATGTACAAATTGTCCGCAATGGCGTATTGGATTAATTCCCCATTGACTTTCTATTTTGGTATAGCATATAATCCGTTTTGTATCATAAAAAGAAATAAAGTTCTCCAACAAAATATACGTAGAATTCTTCTTATCCAGAGCGGCGGAGGGACAGGCCCTATGAAGCCCGGCAACCGGCTCATCGATTCTGATGGGTGGCGCGGTGCCAATTCCTACAAGATTGTAGAATCTTGACAGATGAGAAGGGTGAATGCGATCGTATAATGCGGTGCAGCCCCTTTTTCGCCTGATGAAAAAGGGGTTGTTTATTGTAATGGGAGGTGAACCGGATGATTCGGTTGCAGAATTTGAAAAAAGACTACATTGTTAAAGGCCATAAAACACCGGCGCTTCGCGGAATTGACCTCTCGATCGAGAAGGGGGAAATTTTCGGCATCATCGGACATTCCGGTGCCGGCAAAAGTACGCTGATTCGCTGCATCAACCTGTTGGAACGTCCGACAGCGGGCAGCGTCATTGTAGACGGGGTCGATCTGACCAAGCTGGATGAAGGCAGGCTCCAGGAACAGCGGCGGCATATCGGAATGATTTTTCAGCACTTCAACCTGCTCTCGTCGGCTACGGTCGGGGAAAACGTCGCGTTTCCGCTGAAGCTGGCCAAGCGGCCCAAGGCGGAGATCGACAAAAAGGTGCGGGAAATGCTGGCGTTGGTAGGGCTGGAACAGCACCGCGACAAGTATCCGTCACAATTGTCAGGCGGACAAAAGCAGCGTGTCGGCATTGCCCGGGCGCTGGCGAGCGACCCCAAGGTGCTGCTGTGCGACGAAGCGACATCCGCTTTGGACCCGCAGACAACCAACTCCATCCTTGCGCTGCTTTTGGACATCAACCGAAAGCTGGGCTTGACGATCGTCCTCATTACCCACGAAATGCATGTCATCCGCTCCATTTGCGATCGGGTCGGTGTCATTGACGGGGGGCACATTGTGGAAATGGGCAATGTTCTGGATGTGTTCTTAAAGCCGCAGCACCCGACTACACAGGAGTTCGTGGAACAAGTAGCAGACTCCAGCGAGCTGCGGGCTGCCATCGCTCATGAAAAGGCGTCAGGCGAGCGAACGATCCTGCGTGTCACGTTCCTCGGAGAACAGACCTACCAGCCGATTCTGTTCCAAACGATGCAGGAAACGGGTACGGTGTTCAGTATCCTGCAAGGAACCATTTCGCGTATGAAAGACACCCCATATGGTCAGCTCGTGATCGAATTGGGTGGGGATGCGCAGCAGAACAGGAAAGCGGTCGATACGCTTCGTCAGCGCGGCCTGGAAGTGGAGGTGATTTAAAATGGGATTCACGCTTCAAAATATAGACTGGGCGGAAATTTGGAAGGGAACGCAGGATACACTCACGATGCTTGGCTTTTCCACCTTGTTTACCGTCGTTATCGGACTGCCGCTGGGGATTTTGCTGTTTCTCACATCCAGAGGCCAGCTTTTGGAGAATCGCTGGTTTTATTCGATCTCATCCTTTGTCGTAAACGTTTTGCGTTCGGTGCCATTCATCATCCTGATGATCCTGCTGATTCCTGTTACCAAAATGCTCGTCGGCACCTCACTCGGTGTAAAGGGCTCGATTCCTCCGCTAGTGATCGGTGCAGCTCCTTTTTTCGCCAGACTGGTGGAGACCTCCCTGCGCGAGGTTGACCGCGGCGTGATTGAAGCGGCGCAATCGATGGGTGCTTCCAACTGGCAAATTATCCGCAGCGTGCTCTTGCCGGAATCCCGTTCGGGGCTGATCGCCGGGATTACGATTACCACAGTGTCGCTCGTTTCCTACACGGCCATGTCCGGCGTCATCGGCGGCGGAGGCTTGGGAGACCTGGCGATTCGCTACGGGTATCAGCGCTTCCAGACGGACGTCATGGGCGTGACGGTATGTATTTTGCTTGTGTTGGTTCAGATCCTGCAGATGGTGGGCGACAGGCTCGTCATCAAGTTCAGCCGGAAGTAGGGTCTTGTCCATAGAGAATGTTCAAAATAGAAAGGGGAAATCATCTGTGAAGAAATTGGTCGTATCTGTACTGTCCACTGTACTGGCACTGTCTCTGGCTGCTTGCGGCAGCCAAAAAGAATCGGCTCCTGCACCTTCTGCTGGCGGTTCCCAAGGCGAGCAAAAAGAAGTAACGCTGAAAGTGGGCGCAACGCCGGTCCCGCAGGCTGAGATTTTGAAGTTCGTCGCGCCGAAGCTGAAAGAGCAGGGTGTAATTCTGGAAGTCAAAGAATTTACCGATTACGTTCAGCCAAACGTGCAAGTAAATGAAAAACAGCTGGATGCCAATTTTTTCCAGCACAAGCCGTACCTCGATGATTTCAACAAAGGACAAAACATGAACCTGGTAGAAGTAGTGCCTGTTCATATCGAGCCATTTGGCGCATATTCCAAAAAAGTAAAAAGCGTGGATGAAATCGCTGACGGTGCAAGCGTTGCTCTGCCAAACGATGCAACGAACAACGGCCGTGCACTGGCTCTGCTCGAAAAACAAGGCCTGATCAAGCTGAAAGACGGCGTAGGCATCAGCGGTACTGTAAAAGACATCGTAGAAAACAAGAAAAACCTGCAATTCAAAGAAGTCGAAGCTGCGATGCTGCCGCGCGTACTGGATGAAGTGGACCTGGCTCTGATCAACACCAACTATGCTTTGGAAGCGAAGCTGGTTCCGACCAAAGACGCCCTGTTCCTCGAAGACAAGGATTCTCCATATGCAAACTACCTGGTAGCTCGTCCGGACAACAAGGATTCCGAAGCGATTCAAAAGCTGGCGAAAGAGCTGAATACGCCTGAAGTGAAGAAGTTCATCGAAGATACGTACAAAGGTGCGATTATTCCTGCATTCTAATGCCGGGCTTCTGACGAAAAAAGACTAGTAACGCGATAGCGGGAGGGTGCCCCACAGTCTTTATGGAGACATGGGGGCACCTTCTTTTTGGTTTCAAAGAAAACGCGCACAAAAACGTTTCATTTATGCCAACCCTTCAGCCTAAAAAAGACATAACCGATGCGATGCGTGTTCTTTTGCCAACAACCGGTTCCACTCCTTCCCGGACTTTCTTTCCAGCTCAAACGAGGATTGACGGAGGGGATATTTCAGTACTATCATTACCACAGCCTTGTCCGCAGCGTGGACGAGGCAAGCTTGGAAATACGAAGAAGCGGAAGGAGACAACGCAATGTCCGAGGATCTCGAATATTCAAAAGCGACCCCCGACAATAGTCGCCTCAGTCTGCAAGCTGACTGCGAGAGCTGCTTCGGCTTGTGCTGTGTCGCGCTGCCCTTCGCTGCCTCGGCGGATTTTGCGGCAGACAAGAATGCCGGACAGCCCTGCAAAAACCTGCAAGACGACTTCCGCTGCGGCGTTCACGACAGCCTTAGACAGCTGGGCTACCGGGGCTGCACGGTTTTTGACTGCTTTGGGGCGGGGCAAAAGGTGTCCCGGGTTACCTACGGCGGACTCGATTGGCGAAAAGCCCCGGAGTTCGCGAAGCAAATGTTTGAAGTGTTTCCGATCATGCGGCAGCTCCATGAGCTGCTCTGGTATTTGAACGAGGCGCTGACGCTTGGGCCTGCCCGTCCGATCCGAGGCGAGCTCAGCCTGGCGCTGGAAAAGACAGAGCACCTCACGAACCTCGCTCCCGACGCGATCGTGAAGCTGGACGTGGCAGCACATCGAGCCGATGTCAATCAGTTGCTGCTGCGAACCAGCGAGCTTGTGCGTGCCGCTTTCCTGCGCTCGCACAAGGTGCCCGCAGGAAAGCGCAAGACGTTTAGCCGAGGGGCGGATCTGATCGGTGCAAAACTGAGAGGAGCTGACCTGAGAGCCGCCAACTTGCGGGGCTCCTACCTGATCGCCGCTGATCTGAGGGGAGCCGACCTGAGAGGAGCCGATCTCATCGGGGCTGATTTTCGAGACGCGGACATCAGGGGAGCCAACCTTACGGAAAGCATTTTTCTCACCCAAGCCCAGGTCAACGCGGCGAAGGGCGATGCCGACACCAAGCTGCCGCTGACAGTCACACGCCCGCCGCACTGGTAAAAACGGACACGAGCGTACACCTGCCTTTCGTTTGAACAAGCCATTCCTGTTTAGGAGCCGACTGGCGCTGCCGCGGAATTCTTTGACGAGAGCGATACGCTGCCAGCGGGGCGATGATCCGGCAATGGCCAAATGTTCCGTGCTAGCGATACCGGTATCCTTGCTTCGCTCAAGGGTAACCGGTATTTTTCGTTTGCATGTCTCTTTACATAGATGCAAGATTTCCTGCTTTTCTGTCTTCCAAGCGGTTTTTATACTTTTTCACAAATAGATAAAATATTTCTAAAATTTAATTAAATCTAAACAAAGCCCATTCCCAACCTGTCGTTTTACAGGTATATTTTGGTTGCACTGTCATTGATAGAAAAGGGGGAATTTTCAGATGAAAAAGCAAATTTCCATATTGGCGCTCGGGCTGTCGCTTGCAATCAGCGCGGCTCTTGCCGGATGCGCGACAGGCGGCGGTCCGTCAGCAGCAGGGACTGAGCCGGCGTCCGATGCCTCCCAGGGGGCGGCCCCAGCGCCCAAAGCAGGACCGCAACTGTTTCGGGCAAATTTGACCAGCGAGCCGTCCACTGCCGATCCTGGCCTGGCCAAGGACGCTACTTCCGGGGCGATTGTTCGCGCTACCTTTGACGGCTTGACCCGCCTGGACAAAGACTCCAAGCCGATGAATTCGATGGCAGCGGATGTAAAAATCTCCGACGACAGGCTGACGTATACGTTTACTCTGCGCGAGGCCAAATGGAGCAATGGCGACCCGGTCACCGCCCACGACTTTGAGTTCGCCTGGAAGCGCGTTCTCGACCCCAAGCTGGCAGCGGAGTATGCCTACCAGCTCTACTACATCAAAAATGCGGAAAAAGTACACAGCAACAAAGTAAGCCCTGACCAATTGGGTGTAAAAGCCCTGGATGACAAAACGCTCGAAGTGACGCTGGAGAACCCGACTCCGTACTTCCTGGAGCTGACCGCTTTTTACACCTACTACCCGGTCAATAAAAAGGTGGTGGAAGCGAATCCGAAATGGGCGATGGAAGCGGCGACGCATGTGGGGAACGGACCGTTCAAAATGACCGCCTGGGAGCACAAGGCCAAAATTGTGCTGGAGAAGAACGAAAACTACTGGGAGAAGGACGTCGTCAAGCTGGATAAAATCGAGTTTTTCATGATCGAAGACGACAATACGGCGCTCTCCATGTTCGACAACGGTGAACTGGATTGGGCGGGCCAGCCGTTCAACGGACTGCCGACAGATGCCATACCGGCACTGAAGGAAGCGGGCAAGCTGGTCGTCCATCCGAAAGCGACCATGTACTGGTACAAGATCAACACCACGAAACCGCCGCTTAACAACGCGAAGATCCGCAAAGCCCTGGCCCTCGCCGTCAACAGGCAGGCCATCGTGGACAACGTGACACAGGTTGGCCAGGTGCCGACCATGGGCATGCTGCCGCAGTCGATGATTTTGAAGCCGGATGGCTATTTCAAAGACAACGATGTGGAAACCGCGAAAAAGCTGCTGGAAGAAGGCATGAAGGAGCTGGGTGTGACGAAGCTGCCCGCGATCACGCTTTCTTACAACACGTCTGACCGCCACAAAAAAATCGCCGAGGCCATCCAGGATCAGTGGAAACAGGCACTGGGCATCGATGTGAAGCTGTTGAACAAGGAGTTCAAGGTCTATCTGCAAGACTTGCATGAGCTCAATTACGAGATCGGCCGCATGGGCTGGAACGCCGACTTCAACGATCCGATCAACTACCTGGAGATGTTCCGCGAGAAAGATACCGGAAACAACGACACAGGCTGGGAAAACAGCCGCTACAAGGAGCTGCTGATCCAGTCGGCTGCGGCGAAGGACGCGGAGACCCGCAACAAAATGTTCGCCGAAGCAGAGCAGATCTTTATGGACGAAATGCCCATCATTCCGCTGTTCACGGACGTAGACGTCTGGGTGCAAAAAGACAAGGTGAAGGGCGTGCAGGTGGATGGTCTCGGGTTTGTCGACCTGAAGTGGGCTGAGATTCGCGAATAGAGCAAGGGCGTCTTGCTTGCCAAACTAGCGTGACCAGCAAATGCAGGATGGCAGTCCGGGACAGGAAAAGCGCGTTCCAGACTGCCATTCTCACCACCGATCACAAACTTTCCTGATAGGAGTCCCCCGGATCGATGGCTGCATTCTCCGGATTTTCCCTGAGCCGGTAGCTCTAGTCGCTCGGGATTTGCTCAATTTTCAAGCCGAAGATTTGCGGAGGGTCAATACGATTGGCTTGCATGTAGGCGGAAAGCTGGCCCCGGTGATGGATCTCGTGCTCTGTCATGGCCATGATGATTCGCCATGCGCTAACTTCATAGCCGAGTATGTTTTTCACTTTCGCCTTCAGCTGTGCAGGGTCTGACTGGCGAAGGCCGGCAAGGGCGGTAGCATGACACTGCTCCAAATAATGGATGGCCTCCTCCAATGTTTTGCCTTTCTCTGGCCCATGCCCATCGTACTTCCATTCGTTTTGGGTGATCGCACGGTAAAACATGAGCTCGGTTGAGCCCAAATGCCGAATGATGTCGCCGATCGAAAACTTGCCTTCACCGGGACGCCAGTCGATTACACCTTCAGGCAGTTGCCCCAGGTACTTCAACGTCCGCTTACGCACCCCTTCAAAATGGGAGAGCAGCTCTTCTTTCTCCAGCATGTCCATCAACCTCCAAATAGTAGGGGAAGTCCCTTTGTACTTCCATTTTATATAAACTATTCTAAACATTCATTAAATATATGCGATGCTGGTTCCGATTCCGCCATTGCATGCGTATCGTTAACCAACAGATAACGATAAGGGGGAAATCCAAAATGAAAAAAAGGATAAGCGCTCTTGTGGCCGGCATGGTCCTTGTTTTGACGACAGCGCTCGCAGGCTGCTCCGGCGGAGGGGGACAATCTTCAGGCACTCAGCAGCATCCGTCTGCAGGTCAAACGAACGAGAGTACACCCACATCAGCTTCACCAAGCGTTTTTCGCGCCAATTTGCACAGTGAACCGTCGACCGCAGACCCGGGGCTGGCAAAGGATACAACATCGGGTACGGTGGTACGAGCGACATTCGACGGGTTGACCCGTCTGGATCAGAACGCCAAGCCGATGAATTCCATGGCCAAAGAGGTGAAGACCTCGGAGGATGGCCTGACGTACACCTTTACGCTGCGCGATGCCAAATGGAGCAACGGCGACCCCGTCAAGGCGAGCGACTTTGTCTTTGCCTGGAAGCGGGCGCTCGATCCCAAGCTGGCTTCCGAGTACGCCTATCAGTTGTATTACATCAAGAATGCGCAAAGGATAAATGCCGGGCAGGCATCGCCGGATGAGCTGGGGGCCAAAGCTTTGGACGACAAGACGCTGCAGGTCACCCTGGAAAACCCGACCCCCTTTTTCCTGGAGCTGACCGCGTTTTATACCTATTATCCGGTCAATCAAAAGGTGGTAGAAGCCGATCCGAATTGGGCGCTGGAAGCAGCTACGCACGTTGGAAACGGGCCTTTTAAAATGACGGCTTGGGAGCACAAGAGCAAGCTGGTGCTGGAAAAGAACGAAAACTACTGGGACAGGGAAGCGGTGAGGCTGGACCGCATCGAGTTTGCGATGATCGAGGATGACAATACGGAGCTGGCGATGTTTGAAAAGGGCGAGCTCGATTGGGCGGGGCAGCCGCTCGGCGGTCTTCCGACAGACGCGATCCCCGCATTGAAGGCTTCCGGAAAGCTGGTCATTCACCCGCAGGCCTCGATGTACTGGTACAAACTGAATACGACCAAGCCGCCGCTGAACAACGCCAAAATCCGCAAAGCGCTCGCCTATGCCGTGAATCGGCAGGATATCGTGGACAACGTCACACAGGTAGGACAGGTGCCGACGATGGGAATACTGCCCCAGACGATGGTTTTAAAGCCGGAAGGATACTTCAAGGACAATGATGTGGAAGGGGCCAAAAGGCTGTTGGCAGAAGGACTGCAGGAGCTGGGGCTGAGCAAGCTCCCTGTCCTGACGCTGTCCTCCAATACGGCAGACCGGCACAAGAAAATCGCAGAGGCGCTTCAGGATCAGTGGAAAAAAGGGCTGGGGATCGAGGTCAGGCTGCAGAACAAGGAGTTTAAAGTCCACCAGCAAGACTTGCACGAGCTTAACTTTGAGATCGGGCGGATCGGCTGGAGCGCCGACTTCAATGACCCGATCAACTACATGGAAATGTACCGCGACAGGGACGGCGGGAACAACGATACGGGCTGGGAAAACGCCAGATATAAAGAGCTGATCAACAAGGCCGCGGCGGAGCTGGACCCGGAGAAGCGGAAGCGAATGTTTGCTGAGGCTGAACAAATCATGATGGATGAGATGCCGGTCATACCGATGTTTACGGATGTGGATGTCTGGGTGCAAAACGATAAGGTAAAAGGCGTACAGGTTGATCCGCTTGGCTTTATCGATCTGAAATGGGCTGAGATCGTTAAGTGAAATATCTGAAACGTCCCAAAAATGGGGCGTTTTTTATTTTTGTTTACGCAAATAAATGTTTAAATAAAGTAAAATTAATTTTACTGAAAATCGCTTCAATATTACTAAAAGTACGGTATATTAATGGAGGTGAGTTATAGGTTATAAGGGGGTAACAAAGAGTATGAAGAAAAGTGTATTTGCAGCAATGAGTTCCGTTCTCGTACTGAGCGCGGCGCTGGCCGGTTGCGGCGGCGGCGACAAGCCTGCTGACAGTGCGCAAGGAAATACAGCAAAAAAAGAAGAGAGCACAGGCCCGAAAGTTCTGCGTCTGAACTTGCATTCCGAGCCGCCTACAGCAGACCCTGCATTGGCTGAAGATTCTACCTCCGGTGCACTGCTGCGCGCTACCTTCGACGGTCTGACCCGTATCGGCGAAGACGGAAAGCCGCATGAATCCGTAGCGGAAAAAATCGACATTTCCGAAGATGGACTTACCTATACATTCCACCTAAAGGACACCAAGTGGAGCAATGGCGACCCGGTTACCGCTCACGACTTCGAATACGCTTGGAAGCACGCGCTGGAGCCTTCCGTAGCGGCAAACTACGCATACCAACTGTACTACGTCAAAAATGCACAAGCATTTAACACGAATAAAGCGAAAGCCGATGATGTCGGCGTAAAAGCTCTGGATGACAAAACGCTGGAAGTAAAGCTGGAGAACCCAACGCCGTTCTTCCTCGAGCTGACCGCTTTCTACACCTACTTCCCGGTTAACAAGAAGGTAGCCGAGGCAGATCCGAAATGGGCGACCGAAGCGAAGACTCATGTGGGCAACGGTCCGTTCAAAATGGAAACATGGGAACACAAGAGCAAGCTGGTTCTCGCGAAAAACGACAACTACTGGGATAAAGACAGCGTAAAACTGGACAAGATCGACTTCTCCATGGTAGAGGACGAAAATACCGAGCTGTCCATGTTTGACCACGGCGATCTCGACTGGGCCGGCGCACCGCTGAGCGCGCTTCCGACAGACGCGATCCCTGCGCTGAAAGAATCCGGCAAAATGCAGGTACATGCCATCGCCGGTACCTATCTGTATAAATTCAATACGGAGCAGCCTCCGTTCAACAACGCAAAAATCCGTAAGGCGTTTGCCTATGCGATCGACCGTCAGTCCATCGTCGACAACGTAACACAGGCGGGCCAACCGCCGGCAATGAGCCTCGTGCCGCCGACCATGGCTGTATCGTCCGAGCCTTACTTCAAGGACAACGACGTCGAAACCGCGAAAAAACTGCTGGAAGAAGGCATGAAGGAAGAGGGCCTCACCAAGCTGCCGCCGATCACGCTTTCCTACAACACGTCCGAAGGTCACAAAAAGATCGCGGAAGCTATCCAGGACCAATGGAAAAAAGCGTTCGACATCGACGTCAAACTGGAAAACAAAGAGTGGAAAGTATACCTCGACGATCTGAAGCAAGGCAAATTCATGATCGGACGTTCCAGCTGGAGCGGAGACTTCAACGATCCGGTCAACTTCCTGGAGCTGTTCAAGTTTAAAAACGGCGGCAACAACCAAACAAAATGGGAAAACCCGAAATTCCAGGAGCTGCTGAACCAATCCGCACTGGAGAAGGACGAAGCGAAACGCAAGCAAATCCTTGCAGACGCCGAGAAACTCTTCATGGACGAAATGCCGGCAGCGCCGATCTACTACTACACCCACTCCTACGTGAAAAACGACAAGGTAAAAGGCGTCGTCCTCGACAGTCTCGGTTTTGTCGACTACAAGTGGGCTACAATCGAATAATCACTCCGACAGAGCACAGTTTGTCTGGAGCAAAAAGGAGGGCCGCGCGCCCTTCTTTTTTCATTGTCGAAATGGCGAGCATCCGCGATTTCGGGATGGCTTGTGCCTTGAGCATTTCCCCCTGCAGCACCTCTCCCCAAACGTAGCGATCCGCTGATTTAGGAGGATAGTCTCGGAAAAATGCAAAAAAATGTCGAAAAAATCCATCTATCGGCGCACCACCAAAATGAGGGAGTAATGATATGATCTGGAGAGATTTGGCAACATATAGGGGGAGAATCATCGTGAAGAAAAAGTCGAAGTTGGGATTTTTGTCGGGATTTCTGTTGGGGTCTATCTTCTTTTCCAGCCTTACCTATGCGGCTACGCAATCCATTCCGGTCGATTTCAAGCCGATTAAGTTCATGGTTGACGGAAAGCTGCGTGAGACCAATGACGCGTTTTTGTACAAGGGAGTTCCCTACGCGCCGGTCGCATTTGTAGGAGCAGCGGCTGGGAAGAGTGTCGCATGGAATGCGAATGCAAGCACAGTGACGATCGGCGGCCCCACGGAAGCAGTCGGAAGCGAGACGAGATTGTCCTCGCTGAAGTACTCGATGCCGTATGGATACATGACCACAAAATCCTATGTCGACAACTGGGACAAGGGAGTTTTTTCAGCAGGGGGAACGGTTTACGATCACGGATTGGGTTATTCGGACGTCGATAAGATCGCAAATGACAAGTACAGCAGCACGACCAGGCAAGTATTTAAAATCGAGTTGAATGGAAAATACAAAGAGCTGTCCGGTGTCGTAGCGGCCGACGACAACTCGCCGAATAAAACGGACTTGATCATCTGGAGGATCAAGGGAGACGGGAAAGTGCTTTTCGACAGCCAGAGAATGAAGGCTGGACAGAGCCAGTTAATCAATGTAAATGTAGCGGGCGTCAAAGCGCTGGAGCTGGAAATTCGCAAAGTAGAAGGGAAGGACAGTAAACAAATCTACGCTTTTATCGGAAATGCCCTGCTTAGATAGCTTTGTCAGGGCAAGACGGACCTAGCGTAAAGACAGCAGACTCTCTTGTGGCGTACCGACCGCAACACAGGGAGTCTGCTTTTTCTTTGTCTGTCCGCTTCCGGATGAAAAGCATTAATTTCCCTACACTCCATTATCGTTTTTCTTCCCACTCGTTTTTATCAGTAAACATTTTTTTATTAATTTATAAATTTCTTTATAAATAAATAAAATTTTATTAAATCAATCTAAAGCTTATTTAAAAAGAATATAAAAGGATGTATATTGAGTAAAGATTTAGACAAGGGGGACAAGTGGCATGAAAAAGAATATTTTTGTAGCAATGAGTTCTATTCTCGTGCTTGGCGCTGCACTTGCAGGCTGCGGCGGCGGAAATACTCAACCGGCAGAAGGACAGAAGCCGGCAGATAACCCGCAAGCGGCAGCTCCGGAGAAAACTGGTCCGAAAGTTCTGAAATTGAACCTTCATTCCGAACCGCCTACAGCTGACCCTGGCATCTCAGAGGACACGACTTCCGCGGCGATCATCCGCGCGACCTTTGACGGTCTGACTCGCGTTGGGGCAGACGGACAGCCTCATGAATCAGTAGCAGAAAAGATTGAAATATCTGAAGATGGATTAACCTATACATTCAAGCTTCGCGATTCCAAGTGGAGCAATGGCGACTCGCTGACCGCGAAGGATTTTGAATACGCCTGGAAACGAGCGCTCGATCCGAAGACCGCTTCCAACTACGCATATCAGCTTTACTATGTGAAAAATGGGGAAGCGTACAACAAAAGCAAAGTTGGCGCCGATCAAGTAGGCGTAAAGGCGCTGGACGACAAGACGCTGGAAGTAAAGCTGGAGAACCCGACTCCGTTCTTCCTGGAGCTGACTGCATTCCCGACTTACTTCCCGGTTAACCAGAAAGTAATCGAAGCGGATGCGAAATGGGCTGGAGATGCCAAAACCCATGTGGGCAACGGTCCGTTCAAAATGGAAACATGGGAGCACAAGAACAAGCTGGTTCTCGTGAAAAACGAAAACTACTGGGATAAAGACAACGTTAAGCTGGACAAAATCGAATTCGCGATGGTAGAGGACGAGAATACAGAGCTGTCCATGTTTGACAACGGCGAAATCGATTGGGCAGGTCATCCACTCAGTTCCTTGCCAACAGATGCAATCCCTGCATTGAAAGAGTCCGGTAAGATGAAAGTACAACCGATCGCAGGTACGTACTGGTACAAGTTCAATACGGAGAAGCCTCCGTTTAACAACGTAAAAATCCGTAAAGCGTTTGCTTACGCGATTGATCGCCAGTCCTTGATCGACAACATCCTGCAAGCCGGCCAGCTCCCGGCGATGGGCGCTCTGCCGTTGTCCATGGCTATCAACAAAGACGGCTACTTCAAAGACAATGATGTAGATACTGCGAAAAAGCTGATTGAGGAAGGCTTGAAAGAGCTTGGCATGAGCAAGCTGCCGCCAATCACGCTGTCGTACAATACGTCTGAAGGCCACAAAAAGATCGCAGAGGCAATCCAGGATCAATGGAAAAAGCACCTCGGCATCGAGGTAAAACTGGAAAACAAAGAGTGGAAAGTATACCTTGAAGACCTGCACCAAGGAAACTACCAGGTAGGCCGCATGGGCTGGAATGGCGACTTCAACGACCCGATCAACTTCCTCGAGCTGTACAAGGAGAAAAATGGCGGCAACAACGATACCCGTTGGGAAAATGAGAATTACAAGGAACTACTGAATAAATCAGCTACGATTAAAAATCGCGACGAACGTCTGAAAGTTCTGGGCGAGGCCGAGAAAATCCTGATGGACGAAATGCCGATCATGCCGATCTATTTTTACACGCAGTCCTGGGTACAAAAGGACAACGTCAAGGGCGTAGTCATCGGCGGTCTCGGCGATGTCGACTGGAAATGGGCAGATATTGAATAAAACGGAAAAAGAAAAAGAGGGCACAATCGTGCTCTCTTCTTTTTTTTGCAACTATGGACAAATGACCAAACCCCAAGCGTTCCCCGAACATAGAGTAAAAAGGAGTACCGCCACTTTGGGAGGGAAAGCATGTGGATATCGGGAAATTGCTGGGCATTGTCAGATCGATTCCAAAAGATAAGCTCAAGACGGATGCCGGTTTAAAGGAAGTCATCCGCGAATTGGGGAAAAAATCGGGTAAGAGTTTTACTGAGCAGGAGCTGAACAGCTATGTATCCCAATTCAGGAAAATGTCCAAAACGGAGAACGTTGGCAGCCTGATGAACAAGCTGGCGCAAAAAGGAGTCAATCCAAACGACCTGAACGCCATCAAAAAGAGATTTAAGAAGTAGCGATGGTGGAAACGGTAGGGGGAGGTGGGTGCAATCGCCGCAAAAACGAAAGCCAAACAAAAATCAAAAAACAGCGCGTCTCAAGCCAAAATGGCAGAAGCAATTCATCGCATCGCTGAAATTCAATCCACGAACAACGAACAAGTGATGCGTGAAATGCAGCAAGTGCGTCAGGACCTTCAGGAAATGAGGGAAACGCTGGATCGTTTAAAAGTACGGCAGCCCTCCCAAAGGCGCAGAGGGGTCCTTTTCGGAAGGAGGCGTTCCATTCCCGTTGAGGTGGAACCGCCAAAGCCAAAATCCCCGCTGCCTTTGGATGAACTGCTGCCGCTGCTGCCCCAATTGGGGGGCGTGATTCCCCAACTGAAGAATCCGAAGGTGACCGAATCAATCAAGGTGCTGTCCAATCCGGCTGTAATCGCCATGATTCAACAATTTTTGACAAACGGCGGCTTGAAAGGCCGGACAGTTTCGAACGTAAGTCGCAGGGAAAGAAGAATACGGGGATAGCAAATGAGGCGTTCGAACTAAGAACGTCTTTTTTTTTGGGGCAGGAAGTGAATTTTATCTGTCGGATATTGGGTGAAATTGTCTGATGATTCAGACTACAAAATTTCCGTACAGGCCAAGATAATAGACATAGTTCGTGAATTCCATATCGCAAGGAGGAGAATTATGCTGAAACACAAGGTGATCCCCATTGTTTTGCTTGCAAGTTTGGCATGTAGTCTTCCTGTTTACGCAGAGCCGCATCCGTCTGACAGCGCTTTTGACAACAAAATTGTAAAGCGGATCAAGGTCGACAACATTTATAACACCATCGACTATCTCGCAAAGCAGCCTCGGGTAGCCGGTAGCAAAGCGGAGCATGATGCCGCAAGATACATTGAAAAACAGTTCAAGTCGCATGGCTACGATACGAAGCTTCAGCCATTCGAGTTCACCAGCTACAAACACCCGGACAGAATTTCCTTGTCGGTCAGCGGCTTCGAGGATACCGAATGGGAGCTGGGCAGCTTGACGTACGGCGTCAGCGGACAAGCCACAGGAGACCTGGCCTACGCAGGCCCTGGCCGGGAGAGCGATCTGGAAGGAGTGGACTTGACCGGGAAAATCGCTCTGATCAAGCGCGGTGAGATCAGTTTCGCAGACAAAGTATTGAATGCAGCCCGCGCGGGAGCAGAGGCCGTTCTCCTGTTTAACAACAGCCCGGGGGCAATCAATGGCACGCTCGGAGGCCCAAATGAAGATCTCATTCCCGTATTGGCTCTGACCAAGGATCAGGGAGAAGAACTGCTGGCTAAATTGGAAGCGGGCGAGTCCTTGACCGCCACAGTGGAGGTAGAGGGAGCGGATATAAAGGAAAGCACCTCCTACAATGTGATTGCGACGAAGAAGCCGGACAGGAAGAAATCCACGGGGCAAATCGTTGTGGTCGGGGCTCATCACGACTCCGTTGAGGGCGCACCCGGAGCCAATGACGACGCCTCCGGCGCAGCGACTACGCTGGAGCTTGCCAGAGTAATGGCCAACATGCCGATCGATACGGAGCTGCGCTTTGTCACATTTGGAGCGGAGGAGAATGGGCTGCTCGGCTCATATGCCTACGTAGAGTCTCTGTCAGAAGAGGAAATCGAAAGCACGGTGGGCATGTTCCAGATGGATATGGTCGGCAGCCGCGACGCCGGCAAGCTGATCATGTACACAGTAGACGGCGAGAAGAACATCGTCACCGACTTGGGGGCGGCCGCCGGCTCGCGACTGTCGGAAACCGTAAACTACGGGCGGGAAGGCCGCAGCGACCATGTTCCGTTCGCGGAGGCAGGCATCCCTGCGGCGCTCTTCATCCATGCCCCTGTTGAGCCGTGGTACCATACGCCAGAGGACAGCATAGACAAAATCAGCAAGGAGAAGCTTCAGGAAGTGGCGGAAATCGTGGGTGCGGCCGTTTATCAGATCGCCCGCCCTGATACACCGGCCCTTAAAAATGCCAGGGTTGCTCCGAAAAAGGTAGAGTATGATTTCGAGGAAAGGGAGCTGGAATAACAGGCGCTGCCAAAACAGGCCCCGCGCCTTGGAAAACAGGGAAATGGCTCGTCGCTTCAGGCTGCCGGAATCTTTCGGCAGCCTTGTTTCATCGAATCGAAATGAGCTTGTTTTACCGTTCAGCGATGGAATTGACGATGGAGAGGATTTGTTCGTCCCTTTCCGAAAAAGGATCTGTTCTCGTCTCGGGAGTAAGATAGAAGAGCAACACATTTTTTGCTTCAAATATTTGCGGCACTGCCATGTTGAATTTTTGGGTTTGGACAAAAAAATCCTCCAGTCCCTTTTTGGCGTCTTCCTCTGATGGAAACACATAAATATAGAGGAGATTTTTGTTTACGAGATATTTTGTTGGCGATTGTTTGTGAAGAAGAAAATAATCAATATCGTCAGACTGCACCAATTGCAAATGATTCGAGTCGAAAGCTTGAACAACAGTTTGCAAAGTTATGTCGCCGATTGGTTTTTCTCCGCAACCTACTAGGAATAGCCGAGGTCGTCCATTTCGTAGGTCAAATGTTCATCTGTCGCTACCGGTGTTCTCCGGATCTCCTTCTTTTTCTTTTCCCATGATAAGGAATACTGCAGGATATTTCAAAATAAAGCAGGCATATCCTCTTCGCTTGCAAAAGTAATCAAGGAACAACTACAATTGGGGGAATACGCAATGAGTAAGCTAAATGCTTTCTTTCGTAAAAGAATCGGTATACCGGCAGACGAACAGATTACATTTGAGCGGTTGGAGATCGTTCTTGAAAAAACAGCAAAAAGCATTCCCTTTGAAAATTTATGTATCATTGAAAATAAAACAAGTGAGATCACGAAAGAAAATCTGGTAAACAAAATGCTCGTAAAAAAAGAAGGCGGCCTTTGTTATGAATTGAATTCGATCCTGTACTACTTCTTGATTGAAAATGGTTTTGATGCAGTCCTGGCCCGCGGGGTTGTTTACAATAATGAGACACAAGTGTACCAGACGATCGGAAGGACGCATGTAACGATTCTTGTCGTTCACGAGGAACAAACGTATTTGATGGATACGGGCTTCGGAGGAAATTTGCCGTTGAAGCCCGTGCCTTTGACCGGAGAAACCGTAACCTCTGATAATGGAGAATTTCGGGTCAAAAAAGTGGATAGCGAACACGGCGACTACATTCTGGAAATGAAATTGAAATACAAGGATACCGCGTGGAGAATCGGGTATGCCTTCGATTCCCGGAAGCCGATCACCGACGTATCGGAATGTAATGAAATCCAGTCGATCATCGCCGAACACCCGGAATCTCCATTTAACAAGAGTCCGTTGATCACGAGAATGACAAGCAGCGGAAACATGACCTTAACCGATGCCACATTTACACAATGGGTGGATGGAGTCGTCACGAAGGAGAAGGTTGACGACGCGAGATTCAAGGAGCTGTTGAAAGCGCAATTTGGATTAAGTTGAACGAATCTCTTGGTCGACCAAAAACGTCAGCGCACCCTTTACAGTAAACAGCGGACAACACACTGTTGGTAAGTACCGAAGATGCGACATGAAATTATTTCCGTGTGTCCGCTAAAAAGCATTTTCAAGGGCGAAACGGGTATCCGAGTGCCGAAATTCGGCACTTTTTTTCTGTTTTCGACCGAATTTGGTACCAAAAGACTACAAACTTTGCAGAGAGTGCTGCGTCTAACTTTACGGGGCAATTCATTCGCACGGCTTCTTTTGCCAAACGAAAGCACAACATGAAGGAGGTCAGAATGAAGACACGTTTGTTACCGCTGTTTGTATTGTTGTTCCTGCTCATCATCCCCGGATGGGCGTCTGCTGCAGGGAGCTCAGCGGACCCGTCGGTTCACCTGATGATTGGGGGACAAGCCGTCCAGCCCGATGTACCGCCGATGATTGAAAAAGGGCGCGCATTGGTGCCGGTCAGAGTTATTGCGGAAGGGCTCGGAGCCAAGGTGGACTGGAATCCGGACACGCGGACCGCCGAGATAACAAGAGGTCAGCAAGCATTGCAGCTGACGGTCGGATCCAAAAATGCGCTGGTGAACGGGAAAAAGGTGCAGCTGGATACCCCGCCTGTCATGCGAAACCAACGAATGCTGCTGCCGCTTCGGTTCGTCGGGGAATCGCTCGGCGTGACGGTGGGCTGGGACAGCGCCTCGCGTACGGTCATCGCCAATGAGACGCCCGACATACGCTACAACGGCAATAAGCCTGCCCAATCGCTCAAAGCCTTTCAGAGCGGGGACAAGCTGTACATATCCGCCCAGGCCGTTGCCGAACAGGTAGGGAAGAAGGGGCAGGCATGGAAGCATCCGGACCGGGGAATCACCATTGACGGAGAATTGACTCTGCCGCTGGAAGAGCTGGAAGCTGAACTGGGAGGCCGTTTCACCTGGAATTCCGAAAAAAACCGGGTCGAGATCGACCGCCTCGCGCACTTTACCGGAGTTGACTATGACGATCAGGTAGTCCGCATTCAAACAAGCCTTCCCGTAACGGCCAACGCGTTTGTCCTCACGGGACCGCATCGGATTGTCCTGGACCTGCCCCAAACCGAGGTAGATCAGGACTTGCTGGACAAGCTGGAGAAAGGAACCAGGTCAGACATCTACGAAGGCGGGGAGACAAGCGTCGATGACGAAGAGCAAGAGGCTGACGTCGACGAGAAACAGACAGATGACGATCAGGCTGACGACGACAAAGCAAACCGCCATACAGATGCTTCCCAAGATTCAGATGATGCAGACGATCAATCGGCAGCCGCTGAACGCGAGGATCCGGAGAAAAATAAGCAGGATTCTCTGGTAGCGGACGTTCGCTACAGCCAGTACAGCGCGTCGCCGCAAACTGTACGCGTCGTCATTGAGCTCAACAACAAAAGCAAGTATAATCTGGAGTATACGGAAGACGGCATTGAGGTAAAGCTCTCGCCGGTTCCGAAAAAGACGGGATTCCTCATCGTGGTGGATGCCGGCCACGGCGGCAAGGATCAAGGCGCCAAGGGCGTGAAAGGAAACATCGAAAAAGACTTCACGCTGGCCGTCGCCAACAAGCTGGTACCGCTTTTGAAGCAGTATCCGGAGTTTCAGGTAGAGGCAACCCGCTCTACAGATGTGTATTTGACACTCGATGAGCGCGTGGCGTTTGCCAATGAACGCAACGCCGACCTGTTCCTGTCGATCCACGCCAATTCATTTACGAAAACGACCACCGGAGGGACGGAAACCTACTATTATAATGCCAACAGCAAGTCGCTGGCCGAAGTGGTTCACCGTCACCTGCAAGCAGCTACACAGTTCCAGAATCGCGGCGTGAAAAAGACAGGCTTTTATGTCATCAAGCATACGACGATGCCTGCTGTTTTGACGGAGACAGGGTTTCTCTCAAATCCGGCGGAAAATGCCAAGTTGACTTCTCCGGAGTTCCAGCAAAAGGTGGCGGAAGCACTGGCGGCAGCCATCCGTGAATACTATCAGTCCTACCACTGACGGAGTTTCCAAATGGTATGGATGGGAAAGGGAGGTTTCCGATGAAAAGACGCATGACGTTTTGGGTGACAGCAGCTGCAGCCATCCTTCTGGTCACTGGTTGCGGCCAGGGAAAGGCACCGCAAGCGCAGCCGCCCGCACAACAAACGGAGACGCCTGGCTCCTCTGCTCAGCCGGAAACAGAGCAGCAAAAAACGAAGCAGACGATTGCTCTTTATTACACGGATGACAATCTGATGGAGATCAAGAAAGAAGAGCAAGAGATTGAATACGTAGACGATCTGGACAAGTACAAACAGGCTATTGCCCTGTTGGAAAAGCCGAAGGATGCAGCGCACGCGCCCTTGTGGAAAGACTTTCACTACCACTCGGTCACCTTTGACAAAGGTACGCTGACCATTGATGCAGACAGCAAAAATGTCTACAATCTGGGTTCCAGTGGAGAGGGAATGGCGATTGACGCTTTGAAAGATACGCTATTCCAGTTTGATGAGGTACAGAAAATCGTGATACTGGTTGACGGCAAACCGACGGACTCTCTGATGGGGCACGTCAGCATCGACGAACCGTTAACCCGATAAGCCGTATACCGACAGATAGCAGCAAAGGCACGTCCTGAGTGTTTCAGGATGTGCC
>NZ_JAUMSJ010000030.1:0-61610 GCF_037834415.1 Brevibacillus borstelensis | reverse complement strand
AAGAAAACAACCCTGCTCAAAGCAGGGCTGCGCTTCCCCATTTATTCAAAGCCGATCTCCTCATACACTTCGGGGTCCCAATAAATGACGGACTGTTCCAAAGGAATATTCATCTCTCGCGCTCCGTTCGGTTTCCCATTGAAGTAGATAATTTCCGTAATGGACAAACGGTCGCCTCGTACGTCGATTTCCCCTATAAATTCCAGCATGGTTCCATTTGGTGCAAAAAAGATGACTTTCCCCGATCCCAGTGTTTTCATTGGGTACCTCCCGTTGTATGGTCTGTACCCTTATAGTAGTAGACATTCTTTCCCAACGTCAACAATTACCAGAGACTTTTTACCCGATTGTCGAATCTGCCGCTCCTTTTTTTCTGCCTCGCCCTTGCTTGTTGTCGGTCGTTTGAGACAAATTGCTATAGGCTTCAGCGGTTAATGACCCCTCGTCGTCTGCCGTCATATTTGTCTCCTCGACTACTCCGTAATGCTCTTGTCTGTACGCTGGCGAGGAGAAAATTTGACTCGCGTTCGCTGGCCTGTGCAGTGCTGTGTCTTGGCAGGACGCCCCGGATAGTTCAGAAGTCCGGTGCGAAGCAGGGCCTTCAGGCTCAACCGTATTTGTAAACACCGTTCCGTTTGGAGGAGCAGGTGGCGCAGCTGGAGGCGGTGTCATCTGCTGCATCGCTTGGAGAACCCCTCCTGTCGTCGGTTGGTAGCCACGCAGCAGCTGGGCACTGGCACTGTCCTGCATCGCCAGGAATGGATAGTAACCCTTGCGCTGCATGTAGCCCCACACTTCGTAAGCCTGATTGGCGCAGTTGACGGCGCTTTGCAGCAGCATGTTCCGCAGCTGCGGATGGGCGGCCTCAAGCGATGCGGCCATTTTGCATTTTGCCCCCGCCTTATGCAGGCCGAGCATGGCGGAGGAGACATCGCGATCATCCATCTGACCCGGATGGGCATTGGGCTGCTGGGATTGCGCTTGCGGCAGTTGGCCGGGTGGCATCGCCCCTGTTGCAGCCTGTCCCACGATGGAAGAAACGGGGCGGTACGACAGCCCTTCTCCCACGCCCAGCCCGTGGACAGTATGCACCATGCTGTTGTACTCATTTTGCATGAATTGAAGCTGATGCCCAAGCAGTCCGGCCAGTTCGGGGTCGCGGACATAAGGAGCGTACAGCTGGGCCGTGTTGATTGCATTTACCGCCTCGTTCAAAACTTCGTGAAGCTCCATTACTTCATGCGCTCCGTACGCGTGAGGTTGCATGTGACCAATTCCTCCTTTCAAAAATCTCTAACAGTATTTCCTTTTCTGCTTGCAAATAGAAGTTTCGATTCTTTCCGCTTTTCGTTGTTTATCCGTAACTCTTTTCGCCGACAAACGTAATACGAGACATATAGCTTTGTACAAGGCATATATAGAACTACAGAAACGATTCGGTTTCCTGTATAATGAAACGATAATATAAGGATAAAATGCTTGAGGAGACGCTCATGTTTGAACAAATGACGCAAGTTTTCATGCAATACGGAGTCTGGGGGCTATTTGGACTTGCATTTTTGGACTCGTTTATCTTACCAGTACCACCCTTTTTCTTGCAGATCGGGATGAGCTTGGTCGATCCGGCTGCAGCTTTGCGCTTTGCGACGGTTGCGTTCACAGGGTCCATTCTCGGCGCACCGATCGGGTACATACTGGGGAAATGGCTGGGCAAACCGATCCTGAAAAAGATTCTTCCGGAAAAGTGGACAAAGCTGGCTACCGAGCAGTTCGACAAAAATGGAGATGCCGCCGTTTTGATCGGTTCTTTTACCCCCATCCCGTTCAAAATGTTCACGATATTAAGCGGTGTCTTTAACTACTCTCTGACCAAGCTGATGTTGTTTGCCATTCTCGGTCGGGGGATAAAATTTTATCTCATTGGAATATTGTTTCACCTCTATGGGAAACACGCCAAGGTACTGCTCGATGAGTACCTCGAAGTCACCGTGCTGGGTATCGGGGCAATCGTGGGCATCAGCTGGCTGATCTGGAGCAAGCGCAGAAAAAAAGTCTCCTAAGCGTATGTGTTCGAAAAACATATGCACACATGAAAAACGCTCCGGCAAGTGGAAGCACGCTAGCCTGGCAGCGTTTTTTTGCTGTAAAGCCCCTTTTCTCTCTCCCTGCAAAATTTGCTGGACATTCACCTAATGATGCCTCCTCCATATATTGTAATTGTGAGTTTTTCGACAGGAGGTGAAGCGATGGCCGTAATCAAGGCAAACTCCAGAGATGTCGACATGCTGGCGCGTCTGATCCGTGCCGAAGCGGAGGGGGAAGGCGACCTGGGCATGCTGATGGTGGGAAATGTCGGCGTCAACCGCATCCTTTCCAATTGTCTGGATTTTAGAAATATACGAACCATGCGGGACATGGTGTTCCAGTCGCCGGGAGGTTACGAAGCTGTACAAAAACCATATTTTTACCAGCGCGCCAGGGATAAAGAGCGTCGCTTGGCAAGGCGTGTCGTTAATGGAGAACGCCAGCATCCCGCCTCAAACGCGCTTTGGTTCTTTCGGCCGAGCGGCAACTGCCCTGGGCAATGGTTCAACCAGCGAAATTCAGGGCGTTACAAGGCCCACTGCTTCTTCGTCCCAACCCCTCAAGACTGTCCGCGTGTATACTGAGTACACTTGATGGTGCTAAGTCCAGAAAAGGAGAGAGTTCATCATGAGTCAACAAATGCCTTACAATCCCTACGTTGCCTACCCTTACACAGAGATGTATCCTTCCTCGTCCTATCCGTTTCAGGCGGGCCAGCCAGCTCAGCCGGGACAACAGCAAGCGGTCCCTATGCAGCCTAGCGGGAGCATGATTCCCGGAACGCCTCTGGCTCCCGGGCAAGTCGTTGAAGAGTCGTACATCGAGAACATTCTTCGCCTCAACCGCGGGAAGGTCATTACCGTTTATCAAACGTTCGAGAACAACACGCAGTGGAATGCGAAAATTTTCCGCGGCGTTTTGGAGACGGCAGGAAGAGACCACATTATCCTCAGCGACCCGGAATCGGGAAAACGCTTTTTGCTTCTCATGGTAAACACGGACTATATCACCGCGGACGAACACTTGAACTACATCCCTCCGGCATTGCCTTCAGGCATCCGATAAAAACAAAAAACCTCATCGCTCAAGGATGGGGTTTTTGTCTGTTCAGACTGTACGGTTCACACGAGCTGCGGCTCTGTCGTGTTCACCTTGGCAAAAAACTGGTACTTTTCGCCCTCCCAAAACAAACCGCTTGGCAAGGAGCTTCTTTTTCTCATGCGGATGGCGAGCAGATTGACCACGCGATTGATCCCCGCGTGGGCTGAATCGTCCATGGTAAATTTGACAGCGTATTCATAGATGGTTTCATTCCAATTGCCGCTGCGCACGACATGTCCAAACATTTTCAGCTGCTGGGAAAATACCTCCGTTTCAAATTGGAGCACCAGCTGATCGTTTACAGGCAATTTCAAATCAGAGAGGAAGCGAAGGCCGCCGCCTCCCAGATCCTCGATCAAAACATCTGTGCTCCCTACCTCCATACTCTTTCCTCTAATCATAACGATTGTCATGCGCGAACAGAGCGGAGGAACCAGCTGTAGTCGAAAGTAATCTCTTTTTTGCTGCCTGATGACGCCATCCACCGTTCTCACCACGATTCCAGGAATATAGTCCCGCTATTTCAAGCACTCTGAATGGCGAGTGACTGCAACAACAATACAGACAGAAAAATGGAAAAAACGCCGAATACACGGCGTTATGATGTTTTCCACAAAAAACCTCACTATTCTTTTTTCTTCTCCGGGTAGTGTATTTCCTTCTTTGTAATAGGAGAATTCTCCCATAGATGATTCTGGTCAAACTTGATCGTATCTGCACGGATGAAGCGGAACAGGAGGTCTACCACCCACCATACCAGAGCCATAAAGATGAGAAAGATGAAAACAGCTCCCCACACAGACACATCCCCCCTCCCCTTTTACTGCCACTATATGAAGAGAAGGTAGGATTGATTCGACCTAAAAACCGGTCGTGCAGCGCGGCTTTTGACTGACGGCAAACAGCTGGTCTATCACGTCTGCATATTCGGGCCGAGACAGCTTGGCCAAGCCGTACTGGTATAAGCTGTGAAAACGGACTGCGCCCATGGCGAGAGAAGAGAAGTCGGATATGTCCAGCGATACTTCCGCGTCTGCTCGTGCCGCCGGTTCCGCGAGCAGCTCAGGCTGCCCATTGTGAAAGCGAATCGGATAAGAGCTTTCGTTTTCCGGCAAGAAGCCGTCGCGAATATGGAAGGTAATCAGGCAGCTTTCGCGCCCCATTCGGCGATCGGCCATCTGACGGAAATAACCGGCTACATCAATAATCCGATACATGAGCCCTACGCCGGAAGCATGGCTTTCATGATAGTAAAAGGGAATCAGACGATCCGAGCCATTTCGCGGATCAGCGAGCAGAAAGTGAAAATCTTCTTCCTGCGTGTAAAACACAATCCGCCTGACCTGATCCGCCTGGCTCCGCAAAAAGGCGAGAAGGCCCCGCATCGCCTCCGGCGTTTCGCAGATAAACTCCCTGACATGCAGATCGTGGATGCTGGCGTTCTCCTGGTTCACCTGCTTGAATTGAAAGACCAAATAGCCGCTCAGATGTCCGTCTTTTCGATAGCCAAAGGCATTATGCTCCGGGCGGTCCAGAAAGGCGTCCAGCTCACGTGCCGTCTTTTCGATCATCCCGTGTGTTTTCGCCGCATAGCGGTTGTAGCAGCTCAGGATGTCGGCGCGATCTTCCTTGGCAAGGGATACGACGTCTTGTTTGTTTCCGGCAGGCAGGTCCAGCGGTGAAACCCGGTATTCATTCATCTTGGTACCGGCCCCGAACCCCATTTGTTTGTAGAAATCGACGCGAAACGGATAAAGGGAGACAAGACTGACTCCCCGATCCCGGTATGCCTGCAAAAAATGGAACAGCATAGTTTTGGCGATTTTTTCTTTCTTGTGCAAGAGGTCAACGGCGACCGTGCCGATCCCCCCGGTGAGCAGCCGTTTCCCGTGAACATTCATGTGAAAATCAAACCATTTCATCACACCGACCATCCGGCCGTCGCGATAACAGCCGACAAAGGAGGCCGCCTCGTCTTCCTCTATGCTTTCGCGTATCCGATTGATCCAGCGTTCCTTCACATCCAGCGCTTGCATTTCCAGTCTCGGATATGCCATTCCGACTATTCTGGCGAATTCCTCCGCTTCGGAAGGCTCCAATGCGCGAATCTCGTCCATCGCCCTTTCCCCCTATTCCTTGTCAGTTGCGATAATCAATTAAAAATATTTTATCGAACATTTCCGTCTTCTGGCAAGGAAAAAACGAACCGTACTTCTAAAAGCTGAATCCGCATGATCTGTATACTTTGGGTTATTTTTTCTATCGCTGGTTTGAAGGCAGTTCGTTAATTGGCAGTTTGAGCCTTGTGTAACCCCCACCAATCCCGCACTGTTCCTCGCTTTTTGGGGAGGCGAATAAGGAAAGGGCGTTCCGAAAGTCTCGCCGAGACCCGGAACGCCCTCATGTTGCGTCCATACGCTTTCTCATGATTTGCCTGCCAATTCTCTTACTGCCTCGAATACAGTCTGGTAGTAGTGCCGCTCATGTGCGACCAGGTCCGCCATGCCAACCTCTTCGCTGACTCCGGAAACGCTCCCGTCTTCGTCGCAGACGAATCCGCTCGCACGAACCGCAGAAGTCTCACCGTCAATCAATCTCATCAGCTCATCGAGTCTTATCCAGAGCAATCCGGTCAGCTCTTCCCGCTGTATTCGGTACGCTTCCAAAGGCTGGTCCGACTCATACCCGTATACGTGGCAAATCTCCCTGTCCACAATTCCCGGTTCGCTGGAAGCATCCCGGATGACGCCGATACGCTGCAAGCTCTCAAATGAGACAGCCAGTCCCAGCTCTTCCTCCAGCTCGCGGACACCGTCTCCTGGGCCTTCGCCGGCAAGCAGATGGCCCGCAGAAGTGATATCCAGCTTGCCCGGCGATGTATCCTTTCGGGGATGGCGTTTTTGAAAAAGCAGGTAGACTCGCTCCCCTTCCTTCCGGTATATCCAGCAGTGGAACGTCTGGTGCCACAGCCCGAGCCGATGCACTTCGCTGCGAGCTTCCGTACCGATCCATTGTCTGTTCTCGTCAAAAATATCCAGCGTTTCTTCTTTCATTTCTTTCACCTCTATCGAGCAAATTGCTTACGGGAGAGTGCGAAAACCGTCGACAACCACCTTGCCTGCAATGGGTTGCCATTTTCCAATTTTCCATGTCAGAAAATATAACATAATTCTGACATTTAGGGAAGTCTCATTTGTCGAGCCAATGTCCTGCTTTCTGTGAACACTTACTGATCCGAACGAAGAAACGCAAAAAAGAGCACCTCCCCAAACAGAAGTTCTCCCGCTATATGCGTGTTGTCAGGAGCGAGGTGGTCATTACCGGAAAACGCCCGAACCGGTCCGGCCAGATCCCGCCCAAAAAGCTGCTGCATGTGCCTAGAGAAAACCGACGCCGAGCAACGGCCCCGACAAGAGCCGCCTCCATCCCTTGCGCTCGATACAAGTAAATGGCCAAAAACGGCATGGTCATATAGGTTGCGAGTCGGGACAATTTTTGCGCAGTCTGCGTTCCCATCATACAACAAAAAACAGGCCCTTCGCCTGTCGATTCCAGGGAAGGGCCCGTTGGCCGTTTACGCCGCTTTGGATGTGGCTTCACGGATGTATTCCTTTGCTTTTGCCTGGTCAAACTGCCCTTCCCAGCGGGAGATGACAACGGCGGCAAGAGAGTTGCCGACGACGTTTACCACTGTGCGGGCCATGTCCAGCAAACGGTCGATTCCGGCGATGAAGGCGAGTCCTTCAAGCGGAATGCCGACAGATCCGAGAGTCGCCAGCAGGACGACAAAGGATACGCCAGGCACGCCCGCGATCCCTTTCGAAGTGACCATCAATACGAGCATCAGCGTAATTTGCGCGCTGATCGGCATGTGAATGTCATACATCTGGGCGATAAACAGGGCTGCCAGCGCCTGGTAGAGCGTGGAGCCGTCCAGGTTGAACGAGTAGCCCGTCGGAATGACGAACGACGTGATGGCTTTTGGACAACCAAGACGTTCCATTTTTTCCATGATCTTTGGAAGCACGGACTCCGAGCTGGCTGTAGAATAGGCCAGGAGCAGCTCGTCCTTTAAGATCTTGATGATGGAGAAAATCGAAATCCCGCTCATCCGCGCGATAGCACCGAGAACGACCAAAATGAAGAACAACATCGTAACGTGCACGAGAATGACCAGCTTCCCGAGCGGAACGAGCGAAGAAAGACCAAATTTGGAAACGGTTACGCCAATTAATGCAAAAACACCAAACGGCGCGAACTTCATGATCGTATTGACGACCCAGAACATGGCGTCCGCCACACCCTGGAAGAAGCGAAGAACAGGCTGGCCTTTTTCTCCCGCAGCGGCAACCCCGAGTCCAAACAGAACAGAGAAGAAGATGATCGCCAGCATGTCGCCTTTGACAATCGCTTCGAAGACGTTTTTCGGCACGATGTTGACAAAGGTATCAACAAAGCCGTGGCTTTGCGTCGATTCAGCCGTCTCCACGTATTGGTGGATATCGGTTTTGGTCAGATGCGTCATGTCAACCCCGACACCGGGATGGAACAGGTTGGCCGCAACAAGACCGACGATAATCGCAATCGTGGTAACGATTTCAAAATACAGAATCGTTTTTCCGCCGATCTTCCCCAGCTTTTTGATGTCTCCCACTCCCGCAACCCCGACGATCAACGTGGAGATGACGATCGGAACGACGATCATTTTGATCAGCCGGATAAAGATGTCGCCAATCGGCTGCAGGTAGCTCGCCACCGCAGGATTGCCGTAAAAGATAGCACCTACCAGAATACCAAGGAATAGACCGATTACAATCTGAATGGCTAACCCGAATCGTTTCATCCTGACACCTCGCTGTCCTTTCATAAATGTGTTTATCAGTACAAAATCGACAAGAATTTGTCGAAATTTGTCGAATCAACAATGATATAGTAGCAGACCCGGGTTTTTTTCCTCAATGTCAACAAATTCCTTTTCACACTTTCCGCCCGGCTTGCTGGCGCTATTTGGATGATGTTGAACATTTACATAGTTGACCAGTATATTTTTCGCTACGTTATCATAGCATAACTTTGACAAAATGCATGTTTTTTGTATTTTTATTTATTTTCTTATAATTTTGATATGGTTGAACTTGTAAGCAAAATTTGCAGGTCTCCCCTCTCCCTGGAAAAATAAAAAAACCGGAGCGTTCCTCCGGTTTGGGTACGATTTATCCTATCTAGACTGTCGTGTTCGCGATTCTTTTGTTTTACCCTGTTGTTTACGCTCCGGCCAGGCAATCGTCCTGCCGGTTTGCCATTTTACTGACAGAAACTCGCGTACCGCTCTTCCCTTCCAAAGCGAGGTCCGCCTTGTCGAGAGCGCAGATGATGGACGTACCGCCTTGTTTGGCAAAATTGCGTGCGGCCTCGATCTTCGGTCCCATGCTGCCCGCGCTGAACTGTCCTTCCGCGATGTACGCCTCCAGCTCGTCTACCGTCAAATCGGTCAAAGCCTGCTGGTTCTCCTTGCCGTAGTTGATGTAGACATGCTCGACGTCTGTCAAAATGACAAAGATGTCAGCCTGAATTTGCTCCGCCAGCTTGCAGCCGCTGCGGTCCTTGTCAATCACAGCCTCAACGCCCTCATACGTGCCGTCTTCCTTGCGAACGACAGGAATGCCTCCTCCGCCGCAGGATATGACGATGTGACCAGCTTTGATCAAGTCGACGATCGACTCGGATTCGACGATGTTGAGCGGTGCCGGGGACGGAACGACACGGCGCCAGCCGCGGCCTGCGTCCTCCTTGACTACCCAGTTTTTCTCTTCGCTCAGCTTCTTCGCCTCTTCCTCTGTGTAGAAGACGCCGATCGGTTTGTCCGGGTCCTGGAAGGCTGGATCGTCCAGCGCGACCTCGGTGCGGGTGACGACGCTGACCACATTTTTGCGAATCCCGAGACGCTTCAGCTCGTTGAACAGCGCCTGCTGCATCATGTAGGCGATAAATCCCTGGCTTTCCGCGCTGCAAACGTCCAGCGGCATCGAGGGAACGACGTGGCTCGCTTCTTCGTTTTGCCGCAGAATCGTCCCCACCTGCGGTCCATTGCCGTGGGTCACGACGAGATTGTACCCGTTTTGCACCAGCTTGGCGAGAAACTCGCAGCTTGTCTTTACGTTTTCGTACTGGTTCTGAAAAGTAGCCTCCTGCTTCGGCTGCAGGATCGCATTTCCGCCCAGAGCGACCAAGATTGTCTTTTTACCCAATCGAATCCTCTCCCATCCATAGACTTATCCACAAAATCAAACCCATTACCGTATCGATCCCCGATGTGTGGCCGACAGCCAGCGTTTCCTGCAGCGCTGACTGCAATTCCTCCGGGCTTCCTGCGAACAGCGCGTCCGCAAGCCTCCGAATCCGCGACCCAAAGCGGTTATCCAGCGCGTACAGCAAATACTCCTGGCTGACCTCGGTCGTCAGCCTTCTGCCTTCCTCCAGCAAGAGCTCCCGCAGGCCGTGGCAAAACGATTCGCAACGGGTTCCACCGTACACGGCACCGATCAAGCAGCCGACCAACAAATCGTCGCCGCTCGGAGTCAGTCCCTGCCCCCGTCCGATAACCTTTCGCAGAACCTGTTTGATCCGGATAGGATCTTCTGACAAAATGACGTTCTTCAGTTCGCCGGTCAGTCTGAAAAAATCAGGCGGCTCCTCTTGCAGCCCGAACAGGCAAAGGGCAGCGTCTTCCGCATTTACCCCAAATCCGGTCACAGCGCCGTCTGCGGCCAACTGCCCGATCAGACAGGCTGCATTCCGTCTGAGAATCTCCCCGGAAAAGGAGAGAGAGCGGGGCACCGAGGAAAACGGCACCCCGCCCGAGAGCGAAACCGTCAGACCAGACGCGAACCGAAACGTACCAGCTGCCTTATCCCAAGCAACAGCTTCCCCCAGGGTGATCATTGCCAGCAGCTCTATCATTTGCCGGTCTTGCAGCAGCACCCCGTAAGGCAAATCGCCTTGCCGGGACGTGCCCAGATGGACCAGCCGCTCTCCAAATTGCAGATTGGCGCTGCTGGCAAACACACTGTGGACCCTGCCCGTGGAGGGGCAGGTCCGCAGCACGCCTTGCAGCACATCGCTGTACGCCTGTGCGTTCATGGTCCGATCCGCAGTCTTACTCGGCGGAGACGCCGTATTTTTCCGCCAGGGCGACAAGCGCTTTTTCAAAGCACGCGAGCGGAGCGCGTACGGTCCCTGCACCGACCTGACCGATTCCCGCCTGCTTGTGCGCGATACCGGTGTTGATAATCGGGGTGATGCCGGTTTCGACGACCTTGCGAATATCGATTCCTACAGGAGCGCCTTGGAAGTTCCAGGTCGGGATCGGCAGGTTGGAGTTGTTGCCGATGCAAATTTCCTGCATTTCGTCACTGATCGCCAGCGCATCGTCGAAGCCGCCTGCGCCGACAAAGCGGGTAACGCCGGGCGCTGCGACCATGGTCATGCCGCCCACGCCAAATGATTCGGTAATCGCGCTGTCGCCGATATCCGGGTTGGCGTCTTCTTGGCTGTAGCCGGTAAAGAACAGGCCTTGCGGGGTATTGACCGGCGCTGTGAACCATTGATCGCCCATGCCGCTTACACGGATGCCGAACTCTTTCCCGTTGCGGGTCATCGCGGTCACGATGCTGCCTTCCTGAATGGTGCGGGCAGCGTCCATGACAGCTTTGCAATGAGCCATCATCACATTCAGATAGAACTGATCCGTGTCAGCAAGGAATTTGGCGACAGCCGTCAGGTCTTCCGGCGCAATATCGGCGCGCAGCAGATACGGCAGAATTTCCTTCAGGAACAGCGCGGATGCGGCGATGTTGCGTTGGTGGAACTCATCCCCCATGGTGATTGCCTTGGCAACGAGCACGTTCAGATTGAGGCCGCCGTCGGTCAGCTTCAGCGCTTTCGCGAGGCTCGGTCCGAGAACTTCGGCCATCCACTTCAAGCGGTTTACCACTTCTTCGCTGTACGCGCCGAAGCGGAGCACCTTGCCGATTCCTTCATTCATCGTGCAGTAGGCGCGGTTTCCGTCTGTCTTGTTTTCCACGACCAGCACGGCCATGTTTGCCGACGTGATGCCGCCCATCGGACCGACTGCATTGACGTGATGGCACGGAATGAAGGTGATTTCGCCATTTTGCAGAAGCGCACGGGCTTCCTGTTCGTTTTGCGCCCAGCCTTCAAACAGGGCGGCTCCCACGCAGGAGCCTTGCATCGGGCCGGTCATCTCTTCGTACTTGATCGGCGGACCTGCGTGCAAAAGCACTTTGCCGTTCAACTCCGGAATGACGCTTTTTGCCGTAACGACATCGATCAGGAATGGTTGTGCATCTGTGATTTTGGACACGACCGCTTGGTTTGCTTCGTCAATGCTGTTGTATTTCATAGCAATTCCTCCCAGATCAAGTTGTTGGTTATTTCAAAAGAGCAAGCAATTTCGCCAGTTTCTCGTTGCCGCCTGCGGCTGGAGCCCAATCGTACTGCACGACCTGGCCGCCGTACTGAAGAATCGTCTCCGAGAAATGGCGCAGACCGATATTGACCACTTTTGGCTTGGACGCAAGCAGGGCTTTGACCGCTTCCGAGACGGATGCCTCTTGGTTCTCCGGCGCTTTTTCGCCTTGGAGCTGTTTGACGATTTGGATAGCCAAGCGAACAGCGCTCGCGTTGCTTTCCTTGATGATGACGCCGACGTCGTTGAGCTTCTGCACCTGCTCGTCGTACTGCTGCGGGTCTTTTGCCGTCCCGGTGACAGAGGCGATGAACAGCACGCCGCGACCTGCTTTCGCCGCTTCTTCCTTGGCCTGTTCGATCGCGGAAACCAGCGCTTGCGCAGGGTCTCCGAATGCTCCGTAACCGATCACCACGTCGAGGAGGATGACCGCCGTCCCCGAGTCCTTCGCGGCGTCGACGATCATTTCCACGCGCAGGCGCGGGTCGATCATCGGGTGGGCGCGTCCCTGCGTATACGCGTCGTCTCCCAAGTCGATGACTTCGTGACCATCAAGCTTCAGCATGACGCCGTCCTGGTGATCGCTTTCATCCGCGCCTTCCAGCCCGTCGCTGATGAGCATGGCCGCCTCGTAGGCAAGCGTTCCGCCGGAGTACAGTCCCTTGATGTACTGTTGGGTTCCGGACGCCTTGATCTTGTCCAGTCCGGCAATCTCCGGCATGGCAGGCGCTTCCGCTTCCGCCGCGGCCTGCTGGGCCAGCTCCATCGCTTTTTTCGCCGTATCCTCCAGCGTCCAGGCGTAGTGGATATTCTGCTCCTGAGCCACCGCAGGCTTCTCGCCCATGAAGACAGCCACAACCGGCTTGCCGAACGTTTTCAAGACGGAGATCACGCGGTCGCGCACGGCAGGAGCCGGCGGTTTGGAAATTAGCACGATGACCTTTGTCTTTTCGTCTGCGGCCAAGCCTTTCAGCGAGTCGATAGCCGTGATCGCGCCGATGCCCTCAGAAAGGTCGCGGCCGCCTGTTCCGATCGCGTGGGTAATTCCTCCTCCCATGTGGTCGATCAGGGTGGACACTTCCTGAATACCCGTACCGGAGGCACCGACAATTCCGATGTTGCCCTCGCTCACGACGTTGGCAAACGCGAGCGGCACTTCGCTGACGATCCCCGTCCCGCAGTCCGGCCCCATTACCAGCAAGCCTTTTTCTTTCGCCAGTTCTTTTACTTCACGCTCTTCCGCGATGCTTACGTTGTCGCTGAACATGAAGACGTGCAAGCCCTTCTCCACAGCTTTTCTCGCTTCCTGGGCGGCGTATTTCCCCGGAATGGAGATCAGCGCCAGATTGGCGTCAGGCAGCTTTTTCAGCGCAGAATCCCACGTCCGCACAGTCGAAAATTTGGAGCCTTGCCCTTTGGAAGCCTGGTTTTTCAGGAAGTTGTCCACTTCGGCGACGACCTGGGCGATCATCTCCTCGCTGTCTGTGTCGATGACGATGCAGATGTCGCTTGGATTGGCCGCTTCCAGCTCGTCAGTATAAAGACCTGTGTTTTTGAAAATGTCCTTGTTGGCCGGTGTCCCCATCATGACGGAGATGCGGTTGATTCCCTCCATTTCGGAGAGCTTGTTGGTCAACAGCATCAGGCTGACAGAGTCCTGGTAGGAATTGCTCTTGATCACGGTGTATAACATGTCTTCCCCTCCGCTAACTCAGAATGGTTTAGGCTTGCGGCACTTTATTCTCTTTGGCGAACAGCATGGTGATGAAGCCCACACCCAAGAGGAGCGCCGCCAGATAGAAACCTGCTGCCATACTGCCCGTAATATCCGCCAGATAGCCGGTGATGTACGGAGCAATGATGGACGAGCACATGCCGATGAAGTTAAACAAGCTGAAGGCGGTGCCGTAGCCCTCTTTCGGTGCGTTGTCGGCCACGATCGAAACGAGGATCGGGTCAAGCGCCAGCTTTCCGGTCAAGCCGTAGAAGATGAGCGACAGGATCAAAACGGTGTAGTTTTGAATGTAGACCGTCAGCACGATGGAAAGAATCGCGCATGGGATCAGCATCAGAGCCAAAATTTTGCGCTTGCCCAGCTTATCCGAGATCCGGCTGATAACCAGCGCTCCGGGAATCGAGGCCCAGGCGACGAGCGAAGAGATGAAACCTACTTCGCTGCCTTGCATGCCGCGTTCCGTTTGCAGGTAGAACGGAAGCCAGGTCAGGATCATGAAAAAGCCGTACAGGGAGCAAAAAACAGTGATATAGGTAACGACCAGATTTCGGTTTTTAAACAGCTCGGACAGTTTTACCTTGCGTGCGGGAGCGGCGTTCTCGGCACTGTCTTCCGCTTTTTTCTTCGGCTCTTCCTTCACGATCCACCAGATGAGAAAGCCCACGATGATCGTCGGAATCAGGAAGAAGTAGAAAGGTGTCCGCCAGCTCATGTTCCACTCGAGCGTGATGATGCTGGCCGCAATCAGACCGATCGCGGTACCGAAAGCCTGACCGCTGTTGATAATGGCTGTACCCAGTGTGCGGTATTTGGTCGGAACCGCTTCCGAGGAAAGAGCGTACTGCGGGCCGTAGTAAGTGCCTTCGCCAACTCCTACCAATGCGCGGGCGATCAGGAAGACCGCGAAAGTCGTCGCCAGGCCGCTGATCCCTGTAAATACACCGAACAAAATAAATCCGGGAACGAGGATCAGTTTTTTTCCGATCTTGTCTCCCAACATGCCTGATGGGATCTGCATCGCTGCATAGGCAAAGAAGAAAACGCTATTGATAAGCCCGAGGTCGGCCTTGCTTAAACCAAATTCCGCCTGCAAGTTTCCCATGACCGGATTGAGAATGGTCCTGTCCGCATACATGAAGAGCCAACCGAGGAAAAACACGGCGACTACCTTGATCCAGTACGGGATGCCTGTGCTTGGCTTGGTCGCAACTGCTGCATCTGGCTGGGACATAATGTACCTCCTTTTTGTCATTCGTCTGTTGACTAAAGATTTCTCTGGCTGATCAACCACTGCCATGGTACCGCTTGCAGCATTACAATCGAATAAAACAGAAACGAAAAGCATTACAAAAACATTAAAAACGTCAGGAACATTCATTGCTTGCAAAACAAAAAACCTCGCAGCGCTCAATGTCGCTGCGAGGTTCACTATTGAGTTTACGATTTACGAAGCTTGTCCCCTTGGACAAATTTGCTGTTACTTGATCATATACCCGACGCCCGGATAGGTCACAATCAGCTTCTGATCACTGTCGATCTGCTTCAGTTTTTGGCGGATACGGGCGATAGCGACGCGAAGGTACTCGACCTCGTCCCTGTATTCGCTGCCCCACACTTCCCCCAGAAGCTGCTCATGGGTCATCACCTTGCCGCTGTTTTGCATCAACAGGATAAACAGGTTGTACTCTGTCTCCGTCAGCTTCAGTTCGGTCTCCTTTACCCAGATCCGGCGCTGAGCCAGATTGACGGTGACGTCCCCGCTGACCAGCTCGCTGGCCTCGGGCTCGATCGGCAGACGGCCTTCGTACCTTCTGAGGACAGCATTGACGCGGGCAAACAGCTCATCGAGGGAGAACGGCTTGGTCAAATAGTCGTCCGCCCCGAGGTTTAGCCCATACACTTTGTCATTGGCATTGCTGCGGGCGGTCAGAATGATGACCGGCACGTCGGAAAAGCTGCGCAAACGCTTCAGCACCTCAAACCCGTCCATCTCCGGCATCATGATGTCCAGCAGCACGAGGGTAGGATTGATCAGATCAAAGTTTTCCAGCGCCTCGGGACCGCTCAGACAAGTAGCCGTTTCATAGCCGAGCGACTTGAGGTTGGCCGAGATGAACCGGAGGATTTTCTTTTCGTCATCCACGATCATAATCTTCTGTTTCAGCATCTTTATCACCATCGTTTACCTTGTAGATTGGCAGAGAAACCGTAAACGCGCTCCCCTCTCCCGTCTTGCTTTGGACCGTGATCATGCCTCCGTGGGCCTCCATAATCCCCTTGCAGATCGCCAGGCCCAGTCCCGTGCCCCCGGTCCGCCTCGTCGCCGACACATCGACGCGGTAAAAGCGGTCGAAGATTTTGTCCAGATGCTCGGCATGTATTCCGATCCCGTTATCCTCTACGCGAATATGCACAAATTCTTCGTCTGCATCCGCGGAAATGCGTATCCGGGGCAGCTGGTCGTTGTAGCGAATCGCATTGGTGAACAGATTGACCAGCACCTGCTCGATCCGAAGCTTGTCTGCAAACACCGCAGGCAAGTCCTCGCGGATGTCCGCATCCAGCTGCGTTTCGGAGTGCTGTGCGGTACGAAGCCGCCCGACAGCCTTCTCCACGATTTTCGCGACGCGGATCGGCTCTCTCTGGATGCCCATGGCCCCTGCATCGATTTTGGAGATGTCCAGCCAATCGTTGACCAGTTCCTGAATCCGGCGTATGTCCTCGTGAACGCCTTCCAGCAGCTCCTGCTTGAACTCCTCGTCCCACTTTGCATCGGAGCGGAGCAGCGTTTCAATGCTTCCCTTGATGCTTGTGATCGGGGTTTTGAATTCGTGAGACGCCAGCGAGATCAAATCATTTTTCAGGCGATCCACTTCATGCTCCTTGGTAATGTCCCGCCACACGTAACCGCGGCCGAAAACGCGGTCTTCGCCGGATACCTGGAAGGCGGCGAGCTGCAAATACCGCTCCTTCCCGTTTTCCCGCATCTCCCGGCATACGACGACTACATTTTCTTTTCGGATCAGCTCGGCGTAGTCCATATTGGTAAAATTGACGCCGATCCGGCTGAACAATTCGCTTTCCTTCATGCCCGCGACCTCTTCTTGCGGTATGCCGAACATCTCGGACATGCAGCGGTTGGCGTAGACCACGCGCTTTTGGATATCGACCAGCACGACCGCGTCGGACATGCTTTCCAGGACCGCATTGAGGGTCGCGTGCCTGTGCTGCACGCCTCGAAGCAAGATCTCGTTTTCCAGGACGATGGTGATCGAATTGGCCAGCACGTGCAAAAATTGTTGGTCGTAGAGCGACAATTCACCCTCCTGTGCAAATTCTACCGCCAGATAGCCAAATGATTTGCTGCCTGATCGCAGCGGAATGAGAAAGCTGGAGACTCCTTGCATCCTGCTCTTTTCCCATGTCTCGGGCTCTCTCCAGTCACCGACGATCCCGATCGTCGCTGAACCGCTGTCCGGCCGCAGATACAGCTTCACTTTTTGATTCAGCAGCTGCCCAGCCTGCTCCAGGCTCTTGTTCAAAATATGATTGATTCCCTGCGATGGAACAATTGGTGTGATCAGCGTATTCACGATTTCCAGTTCGTTGTTTTTCCGTGACAGACTTAGCGTGCGAGCCTCGATTCGCCGCTCCAGGTCTGCATTGAGCTCAAGCAGAGCCTGCCTGTTCTCCTCTATCTGCTCGCCCATGATGGAAAAATGACGGGCCAACAGGCCAAGCTCGAGAGGAACTCGCCGATTGGTCATCTCCTCATAGGAAACGTCAAAATTCCCCTCCGCCAGCCGCTGCGTATAGTCGACCAGGAGATGGATCGTCTGGTTGAGCCGCTTGGCGAGCAGCGCTCCCAAGCCGAACGTTACCAGCAAGGTGACGATAACGATGACGATCGTGGACTGGATCAGGTTGAAGAACAGATTGTTGATTTCCTGAACCGGTCTGCTGATGGAGACCACCCAGCCCAATTCGGGAATCGTTTTGTACGTGACGAATTCGGACTGTTTGTTCATGGAGGAGTAGTAGATTCCCGAGCCGACCGGTTCGGCATAGGCGACGCGATAGACGGGTTCACTGTGCAGATCGTGCATGCCCGAGCGGATCACAGTGTCCGGGTGATAGACGGCACGACCGGTCTGGTCCAATACAACGGGATACGTGTCGCTGCCGTAGTCGTACTTCGTGACCAGCATCTCCACCTGGGTCAGATCAAGCGCACCTAGCACATATCCGTCAAACTGCCGCTGCTCGTTAAAAATCGGGACAGCGATGGTGATGAGCGGCTTGTAAGTCCCGCTCCTGCCGAGAAAAACGGAGGAGATGGTCGTTTTCTGTTCTGTCGAAACTTTTTTGAAGTAGTCCCGATCGCTGAAATTTTCACCAATCAGCGACTGACCGATACTGTTCGTCTCCGGGTAAAATGCGACAGTAATTCCTCGCTTGTCGGCGACATAAAGATTGACGAACCCATGCCAATTCTCCCGTACAGCACGCAGAACATGGACAAGGCTTGCGGTATCGTGACCGCTCCTTGCGCTGAGCGATGCGGCCAATGTTTCGACAGCATTTTTATGCTGGTAGACGTAAGTCTCCACCGCATCGGCAAGCTGGCCTGTGCGCAATTCCTGCGATTTTTCCGTCTCTCGCATAACACCGACCAGCTGGGTGACCTGAATTACCCCCATCACCAGGATCGGAACAAGCGCAATCAAAGCAAAGGCAAATGTCAAATGGTAACGCAATCGGAGTTGGTTTTTCATCGGTGCCCACCAGTTTCCAGAAGTATAAAAGCGATCCAATCGGAAGACGCTCCGATTCAGATCGCTTTCTTTTTGACCATTATAACAAATCTTTCAAGTTACCCATCATTCATTGTTTTTCCATTGTGTGAACGGCTTTTCCATTGGTCGCTTCGGTCATCGCCAATCACGACGGCAACCGGCCGCCGGCAAGCGCACGGCAAATTTCTGCTGGCGACCATCTGGTCAGGTCCGGCAAAGACGATATCTTACCCGTACAGACGGATGGCGTCACGAATCCTGCCATTCGTTTGTCTCAACAGCTGCATCGCCTCATCCCTGCTGGAGCCGGTCAGCTTCATCAAAATGGCTGCTTTCGCGTCTCCTTGGGCCAGCTCAGCCAGATGCTCGGCCTCCGCGTACGTGACACCTGTCACCTCCATCACGATCCGCTTGACCCTCTCCCGCAGCTTTTGATTGGTCGCCTGGACGTTGACCATCAGGTTCCCGTACACCTTGCCGAGCCGAATCATCGTCGCTGTCGTCAGCATGTTCAGCACCAGCTTCTGCGCCGAGCCCGCCTTGAGCCGGGTAGAACCGGTCACGACCTCCGGCCCTACCACGACATTGATGGATACATCGACTCCGCCATCGATAAGCGCTGTTTCATTGCAGGACAGCGAAATCGTTCTGGCCCCGATCTCCTGCGCCGTCCGCAACGCCCCGATCACATAAGGCGTACGTCCGCTGGCGGCTATTCCCACCACCACGTCTTTAGCCGTCACTTCGTGTTTGCCAATGTCTTTCTCGCCGAGCTCCTCGGAGTCTTCCGCTCCCTCTACGGCCCTGATCATCGCCGAAGGCCCTCCGGCGATAACCCCTTGGATCAAATCAGGGTCCGTACCGAATGTCGGCGGACATTCCGACGCGTCCAGAATGCCCAGACGGCCGCTCGTCCCGGCTCCGAAGTAAAACAGGCGCCCCCCGTTTTCAAGGGAATGAACGATGATTTCGACCGCCTCCGCCACTTGATCGAGGACGTCCTCGACCGCGTGGGGCACCTTTTTGTCCTCGTCGTTCATCACCTGCAGGATTTCCCGCACCGACAGCTGATCAAGGTCCTTTGTTCTCTCGTTTTTTCCTTCTGTCATAAGTTCCTTCAAGTTCTCAAGCATCCCGTTCGCTCCTTCCCTGCATTTGCTATACTGGCGGTCTTTCCCGTCACTCCAGATGGCATGAGACCCAATGCCCTTCTTCCTTTTGCCTGAGCAGCGGGATTTCGCTCTTGCAAACCTCCATGCAGGAGCGGCAGCGAGGGTGAAACGTGCATCCGGCTGGCGGATTGGACGGACTGGGCAAATCCCCCTCCAGAATGATGCGCTGCACCTCTCTTTTGGGATCGGGGACCGGAACGGCGGACAGCAGTGCCTGGGTATACGGATGGGTAGGCTTCTCGTACAAGGACGCTTTGTCCGCCACCTCCACCACTCTGCCCAAATACATGACCGCCACCCGGTCCGATATATGGCGCACGACGCTCAAATCGTGGGAAATAAACAAATACGTCAATTGAAATTCCTTTTGCAGATCCTGCATCAAATTGAGAATTTGCGCCTGAATGGACACGTCGAGCGCGGACACCGGCTCGTCGGCGACGATCAGCTTTGGGCGCAGGATCAAGGCCCGGGCGATCCCGATCCGCTGTCTTTGCCCGCCGGAAAATTCATGCGGGAAGCGGCCCAGATGCTGCTTGGACAGACCGACGATTTCGATCATCTCCTCGACCCGTTTTTTCCGTTCCGCGGGCGTGCCGATTCCATGGACGATCAACGGATCTTCCAGAATCCGTCCGACTGTCTTGCGCGGATTGAGCGAGGCAAACGGGTCCTGGAAAACGAGCTGCATATCCCGGCGCGCCCCTCTAAGTTCAGCGGGGCTGAGCTTGCATATGTCCCGCCCTTCGAAATAGACTTCTCCCGCTGTCGGTTCGATCAGCCGGAGGATGCAGCGCCCGGTCGTCGATTTGCCGCAGCCTGACTCTCCGACAATGCTGACGGTCTCGCCGGGGTAAATCGTCAAATCGACTCCGTCGACGGCCCGGACCACTTTTTCCTGTCCAAAAAAGCCCTTTTTGCTGATGAAATGCTTCGTCAGCGATTTGATTTCCAGCAGCGGCTCAGTCATCGTACATCCTCCTCCCGATACAGCCAGCACCGGCACTTTTGATTGCCTCCGACGGGCAGGAGCTGCGGATTTTGCTCGCGGCAAATGTCCATGGCATGGGAACAGCGCGGAGCAAAGCGACAGCCCGCAGGCATCTCGTGCAGCAGCGGCACCGAGCCCGGGATAGCCTCCAGCCGCTCCGAATCTGTGCCGACGCTCGGCATGGAATTCAGCAGCCCTCTGGTGTAGGGATGCTTCGGATCGTCGAACAGCTGCGTGACTTCCGCTTCTTCCACGATTTGTCCGGCGTACATGACGATGACCCGATGGCACATTTCGGCTACGACTCCCAGGTCATGAGTAATCAGGACTATGGAGGTATGCTTTTCCGCCCTCACTTTTTTCATCAGCTCGAGAATCTGCGCCTGGATGGTCACATCGAGCGCTGTCGTCGGTTCATCGGCGATCAACAGCTTGGGCGAGCAGGCCATCGCCATGGCGATCATCACGCGCTGCCGCATCCCGCCGGACAACTGATGCGGATACTCTCCGACAATCTCATCCGCCCGGGGAATTCCTACTTCTCTGAGCAATTCGACCGCCTTCTCCTTGGCTGCTTGCTTGGAGAGCCCGAGATGGCGCCGAAGCGGTTCGCCGATCTGTTTGCCGATCGTCTGGAGAGGATTGAGCGATGTCATCGGCTCCTGGAAGATCATCGCGATCTCGTTGCCGCGAATCTTTTGCATCTCTTTTTCCGACAGCGCCAATAGCTCTTTGCCTTCAAACCGAATGCTCCCGGTCATTTCCACGTTTTTGCCCAGAAGGCGCATGATCGACAGACTGGTGACGCTCTTGCCGCAGCCCGATTCTCCGACGATTCCCACTGTTTCACCGGCTTCGACCGTCAGACTGACGCCGTCGACGATCGTCAGGCTTTTACCCGATTGGGCAAAGGATGTGCGTAATTGATCGATGTGTAGCATCGCAGCCATTGTAGTTCCTCCTTTTGCTCAGGATGAGCCTGCGGGCGTGAGCAGCGAAAACAGCTGATTGTGGATAGAGCGCCTCCACGTGCCGATCAGGCTGCTGACAGTCGGATGGACCCGGTTTGTCAGGGCGATCAGCGTCGCTCCCCTGACCGGATCCCGCCAGATGGACGTTCCGGTAAATCCCGTATGGCCAAAGGCGTGGCTGGAAAGGACATCCCCGCCCGTGCATCCTGTCGCCATCTGCTCCAGCGTGCCTCCCGTCGCGGAGGCCTCCCAGCCAAGCGCTCTCATCGGAGCAAGCTCCCCCGTATGCGAACGGATTGCCGTCGCCCGCAGGATGGGATCGATCCGCACAGGCGACTCGCTCGAAGTCCAGATCCGCATGTACCGTTCGGTATCCGCGCTGGTGGAAAACAGGCCGGCATGGCCGCTGACGCCTCCCAGACCGTAATAGGCATTGCAGTCATGTACCGTTCCCCGGATGATTCCTCTCCGCCAGGCAAAGCAGGCCAGACGCTCCGACAGCTCCCGCGCGGACGGCAGCCCGAGCGCTTCCTCCTGGATCAGCTGCTGCCTGGCCATGTCGTGCTCATATGCGTTGCCGTCCTCCGTCGGCGCGATCGCACTGAAATCCAGTCCGGAACGCCGCAAGGGCAAATAGCAGGTGCGCGTCATCCCGCTCGGTTGAAAGATGAGGCGCTGCGCCAATTGATCCAGCGGCTCATCCCATACGCGTTCGAGCGTAAAGCCTAGCAGCATAAATCCGAGATCGCTGTAGACAACCTGCTGTCCAGGCGTCCCTGTCATCGGCTCGTCCGCGATCAGCCGCAGGTATTCCCGAGAGCTGCCCGCGTAGAGGAAAAAAGGGCGCCAAGCAGGCAGACCCGACGTATGCGTAAGCAAGTGAAGCAGCGTGATCTTGCGCTTGGCAGCTGCATCCTTCCCCTCTTCCAGTTCAGGAAGATGGCGCGTGACGGAATCTGTCAGGGACAGCCTGCCTTCTTGTACGCCGAGAAGCACGAGCGGCAGCGTAACCATCACCTTCGTCAGCGAAGCCATGTCATACATGGTGTTTGCGTCGACCGGCAAGGGGGTTTTTACCGAGCCATTTGCCGACTCCGCTACGTCCCGTCCGCCCTCTGTTTTCCCTGCCGCCACGGTTATGACAGGCAGACCGGCTCTCGCAAGAGCGGCAATTCCCCCCGGGAAAATCCCTTGGCTGATGCCCGTCTCCAGACTCTGTTTCAAACGCTCCCGTAGTATGCATTCGATTTGATCATGACTCATCTTTGTCCCCCCGTTACTTGCCGCGGTGGCGCGGATCCAAAATATCGCGCACGGCATCCCCGAACATATTGCAGGACAGGATAGTGATCGTCATCGCCACGCACGGCCAGATGATCATCCCCGGCGCCAGCTCCATATAGCGCCGCGCTTCCGAAATCATCCCGCCCCAGGACGGGTCCGGCGGCTGAATGCCGAGACCGAGAAAGCTGAGCGCCGATTCCGTCAAAATCGCGCCCGAGATCGCCAGGGATGCCTGGACCAGAAGCGGCGCCGTCACATTCGGAAAAATCTCCAGAAACAAAATCCGCGGCGTGCTCGCTCCGATCGCGCGGGCGCTTTCCACATACTCCTGATTTTTGATCGAGAGGACAGCGCCCCGCACTGTTCTGGTAAAGATCGGGATATTGACGATTCCGATCGCCAAAATGGTATTGAAAGCGCCGGGGCCAAGTGCCGCTACAATCGCCAAAGCGAGCAAAATTTCCGGAAAAGCAAACAAAACGTCCATCACGCGCATGATCAATCCGTCAATCCAGCGGCCAAAGTAACCCGCGATCAGCCCAAACAGCGTGCCAAAGGCCGCACTGACCAGTACGGAGGACAGCCCCACCATCAGCGAAACCCTGGCTCCATAGATGATCCGGCTCATGATGTCCCTGCCGAACTGATCCGTGCCCAGCATAAACTCGCCGGAGCTGCCCTCCATGCGGTGATCCTGAAACATCTGCGTCGGATCGTATGGAGACAATACGGGAGCAAAGACAGCGGCCAGAGCGAGCAGCAGCAGGACGATCAGACAGACGACTGCCGTTTTGTTCTCGAAAAAGCGTCTACGAAATGTGCTCATGTCGCATTCCCCTTGTCAATACTTGATTCGCGGATCAATCCAGGTGTAGATCAGGTCGATGATCAGATTGACCAGGACGAACACCAAAGCGACGAACAGGACGCCTCCCTGCACGACAGGATAATCCCGCTGGTAGATTCCATCCAGTACGTACTGTCCCAGTCCCGGAATGGAAAACAGCTGTTCCACAATGACCGACCCGCCCAAAAGGTAGCCGATCTGCATACCGGCAATCGTCACGATCGGAATGGACGAATTTCGCAGCCCATGCCCCATCACCACAGTCCACATACTGTTTCCTTTTGCGCGTGCGGTGCGGATGAAATCCTTGTCCATCGTCTCCAGAAAGGCCGAGCGGGTCATCCGCATCACCCCGGCTGCGACGGCGATCCCCATCGTTACGGCCGGGAGAATAAACACTTTGAATGCCTCTGCCGGATCATCCCAAAAACTGGTCACGTCGATCGGCGGAAACCAGTTGAAGTAAAGCGAAAGGCCGAGCAAAAGAAGCGTGCCGACGGCAAAGTTGGGCACCGAAATCCCGAGCAAGGTCAGGATGCGAATCACCTTGTCCGTTTTGGAGTGGGACCGGATGGCCGACAAAATGCCGAACGGAATGGCCAGGGTCCAGCCGATCAGCACAGCCATGAGCGTCAATTGCAGCGTAATCATGAACCGCTTCAGAATCTCGGGCAGAATTTCTTGGCCGGTGTGCACAGAGACGCCGAAATCTCCCTGCAAAAGCCCGCCTACCCAGTGCAAATACTGACTGACCAGCGGTTTATCCAAACCCATTTCGGCTCGCAGCACAGCCACCGCCTCTGGGGTCGCTTCCGTCCCGAGCATGATCGACGCCGGATCGCCGGGAACGAGATGGAGGATCGTAAAAACGAGGATCGAAATGCCGAAAAGGATGGGAATCAAGCTTATGATTCGTTTGACCAGGTAACTTCCCATTAGATACCCCTCCACAAAAGAAGAAATCGGGGAGATCGTCTCCCCGACTCCCTCCCTATCTCACTTACTTCTTCACCGATGTTTTCACCAACGCGGTTGACTCGCCCGCAGCCGTCGGCGAAAAATCGACGTTGTCGCGGACCGCGTAAAAGTTTTTCGGAGAAGCCAGGAACAGGTTTGGTGCGTCTTCTACCAGCAGCTTTTGCGCTTCGTCATACAATTTCTTGCGCTCTTTCACATCGACCGCTTCCAGCGCCTTTTGTACGAGCTCATCGTATGTCGGGTTGGAGTAATTCCAGACGTTGGCCGAGCCAGTGGTGGAGAAGAAGTAGCGCATTGAACGGTCGGAGTCTACGCCGGATGTATTGCGGCCGACCATGATGTTCATGTCCTTCGATTTCCAGGTATCGATGTAGTTGCCCCACTCCAGCTGGTTGATTTTCGCGTTGATGCCGATCGCCTTTAATTGCTGCTGGATGACTTGAGCCGACTCAACCATATCCGGGTAAGTGGAAGCTGTTTCGATCACGGTGTCGAATCCGTTCGGATAGCCGGCCTCAGCGAGCAGCTGTTTCGCCTTCTCTACATTTGTCGAGTAGCTGGGATAGCTTGACGGGTCCAATGCCCAGCTGGTGAGTGCCGGCGCGATGGGGCCAGTCAAAGATGCCTCGCCCTTCCATACGGTTTGCACGATTTGATTGCGGTCTACCGCATAACTGATCGCCTGACGAACGCGCGGATCGTCAAACGGCTTTTTCTTCACGTTGATGCCCAGATAGCTGTACTCCAGAGACTGATAGCTCTTTACCTGGATACCCGGCTTGCCCTCCAGAAGCTTCGCCGAATCCGCCGAGACCGCGCTGATGTCGATTTTGCCCGCGCGGATCGCTGCCATGCGCTCTGCTTCGTCCTTCATGATCTGAAACTTGATCGCGTCCACCTTCGGCAACTCCTTGCTGAAGTAGTCCGGGTTTTTTTTCAGCAGAACGTACTGTCCGGGCTCGCTTTTCTTCAGGATGAACGGTCCTGTGCCGTTGGCCTCCTTCGTCAGATCTGTCGATCCCTTGGAAACGATGGAAGCCGAAGGAGCGGACGCGTTCGTCAGGAAGGCGGCATCCGGGGTTTTCAGCTTGAAAACGACAGTTGCAGGGTCCGGCGCTTCAATCGAATCGACGCTTGCGAAGTACGACTTGGCGATGGAGCCCGTGTCCGGATTCAAAATGCGTTCAAAGGTGTACTTTACGTCTTCCGCAGTCAGTTCTTGTCCCTTGTGGAACTTGACACCCTTTCTCAGATGGAAGGTAATGCTCTTCCCATCAGGGGCCGTTTCCCACGTTTCCGCGAGACCAGGGACGAGATCGAGATTTGCGTCCAGTTTGGTCAGGCTGTCGTACACCAATGAGTAAATACGGGAACTGGAGGCCGCAGGCACTTTGTGAGGATCGTACCCGACCGGATCTTGATCAACGGCGACAATCAGTTCCGATTTCCCTTCTGTCTTTGAAGCTTCCCCGGACTGCTCTTTGGAATCGCCCGCAGGTGCGCTCCCGCCTCCGGAACAGGCTGACAGCATGAGGGACAGCGATAGGAAAACACTTGCCAATACTCTCTTTTTCACGTTTTTTACCCCCCTGAATTTTCCGTTAATACAAGCAGATATTGCCGAGCGGGACTGCCCGTTTCGCGCCGGTTACCGACGGTACGTTGCTCGGGCGGCCCATCAAGGTTTCATGTCCCAATACGGCAAAGGCAATCGCTTCCTTGGCATCGTCCGGCACGCCAAAAGCCTGTGCCGTCGTCAGCGCGATGCCGGCGGGCAGTTCATTCCGGAGCATGCGAAGCAGTGTTTGGTTGTGGGCTCCTCCCCCGGAAACGATCACCTCGTGGACTTGTGCATGTGGAAAGACGAATCGGGCATATGCATCGGCGATAGAAGCAGCCGTAAGAGCTGTGGCAGTCGCCGCTATATCCTCCGCAGCAAGTCCGAGCGCCCCCGCGTCGCTGCAGAGCCGGGCCGCAAACGCCTTGCCGTACACCTCACGCCCGGTGCTTTTGGGCGGTTCGAGCCGGTAATAAGGGTCAGACAACAGGCGCGAAAGCAGCTCCCGCGACACCGTTCCGCCTGCCGCCATTGCCCCGCCCTCGTCATAGCGAACTCTGCCGTCCGTAACGAGCTGGACAACCTCGTCGATCACCATGTTTCCCGGACCGGTATCAAAAGCTTTCACTTCTTCAATGGCCGCACCGGCAGGCAAAACCGTCACGTTGGCAATCCCTCCGATGTTTTGCAGCAAACGGCCTTTCTCCGGGTGCCGGAAAAGCACAAAATCCGCATAGGGAACGAGCGGAGCGCCTACCCCTCCGGCAGCCAGATCGCGAGCCCGAAAATTCCCGACTACAGGGATTCCGGTACGTTCCGCCAAGGTAGACAGTTCGCCGATCTGCAGGGAAGCCCGGACATGGGTCATTCCTTCCGGCCCCGGAAACGGCGCAGGCCCGTCGATATGCCAGACGGTCTGTCCATGAACGCAGACCGCATCAATTTCTTCCGAGGAATTACCAGCCTTTTTCAGGAGCCCGTGTACGGCGTGAGCGTACCATTCCGCCAAACCGAAGTGTACCGCCGTAAGTTTGTCCAGACGTGCGGTATCGAGGCTGCACAAGCTCTTTACCCATTCGCGAAGCTCGTCTGAATACGGCAAATAATGAAACTTTTGCAGCCGTACGCTTGCGATTTCCTCCCGCTCGTCCGTCTGAATCTCCACGAGCGCGGCATCCACTCCGTCCAGCGAAGTCCCTGACATCAATCCGATCAAAACATGCTTCTTCCTACTCCGATAGTCTTGCAGCCTGGCAGTTTGATTCACGATTTCACCTCGCCTCATCCAGCTTATCTTCAATGATTTTCTCTCTAACGAATGTTTGGAATAGTCAATCCTGTTATCGCTTTCATTATATGAAATAAAATTACCAAGGTCAATTGAAATACAGTAAATATTATTTCAGCAAAAAGAGTAGAGTTTCCCGCTCCGCTGTATATTCTATCAAGAGAACTGTCTAGAAATGGAGGGCATACCTTTGATTCCTTCTTCAAAGTGGAGCTTGCACAAATTTTTTGACAGGCACCCGATTATTCGCAGCTACCTGCCTGCTACCTCGTTGTATCAACCGGCGCTGCTTGATTCATTTCTGCAAAAGTACGATACCGTCTACATCAAGCCGAGTTCAACACACATGGGAAAGGGCATTATGAAGGTATGGAAAACAGACGGCGGCTATGCCTTGGTCAAGGAGCGCGGACAGTCGGTGACCGTCTCCACGCTTGGGGAGCTAAAGCAGCTGGTCGATCAAAACGCGGGCAATGCCAAACACATCATTCAAAAGGGGATTCCTCTGGCCGAAGTCAACAGACGGCCGTTTGACATCCGCGTGATGATGCTGCGAAACGGGGCAGGAAAATGGCAATACGCCGGCATGCTGGCCAAGGTGGCAGGTCCCGACAGCGTCATTACCAATGTGGCGCGAGGCGGCGGCTATGTCACCACGGTTCGGCAGGCCCTGCTGCAATCCGGTGCGGTAAAACCGGAACAGGCAAGCTCAGTCATACGCGAGCTTGTTCGCTTGAGTCACCAGGTATGTACCCACTTTAACAAATACAAGCATTCGTCTCAAATAGGCATTGATTGGGCGATAGACAAAAAGGGGACTCTTTCCGTTATCGAAGTGAATTTTGATTTTCCCTCGCACGGCCTGTTTGCGAAGCTGCCCGACAAGACGTATTATCGGACGATCAAGCGTTTGCGCTCGCAGTATCTGGCTCGGCGCGCCCGCCTGAAAAAAAGAAAGCCGGCCTCTCGCTAGATGAGAGGCCGGCTGTGCAAATGCGATGGCCGCAGCTTTTCATAACGCTGCCGGCTATCGCTTTTTCCCCTTACCCTTTTGCCGCTTCTGCCTGCGCTTCGGTCAAGGGCGATGTACACTGCGGGCAGCGGGTCGCCTTGATCGGAATGGAAGAGATGCAGAACGGGCACTCCTTCGTAGTCACAGGCGGTTTTTCCGGTTCGTTCTTTTTGCGGAAACGATTCACCTGTTTCACGACAATAAAGATGGAGAACGCGATAATCAGGAAGTCGATGACGGTATTGAGAAACAAACCGTAGTTGATCGTAGCAACCCCTGCCCCTTTGGCAGCCTCCACTGTCGCGTAGTCTTTGCCGTCTAAACTGATGAACAGATTGGAAAAGTCCACCTTGCCCAACAGCAAGCCCACCGACGGCATGATAATGTCGTTTACCACGGACGTTACGATCTTGCCAAAGGCTCCCCCGATCACAACCCCGACGGCCAGGTCAACCACGTTTCCTTTTAATGCAAACTCTTTAAACTCTTTCAGCATCGGTCTCACCTCTCATGCTAGCTCAATCCTCGTTCTTCTCGAATACGTTTTGCAAAAAGTGTTCAACAAACCGCTCGCGGTCGACTTCCAGGCAAACATCGACGTTGGGCGCAGCAGCCGGATGCTTCCGCCTGTCGGCAATCGTCCGCGCGTCCGACAGCCCGCCCGATGTGTCTACCACGACATGCATCGGTACCGCGGTCACAAAGGTCGGATCAATCACAACCCCGACAGCCAACGGATCGTGGAGAGCGCACCCCCGGACATTCCCTACCTGCGCGTAGGCGTTCATGTAAAATTCGCACATGTCGGCAAACGCACGGCAAACTTCCGTCCCTTTTTCACGCCAGGACGCAAGATGCGCTCTGGTCAATAGCGTCTGCATCGTCACATCGAGGCCAACCATTGTGACCTTGATGCCGGACTGAAACACCAGCTCCGCCGCCTCCGGGTCTGCGCAGATGTTCGCTTCGGCTACCGGCGTCCGATTGCCCGGCACAGTCACGGCTCCGCCCATCACTACGACCCGCTCGACCAGCGCAGTCATTTCCGGTTCATCTCGGATCGCGGTAGCGAGGTTGGTCAGGCTCCCCACTGTAATAATGGTCAGCTTGCCGGGATGCTTTTTAGCCTGCTCAATCATGAACGCAGACGCCGCTTGCTTCTGAACGGAAGCCCGGGGCGGCGGAAGCTCGATGTTGCCCAATCCGTTTTCTCCATGAAACAGCTTCGCTTTTTCTTTCAGCTCGCGAAACAGCGGCCGCTTCGCTCCCGCATAGACAGGAATCTGGCCGGCCCCCAAAAGCTCCAGAATTTGCACTGTATTTCGCGTCGCTTCTTCTACTGTAATGTTTCCAAAGGTCGTGGTGATGCCCAAAACATCGAGAGCCGGCGAATGAACGGCGTAGGCGATGGCGAGCGCGTCATCTATCCCTGTATCTACATCCAGTATGACTTTTTTCATCGTACGTCCCCCGTCCCCATGACTTCCTTGGCCCGCGTGGCGACAGGCTCGGCCTGAATGTTGAGGCACACCTCTGTGTCGACTCCGACGCGCGGAATCGCTCGCAGATCGGCTATCAAGGCGCCTCTGGAAAGCTCGCTTTGGCATTCGACGGAAAGCTTCATCGTCTGCTTTTCAGCTAGTTCCGGATGGATTGCTGCCATCATCGCCGCAAAAGCATCCAAACCGTCTCCGCCCTCCAACTGCATGCAGACTCGTTCGGCGGCATCGAGCGGAACGAGGAGCAGGGGCAGCCCGGATGCCAAAACAAGCGCGGCCGCTTCCGGATCGGCGTGCATGTTCGCTTCCGCAATCTGAGTGACATTCCCCGGTACCCGGATCGCTCCTCCCTTGACGATGACAGCCGCAAACTTCTCCGGCAATTCCTTGTCCCTCTCCAGTGCCTTGGCCAGTTCTGTCAGCGGACCGACAACAACCAGGGTCAGCTCGTCCTTGTACAGGTCTGCCTGCCCGGCGATCAGCCCCGCCCCTTCGCCAGCGGTTGCCAAAGGCAAGGCGCTTTTTTCGGCACTCTCCAGCACTTGTCTCGTCAGGTTCACAGCTTCTGATTGACCGGGACCGCCAAGGACGATTCCCGTCAGCTCTATATCAGGTGACGCCAAAGCGAGACGAAGCGCCGGAATATGGTCTGTTCCCGCTCCCGCCACCAACAGTATTTTTCTTGTCAGTTTCATGCCTTCACCTCGATTTCTACTCGTCCCTAATCCTAATCGAATCTGAAAAAGCCGTCAATTGATTGCCGTGCACGCATTCAAAGAAACGAACAAGAGAGAAGCCGAAGTGTCAGCAAACCAGTTGCTCTTCCCGCTTGCAACTTGACAGGTATTCTTTTACACTATTCCGTAAGCTTCGAAAAAAGGAGTTTGCACTCTACATGTCCCAGGAAATCGCCAGCCCGCAACAGGAATTGATTGTTTGCCTGCAAAAGCAGCTTGTCGAAACATTGCTGCGGCACAAAAAGAAACCATACCTCCCCGTCTGGGGCGAACTCTACTCTACTCTGAGAGAATTTATCAAAATAGCCAGACAATCCGGGCAGAATCTTCTGCTCTATCCCATTTCGCCGACCGGCTCCCTTCATTTTATGCACCAGACAGGCCTGTTCCGCGTCGATATTCCCGATCCCGGCCTGACGATCTCGCTTTCGACCGACGAATTGATTGAGGCGCTGATCGCCGGACGCTTTTTTCCCGCGAAGCCGAACTGCGACACAACCTCCCGTTTTCCGGAGTAACATCCGATACAGCGGGAGGTTGTTTTCATTTCCTGCGGGGGGAAAAATCTTTTCTTCCTGTTATCACTTGCAAAAACCGCTGCGAAAGAGAAGCATATTCCAGACGAAGCGACTAGCGAAGTCCAACCCAGCGGAACAACGATTCGCGGGAAAAAGGAGCGTAACCCTATATGAGCTTCGGAGCGGCTACTGCTTTTACGCTCCCCCGCGAATCGTTGTGGAGCGGACAGTCCCTGCTCCCTTGCAGGACGAAGACCGGAGCGCAGTCTGGAAATATGCTTCTCCCCCCAAAGCCACTTAGCAAGCACCTTGAGGAGAAATCTTTTCCCATTCATCCCGCAAATAAAAAAACCCGGCTTTCGCCAGGCAATTGAGGGTAGTACTGAATTATTCACGTGAATAATATAGTCCCATCATAATTCTTTCGGCCTATTTTTGCTACACGTATTTATAGGTAATAATACCTGTTTTCTCCAATAAAAGCATAAAAAATAGAGCGGCCCTCCTGCACAGTTTCGAGCCGCTGCTGTAAAGTTACGAACTCCCCAAGTTCGCTTACACTAGATTGTACTATGTAATTCGAATATCGAAAAGTGTCGTCTTTTGAAATTACGATAGAAAATAGCAAAAGTGCGAGGCGTTAGGAAAAACAGACCAGGAAACAGGAAGCGAATCACCTTGCAGAAGTACAGGATTCATGCTTGGTGAACAGCATCCGCTCCCTTGACTATCCATTATCTGCTTGCGATGCGGCTTTCATGACACACCGGCTACCGCCATTTCGACATAAGCAATCTTGGCAGGCAGAGAAACTGCTTGGCGGCCTTTCCGACCCGATGATGAAAAAGAGGGTGTCCCCGTCTGCGAAACCCTATGAGAGACGGAGGAGGATCCTCTTTCTTGCGTCTCATATCCCTGACCTGTGCGTGCCAAATAAAATGCAGAGGTAGACGTACTGGCTGATACTCACCTCGGGAAAGAAAAAAGCGAGATTGCTTTTGCCCGGCGTTTGTCTGACTGAATACCGCAGCTTGCTGTTTCGCAGAGATTGGGCCATCCGGTACGCCTCGCTCCAGGTCGCATGGAAGGAAATATTTTTTGCCATATTTGTCTACACCTCATTTTGATAGTACCAAACCGTATGACCATAGCATGTCCAAAAAATGGGGGATGATTTACGGCTCTCTTGGAACCGGCTTTGGGGGAGGAGATGAACAAGGAGAAAAACGCTGGCGGTTCGGTGGGACATCCTCGCGGGATGTACTGTCCGGCTGCACTTCCGAAAGCGGAACGCGTCCAAAAGCAGCTGGTTCCACGAAGTCTCTCAGAGTTGGACGCTAAAGGCGTGTTCCGCTTTCGGAAGTGCAGCCTGGGCAGGTGTCCCAAAGACCTTTGCGTTTTTCTCCTTGTTCATCTCACGAAGCTTTGGCTGTTTGATTTGTCTGGGTGTGCAAACCAACCCCCTAAAATAGTTGCCGATAGGAAACCATTTTCGTAAGATTACCAAATAAACGCTCCCTCAACCAAAGGAGGCCTTTCCTTATGCAGACAGACCAAACTGGCGGGCTGGAAAACGCTTTGTCGCATCTGCAATGCGTGCTGGTCGCCAGACGGGCGCGCATCAATCCGGAGCAGATCACATGGGCACAGTATGACGTACTGGAGATTTTGCGCATTCGCGGTCCGCTGATGCCCTCCGCCATCAGCGAGGCTTTGGGGATGTCGCGCTCCGCTGCGTCGAAAATTCTCAGAGTGTTAAAGGACAAGCATTTGATCGAGCAAACGGCGGGCAAGGAGGATCGACGAGAGCAGATCACATCGTTGACAAGGTCCGGGCGAGAGCTTCTCGATCGGGCAGCGGAAAGCCGCCGGGAGGCTGCGGAACTTGCCGCCGAAGTACTTACGCCCGGCGAACAGAGCATATTTGCTGAACTGTGTGAAAAGGTCGCGGCTGCTCTCAGCGACAGTCACTTGAAATCGGTGTAACATAATTGCCTGAAGGAAATTACTTTGCTTCATACAATGCATAGCAGGAGGGAGATCGCGATGACGGTCAACAAAGCGGAGCCGGAAAGCCGCCACGACCTGATTATTGTTTCGGGGGCGAGGGAAAACAATCTGAAAAATATCAGCGTGAGCATTCAAAAAAAGAAAATCACCGTTTTTACGGGAGTATCCGGCTCCGGCAAATCTTCGCTCGTCTTTGATACGATCGCCGCGGAATCGCAGCGGCAGTTAAACGAAACATTTACAAGCTTTGTCCGCCACCGTCTGCCCCACTACGGCCAGCCCGACGTGGACTCGCTAAAAAACTTGTCCGTGGCCATCATCGTCGATCAAAAGCCGATCGGGGGAAACGCCAGATCGACCGTCGGAACGATCACCGACATCTACTCGCTGCTCAGGCTGTTGTATTCGCGAATCGGACAACCACGCTCATAAAGCGGCTCCGGGACAAAGGGAACACCGTTCTCGTCGTCGAGCACGATCCCGATGTCATAGCGATTCCCGACCATGTCATTGACATGGGACCAGGAGCCGGCATCAATGGAGGCGAGATCGTTTACCAGGGCGACCTGGCGGGCTTGGCCGCTTCCGATACGCTTACAGGCAGACATCTCAGTAAAAGGCCCACGCTCAAGATGTCGCCGAGGAAGCCGAACGGTTCGCTCGTCATCGAGCACGCTTCGCTGCACAACCTCAAGGATGTGAGCGTGAAGATCCCGTGCGGTGTGATGACAGTCGTCACCGGAGTCGCCGGTTCGGGGAAAAGCACGCTGATCAACAGAGTTCTCCCCCTGCGCTATCCGGACGCGAGCTTCATTGACCAGGGAGCGATCCGCGGCTCCAAGCGTTCCACCCCCGCTACCTATACAGGCATCTTTGACCCGATCCGCAGCCTGTTCGCCAAAGCAAACAAGGTTAGCGCATCGCTTTTCAGCTTCAATTCAGATGGCGCATGCCCGGAATGCAAGGGGCTTGGCATTACGCATACGGATCTGGCCTTCATGGACCCGATTGTCAGCGTTTGCGAAGTGTGCCAAGGCCGCAGATTTACTGATGACGTGCTTCATTTGACTCTGCGCGGCAAAAACATCAGCGAGGTTTTGCAGATGAGTATTGCGGAGGCGAAAGCTTTTTCCCGGAAGAGGAGATTCAATCGGTACTCCAGCGTCTAGGCGATGTGGGTCTGGACTACTTGACGCTCGGACAACCGCTGGACACTCTATCGGGCGGTGAAAGACAGCGGACCAAGCTGGCCACCGAGTTGGAAAACAGCGGCCGCATCTATGTGTTCGACGAACCTACGACCGGTTTGCACATGTCCGATATCGACAGACTGATCAATCTGTTAAACCGGCTTGTCGACAACGGCAGTACCGTGATCGCCCAAGGATATCCCCGAGACATCATCAGAAATGAGGGCTCCGTTACAGGCGTTTATTTAAAGCGGCATGTGACGTTTGATTGAAAGACAGGCATTTCCGCGATCCACAGGGCAACCGTGAAACGCGAAAAAGAGGCTGCTCCCCAAGGTCGTTTTCCTGCTTGGAGAACAGCCTCCGGCAACCATTACTTCGCAGACGGTCTAGGCTTGGCTTTGCTGGTGGGCGAAGCTTGCATGGGATCGTCCGGCCAATAATGCTTCGGATAGCGGCCCTTTAAGTCCTTTTTCACATCAAAATAGGCACTCTGCCAAAAGCTTGCCAAATCTCTCGTTACCTGGACCGGCCGGTGCGCCGGCGACAGGAGATGCAGCGTCAGCGGCACACGTCCGTAGCAGATTCGAGGGGTCTGCATCAACCCGAACAGCTCCTGCAGCCGAACAGAGAGGACCGGTGCAGCCGGATCGCTGTAATCGACCGGAACGCGCGAGCCGCTGGGCACGCCGATATGGGTAGGCGCTTCTTTGTCCAGTTCTCTTCGCTGCTCCCAAGAAATCAAACCCAGCAAAATATCGGCCAGAGAGAGGCGCTGCAGGTCCGCTCTTTTTCTCATCCCGTGCAAATGAGGGCCGAGCCAGTCGGATAGCGTTTCCCGCAGCTCCTCATCCGATACATCCGGCCATTTGCTTTCCCCCTGCTCCTGCCCGTGCATGAATTGCAGGCGCTGCTGCAGCTGCCGGGCTTGTTTCGTCCACGGCAGCAGCTCCAAGCCTTCCGAGGCGATGCCGGAGAGAAGCGCATGCATAGTATCCTCGGGATCAGGGTCGGGCAAGGGGGCTTCCTGTACGACGAGGGCCCCCAGCCGCTTTCGGACGCGGGCCCGCACGCTTTGCTGGTCCGAGTCCCAATAGACCAGGCGCTCTTTCTCCAGCTGGTCGACAAAATACTTCTCCAGCTGTTCCGCTTCCAATGGTGCCGCCAGGTAGATCGTGCTTTCGGTTCCATGGTCATCCAATTCAGCCGCCACCAGATAGGGGACGTTGGCGAGAGGCTGCATTCCGGTAAATACTGCCCCTCTGCCGTTTTGCAAAAGAAACCGGCCGTTTGCCCTGCGCTGGGCGATCCGGTCCGGAAATGCATGCGCGAGCAGCAGACCGCACGCTGCCGTGTCCGCATCCGCCTTCCGCTGTATGCCAAACACATGCTTCCAGTGCTCGGCTTCCGCCAAAACGCTTCGGCAAAGTGAACGATTGAGCGGAATTCCCGCGTATTCCTCCGTCTGATCCACCCCCGCAGCCTGTGCAAAGCGCAGCGCTTCGACCCGTGTCCGCACATCAACGTCCACACCTGCCCGCAAGCCGCGGAACAAATCCCGCTCGCCCAAAAGAGCAGCCAGCTCGCATGCCAGCCCGCCCAAGCCCAGCGGGATTGCGGCCAGAATCATATGCGCCAGTCTTGGAGACAAGCCCGTTTCCGCCATCCTTTTTCCGTTGGCTGTCACAGCCCCTGACTCATCCAGTGCCCCCAGCCTGGTCAGCAGCTGGCGGGCTTGTCGGAATGCCGCTGCCGGCGGGGGATCCAGCCAGGAGAGCTCCGCAGGATCGGATACGCCCCATACGGCCAACTCCAGCGCGAGCGCCGAAAGATCCGCCTCCTTGATCTCCGGCGTCCGGGCCGCATCCAGCTGACGCTCCTCTTCCTTTGTCCACAAGCGGTAGCATGCGCCCGGCCCCAGCCGGCCTGCACGTCCCCGCCGCTGATCCGCAGACGCTTTTGCCACGCGTACGGTCTCCAGTCTGGTCAGTCCGGTACGCGGCGAAAAGCGCGGGACTCGCATCAGGCCGCTGTCGATGACCGTCCTGACGCCTTCCACCGTCAGACTCGTCTCCGCTATCGAGGTAGCCAGCACGATTTTCCGCTCCCCCGGCGGGCACGGCGCAACCGCCCGATCCTGCGCCTCCGGAGGCAAGGTGCCGTACAACGGCTCTATTCGCACACGCCTGCTTGCGTCCCCATGCCCGCCCAGCCCCAATTCTTTCAGCCGGGCTTCTACCTTGCGAATTTCCCCAGCTCCCGGCAGGAATGTAAGGATATCCCCTTCCTCCTGCTTTAACGCAAGCTGAATGGTTTGAACCACTTTCTGCTCAATCGGCCCTTCCCAGCGCGCGTCCAGATAGTGCGTTTCCACGGGGAACGAACGCCCCTCGCTCTTCAAGATCGGGGCACCGCCCAACAGGGCAGACACAGGCTCCGCTTCCAGCGTGGCGGACATGACCAATATCCGCAAATCCTCCCGCAGCAGCTCACGCGACTGGATGCAGAGAGCCAATCCCAGATCAGCCTGAAGACTTCGCTCGTGATATTCATCAAAAATGACCATGCCTACGTCTTCCAATGCCGGATCAGCCTGCAGCATGCGGGTCAGTATCCCTTCGGTAATGACCTCGATCCGCGTTTTTGGGCCTACCCGGCTATCCAGCCTGACCCGATACCCCACTGTCTCCCCCACCCGTTCTCCGCGGGAAGCCGCCATGTACCGGGCAGCCATGCGGGCGGCCAGACGGCGAGGCTCCAGCATCAGGATGCGTCGCCCGGCAAGCCAGGGCTCATCCAGAAACGCCACCGGCACGCGCGTGGTTTTTCCTGCACCGGGTGAAGCGATCAGCACCGCGCTGGTGTGGGAGCGGTATGTCTCCAGCAAGTTGGGCATGATCGAATCGATCGGCAGCGTCTTCATCTCATCACCTCATCCGATTGCGAAGAAACCTTCTCTCTCTTTTTACCCTTCAATTTCGATATAAGCATCTGCGGGAACGTCCGCCAAAAACGGACTCTTTTCCCCCTGAAAATACAGATGCAGCTCGTGCATGGCGCGGGTACAAGCCGTGTAAAAGAGTTTTCTCTCCCTTTCCCAGCCGTATTGCGCCCGGGAAGCATTGTAAATGATAACGCCGTCAAATTCCACCCCTTTGGCAAGATAGGCCGGGATGATGTGAATCCCCTCTTCGAAAGAAACGGTCTCTTTGTCAATGAGCCGAACCGGCATTATTTCGCGCAACGCTTCATGCGCTTCCCGGCTCTCCCCGGCCGTTTTGCAGATGACGGCAATCGTCCGGTGACCAGCCGCTTTCATTTCCTCGATCCGGGCAGCGACTCTCTTCGCCAAATCCTGCTGATCGCATGCTCTCGTCAGCGTCGGTTTTTTCCCGTCGCGGTTAAACGGTTCGATCTCATGGTCGCCGCGAAGCATGGCGCTTGTAAACTGAACGATAGGTCTCGTAGATCGATAGCTTCGCGTCAGGATGATTTTCTCCGTCTCTTCTTCTCCATACAGGGTGGCAAGCTCGGCAAAATCCTGACCGCTTGTCGAATGGGCGTAAATGGCCTGATTCAAATCACCCAGCACGGTCAGTCTGGCATGAGGAAACAGCCGTTTTAGAAAGGCAAACTGAAAAGGGGAGTAATCCTGCGCTTCATCAATGAAGACATGGCGAACAGCCGTATTGGTCTGAAAGCCTTCCACCCTCTCCTTCAAATATAAAAAGGGCGTGGCATCTTCCCAGAACAGGTTCCCCCCATCCAGGCTTTCCATTGTCTGCGAGCAAATTTCCGGCCAGCTTTCGGGAAGCCGGAGGTTGTCCGCGAGAGCTTGCGCGAGCTGCGGGTCTTCAAACAACTGCCGGTACAGCCCCACAAGATCGATAAAGCGCAGCTGCTTGGCTTCCCTGCGCAGCGGTGCAAAGTGCTCCTGTACAACCTTTACCGCGAGCAGCTCCCGTTCCCGGTCAAAATCGTTAAACGATTCACCAGAAAACTGTTTCTTGCGCCTCAGCTCTTGATACACCCGCTGGTAATCATCGCGATCCAGCAGCTCTATCGCATCATCCACCCAGGGACGGTTGATTTCCTTTCTCACGAGCCGTTTCAGCTCGCCCAGGAGCCATTCTGCCAGCAGCCTCATCCGGTTAGGAATGCGCAGAGGAGCATCCATCTCGTAGAACCGCTGTTTGATCGCATCCGCGGAAATCAGCGTTCGTCCGCGGAATTTCACGTCGCGAAAGCACATTCCTTGCGTCCGAAGCGATTCGACGTAAGCGTCGATCACGCGGAGCCATTCACCGCTTGCCTTGTAGCGGATTCCCTGCTCTCGCGCTCCATATCCCGGCTCGTTCATCGCTGTGTAGATGTACTCCATCTGTGAAAACGGATCCTCCACGGCGAACCAATCGCCCAGCCTGTGTTCCACGTATTCCTGAAAGGTAGTCTGCTGCATGTTTTCCTCACCCAGCTCGGGCAAAACGGTAGAAATATAGCTGTTGAACATCGGGTTCGGCGAAAACAGGACGATTTGCTCGGACCGGAGCGTCCCGCGATAGCGATAGAGCAAATAAGCGACGCGCTGAAGCGCTGCAGATGTCTTTCCGCTGCCTGCTGCCCCCTGGACGATGAGCACTCTTTTTTGCGTGTTGCGGATAATTTTGTTCTGTTCCTTCTGGATGGTGGCGACAATGCTCTTCATCTGCCCGTCGGCTTGTTTGCCCAGCACCTCCTGCAAGAGCTCGTCACCGATCGTCACTCCGGTGTCGAACATCGAGCAAAGCACGCCGTCCCGGATGATATACTGCCGCTTCAGCTCCATGGTGCCGCTGATCAGACCGCCGGGCGTTTCATACTGCGCCGGACCCGGGGAATAGTCATAGTACAGACTGGAAACAGGCGCTCGCCAATCGTACACGAGAAACCCCACTTCGTTTTCATCCAGAATCGAGCCGATCCCGAGGTAAATCCGTTCCGCAGTCTTCTCCCCTTCTTCGCGAAAATCGATCCGGCCAAAATACGGGGATTTTTGCAAGCGAATCAACGTTTTCAACTGATTGCTCGCATGCCGGTGAAGCCGTTCCCGTTCGGAAAGCACCTCTGCCTGCTGCTTGATGCTGGCGTAGGTCTCGACTGCTTCGATGGCATCGTCAAAGTTGACGGTCACATCCTCCCAAAAGTTTTTGCGGATGTGGACGATGTCTTCTTTTACATCGCTTACGTGCTGTTCCAGGGAGGCGATACGCCGGGAAATCTCTCCTGCAACCCGCTCGACCCGTTTTTCTTCTTCCTGTCGGTCCGCTACTTCTTTTCTGTCCACCTGTTCTCTTTCCCGTGCTTCTTGTCTGCCTTGATCCGCCTGTCTGCTTTGGTCCGACATGCTCATCTGCTTTCCCCTTCCTGCTTCTTTTTTTTTGCAATGATGGGTTTGACAAAACAAACGCTCTGTGGTAAGATATTATTGGGATATTATTTTGTTGTTTTGTCTATGAGGTGCAATCACTCTTCATTTTAACATAGGACTGTTTTGGTTTCAATTTCCCGATTCTTCCTTTTGCAAAATATTACGTTGAACGAACAAAACGGAGACGCTGAGACGGCTCCGTTTTTTTATGTCCATATCACGTAAGATCATACTGTTTTTCCAAAAGAGAGAAGGGTGATTTCAATCATGATCCAGTTCCCCCGCGCTCCCGAAATGGTTCCGATGTTTGGACCGTTTCCTCATTGCTTGTTACTATGTAGTGCTCCTCTTTGATATCGAATGTTCTGTCGTTAAAAAGTTGGTCCCACTCCATCCGAATGGCTCCATTCTTGTGCACCGGATCATCGATCCAAAGCCCGTACAGCTCTACCGGGCGAATCCCCTCATCGCTCAGCGCCCAGCAAAATTGCCTCAGCGCATTCATCCGCCGGACACTGTGCTCGTACAGCTCTCTTGTTTCTCGTTTCAGTTCTTCCCATTCCTCCGGTGACAGCTTTTGCAGCCGCCTTTTCTTTTCCCGCTCTCTTTCCAGCTTTTCGGGAGATTTTGAAGTGGAAAACCGGCATGCGCATCCTTCTTCTGTACAGATATTTACAATCTGTTTTCCCGGGAAAAGTCTTCGCACCCGGTTGGGGACACGATTCGGCAAGAGACCCATGGACAAATAGGGAGAGGCTTCGAATGCCGAAATGACTTCATTTATTTTTTCTTTCGACTGATTGCTGATTACGAATAACTCCATGCACATCGCAAGACCTCCTGCATGTCTTCATTTTTTACAGGATGGACAGGAAAGGTTTTTTTACGGAAACCTCTGTTTGCTCATTCGGTAAAAGGACAATGTTTATCCTCCCTCTGTACGCCTTGTTATTTCCGCCTTCTATGTAACCAGCCAGCGTATGCCCGTGGTCGGCCTCTTCACTGTCTGAACCGCCGCCGGGTAGAGACTGGCCGGCATAATGGAACGTTATGCTTCCCTCTCCGGTTTTGTCGCTAATATCCCCCTCTGCCCCGTTCGCATTTTTTTCGAGGCTGCCTGCCGCCGCAAGGAGCACCTGTCCCATTCTTGCCGCTTCGATCTGGCAGAGCTCGAATTCAACCTCGCCGGAGACGTGCGAGACCAGTTGGATGATTTCGGAACAATCGTGGTTGCAGATCAAGAACTGCTCCCATTTTGCCTGGGAGCGAGGCACTTTTTGCGCGTGAAATCCGCTTTTGAAGCCGCCTATCGCCATTTGTTTCCCCTCGTCATCCTGCTTGAAATTGAACGTCCATTACACCGGAAAACTCCGGCCTTTGTCTAGCCGAAGAACAAGTCGATCACATCGCGCGAAACCGACGCGTCCTTCCGGTAAAACTCGCTGTAGCCGCAGCCGTTGCAGCTCACCACATCAAACCGCTGGTACTGCATGTTCAGCACGCGTGACAGCGTTCCTCCCGTCGCGGACATTTCCGCTACAGTCGCAGACGTGCCTCCGCATTTGGGGCAGCCGTACAGCTTGCCTTCCTTCTTATATAGGCTATTCCCTGATTGGCGGGTACAACCGCACTGAAGATTATAGTCGAGCTTCTCCTTGCAAATATTGCATTGCTTTCGCATGAAGATTTCCTCCCGTCAAGGGCCATTCTCCCTGTCACTTGGACACATTCGTATTCTCAACCCCCGGCGGGCTTGTATCGGGTTCTTCGTCTGACGTAATGATCTTCGTGATCATCCAATACCCATGCTCGTGTTTTTCCACCATGAGTGTATACGCCGCTTTACCCGCACTGCCCTCCGAGGTCTGGAGCGCGAACTCAATCGAATATTTCATTTGCGTGTCACTCAGCTTCTCTTCCTTTGCAAATCGCATATCGGCCGCCCACGGGCTGGAGACGCCGGTCACCCAATGCCCCTCCTCAAACTCCTTCCTCGACTTTTCCTGCAAAGCCGGGGACATTACAACATATTGAAGCGCACCGCTTCGATTCTGAATCCCCCTGCTCCACAGCTCGACCGCTTCTTTTGCCGTTTTCGGTCTCAACCCTTGGGCAAATGATTCGATCATCGCCAGTTCTTTTGTTGCTTCGGGCATTTCCACCTCTGCGAGGCGTTCTTTGTCGTTCCACGCAACTTTCGCACCCAGACGTTCAACGATCCAGGCAAGAGGGACGAGCGTTTGCCCGTTCTCGATTCTCGCTTCCGGAGGCAGCTTCCAATCGACGCCATCGAAGCGAATGATGCCACCCTGCTTTGCAAAAATGCCTGCAGCCGCCGACAGAGCAAGGATCCCCGCTGTTCCGGCTACAACCAGTCGTTTCCCACTGAATTTCATCTCGCATTCCTCCCGTTTTTCCTCTATGAGATTGACGTTTCAAAAGAGCAAACCGTTTCGCCTAACCGCTGGCATTATCCGTCTGCACATCCCCCGCTCACGCGAATACATTGTCAAGGTAAACGCCTAATGGAGGTATGAGCATGTTTCCGATGTTTCAACCGCAGCACCAGGATTGCCAGCCTGGTCTGGAATATTTGATGGTTCCCCTGCCGATCGCCGAAAATCCCGACTATATCGGCTCAGGCAAGCTGCAGGACAAAGTCGCCGTCATTACCGGTGGAGACAGCGGCATCGGGCGGGCCGTCACCATCGCCTTTGCCAAGGAAGGTGCCGATGTTGCCATTGTCTATCTTTGCGAACACGAGGACGCGGCTGAGACAAAACGGCGTGTCGAGGAACTGGGCAGGCGCTGTCTGTCCATCGCGGGAGACCTGCGCCATCCGGAGACGTCCCGGAATGTCATCAGCCAGATTATCGAAGCATTCGGCCGAGTTGACATCCTCGTCAACAACTGTGCTGTTCAGTATCCGCAAAAAAGCATACTCGACATCTCGGACGAGCAATTGGAAAACACGTTCCGTACCAATCTTTTCTCCTTCTTCTACATGACGAAAGCAGCCCTGCCTTACATGCAGCGGGGAAGCGCGATCATCAATACTGCCTCTGTCACTGCTTATGAAGGTCAAAAGGAGCTGATCGATTACTCCTCGACCAAAGGGGCAATCGTCTCGTTTACCCGCTCTCTCTCCTTGTCGCTGGCCAGTGAAGGCATCCGGGCAAACGCCGTTGCTCCCGGTCCGATCTGGACTCCGCTGATTCCCTCGAGCTTTTCGGCGGAAGAAGTCATGACGTTAGGACGGGAAACCCCGATGAAGCGAGCCGGTCAGCCGTTTGAACTGGCGCCGACTTACGTCTATCTCGCTTCCGACGATTCCAGCTACGTCAGCGGTCAAGTCCTGCATGTAAACGGCGGGACGATCTCTTCTACGTAAGGAATGCTGTCATTCCCCTGCTTTTTCGCCACCTGCCCGCAGCGGATGAGCGGGCAGGTTTTTTTAATGATAATGAATAAACCAAAAATAAAGAAAGTGACATGAAACATTCCCAAGTTTGCCAAGCTATGTTATTTTAATTTAGTTAACTTTTTATGTTATTTATAAAATTTCATTTCGAAAAGGGGGCAATCATCCATGCCAGATACGACGAAAAACAGCAAAGGATTTTCTGTCCGCTTCAAGCTGATCCTGTCCTTTGCCCTCCTCCTTATCGTTCCCACCCTCGCGATTGGCGGATTTTCGTTTCAAAGCGCCAAGCAAAACATGGAGCAGGAAGTTCTTCAGGGAGCAAAAAAGGATGTAGAGCTCCTCAACCTCATCATCCAGGATACCATCTCCCCCAAAATCAACGATGTGGGTTACTTTTCCGATCATCTCGCGAAGCAGGATTTTGCGGCAAGCGGCCCTTCTCTGGTCAAAAGCCGGCTGGATCAATACCACGGCCTGCATCCCGAATTGGTGAGCATTTACGTGGGGACGGAGAACGGTTTTATGATCCAGTCTCCTGACAAAAAACTGCCCGACGGCTACGATCCTCGGACAAGGCCGTGGTACCAGCAAGCAATGTCCCAAAAGGGAAAGGCTGTCATTACCGCTCCTTACATAGCTGCTTCCACCGGCGATATGGTAGTGACGATTACACAAAGCCTGCAGGACGGCTCAGGTGTCGTTGCCGTAGATCTGGATCTCGGCAAATTAAAAAAACTTTCGTCCGAGATTCGCATCGGAGAAGACGGCTACGCTACTCTCCTCGATCAAACCGGGAAATACATCGTCCATCCGACGGAAAAAAGCGGGGCGGAGGCAGATCACTCCTGGGCCACTGAGCTGCAAAAACAGGAAACGGGATTTCTTCACGAAACGATAGACGGGACAAGCTGTTGACATTTTGTTTGCAACCAATTCTCTCACGGGCTGGAAGATCGTCGGAGTGATGTACGTCGAAGAGATTGAGCAGGCCGTTCAGCCGATTTTGGATCGCACCCTGCTCGTTATAAGCATCGCGATCATCATGGGTAGCCTTGTCGTCTTTGCGATCATCCGCTCCATTACCACGCCCTTGAAAAAGATGATGGACACGGCGGAAAGGATCAGTCAGGGAGACTTGACCGAAGACGTCCAACTCCACAGCCGGAACGAGTTCGGACAGCTCGGACAAACGATCCAGCACATGCAGGTTACGCTTCGCGAGCTGCTTCAAGAAGTGGCAAGCAGCTCACAGCAGGTAGCCGTGGCGGCGGAACAGCTGACGGCAAGCGCCGAACAGGCCAGCGGCTCGACCGAACAGGTTTCCATGACCATGCAGGAAATCGCCTCCGGCGTAGACAAGCAAGCACACAGTGTTGAGCAGGCTTCGGCAACGATTGGGCGGTTGTCCGAGCGCGTCCACCTGATCGCAGGAAGAAGCGAGCGCGTTTCCTCGCTCACTGCGGAGGCATCGACGCAAGCGTCCAGCGGTGAAACGGAAATAAAGGACGTCGCGCAAAAGATGACGGACATACACACTGCGGTTCGCGATCTCGCGGCCGTCATTCAAGGACTTGGGGAGCGCTCACAGGAAATCGGCGACATTCTCGATGTCATTACCGGGATTGCCGAACAGACAAATCTGCTGGCGCTGAACGCCGCGATCGAAGCTGCTCGGGCAGGCGAGCACGGCCGAGGCTTTGCTGTCGTCGCCGACGAGGTACGGAAGCTGGCCGAGCAGTCAGCCCAATCGGCGACGCAAATCTCCCGCCTGATCGCGGCGGTCAGGGAGGAGACGACGCAAGCAGTCCAGTCCATGGCCCAGACAACGACGGGCGTGGAAGAAGGACTCTCTTCTGTGGACAAGGCTGGCCGTTCCTTTACCCACATCGAGCAATCTGTCCAGACCGTCAATCACAGCATGCAGGAAGTCGCCGGCGCCATTCAACAAATCGCCGACACCGCCGAGGAATTGGTCTTTGCCATAAAAACAATCAGCGGCTCGGCTGAACTGGCCGCCTCTCGGACGCAAGAAGCCTCGGCAGCGTCCGAAGAACAGCTCGCTTCCATCGAGGAGATCGCTTCCTCTGCAACGTCCTTGTCCCAGATGGCGGACCGTTTGCAAATGCTCGTCGGCAGATTCAAGCTATAGCGTCATGATCATGGGAAAGCAGCAAAAAAGGGGTATCTCCGTTGCCGGGGATATCCCTTTTTTAGTAGTCGCTCCTGGGACTTTATTCCGTTCAGCATTTGCTTGCCGGGGCTTGGAACGTCGGTTTCTCGCCCATAGACCGTATGTCAAGTCGGGTCAACTCTACTGTTTTCCCTGCAGCACATAGTCGACTCCCGTGCCGCGCAGCAGAGCGGTGACGCCCTCGGGATGGTAAGGCAGCAAGCGGTCGGCCTCGGCCAAGTCCACCCATTTGACTTCCATGATCTCCGAATCGTACGGAATCGTCGCGGGGGATTGAAGAACTTTCCCGCGAAAGGTGATAAAATGCACGTGCTCATCCTCGATAAAGGCTTCATTGACCGCAACGATTTTGTTTACGTCCACCACGTAACCGGTCTCTTCCCTGGCCTCGCGAATGGCGGCTTCCCGCAAAGTCTCTCCTGCCTCTACCGCTCCGCCCGGCAGGCTCCAGCTCCCTCTTTTGTTGTAGACCAAGAGCACTTTGTTTGTTTGCTCGTCAAATAGCAGCGTATATGCGACGTCTACTCTTTTCAACTGTTAGCCCTCCGCTTGCTGATAGAATTTTCGCTTCTCTTTGATCATGTTCCTGATCCAGCCTTTTTGCTCCCATACCTACTCCCGAAACTTGGATGGCTTTTCCACATAGCTTTCCAGAATGTATCCGCAGTTCGTGCAAATGATGTGGATCAAAGCAGAATTGAGAGAGAAGAATTTGTTTATGGGGGTTATGGAGGCATGCCCGCCTTGTCTTCCTCTTCCCCATACGGTTGCCTTGCATTTAGGGCAAGGTGTGGCTATCTTTTCCATCCTCATCATCCTCCTTTTTCGTTGGGGTGATCCGACTGGAAATCGTTTACACAAGCTAAGCATATCATAGATTTGGCCGCCCTTACTCTGTTTGCATCACAATGATCGGATATTCCGCTATTTTCCCAAAAAGAAAGAAAATCGATTATAATAGAAAAAATGGAAAAAGGAGGGTATATCCTTGAAAAAGGGAATCATCTTTCTTCTTTTACTAGTCTTCCTGTTCTCGATTCTTCCAGCTTCCTTTGCCCATCCGGGCAGGACGGATGCCAATGGAGGTCACACCTGTCGAACCAATTGCGAAAAATGGGGGCTTCGCTATGGTGAATACCATTACCATAATGGCGGGGGTTCCAGCTCCGGCAGTGCGAGCGGGTCCCCAAAGCCCAGTACTCCCAAACCTGCCGCTCCACAGCCAGCTGCGCCTGCCCCTGTCATCATTCCCATCATAGCGGTCCAATCGGCAGTGGTTTACATTCAACCCGTTCAGCATGATGATTACGTCATCGGTCAGTTGGAATACGGAGCAATTGCCCAGGATCACGGGTCGCTCGACGAGTGGATCACGTTCCATTTTGCCGATGGACGCATCGGGTATATTCCGAAAACCGTAATCACCCAGTACGAGTCGATTCAACCGAAAAACATCACCGTGCAAGTGGACAAGGCTTATGTTTTTCCGACTCCTTCCTCTGCCGGAAACGCCAACGGGTCGCTGACCAAAAACGCAACCGTCCAAGCCCTGGGGAAAAACGGGGAATGGTATTATATCTCGGCAACAGATAACGAAGGGCACCCAGTAAAAGGGTTTATTTCCGGCACTGTCGCCTGGTAGCCAAAATACCGAATCAGCATGGGACACCTTCGCGAGGTCGGACGCAAATGCACCTTCCGGCCCGGGGTGTCCCTCATGTATAGGTGAGCAGATTCCTGACCCAGTCGGTTTCACCGTATCGAGCCTAAAAGAGAGACAACCGCTCGGTTCCCCCAAAACCTTCCTTTGATAAAACAACTTTGGACGGTCTTGGCTCAATCCTTGTACGGATCGAATTCATCCGCTCCCGCCATGCAGACGCCGACAGGCTTCAAAACGTGCAGCACCTCTACAGTCTCCTCGTGGGCGGAGAGCACCTCGGACAGCTTTTTGTACACGAACGGGCTCTCATCCGTTCCGGCTCCGCGAAGCTCCACGCCAAACTCGCTGATCGCCTGCCTCATTTGTTCCATCGTAATTTTTCCGCCGCTGCGTTTGCGCGTTTTCCAGTTCATCCTGCCCGCCGCTTCCGTGCGGCTCATGACCCGGCCTGCGCCGTGCACCGTGCTGTAGTATGCCGCCTTGTTTTCCTCTGAATCCTTTCCTTTCACAATGACAGAATAATCCCCCATGCTTCCGCCGATAAACCCCAGCTGCCCCGGCGCGGAAGGCGTCGCCCCTTTTCTGACGACAACGTACTCTTTGCCGTCGTGCATTTCCTTCCACGCAAAATTGTGATGGTTGTGAACCTCGAACGTCAATTCCGCGCCGAGAATGCCCAAAACCTGATCGATCACGTAGTCGCGGCCGGCGTACGCATATTTGCCCGCGAGCGTCATCGCCTTGAAGTACATCTCTCCCAGTTCGCTGTCCAAATCGAGCAGCGTTGGTGGTTGGTCCATGCTTTCACCGGGTGCCTTGTCTGAAAACTTCCGCCCGTTCGCCAAATTCAAAAAACCGCTGGCCGTCTTGTGTCCAAAGCCGCGGCTGCCGAAATGGTTGGCGATCCACACGATTCCTGTCGCTTCCTCCACGAAAATGTCAACGAAATGGTTCCCGCTTCCGACGGTACCCAACTGGTTTTTGGCCAAAGTCTTCAAGGAGTCGTGCTCGTGTTTGCCGATCTGCTTGTACACGTACCAGTCCTCTTCTTCGAATACGTCATGCTCCACCTTCTCGTTGTTGACACGCCCGATTCCAAAGGAAATGCTTTGGGCGATCTGATCCATGATTTGCGGAAGCCTCGTTTTGATATCCTCGTAGCGAAGATCGGTGCGGACGGCCTTGTTTCCGCAGGCGATGTCGTACCCGACGCCGGAAGGAGAGATCTGCCCTTCGTAGACGACCACTCCGCCGACAGGCTGCGAATACCCTTTGTGATGGTCCGCCATGAGCAGCACCTGAACGACGTTTCCGTATTGCGAGCAGGTCACCGCCTGCGATACCGCGTTTTCCAGTGGGGTTCCCCATACCCTTACGTTGTCGATTGTTTGGTACATGGTGCATTCTCCTTTTGTTTTCATCTTTTTTTCCATGCTGTTTACGTATTCTCTCTATCGGGATCAAATCCGGTATTCTACATTTTTTTTCCGGTTTTCCTGACAGTCTGGTTTTTTCCAGTCTCTTTACTGACCGTATTTGTCAGGAAAGTTCCGCTACGATAATAGAGTAAAAGGGTTTTGCTAGAAAGCGAAAAATCCGCCGAAAAAGGAGCTGTTTTTTCATGAAGGCCAGTTTCCAAGCGATTTTCGAACCATTTGCACTTCCTTGCGGCGTAAGGCTGAAGAACAGAATCAGCATGGCGCCGATGACCATCTCCGCGGCAAATTCGGATGGCTCTGTCTCGGAAGACGATTTGCATTACTACAGCCGACGAGCCCGCAGGGTCGGCATGGTGATCACGGCATCCACGACGATTAGCGCCCAAGGGGGATTCCCCGGCTCGGGAGCGATTGACCGCGACGAAATGATCCCCGGGCTGTCCCGGCTCGCTTCCACGATCAAGGAACATGGCGCAAAAGCCGTACTGCAGATCGTCCACGGCGGCCGTCAGTGTCCTCCGTCCAATGGCGACGTCGTCAGCGCAAGCGCTGTCCCAATGGAAAAAGAAGGGGCCGTCGTCCCGCGCGAATTGCAAGGCGATGAGATTGTCGACATTGTTCACGCCTTCGGCGAAGCGACAAGACGGGCGATCGAGGCAGGATTTGACGGAGTGGAGATACACGGGGCCAACGGCTTTTTGATCCAGCAGTTCTTTTCTCCGCACTCCAACAGACGCGAGGACCGTTGGGGCGGGACGCTGGAAAAGCGCATGACCTTTCCGCTGGCGGTCGTGGATAAGGTGCATCGGATCGTCCGCCAGTACGCCAAAGAGCCTTTCATCGTCGGATACCGCCTCTCTCCCGAGGAAGCCGAAACACCCGGCATTACAATGGCCGAAACATTGCCCTTTGTAGAAGCTCTGGCCGCAAAGCCGCTCGATTATCTGCACATTTCTCTCAATGATTTCTGGTCTGTCCCGAGGCGCGGGATCGACGACAACCGCCCCCGCATCCAGATCATCCAAGAGCGTATCGGCCATTTGGTTCCCGTCATGGGCGTCGGTGCCATCCGCACCGCGCAGGATGCCGCCCGTGCCCTGCAAACAGGAGTTCCTCTGATTGCACTGGGGCGTGAGTTGATCATGGAGCCGGACTGGATCGAAAAAATCGCAGAAGGACGGGAAGACGAGATCAAGACGTCCATATCCAGGGGCGATCAAAACAGACTGGCAATTCCTGATTCGCTCTGGAGAATGATCTCGGGCGTCCCTGGATGGTTTCCGATTGATCAAGGAAACCCGGACTGACAGCTTTCCCGCAAATAGCTGGGAGGGATTGGGGCCCGGCTCTATCCCTCCTTTTTTCAAATACGTGCAGACGTCCATTTGCGAATGTCCTCAGCCATGCCCTTTTCGGGTACTCCTGTTTCACTTTGAAATGCCGAATCACCCCAACCTTCACCACTTGTCATCCTTTCCGGAACCAAAAACCGGAGGCAACTGAGCTCCGTCCCCCGCCCGCATACAAATTTTGGTATACTCTACTATGTACAAGTCAAAATCATCTGAAACTGCCGTACCATCTATTAACAAAGCAACAGAGGTGATCCTGTGAGCAATAAAATCATTCTCGCCGGCGGCTCCGGTTTTTTAGGGAACGCCCTGGCTTCCTTTCTGTCGGAAAAAGGCTATGAAGTCGTCATCCTCTCACGCGGCGCCTCCGGAAAAAAGCCGCATGCAAGGTACGTTTCCTGGGACGGGGCTACGGCCGGCGAGTGGACGGCTGAGGTCGAGGGATGCGCTGCTGTCGTCAACTTTACCGGAAAAAGCGTCAATTGTATTTACACCAGGAAGAATAAAGCGGAAATTATGCAGTCCAGGCTCGCCTCCGTCAAGGTTCTGACAGATGCCATACTGGCATGCAAAAATCCGCCTCCCGTGTTTATCCAGGCCGGCTCCCTTGCCATTTTCGGAGATACGCGCCAGCTTTGCGACGAAGAAGCTCCGCACGGGGAGGGCTTTTCCGTAGAAGTTTGCAAACGGTGGGAAGAGGCTTTTTTTGCCGTGGAGCTGCCCAAAACGAGAAAAGTCTTGCTGCGGATCGGCTTCGTCTTGGGAAAAAACGGGGGCGCGCTGGAGCCGCTCATGAAGCTTGCAACATACAATCTGGGCGGCACGGTCGGCTCCGGCAACCAATATATCAGCTGGCTCCACATAGATGATCTGAACGAGATGATTTTCGCCGCGATCCAAAACGACCGACTGCAGGGAATCTACAACGCGACCGGCCCCACCCCCGTAACCAACCGCGAATTCATGCGGACGCTGCGGAAGGTGATGAACAAGGGATGGGCTCCTCCTGCTCCGGCCCCGTTGGTATGGCTGGGCGCTTACCTTGTCATGAGGACAGAGCCGAGCCTGGCCTTGACCGGGAGAAATTGCGTCCCCAAAAAGCTGCTCGATGCCGGGTTTACTTTCAGGTATACGGATTTGGAAGCCACACTCAGGGATATTTATCGAGAACAACTAAACGTCTCCCGGCATTCCTGATAGCGGCACACGCTTTCCGCCTCTCCCCTTTTTCATGCAGCAGGCGAGGCGGATTTTTGCAGCCTAGTCTGGCTTCATCGGATTACGGCTCCTGCTGGACATGAAGCAAATTCCCGATGGAAAACCTGTTGGCCGTCCTCCCACTGTCCTTCGTCCTCCAGCTTACCTCACAATAAGACGTCTCAAACATGCCGCGAATCGCTTCCTCGTCCAGCCCTCCCGCATTAAAGATGACGGACTGTTCAGAGATCGCAAAGGCTTCCGCCCCGACATTGTTTTGTTCAAACGCACTGCCGGAAATCACCCGTGCCTCGTCGTACCGCTTGATCACTGCAGGCAGGTGCGGAATCTCTATTTTCCTGTCTGTTGCGCCTTTGGAATCATCTATGCGTATTTTGACCTCAAGTTTTCTGAGGTCTTTCTTATTGGCTTTCGGAACTGCTGCTGCGTTCTGCTCTTCTTCGGATAAATGGCTGAGCGTCACTTGTACGGTCACTTTCGGCCTCTCTTTGCCAAAGCCAAAAATGAACATAGTGATGACAGCAATGGACCAAAGGAGGATGATCACGGTTCTTCTGATAAGCTCACATCCTTTACATGTACCCGGAGTAAACATAGGACTGCCAAAGGGTATCGACCATACCACTTCAAGAAACACCGCATAACCGGGCAAGGTCTAATCGATTATAACAAATGGTGGAAAAAGAGTTAACTTTCGCAAAGAAAAAACCCCACCGATCCGGTGAGGTCCAAATGTATGAATGCCTTCTTCCAAGCCATGCCAATCGCTTTCGTACACGCCTATTTCCAGACCCGCCCAAGCTTCAGTGCTTCCTGAAAGTATCCGCAGACAGACACCGGACTCATGATCATCTGATAAAAAAGGACAAAGGCGATAAAGCCCCAGCGGTTCCGCCTGATCTTCAAATCCAGCGTGCGAAAGACATATCGCTGGTAACGGTACAGGATGTAATTTTGCAGAAGCGCCAGCGGCAGGACCAGGATCGTAACCGGCCCTACAATCCAGTAGTGTCCGAAAAAAGCCGCGATCAGGCCGGGAAGCCAACAAAACGTGTACACCAAGTCGAGATAAGGCATGATCAGATTGTAACCGGTTAGAAACCGGGCAAACATAATGGGCTGCTGCCACGGCTTTATGACTTGCAATGCCTCGATCATCCCTCTGGCCCAACGGCTTCGCTGCCTGAAAAAGTGCTTGCAAGTAGTGGGCACCTCGGTGAAGGCTACAGCCAGCGGTTCGAAATAGACCCTTTGATTCGTGCCAAGCAACCGCCAGGTCAACACGATATCTTCCCCGATGGCATCAGGCCATCCCCCGATTTTTCTTATGGCTTCCGTTTCGTAAAGGGAAAAGGCACCCTGCGCTACAAGCGTTCCCTGGTATAACCCTTGCAATCGCTTGATGCTGGCGATGCCCAAAAAGTAATCCCATTCCTGAATTTTTGCCAAGAAGTTCTCACGGCTGTTGCGAACGAGGACTGCTCCGGCCACAGCGCCGACATCTTCGGGCGCGGACAACATACGGGCAACGATGTAGCGTATCGCTTGGGGGTGCAGAAGCGTATCGGCGTCGAGTGTCACAATGTACCTTGTCTTGACCTGCGGTAGAGCCCGATTGAGGGCGTTGTGTTTTCCGGGACTGTTCTCGGTAACGACCAGAACAGACAAACCCAGCTGATCGCCGACTTCTCGGGCTGTCTCCGCCGTTCGGTCGCTGGAGCCATTGTCTGCTACGATGACATATATTTTTCCCTTGTAGTCTTGTTTGGCAATCTGTTTCAGCGTTTCCCCGATGCCTTTTTCCTCGTTTCGGCAGGCAATCACAATCGTAATATCTTCCAACGGTGCTATCGTCTTGAAGGCCGGCTGTCGGTCGATCAGCAGGCTGGCTACCATGAATGCATTCATATATCCGGGTATGTAAGAGATGCCCGCAATGATGGCAATAGCGGCAAAAAGCGGGATCAATTGAGCCAGGTCATCGAGCCACGGCAAAGACAGGACTATTGAAACCAGCATCCACGCGATGGCAATCAACTGACTGATCCAAAATTTCATCTTCACAGAAATATATCTGGAGGTTGCCGCCCGATTCCGCAGTTTCTTCTGGTAATTCATGTTGGACTGCAAAGTTGGGACCCCCTGCCACCGGAAACGTGACAGTTTCCGAGATGTTTGACTTAGGATGAAAAGCAGGTCTAATTACCAGCATACCTCACAGCTTTACACGCCCACAAATGAAATACTTGGATTTTCAGGATGCGTTTTACAGTTTCGTCTGCTTTCTTATTGCTTTACCGGGTGCCGGCTTACGCGAGGGGAGTTGAAACATTTTGCCCATTTCTGTCGTACTATTAACGAATGGATCTCTTATCAAATTTAATCGTTCAACGAGAGGAGGTTATCCGTTGTGAGTTTTCCTTCGCGTCTGGTCGTGGTTCGCGGATTTCCTTTTGACGGAGGATCAACTTTTCAGCTTCACCGTTCCAACACCCTGTTGGGAAGAAAGGATGGGCAGTGGGAACCGGATCTTGCATTTGATAATGTCTACGTCTCTCGAAAACAGGCGTCGATTTACCTTGAAAACGGTAACTATTACATTATGGATTTAGATAGCAAGCACGGAACAGAGGTCAATGGGAGTCGGCTGATCCCTTTTATGCCGACGGTTCTCTCAGCTTCCGACAGTATCACATTTGCCAGAGGAATGGTCATTCTTGTCTTCTCTCCGATCAATTTGGAAGAGACTCTGGACTTCAAGCCTTTGCCCCTGCCAAGCAATGACTCTGCTCCGGACAGGATGGACCCTGTACGGCAGATCATTCGGATTCACGGAAGCAGCTATCACTTTTCCGAAAAGGAGTACAGATGTCTGGAATTGTTGCTGCGAAGGGAGCGGCACTTTGTAGGAAAAGACGAAATTATCCGCTATGTATGGCCGGAAAGGCCCGCAGACTCGAAGCTTCCTCCTGTCAGTTCGGAAGAGATCAATTCTCTCCTCTATCGAATACGCAAAAAAACGAATCATGCGATTTCCATTGAAAATATCAGAGGCAAAGGCTACATACTCCAGCAGTTGCCCGCGCAAAAAACAGAATCGCCAGCGGCAGCCCATGTCCGCTTTTAAGATTGCAGGACCGGTCAACATCGCCGGTCCTCACTCATTCGGAAAGGGAAGCTGACGCTTTTGCCAGTCACTTGTTCTTCAAGACTTGCTGAAAGATGCGTTTGACCTTCTTCGTGACGACGCTGCTTCCTCCCCGCCCTTTGACGTCTTCGACCATCATGGACAACAGCAGCTCGGGAGCATCTGCTTGAAAACCGACAAACCATCCGTTTTCCTGGCCGTCCGCGTCTTTGCTTTGCTTCAATTCCGCCGTCCCGGTCTTCCCGGCGATAGACTTCCCTGGAATATATGCACCGTGTCCCACTCCATCCGGACTGCTAACCGCTTGAATGAGATCTTTTTTCAATATGGCCGCTGTCTCCGGAGTCATGGCTTGCTCCTTCCAGATGTTCGGATGCTTTGTCTCATTTTCTTTTGTTAACAAGGGATATACGATATTGCCTTCATTTACGAGCGCCGAGAAAACCAGTGCAACATGAAGCGTGGTCATCTTTACTTCCCCTTGTCCGTAGCCGGTATCGGCAAGCAGGATTTCATTCTCAATGCCGCGGTTTGACAGCTGGGACTTGCTAAAAGGATAAGGGATGGGCAATGCCTCGCCTATGCCGAATTTGGCGCTCTCCTTCTCAAAGGCGTCGGCCCCGATGCCCAGTGCTGCTTGAGCGAAGTAGATGTTGTCCGAATAAACGAGAGACTTCAACAGGTTGACGGATTTCGCTTCATGGACGCGCTTGACGAAATAGTTGCCCCATGACCCGTCTTTCGCCCATGTCAGGCCGGAAATCGGTTTCTCTTCGCCAGGATCGATGGCATTCGTATCCAGCCCGATCGCAGCTGTCACGATCTTAAATGCCGAGCCCGGCGAATATCCCTTCGAGAATCGGTTTAAAAAGGGATTCCGCGGGTCGTTCTTCCACTGCTCGTACTGCCGACTGGAAATTCCGCGTATGAAAGCATTCGGATCGTAAGACGGACTGCTCGCTAAAGCAAGGATTTCGCCCGTTTTCGGCTGAATCGCCGCGACAGAAGCCGATTCTTGCTTCACCTCGTCATAAATGGTTTTTTGTAAATGTGCATCGATGGTCAGCTTGATCGTCGTTCCGGATACCGCTTTCGATTCGGCTATCACCGCTTTTTGATTGCCTTTGTCATCGGTAACCGCAATAAAGGCTCCGTCTTTTCCTCTCAAACGTTCTTCGAAGACTTGTTCCAAGCCGGCTTTGCCGATCAGATCGCCGCTACGATATCCCTGATCCTTATGCCGCTCGAGCTCCTCGGCGTTCATCTCTGCAATGTATCCGGTTAGATGGGCTGCGGCATCGCCATACGGGTAGACACGCAGTTTTTTATCTTGGAAATCCACCCAAGGGGTATTGCTGTATTCGGCTACGGTTTCTTCCGGTACAAATGCGATGGGAACAAACAAGTCAGGCTTGACCCAGGCAGCGCTCAGCTTTTTGTCGATCTCTTCCACGCTGATGTTCAATTTCCGGGCCAATTCCGCTTTTTTATTTTCCGCGGAGTCGCCTAATTTCCCCGGAATGATCCCAAGCTGCGGAGCGGTTCCATTCAGGGCCAAGCCGTTTCCGTTTCTATCCAGAATCTCTCCACGTTCCGCCTTAATGGTTTGCACCCGGACCTTATCCCCCTTCTCCATTTGCGGGAAAATAAGCGAGGGCTCCCACTCTACCAGCCACTTCGTTTCCTTGTCAACCTCGGTCTTTTGGAGCTTTAGTTGATGCTTGAAATCCAGCGGACCCGCGACCGTATCCAGTTTGACGTGGTAAGGGACAATCCTTTCCACTTCGTCTTCGCCAGGAGGTGGAGTCTGTTGAGAGGTCTTCGCGATCGATATGTGTTTCGCTTCGATCCCGTCATAGATTTTCCTGTAGCGTTGAGCGAATTCTTCAGCGGTCATCGCGGATTTTGCCTCAGGAGTCAGCCGATCGTACATTTGCGAAAAATGCTGCTGCTGCCAGTCGGATAGATAAGCCTGTGCGACATCCTCAGGGTTTTCTTCCTGTTTGCTGCATCCGCACAGAACGAAAACGAATAGAAAGGCAGCCACGGACCATATTTGTTTTTTCACTGTTCTTTCACCCTGCTTTTGAATTCTTTATTCATTTCATATCACTGAAAACAAGATACCGCTGGTTAGTCTTCCGATCATCAAGGCGTTTCTCCATCCTGCGACAGCTCCATCATAGGTCAAGGCATTTCCCCGATCAATAGACGAACAATAACAGCAAAATGATAATGTCATTATTTCTACGCAGAACTATTTCGTATTATCAGGTATAACAAATGACAAAAAAGCATATTTGTCATTTGTTATTTTTATGTTATTCTTACACAAGGAGGTGCATGACAGTAATATGGAAAAATCTCCATCCGTTTTAACCAAACAACAAATTCTACATGCAACGGAAGAAACTCTAAGGCGCTTTGGCCTAGACAAAATCTCGGTGACTGACGTCGCGAAAGTATTAGGAGTCAGTCACGGTACCATTTATCGCCACTTCAAAAGCAAATCAGAGCTTCTCGAAGGCGCTACGGAAAAGTGGCTAGATTCAAAAATTGTAAAACCGCTGACGGAGGTTTATCAAAAAGCTGAGATGAGAGGAATGGATCATCTACAAGCGTACATATGGACACTGATCCAACTCAAACAACACTATGCCCGCGAAGATGCAGAGTTGTTTAAAATTTATGCCAAAGTAACCGAGGACTCAGCCGAATTAGTTTCCAGGCATATAGGCATCATCATCGAACAAATGAGCGAAATCATTTCACGCGGCCCGATCAAAACCAATCGTCCTGATCAACTGGCTCGTGCTGTTTTCCATGCAACAATGCGATTCCATCATCCCGCCCACGCATACGAATGGAAAAGCGCTGCGATTGAGGACGAATTTTTGGAAGTATGGGGCTTGATCAGAAAAGCATTGTCATGACAGATCAGCAGGAATGAAAAGGTCGTTTTTACAAGCATAAATTGCAGAAAAGCAACCCGAAAAAGGAGGAACACATATGAAACAATTGGAGGGTAAGGTTGCCATCGTCACCGGATCTTCTAGAGGGATCGGACGTGCCATCGCCGAACGCCTCGCTGATCTCGGCGCGAGCGTCGTGATCAATTACGCGAACAGTGCAGAAAAGGCGGCAGATGTGGTAGAACGCATCAGCCGAAAAGGCGGAACAGCAATCGCTGTGCAAGCTGATCTTGGCAAGATGACCGACATCGAAAAATTATTCGCCGCAACCATTGCAGAATTCGGCAAGGTGAATATTCTCGTCAACAATGCTGGACTCATGATCAATGCGCCGCTTGCAGAGGTCGGCGAGGAGGATTTCGACAAGCTGTTTGCGATAAATGTAAAGGGGACTTTCTTTGCTTGTCAGCAAGCCATGAAACATATGGAGAACAACGGAAGGATCGTGAATTTCTCCACCTCCGTCACCGGGCAAATGTTTCCTGCATACAGCGTTTATGCGGGCACCAAGGGAGCAGTCGAACAATTCACTCGTCAGCTGGCGAAGGAGTTTGGCTCCAAAAGCATTACCATCAATGCGGTAGCTCCGGGTCCGGTCGATACCGAACTGTTCTCAACCGGAAAAACAGAACAGCAAATAGAGGCAACGAAAAAAATGAATGCATTTGGTCGACTTGGTGAACCGGAGGACATCGCGAATGTCATTGAATTTTTGGTTAGCGACAAGTCGCAGTGGGTAACCGGACAAACTTTGCGAGTAAACGGCGGGTTTATCTGAAGCAGCCATATACCGAAACAGCCACCTGAAACAAAAGTGCTTCCAAATATGTCATGATCGGAAGCGGATCGAGAAAACGCTTGGAAACCCAAGCGTTTTTTCACTAATGTCCATTAAACCATGATTTTGCACATATCGTTCGTAAATTCGACCGGATCTTCAATTGGCAAGCCTTCGATCAAGAGCGACTGATTGTAGAGCAGAGCCGTATACAGATTCAGCTTCTCCTGGTCTTTGGCAAAGGCGTCTTTCAACGATTGGAACACGTCATGATGAATGTTGATTTCCAGCACTTTGTCCGCCTTTACGTTGGGGTTGTTCGGCATGGCGTTCAAGATTTTTTCCATCTCGATCGTCACTTCCCCTTCGGTCGACAGGCAGACAGGGTGGCTCTTCAATCGCTTCGATGCTTTTACTTTTTTGACTTTGCCGGACAACAGGCTGGTCATATAGTCGAAAAGTTCTTTGTTCTCGTTGTTCTCGGCGTCTGCATCGCCTTGGCTGTCATCTGTTTCAATGCCAAGATCGCCGCTCGATACGGATTTGAACTCCTTGTCTTTGTATGACCGCAGCATTTTGATGGCGAACTCGTCGATGTCATCGGTGAAATACAAAATTTCGTAGCCTTTTTCGGCTACAAGCTCTGTATGAGGGAGCTTCTCGATTCTTTCATTCGATTCTCCTGAAGCGTAGTAGATGTATTTCTGCTCTTCCGGCATTCTCGCCACATATTCATCCAGCGTAACCAGCTTTTTCTCCTTGGAGGAATAGAACATGAGCAAATCCTGGAGGACATCCTTATGGCTTCCGAAATCGCTGTACACGCCGAATTTCAATTGTCTGCCGAACGATTTGTAAAATTGCTCGTACTTTTCTCTTTCATTTTTCAGCATGCTTTGCAGTTGGCTTTTGATTTTGCTGGCGATATTTTTCGCGATCAGCTTCAACTGCCGGTCATGCTGCAGCATCTCTCGGGAAATATTGAGGGATAAGCTTTCCGAATCTACCATCCCTTTGACGAAGCTGAAATGGTCCGGCAGCAGGTCGGCGCATTTGTTCATGATCAATACGCCGTTGGCATACAGTTCAAGACCTTTTTCGTATTCCCTGGTGTAATAGTCAAAGGGAATGCTCTCCGGGATAAAGAGGATGGCCTGATAGGATACCGCGCCATCCGCGTTTATATGGACGTACGCGAGCGGCTTGTCGAAGCCGTAATGCTTTTCGGCGTAAAAATTCTCGTAGTCTTCGGTCGACAGCTCGCTTTTGTTTTTTCTCCAGATCGGGACCATGCTGTTAATCCGCTGTTCTTCCTGGTAATCCTCGTACTCGTTGTCGCTGCCCTCCTTCAGCCTTCTTCCGGCAACGTCCATCTTGATCGGGTATCGGATGAAGTCGGAATATTTTTTGATGATCGCCCGCAAGCGGTACTCGTCCAAAAACTCGTCGAAGCTCTCCTCGTCGGTATTTTCCTTGATCTTCAGGATGACATCTGTACCGACGGATTCCTTTTCCCACGGCTCAATCGTGTAGCCGTCCGCCCCGGAAGACTCCCACTTGTACGCGCCGTCGCCGTTCAGCGCTTTGCTGATCACGGTCACCACATCCGCCACCATAAACGCGGAATAGAAGCCGACGCCGAATTGACCGATGATCGCATGGCCGTCCTTCGTTTCATTCTCTTTTTTAAATGCCAAAGAGCCGCTCCTCGCGATGACGCCGAGATGATTTTCAAGCTCGTCCCGGGTCATGCCGATGCCGGTATCCCGCATGGTCAGTGTTCTGTTTTTCTTGTCGGGAATGACCTTGATGTAATAGCTGTCTTTGTCAAAGACCAGGCTCTCGTCAGTCAACGCTTTGTAGTAAATCTTGTCGATCGCGTCACTCGCGTTTGAAATCAGCTCCCGCAAAAAAATCTCTTTTTGCGTGTAGATGGAATTGATCATCATTTCCAAGAGCCGCTTCGATTCCGCTTGAAACTGCTTTTTTTCCATGGCGCATTCTCCCTTCTCCATTGGGTAGGTACAGCTATGTAGCGAAGCTTTTTGTTAGCACTCGACCTCATCGAGTGCTATTCAATATTTTTTATAGCAATACTCGCTGTTTGTGTCAACAAGGTTTAACAATGGACGCGACACCTACCGCTTTGCCGGATCGGCAATCGGCGTATAGCCGGTCTTTTCCACAAGCCACTGTCCTTGCGGGGACAAGATCCATTCGATCAGTCTGGATACATTCGGATTGTCGCTGCCTGCCGTCACGGCGTAAAACTCGGCCGTCAACGGGTACTGCTTGCTCATGATCGTGCTTTTCTCGGGCTTCACCCCGTCTACCTCAAGCAATCGAATATTGCCGTTGCTTGCCATTTCGGTCGCAAAATAGAGGAATGAATAGCCAATGGCATTCTTGTAGTTCCGGTAGTTTGCCGTTTGCTCAATGATTCTGCCCATCCCCTGTACGACGTCCTCCTGGGGAGGGGTCATCAGCTCCTTGTCTCCCATGAACCTCTGCAGCATGCTCTGGCTTCCGCTGTTCTCCGGCCGCTGGAAGGCGCGAATCGCCTCGTTTGGCCCGCCGACCTCCTTCCAGTTGGTGATCTTGCCCGCGTAAATATCCTGGATTTGTTCGGTCGTCAGCCCTTTCACCGGATTTTCCGCGTTGACGAAAAATACGAAGGCTTCCCGTCCAATCGGGGTCAGCTTCAGCTCTTTGCCTTTGCTTCTCGCGTCTTCCAGCTGCCGTTCGGACGGAGCAAAAGCGAAGATGACATCTACAGAGCCCTCGATCAAATTGTCGTATGCCCGCGGGGTCTTGTTCACCATCACCTCGCCGTCGTACAGATCGTACCGCTTCTCCGGATAAACCGCTTGCGCAAAGGCGGCATACAAAGGATAGAACGCTGTCGCTCCATCGATCCTGGGCAGTTCGGATTCAAGATTGAGAGTCGAGGGCTCTTCCAGCTTTACCGCTTTCGTCAAGGGCTGAAACGGCCGGTACTGCTCCAAATCTACATCCTGCTCGCCGACAGTCTCGATGCTGTTATGGTAGGCCTTGTTTATCTCGTAGCCTGCCACGGTCAAGAGGCCCAGGCCAAAACAGACCGCGAGCGAGCGATAGAGCACGCGCGGCTTGATCGGAACGAACATTCGCAAAATGACGAACAAAATGAGCACAGCTGTTACCACAGCCGCAAGCGGCGTATAAAATTTCGCTCCGCCTTGCAGCGTTGTTAACAACATCGCCAAGAACCCGAAAAACAACAGGCCAAAGATGATCACGATGCAGCCAATCACTTTTCCGATGAGATTTACGTTCATGTCTGCCCCCTTGTTCTTTTCTCTCATGCTCATTATAAGCGAATTTGAGACTCCCACCCCTATAGGGGCAAGCTGACACCTTTGGTATCAGTGGGATTCTTGGGTGGTAGTCGGAAGTGCATTTCTGCTATTCGTAGTTCCCCCAAGTTCAGGGCTATCTCATTAGCCCGTCCTAAGACAGTGCCTTATAGCATCTTAGGCTGACAGACTGTTACCATCTGCCACAGGTTGGTTCATGATATTGATAGCTCCAACTTGATCGCGATGAATTTTGAACCCACAAGGACATTCGTATTTTCTATCTTTCGCCTTATTCTTGTCTCCACATGCAGGGCATGTTTGGGATGTGTAGGCAGGATTCACCTCCACAATTTGAATGCCAACAAGATTTGCTTTGTAGGAGATAAACTGCTGAAGCTGATAGAAAGTCCAACTATGCAA
>NZ_JAUMSJ010000029.1:0-65258 GCF_037834415.1 Brevibacillus borstelensis | reverse complement strand
CCTCGTCATTTGTTCTGTTCCTGGAACCACTGCTTCAATTCATCGGCTGTTTGCCCGCCGACCAGACGGGATACTTCTTTTCCGTCTTTGTAGTGAATGAGAGTGGGCGTGTATTCGATGTCAAAAGCGTCCCAACTGGATGCAAATTCAAGCAAATTGTGCTTTTTGACATCCACCTGAAGCTCATCGGCGAGGGGAACCAGGACGGGTGTGGTTCGCTGGCAGTGTTCGCACGTCGGGCTGTAGTAGTAAATGAACAACTCTTCTTTCCCTTCCAGCTTAGCTTTCAATTCGTCAGGGAGGATTTGATTCCCGTAATTGGGATCATCCAATTGCGCAAGAGTGGCTGGATTGAGGTTCGTTTTGCCGAAAGGATTTCCTACCGCAGCCTGTTTATTGGCCATATCCGAATAGACGACGGCCCCGATCAGAAAAACAGCGACGATGACAGAGAGGATAATGATCTTTTTCATGTTTTACTTCTCCTTCCCATTGGTACGAATGAAAATAAGCAGCGCGGTAATCAAGAGAAAAGCGATGAGCGCCAGGAACGGAATGGTGATAAAGCCCAGCCAGTTGATGTAATCTGTGTTGCAGGGAATGATTCCGCACGCGCTGCCGAGCTCATGCAGGGCAGGGACCTTTTGCACCATGTAATGATAGAGCGAAAAGGCTCCTCCGAAAATCGACAGAGGCAGGGCATAGCGTGCAATGCCGTAATCTTTTTTGGCGGAAGCGATTCCGAGCAGGATGACCAGCGGGTACATCAAAATCCGTTGATACCAGCACAGCTCGCACGGGATGTACTTCAGCACTTCCGAGAAGAACAAGCTGCCGCCTGTCGCGATCAAGGAAACAACCCAGGACGCAAAGAGCGCTTGTTCCGCCATACGTTCTCGTTTCATATCAACACCTCGCCCACTATTTTATCATAAATTACATAAGGGAAGTAACTTATGTTAAGTAACAACTTGTGAACGCTGTTTGAACATCGCCGGCTCCAAGCGAGTTCACACAACGTTCAACCCGTCTTTTGAAAGATAGCCCTGTTGAGTCATACTCAATCGTATGGACGAGCCATATACTGAGACTGGATATCACCGGAAAAAAGTATGGAAACGGGAGGAATTTCATCCATGAAAAAACGAATGACGCTTATCCCTGCACTCGCGTTGGCATGCCTTTTCGCTGTACCGGCATCGGCACATGATGGCTGGTCGCAAACCAATACGCCGATCGTTGCTGCCGGAGAGGTCTCGTACGTCGAGCTGCTGTTCGGAAACCACTCCAACCATCACGGCAGCTATCGCATTGAGGGCAAGTGGAGTACGGATTCTACCAAAGTATACGTGACAGCTCCGAATGAAAACAAAGCAGATATTACCACGACTCTCTTTTATACAGGAGAAGAGAAAGAAGTGACGGAACCGGGAAAAAACAACTATTATGTCGCTTCTTTTTCCGCTTCCACCCCGGGAGCCTACATCGTGTCCGCAGAGGGAGACAGCGTGTTCAAAAATGCCGAGGTGTCCAGCCGAACGCTGCGCAGTGCTAAATCCTTCGTTGCCGTCAGCGATATTCCTGCATTGGAACGAATAAAAGAGCTGAAGGGCTTCAGCCGTCCGGTCAGTCTGGACCGGGCCGAGCTGGTTCCACAGTTCAACCCGGCTGCGGTTACGCCGGATCAGAAGGTGTCCGTTCAGCTGTTGCTAAAGGGGAAACCGCTTGCGGGCTCGGAAATTACCGTGATCCGCCGCAGCACCAGTGATTCGGCCATTTACAAGACGGATGCAAACGGTGTGATCACCTTTACGACAGGTCCAGCCGATTACTATCTGCTTCGCGCAAAGCCGGCCACCGATGAAAAGGTCGCAGGTCAATACGATACAACCAATTATGAGGCAACCATGACCTTTGCCGTCCAGAACGGGAAGGCTTCTCTGCCGGCGCACCAGGCGAAGAATGCGCAGCCATTCGTCTACATCAATGGAAAGCTGACCGAAGTGTCCGGGCTGTCATCGGCTGAAGGGAAAACGACTGTACCGGCTTCATTCGTGAAAACGGCGTTGAATCCTGCTTATCAAGGAACAGGCCAGGTGGATTTGCAGAAAGCTGCGGTTGAAGCGGGAGCCGCAGTCGAAGTGCTCGCACCGATAGGCACATTGCCAGAGGCAATTGTCATCACGAAGAAATAAGCAGCGCTAGAGAGCAAATAGAAAAAAAGCCGTCGAAAGTATTTCGGCGGCTTTCTGGTCGTCTCCTCTGTCAGAATGTGTTTTTTTGCAAAGGAGACTTGGCTGATAGAAAGGGGAACAAGGTATGAAAAAATGGCTCCTTCTCTGCTGCCTGTGCATATGCATGGCGTGTTCGCTTCCGGCTTTTGTACTCGCCCATGCCAATGTGGATCAATCCTCGCCACAGCAGGAATCAGAGCTGCAGGGATCGCCGAAGGAGATACGGATTTCCTTCACCGAGGAGATAAACGCGAATGTGAGCTCTCTCGTGTTAAAGACAGAGTCCGGTGAAGTCGTGCCGGGAACATTTCGGGCTGAAGGAAAGAAGACGCTGGTGATGCCGGTCTCTTCTTTGCAAAACGGCATATACCGGGTGGAATGGCAGGTATTGTCGGTAGACACCCACGTTACGGAAGGCTCATTCAGATTTGCTGTGGGGGTACCGCTGCCCAAACATCGCCCGGCTGATACGGTCTCTTTAGATGGGGATCAGACGGATGAAGCTTCTCAGCCGCCGCCGACAGCTCTGCCGGTACAGGAACAGAATGCTCCGGTTAATCAGAAGAGCGCTCCGCCTGCTCAAACCGAGCAGAGCGGCCCTCCGGCTGCTGCGGCAAAATCGGGAGGTTCGAAGAGCGAGGCAAAAGCCGCTACACAGACGACCAGCTCGGAACAAGGAGAGCGGAAAGCTTCGGTCGACGGTCCTCGCCAGCAGCAAAATAGCGGGCCTTCGCCAATCGCAGCCGCAGGAGCGGGGGAGCAGACATCATCAGCGGAAGCAAAGAACCAGTCCGTAGAAAATGAGCAAAAACCGTCAGTGTCAGAAGGCAGCTCCGACATGGCTATTCAGGCGGGGGCGGTGCCTGCATCACGGGTTCAGACTGATGCCGGACAGCAGCCTTCAGCCGCCGAAGGAAATCAGAGGGGCGCTGCAGATACCGTAGGTTCAACAGGGGAAAGCGGCGTGGAAGTTGTCGCCGACACGTTTTCGTCGCCGGAAGCCCACGACCACGAGGCTCACGAAGCGTGGAGCAGATGGCTGCGAATGGCGGATGTGCTAGTCGCGGGAGGACTAGGGGTTCTGGTGTTTCTGTCCAGATGGGAAGGATTTGTCAGCGCCTTCAACACCAAATGGCTCCATGGCAGAAACGTTCAGCTGCTTATCTGGCTGTCTTTGGTCTTTTTCGCGTTGAGCGGAGCGGTGAGAATCTATCTTTTGGCCGATATGCTTCGCTTGCCGGGAGGACTCGGAGAAAACATGCTGACGCTGCTTCGGGAGACGATGACGGGCACCATCGGCTGGGTTCGTCCTCTGCTTTGCATCCTTCTCCTTCTTGCAGTGCGCTATACGGACCGGTTCCGTTGGGGAAGCACAGGGGTGGCGATCGCCCTGTTTTGTACGTTTCCGTTAACGGGTCACGCCATGGCCGGGCAGGAGAGATTTGCTTCGATGGCTTCAGACGTTCTGCATATGGCAGCAGCAGTTGTCTGGATTGGAGGCTTGTCCGGCTTGACGGTGTTGTCATTTAGGCTTGTCATGAATTCGAATGGGTTGATTGTCATGCATAAATTGATGAGCCAATTTGCCCAACTGGCACTCTATTCCGTAGCCGTTATTTCCGGAACGGGCATTGTCCTCGGGCTGCTCCGATTCGCCCAGCCTCGCGAGCTCGTGACGACCTCTTATGGGCTCATCCTGTCGGCCAAGATCGGAGCCTTCCTGTTGGCGCTGATCATCGCCGCATTCCACCGGGCAAAAGTGATGCCGAGGCTGGCCGTCCTTTCCGGCTTGCGGGAGAAAGACGCTCTCCGCTTGGCGAAGAAGCTGTCTTGGACGCTGCGCCTCGAACTGATTGTTGTCCTTCTGGCCCTGCTCTTGGCGGGTCTGCTGTCGGCAACTCCCCCGCCGATCATCCGTTAGGTGACTCGCACGCGTGGCGCTGATTGGAGACCTCTAAGCGGAACGTAGACATACCGGAGAGAAGGCCAGTTTACGAGCAGGATGCCTCCTTGCGGGGAAGCCGCCCCCCCGTCGATGCCGATCATGTTTCCGTGATGCCAAGGGCCCTGGCCGGTGTATCCGGGCAGTCGGGAAACAGGTGTGTGGCCAAAAATCACAATCTCTTTTCCTTTATAGTGATCGTAGAACGGCTCGCGAATCCATAGGAGATCCTCGTGCCGCTGTCTGGCAAGGGGGATGCCGGGACGGATGCCTGCGTGGACGAGCAGCGGCGGCAGAGCTTCGGGGGAATCATTGACCGGCAGCAATTGGTAGAGCGGCAACGACTCGAGAGCGGGGAGCAAGTAGGTGTATCGGCCAAGAATATCTTCACGCGCCGCATTTTGCGTGTCAATGGACGGGACTTCTCCAAGAAACGCGCGGCGCATGGCCTGCTGCCCCAAAAATGAGCGCACGGTCGCATCTCCGCCATTCATCAGCAAGTACAAGGTTGGATCAATCTTTCCTTTCAGCCAGTCCTCGAACATCTGCTCGTGATTCCCTTTCAGCAAGAAAACCTGATTCGGATAGGCATTTTTCAGATTGAGCAAATACTCCAGCACCTCTTTTGATTGGGGGCCGCGGTCGATCATGTCGCCTATGACGTACAGGCTGTCTTGTCGTTTCGGGGAAAAGGAAACCCGCTGCAAGGCTTCGCGAAGCGCCTGATACTGACCGTGGATGTCTGAGACGAGATAGGTGTTCATCTTGACAGCTCCTCCCCGTGTACTTTGTCTGAGGCTTCCTATAGAATATGAGAAACAGCATCTATTCGTGAGGGGGAGGAAAGGCTTTGAATGAATTGATCAAGCTCCTGCAGGAGGCCCGCCATCTCGTCGTCTTCACGGGAGCGGGGATGTCGACGGAGAGCGGCCTGCCTGATTTCCGGTCGGCGCGGACGGGATTGTGGCAAGGAAAAGACCCCGCCCGCCTGGCCAGTACGGATGCCCTTTTCAACAATCGGGAGGAATTCGTCGCCTTTTACCGGATGAGACTGGAACGGTTGTATGCGTGCCAGCCTCACCAAGGGCATTTGATCTTGGCTGAATGGGAGCGTCGCGGGCATATCAAAGGGATTATCACCCAAAACGTGGACGGCTTCCATCAACGGGCCGGCAGCCGATGTGTCGCGGAGCTTCACGGGACGCTGACGACGCTGACCTGCATTCGCTGCACGAAAAAATACGAGGCTGCCCGCTACCTGGAAGAGCGCGGAACCGTGTGCGAGTGTGGCGGATTTTTGCGTCCTTCTGTCGTGCTGTTTGGCGAATCGCTTCCGGAGTCCGCATTCGCACAAGCGGTGGAATGGACAGAGCGGGCAGACCTGTTTCTTGTGCTGGGATCGTCGCTTGCCGTAAGTCCCGCCAATTGGTTTCCGGAGCAGGCGAAAGCTCGAGGGGCCAAGCTGGTCATCGTCAATCGGGATGCCACCCATCTCGACGATATAGCCGATCTGTTGATTCAAGACGAATTGATTGGCGACGTTTTGCGGAAGGCTGAAATCGAGTGGAAACATTAAAATTTCCTCTTGATTTTTAGTCTTTTTTTTACTAGAATTATTTCTGTAAAACGGCTGTGAATCATTTTACCGGGACCGCAAAAGAAAACAGTCTGACTTTGCCCCTATAGTTAAACGGTATAACAGATCACTCGTAATGATCAGTTCGTGGTTCGATTCCGCGTGGGGGCATCCAAATGATGCAACATCTACAGTTTTACAAAACGCCTCTTTTCGTTGCTGTGGCGCAACGGAAAGGGGCGTTTTTGATTTGGCCGTGCCTGGCGCTTGAGGGAATATCGGAAAAACGTCCTACAGGGAAAGAGGGACTAACGAACCGGAGATTCGACTCAGGAAAGTTTGAAAAAGAAAAAAGCCTGACCGATCATTGGTCAGGTGAAAAATAAAAGAGCGTCTACTATTTATATCGTCCGTTTTGTAGGTCTTTTTTACTGTTTGTTTGTATCTTTTGTAAAAATTATTTAAAAAATAGAGATTGTGAAAAAAGCAAGAGTCTAAACTCCTCATTCTCGGCAGATTTCGTTCATAGATTGACATGTTCTTCGGCTGTGCTATAATCATAAACATCCAATCATCCTACGTTTGGTGGTGAGACTTATGAAACTAAAACAGACTGGACGCATGTCGCTGGTGGAGCAGGTTGTAGCGCAAATCGATTCCTTGATCCAGTCTGGGGATTGGCCTGTCGGGACGCGGATTCCTCCGGAGCCGGAGCTGGTAAATCAGTTGGGGGTTAGCCGCAACACTGTTCGGGAAGCGGTGAGAGCGCTGGTTCATACCGGCATGCTGGAGACCAGGCAGGGGGACGGAACCTATGTTTGCTCTTCCAGTGAGCTGGGGGCCGCTTTGCAGCGGCGGTTTCAGCGCTGTGCCCTGGAAGAGACGCTGGAGGCCCGTTATGCGCTGGAACAGGAAGCTGCGCGCCTGGCTGCGGCCCGGAGGACACAAGAAGATGTGGAAGCCATGCGAGGCTGGCTGGCTGCAAGCGAAGCTGCCGATCATGCGCAGACATACATCGAAGCGGACGTGCAGCTGCACCTGTCCATCGTGAAAGCAGCCCACAACAGCATCTTGTTGGAGCTGTATGAGCACATGACGGAGGCGATTCATCAGTCAATTGGAGAGACGGTAGGAAAAGTGGTTTTCTCCTCAACGTCCAAACGACTCGCCCAGCATAAAAAAATCCACAGAGAGCTGGTAGATGCGATTGTCGCGGGCAGACCGGAAGAGGCAATACAGGCTGTCAGGGCTCATATAGAAGCATCACAGCAGGCTTTCGAGGAACAAGATCGGGGAGATGAAAAATGAACACAGACCAGGCTTTATCCCGTGAAGGCGGACGCACCGGTATATGGCTGCTCGCTCTCGGGATTATCCTTGTTGCGACCAATCTGCGGGCGCCGATCACTGCTGTCGGTCCTATTATTGGGGAGATTCGCGATCATACCGGCATTACCAACACAGTTGCCGGCTTGCTGACGACCTTGCCGCTGCTTGCGTTTGCTCTGCTTTCTCCACTTGCCCCGAAAATATCGCGGAGTCTCGGACCTGAACAGACGATACTGTACAGTCTCATTGTCCTTTTGACAGGGATCCTTCTTCGTTCCATGCACTCGGTTTGGCTGCTGTTTTTCGGAACTGCCTTGCTTGGCCTTGCGATCGCTATCGGGAATGTCCTGATTCCGAGCTTGATTAAGCGGGATTTCCCTCAAAAGATAGGAGTTATGACCGGAGCGTATTCTGTAGGGATGAATTTGTTCGCTGCCATTGCTTCCGGGGTGAGCATTCCGATTGCGCACGCGCTTTCCTCCGGGTGGCGCGGTTCACTCATCTGCTGGGCTCTTTTGGCTTTTCTAGCACTCCTCGTATGGATTCCGCAGCTTCGCAAGGGCTTGCGAACGGCGATTCCCGCTAGGGCGGGGGCGGGCCCAACAGCGGGATCCGTTTGGAAATCCTCGCTTGCGTGGAAAGTGACATTGTTTATGGGAATGCAATCATTGGTGTTTTACGTGGGGATTGCCTGGATTCCGCAGATTCTTCAGGATCAGGGGGTAAGCCCTTCCGCAGCCGGATGGATGCTGTTCCTGATGCAATTCGTCAGCTTGCCCGGCAGCTTCCTGATGCCGGTGCTTGCCGGGAGAGCCTCCAACCAACGACTGCTCGTTGCCTTTACGACCGGGCTCATGATTCTTGGATATGCGGGATTGCTAGCCGGACATACCGTGCTCATGCCGTTGTGGATCGTTCTAATCGGCATCGCTGGAGGCAGCTGCTTCAGCTTGGCAGTAATGTTTTTCGCGCTTCGTACACGCAGTGCGGCCGAATCTGCTGAGTTGTCCGGGATGGCCCAATCAGTCGGGTATTTGCTGGCTGCGCTCGGCCCGACGCTTTTCGGTTTTATCCACGACGTGACAAATGGCTGGACGATTCCGATTTTCCTGCTGCTCGTCGTCTCTTCCTTGCTTCTCCTGGTCGGTTTGGGGGCTGGCAAGAATGTTTATCTCTCCGCCGAAGAAAAAAGATTGGCTTCCTGACCGGAGCCAACAGACGTGATCGTGATCGCGACCGTAGCCGTTTTCTCAAGGAAATTATGAAAGCATGGCTTGCGTACAGCTGCCGAGGCTGGGCCCGGAGGCAATCATGTATGCGGCCATGCTTTCTGTCATTTGGCATCCTTCTTCTCGGGACTTGCTTGCCCTGTCCGGTTGTTCGGAAAAAACGCGATGGGAAAGCTAATCCGGATACCGCTCGCCTTCGCCCTGGAAAAGCTCGCGAACCTTGGAGTGAGTCCTCGCGGGCAAATGCGGCAATACGATTGCCAACTGGCCCTCGCTAAGATCGAGTGGGCTGCCGGGAGATTCAACGGCGTGCGGAATATTCATGGATTCCAACGCACGTGAATAGACAGCGGCATCGTCCCAGCTGGTTACGTAGTAGACAGACTTGTTTTCCAACGTCATCACGCTCCTCATCAGCTAGTATATGCCGGAGCGGGGAGGAACTATTAGGTCAGCTGCGCCGGAACTCAACGTATTCGACGATTGTACCGTCAGGATGCTGAACAGTCATGTTCTTCCCGGTAGGGACTTCTCTCGGCTCTCGAATGAATTGTACTCCGATGCTTCTAAAATGCTCTTCAAAAGAGTCTAAAGAGTCGACCGCAAAAGTCGCCGTTGTTGATCGGAATGGGCGAAGGGCCTCCTATTATCGGTTCAGGATATTCCCGTCCGATCATGCATCCGGCAAAAAACAGGCAAAGTATGCGAAAAACCCGTCAATTGTACATAACGGGTTTGGGCGGGGGTGTATAAGCCTCGTTAGGGCAACGCGATCGGCAGTTCCATTTTCCGGCTGCCGTCCTTGGGACTGGATTCAAACAAGACAAGGGTCAGAGTCGAATTGGGATGGTCCTTTTTTACTTTTACCGTGAATTGGAAATCGCCCCACTCGGGAGCGCCTGCTGAGCTTTGAACGCTGCCTTTGGCCAACTCGTTGTGCCCGTCTTCCACCACGTATTGAAAATTGCCCTCGAATACACGGGCTTTCCCTTTTATTGTAAACGTGTCCTCTCCGGTTTTTTCTACAGAGGCTACTTGGAAAATATCGTTTTGATAAGTCTCGTCCTTTTTATTTTGGTCGTCTGTCGGCTGAGTGGAATCGTCAGGCTGCGGCGCTTCCGGTTGCGCGGAATCCGAAGGCTGCTCTGCCGGTTGTTCCGTGGCAGGCGGCTGATTCGGTGTCGGGCCAGCGGAAGGAGTATCTTTGGAAGAAACACATCCTGCGAGCAACACGGCGATCAGTGCGATTGACAAAAGTTTGTTCATGATTACCCTCCAGTTGTGTCTTGAAAGTCTGTTGCCACTATAGGACGAAGGAGACGAGTTTTCCGTTACATTATCATTGTTTGGCAAAAAGAGCAAACTCGCTATATAAAGGCGGCTGCAGTCAAAAACACACAAAAAAACAGCTCCCTGTGCGAGGGAGCCAAAACTTCGCCGCATCCATTATAGCACAGGAGGTGGCGGAACGGTATCTGAAGGGCAAACATGTTTCTGTACAATATATGCAGCAGTTACTCATCCGGCGTGCGATCGAGGAAAAGGCGGGTAACAGTCGTATAATCGCCGCTTTTCACCTCTTCCGCGGATGCTTTCTCTTCCAGCTGATCATGTGTGTTCATTCCCGGAGCGACAGATGGTGCCGCTTCTGGACGTGTCTTGTTGGAATCCACGGGTACACCCTCCTTTTTCCTTAGAATGACATGAAGAGATTCAGGTTATTCGGGCTTGGGAGGGAGCAGAGGAATTAACCGGACGTGCCGATGCTCTTCCCGCACTTCGGACAAAAGCGGTACTCCGCTTCGACCTGTTCGCCGCAATAGGGGCAAAATCGTCCGGCACTATGCTGTGGAGCGGGAGCCGTGGAACCGTAATGGCGGTTCAACGGGTCGCCCTCTTCGTTGGATTCAGTGATGTCGTACAAAGACATGCGCTCTTTGCCAGTCGCATTTTTGTAATGGTAGACAGCTTGCGCGATCCCCATCCCGATAAATAAAAGCCCAAAGGCGGGGAACAGTATCCCTACGACGGGAAACGGGGAATCCTGGGTGATGACAAATGCCATGATCGTCCAAAATATACCGAAGATTACGGCGAAAATGCTGCCGGCTGCCCCCATGGCAGACGGACCGCGGCCAGGTTTTATACTTTTCACAGGTATCACCACCTTACATGCATACCAGTATAAAGAATTCATGGCAAAATGTCACTGCATCACGAGAAGTCCGGATAGCGGAGGCCATCCCGATAAAACAGCGCCCGCACCCAAACGTAAACCCGCAGAGGTATTGATGGAAACACGATCGCCAGCTTGCCCTCCTCCAGTCCGGGAAGGTCGATCGGAGACTGAATCGCATAGGGAATCCCTTCCTGATCCAGCTGATTTTTATACTGCTGCGCTTCGCGCCAACTGACTGGATAGTAAAACGATTTTTCCATAAACGGCACTTTCTCCATGCACGGCCAACTCCTTTTCCGAAGTCACTCCCGTAAGTGTAACGGATGAAAATGAGATAAAAAAAGATCACTGCACCCATTTTTTAGAGTGAAAGTGATCTTTTTTGCGCGGTTTCCAGCATGCTTTACGGCAAATCAATGAGCATGAAGAACGTATCCGCAGTTGCGGAAAGGCCTAGCTCGGGCATCTCGGTAATTCTCGTTGCATCCCGTTTCGCGAGCGTGGCTTCCCCGTTTAGCTGCAGTTGTCCTTCTATGACGAATACGTAAATGCGGCGTCCGTCTTTTTGGCGGAAATGAATCGTCTGGCCCGCCTCCAGTCTGGACAGGTACAAAGTCAGATCCTGATGAATCCGAGCGATATCGGAGCCGCCCTCAGGGGAGACGACGGGAAGGAGCTGATTCAACAGCTTGTCCTGGTCGTATGCAATCTGTTCATACGACGGAGTCAGTCCGTATTCAGCCGGCTCGAACCAAAGCTGTGCAAAAAGTTGACTTCCTCGCTGCTTGAGGGATTCATCTCCGAGTGGATGATCCCGGTACCGGCACTCATTCGCTGTATTTCCCCGGGCCGGATGACTTCCTGTGTACCCGTGCTGTCCTGGTGAGCGAGGGCACCCTTTAAAACGACAGAGACGATCTCCATTTCACGATGGGGATGGCGTCCGAATCCCCTTTCAGGCTGAACGAAGTCGTCGTTGAAAACGCGCAGCGGACCGAATCCCATATTGGCGGGATCGTAGTATTCGGCAAATGAGAAGCTGAAATTGCTTTGCAGCCACCCGTGGTTGGCGGAATAGCGAGTGGATGCCTTGCGTATGTCGATCATGCGTTACCTCCATTAATGAAGTGTTTTTTATACTATGCGTTGATTACGGGATGTTCATCACGCTTCACGCTTATATCATACTTCAAGTAACTTACTTTTGTAGAGTTAAGGCAAGTGCCAGAAAAAGGAGGAATGCACTTTTTCGATGGGGAATTGTTCTGGAAGGACCAACGATTGAAGGAGGCCCCAAGTAAATGTCGCAGACTCATCTGCATTTTGACATGCACATCGGTCGACAAAAGCCGGAAAACATCAGGAACCAGGTAGCAGCTTGTCCATTCTGCCGTCTAGAAGAGCTGGACGGCATTCTGGAGCGAAGAGGGGAGATGAAGGATCCGCCACCCGCATATGCAAATCGTCGGGTTGGATCAGTTTGATTACCTGAAAGATGTGTCATTGTTTGTTTTTTTACCAGTGGGACGGACAGATTATCGTCAAGGTCGTCCCGCGGTTTGTCGCCTCGCCGCTCTACGTCGGCTACGGGATTCCTCAGGTGGGAAACAACCTCGAGGAGGTAGTGCAAGAGCTTCGGCGCCACTATTTCTAGGAACGGAAAGGAAGGCCCCAAATGACGACCTTCACCTATCTCGCCAAATCAAAACCGACAGCCGAGGAACTGGGCTGCATCCGGGAATTGGCTGATGTCTGCAATCGCTTTGACCAGATCGATCTGAAGCTGAATCTGGACATGCTGGAGAATCGTCCAGGTACGGACACGAACGATTTTTTTTGCTACGACCAAGGAAAGCTCGTCGGATACGGAGGGCTGTACGTTTTTCATCAGGGAGAAGCGGAGGTGAGCGGCATGGTCCACCCCGATTACCGGGGAAAAGGCATTTTCCGCTGCCTGCAGCAGCTGATGGAAGAAGAATGCCGGTCACGCAAGATTCCACAGCTGTTGTTCATTGTCCAGCGAGGGTCTGAGGCAGGAAAATCGTATATGGAGAAAGCGTCGGCTCAGTATCGTTTTTCTGAATATTGGATGGAGCGGGAAGAGGCCGGCCAAAAATCGCCAGTCTTGAATGGGCGAATCCAGCTGAGGCGCTCAACCCCAAACGATCTGGAGACCTTGATCCAGCTTAGCATCGCAGGGTTTCAGATGGATGAAACGCGCGCCAGAGAGATGTCCGAGCGTATGGAGCAAGATCCGAAACAAACGACGTACCTGATCGTGGATGATCAAAGCGAGCCGATTGGAAGGATCAGCGTATCCCAACAGCCGGACCATGCTTTTATCTTCGGGTTTACGGTTCATCCTGATCACCAGGGAAAAGGGTACGGGAGAGAGGCGTTGGCCAAGACGATCGATCTTTTGTCCGCCGAAGGCTTCTCAAAAATAATTTTGGAGGTAGCCACGGAAAACAGCAATGCGCTATCCCTGTATGAGTCTTGCGGATTTCGGGTCAAATCTGCAAATGATTACTATCGGCACCCGTTGTGAATGGAAAAAGACAAGCCTTTGCCAAGAGCTGGTTTAAGGCAGCTGGTTTTGGCTTGTCCCTTGTCTGCCGGGCCTTTTTGCCTCCGCTGCACTTGAAAAATGGCATGGATGCCCCGTACATGTTACCATAACGGTACGAGAGAATAGGCAATAAAAGGAGTGACTCGATGAAACTGTTGTCGATAGAACCGACGCCCAGTCCAAACGTGATGAAGCTGAATGTGGACGCGCGCTTGCCTGATGGCGTTCAGCGGGTATACAACAAGCAGACGGGGACGCAAATGCCTGAACTGGTCAAGCAGCTGCTTGCCATTGAGGGCGTAACCTCGATTTTTCATACGGCTGATTTTTATGCCTTGGAACGAAAGTCTCAAGCGGACTGGCAGCAAATTTTGACCCGTGCCAGGGAAGTGTTCGGAGCGGGAGCAGATACCTCCATGCCTTCCTGGGCAAATGACGGAGCTGGAGAAGCATGGGGAGAGGCACAGGTGTATTTGCAGATGTTTCGCGGCATTCCCATGCAGGTCAAAGTGACGATGGGAGCAGAGCAGATACGCGCAGCCCTGCCAGAACGCTTTGGTGCGGCGGCAGTAAAGGCAGGTTCGGCCTCCCCGAATCTCATCATGGAACGAAAATGGGTAGAGCAGGATGTTCGCTACGGCGACTTGCGCGAGATTGGGGAGGAAGTGGCTAGCGAGGTGGATGCTGCGTATCCGCCGGAACGGGTGGAAGAGCTCGTGCAGCAGGCATTGCAGCTGGGAGCGGGAGAAGAAGCTCCAGTCCAGCCTGAACGGGTCAAAAAGATCGTCACCCTTGAGATGCTGGATGATCCAGATTGGCAAAAGCGGTATGCTGCGCTCGATCGCATGGAGCCAACAGCGGAAGACGTGCCTGTTCTGAGAAAGGCGCTTCACGACGAAAAGGGCTCCATTCGCAGACTGGCTGTCGTCTATCTGGGGATGGCAGGAGGCGATGAGGTATTCCCGCTGCTCTATGAAGCGCTGCGCGATCCTTCTGTGTCGGTTCGGAGGACAGCGGGAGATACCTTGTCCGATCTGGGCGATCCGAGAGCGAGTGAAGCGATGTGCGAAGCTCTGAAGGACCCAAACAAGCTCGTTCGTTGGCGGGCAGCCCGCTTTCTTTACGAGGTCGGCGACAACTCGGCGCTGGAGGCCTTGCGAGCGGCGCAGGATGATCCCGAATTTGAAGTTCGCCTGCAAATCCAGATGGCTGTAGAGCGTATCGAGCGCGGGGAAGCGGCGAGCGGAACAGTCTGGCAGCAAATGACGAGAAGAAACGAACAGCAGGGCTCCTGAAACGAAAATTGCAGCCTTTACCCCTGTCAATCGCTCGGAACGATGGGCGCAGCCAGGGGTAATTGTCGTGCATTTTCTGGTCATAATAAGATAGGCTCAATGGGAACAGAAGGCCAATCGGGAAATGACGGAAAGGCAAAAAATGGTATCTCCAGTATAACAATAGACACAGTTCATTTATGGTTGACTTCTACCTTGTGTTTCCCTTATCCTATAGGATGATTGAGGTATCATACATCGTGAGTATGTAAGGGAGATTGTTATGACAACGAACCACTATGACGTCGTCATCGTTGGCGGGGGGCTCGCCGGTCTTTCTGCTGCAGCCTATCTGTCTTCCAAGGGCAGAAAGGTAGCGCTCTTGGAGCGCGGTGCCCTGGGCGGCCGTGCCGTCACGCTGAAGATCAAAGGCTTTAACTTCAACTTCGGTGCACATGCCATTTACGGACGTGACACATCGGTTTTGAAAACGTTTGAAAAAGAATTGGGTTTGAACATTGACTGGCAAGATTTTAATCCCAACAAAGCCCGTTATGATTTGGGAGACGACCTGACTGAAGTTCCGGCCAATGTGCAAGGATTGTTCCGGACGAAGCTGGTCAAGGGATTTGACAAAGTTCTGTTTACCTTTGAAATTTTGAAAACCATGTTGAAGATGGAAACGGGTCACCCTCACCTGTCCATCCAGAAGTGGATGGAGAAGCAGAATGTGAGTGAGGACGTAAAAGAAATGATGCTCACACTGGCATCGTCCAACTTCTTTACCCGCGAACCGGAGAGAATCCCGTCTGATGTGTTCTTCGCCTACTATCGCCGCATCTTTACGACGAACAAGCCGGTTGCCTACATCGGCGGCGGTTGGCAGGCACTCATCGAGGAATTTGTCCGTGTCATCGAAGCCAATAATGGCACGATCATGACCAAGACAAAGGTGGAATCCTTCCGCGTCGAAGATGACAAGGTAGTTGCCGCTGTCACGCCGGAAGCGGAATTTACCGGAGAAGAGTTCATCAGCTGCATTCCTCCAAAAGAGATGGCAAAGGTGTTTAAGGATACGAAGCTGGAGCATGCCATCGCTCAATACGCCACATACGAACCGACGGTTGTTGTCGTGTACGATGTCGGACTCAAGCAGCGCATTGATGTCCCTTACACTTATATTTACGATAAGCAAAACAACATTTTTATCACGGATATTTCGCATTACGACAAGTCCTGCGTGCCAGAAGGCGGCCAACTGCTGCAAGCGACTGCCTATTTGCGTCAGTCGGAAGTGGGCGTAAAGGAAATTGTCGAGCAGCGCAAGCTGGAGATTGAGCAGCTGTACGACAAGCACTTTCCAGGCTGGCGGGAGGAACTTGTGGTTCCGCGCGTTTCCACGCGTGCAGTCGTTCAGGAAATCAAGTGGACGATGAACCAAGAGCCGCTGCCAATCAGTCTGCCGGATTACCGCAATCTGTTTTTTGCCGGTGACTGGTGCCAAGGCCAGGGACAGCTGTCCGAGTTGTCTTTCTCCAGTGCTTACGAAGTGAGCAAGCTGATCCTTTCCAAATAACTGCTAGCCAGCACAGTCACAAGCAAGGCGTTTTTTCCTGCGACGGGAAGGACGCCTTTTCTTATTCATAAAGGAATAGCCATAACCAGAATATTCCGTTTTGACAGCAAGGCTTTCGGATGCTATGTTGAGGATGTCCAGAGACTACAAAAAGGAGCCACCTGCGATGGACTTCCGTCCTACCATCACGAGAAAGGCCGAAAGAGTCAGAGTAATCGGACTGGGAGTAATTCTATATGGCTTTCTCAGCTACATTACCGACTACATCCCGATAGCAGGAAGCAGCTTGCGTCCTGCGATCGTCATCCTTACCATTGCTGGGGCCTGCTTCGGCCCGTTGACTGGATTCCTGCTCGGAGCGTTCGGTACGCTCCTTACAGACGTTCTCTCCGGACAGCTGTGGATAAGCTGGATTATCGGCAATGGCGTTATCGGACTGTTCTCCGGCTTTGCCTCTCTGCATAAGGAATTTGATCTGAACAGCGGAAAAATGTCTCAGAGTCATTACGTCTGGCTGGCATTGTGGGGAATCTCAGGCAATTTGATCGGCCTCGCGGGGGCGGCGTTTTTTGATATATTGACAGGGAGTCCGGATGTTTCCATCCTCCACTGGGCAATTGTGCCTGCAGCTGTCAATTCGCTCTGGATCTTGCTGCTGGGTCTTCCGATTATTACCGCCATCGTCAAAAGGAAGGCTGAGGACTTCCGTATAAATGGGTAAGCGTTGATACAAAAATCCGATCACACAAGCAAGGGCCTGTCCCAATAAACCGGACAGGCTCTTTTTCTACTTGGCGTACAGATCGTAGACCATGCGGCCGATCTGGGCCATCACGCGATTGGCTGGAACCGTATCTATGTTTTTGGACAGCAGGCAGATGGTCACAGTATGATTGCCGATGTACAACACCCCGATATCATGAGAGGTGCGGGTGACAGTGCCCGTTTTATTGGCCAGCTCCCACTTCGGAAGCATGCCGATCACTTCGCCGTCCGGATCAGGCAAGTGATAAGGAATGCGGTCCCGATGCTGCTGCTTTTTCATGATGTTGATCATGTGCAGGCAACTGTTGTACGAGACGATATTTCCTGTAGCCAAATGGCGAAGATGGCTGCCGAGATCAGCGGCTGTTACTTCGTTGTAGCCTTCCAGCTCCGCGGGTACGATCATCAGCTTGTTGTAAAATTGGCTGTTGGCCATGCCTGTTTTGCTCATGACAGAGCGAATCGCTTCAGAACCGACAAGGTCGATCAGCATGTTGGTCGCGGTATTGTCGCTCTGTATGATCATCAGGGTGGTCAGATCGTAGATGCTCCACTTTGTGCCGGGAGTCATGTGCTGCAGGATGCCCGCTCCGCCGACCCGATCCTCATTTCTGAGGGTGAGCTTGTCATCCAGCGCAAACTTGCCTGCGTAAGCCTCGGCAAACACAGCGGACATGATTGGAACCTTGATCACGCTCGCCGCGTAAAAGCGGTCATCCTGCCCCTTGCCCCAAACTTCGTTTGTCTGTAAATCTTCCAGATAGATTCCCCACTGCCCTCCATTTTCTTCGAGCAATGCGTTGATAGCGTTTCCAAGTGACGACAGCATCATGACCAGCTCCTTTATCACTTTACATAGTTGTAGACAAAATTTTCGTAAGATAATATTATTTAATCATGCATCGTATAATCAAGAAAAAAAGTTTCAAAAAGGGGGGGTTCCATGAAAGCGCTTCAAAAGATGTCGCTCTGTTTTGTGATGCTAAGCAGCTTGGCCTTTGCAGGCTGTGGGGGTCAAACGAACCAGCCCGCAGAGCAAAAACCTGCGGAGACGCCGGCAGCACCGCAAGAACAGACGGTTGCACCACAGGAGATGCGGGTCAACCTGAACACAGGGGAACCAAATACAATCGATCCGGGCTTGGCCGAGGATATTCCTTCCATGTCTATTGCCCGTGCAGCATTTGACGGTTTGCTACGTCTCGATGCAGACGGAAAAATCAAAGAGTCCGTAGCAGAAAAATACGAGGTTTCTCCGGATGGCCTGACGTATACATTCCATCTGCGGGATTCCAAATGGTCCAACGGCGACCCCGTGACGGCACAAGATTTCGAGTACGCCTGGAAGCGTGTGCTCAACCCGGAGACTGCATCCAGCTACGCCTACCAGATGTATTACCTGAAAAACGGTGAGGCTTACAACGCCAACAAGGCCAAAGCGGAGGATGTCGGCGTCAAGGCGACCGATGAGAAAACGCTGCTGGTCACGCTGGAAAATCCGGCTCCGTTTTTCCCTCAGCTTGTAGCTTCCGTCACTTACTTTCCTGTAAACAAAAAAGTGGTCGAGGGCAACAAGGAGTGGGCGGCAAAACCCGAAACCTACATAGGGAACGGTCCGTTCGTCCTCAAGAGGTGGGAGCACAAATCCTTGATTGAACTGGAAAAGAATGAAAGCTACTGGGATAAGGATCGCGTGAAGCTGTCCAAGCTGACCGTCAACATGATCGAGGACGCCAATACCGAGCTGGCTATGTTTGAAAAGGGCGAACTCGACTGGGCTGGTTCACCGCTCGGAGACCTGCCGCTCGACGCGCTCGACTCCTTGAAGGATTCCGGCAAAATGCAGTCGCAGGCGACAGCAGGGACGTACTGGTACATTTTCAACACGACCAAGCCGCCCTTTAACAACAAGCACATCCGCCAGGCGTTTGCCTACGCGGTCAACCGTCAGGAAATCGCCGAGAGCGTCGTTCCGTTCAAGAGCACGCCTGCCATGGGAATCCTGCCTCCGACGATGGCTTTCAAACCGGAAGGCTACTTTAAGGACAACGATGTTGAAAAGGCAAAAGAACTGTTGGCGCAGGGCATGAAGGAGCTCGGTATCAGCGAGCTGCCTGAGTTGACCATCGCCTACAATACGACAGAAGTGAACCAACGCATTGCGACTGTTATTCAGGATCAGTGGAGAAAAGCGTTCGGCATCGAAGTGAAGCTGGTAAACAAAGAGAACAAAGTTCACCGTGAACAGATGAAAGCGGGCAACTTCGATATCGGCCGGGCGAGCTGGATTGGCGACTTTAACGATCCAATCAACTTCCTGGAAGTGTTCAAAGGCGGTCTGAACACGTCCAAATGGGAAAACAAGGAGTTCCTCGATCTGCTGGCTAAGTCCGCCCAAGAAGGAGACGAAGCCAAACGCAACGTAAATCTGAAGAGGACCGATGCCATTGTGATGGATGAAATGCCGGCATTGCCGATCTACTACTTCACGTACACATGGGTGAAGCAGGACAGTGTAAAAGATGTCGTCGTTGACGCATTGGGCTTCATCGACTTCAAATACGCATCGAATGAAAAGAAATAGCAGGGAGTGACTTTCGTGCAACCGATTATTGGCGTGGCATGTACCAAGATGTTCTTTCCAAACAACAACCTTGATCAGTATTTCTATGTCGGCTCCGGATATGTGGACGGCGTAGCCCATACTGGCGGCGTTCCGTACATTTTCCCGCTCTTGACTGTGAAAGACGCTCCTTTTCGGGCCATGATCGAATCGCTGGACGGTTTGATTCTGACGGGAGGAGATGATCCGGCTCCGCACCTGTACGGGGAAGAGCCTTTGCAAGGTTTGGGTGAGGTAGAGTACGAAAGGGACCTGGCAGAGTTGGAAGTGATTAGACTTGCGCTGGAGATGAAGAAGCCCATCCTGGGAATCTGCCGCGGCATGCAAATTCTCAACGTCGCTGCAGGCGGAACGCTTATTCAGGATATTCCGAGTCAAGTGCCAGACGCGTTCCAACACGCCCAAAAAGGTTCCCGCCAATACGGAGCGCACAAAGTGACCCTGCAGCCTGGCGTCGTAGCTGACGCGCTGGGCAAAACAGAGATTCTCGTCAATACTTCCCACCATCAGGCGGTGAAGGACGTGGCTCCTGGCTTTCGGGTGACAGGAGTCGCGGCTGACGGGGTAATTGAGGCCATCGAAAGCCTCGACGGGCTGCACGTAGGGCTGCAATGGCATCCAGAGCGGATGTGGGCCCATGACGACAATATGCTGAAAATTGCCGAAGCCTTCGTTGGCAAATGCAAGCAACTCAAAATGCAATCGCGGTAAAGAAATGACTGCTCACCGGTTATGGGGGGCGGTCTTTTTTTCAGGTATACTGTGATGGGGGTGTCGCTATGCTGACAATAGGAACGAAAGCGCCCTTGTTTGCTGCCGAAAGCACAAAAGGGCGGATCGATCTTCAGACGTTGATTGGAAAGAAAAAATTGGTCCTCATTTTTTATCCGGGCGATGAAACGCCGATCTGTACGAAGCAGCTTTGCGCGATCCGCGATCGGTACAGTGATTTGGAAGCGGCGGACGCGGTGGTGATCGGCATCAATCCGGCGGACCTGACGAGCCACCAGGCCTTTTCAGGCAAGTTCGGATACGATTTTCCCCTGATCGCAGACGAGGACCAAGCGATACGAAAAGCATACAAAGTAGGGAAAATTCTCGGTTTCCTGTTTCAACAGCGAATCGTTTACGTCATCGATAAACAGGGCACCATTGTGTACGCAAAAAAAGGAAATCCTCCGGTGACCGAATTGCTCCAGGTCGTAAACCAGAACCCGTAAGCAAATAGTTGATGAAGTGCTTGGGGCGCTTCAGGATGAGGCGGAAATCATCAAACAGGCACTGAACAGCTCGCGTTGGCGCCAGAGGGACAGTTGGCAGCGCATGCTTGCATCCGTTCGAAGAAGCGGCGATAATGATGATGAGAATGTATGTTTGGTGGTCATATCGATGAAAAAAATTATGCATGTCGATATCGATGCGTTTTTTGCCAGTGTCGAACAGCTTGACAGGCCGGAATACCGCGGCCTTCCCGTTATCGTAGGCGGTACGAGCAACCGGGGCGTTGTATCTACCTGCAGCTACGAAGCCAGAAAATACGGTGTCCGTTCCGCAATGCCAGTCGCTTTGGCCCGGAAGAAATGTCCTCAGGGGATTTTTTTGCCTGTCCGCTACGAGCGGTACGTAGAGAAGTCTGCCGAGATTCGCGCTGTCTTTTCCTCTTTTACCGATCGCTATCAGACAGTTGGGCTGGACGAAGCGTATCTGGATGTGTCTACATACCCGAACGCCATTCCGGTCGCCCGGGAGATCAAGCGGCGGATTCGCCGGGAAACAGGTCTTACTTGCAGCGTCGGTCTTTCCTACAACATGTCCCTCGCCAAAATCGCCAGCGACTTGAAGAAACCGGATGCATTCGTAGTCATTCGCCCTGAGCAATCGCTGGAGGTTCTCCGCAATCTGCCGATTGGAACACTGCATGGCGTCGGCAAAAAAACGCAGGAGCTGCTCGCGAAAAAAGAGATCTATACAGTTGAAGATTTTTGGCGCCTGTCTTTGGAGGAGGCCGTAAACATGCTGGGAAAGCTTGGGCATGCCCTGTATTTCCGAGCGCGGGGCGAGGACGACAGGGAGATCGTGACAGAGCGTTCCCCCAAATCGCTTAGCCGGGAAACGACGCTGTCCTATGATCTGAATCAGCGGGAAGCCATCGCCTCGGTAGCTTTCTCGCTCTTGCAGGAGGTGGAGCAGGACATTCGTGACGAAGGTGTCGTCCCACAGACGATCACGCTTAAAATCAAGTATGCCGATTTCACAATCAGGAGCAAGCAGCGAAAAAAAGAGGACGGCGCAGCCTGGAGCGATTTGTTGGAGGAGCTCCTGGATGCCTTTGATTATAGCCCTGGTGTCCGGCTGGTCGGAGTCGGATTTTCCAATTTTGCAGCGCCACATGAGGAAAGATACGAACAGCTCAGCATGTTTTCCTGGAAAGCAGATTGGTGATAAGCAGACGAGGGGAAAATGCGAAAATGACAGGTGCAAACAGGTTTCATTGCTGTGCCACCTGCGTCCATTTCCGTGTGGAAAAGGGCGCAGGCGGCATTGTCTATCGATGCACGCGGCTCACCTACGAGACGAAGCCTTCCTATCGATTTCCATGTTGGGAGCCCAAAGAGCAGGTACAGCGGTTGATACAAAAGGAAACAGGAGCCTGAGTTTCTAGCAAAATATGCGAATGATAGGGGAGAAATGTGGCTTCGGGTCGGTCGGGTTCGTCATAGTATGTACCATCCTTAGATCGAAAGGGGGTACGAAACATGCGAAAAACGGCAAACAATTTCGGGAAGTGGCCGAAAAAAGGGAAAAGCAAAGTGGTCATTTTCCAAAGTGCAAGCGCCAGCTCCCAATTCGGAAATGCAGCAGCTATTAACCAGGCGGATGCAAGCATTTTCAACATCAAGGTCAAAAGACTGCCGAATGGTCCTCTGTAAGGAGTAGGAAAGGTTTGTACCGGTACATCTATTCCCAAGGAGGTGCGTACCCATGCAACGGAATAACGTCAGGACGTACAAATACAAGGCGGGCAAGAACACAGTCATCGTCGTCAAAATCGAGCAAGCGGCAACAGCCAATTCTCGTACAGGAAATGCTCTGGCGGCGAATCAGGCTGATGTCACCATCCTCGCAAAAAAACGGCGCAACAACCGAGTTTGACCAATTTCCGGAAGCAAAGCGAGAAGGGGCCATTGGCCTCTTCTTTTTCTTTTGCAAGGGAGTGGCTGATTATGGTATAGTAGGTGCCGAAATCGCGGTTCTCGTACACACTGTTTGGAGGTGCCTCGTGTTTCTTGAAAAGCTGATGCCGGATCAGTACGTGGAATCCATCCACCACATTCATATAGATCTACTGCGGGATAAAAAGATCAAGGCCGTCATTACGGACCTGGATAACACTCTGGTGGAGTGGGACAGGCCGTATGCGACCCCGGAAGTGGAACAATGGCTGAAACGCCTCCGTGACGAAGGGATTCAGGTAACCGTAGTATCCAATAATAACCGGGAGCGGGTAGACAAGTTTTGTACGCCTCTTGGCGTGCGATATATCTCTGCGGCCCGCAAGCCGACCAATCGGGCATTTTTGCAAGCCATTGCCGAGATGAACGTCAAGATTGAGGAGACAGTCGTTATCGGGGACCAGTTGTTTACCGACGTGCTTGGCGGCAACCGGCTGGGATTTCATACGATCCTCGTCGTTCCGGTAGCGCAGACGGACGGTTTTTGGACGCGGTTCAACCGCAGGATGGAGCGTGCGGCTCTGTATTGGATGCGTAGAAAGGGAATGATTTCGTGGAAGACAAAAGCATGATGGAGCAAAACTTGGGGGCGTGCGCAGGATGCGGCATCGCGATTCAGACCGAGGATCAAAAGCGGCCTGGATACGCTCCTGCTTCAGCGCTAAAACGAGAAACAGTCATTTGCCAACGCTGTTTCCGAATCAAACACTATAATGAAGTAGCCCCTGTAGGAATGGGAGATGACGATTTTCTCCGTATTCTCGACGGGATCGGATCGACCCAGAGCCTCGTCGTCATGGTTGTCGACATTTTTGATTTCCATGGCTCCTGGCTTCGCGGATTGCCTCGCTTTGTCGGGAACAACCCGATTCTTCTGGTGGGCAACAAAGTAGACCTTCTGCCCCAGAATATCAATTTGAACCGCGTTCGCAACTGGATGCAGCATGAAGCCAAGGAGCGCGGGCTCAGGCCTGCCGATGTCGTTCTGGTGAGCGCCCAAAAAGGGCTTCATATCGATGAACTCCTGGCACGGATTGGAGAACTGCGGAAGGGACGTGACGTCTACATCGTCGGTGTGACGAATGTCGGAAAGTCCACGTTGATCAACCGCATCCTGCACGATTACGGTTCGGCCGATCTGGAAATTACAACATCACCGTTCCCGGGGACGACATTGGACAAGATCGAGATTCCGCTGGAGGACGGCCGCTCTATTTTCGATACGCCGGGAATTATCAACCGCGATCAGATCGGTCATATGGTCACGCCGCAAGACTTGCGAAAAATTACGCCTGCATCTAGAATCAATCCCAAAGTGTATCAATTAAACGACGGGCAGACCCTCTTTTTGGGTGGTTTGGCCCGCATCGACTTTGTGCGCGGCTCCCGGCAGCCGTTTGTTGTGTATGTGACCAATGATATCTATATCCATCGCACCAAGCTGGAAAATGCCGACGAAGTATTTCAAAAGCACTACGGGGAAATGCTTGCTCCGCCGACTGGACGCGAGGCGGCAGAACAACTGCCCGCATTCGTCAAACAATCGGTTAAGATTCGTCCGACGGGTACGACCGATCTGGTCATTTCAGGTCTGGGCTGGGTGAGCCTGCAGGGAAAGGAAGAGGCAAGCGTTGTCGTGCACGCACCGAAAGGCGTCAGTGTAGGCATGCGAAAAGCGTTGATTTGACGCGTTTTGGTTGTCTTGCCATAAGCTGGATAGAGAGAGCAGAGGGGAAGGAACGGCTTCATGATAACAAGCAAAACACGGCTGGTCGGTTTGTTCGGTCATCCGGTCTCGCATTCGCAATCGCCGCTGATGCACAATGCAGCGTTTGCAAAAACAGGTCTGGACTTTGTGTACATGGCTTTTGATGTGGCACCCGAACGTTTGGCTGAAGCGATGGCAGGGATTCGATCTCTCGGGATAAAAGGCGTAAATGTGACCATCCCGCACAAAGTAGCGATCATGCCGATGCTGGATGAAATCGACCCGCTTGCTCAGCGCATCGGAGCAGTCAATACGGTGGTGAATCGCGACGGCTATCTGATCGGCTACAACACGGATGGCGCTGGTTACGTTCGTTCGCTGGCAGAGACGACAGGACTTGTACTTGAGCAGCAGACCGTAACCATGCTGGGCGCTGGCGGCGCTGCACGTGCGGTCGCGTTTACGCTGGCGGAGCGAGGGGTACGGGAGATCCGGATTATCAACCGTTCCCGCGAGAGGGCGACGCTTCTGGCGGAACATGTCGGAACGATCGTCCCGACAGTGGTCATTGATCCGGCCGACGGCAAGGCTGCCATTGAGGATGCCAGCCTGCTGATCAACACCACATCGATTGGCATGTATCCGCAGGTGGATGAGATGCCGGTCCAGGAGGAATGGCTTCATTCCGGACTGATCGTAAGCGACCTGATCTACAATCCGTTGGAAACGCGTCTTTTGAAGGTCGCGAAATCCCGCGGTGCGCAGGTTCATTCCGGCATTGGCATGTTCGTCAATCAGGGGGCATTGGCTTTCGAATTATGGACGGGAGAAGCCGCCCCTGCAGAGACGATGCGGGAAATCGTCCTGGAGCAGTTGAGCAAAGCAAACTGACAGTGCGTTACACGGGCCAAGCGAGCAAGACAAAAGCAAAAACAACTCTGGAGCAACAGACTTACACAAAAGGAGATATGTCCATGCTGACCGGCAAGCAAAAACGTTTTTTACGGGCACAGGCCCATCACCTTGCCCCGATTTTTCAGGTGGGGAAAGGCGGCGTCAACGAAAACATGACAAATCAGATCAAAGAGGCGCTGGAAGCCCGTGAACTGATCAAGGTGGCCATTCTGCAGAACAATCTGGACGACAAGCATGAAGTAGCGGAAGCTCTGGCGGCGGGAGCGGAAGCGGAGCTGGTGCAGCTCATTGGCCATACGGTCGTGCTGTACAAGGAGTCCAGGGAGAATAAGACGATCCAGCTTCCTTAGCCATGGGAGAGCAAAAAAAGCAAATAGGGATTATGGGGGGCACCTTTGATCCCATCCATGCCGGTCACCTGCTAGCCGCGGAGCAAGCGAGGGAGCAGGCGGCGCTGGATGAAGTCTGGTTTATGCCGACGCATATTCCGCCGCACAAGCAGTGGGCAGGACTGACCCCCGCGAGCCATCGGCTGAGGATGGTAGAACTGGCTGTGGCCGACCATCCCGCTTTTCGGGCGAGCGATCTCGAGCTGAGGCGGAGCGGCCCGTCCTATACCTTCGATACGATGCGAAATCTCGTTTCGGTCCATCAGGACTGCCGGTTTTCTTTTATCATTGGCGGGGATATGGTTAAAATTCTCCCGCAGTGGCATCGAATAGACGACCTGCTAAAAATGGTACGCTTCATCGGTCTTTCGCGGCCGGGGATCAAGCTGGAAGAGAAGGTTTATCGCGATTTTGTCACTTTCGTGGAGATGCCGGCTTGGGATATATCTTCGACGCTGATCCGGGAGAAAGCAGCCCGGGGAAGAAGCATCCGCTACCTCGTCCCCCCGGCTGTCGAGTGTTATATAAAGGAGCACGGACTATATGAGTTGGTTGAATAACCGGGAAGCGCTTCTTGGCCAGGTGCGCGCCCAGATGCATGAAAAGCGATATCAGCATACGCTCGGGGTGGCAGAAACAGCCAGACAGCTGGCGCTTCAGTACGGAGCTGACCCCGATCAGGCTGAGCTGGCTGGCCTTTTGCACGACTACTGCAAATGCTGGCCGGTGGAAAGGATGCGTGACGTCCTGATCCGTCACGATCTGCCTGCCGAGCTGCTGAACGGGGACAAAGAGCTGTGGCATTCATTCGCGGGAGCTATCGTCATCCAGACGGAGATGAACATCTCCGATCCGGCTGTCATTCAGGCCGTTCGCTACCATACGACGGGGCGGGTTGGCATGACGCTGTTAGAAAAGATCATTTGTGTGGCAGACTATATAGAACCAAACCGGTCATTCACCGGTGTCGAGACGATTCGCGGCTTGTCCGGACAGGATCTGGATAAGGCTTTGGCCCACGCTCTGGGCAGCACGATCCAACATTTGATCCAGCAGAAAAAAGCAGTGTATCCATTGACACTGTTGGCATATAACGATCTCGTATCCGGCTTGGATACATGAGGAGGAGTTTGATGGTTAAAACAGTAGAAGCCCTGGCCAGACTGGTGGCAAAGGCGGCGGAAGACAAGAAGGCGGAAAATCTGATCATCCTGGACATCAGCAAGCTGTCCGTCATTGCGGATTACTTCATGATCTGCAACGGGAACAACGAACGGCAGGTACAGGCGATCGTTGCGGAAATACGCGATCAGGCGCACAAGAACGGCTACAAGGTTCGGGGCATTGAGGGTGCGGACGAAGGGCGCTGGGTGCTGGTTGATCTGGAGGATGTCGTCATCCATGTGTTCCATCGCGAAGACCGCGAGTTTTACAATCTCGAGAGGCTGTGGGCCGAGGCTCCTGTTGTCCGCTTTGGAGAGGAAGGCTGAGGCAGATGGCGTACGGGCAAATGGCGGTCGTCTACGACAGGCTGATGGCCGACTCCCCTTACGATCAGTGGCTCGAATGGGCAGAGGGTGTCTGGACCAGAAAAGGGAAGCCGCGTCAAGTCATTGACCTCGGCTGCGGGACCGGTAGCATCGCCATTCCTCTGGCCAAGAGAGGATATCGGGTAACAGGCGTCGATCTGTCGGCCGACATGCTTGCCGTAGCATACGACAAGATGAGGCGGGAGCAGGTCCAGATCAAATGGGTGGAGCAGGACATGCGCGAGCTGGAACTGCCCAAGGCTGACAGTGTCTTGTCCTTTTGCGACTCATTCAGCTACCTGACGGAAGAAGCAGATGTGAAACAGACGTTTTCACTCGTCTTCGCACATCTGCATCCAGGCGGCACCTTTTTGTTTGACGTCCACAGCCCATACAAAATCCTGCACGGTTTTGGGGACCAGACCTTTACCTTGGTCGAGGAGGAAGTTTCGTACATTTGGCAATGTTTTTGCGACCCGCTGCGGCTGGAAGTAGCGCATGAACTGACCTTCTTTCTGCGACAGGAAAACGGTTTGTACGAACGTATCGAGGAAATTCATGAACAGCGTGCCTATCAGCCGTATGACCTCGCTCGCTGGCTGATGGAGACCGGCTTTGTCGATGTGGAAATAACAGCCGATTTCAGCGGTCAACTGCCGCAAGAGACAAGCGAGCGTTTGTTTTTCACTGCACGTCGTCCGTAGCGTTGACATCATTGGCATTGATTGTCTATAATCGAAGGTACAACCGCAAATAAGGAATGCGTTGAAGAGGAGTAGTACGAAAGCGATACGGCAAAAGAGAGTTGACGGCAGGTGAAAGTCAACCCGTTCCTTTCCGAACTCGCCTCGAAGCACTCTGCCTGAAGACTGCCAAGCGAAAGATGGTTGCGTAAGGGGGAGCGTCTTATCCACGATACGGATCTTCAAGCGGGTGAGCTTACGATTGCAAGCATCAGGGATTGTCGCTTCTGCTTTACATGAAGCAAAGCAATACTCTGTGTGTCGTCTGTTCACCAATGTGGGTGGTACCGCGGGAGCTTATACAATCCTCTCGTCCCTTTTCGTTTCGCGATTTGGGGCGGGAGGTTTTTATTTTTCATTGAGTGCCCCCTTTTTTCAGGGGGAGAAGCATCTGTTTTCACGAATCTACGATAGGAGTGCGAATCATGGCTTACAATCATCAGGAAATCGAAAAGAAGTGGCAAACGCATTGGGAAGAGAATAAAACCTTCAAGACGCTGGATGATCCGGGCAAGAAGAAGTTTTACGCTCTTGACATGTTCCCGTATCCGTCGGGGGCCGGTCTGCACGTAGGACACCCGGAAGGCTATACGGCGACAGACATTCTGTCCCGGATGAAACGGATGCAAGGCTACAATGTGCTGCATCCGATGGGGTGGGATGCGTTCGGACTGCCTGCCGAGCAGTATGCGCTGGATACGGGCAACGACCCTGCCGAGTTTACGGAGCGCAACATCAATACGTTCCGCCGTCAGATTAAATCGCTGGGCTTCTCTTACGACTGGGATCGCGAAATCAATACGACAGACCCTGCTTATTACAAATGGACGCAGTGGATCTTTACCAAGCTGTACGAGCACGGTTTGGCTTACATCGACGAAGTTGCCGTCAACTGGTGTCCCGCACTGGGTACTGTGCTGGCCAATGAAGAAGTCATCGACGGGAAGAGCGAGCGCGGAGGACATCCTGTAGAACGGCGTCCGATGAAACAGTGGGTACTGAAAATCACCAAGTACGCTGATCGCTTGCTGGAAGATCTGGAGGAGCTTGACTGGCCGGAGAGCATCAAGGAAATGCAGCGCAACTGGATCGGGCGTTCCGAAGGTGCCGAGGTTGTTTTTGCCGTTGACGGCCATGATGAGACCATTACTGTCTTTACAACCCGTCCGGATACATTGTACGGCGCTACCTTTGCGGTGCTTGCTCCCGAGCACAAGCTGGTGGAAAAAGTTACGACGCCGGAGCAAAAACAGGCTGTTGCGGACTATCTGGAGCAAACCAAGCGGAAAAGCGACCTGGAACGGACGGATCTCGCCAAGGAAAAAACAGGCGTGTTCACAGGGGCGTATGCAATCAACCCGGTGAATGGGGAAAGACTGCCGATCTGGATTGCCGACTACGTTCTGATCAGTTACGGTACCGGTTCGGTGATGGCTGTTCCAGCCCACGATGAGCGCGACTACGAATTCGCGAAAGCATTTAACCTGCCGATCAAGGAAGTAATCCGCGGCGGAGATATATCCAAAGAAGCATATGCCGGTGACGGAGAGCACATCAACTCCGGCTTCCTGGACGGTTTGAACAAGGAACAGGCAATCGCCAAAATGATCGACTGGCTGGAGGAAAACAACAAAGGAAAACGCAAAGTCACCTTCCGCCTGCGCGACTGGCTGTTCAGCCGTCAGCGTTATTGGGGAGAGCCGATTCCGATCCTCCATCTGGAGGACGGAACGATGAAGGTTGTTCCGGAAGCTGAGCTGCCGATCGTCCTGCCGAAGACAAAGGAAATCAAGCCGTCCGGAACAGGCGAGTCGCCGCTTGCCAATATCAGCGAGTGGGTAAACACGATCGATCCGGAAACGGGAATGACAGCCCGTCGGGAAACCAACACGATGCCGCAGTGGGCGGGAAGCTGCTGGTACTTCCTGCGCTTTATCGATCCGCACAACGACAAAGCGTTGGCCGATCCGGAGAAGCTGAAGGAATGGCTGCCGATCGACATTTACATTGGCGGTGCGGAACACGCTGTTCTCCATCTGCTGTACGCCCGATTCTGGCACAAATTCCTCTATGATATCGGCGTAGTGCCGACGAAGGAGCCGTTCCAGAAGCTGTTCAACCAGGGGATGATTCTGGGTGAAAACAACGAGAAGATGAGCAAATCCAAGGGCAATGTCGTCAACCCGGATGAAATCGTCCAGAGCCACGGGGCTGACACACTGCGTCTGTACGAAATGTTTATGGGTCCGCTCGACGCTTCTATCGCTTGGTCGACAAAAGGACTGGACGGCGCCCGCCGCTTCCTCGACCGCGTATGGAGATTGTTCGTAGATGACAATGGCGCGTTGAACCCGAAAATCTCTCCAAAGGCTGATGTGCAAGCGCTTGAGAGAGTGTATCATCAGACTGTGAAAAAGGTGACAGAGGATTACGAGAATCTTCGCTTCAATACCGCGATTTCCCAGTTGATGGTCTTTGTCAACGAAGCGTACCGTGCAGACGCCTTGCCGAAAGCCTACATGGAAGGCTTTGTGAAGATGCTGGCTCCGATTGCCCCTCACCTCGGCGAAGAGCTGTGGGAAAAGTTGGGCCACAACGAAACGCTGTCTTACGAGCCTTGGCCTAAATACGACGAGTCGAAGCTGGTGGAGGATGAAGTAGAGATCGTCCTGCAGATTAACGGTAAAAACAGGGAAAAACTGCTCATTCCCGCTGATGCGACCAAAGAACAGATGGAAGAAATGGCAGGAAGCAACGAAACGATCAAAGAGCTGATCGAAGGCAAGACGATCGTCAAAGTAATCGCTGTACCAGGAAAATTGGTAAACATCGTCGTTCGTTAATATAAGGAAGAGGAACGGAGCCGGCCGATACGGTTCCGTTCCTTTTTCTATGCCCTCAAGGCGCAGGGTGGCCGGGGCCCCCCATTGTCGGGACCGTCTGCAACTGTATCTTTACCATTTCCAAGTCTTCTGCAAATTTAGTATGGGTGCGTTTGAAAACCTCGCGAAAAACACCGGGAATGCCGTTCTGAAGCGCAATAAGGCCTTCGCCTGTAATGCCCCCGGGCACGCAAACGCGCTTTTCAAGAGAAGCAAAAGAAAACAGCTCCTTTTTAAAGAGCTCTCCCATTCCGATTACCATTTGCATGGCCAAATGGGAGGCTGCCTCTTCCGATATGCCGGTTTCCTCCATCGCGTCATTGATCATATTGCGCAGAATGTAACTGAGAAAAGCCGGCCCGCAGCTGCTGATGTCGGAGGCGACTCGCAAAAATGGTTCGGGTACCTCTATCGGCTGACTGATGGCAGTGAATAGGGAGAGAATTCTCTCTCTCCACTCAGGGGTGATCCGCTTGCCGAATTCGCATAGGCTGACACCGCTTCCTGCAGCATTGGTAATACTGGGCACTACTCTGGCAACCGGGCAGGGAACAAGCGACTCCAAATGTTCCAGCTGAATGGGGCTCGTGATGGTGATCAAAATATGGTCGGATGTCAGCCAATCGCGAAGTTCCAGCAAGACTTTGCTGTATTCCAACGGCTTGACACACAACAGCAGAACAGCGGCTTCCTGGGCCACTTGAGCATTGCATGCGGCGACGACAAGACCGGGGTGGCGGCCGGCAACCGTTTCTGCTTTGGCGATCGTCCGGTTGTAAGCGATAATCTGACTGGGAGACAAGGCTTTGGACGCAATCAGGGCATCGATCAACAGGCTTCCCATGCTGCCTGTTCCAACTACGCCGATCCTTTCCATAGGAATTTCCTCCCTCTACTCATTCTCCCCCCATTCTATGAGATGACGTGTACGTTCATGCCCGCTCTTACTGAATCCTGATCTGATCTTTCATCCGCTCGTAGATTTTCGCCCCTATGCCGCTGATCTGCTTGAGCTCATCAGGAGAGCGGAAGCCTCCTTTTTTTGCCCGGTATTCCATAATAGCCTTTGCCCGGGATTCGCCGACTCCCGGCAATGTCATCAATTCCTCCAGGCTGGCCGTATTGATGTTGACCCCCTTGACGGCAGCGGATGGCGCTTTGCCTCCTGAGGCGGGAGCAGATGCAGGGGATGGGATGGAGGAAGTGACAGCGGAAGCGATGTCCTGCTCGGCACATGCAGAGGCGGTTCCTTTTGACGGAATGAGAATCGCGCTGCCATCGGTCAAGCTTTCCGCGAGGTTGATTCGCTCGACATCGGCCTCTGGCAAGCTCCCGCCGGCCTTTTCGATTGCGTCTGCTACTCTCGAACCTGGTTCCAGAGCATACAGTCCTGGATTCCTTACTTTCCCTTTTACATCCACATAGAGGAGGGGAGGGGAAGAAGTACCCGCTCTGCCGCTAGCATCGGAGGAAGCATTGCCGGACGCAGCGGGTGAAGGATTCTGATGTTGAGTGTTTTCTGTGCGGCTCCCCATTTCCGGGGTGGTCCCGTTTTTCTGCAGGGGTTCGAAAGCAATGGGAGAAGCAGCCGTTTGGGCATCAGGCGAAATGACCGATTCGCTTGCCGCTGCGACCTCGTGAAACGGGCTGCCCGCTTGGGCCGGATTTTGTTGCGCTAGGTAGATCCAATAGCTTACGCCCGCAAATGCCAAGGCGGCACAGATGAGAATCCATCGGCGATATCGTTCCCACAAGTCGTACAGCATGCAAGCACCTCCATTTGAGCAAGCAGGATAGCCTGCCTGCATCTACAGGCATCCTACGAAATGACAGCGGGGGTCGGCAAATTTTTTGCAAGACAGAACGTTGTTCCGTGAAATCGAGCGGGCGGCCACAAAAGAAAAAAGGCCCGCCCGTCATTCGACGAGCGAAGCCTGTCATATCTTGAATATCGTGGCGGCTGCGGGAGTTCAAGCAATTGTGCGCAGACACAAGCATTCTGCCTGCCGCAATCAGTCTGAGTCTGTCAGCCGATTCTCTCCAGAGAGTCCTTTTTTTTGCGAATCTCCACGCTTGGGCTTACGTATGGGCCAAATTGGTGTTTTTGTTCGATAAAGATCTGATGCCACAGCATGAAGATCAGGATGGTCCAGATTTTCCGGCTGTAGTCGGCGTTGCCCTCACGGTGTTCATCCAGCATGTAGAGGACGTAGGCCTTGTTGATCAAGTGATCTACCTTTGACTCAAAAATAAGCTCCTTGGCCCATTTGTAAAATTGGTTTTTCAGCCAATAACGGGTAGGTACAGGGAAGCCAAGCTTTTTCCTCGTCTTGATTTCCGGGGGCAAAAAGTCCTTCATCGCTTCGCGCAGGACATGCTTTGTAGTGCCATTGGCAATTTTATATTTGGTCGGGATGGTAGCGGCAAATTCAAACACTTTTGTATCGATGAAAGGCACACGAAGCTCCAGAGAGTTGGCCATCGTCATCTTGTCGGCCTTCATCAAAATGTTGCCGCGAAGCCATGTATGGATGTCCAGATATTGCATCTTGGTAACATCGTCCAGGACTTGCGCACGTTTGTAAATTTCTTCTGTGACGGACCAAGGGGTGCGATACGACTCCGTATGCAAAATGTCCTCGGTTACCACACGTTCCTTTATTTCCTCACTGAAGATCAGCGCGTTTCCAAAAAAGCGTTCCTCCACTGTTTTGGAGCCGCGAATCAGGAAATTTTTTCCTTTTACCTGGTCAGGGAGTTTCTCTGCCAAAAAGCGGACAGAGCTTCTCATCCAGTCAGGCATGTGGGAGAACATCCGCAGGGAATGCGGCTCCCGATAGATGTTGTAGCCGCCGAAAAATTCGTCTGCGCCCTCGCCGGACAGAACGACGGTGACATGCTCGCTGGCCATTTGCGCCACGAAATACAGCAGGATCGCAGAGGGGTCGGCCACTGGTTCGTCCTGGTGCCAGATGAGTCTGGGCAACTCGTCCATGTAACGCTGTGCATTCACGACCAGTTCATGATGCTCGCTTCCTAAATATTGCGCTGTTCTGCGGGCGTAGTCTAATTCGCTGTATCCCGGAATGTCGGAACCGACGGAAAAGGTCTTGACATTCTCGAATGTCCGCAGCATCGCGACGATACTGCTGGAGTCTACGCCGCTGGACAAAAAGGCTCCACGGGGTACTTCGCTGACCCGATGCCTGTCGACCGACTCCAGCATGATGCTGCGAGTTCCTTCCACAAAATAAGAAAAAGGCTTGCTCTCATCCGGCTTGAACTCTACGTCCCAATAACGCTCCAGCTGGATCCTGTCGTTTTGAATGACGAAGGAATGAGCGGGCGGGATCCGGTAGATGCCCTGATACATCGTCTCTGGATCAGGCACGTATTGAAAGGTCAAGTAATGGTAAAAGCCTGTCGTGTTTACTTCTCTCTTGACACCCTGAAGCTCCAAAAGACTTTTGATTTCGCTTGCCACTGCAATCGAATCTTCCGTTTCGACATAGTAGAGAGGCTTGATGCCGAAATGATCGCGCGCCCCGAACAGGCGTTTATTGCGTGAATCATAAATCGTGAAACCAAACATGCCCCGCAGGTGCTTGGGAGCGTCGGTTCCGACTTCCTCATACAGGTGCAGGATCGTCTCGATGTCGGAATCCGTATGGAATACGTGTCCGCACTCCTTCAACCATTGCTGCAATTCCTTGTAGTTGTAGATTTCGCCGTTGCCGATGATCCAAATGTCTCGTGTCTCGTTAAACAGCGGCTGATGGCCGCCTTCCACGTCAATGATGCTTAAACGACGAAAGCCCAGTGCGATGTTGTCTTCCAGATGAAAACCGTCATCGTCTGGACCGCGGTGCAGGATAACACGGGTCATGGCGCCAATCGTCTCTTGCTGGACGGGCGCTTGCCGTTTGTTGTAGAGTGATACGATTCCACACATATGAAATGACTCTTCCTCTCACTCAGATTGCTCTAGCTAACTCTATCACGGATTGACGGGCAAAGCAATCTTTCCAATTGCCCAACAAGCTGTGCGAACCGTTGGAACAGACGCTTTTCGGATAATAAAACGCGGGAATCGGGAGGGCGGTTTCCGTTAGAAAACCAGTTTGCTTTTTTTGTCCCCGGGAAGCACCGTACACTGGTTGCTCTGACGTTTCTTAGGGGAGGGGTACTACTTGACTGCGTTTGGGGCTGGTTTGGCTTTTTTGACAGGGTTGCTGGCGGGAGCCTATTTGCAGATGGCCTGGCTGTTTCTAATGGCGGGAGTGCTCGCGGCGGTGTGCGCGTTTGTTCCCAGGGAAGTCGGAAAAAGGCTGAGCCTTGCTGGCTTGATCTTCTTGGGAAGCGGATTTTATTTTCATTTTTACGACGGTTTGAACCAATCGTATCTGCGTGTCCCGGCTGCACCAGAGGCACTGATTCACTTTCGCGGACAGATCGCTACGCCTGTGAAACGGGACGGCGATTCGGCGCGCTTTTTTCTTTTGGTGGAGAGTGTCGGCTTCCGCAAAGAAACAATGCAGGACCTGCCCGATTCGGAACGGATTGCCTTTCGCGTCAAGTTGGAAAAAGAGCGCGAAGCGCTTGCAGTCGAAAAATGGCTTTCCGGCGACCGGATTTCCGGCAGCATGCGTTTGAGCTTGCCTGCACCCGCCCGCAATCCACATGCCTTTGACTACGAGCGATATCTTCGCTGGCAGGGTATTTATGTCACAGGGGACGCGGAATACGGGGAACTCGTAAGGGAAGCGGGCCAGACCGGGGTGATGGGGTTGTTTCACCACTGGCAAACCAACGCCCGGGAGCGGCTGAACCAGGTATTCGGGGATCGGGAAATAGCGGGCTACATGAGCTCATTGCTTTTGGGGGTCACAGACGGAGTTTCGCCAGATACGCAGGAGATGTACGCCAATTTGGGAATCAGCCATGTTCTGGCCATCTCCGGCCTGCATGTCACGCTCGTCAGCGGGATGTTCCTGTGGGGGATTGAGCGTCTGGGGGTTCCGCGGAAAACGGCCCTTATCTGCACTGCCTGCATGCTCGCCGGATATGTTCTTCTCGTCGGAGCCAGCGCTTCAGCTGTCCGTGCCGGGATCATGGGAGGTATTGGCCTGTTGTATCAGTCGATGAGCCGGAGGATGGACGGAAAAGAGCTCTGGGGCTGGGCCTTGATCGCAATGCTTGTTTTCAATCCCTACCAGTTGTGGCACATCGGGTTTCAACTCTCCTTTGCCGTTACACTAGGCTTGCTGATCTATGTCCCGATCAGTCAGGCGTGCGTACGGTTCGGTCCCCCCTGGCTAAGTGCCGCACTTGGCGTCACCTTTGCTGCCCAGGCTGTTTCGTTCCCCTTTTTGCTCTATCACTTTCATCAGTCACACTCTATTTCCTGGCTGGTTAATCTGATTGCCGTCCCGATTCTCTCTATCGTCGTGCTGCCTGCAGGGTACGCGGCTCTGCTGGGCAGCCTTCTGCATCCATCACTGGCGGTCATTCCATCAGGACTGGCATCGCGAATACTGGAGTGGCTGCACGATCCCTTGTTTCGACTTCATCAGACAAATGTGCCGTTTTCTTATTGGCCGCATCCGGATTTGTGGTGGTTGATCGCCTATACAGTCCATTTGATTTCAATCCCTGTATTATGGAACTTAGGCTATCACCGGAGAAGGGATCTGTTGCTCTATGCCGCAGTTTTTGTCCTCTTGCTCGGGTTGGCCAGACAGCCGTTTTCGGGAGCTGGAGAAGTCAGGATTACCTTCCTGGATGTGGGACAAGGGGATTCTATCGTTGTCGAGATTGGTAAAAAGAAGGTATACTTAATTGATGCGGGAGGGACCCCAGTGTATCCGAACAGGGGCTCCTGGAGAGAAAAACGCGATCCGTTTGAAGTTGGGAAAGATGTTGTAGCCCCGTTTTTACGGGCAAGGGGAATAGAACGGATCGACTATGTGGTGATGACGCACGGGGATCACGACCACATCGGAGGGATGGGAGCACTCGTATCGCGTTTTTCGATTGGTGCCGTACTAATTAATGGCTCATCTCCCCGTGAAGAAGAAGAGAAGTTGATCACCCGCTTCCGGGAGCGCCGTATCCCGATATTGACAGGAAAGCCTGGTCTGGCCTGGGCGGATGCTCCAGGGGTGGAGTGGGTCTGGCTTCATCCTGATGGGAACGGTAGGGAGTCGGGAAACGACGCTTCTGTCGTGCTCCAGCTCACCGCTTACGGTACGACTGTGCTGTTCACCGGCGATCTGGAGGAAAGAGGGGAACACGAGCTGCTTGCGGGGAAGCTGTCTCCACGGGCAGACGTCTTGAAAGTAGGCCATCACGGCAGTCGAACATCCACTTCTGCCGATTTGCTGGCTGCTATACAACCGAAAAACGCCGTCATTTCTGCCGGCCAAAAAAACCGTTACGGGCATCCCTCGCCTGCGGTGCTTACTAGATTACAGGAAGCGGGGGCAAAGGTATTTCGAACCGATCTGCAGGGAGCGATCACACTTGTGATCCGGAAAGACTCCATCTATTGGGAGACACAAATTTCCGATAAATAAATACTTGCAACCTTTTTTCACAGCGCCCCGTCTGTAGGAGGGAGAGGAGAATATGGGAGAAGCAGAGTTAATCAGGAAAGCGCAATCCGGGGATCATGATGCGCTTGTTGAGCTCCTCCGAACAATTGAGACCTCTGTCTACCGTAGCGCTTTTTACATCCTAGGCAATGAACAGGATGCTCTCGATGCCGCACAAGAAGCTCTAATCAGGATTTATCGTAAAATAGATACGTACCAGGAGAAGGCGAAATTTTCCACATGGGTACAGCGGGTTGTGAGCAATGTCTGCATGGATAAATTTCGCGCGAAGAAAGAGACGGTCTCGATTGACGAGCACGAGTTGATCATTCCTGATCGTAACAACGTGGAAGACGAAATCCTTCTCAACAGTTTGTCGCAAGATATACAAGCAGCAATTGAAAAATTGCCAAAGCAGTACCGAATGGTAGTCGTCCTGCGCTACCTGGAGGACTTCTCTTATCAGGAGATTGCGGAAGCGTTGGAATTGCCGCTAAACACTGTCAAGTCGTACTTGTTTCGGGCCAGACAACAGCTTCAGGAGCTGTTGTACGACTACGAGAAAGGGGGGATAGGTTGATGACCGACGAAGAAATTTGGGAATGCATGCAGCGGGATTTGGACGGAGACCTCTCATCGGAAGAAATGCGGCAGCTTCACGATATACTCCTGAAGAAGCCGGGCATGCAGCTCATGTATGACCGTTTGAAAGAAGTATCCGAGCAGTTGGAGCAGCTTCCCCCTGTTACACCTAGGTTTAGCATTGTCGACTCTATTTTGCCGCAGCTGGAGTCTGAGAAGGTCCAGCCGGCTGCCTCATCCGGCTCGCAAAAGGAGATTTTGCCAAAGCTGGAACCAAAGCAGTTGACAGCAAAAACGTCACCCGTTCATGAACGGCGAAAGTGGAACCGCGTCACCCTTTGGACGGCGCGGATCGGAAGCGGTGTTGTTGCTGCCAGTTTGTTGATCGGCCTTGTAGTCATGGGGGGGCCGTCTAGTCCCCCGGAGGAAGACGACTTCCGGCATGGAACGTCGGTCCAACCTCCCGAAGAGGTCAAACCGGCTATAGTCGGCCCGCCTACTCCTCCTCCCAGCAGCAATAATCCATCTCAACCTATCGTACCAGTGGAGGACAAGGAGCCGCCCAAGAAGAAACAACAACCGGTTAAAAGGCAGACGCCAAAACAAGAGACAACGCAAACAAAACAACCGCAGCAACAGACTCCTGCGCATACGCAAAAACCTGATCCAAACGTGCCCAAGCCTCCTCCGAAGCCGGTAGTGAAAGGCCAGGACGACAAGCTTGTCTTTCCGTACGGCGTGGACGTGCCGGACGAGGAAGAGAGGAAAAAAGCAAAAGAAAAAGAAAAGGAAAAAGAAAAGCAGGAGAAAAAGGAAAAAGACGATGACGATGACCAGGGTGATCATCAAGACAAGGAGCAAGGCAAAGGCAAGAAGGAAGACGATGAGGATTAAATTCGGGTCCGCCGTGATGAAGGTGGATGATGACGAGTGTACTGGCACCGATCCGGCAAGGGGTGCGTATAGTAAAGTATCAAGCACCCCCTGCTTACCGTTTCGGGAGAAGGTATCCCGGGGCTTCTCCCCAGAACGTTTACATAGAGGTGCCAACGGAAGAAAGCCGCGGCCTTATGGTCGCGGTTTTTTCGTTTGCAGCTGCGCGTGCTGTGCTATAATTACACGGAACACGACCTGAGGGGGGGGACATCATGCCGCTTCTTTCGGCAATTCGGGAGATCAAACAAAAACAGTTCGCTCCGATCTATGTGCTGCATGGACCCGAATCCTTTCTCGCGGAGGAATTCATCTCATTAGCGAAGCGGGAAATGATCGACCCGGCATACGCGGACCTGAATATGAGCTTGTATGACTGCACGGAGACATCCTTGCCGTACATATTGCAGGATGCAGAAACGCTGCCCTTTCTGGGGGAGCATCGCCTGGTAATCGCCAAACAGGCGTACTTTTTGACAGGCAGCAAGCCGCAGATTAAGCAGGAGAGCGATCCCAACGTACTGATTCCTTATCTGGAGCAGCCGCCGTCGTACACGACACTGATTCTGTGCACGGATGCCGATAAACTGGACGAGCGCAAGAAACTGGTGAAAAGCTTGCAGCAAAAAGCGAGGGTCATCCCGTTCCCGTATTTGCGGGATGCGGATTTGTACGCATGGATAGAGCGTCAAGCCAAAAAATACGAGGCAAGCATCGAACGGACGCTGACAGCCAAGCTGGCGGAGCGTGTAGGCGGAGATTTGCGCCTGCTTGATAAAGAATTGGAAAAAATGTCGTTGTACGTCGGCAAGGGCGGAGCGATTACAGAAGAAGTGATCGAGAAGCTGGCGTCCCGGACATTGGAGCAGGATGTTTTCGCCTTGATCGAACAGATAGCTACGGGCAGGCTGGACAGGGGGCTGCGCATGCTGTACGACTGTTTGAAGACCGGTGACGAGCCGATTCGCCTGCTCGCTCTGATGGCCAGGCAATTTCGTCTGCTGCTTCACGTCAGGCAGTGGGCGCCCAAAGGTTATACCCAGCAGCAGTTGGCCGGGATGCTGAAAGTTCATCCGTACGCGGTGAAGAAAGCCGGGGAGCAGGCTCGCTTTTTTTCGGAAGAAGCGCTTCGCAGGCTCCTGGCAGTTTTAGCGGAGGAAGATTTCCGGATGAAGTCAGGCCAGGTAGACAAGCAGCTTGCGCTAGAGCTGTTTATGACCCGCGTCTATGAGGAACGGATGAAAACCAAGCGGCCATGACCGTTTGGTTTTTTTGCCTTCCAATAAGCTGTCTGCATCTTTCAGACGTAAAGCCAATGCTTCAGTGACAGGCCGATCAAGCTGCACGCTTCCAAATAAAAAAACCCGTGAACGAAATGTTCGCGGGTTTTTCCGGTTCAACGTCGCTTACGCTACAGGAGCAGACAGAACGTTGAGCTTTTTCATCAAGCGAGACTTTTGACGGTTTGCTGCGTTTTTATGAATGAGACCTTTCGTAGCGGCCTTGTCCAGCTTTTTCACAGCCACCAGAAGAGTGGATTTCGCCAAATCTACATCTTGAGCAGCGACCGCTTTCTCAAAGTTTTTCACGGCAGTACGCAAATCGGACTTCTGAGAAGCACGTTGTGCGCGGCGCTTTTCGATTTGCTTGGTGCGTTTAATCGCGGATTTAATGTTTGGCATGTGTGTCACCTCCTTAGACGACCATGGGCGTGCAATACATACAACAAAACATATTCTAGCATGCAGTCCACCCATTTGCAAGAAAGGATTCGGAATAAAAATTGATGATTCAAGCAAGCTAGTAGCAGGAACAAAATGGGGAAAGGAAGTGTGCGGAGATGGAACACAATATTGACTTGTCAAGGTACGCAATACGGACAGACCTTGCGCTGGAAGCCCATGAGCTTGTACAGGAGCAGCAGAACGCCCCCGATGTGATCCCTGGGGTGCGCATTGAAACAAATGAAAGCGAACAAGGGATCAAAGTGACCCGCTTGCAGGTTGAAAACGAAGAGGCAGGAAGACACATCGGAAAACTGCCCGGCCACTACATCACTATCGAAGTGCCAAAGCTGAGAGATAACGACACAGCCGTTGAGGAACAGGTTGCACAGCGCTTTACGAAAGAGTTTGCCGCCTTTCTCGATCGTCTGGGGATTACAGAGGACAAAAAGGCGCTTGTCGTCGGACTGGGGAACTGGAATGTGACGCCGGACGCGCTGGGGCCGTTGGTCGTGGAAAACCTGCTGGTGACGCGTCATCTGTTTACGCTCGCGCCTGAATCGGTCGAGGAAGGGTATCGGGAGGTAAGTGCCTTGTCGCCAGGGGTGCTCGGTATTACCGGAATCGAGACGAGCGAAATTGTCTTCGGCGTGGTGGAAAAGAGCAAGCCCGACTTCGTCATCTGCATTGACGCCTTGGCTTCCCGTGCGCTGCATCGGGTCAATACCACGATTCAAATCTCCGATACGGGCATTCACCCGGGATCAGGGGTGGGCAACAAGCGGAAGGCGATCGACAAGCAGACGCTTGGCGTTCCGGTGATCGCGATCGGTGTCCCGACAGTTGTTTTTGCCTCGACCATTGTAAACGATGCGATCACTTATTTGCTGGGGCATTTTGGACAATCCATGAAGGAGAGCAACCGTGCTTTCAACAAGCTGGCGATGAGCACTCTGCCGGAGCGAAAGGAGCCGTACACCGAGGAGGACTTGCCGGACATGGAGGAGCGGAAGACCTTCATGGGATTGGTAGGTTCACTCCCGGAGCAGGAAAAGCGGCAGTTGATCCACGAAGTATTGCGTCCCCTGGGTCAGGATTTGGTAGTGACGCCGAAAGAGGTAGACGAATTTATCGAAGGGGCCGCCAACGTCATCGCAACCGGCCTGAACCGTGCTCTGCACCGCGCTGTGGACAGGCAAAACAGTGGAGCTTACACGCATTAAAAGGGATCATCGCAGTTGCAAGTACCCAAGCGATTCGACAGAACAAATCTCCGCAAAAATGTGAGCAGACAAGTTTGAGAGAAAAGCTAGGAAGGGGTTCTATCGTCTCTATGACGCTCATAGGCTAAAGCATAGACAAGCGGTCGACGGGAAGGTCGTCCAGATTTGTCAACGCCACAGCATGAGGAGGAGACAGATGGCACCCCTAATTCAGCGCCAATTTATCATTCTTTCCATAGTAACCGCCTTTCTCTTTGTGGTGACTGGACTTATGTCACTGAGCGGAAACCGCGTCATGATCGCATCGTCAGCTGTTCAACAGGCTGCTGCGCACGTGTCCAGTTTGCACATGCTCAAATGGATGGGCCAGGAGATTCCTGCCTTGACGGATACGGTCCACGCCTCGACAGACCGAGGGACAAACAGCGTGACGGGCTTCATGTTTCAGCTCGCGACCAGTATCAATCCGGGCGATTTGCGGAGCTTGCTGGGCAGAGAGATCCCCGGCTTGCTGACGGAAGATGCTCCCCGCTTTGCCCCAGAAAAGGGAACGGCCCTTGCCGATCACTATGCCGAGTATCCGCCGACGCCAAAACAGGTGATTGACGCCACTCCACTGGCCGCCGGATCGGAGCCTGCGGTAGAAGCGAGTGCGCCGCCAGCGGAAAACGATAAAAAAGAGCCTGCCGCGAGACCGACGACAGGCAGTAAAAAGATTGTATACGTATACCACTCCCACAACCGCGAGTCATGGCTCAGCGAGGCAAAGCAGGTGGGGACATCCGTCAACCACCCAACACGGAATATATCGCTGGTAGGGAAGCATCTCGCTGAAAGACTGAATGACCTCGGGATCGGGGCGGACGTGAATCGGGATGACATTTATCAGCGCTTGCTGGATAAAGGGAGGGACTACACGCATTCCTATGCGGAATCCCTGCAAGCGATACGGGCGGCAACCGAACAAAACCGGGAGCTGCACTATTTCTTCGACCTCCATCGCGACACGCTGCCGCGCAAGGAAACAACCGTGACCATCAACGGAAAAACGTACGCGAGAACGCTGTTCGTCGTCGGCAAGCGCAACAAAAACTACGAGAAGAACGAAGCTTTTGCCGACGCTCTTCACAAGCTCATGGAGAAGAAGTATCCGGGTTTATCGCGCGGAAAACTGGAAAAAGGGGCAAAAACGGATCACGGCGAGTATAATCAGTCCATTTCGCCGGGAAGTCTGTTAATAGAGATCGGAGGCACGGAAAATACGCTGCAAGAGTCGCTCAATACGGCAGAAGCGATTGCGGACGTATTCGCGGAGTACTATTGGCAGGCGGAGAAAGTAACGAAGCCCGAATCAGGGCCGCCCGCGAAAGGGTGAGTGGGAATGAATGTGACGGTAAGGCTGACAGGACTGTTAATCGTCCTGCTGATCGGAGTGGTGCTGGGCCTGCAAACGGCGGAGCGCGGCATTCAAAAGGTGAGCGGAATGCCGGAGCAGCAGCCGCAAACCTTTTCCATCAAAAAGATAGATAATGGACAAATGGAAATCGCCGTGATGGGCAAGCAGGTCCAGGCGGCCCCTGGTCAGGTGGTCAACTACATGAGCAATGCGGGACAATCTTTGGGGCAGATCGTAAAAGATGGCGCCAGGGTTGTGATCGAATGGATGGCCAGTATTTTTGACCCATAAGAGTAGTTTACGGACAAACAGATTGGAAGATAAAACCAGACGATGCATACAGGCCCGCCGAGCGGGCTTTTCTTCATTCGGTTCTGTTGCCGATAATTTTTTATATGTTTAGCTAAATTGTAATTTTCCAAATTTAATATGTTGCCAAAAAATTGGATCAATGGCATAATGTTGACAGTTAGTCATCTTGTCCCATGGAATATATAGGTTAGAGAGGTGCACCTGCATGTCACAGCCTGTACTGGAAATCGAAAACCTGCAAACGCACTTTTTTACGGACCGCGGGCAAATACCGGCGGTCGATGGTGTCACCATTACCGTAAACAAGGGAGAAGTGCTCGGAATCGTCGGCGAGTCCGGGTGCGGAAAAAGCGTAACCTCCCTTTCCATCATGCAGCTGGTTCCGAACCCGCCGGGAAAGATTGTCGGCGGCTCCATCAAATTTAAAGGGGAAGACCTTGTTTTGGCCAGCGAAAAGAGGATGAGGGAGATTCGCGGAAACGAGATCGCGATGATTTTTCAGGAGCCGATGACCTCGCTCAATCCTGTTTACACGATAGGCGACCAGGTTGGGGAAGCCATTCGCCTGCATATGAAGATCGGCAAAAAGGAGGCGCTTCAGCGTGCTGTGGAGATGCTGAAAAAAGTAGGCATTCCCAGGGCCGAAGGGATTGTGCACGAATATCCGCACCAGCTTTCCGGGGGAATGCGCCAGCGCGTCATGATCGCGATGGCGATGGCCTGCAATCCGGAGCTGCTGATCGCAGACGAACCAACTACTGCTTTGGACGTCACGATTCAGGCGCAAATTCTGGACCTGATGAGACATGTGAACGAAGAGTCAAAAACAGCCATTTTGCTGATAACGCACGATTTGGGCGTGGTAGCGGAAATGTGTCATCGCGTTGTCGTCATGTACGCAGGAAATGTGGTGGAGGAAGGCGATGTCCGGACGATCCTGAAGCAACCGAAGCATCCTTACACGATCGGCCTGCTGAATTCCTTGCCCAAGCTGGAAGGGTCTCAGGATAGGCTTTATTCCATCCCCGGAAACGTCCCGCTCCCCGGCTCGATACAGGTCGGGTGCAGGTTTTCGCCGCGTTGCGAGCAGGCGGACGACAAGTGCCGCACGCAGATGCCGGAGCTGCAATCAGTAGGAGCCAACCATCGAGCCCGCTGCTGGATGGCGTAAATAAATCCCGAAAGGAGCATGCAGGTGGCTGAAGATCTACTCATCGTCAAGAACCTGAAAAAATACTACCCGATCACAGGCGGCGTATTCGGGAGAGAGGTGGGCGTCGTCAAAGCTGTGGATGACGTGTCGTTTACCGTGAAAAAAGGGGAGACGTTCGGCCTGGTCGGGGAGAGCGGCTGCGGAAAATCGACGACAGGCCGTTCCCTTTTGCGTCTGATCGAGCCTACCTCTGGAGAAGTGCTGTTTGACGGAACAGACGTTATGAGCTTGCAGGGAGAAGCGCTGCGGAAGATGCGGCGCAACATGCAGATTGTTTTTCAAGATCCGTTTGCTTCTCTGAACCCTCGTCACAATATTGCAAAGATTCTGGAAGAGCCGTTGCAGGTGCACGGGATCGGCTCTGCGTCCGAGCGAAAACAGAGGGTCGCGGAAATGCTCGAAGTAGTAGGCCTGTCCAGCTACCACGCGACGCGGTATCCTCACCAATTCAGCGGCGGCCAGCGTCAGCGGATCGGCATTGCCCGGGCACTGATGCTCAATCCCAAGCTGATTGTGGCCGACGAACCCGTTTCCGCACTGGATGTCTCGATTCAGTCCCAGGTGCTCAATCTCATGCAGGATTTGCAAAGGAATTTGGGGCTGACCTATCTGTTCATCGCTCACGACCTGAGTGTCGTCAGGCATATCAGCGACCGCGTCGGAGTGATGTATTTGGGCAGGATGGTAGAGCTGACCAAAAGCGAAGAACTGTATCGCAATCCGCTGCATCCGTACACGCGTGCGCTGCTTTCAGCGGTCCCTTCTCCTGATCCGGATGCGGCGCGGGAGCGAATCATCCTGCAGGGAGATGTGCCGAGTCCAGCCAACCCGCCGGCAGGATGCACGTTCCATACGCGGTGTCCGCATGCGACGGACGAGTGCCGGCAGGTTCGCCCGGAATTTCGGGACGTCGGCGGAGGCCACTTCGTAGCGTGCCACTTGTACAACACCTGACGCTGCCTAGCCGAGTTCCTTTTAAAGGGGGGATGCAAGACAACGTTAAGTGAAAAAGCAGAGGAGAAAACGCGGAAAAATGGAAAAAGGGGGAACTCATCCATGAAGAAGAAGGTGCTTACCGCAGCGATGACGAGCCTGCTCGCGCTCTCCATGGCGCTTGCCGGGTGCTCAAGCTCGCAGCCGGCTCAGCAGCCGACCGATCAGGGGCAAGCGCAGCAAACACCGCCGGCAACGGAACCCGCCAAAAACGGACCGAAGCAATTGATCATCGGGCGGGGCGCGGATACGAAAACTCTTGATCCGATCCGGGAGACGGACGGGGAGACTTTCAAGGTGACGGAGAACATTTATGAAACGCTGGTTAGCTATGAGGATACGAACACCACGGTAATTCCCGGACTGGCTGAGAGCTGGGAGATTTCCGAGGATGGCCTGACCTATACCTTCAAGCTGCGCCAGGGCGTGAAGTTCCATGACGGGAACGATTTCAATGCCGAAGCCGTAAAGTTCAACTTTGACCGCTGGATGGACAAGAGCAACAAATACCACAATCCAGAGGGATTCCCCTACTACACTGACATGTTCGGCGGATACAAGGGAGATCCGGATCACGTGATTAAAGAAGTCAAGGTTGTCGACTCCCACACGGTTCAATTCATTTTGAACCGGACACAAGCGCCATTTTTGGCAAACCTCGGAATGTCGCCGTTTGCCATCGCTTCGCCGAAAGCGATTGAAGGAGGCAAGCTCGGAGATGAGCCTGTAGGCACCGGTCCGTTCAAGTTTGCCGGCTGGAAGCGCAATGACATCATCACGCTGGAGAAAAACCCGGACTACTGGAACAAGGAGTATCCAAAGCTGGACAAAGTCATCTTCAAGGTCATTCCGGAAAATACAGCCCGTCTGACTGCGCTTACGTCCGGAGAGATCGATCTGATGGATGGCCTGAATCCGGACGATGCCGAAGCGGTAAAAGAGAACAAGGACCTGCAGCTGATCATGCGTCCTTCGATGAACGTCGGTTACCTCGCGTTCAACACGGAGAAAAAACCGTTTGACAATCCGAAGGTGCGCCAAGCGATCAGCCACGCGATCAACAAGCCCGAGATGGTAAAAGCCTTCTACAGCGGCCTTGGCGAACCGGCTACCAACCCGATGCCGCCGAGCCTGTGGGGGTACAACGACCAGATCAAAGACCGCGAATACAACCTGGATGAAGCGAAAAAGCTGCTCGCGGAAGCCGGATTCCCGAATGGCTTCAAGGTGCAGTTCCTGGCCATGCCAGTGCCTCGTCCCTATATCCCGGACGGCAAAAAGATGGCGGAGGCGATCCAGCAGAACTTGCAAAAAATCGGCATCCAAGCCGAAATCGTCACGATGGAATGGGCCACCTATCTCGAGAAGACGAGACAGGGCGAGTACGAGATGTGTCTGCTCGGCTGGACGGGCGACAACGGCGACCCGGACAACTTCCTGTACACGCTGCTCGACAAGAATACAATCAACGGAAACAATATTCCTCGCTACTCCAATGAAGAGGTTCACCAAATTCTGTTGAAAGCGCAGTCGGCGACTGACCAGAAAGAGCGTGAAACGCTGTATAAAAAGGCACAAGAGCTGATCTTCAACGACGCGCCTCTCGTTCCGATCGCTCACTCTACACCGCCGATTGCCGCCAAAGCGGGTGTTACCGGCTACCAGCCTCATCCGAAAGGCAGCGAAAGCGTAGAAAAAGTAGACATTCAGTAAGCGTGGCAAGGGTAAGAAGGACCCTTTCTTCTTGCCCTTTCTTTTCTGTTCAACGACGGACGACGCAAGGAAAGCGAGGAGATGGCATTGCTGGCCTACACCGTTAGAAGATTGTTGATGCTGATTCCAGTGCTATTGGGCATGTCGCTCATTGTATTTGCGATTATTCACGCCATCCCGGGAGACCCGGCACTGACGATTTTGGGAGAAAAGGCAAGTCCGCAAGCTCTTGCAGATTTACGGGAACAGCTGGGGCTGAACAATCCTTGGTATACGCAATATTTTCATTACTTGGCGAATCTTCTAAAAGGGGATTTGGGGGTCTCCTTGCACTCCAAAGCACCAATTACAGTAGAAATGGGACCTTATTTGGCAGCGACGTTTGAGCTGACTTTGGTAAGCATGCTGTTCGCAGTCTTTATCGGAGTGAATGCAGGAATCATTTCCGCATGGAAACAAAACTCGTGGTTTGACTACATTTGCATGTTGATCGCTTTGATTGGAGTCTCTATGCCGGTATTTTGGCTGGGTTTGATGGAACAATGGGTATTTGCCCAGGAATTGAAGTGGTTGCCTTCTATTGGACGTGACAATCCGCGTGATCCGGTAGCTGAGATTACGCATTTTTATATAATCGATACGATTCTTGCCGGACGTTGGGATCATTTTCGCGATGTGGTGGAGCACTTGATTCTTCCGGGTGTGGCGCTGGGAACGATTCCGATGGCGATTATTGCACGGATTACCCGCTCCAGCATGCTCGAAGTGATGCGATCCGACTATATCCGGACAGCAAGAGCCAAGGGGCTTGGGCAGTTTTTTGTCGTGTACAAGCACGCTTTGAAAAACGCGCTGATTCCCGTGCTTACGATTGTGGGGGTGCAAGTCGGCCTCCTGATTGGCGGCGCGGTGTTAACAGAGACGATTTTCGGGTGGCCGGGTGTAGGGAGATACATCTATACGGCGATCGGAAACCGGGATTATCCCGTCATTCAATCAGGAATTTTGATCATCGCAACGATTTTCGTCCTGATAAACCTGGTGGTCGACCTCCTGTACGCTTACGTCGATCCGCGTATTAAATACCGTTGAGGAGGCAGTAAGATGGCAGAAACCCATGTGCAAACGGTACCGGTCAAGAGAATGGATGAGCCGATCTCATCTCCGTGGCGGGACGCTTTGAGGATCCTTCGCAAGAACAAGATGGCGATTATTGGATTTTGCATCATCCTTTTCTTCGTCTTGCTGGCAATCCTTGCTCCCGTTATCACCCCTTACGAGTACGACAAAGGAGAACTGGTAGATAAGAACCTGCCTCCGTCTGCCGAACACTGGTTTGGAACGGACTACAATGGACGCGACGTCTTTACGCGCGTCATTTACGGCGCGCAGATTTCCCTTCGGGTCGGGCTGTTTGCGGTGATTGGTTCCGTCGTCGCAGGGACCTTCCTCGGACTGTTGGCTGGCTATTACGGACGGTGGATCGACACGCTCATCTCCCGGCTGTTTGACATTATGCTGGCGTTTCCCAGCATACTGTTGGCCATTGCCATTGTCGCCATTCTCGGGCCATCCCTGGAAAACGCCTTGCTCGCGATTGCCATAGTAAACGTGCCGACATACGGCCGGCTTGTCCGCTCGCGGGTACTGAGTCTGAAGGAAGAGGAATACGTGATGGCCGCGAAAGCCATCGGGTCGAAGCATTCTCATATCATCATTCAGCACATACTCCCCAACAGCCTGGCGCCGATCATCGTGACGGGTACGCTGGGGATAGCGACTGCGATCATTGAAGCTGCGGCCTTGGGTTTTCTCGGCCTGGGAGCTCAACCGCCACAGCCGGAGTGGGGATTGATGCTCTCCGACTCCCGCCAATATATTCAGAAAGCGCCGTGGACCGTCATTTTTCCGGGCTTGTCCATCATGTTGACTGTACTTGGCTTTAACCTGATCGGTGACGGCCTTCGCGATGCCCTTGATCCGAGGATGAAAAACTAGCAGAGCCAATCGACTCGTGGTTGACAGATGATGCTTCCATGAGTCAACAACTGAAAACCCCGAAATCAAGGAGGTGGCTTGATTCGGGGTTTTTCCTGTCGTCGATGCCGATTCACAGGTGGATAAGTGCTGGACCTGGCAGAAGCTTCAACTGCAGAGGATGCAGTCCGTGTAGGAATTGCAGTTGTAGGTATGGCAGGTGAACGTCGCCGCCTCCTCGCTGGAAGAAGAACAGTCTACTTCTGCTACTTGCAGATCAAGGTCAAACATGTCTTTGCTCATTGAATTTTCATCCTCTCTACCATATAATTACACTACATACATATCATACTATTTCGACTATTCAAAAATCAATAGAGAAAGTATCTTTCTGGAAAAAATACCCGGACAGGAGGCAACGATGAGCAGCTATCTCCAACGCCAAGCTGTGAAGGAACAAGCGGCAAAGAATCAGGATTCTTTCTCCGTTTACAGGCCGTTCCCATTCTTTATGCTGCGGACGCCGTTATTGCCCGCAGAATGGTACGGACGTCTTTTTTCTACAGGCGAAGGCAACCTTGACAAGCGGCACGAGGATACGATCGCCATGCTCGAAGCGCTCTCCCGCCATCCCGCGGTGCGAGAAGCCATTGCCGTTGCCTCTCCCAATCTGTTCGAGGCGCTGGCAAGCCTGTCGCATCCTGGGGAGTCACGGAAGCGGAACCAGACAGTCCGCAGCTTTATGCGTTATGTGATCCGCATGATCACACGTCCGACCCCATTTGGACTGTGTTCCGGCGTGGCCAGCGGAAAGTGGGGAGAACAAAGCCCAGGCTGTATCCGTCTTCGCTCTTTTCGCGAACACAACAAGCGCACCCGCCCCGACATGGAATGGCTGATGTCGCTCATCCGCTCACTCGAGAGCCGGCCCGAAGTGGTTGAACAGCTGCAGGTGCGCACGAATCCGGCTGTTTACCTGACAGGTTCGCGGGCCAAGCTGTCGTATCTGATCAACGCCGGACCGCAGGAGGGAACAGGGCGGAAGAAAAGTCTGAGCTCGTCTATTCAAGCGTCTCCGGTCGTTCGCAAGGTGCTGGAAGAGGCAAAAGACATGATCCCCTACCTCGCTCTGCAAAAAAAGATCGAGCTTGATCATCCGGAAACACCTGTCGAAAAGATTCGCCATTTTTTGTGGCAGCTGTTTCAGCAGGAGTATTTGATCAGCGAGCTGAGACCTCCGCTGTCCCATCCCAGCCCGTTTGCTTATGTGCTCGATCGTTTGGAGCCTGTCCAGGGAATAGACGGGCTGAAACAGGAGCTGCGGGGGATCGCTGCCTTGCTGGATGCCTACGATCAGATGCGGCTTGGGGATGGGACTGGGATGTATCGGGAGGCGTCCCGCAGAATGCAGGAGATCATCGCCGTGGAACATCCTTTGCAGGTTGACCTGCAGCTGTCGGCTGAGCAGGTCGAGCTGCCGGGCGAAGTGGCCCGTGAAGCTGCCCGTGCCGTCCAAGTCCTTTGCCGCTTGTCGGCAAGCGCGGACCGCCCTTCATTTCTGAAGGAACTGCATGCCGACTTTATCGAGAGGTATGGGATTCACCGGGAGGTTCCTTTGCTGCTGCTGTTGGACGAAGACCTCGGGTTAGGCAGCCTGGATGAGTATCAGCTGAGGGCCGAGAACAAATCGGGAGGGGGAAAGGCGACCAAGCGAAGTGCTCTGCTGCTGAACATGCTCCTGAGCGCACAGATGGAAGGCGGACAGGAAGTCGAATTGACGGATGAACTCGTGGAAGCCATGGCGCCTGGCGGGTGGGAACCAGAGATGTTTCCCAAATCTCTGGAGCTGTACGCGACCCTTTCCGTGAAAAACAGGGAGGGACTGGACCGGGGAGACTTTCGCCTGATCGTCGGGACCAATCCGGGTTCCAATGGAGCCGGAAAAACATTCGGCCGTTTTGCCGATCTTTTCGGAGAGGCGTTTTTGGACCAACTGCGTGAGGTCCACGCGGCCGAACAGGCGCTCGACCCGGAACCGATTCATGCGGAAATTTCGTACTTGCCGGCCCATGATCGATTATCGAATGTTACGCTGTCTCCCAATATACGTCCTTATGAGATTGTTCTTGGGACAAATCCCGGGAAGCAAGCGAAAGAGAACCTATTGCCGCTATCCGACCTGCTCGTAGGCGCCACTTTGGATTCCCTTTACCTCAAGTCTGTGTCGCTCGGAAAAGAAGTTATTCCGACGACAGGCCATATGCTCACACTCCGAAACACGCCGCCTGTCTATCGCTTTTTACGGGAAATCGGGCAGGAGCGGCAGGGAAATTGGGGGAGCTTCTCTTGGGGGAGCTTGGAGCAGTCCCCGTATGTACCGAGAATACGCTATGGGAAGACGATCCTGTCGCCAGCCAGATGGCGCGTTTACAAGCATACGGTTCCGTTTGCCGAGGGGATGTCAACAGAAACGTGGAAGAATGCCGTACAAGAATGGCGGGACAAGTGGAAGGTTCCCCGGCATGTATTTCTCACAGAGGGGGACAACCGCATTTTGCTTGATCTGGGGCATCCATTGCATCTGGATATGCTGCATCGCGAATTCGCGCAAATGAATTCCGGAGAATCCCTCGTACTGACAGAGAATCCGGTCATGTCTGGAGAGCATCTGGCGCAAACGCCGGACGGACCTGTCTGGATGGAGCTGGCCATACCGCTTGTACGAGAAGCAGAGCGGCAACTGGAAAGGGAGAAAAAACGGCCAAGTATTTTGACCAGCCGAATGCCTGAAGGTCCTGATCGCATTCATTTGCCAGGCGGAGAGTGGCTCTATGCCAAGCTGTACGGCTGCAAAAGCCGGGAAGAGGAATGCATCGGCTTTCCGTTAAGGCAGTTCTGTATCGATATGGAGAGAAAAGGACTGGCAAACGCCAGCTTCTTTATGCGGTACAAGGACCCGGATTCACATGTTCGCTTGCGGTTTCGCGGGGAGCCTTCGCGGCTGGCAAGCGGACTGTTGCCTGAGCTTCACGAGTGGGCCCGCGGCTTGCAGCAAGCCGGGATGCTGACAAGGCTGGTTATCGACACGTACGAGCCGGAAATCGGAAGGTATGGCGGCCCTGCTCTGATAACGCTGGCGGAAGACGTCTTTGCGGCGGACAGCAAGGCAGTCAGCCACATGCTTGCCTTGAAGCGCGGCCGGAACATCGGACTTGATCTCACCCTGTTAGGGGTCATAAGCGTACTGGATATCGCGGAGCAGTTCGGCCTGTCGTTTGCCCAGCAGCTGGACTGGTTTGAGCGGCGTTATGAAAAGAAGGCATATCAACAGGAATTCCGGACAGCTCGGCGGCTGTATCTAACTCTGGGAAATGCGGAAGGAGCGTGGGCAGGCCTTGCCGAGCATCCCGACGGCCGAATGCTTTTGCCGCTGCTTCAGGAAAGGAAGACCGCGCTCTTTCCGTTTGCCGCAAAAATTCGGGAGTCTTACGCGAGCGGCGAGCTTTCCAACACACCGGACAACATTTTGGCAAGTGTGATCCATATGAACGTAAATCGCCTGTTCGGCACAGACCGGGAGAGTGAGCGAAAGGTTATGGCTCTCGCCAGGCATACACTGTACGGATTGACACATTTTCGCGGAGGCCGGGCTTGATCGCCGCAACGAGAGGAGGAAGGATGTTCATGCCAATGGAACAGTCAAAGCCCGGCTGGATGCCTGTCCCGGCTCCGCAGATGCGGGAAGCGATAGAAAGGCAAGTGCTTGAGGTAGCTGCTCGATTGCAGGATATTGAGTACACGGCCAAGCTCGCCAAAAGCCCGGAAAACGGGTTGGAAAGCGGTGGAACGCAGCATGGCTTGTTTCATCCTGCGTCTCTGGCTAGCGGCTACACGGGGATAAGTCTGCTTTATGCTGAACTGGACAAAGGCGATCCGGACGATGGCTGGGATGTAAAAGGGCACGCGTTGCTGACAGCAGTCCAGCAGGAATTGCAGCGTGCAGGCATCCAAGGACTCGGTTTGTGGACAGGCCTTGCCGGCATTTGCTTCGCTGTCCATCTGCTGTCGCGTCAAGGCACCCGTTATCAGCTCTTTTTGCAAAAATTGGAGGAGCAGCTGGGAAAAAGACTGCCCGAGTTTCTTCTTGGAGCAAAACAGAGGGCCCAGACAGGACTTGTGATGGGCGACTATGACGTGATCAATGGCGCGGCAGGAATCGCCCGTTACTTGCTGCTTCGGCTGGATCAGCCAGGAATGGAAAAGCTCTTGCGGGAAGTGATCGCCTATCTTTTAATTGTCGCGGGGGAAAAAGAATTGTCAGGGCAGACGGTTCCGGCATGGCATATCGCCAAAGAAAACCAGGCGACAAGAGCAGACAAAGCGAGATTCCCACAAGGAAACTTCAACTGCGGCCTCTCCCACGGCATACCAGGGGTGCTCGCCCTGTTGTCGATTGCTCTGCAGCGCGGTGTGGAGGTAGACGGTCAGGGGGAGGCAATACAGCGCATCGCGGAATGGCTGCTGGCCTGGAAGCAGTCGGATGCGTACGGGGCTCTCTGGGCTCCTCAGCTCAGCCTGGAGAATGTTCGGGGAGTGAAACAAATCGATCCCTTTGTACACCGAGAGGCGTGGTGCTACGGAACGCCGGGAGTTGCCCGTGCGCTCTGGCTGGCAGGAGAAGCGCTCGGGCGGGCGGAGTGGAAGCGGATCGCGCTGGAGTCGTACCGCGGAACGTTTCGTCGTCCGCAGGAGTTGTGGAATCTATACGCTCCGACGATTTGTCACGGCTATGCCGGTCTCTTGCTGATGACCCAGCGGATGTACGTGGACAGCGGCGATGAAGAGCTGGGCGCAATACGGGACCGGCTGACAGAACAAGTCATCGCCATGTTCGCAAAAGAAGCCCCTTTTGGTTTTTGCGAGGTACAGAGAAACTCAACTGGCGACAGGCAGCTTCATTACCCGGGACTTCTCGATGGCGCGGCCGGTACCTCTCTTGTGCTCCTCAGCCTGCTGCGAGACGAGGCGCCGGGATGGGAACGCGCTTTTTTGCTTACATAAACACGCGTGCTGAAGACATGCTGTCGCTGTGCTTCATCGCTATGTCGGATCAAACGGCGAAACGGAGAAAGAACCGATAAATTCCTTGCAAAGGTGACCCAAAGGCTCTGCCGCTCGAGTCACGATCTGGTGTTTCACTCCGGGGATCGCAACCATTCGGGCTTGCGGCAGATGTTTTTCCATAAGCTTTCCGTACGGATGCATGTGCTTGTCCTCCTGGCCATAGACGAGCAGGACGGGCCGTGTGATTTCATGCAAGCGTTCTGTGCAGCGATAGCGATGGCCAATCGTGTACAGGTGGTGAAGAGACTTGGCGTCGGTTCGGCTGGCATGCGCAATCCACCGTTCCCTGTCCGCTTGTTTGTCCAGATGAGAGGCGGCCGTCGAGCGGGCCAACAGCCTGACTCCTCCCAGCTTGGCAATCGCTTCGGCCAAATAAAAGCGGGAATGCAGGTACCACTCGTTCACTTCGGAAAAACCACTGATTAATACGAGGCCGGCGATTGAGCCTGGATGGCGCAGGCACCATTCCAGCGCGAGGGGAGCTCCCTGGGAATAGCCCATTACGACCACCTGTTTATGACCGAGAGCGTGAACCGTTTCCTCCAGCGTCTCGCTGAGATCAGCCATCGTAAAGGGGATAGGAAGCGGAGCGCTCGCCCCGTGACCGGGAAGGTCAGGCAGGATGAGCTGAAAGTGCTCGGCCAATCCCGCCAAACGGGAGAAATTGATCATCCCGATGCCGGGAGCATGAATACATACAAGCGGCTGGCCGCTGCCGTATATTTGCACAGCCAGCCTGGAGCCGTTTGCGGATGCGACAATCGGTTTTTCAATCACTAGTGATGCACCTCTCCTTTAGCTTGTCCTTGGTCTTGTATCATTTTTTCATCCGTTCGCTTCTTTTTTTGGCAGGGAAATGGTATCCTCGCAGTATGATACCCAAAGAAAGGCGGTTGACCCGTTTGTATCAGGAACGCATCCAACGCATTCTTGCCTATTTGCAAAAAGAAGGGTTAGACGCGGCTTTGATTACATTGCCAAAGCACGTTTACTACCTGACCGGGTTTTTGACTGAGCCGCACGAGCGGTTCATGGGCCTCGTCATCCCGGCTGCCGGGGAACCTTCCCTGATCGTGCCGGCATTGGACCGTGAAGCTGCCGCAGAGGCATCCAGCGTCAAACATATTCTCACCCATACTGATACCGATAACCCGTATGAAGTGCTGAAACAAGCGCTTCCGGCCGGGGTGAAGAAGTTCGGACTCGAAAAATGCCACATGACCGTAGATCGTTTCGAGGCGATAAGCGCACTCGTTTCTGCCCAAAGCTACGACGATATCGAAGAGCCGCTCAGAGAAATGCGCCTGATCAAGACCGCCGATGAAGTGGCACGGATCAAACATGCGGTCAAGCTGGTCGAAGACGCTCTTGATAGAGCTGTGAAAAAGGTCAAGCCTGGCGTAACCGAGACGGAACTCGTCGCCGATCTGGAATACGAGATGAAGCGCCTGGGGGCAGAAGGGCCGTCTTTTGCCTCGATGGTGCTGGCCGGGGAAAAATCGGCTTTGCCTCATGGCAATCCAGGAAGCCGGGAAGTGCGGGAAGGCGAGCTTCTGCTGTTTGATATCGGCGTATTGGCAGACGGATACGTATCCGATATCACCCGCACCTTTGCGGTAGGGGAAATCAATGACCAGCTCCGGGAAATATACGCGGCCGTTCTCGCGGCGAACGAAGCGGCAATCAAAGAAGTCCGTCCGGGAGCAACCTTCGCCCATCTCGATCAAACTGCTCGCGGTGTGATTGAGGCCAGAGGGTACGGCGAGTACTTTATGCACCGTCTTGGACACGGCCTCGGCATGGATGTTCATGAATATCCGTCCGTGCACGGGCAAAACCAGGAAGTGCTTCGTCCGGGCATGGTCTTTACCATCGAACCGGGTGTCTATGTTCCGGGGGTAGGGGGCGTTCGCATCGAAGACGATGTGCTCGTCACGGAGGACGGATGCGAAGTGCTGACGCAGTATCCGAAGGAATTGACGGTAATCGGGCAACCATGACAGAATCGTCGATCAATTGAATACAGACGCTTTATGGTGTAAACCGGGAAGGCTTTTTACCCGGGCACTTAAAAGGGAAGTTCGGTGCAAGTCCGACGCGGTCCCGCCACTGTATAGGGGAGCGACCTTGCAAATTTATCCACTGTTTCGCCGCCGCAGCGCGAGATGGGAAGGAAGCAAGGGTGCGATGATCCCAAGCCAGGAGACCTGCCATAAAGCATACACGATCGACCCACGAGGATGGGGACAGTGTGACGAAGAAAAGGCTCTCCATACCAGTGGTCTATCCTTTTGCCTGTTTCTTCTGTCCGCTGCCTGCGAGGCATCTTCCGGCAAGGTCGGGAGGTGCCTTTTCTTATTGGGAGCCGAGGCAAGAAAACGATGAAACGAAATGACACGAGGAGGAAATTGGGATGAGAGCTTTCAACAAACGTATGGGCTTTTGGTTTTCCGCTGGGGTGGCAATTATTCTGGCATTGTCGGGATGCGGCGGTGCTGCGTCAAATTCCGCCCCAACCGCCGACACTACGGCAGCAAGTCCAGTTCAGACGCCGCCTGGAGGAGAGTCCGCAAATCAGGGAAGTACCTCGTCCCCCGTAACGATTGAAAACAACGGAAGGACGCTCGCCTTTGCGGAGGCGCCCAAACGAGCCGTATCGCTCAGTCAGCATACGACCGAAATCATGCTGGCATTGGGACTTGCCGACAAGATGGTGGGGACAGCCTATCTCGATGATCAGATTTTGCCGGAGCTTCAAGAAGCGTATGCAAAAATTCCGGTGCTGTCCAAGCAGTACCCGTCAAAGGAAGTTTTGCTTTCGGTTGAGCCGGATTTCGTGTACGCCGGCTGGAAGAGCGCCTATACCGACAAAGCGGTCGGGACCGTCGAAGATTTGGAGAAAATGGGCGTCCAGGCGTACTTGCAGCAATCTTCCAATATGACGGCACCCGGCCTTGAGGATGTATATGCCGACATCGAAAAGATCGGACGCATTTTCCGAGTCGAACCGAGAGCGAATGAATTGATCGAACGGATGAAAAACGAGATCGGGCAGATCACTGATCGCCTCAAAGACGTGGGGCAACCGATTCCGGTCTTCGTCTACGACAACGGAGAAGACAAGCCGTACACGGCTGCCAATAACTACATGACCAAGCTGATTGCGCTGGCAGGAGGCAAAAACATTTTTGACGACATCCCCAAAGGCTGGACAAGCGTAAGCTGGGAAGAAGTCGTTGCCCGCAAGCCGGAGGTGATCGTCGTTGTCGACTACGGAGACAAAACGGTGGAGCAAAAACGGAACCTGCTTTTGACGAAAAAGGAGCTGGCTGAGCTGCCGGCGATCAAAAACAACCGTCTCATCGTGCTGCCGCTCTCCGCTGCGTCAGAAGGCGTACGGGCGCCAATCGCACTCAAGACTCTTGCCGAAGGGCTCTATCCGGAGAAATTTTAACGGCAGGATCACATCGATTTATCTTTGGCCTGCATTGTTGATTTATCCGAAGGAGTGAGAGCTGTGAAGCGGACAATACTGGAGAGTCCCTCCGTCATGGATGGCTCTGGGCGGAGGGGAATCAATATCGCTAGAGGAGATATCAGGAGTTCCAGGGGATGGTTTGCCTCCGTTTTACTCGGGCTGGCGCTCATGCTGATCGCGAGTACGACACTGGCGGTGATGCTCGGGTCTGTCTCGATTCAGCCTGGTACCATATGGAAGATTGCTTTTTCCCACCTCCCGTTGGTCGGGGATTGGGTGCATGCGGATTGGTCCAAATCAGAGGAGACGATCATTTGGCAGATTCGCTTTCCCCGCGTCCTGCTTGCGGCGATCGTAGGCGCGGGCTTGTCCGTGGTAGGGGTGACGATCCAGGCGCTTGTCCGTAATTCGATAGCTGACCCTTACCTGCTCGGTGTATCGTCGGGAGCTTCCGTTGGAGCGACACTGGCGATTCTTTTTGGAGCATTCAGTTTATACGGACAGTATTCCTTGACGTTCGGAGCGTTTACCGGATCGCTTCTGTCGATTGTCCTCGTCTTTACGCTTTCCAGGCTTGGGGGACAAAACTCGACCGTGCGCCTGCTGATGTCCGGCATAGCCGTCTCGGCTGTACTTTCGGCGGTTACCAGTCTGATCATCTTTTCAGCGCCGAACGAGCACGGCATCCGCACCGTGCTGTTCTGGATGCAGGGGAGCCTGGCGGGAGCCAAATGGGAATACCTGACCATACCAGGCGTTGTGGTGTTGGCAGGCATGCTCGTGCTGTTGACTTACTATCGCTCGCTCAACGCGATCATGATGGGCGAGGAGACAGCCAGCACGCTGGGAGTGAATACCGAGCATTTCCGCAAAATGCTGCTGATCATTACTGCGCTGCTGACGGGAGTGATCGTTTCGATCAGCGGGGCGATCGGCTTCGTCGGGCTGATGATGCCGCATATCGTCCGCATCATTGTCGGCACCGATCACCGCCGCGTTCTGCCTGTCAGCGCCCTGCTCGGAGCAAGCTTTCTCATCTGGGCAGATGTCGTGGCCAGACTTGCGTTCGCTCCCGAGGAACTGCCCATCGGCATCATTACATCGTTGTGCGGGGGCCCGTTTTTTATCTGGCTGATGCTGCGAAGTTCGTACTCGTTTGGAGGTGGAGGCAGGTGAATCTGATTGCCGAGCAAGTTTCCATTGCGTTGGATGGCAAAGAAATCCTGGATCATGTCAGCTTGCGGGCAAAGCCGGGGACCTTCGTTGGCCTGATTGGTCCGAACGGCAGTGGAAAGTCGACCTTGCTCAAGAGCGTGTACCGGGCCAAAAAGCCGGATGCGGGTCTCGTGACATTGGACGGGGAAGACATTTACCGGCTGTCGCCTAGGGAGACAGCGCAGCGAATGGCTGTCGTTCGCCAGGAAGGAACAGTAGAATTCGACTTCACTGTCAAGGAAATCGTTTTGATGGGACGTTCGGCGCATAAGCGATTATTTCAGCAGGACACAGAAGAAGATCATTGGCTCGTGCAAAGGGCGCTGATTCGGACGGGGATGCAAGATTTCGCCGAACGCAGCTTTTTGTCCCTGTCTGGCGGGGAAAAACAAAGAGTGCTGATCGCCAGGGCATTGGTGCAAGAGGCGAAGCTGCTTGTGCTGGACGAGCCGACGAATCATCTCGACATTCGCTACCAGCTGCAAATTATGGACCTCTTGAAGTCGCTTCGTCTGACGGTACTTGCGGCATTGCATGACCTGAACATCGCTGCGGCTTACTGCGACCAGATTTACGTCATCCAGAACGGGCGAATCGCAGCGGCTGGCACGCCGGAACAGGTGATGCATCCCGAAATGCTTCGCGAGGTATTCGGTGTCGAAACAGAGGTATACATTCATCCGAAGACGAGAAAGAAGCACATCGTTTTTTTCTCTGCTATGGAAATGCGCGAACAAATGAAGGAAGCTGAGGTGTCAACGGCCCGATGAGTGTGTTTTCCTGCAAGGTATGCGGCTTTCGCTATGATGAATGGCTGGGTGACAGTAAAAACGGCGTCCCGCCGGGCATTCCGTTTCAGCGGCTGGCCGGCTCTGTCTGTTCGACCTGCGGCCTGTCGGGAGGAAGGCACGAGCGGCTGCCAAGCCCGCGGTACAAAGGGCTGGAAGCGGCGTACTACGACCAGTTTGCGGGTAAGGCGGGCATTCGTTTTTACCGAGACTGGATACAAGCTTTTGATCAGCCGGCCGCTGTTCTGGAGCTGGGAACAGGGACGGGGAGGATCGCGCTGGAATTGGCCAGACACGGCATTTCTGTCTGCGGAGTAGACAACAGTCCGGACATGATAGAGATCGCGGAAAGAAAAAAGCGGCGACTGGGCAAGGGGAAAGAGCCATTCCTTGCAATTGTCGAACAAGAGGCGCTTGATTTGCAGCTGGATCGCGCCTTCACCCATGTTCTTTTGACCGAAGGGTTCCTCCAGCATTTCACGCTTCGCTCGGAGCAAAGGCGGGTATTGCAGTTGGTCAGGGAGCATATGGAGGAGGACGGGCTGGCGGCGATCGATCTGCTCTTGCCTCCCGCCGGAGAAAAGTGGCAGACGGAGCGGCGGAAATGGGTGTTTCCCGACAAGATGGTCTACCAACAGGTACAAGGCGAGACATCTTATACACGGCAGCGTTTCCGCTACTCTCTCACCTACGAAACCTTTATCGATGAAGTAGAGCAGCCGCGCTGCCGGGTGGACCGCGAGATGGCCTTGATGCTGCCGGGCGAGCTGGTCTTGCTGCTGGAGTCGGAACATTTCGATGTAGTGGGGATGCACGAAAATTACATGGCCGACCACCCGGCAAGTTATACCCAATACGGAGAAGAGCCGCCATCCGGCCATTCCGGGCAATCGCAACTTGCAAAAGGCGAGTATGATTTGGAGAAGTGGACGGAGGGCGGATATCCTTTTTCTGGCGAAAGCGGTGACTCTAGAGAGGAAGCCGCCCGGATTACGCTGATCGTCCGGAAAAAAAGCTGTAACAAATAACGGGCTTATGCATCTAACAAGGGTGAGATCAGGAAGGAGGGCGCGTCTTCGTGGATAAGCTTCAGCAGACAGCGGAAGCTGCTTTGGAACGACTCATGCAGGAATACGGGACGCGTGTTCTTCGTCTGGTCACCTTGATCGTAAAAGACCGTGACCTGGCTGAGGACATTACGCAGGACGTGTTTTTGAAGGTATACCGCAACCTCTCCCGCTTTCGCGGCGAGAGCAGCATCCATACATGGATCTATCGGATTGCGGTCAACGAATGCAAGGGATATTTACGGTCGTGGACGTTTCGAAATCTGTTGCCGCAAGCCTGGATTCAAAAGGCTGGCACAATGTCGACGGAAGGAACGGTGCTGGAGCGGGCTGCCCGTGATGAGCTTGTTCGTCTTGTCTTGCAACTGCCGCCACTCTATCGTCAAGCGGTAGCGCTCCACTATTATGCGGATTTGTCCATTGCCGAGGTGGCCGACGTGCTGGGCGTGAGCGAAGGGACGGTCCGGACAAGGCTTCACCGAGCCAGACAGCAATTGAAAAAACAAATGGACACCAGGGAGGGATGGGAATGGAACGAGACGAATGGCTGAAAGGATTGAAAGAGCGAGCGGACCGTAGCGTACTCCATGACGTTGCCTTCTCCCTGGAAATGCAAGAGAAAGTCCAGCGAGCGATCGGGCAAGAGACAGGGCGAAAAAAAAGGGGCATCTCACGGAATCCGTGGGGACTTTGGACATCGGCGGCTGCAGCTGTTTTGCTGCTTGTACTGCTCGGAACGGCAATCACTGTCGTAGTGCCCAAGAGGCACGCTGGTGAGCCTCCACAGGTAAAACCCTGGCTTCCCGGCGCGGCCGTAAATCCGCCTGATTTGTGGCGGCCGTCGCCACGGTCGGACATCCACGATGACAACCAGGTTGTCAGCTACCTGGGAGAGAAGCCCGTTCGCCTCATACCTGATGAATTCGGGCTATACGAGGATCAGGCTCAACGAATTTCATGGCTGTTGAACGGTTCGTTTGCGAAAGAGGTGGAACTGGTCGCCTACAGTACAGACGGCAAACGCATCGAGCTTGGTTCCTATGAAGTAATGGGCCCCCAGTACGATGCGGATGGCCATTTTTCGTCCAGCATTGCCCTGCCTGATCCGGGTGTTTGGAAGTTGCAGCTGCTCTCGGGCGACGAGCATTTTGGTCAAGTGTTTGTTCAAGTCGAAAAGGGTGTCTCCCCCGAAAATCGCGAGTTTGTCACTCCGCTGATCACAAAGTATTTGCAGACAGCCCAAGGGAACTTGGGTTGGCTGGGGGCTGATCGCGACGTTAAGGTTGAACTGATCGGGGTAGAGGTCCAAGTCCCAGAAGAACGCCGTGTCTACGCTTGGGTGAGGATTGAAGGCAAGGCGGAGGAAGGAGCTCCGGGATTAAGCTGCCCGATGGTCTTTGACATCGCCTATGAACAGCAGAAGCTTGGAAAAGGCGGCGATTACCGGGTAATCAGCCACCGCATGCCAGAGGATGGAAGCCGCTATCAAACCAGTCTGAAGAAGATGTTTCCCGAGAAATATTTGCAGCGGTTGAATCAAATGAACAGGCAATAGCTTCTGCCCGTAATAAAAGAACGTGCCCCTCACGGCGCACGTTGTGGCGCGTCATGTGGCCGTAATCTAAGCCAACCTTTCAATGGCAGTCGCCATTTTCTCTCTCGTTTCCGCCAGCCGCTCTCCGGCGTTGCGCGGCAGGAGCGGATCGCTCCAGGCGAATCCATCTCCTCGATAACGGGGAATGACGTGCATATGAAAATGACCGAGATCGTCTAAAAACGCCGCCGTTCTGGCAAACCGTAATGCCATCCGGACGATATAGGGCAGTCAGAGCGGCTGAAACCGTTTTAACTGCTTCTGTTATGGCAAATGCCAGTTCCGGCTCTATTTCCATCCACTCGGCCACATGCCGTTTCGGCAAAATCAACGTATGCCCTTCCTGAAAAGGGTCGATGTCGAGTATACAACGCACCCATTCATCTTCGTAGACGGTATGGACGTGGTCCAGAGCATGAGCGAGCCTGCAACCCAGGCAGAAAGTTGGTCCGGTGCCGTTTCCAGAGACAGCTTCTCGGTATCCATCCATTTCATCCTATCTCCTCTCTGAATCTTCTTTACGTAAAGGGCAAGGGGAAAATCCGTTGCACAGGAGTACGCTGCTTCTGCTGTCATTCCTGCGTTTGAACAGGCTGCGAAAAAACGTGGGAAACGCCCTGCTCGCAATTGTTGCTCCCATAACCACGCTTTGATATAATTGACGTTAGTGTATTTTTTCGGAACGCGGTCTGAAGGTGGATCAACAGGCGACGTTCAGATGGCGTGGGAGGGAACTGACAACACATGGATCGCCGTGAAAGACAAAAACGCATTCGCAATTTTTCCATTATCGCCCATATCGACCACGGGAAGTCGACTTTGGCTGACCGCATCCTGGAATTGACAGGAGCATTGTCAGAGCGGGAGATGGAAGCTCAGTTTCTGGACTCGATGGATCTGGAAAGAGAGCGCGGCATTACGATCAAGCTGAATGCCGTGCAGTTAAAGTATAAAGCAGACGACGGGGAAGAGTATATTTTGCATTTGATCGACACCCCCGGACACGTCGACTTTACCTATGAAGTTTCCCGCAGCCTGGCTGCTTGCGAGGGTGCCCTTCTGGTCGTGGACGCGGCTCAAGGCATCGAAGCGCAGACATTGGCCAACGTCTATCTGGCATTGGACAACAATCTGGAGATTATCCCCGTAATCAACAAGATTGACCTGCCTAGCGCAGAGCCTGAGCGGGTCAAACAGGAAGTGGAGGACGTCATCGGCCTGGATGCCAGCGATGCCTGTCTAACTTCCGCAAAAGCGGGAATCGGGATCAAAGACGTGCTTGAAGCGGTGGTGAAAAAGGTGCCGGCTCCGGAAGGGGACCCCGACGCACCTCTGCAAGCCTTGATCTTTGACTCTTACTTCGATCCATACCGCGGCGTGATCGCTTCCGTGAGGGTTGTAAACGGTACGCTGCGCAAGGGTATGAAAATTAAAATGATGGCCACAGGCAAGACCTTCGATGTAACCGAGGTAGGAGCATCGATGCCGCGTCAGACTCCGGTCGAGGAACTGACCGTAGGCGATGTAGGGTATGTGGCCGCTTCGATTAAAACGGTGGGCGACACGAGGGTCGGTGATACGATTACCGATGCTGCCCGCCCGACGGCAGAGCCGCTGCCAGGCTACCGGAAAATCAATCCGATGGTGTTCTGTGGTCTGTATCCGATCGACACCAGCGATTACAACGACCTGCGCGAAGCTTTGGAAAAGCTTCAGCTGAATGATGCGTCCCTGCAGTTCGAGCCGGAGACATCTCAGGCGCTCGGCTTCGGATTCCGTTGCGGCTTCCTCGGCCTGCTGCACATGGAGATCATTCAGGAGCGGATCGAGCGGGAATTCAACATCGATCTGATCACGACCGCTCCGAGCGTAATTTACCGCGTCACCATGACAAATGGCGAGGTCATCGAGATCGACAACCCGTCGAAAATGCCGGAAGTTCAGAAGATCGAAATGATTGAAGAGCCGTACGTGTCTGCTACCGTAATGGTGCCGAAGGATTACGTGGGCGATGTCATGCAGCTGTGCCAGGGCAAACGGGGAGATTTTCTCGACATGCAGTACATGGGAGAAAACCGCGTACAGCTCAAGTACGACATGCCGCTGTCCGAGATCGTGTACGACTTCTTTGATTTGTTGAAGTCAGGCACCAAAGGCTACGCATCCTTTGACTATGAATTGGCAGGCTATAAGCCGTCCAAGCTGGTGAAAATGGACATTCTGCTGAACGGGGAAGTCGTGGATGCCTTGTCGTTCATCGTTCACCGCGACAGTGCCTACCACCGCGGCCGCATTATCTGCGAAAAGCTGAAGGAATTGATCCCGAGACAGCAATTCGAGGTGCCGATCCAGGCTGCGATCGGACACAAGGTCGTTGCGCGGGAAACGATCAGCGCGCTTCGCAAAAACGTCTTGGCTAAATGCTACGGCGGGGACATCAGCCGGAAGCGCAAACTTCTGGAAAAGCAAAAAGAAGGGAAAAAGCGCATGAAATCCGTCGGCTCCGTCGAGGTTCCGCAGGAAGCGTTCATGGCTGTCCTGCGCATGGACGACAAAAAATAGGCCGAAGCGAACCGGCCTGCAGTTTGTAAATGTTGCAGAATACGAGACCTGACGGCGATGTCAGGTCTTTTGACTT
>NZ_JAUMSJ010000028.1:0-68015 GCF_037834415.1 Brevibacillus borstelensis | reverse complement strand
CGGATCGAGGAGATGTGGGATGAAGAGGGGAACAGTCTGGGCGAAGCCCCGCACCCGATGCAAAAGGTTTTGGTGAGAGTGGTGAAGCCGGTAAAGCCGGTAAAGCCGTACGACCTGATGCGAAAGGAAAAAGGAGCAGTTTGACGGTTCCACGAATATAATAAAATAATTGCTATGATAGGTTAGCTACTGAGAAACAACACCTGGACATGACACAGGGGTTGTTTTATTTTTTAAGAGTATGAAAAACTTCCTAGCTGTCATGATCTATGAGTACTCACTCCATGAGCAAACGAAGGGGTAAATGCGTTTGGAATAATTGTAAGCAGCGTAAAGGCGGGCATAAATTTATTTCTTTGCTGCCCTTTTCTAAAATGATGGTAAATGTGATATTCAAGGAGTGGTTATTTTGAAAAAGTTCTTTGATTTTATTTGTAAGGGATTTTTTCACCCGCTAGATAAATTAATACTGCTATTTTTGGTTGGCTGGATCTCAAAACTGTTGTCAGAATGGACAGGGGTATTTGCAACTGGTGTACCAACACTGATTTTGCTGATCATCTGTACAATGCCTCGATTTGAAAAAACTTGGTTTGCCCAAAAAGTACTCAATCCATTAGGAAGCATTTCTGTAATCGCATTCTTAGTAATCGGAATGTTTCTTTTGATAACGTGAAGTTCTTTATGATGGAACCAACTTAAGGATAGCCAAGATATCCTCGGAGGTGGCTTATCGGAGCCATTCACGCGATATACGTTTGATTGGGGAGGTGAACTGAGGCGGAGCCTCTTATTCGCGGCCACAGCTATTTGTGGCAAATGTTTTAAATATTGCAACTGCCGAGCGGGATTTGCCGCTTTTCGAGAGCGAAGTGTGATTTACCTCACACCGCTCTTTTTTTTATCGCCCATAATTAGAAGCAGGGAGGACAAACAAAGCTCCCAGAAGCCGCGAAAGGGGTTTTCGCTCATGAGATGCAATATTCACGGTGACCATATGGTTGTTACGCCAGCTTTAAGCGAGTATGTGGAAAACAAGGTAAGCCGCCTGGAAAAATTCGATCTGCTGACCTCTTCCGACGAATGCCGGGTAACCCTGCGCGTAACGAAGAAACGCCACACGGCGGAAATGACGATTCCGACCTCGGGCGCTATCTTTCGCGCCGAAGAATCCACCGAGGATATGTACGCATCGGTCGATCTGGTTATTGACAAGCTGAACAGGCAGATTCGCAAATATAAAAATCGAATGGAAAACCGCAACAGGCAATTGCTGACCTCTCCGCCCGAGGCATTCGCAGAGGAACCAGCGGAAGCAGAGGAGCGGATCGTCAGAATCAAGCGGTTTGAGTACAAACCGATGGGCGTGGAAGAGGCAATCCTGCAAATGGATCTGCTCGGACACAATTTCTTCGTTTTCTCCAACGCGGAAACCAATCAGGTGAGCGTTGTCTACAAGCGAAATGACGGCGGATTTGGCTTGATCGAACCTTCCGTGTAAATAAATAGGGACGAAAAGGGGCCCTGGCGTCTACAGCATTGTCGGCGGGCCAATGGGTACTTGATTTCCTGCTGACGGGAAAACTCAGCGGGTAAATTTGGGAAGTTCACCAGGAATTCGCAAGCCCGGTAAACCGAAAAGAGGAACGATCACCCCTTACCATAGCGATGTTCCAAGCCCGAGGCATACCGCCCCGGGCTTTTGGCGCTGGTTTATTCCACTATTGTGTCCAATCCCTGATAACGAGGTGAATGAATTGTGACAGTGCGGTTTTCCCGAGTGAGATTGTAACATTTCTCACAACATGCTTTCAGAAGAGAAGGGCTATGCTGTCTCCGAAGCGGAAATTGACGAGGCGATGAACAAAGAAGCCGTCCAGCCCGACCGGTATCCGTCCATCGCCAAGGGAATCGCCGCGATTGGCGAGCAGACCTTCATAGATAAGCAGCGCAGCTACTTTAAGCTTGACTGCGCTGGGAAACAAGGTCTATCAGGATATGCTCAACCAGGCGAAAAAAGAAAACCCGCAGGCGGGACAAAAGGAGGCTGCCTACCTGGCAGACAAAAAAACGAGGAGCTGTTGCTATCGCAAATCAATAGTGTAAACGTGGTTTTGTACAAATAATCCATACCGTCAAAACACCGCCCGCGCGTGCGATACAGCTGTGCGCCAGGGCGTTTTTGCTTGCCTTCTCTTGAATAGTCCATCGGTACGTGTATATGATTGAATGGTACAGTCCATCGATTCAAGGGCAGTCAATGTCCGGGGAGGTGAACAGCAATGGCAATAAAGAGTAAATTGCCAGACACGGCAGCCACTCATGCAAAGCCAAGTATTGGAGGCGATACTTTGCATGGGGCGGACATGAATCTCTTATCGCCCAAACAAGCATAGATCATTTCTGATCATTTGGCTTTGCACCTTATTTTCATATTCAACATGAATAAGGGGCGGGCAGAAATGAAATATGTAAAAGCGACATCGATTTTGCCGGAAAAGCTGATCATCGAAATTCAAAAGTATATTCAGGGTGAAACCATCTATATTCCAAAACCGAAAACCACCTATGAAAAATGGGGATCGCGTTCTGGCGGAAGAAAGGCCATCCAGGAGAGAAACAGCGAAATAAAAAAAGCGTTTCAAAACGGAAGAACGATCGATCAATTGGCTGACGATCACTTTCTTGCTGTAGAGACGATCAAAAAAATTGTGTATACAAACAAATAGGAAAGACGACGGAAGCGCTGGTAATCGTGGGAATCGATTGCCGGCGTTTTTTTATCGTAAGGGGACGTTTTCTGTTTATGGCGAGTTCGTTTCTAAATCAAATCCGGCATTTCTTGCAAGTAGCCCATTTTTTATAGTGAAGGGGGAAGCGAAAAAACAATGCTTCCGCGAAAGCAAGACAGGTTGAATAGGAGGAGGGAACGGTATGGTTGAACCGTTTATTCGAAACCATCACTATAACTTTATAAAAAATCAGGCGGATATCGTGCAAAAGGCAACCGTATCCGTCTCCGATCCGAAAGTGTTGGAAGCCGTGAGGTACAGCGCCGAATCAAAGGTATTGAACGCGTTTCCGCATGGTACAGAAAGCCAGAAGCAATTGCTGAAGAAAATCGCCTTGCTCAAAGAGGCGGAGGATTTCAAGCAGTATCTAAGCTCGCTATTGCCGTATGTCGTTCCATTTCCGCAAGTGACCGAAAAACAGATCAAGAAGCTGTTTCCCAAAAATAAAAAGCTGAAGGTTCCCGATCTGCTGACGCTGGATTATCAATCCGTCACGTACCTCGGCTGGATGGATATCGCCACAAGCAAGTTGTTCATCGTGTACCCTGCGGGGGAAGAAATCGTTGGAATCGAAGGCAAATTTACGATTGCCAACCGGAAAAATACGTGCTCCTTATGCCATGGGCACGGGGAAGTCGCTTTGTTTTCCGCTGTCACCAAAACGAGAATTGCCCATGCATCGCCTGATTATTACAAAGCGATTGGCAACTATATTTGCACAGACAGCGCTGCGTGCAACAAAAGGATTACGGATGTGGCGGTGTTAGAGCGGTTTATCCATGATGTTACGGGCCGAGCGATCACAAAACATGGAACATAGCCCACTTGTGATTATCGTTTTGCTCGTGCTGTTTTCAATGGATCGGCGTGCCCGCGGGACGATCGGCTGCGAGGGGTAGTACCAGCGTAGCCGACACCACCCGCATAACCCCAAAAAGCACTGCCCGAAGGCAGTGCTTTTGTCGCAACATCATATTTACTCAATGCCATTTTTTACTTTTGAGTATTTCCGGAGCCCGGAGACAAAGCTTTTAACTCAGCTATTTCTTCAGGAGCCAGTTTCCTTGATCCCCCTGCTGATCTTGCTTTCTCTTCCATTTTCTTCAATACAGCACTTTCTTCGGGGGTTAAACTCCTTATTGTCATTGAAGTTCCGGGAGGAATCGACGGATCTTCTTGATGTGTAATTGTAACGGATGCTCCAGGAGGGTGCTTCTCATAAGATTCTTTTACTCTCGCGATGCTCGCAGGTGAATAATACCCATCCTCTATCGTGACCTGTCTCTGTTCATCGGGTGTGAGTTCGTCGATAGGTACCGGGTGCTCATAACCTTTAAGGGCATATATGCCCCCTAACCCTTTTTCGGTTACGAATTTTTGCTCATCAGGCGTAAGAGCACTGTATTTCAAGAATTGTACGCCTTCATATAGTATAGAATCGCCTGCACCTTCAATGGTTTGATTGGTATCAGCATTGACCTTGGGTGTTATCGCAGCTGCCCAGGCGGCAGTCGATGTACCGATTGCTCCAACAGCAATGACTGCCGCTGCACTCATCATAATCGTATGTTTTTTCAGTTTTTTCACAGTAAGCATGATCGTTAATCTCCTTTTCAATTGTTTTCCGTCACTGGATAAGGAAGCGCAAAATCGAGTAGGAATACTCCTTGAACCTGTCATCACGTTCAGGATCGTTTCACCGTACCGCTTTCGCTCAGCATAGGACATTTCTTTCACGACTTCTTCGTCACAGGACAGCTCACTCCACGTATGAATGTCCTTCCGGAGAACGTGAACGAAGGGATTAAACCAGTGCAGGGCACTGGCTGCCAAGGCAATCGCCTTGACCCATAAGTCTTTTCGTTTCAGGTGAATCAACTCATGGCGAATCACCATGCCCATGTCCACATTTGCTGCATTCTCCATAGGGAGATAAATGGCCGGTTGCCATAGCCCGACAAGAATAGGACTCCGGATCGCTGAGCTATACGCAAGCTGGACGTTGCTTTGCATGCCGAAAGCTTCCTTTATCAAGGCTAGCTGTTTGGCTGCTTCGCTGTTCTCCGGCACGGGCGAACGCGTTTGCTGTAATTTCTTTATAAACCTGCGATAACAATATATCTGCCATATGGCAAAAGCGAAAGCTCCTGTTCCCCAAATACTCAGAAAGACGAGGGCTACATCAGCAGAAAGATTCAGTTCCGGAATGGCCGCAATGGTTAGATCGGACTGTGTTAGTTGTACACTCGAAGGTAGTCCGGATATGGGAACGGTTGTCGTTTGCTTCGGAACAAAGAGTGGGAAAAGCCATTGCAAAACAAGGGCTATGGGCAGAAGATAAAACCCAATTGCCATTTTTCCAATCGCATATCGCCATTTCGGAGGGAAGGCGCCTGGTGAAATGAGCCGCAACAGGAGAATGCAGATCACAACGGTACTTCCCGCAGCGGAAAGGGAAACGAGCAGTTCCAGAAGTTTACTCATAGACTGCACCTACTTTCCCGAAAACCATTGCTTCAGCTCTGCAATGTCTTCGTCCGAAAGCTTGTCGCCGTCATACAAAGCAGCGATTAAGTTTTTGACCGATCCTTGGTATAATCCGTCCAGTACATGTTGCGTCTCCGCCAGCTTGTAATCTTTCGGAGATATGAGGGGAACATACTTGTTCGTTCGGCCATGCCTTGTGGCTTCTAGCGCCCCTTTGTCCACCAGCCTCGATAGGAAGGTGGAAATGGTTTGCGCCTTCCACTCTTTACCACGTTGAGCGAAAATACGCAGTAATTCGGTCGATGTGACAGGCGGGTCACATTCCCAAATCACCTCCATGAGTTCCATTTCAGTGTCAGACAACTTTTGGACATTTTTCACAGGTGTACACCTCGACTTATCATTATGCGTCCATAATGACATAATTACTACGTTTTGTAGTGATTACAATTTACTACGTAGTGTAGTAAAATGTCAAGCGGCCAATCATACGTTTGCGGGTGGTGTCAGCTACGCTGGTCCTGCCCCTACCAGAAGTTTGTCAAAAGGCGCATGCTGATCAGCTACTGCGTGGTCTGCTATGCGTTCCTGATTCACAGAGTGCAGCGGCTGGAGGCGGAGGATTGAAACAAATCGTCTCCGCCGTACTTGGCAATCGATTATCAGGTCAGGTTACCACGATCACAGCCGAAATCGCCTGAATGTTCGCCTGTACATGAGAAAAACCACCTGCTCAAGGTGGTTTTTTCTTCAGACTCGTTGCCGTATGGGGGCAACGGACGAGTGTTGCTTTCGGTTATTTCTCGTTCGTCAAATACAGCACCAGCTCCGTGCGGCTGTTCAGGTGAAGCTTGCCGAGTATATGAGACACATAGTTTTTTACGGTGCCCTCGCTCAGGAATAGCGCCTCGCTGATCGCCTTGTTGCTTTTGCCCTGCATGATCTGCTCGGCCACCTCCAGTTCCCTCGGAGTCAAAACCGCGGATAAGTCCTCTTTCACAGAGTGTGCAGCAGCGGGCTTCTCGTCGACCTTGCGAAGGGCACCGACGACCTTGGACGCAACCTGCGGATTCAGCAGCAGATTCCCGTCGCATGCCGCCCGGATCGACTTGATGATTTCCTGCGAAGGAGAATCCTTGAGTATATACCCGTCCGCTCCGTTTTTCAGGCAGCTGAAAATGTACTCCTCTTCGTCAAAGGTGGTGAGGATAATGATCTTTACTTGCGGGTATGTTTCCTTTACTGCCTTGGTCGCGTCGATGCCGTTCATGACGGGCATCCTGATGTCCATGAGAATGACGTCGGGAAGCTTGTTTTTGAGCAGGGCGAGCAGCTCTTCCCCGTTGGCTGCCTCTCCGACGATGTTAATCTCCTCGTACAGACTGACGATCATTTTCAAGCCGTCTCGAACAATTCTCTGATCATCGACAATCATGATATCTGTCATCTAGACTCTCTCCATAGCTGTGACATAGGGGATTTCGGCGATTACCGCAAAGCCGCGGTCTTTTTCCGAGCAAAAGCGGACAGAGCCTTCAAGCAACCGGATTCTCTCCTCGATACCGCGCAGGCCGTGGGATTTGGAAATCTCGCTGCAGCCTCTGCCGTCGTCTTTTACCGCGACGTGTATGAGATTGCCTAGCTTGACCACTTCGATCTGAAAGGTGCCGGGATTGCCGTGCTTCACGCCGTTGGTAACAGCTTCCCGCACTGTTTTGTAAATGCAGTTTTTAATATCCGGGATGGCGTGCTCCACGGCTTCGTCGAAAACAAGCTCGCATGTCAATCTCCCGGACATGTGCATGCTCCGCGCAATTTCCTCCAGTGACTCTTGCAGCTGCATGCTGCTTTTCCCGGCGTCTTCCTTCAGCAGATGAACTGCCTTGCGCAGATCTTTCATGGACGCTTTCGAGATGCCGAGCGCCTTGTCCAGCACTTCCTTTGACTGCCGGGGATCGGAATCGAGGATAGTTGCGGCAAACTCCAGATGCATTTTGAGCGCCACAAGCCCGTGGCCGATTGAATCGTGCAGCTCCTGCGCAATCCTTGTCCTCTCTTTTACAACGGCGATCTCTTTCAAATCCTCGGAATACGTCAGGAGCTGGGCGTTGGCTTTGAGCAATTGAGCGTTTGCCGCTTCCCCTTTTTCTTTCTCCAGGTTGATCTGCCGGATCAAATAAACCACCAGAAGCATGCCGAGGTAGGGGAACAGCGCTTCTTTCAAACCCGCTTTGAGCGCAAGGGCTGCGCAGACGTACACCAGCGCATGCAAAACGAGCATGCTGGCGGGAAAAGCGCCGGTGCCAAGGAACAGCTCGATTGCGGGAAATACATAATAAACACTGGTGGCGGAGCTGTTGAATTGGAACATGTACAGCCCGATGCCGACGATACTTACGGACATGGATAAATAGTAAAGCTTGCGATTTGTGCTCAGCAGACGATAGGCGTGCCGTATATAATCATTTGCCTGGATAAGCGGAATCCCGATGGCAAACAGTGTTTTCATCATAGGCGAAAGGTTCGGTCTTGCGAGAATGTCTGCCTCGATAAGGAGAACGAGGGCAATGCGCAAGACCATAATCATGAGGGTCGTATGCTTGTTTTTCACAGCTGTCACATCCAAACTGGTAAGCGTCACTACAAACACTATTGTATACGATGCCAGCCGGGGAGGGGGATAGATTACGAAAGTCATAGCGAAAGAACTTACTTACGTCACCGACAATGGGTGACGTAAGTTTCTTTTGGCACAATCCGCATGGCCGTACAATGGGAGGGGAATGAAGGACAGCAAGATCGGAGCGAACGCCCATGTTTCCAAAAGAACCTTTTCAAAAAAATCCCGCTCTCTTTTACATCTGTACGGTACTTCCGGCCACCTGGCTTGTCACCGCGATCCTGTTTATCAATCCGGCGGTCGGGCTGAAGTCCTTTACCATTCTTATGTTCATCCCGGCGATTGCCGCCGCCGTCTTTCATAAGATTCAGCATACCCGTCCTGAGCTGTTTGCAAAAAGAGTAAATGCAAGGTCGCTTTTGTTTGGCAGCCTGTACCCCATTTTGTTTGTGCTGCTCTGCGCACTTGTGTCCCGCGCAGCCAATGTGGCAGCGGTAAACATACAGAAACTGCCTGATCTGCAAGGCATCGTTACAATATTCGGGTCCTTGGTTGCGAGCCTGTTTGCCGTATTCGGCGAAGAGTACGGATGGAGAGGCTACTTGCTTCCCAGGCTGACCATGCGGTACGGAAAAGTACGGGCAACCGTTATCGTAGGAATCGTCTGGGCCTTGTACCACGCTCCCGCGGTGTATTTCCTGGCGAAAACGACGGGGATCGGCCACCCGCTTTTACTCTGCGCAATCCAAGCCTGTGTCGCCTTTACGCTGAGCTTCCCGTTTTCCTACTGCTACTACTTGTCAGGCAATCTGCTGCCGGTCTTGTTTTTTCACGCGATATGGAATGTAGTCAATACAACGGTACTCGGTGACATTTACAAAAATCAGCAGGGGATCATGGAGGGGAATTTGCTGCTGATCAACGCGGAGGGCGTCCTGGGGCTTTTTTTGGGGGCGGTTTGCATGTGCTGGTTTTACAAACAACTCCGGAAGAAGCCCGGCATGCTCCCTACAGTGGAGAAGGGGTAACGGGCAGTGCTGTGAACGCAGCAGAACGGAGAAGGGGTAACAGGCTTCGCTGTGAATACAACAGAACGGAGCGGAGGTAACAGACTTCGCTATGGCCCTAACCGAACGGCGATTGGCCGAAAAACCGCTCAGCCCACACATCATCGTGCGGGCTGGATGCATGTTCTGAACCGGGCGTCCCCGCTTCCGCTATTTTTCGATATACGCGTACTTGAAGTAGGAACTGCCCAGCGGCAGGATGACGAAGTCTTTCACCTTGTCGTTCTTCACATAGGCGTTTCCGCGGAAGTGGAGCGGTGCCAGCGGCATTTCTTCCATCAAAATCTTTTCCGCTTCAAACATCAGCTTTTTGCGCTTTTCCGGGGCTGTTTCGTAGTAGCTTTTGTTCAGCAGATCGCGATACTCCTTGTTGTCAAAGCGCACTACGTTGTTGCCCCCGGCTTTGTCCTTGTACATTTCCAGGAAGTTGATCGGGTCGTTGAAATCCGCCCCCCACAGCCAGATGCCGAAATCGTACTTGCCATTTTGTACGTCGGAATTAAACACCTTCCACTCCGCGGTACGAATCTCGATGTCGAGTCCCAGCGTCCGCTTCCACCCGTCCTGCAGGGCTTGGGCCAGCTTTTTGTCCGTTTCGCCGGCGTCATAGTAGTAGGTGACCTTCGGGAACTCCTTCAGTCCCAGCTCCTGCATCCCTTCGGCCAGCAGCTGCTTCGCCTTTTCTGTATCTTCTTTGAAATAGCCGTCCGGATTCAGCCCCATGGATACAGGCACCCAGCCGTATGCGGGAGGGACTCCGGTCTGCAGGATGTTGTCGATCAGCTCCTGTCGGTCGATGGAATAGGCGAATGCCTGGCGAATCTTTTTGTTGGTGAACGGCGGCCTTTGCGTATTGAAGATGACGGCCTTGGTGCCGGGATTGTCGGCGACGAGAAGTCTGCCTTCTTCCTTGAGTTGTCCAACCGCATCCGGCGACAAGCCAAAGGACGGGTAGCCTCCCCAATCGAGATCGCCGTTTTCAAACATGGAAAGGGCCGTGTTGTTGTCCTCGATCATGACGATCTCGATATGGTCCAGCTTGACATTGGCCTTGTCCCAATAGGTGGGGCTTTTGCTGAATGCCATCTTGGCCTTATGCTCCCAGGCATCGATCACGAACGGGCCGTTCCCGACGATGGTGGCCGCTTCCGTAGCCCATTTCGGATTGTTTTCTACCGTTTCCTTGTGGAGCGGATAGTAGGTGGTGAAGGAGGTAAGCTCGCGGAAAAATGGCGTCGGGGAGCGCAAGGCGAATTCGATGGTGTAGTCGTCTGTCGCCTGGACGCCTACATCCTGCGGCTTCGCTGTCCCGTTGAAGTATTCCTCGCCACCTTTGATGTAGAAGAGCTGGTAGGCGTAAGCCGAGGCGGTTTTGGGGTCGAGATTCCGCTTGATGGCGTATTCAAAATCGTGGGCGGTAACGGGATCGCCGTTGCTCCACTTGGCATCCTTGCGGAGGGTAAAGCGAAACCGGGTATAGTCGGGGGTGTTGGTAAAGCTCTCGGCAACTGCGTTGATCAGTTGCCCCTGCCGATTCACAGCGGTTAAGCCTTCAAAGGCAAGATTAATCATATCCATGGAAGAAGCGTCTGTCGCGATGCCCGGGTCCATCGTCGGCGGCTCCCCGGCGATGCTCCAATGCAGCACCATCGGTTCCGTGGAGGACGTTTCGGCAGCAGGCTGAGCGTTCTCTGACGAATTCTTGCTGCACCCCGTTACAAGACTAAAGAGCAAAGCCGCGGCGGATAAGGCTGAAAACCATTTTTTCATGCTTTTCCTCCCTTGGTATTATTGGAAATGTATCCAAATTTGTCTTGGCTATTGCTAAAAGGATAAGGTGGATAAATGCGGATGTCATTCACCACAATGTATAAATATAAGGGAAATTAACATCGTAAAAAGTCAGTAAATTCATACAATTTGCCCGTTAACGAAAAACTGCATGGCAAACTGCATGGCAGAGGAGGCTTTGCCTCGGGGAAGTAAAGCTGCCGAAAATACAGGGAAAGAAAATTTTTTTCACAGATGCTGGTGCGAACAGCCGCAGTTCCAACTGTGCTGGCTATACAGGAGAAAAGTCGCCTGAACGCAGGCGGCTTTTTCTCTTTTGACTGGCCTTAGCGAATAACGAAAGGGCGTAAAAATGCCTTTCCGACGAAATCGATGCTTTCGTTTGTAAAAAAATTTTCTTTATACTATTTTCAAATGTAAAAAAATTTACTATAATCCATCTTAAAGTTAATTCGACAAATTAATAAGATTTGCTATTTTTCGACTTTCGCAAAATCTCACAGCGAGGGGGAGCTGACAAAAGAAAGAGTGGTTTGACTCAGGCTTGCAGCTTTCATCAGGAGTAACAACTTGGAGGATACTCGGTACCGACTTCAGGAGAAAAAAAGGGGGAATTGTCATGAAGAAGCTTGCCATCAAGACGTCTGTTGTTTTATTGGCTGCACTGTTAGCGCTTACAGGATGCTCGTCCGGTTCCAACCAGACAGACAAGCCGTCGCAGCAGTCCGGCGGTGAAAAAATTCTTGTAGTGGGACGCGGAGGGGACACAGTTACCCTGGACCCGGCGCAATCCACGGAAGACGAATCGAATCGCGTGACAGAAGAGGTCGTGGAAACCCTGGTTACATACAAAAAAGGGACTTCCGATCTGTCTCCTCTGCTGGCCAAGAGCTGGGAGATTTCGCCCGACAAGCTGTCGGTGACCTTCAAGCTGGAGGAAAATGTGAAGTTCCACGACGGTACTCCGTTCAACGCGGACGCGGTCGTGTACAACTTCGAACGCTGGTGGGATCCAAACCATCCGTACCATCAGGGAGCGTTCTCGATCTTCAAAACGGATATGGGCGGGTTCAAAGGCGATGAATCCAGCGTGATCGAAGGCGTCGAGAAGGTGGATGACCATACGGTGCGGGTCAAGCTGAAACACCCGTTTGCCCCGTTTGTCGCGATGCTGACAGAACCGCAGTACAGCATCGTCTCGCCGGAGAGCATGAAAAAGAGCAATGGTCAGTTTAAAGACCAGTTGATCGGAACCGGGGCCTTTCAATTTGTCAGCTGGACTCCGAACGACAAGGTCGTTCTCAAGAAAAACCCGGACTACCGCGTTCAGGGCTATCCGAAAGTAGACCAGCTGATCTTCCAGGTCATCAAAGACAACTCGGCTCGCTTGAACGCGTTGAAGTCCGGGCAAATCGATCTGATGGAAGGGGTCAATCCTTCCGATGTCAGCTCTCTGGAGAAGCAGCCCAATCTGAAAACGTACACCAGCCAGAGCAACAACGTCGGCTATCTGTCTTTCAATACGAAGCAAAAACCGTTTGACGACCCGCGCGTTCGTCAGGCGATCAGCATGACGATCGACAAGCAAGCGTTGATTGACGCCTTCTACTACGGGCAGGCGGAGCCGGCCGTGACGATTCTTCCTTCGGGGAGCTGGGGCTTCAACAAGGAATTGAAAACCTATCCGGTTGACATCGAGAAAGCAAAACAGCTGCTGGCCGAAGCGGGTTATCCAAACGGCTTTAAAACCGAACTGTGGGCTATGCCTGTCGCCCGTCCGTATATGCCGCAGCCGGAAAAAATCGCGACGGCCCTGCAGGCGAGCATGAAGCAAATCGGCGTCGACGCCAAAATCGTTTCGTTTGAATGGGCGACGTATCTGGACAAGGTTCAGGACGGCGAAGCGCCGATGGCTCTCTTGGGCTGGTCCTCCGCCACCTGGGACCCGACGACGATGATGTACACGCATCACCGTTCCACGGACAGCCTGCCGACGAACAATATCTCCATGTATAAAAATCCGGAAGTGGACAAGCTGCTGGATGAAGCGCTCCAGGAGCCGGATCAGGAAAAACGTGCGGACATGTACAAGAAAGCGCAGGAAATCATCTATCAAGACGCGCCGATCAACCCGCTGGTGCACTCGACTCCGGTGCGGGCGGCCAATGCGAGGGTAGCCAACTACATTCCGCAGGTTACCTACGGTCCGCAGTTTACGGATGTAGATCTGACCAACTAGAGAAAGCCTGCACGGCTTTGCAAAAAACGTGAGAGCAAATAGAAAACTGCACCTGCATGCCTTGCGAATCGCCGCAACGCGTGCAGGTGCGGTCACCTTACGGGGAAACAATGACGCAGCGCGAGGAGGAGACGGTGCCCAATGAGTACCACACGCGATCATCTGGAAACCATGGCTGAGCAAATCAAGGAACAAGTCATTCAATGGAGGCGTTTCCTTCACGAAAATCCGGAGCTTTCGTTTGAGGAAGTGAACACCTCCCGTTATATATACGAAACGCTGCAAACGTTCGAGGGACTCGAGCTGTCGCGGCCGACCCCGACGAGCGTAATGGCCCGGCTGATCGGCAGCGGGCCGGGAAAAACGCTGGCGATTCGGGCCGACATCGACGCGTTGCCGATTCCGGAGGAAAATGATTTTCCGTTTGTTTCGAGGAATCCAGGCGTCATGCACGCCTGCGGACATGACGGACACACGGCGATCTTGCTCGCGACAGCAAAGATTCTGGGCGGCATGCGCGAACAGGTAAAAGGGGAAATCCGCTTTTTGTTCCAGCACGCCGAAGAGCAGTTCCCCGGCGGAGCGGAGCAAATGGTCGAGGCGGGCGTGATGGACGGCGTGGATATGGTGATCGGCCTTCACCTGCACTCTCCGCTGGAGGTGGGGTATGTAGCTGTCAGCGCGGGTCCTTCCCATGCGGCTTCCGATACGTTTGAAATTACGGTTTTGGGCAAGGGCGGGCACGCGGCGCAGCCGCATGACACGGTTGACAGTCTGGCTGTGGCCGCGCAGGTCGTAACGAATCTGCAGTACGTCGTCTCGCGCAATACGGACCCGATCGAGCCGCTGGTCCTCTCTGTGACCAAGGTGGCAGGGGGAACGGCCAACAACGTCATCCCCGGCGCTGTCCACCTGGGCGGAACGGTCCGCTTGTACAATCCCGAGGTGCGCAAGACGATTCCCGCTTTGATGGAACGTGTCATTAAAGGCGTCACCGAGGCTCATGGAGCGTCGTACGAGTTCCATTACACGTACGGAAACGCTCCGGTCATTAACGACAATGAGCTGACCGCAAAAGTGAAAGCAACTCTGGTAGATGTATTCGGCGAGGATAAGATTCAGCCGCTGATTCCTACGATGGGCGGAGAAGACTTTTCTTCTTTCCTGACGAAGGCCCCCGGCACGTATTTCTGGGTCGGAGCGGGCAACGTGTCAAAAGGAATTGTTCATCCACACCACCACCCCCGCTTTACGATTGACGAGGACTCGCTTGTCATCGGCGTAAAGGCATTTACAAACGTTGCACTCTCACTCCTCAAATAGCTTGGACAGAAAGGGATAAAACGATGGCTCCACTACTATCTGTGCGTGGTTTGCAAACCTATTTTTTCACTGACGACCTGGTTGTCAAATCCGTTGACCATGTAGATCTCACGCTGGACGAAGGGGAAATTCTCGGTGTCGTCGGAGAGTCCGGTTGTGGAAAAAGCGTCACATCGCTGTCGATCATGGGGCTTGTTCCCACCCCTCCCGGCAAGGTGGTCGGCGGGGAAATCCTGTTTGAAAACAGAGACCTGCTCAAGCTCTCGGCAAAAGAGATGCGCGCAATTCGCGGCAATCAGATCGCGATGATTTTCCAGGAGCCGATGACCAGTCTGAACCCGGTTTTCCGCATCGGCGAGCAAATGTGCGAGACTATTCAGCTGCATATGGGGCTGAAAAAGAAAGAGGCCAAGGAGCGGGCCATCCAGCTGCTGAAGCAGGTAGGCCTGCCGAGGGCAGAGCAAGTGGTCGACGAATACCCGCACCAGCTGTCGGGGGGCATGCGCCAGCGCGTCATGATCGCGATGGCGATGGCATGCAATCCCAAGGTGCTGATCGCCGACGAGCCGACGACCGCGCTGGACGTGACCATTCAGGCGCAAATCCTCGATTTGATGAAGCGTATCTCCAGGGAGTCGGGAACGGCCATCATGCTGATTACCCATGACCTTGGCGTGGTGGCGGAAATGTGCCACCGGGTAGTCGTCATGTACGCCGGCAAGGTCGTGGAGGAAGCGGATGTTCACACGCTGTTCTCCGAACCGAAGCACCCCTACACGCAGGGGCTGCTGCGGTCGATGCCGACGCTGCACGAGCGAAAGGACAGGCTCGACTCTATCAAGGGCAACGTGCCCATCCCGGCGGAAATGCCCAAAGGCTGCAAATTCGCGCCGCGCTGCGAGCATGCCTCTGAAATCTGTCTCGGGGAGGAGCCGGTGCTTCAGCAGGTGGGCGGCACTAAACCGCACCAAGTACGATGCTGGCTGTTTGCGGAAGAACAACCTTCTCACCTGGTGAACCCGGAAGCGAGGGGAGAGTGACCATGAAAAAAGCGTTGCTGGAAGTAAACGGACTGAAAACGTACTACCCGGTCGGAAGCAAATCGCTGCTTGGTCGCCAGCAGCATTTTGTCAAGGCGGTAGACGATGTCAGTTTCACGATTTATGAGGGCGAAACGTTTGGACTTGTCGGCGAAAGCGGCTGCGGCAAGTCGACGACGGGCAGATCGATCCTGCGCCTGACCGAGCCGACGGATGGCGAGGTGCTGTTTCAGGGGGAAAATCTGGCCGCGCTTAGCGAAAAGCAAATGCAGGCAAAGCGCAGAGACTTGCAGATCATTTTCCAGGACCCCTTCGCTTCGCTGAACCCCCGGATGACGATCGGCCAAATCCTGGAGGAGCCGCTGCTGGTTCACGGGGTGAAAAGCAAAGCGGAGCGGCAGCAGCGAGTCCGCGAGCTGCTGGAGGTAGTCGGATTGCACCGGTATCACGCTGACCGGTACGCGCATGAATTCAGCGGCGGCCAGAGACAGCGGATCGGGATCGCCCGGGCGCTTGCGCTCAGGCCCAAGCTCGTCGTGGCGGACGAGCCGGTTTCCGCGCTGGATGTGAGCATCCAGTCCCAGGTGATCAACCTGATGCAGGACTTGCAGAAACAATTTCAGCTCACCTATTTGTTTATCGCCCATGATTTGAGCGTGGTCCGCCACATCTGCAACCGGGTGGGGGTCATGTACCTGGGCCGGATCGTCGAGCAGGGGGAATGCGACAAGCTGTACGAAAACCCGCTTCACCCATACACCCAAGCGCTGCTGGCAGCCGTGCCGATTCCCGATCCGGGTCTTCAGCGGGAGCGGATCATTCTCCAGGGCGATGTTCCAAGTCCGGTAAATCCGCCTGTCGGATGCGCCTTTCATCCCCGGTGCCCGCACGCGATGGATGTGTGCAGGACGACCCGTCCGGCATTCAGAGAAGCGCAGGAAGGGCAGCTGGTTGCCTGTCATTTGTACTAAGGCGGAGGTTACAGATACCGTTCAGGCCGCAAAGGCTGTGGACAGATTTTGAAGCAATGGGGTGTAAACCAGTGATAAGGTACACAGCCAGACGAATCTTTCAACTAATCCCGGTACTCTTCGGCGTATCCATTATCGTTTTCGCGATCATCAACCTGATCCCGGGCGATCCTGCGCAGGTCATCCTGGGCGAGCGGGCAGACGCGGAGTCGATCCAGAAGCTGCGCCATGAGCTCGGGCTTGATTTACCGTTGTACCAGCAGTACGGCAACTACCTGCTGAACATTTTGCAGGGAGATCTGGGAACATCGCTGGTGACCGGAAAGGCGATCAGTGAGGAGCTGCTCCCGCATTTGGCCGCTACCGCGGAGCTGACGCTGTTTGCCATGATCTTTGCCGTGATCGTCGGCGTCAACGTGGGGATTGTATCGGCGTGGAAGCGGAACACCTGGATTGACTACATCCCGATGCTGCTGGCGTTGGTCGGGGTGTCCATGCCGATCTTTTGGCTCGGCTTGATGGAGCAATGGCTGTTCGGGCTGCAGCTGGAATGGCTGCCGGTCCTCGGGCGCAACGACCCGCGGGTGACTGTCGAAACAATAACCCATTTTTATCTCATCGACACGCTCTTGGCGGGGAATTACGAACAGTTCTGGTCTTCCGTTCGCCACCTGATCCTTCCGGCGATGGCGCTGGGAACGATCCCGATGGCGTACATCGCCCGGATGACCCGGTCCAGCATGCTGGAGGTGCTGAAGCACGACTATGTCCGCACCGCGCGGGCAAAGGGCCTGCACGAATTCTTCGTCGTCTACAAGCACGGTTTGAAAAATGCCTTCGCTCCCGTGATGACGATCATCGGTCTGGAGGTAGGGCGGCTTCTGGGAGGAGCCGTGTTGACCGAGACGATCTTCGGATGGCCGGGGGTTGGCCAGTACATCTACAATGCCATCGGATACCGCGATTACGCTGTCATCCAGTCCGGCATTCTGGTGCTTGCTGTCATCTTCATTGTCGTGAATCTGATCGTCGACTTGTTGTACAGCTATCTTGACCCAAGAATTCAATACAAATAGCGAGGTGTTCCCTGATGCAGTCGGGTTTGGCAACGATGCCGGCAGAAGAAGTGTCCGCCGGCAAGGTACGGAGACGAACACCATGGAGTGAAGGCATAAGGAGGCTGCGCAAGCAAAAAGCGGCAGTCATCGGCGGCGCACTGGTCGTGCTGTTCATCCTCACGGGGGTGTTTGCACCTTTGCTCGCGCCGCATGATCCCATCGAGCAAAACCTCGCCAATACGCTGCAGCCTCCGTCCGCAGAGCACTGGTTTGGAACGGACGACTCCGGCCGGGACATGTTTTCGAGGATCTTGTACGGAGCCCGCATCTCGATGACGATCGGCATTTTCTCTGTCCTGGGCTCCCTGGTGGTAGGCACGCTGCTCGGATTGATCGCCGGGTTTTACGGCAAATGGATCGATACGCTGATTTCCCGCATCTTTGACGTCATGCTGGCGTTTCCCGGCATATTGCTGGCCATCGCGATCGTCGCGATCCTCGGGCCGGGACTGTTCAACGCGCTTTTGGCGATTGCGATCGTCAACGTGCCGATGTACGGCCGTCTGGTGAGGGCAAAGGTGCTGGGCATCAAGCAAGAGGAGTACATCATGGCGGCCCGCGCCCAGGGCATGTCGCAAGTCCGTATTCTGTTTCGTCATGTGCTGCCCAACAGCTGGACTCCCTTGATCGTGCAGGGAACGCTTGGCGTTGCTTCCGCCATTTTGGAAGCGGCCGCGCTGGGCTTCCTCGGACTAGGCGCGCAGCCTCCGGAAGCGGAGTGGGGAAAAATGCTGGCAGACTCCCGCGATTATATCACGACGGCACCGTGGGTCGTGATGATTCCCGGCTTTGCCATTATGGCGAGCGTGATCGGATTCAACCTGTTTGGCGACGGATTGCGCGATGCGCTTGATCCAAAAGCGCAGTAGGCTTTCGTCGAACACAAGCGTTTTAATTTCTTGCATGGTGGTGGAATTATGAATATTGGTCTCGTTGGTCTAGGCAAAATGGGGCTGAATTTAGGATGTAGCATGATCGCAAAAGGGCATCAGGTAATTGGATGCGATATTGACCAGTATTCTCTGCAAAAGTTTGAACAGGCCGGAGGAATGACCTGCGGTTCTTACCAGGAGCTTGCCGAGCGTCTGTCTGTCTCCCCGAGAATCATCTGGATGATGGTGCCGGCGGGAGAGCTGGTGGATCAGGTAATCGAGGCCATTCTGCCGCACCTGTCTCCGGGAGACATTTTGATTGACGGCGGAAACTCGTTTTACAAGGATTCGATCAGAAGATATGAGCGAGTGAAGCAATCCGGCGTTCATTACCTGGATATCGGAACGAGCGGAGGAACCGAGGGAGCGCGCAATGGCGCATGCCTGATGGTCGGAGGAGAAGAGGGCGTGTACGCCGTAGTAGAGCCGTTGCTGCGGGATATTTCGCTGGAGCATGGCTACTTGTACACAGGCCCTGCCGGTTCGGGCCATTTCCTGAAAATGGTGCATAACGGCATCGAATACGGAATGATGCAGGCGATCGGAGAGGGCTTCGAAATTCTCGACAAAGGGCCGTATTCCTATGACTACGAGAAGGTGGCGCGGTTGTTCAACAGTGGTTCCGTGATTCGCTCCTGGCTGATGGAGCTGTTGGAGCAGGCGTTTTCGGAAGACCCGCGGCTTTCCACGATCAAAGGCGTGATGCACGCATCGGGAGAAGGACAGTGGACAGTAGAAACCGCTCTGGATTTGAAAATATCCGTGCCTGTCATTGCCATGTCCCTGCTGATGCGCTACCGCTCGCTGGATGAGGATGTATTCCACGGAAAGGTCGTCGCCGCTTTGCGAAACCAGTTCGGCGGCCACGCTGTCGAAAAAGCCGACTAGCCTTCGGGGAGGGGGCAAAAGGTTCCGAAGAAGTTGCTATGCGCAAGAGCGGAATTTGGTAAAATCATGGTAATAGTTCGCTCGCGTGTTTTTGAGGAGGTTTCCCAATGAACAAACCGAATTTCCCCTGGAAAGAGGACCAGGGCTGCTTGGCTCGCATTCGCTACATGTACGACAATTTGACGGCTACGGAATTAAATATTGCCAACTATATACTGAATCACCCGAAAGATATCATTCACCTCTCGATTACGCAGTTTGCCGAGATGGCCAATTGTGCGGATGCGTCTATTTTTCGGTTTTGCAGGCGCCTTGGTTACGAAGGGTACCAGGCGCTGAAGATTTCATTGGCTGCCGACCTGGTGACGCCACTGCAGGCGATTCATGAAGAGATCGAGATTTCGGACAACATGGCGACGATCGCCAAGAAAGTGTTTACGGTAAACGCCGAGACGTTAAGCGATACGCTGCAGGTACTAGACCCAGACTCGCTGGAGCAAGCGGTGAACGCAATCGCCAAAGCCGACCGGGTCGAATTCTACGGCTGCGGCGGATCGGGGCCCATTGCCATGGACGCGTATCACAAATTTGTGCGGACAGGCCTGACGTGCATCGCCTTGACGGACTCCCACCTGCAGATCGTATCCGCCGGGCTGCTGAAGCCCGGGAGCGTCGTGGTGGGCATCTCGCATTCCGGAAGCAGCAAGGACATCATCGATGCGGTTCAGGCTGCCAAAGAAGCGGGCGTGACCACGATTTGCATTACGGACTATACCAAATCGCCGTTGACCAAAATCTCTGACATCGTCCTGTATACGTCGTCGCGGGAGACGCTTTTGCGCCCCGAGTCGATGTCTTGCAGACTGGCGCAGATCAGCATCCTGGATACGCTGTTTATCGGCGTCTCCATGCTGCGGGAAGAAGAAACCTACGACAATCTGGCAAAGGTTCGGAAGCTGATTGCCCAAAAGCGGTATTGATTGATGTTTGCCTCACCCCATATGATTTTCTGATTGAGAGGGTACGTCAATGGGACAACAAACCATCTACATGGGTTTAGATATCGGGACAACAAGCACCAAAGGGGTACTCAGCAATTTGTCCGGCGACATTCTGGCGGAGAGCATGGTGGAGTATCCCATCCACCAGCCGCAGCCCGGCTACGCGGAGCAGGACCCGGACGAAATCTCCCGGGCCGTATGGATGGTTGCCCGGCAGCTGATGCGAGCAGAGGCGGTGCAGACAGGGCATTTGGCTGCAATCGGCTTCAGCAGCGCGATGCACAGCGTGATTTTGGTGGATGAAGCGCATCAGCCGCTGACGCCGTGCATCATTTGGGCAGACAACCGGAGCGCCGCGGAAGCGACGGAGCTATTGGAAAGCGGCGCAGGTCTTGAGCTGTACCGGAAAACAGGGACTCCGATCCATCCCATGTCGCCGCTGACCAAGCTGCGCTGGATGTCGAGGATGAGGCCGCAATTGCTGAAAGGTGCCCACAAGGTCATTTCCATCAAGGAATACGTCTTGTATCAGCTATGCAAAACGTATGCGGTCGACTACTCGATTGCTTCCACCACCGGATTGTTCAACCTCAGTGGGCTGGAGTGGGACCGGGAAGCGCTGGAATACGCAGGCATCCGGCCCGACCAGCTTTCCCGGCCGGTTCCGACGACACACATCCTGGAGATCACGGAAAGAAAGAGAGCTGCCGAGCTCGGAATTCCCCCGCAAACGCCAATCGTCATCGGGGCCAGCGACGGCGTCCTGGCGAATCTCGGGGTAGGCGCCATCACGGGGGAGTCGGCGGCGATCACGATCGGAACGAGCGGAGCCGTCCGAACCGTGCGGCAAGAACCATTGACTGATGAACGGATGCGTTCCTTTTGCTATACGCTGACGGAAGGCTATTGGGTAGTCGGCGGCCCGATCAACAACGGCGGCATCGCGCTCAAATGGTTCAAGGACCAGTTTGCCGGGGATGAGCTGGCACTGGCGGCCAAAACGGGCGAGAACGTCTACGACATCATCACGCGCGAAGCGGCACGGATACAGCCAGGCTCCGAGGGCTTGCTGTTTCTCCCGTATCTGACCGGGGAACGTGCGCCGCACTGGAACGCGCAGGCCCGGGGCGTGTTTTTCGGGGCAGGGCTGAATCACCGGCGCCAGCATTTTATTCGAGCCGTGCTGGAGGGAGTTATTTTCAGCGCGTTCAGCGTCTATCAGTCGCTGATGCCGACAGAACAATCGGCAAAAAGTCTCCTGGCAACGGGCGGCTTTGTCCGTTCCCCGGTCTGGCTGCAGATGACGGCGGATGTATTCGGCGTTCCTGTTCTCGTACCGGCTTCGCGGGAAAGCGCGTGTCTCGGGGCTGTCATGCTGGCCATGCTGGCGACCGGGGCTGCCTCTTCTTTGGATGAGACGCGCTCGCTCGTCAGGATTACGGACACCTACATCCCCAACGAAAAGCATACAGAAGCGTATCGGGAGCTGTACGCGCTGTTTGCTGACGTGTACCGTTCACTCGTTCCTCATTTTGATACGCTGTCGAAATGGCGGGAAGCACAGAAAGACATTGTGAGAGTGGAAAAATAGAGGTATTCCGTGCAGAACCCACGGATTTCACCGATCAAAGCAGTTGCGGTTGCGGACTGATCCGCAAAAGAAGGCGGTCAAAGTGAGAGGAAAGTCTCTTGCTCGGACTGCCTTCTTCTTTTTGATAGGTAGGCATGCCCTTTCGCCTGGAAACCGCTTAAAGCTTTTCCGGGCTTTTTCGTCCGTCGCTCGCTTGCGATTTCCCCGCTTAACCCCCAGCTTCGCCGCCATTTTTCCAAAAAAGCATCGTTTTTTGTAACATTTGTCTTTCTCATACGACTAAAGCAATCGACAAAACAAAGCGAGAAAATTGGAGGAGAAACCATGAAACCTAATGCAAACGGTTCGAAGAAAAAAATTATGACCCTGTGCGTCGCAAGCCTTCTGTCGACTGCTCCGCTTTGGGCGATGGGAGAGGCACAAGCTGCTCCTGCCAGTCCAGCCGCTGTATCTGCAGCAGAAGCGCAGCTTGGCAAGGCGGCGCAGCAAACGCTGAACAAGCTGTACAAACAATTCCCGGCACTCGCTTCGGCCACGAAAGAGGTCATTTCTGGAGACCGGGATACGCACCGGATTATTTTCCGCAAGCTGGAAAACAAGAAAGCCACCCTGTACTGCGACGTCGAAATCAATCGCAGCAGCGGCGTGCTGCTTTCGCTCACCTATGAAAATCCGTCCGCACCGGAGAAGGGGCCGGCACCGTCCGCGGACGCGGCCAAACAAAAAGCGGAGGCGTTTTTGCGCGACATGCTCGGCAGCTCCTTTGAACAGTATCGGTTGGACAAGGCAACTGTGGATCAAACCGTGACACATGTGGCCTATAATCGGTATGTAAACAACATCCGGGTGGCAGAGGACGGATTCGTCGTGGGTGTCAACGGCTCCGGGAAGGTCAGCTACATGAACGGCAGAAGTCCGAATGCCGCCCTGAACATGGCTGCGGACGCATTTGCAAACCCGGCGGAGGCGATGGCGAAAGAGGAAGCGGAGAAGGCGATGGCCGGACACATGACGCTGATGTATATGCCTCGCGGAAGAAGCGGAGTGGAGCAAAAGACGTATGATTTAATGTACTTTCCCGGCTACGACTTGTACCTGAACGCCAAAACGGGCGAAGTCGTCGAAACGGCCATGAGCGGGCAAAGGAAGCCCTCGCCGGTCATCCCCGTCAAGCCAGGGGGCAAAAAAGTGCTGGTGAAAACGCCGGAGGACGCGGCAAAGGCGTTGGGCCAGTTCGGCATCGATGCTGCCGGAGCCACATTCCAGCCGAGCTCTGTTCCGCCGGAGATGATGAATGCCGGTGAAACCGAATACGAGAGCAAACAGGGGCAGAAGAAGTACTTTCGGGTGAATGCGATTGCCGGACGGGTCGTGGGCGTCAAAGCGACAGAGATAAGCAGGGAGCCGAAAGAAAAAAAGCTGTCGGATCAGGAAATCCAGAAAAAGGCGCTGGCTTTTCTGGAGCCTTACCTGGATACGGAAGTAACCGGGCTGCACGTGGAGAAAAAGAATCAACGGATCAACCCGTATGAAGACGCGGAGGTAGTCTTCTATCGCTCGTACCAGGGCATACCGGTGCCAAGCCAGGCCTATCGAGTCACCGTAAACGCGGCGACAGGCGAGATCACGGGCCTCAGCTTGAACACGACAGACGGCACGGAGACGTTTGCCAACGCCAGCAAGGTTGTCTCGCCGGATGCGGCTGCGGCCGAATACGTCAAGCATAGACCGTTCATCCTGCAATACGTATACCCGCAGGCAAACGGCAAGACGCAATCGACGCCTGTCCTGGTGTACACGCCAGAGAACATGGATCAGGGCGGGAAGATTGACGCGCTTACGGGAGCGTGGAAGAACTAAAAGCGGGACGACTTGGCATAGATACCCGCCAGAAATTACGTTTTCTCATTGAGCCATCCTTCTGTTTCGGCGGATGGCTTGCTATCAAGAAAGTTGTAGCCAACTGCACGGCCAGGAGGTAACCTTTTTGCAAAAAGAAGATGAATTTGATCAAAGATGCAGGTTGATCTGCGAGAATTACTACCGGGATGTGTATCGATTTTTGGTCTACTTTACCGGCAATCAGACCTGCGCTGAGGATTTGACCCAGGAAGTTTTTATCAGAGCCATGGAAGCATTGAAGCGTTACGAGGAACGCTCCAGCATGAAAACGTGGATACTCGGCATAGCCAAGCATGTCGCAATTGATCATGCGCGCAAGCAAAAAATCCGTTCGTGGTTTGGTCTGGAAAAAGTGCAGGACATTACGTCCAGGATCGGATATCCGGAGACAGAGATACAGGCGAAAGAGGAGCGGGAGCAGCTCAGGGAAGCGATGCTGAAGCTGAAGCCCAAGTTTCGCAATGTCGTGATCTTCCGCGGCTTGAAGGAGTTGAGCATCAAGGAGACGGCTGAAATATTGGGATGCAGCGAAGCCAAAGTGCGAGTCGATTATCATCGGGCTGTCAAAGAATTGAAGGGTCATCTGCAAGGCTTCAGGGAAGGAGAGTGGGAACGTGGACTTTCAAGATGACAAGGACTTATTCCGTAAAATCAAAAGCAGCTATGACGCGGAACCGCGACCGGGCTATTTGGCGGAAATGCAAAACCGGCTGTCTGAACGGGTGAAAAAACGAAGCAGCCGCCGGATTGTCTTGTCCGTTTCCCGCTGGGGGCTTTCCGCGGCTGCGGCCCTGCTGCTGGCCATAATCATTTTGAAGAACCAAATGATTATCCCTTCCATTTTCAATCCTGCAGCACCGGATACAGTCGTGACCGGTCCTGCGAGTGTCACACTGAAAAAACTGTACAGTCAATACCCAATGTTGCAGTCAGCGGACAAGGAAGTGGCAACCGATGAGGAAAACAGCGGTATGTACCGAATCATTTTTCGCCATATAGAGGCCGGAGAAGCCACTCTGTACGCCGACGTCGAAATCAATCGCAGCAGCGGCGTGCTAGTTTCGCTCACCTATGAAAATCCGTCCGCACCGGAGAAGGGGCCGGCACCGTCCGCGGACGAGGCCAAACAAAAAGCGGAGGCGTTTTTGCGCGACATGCTCGGCAGCACCTTTGAACAGTATCGGTTGGACAAGGCAACTGTGGATCAAACCGTCACACATGTGGCCTATAATCGGTATGTAAACAACATCCGGGTGGCAGAGGACGGATTCGTCGTGGGTGTCAACGGTTCCGGGAACGTCGGATACATGAACGGCAGAAGTCCGAATGCCGCCCTGAACATGGCTGCGGACGCATTTGCAAACCCGGCGGAGGCGATGGCGAAAGAGGAAGCGGAGAAGGCGATGGCCGGACACATGACGCTGATGTATATGCCCCGCGGAAGAAGCGGAGTGGAGCAAAAGACGTATGATTTAATGTACTTTCCCGGCTACGACTTGTACCTGAACGCCAAAACGGGCGAAGTCGTCGAAACGGCCATGAGCGGGCAAAGGAAGCCCTCGCCGGTCATTCCTGTGAAGCCAGGGGGCAAAAAAGTGATGGCGAAAACGCCGGAGGACGCGGCAAAGGCGTTGGGCCAGTTCGGCATCGATGCTGCCGGAGCCACATTCCAGCCGAGCTCTGTTCCGCCGGAGATGATGAATGCCGGTGAAACCGAATACGAGAGCAAACAGGGGCAGAAGAAGTACTTTCGGGTGAATGCGATTGCCGGACGGGTCGTGGGCTTCAAAGCGACAGAGATGAGCAGGGAGCCGAAAGAAAAGAAGCTGTCGGATCAGGAAATCCAGGAAAAGGCGCTGGCTTTTCTGGAGCCCTACCTGGATACGGAAGTAACCGGGCTGCACGTGGAGAAAAAGAATCAACGGATCAACCCGTATGAAGACGCGGAGGTAGTCTTCTATCGCTCGTACCAGGGCATACCGGTGCCAAGCCAGGCCTATCGAGTCACCGTAAACGCGGCGACAGGCGAGATCACGGGCCTCAGCTTGAACACGACAGACGGCACGGAGACGTTTGCCAACGCCAGCAAGGTTGTCTCGCCGGATGCGGCTGCGGCCGAATACGTCAAGCATAGACCGTTCATCCTGCAATACGTATACCCGCTGGCAAACGGCAAGACGCAATCGACGCCTGTCCTGGTGTACACGCCAGAGAACATGGATCAGGGCGGGAAGATTGACGCGCTGACGGGAGAATGGAAGAAGTAAAGCGAAAGCGGGTTATTTCTCTTGCGCAGGATGACAAGACATAGAAATAGAATAATAGAAGAGATAGTCAAAGCCATCCGTTGGGAATCGCGGATGGCAGTTTCTTTGTCCGCTTGCCCAACTCTTAGTCCATCCAAACAGACTCGATTGACTAGGAAACGATTCGCTTCTCTCTCCACTTGTTCAGAATCGTTTCAGTTTCCCTTGTTAAGATAAACGGTGCAGATACGGCTTTCTGTTTCCCAAGCCGCATGACCCGTACCGATTGCGTAAACGTGACGCAACTCCGTGAAAGTATCTTTTATTTTCACGTCTCAAGAAAGGAGTAGAATACATGACCATCTGTAATAACCAAGCAACCAAAAGAATCTTCCGGAGAACGATAATGACAGCGACAGCCCTCGTCTTGCTGACAAGCTGGGGCCCTGTGGAAAGCCGGGCGAATGCTGCCGCAAGCCCGCAGCCCCAGAACAAACCGGCACCGCAAACCGTTCGCTATGCAGGCGAAAAGAGCAAGGCGATCTCGATGGTGTACACCACGAAACGGGAGCTGGCCCTCACCTTCAACGGCATGGGGGACGAACAGAAGATGAAGCGGCTGCTCGACGATCTCGATACCTACAAGATCAAGGCAACCTTCTTTTTGCCGGGAGACAAAGTAGCCAAGCAGCCCGCACTGGCAAAGGAGATTATCGCCAGAGGGCATGAGATCGAGAACAATGCGGTACGGGCGCTGGATTTGACAAAGCTGACCTACGAACAAATGGACCGGGAGATAAAAGCGAGCAAGGATTTGATCCAGCAGAAGACGGGCGCAGTCCCTCGTTATGTCAGGACGAGTTTGGGCACATACACGGATGACGTCCGCCTGGCGGCCGCACATAACGGAGAGGAAGCGGTGATCGGGTACAGCCTGTTTCTGCACAATTGGGAGAAGGAAACCGATGAGCAAAAGTACCATTACGTAAGAAAGTACATCAACCGCGGAGGCATCATTGCCTTGGATATTGAGGAGAACAAGCATCTGGCCGTGTCCATTCCGCTGCTCGCAAAGGCTGCGGCAGATGCGGGGTATGAGTTCGTCACGCTGGACAAGCTGATCAAGGACGGCGGCGAGAGAAAGCCGCTCAAAGACATAGAGGGGCACGACGCGGCAAAAATCAATCCCGATTACGGTAACGCGTCGTACAAGCTCGTGAAAGAGCTGGCTACAGACGAAAAGAAGGTTGCGCTTACGTTCGATGACTGGGGGAGCGATGCGAACGTCACAAAGATTCTCGACATACTGGACAAGCATCAGGTGAAAGCGACCTTCTTCCTGCGGGCAGACGGAACGGTCAAGAATCCCAATTTGGCGAGGGCGATGGCAGAAGCGGGGCACGATGTGGCTAATCATACGTACTCTCACCCGACTGGCACCGAAATTACGCCGGAGCAGCTGCAGGAAGAAGTCGTCAAGGCTCACCAGATCATTACTGAAGCGATTCAGCAAAAGCCTGCGATGCTGTTCCGGCCGCCATTTGGAGCGCAAAACGAAAAATCGCTGAAGGCCATCGCCGCTACTGGTTATTCTACGATCGCCATGTTTTCGGTCATACCTTCCGATCACGATCCGAAAAACAGCGCCGATGATATCGTGAAAGCCGTTTTGAAGCAGACGAAAAATGGCAGCGTGATCCTGCTTCACATGCTGGACGATATCCACACGGCTGAGGCATTGCCGAGAATCATCGAAGAGCTGCAGAAGCAGGGGTATACGTTTGTAAAGATGACATAAGAAAAAAATAACCAACAATGGAAATGATTTAAATTCCTCAAGAGATTAAAAGTTAAAGACAAAAGAGTAAGATGCACCTTACAGAGACACAATGAAAACTTTGCGGTTGACTGTGACTCTGTAGGGTGCATTTCCTATAGATATAGTGACTCGTTCATCAAAGGAATTGGATTTTGTTTACAATTACATAAAATTGAAATATTATACATATTGTGGAAAATAAAAAATTGGAGGTTAAGTGATGAAAAATTAATTTCTTCTCTGTCTTCGTTATTTTTAATCGGGGCAATACTGTTTACAGGAGTTGCTTCTCCTAAGACGGTTGAGGCAAAAAATTCTTCAGTTCCAATTAAGGATATTGAATTTCTAACAGGGAAAAGCTTGGAAGGGTACAACTTTATAGAATACAATGAGCCTTTAACGAAAAGATAAGACGGGAAGCATGAGGTTTTACTAGGATACTATGAACCTGTACAAAATTCGGGTAAATCTAAACCACAGGACTATAGAGAATACGATGTATGGTATGTGTACGATCAGGGAATAACCCAAAGCTGGTCTTACCTTTCAAATCCTTATTTTATCATTAGTATTGCACGAGGTATGGAATATGAAGAATCTAAAGAGGTTTCTTCAACTTTTACAGCTTCATATGGTACAAATATTCCAAGTGCAGCCAAATCTTCCGTTAATGACGCTTTTGAGTTAAGTTCATCCGGAACGAAAAAGGTAACAGTAAGAGTAAAACTGTCGGGGCCAGACGCTGGTTACAGTAGCCGAGATTTTTATTACAAAAATGGTAGACACACTCATGCGGTGCGGATTGTTCAGGAACACAGATCAAATTGGGACGGGAAGCTTTGGACAAAAGAATACTCTAGCACTGTAGGAGTTCCGGCGATCTACCATTACTCTGTCGATAGAAAATAGGAGATTCGCATGATCAATCAACTTATTAGATGGCTTTTGTTATGCATTCTGGTTGTTTCAAGCTTATCTTTGCTTGCAGTGTATCAGTTTCATGATTATATAGGTGAAGTACATAGTGCAAGGGCTCTGCCTTTGGCCGTTGTAATTGGATTGACCTCCATAGCTGTTGCCATTTAGAGAAACAGAAATAACTTCCTTGAAAAGGCCCTGGCCCTCCAGCAATCTGCCGCATGGAGGGTCAGGGCCTTTTCACGCATCCAACACAAGAGCTCCGGTTAAATGATCTTCCGGTTTGTAAGAAGGATCGGTTTGGGCGGATTCTTGTGAAACAGGCGGTCATAAAACGGGAACAGATAGCGGTCGAGACCGATCGCGCCGGCATTGCGGCCGCCGACCAACAGGAAGATGCCAAACAGGATCATCCACGGGTTGGTAGAGACGGTTCCGGCCAGCAGGAACGCGAAGTTCATCACGACTCCAAAGAATCCGGCGGCCGTGGTCAGGCAGCCGAGGATCAAACCGAGCCCGACGAGAAACTCCCCCAGCGGGATCAGCAGGTTGAACAGTTCGGCGTTAGGCAGGGCGAAGCTCTCCAAAAATGCGGTGTAGTTCGGATAAACCGCTGCATTGTGGCTGGTGACGGGGTTGGCAATGGCGTTTTGCAAAAATTTGGCGGTTTGAAAGCCTTCAGCGCTGGTCAGCTTGCCCCAGCCGGAGGTCAGCCATTGCCATCCGATGTATAGGCGCGCGAGCAACAGGAGCACAGAGGCGTACGCATTGTTTCGAAGCCAATTGACGATCATAACGGTCAACTCCATCATGTGACTTGTGTAGGTGAACCCTTTAACCCGGGGGGTGTATTTCAGGAGGGCTCACTTGCAATTGTAGGGCAAGTCGATGGTTTTTTCTGTAAGGGAGCTCCCTGAAACGAGAGGGGAAGCTCCCTGATTTATGGGAGGGGGATCTCCTGACGAAGTCTCCAAAATTTTCTAAGGGGATTTTTCGTTTTTGGGTGTCACGAAATTGGCGCTGCTGGATCAAATGAGTGATTCGAAAGCAGAAAGGATGATTTTCATGATGAAAAAACAAACACTCTTGTCCATAAGCATGCTGGCGCTGTTGGTGTCTGCGGCAGCATCGCCGCTGCCCGGCATCTATTCGATCGTGCACGCAGCCAATAACGCCCCAGTGCCGGCCGAAGCTCCTAAAATGATCACCATCGAGGAGTTGGACAAAAAGGTCGTCGACGCGGCAGCCCAAGCCATGCAACAATTGGCAGAAGGCAAACCCATTGTGCTGGAGGAAGTCAGCGGCCAAAATAAAGATTGCTGGGTGCTCTCTGCCAAAGACGGCAGAGGAGAAGTCCTGATTGCCAAGAACAATGGAGAAATTGTTTCGATGCGGGTACACTTCAAGTTCGACGAAGTCAATGCCGCTTTGAAAGCGACCGTGATGAGCACGCTGAAAGAAATGGATGCCAAGCGTTCGTTCAACATTCGGCAGGTCGAGCGGATCAAGTGGGAAAAAGAAAACATCTGGTCGTTTAACGGAGAAGGCGTCAATGTGGCGCTTGAGCCCGGCACAGGCAAGCTTCTGTACGCCAACGCGGAATATGAAACGGCACAGGTTCCCGCTTCAGTCGTTCAAGCCGCTCAAAAAACGCTGAAAGGGCTGTCCGGGGGCCAAGCGGTTCCATTGGCGCCTTCCGCGACGCTTTACAAGAATCCGCAGGAGCACATTGATAAACTGTGGGGGCTTTCTGATAAAAACGGAAAATACGTAGTGGGCATCGGAGCCAAAACGGGAAAACCGGTATCCATCAAAATGCTTGAACAAATCTCCGGCGACAATTTCGTCTTTGAAAGCGACATCCCCAAAGTGTTTGCGAAACCTTTCTACACGAAAGAGAAAGCGATCGCCGCTGCCAGCTCGGCGGTGAAAAAGCACTTTGAGATAGATTTGACCGGCTACAACATGGCTGTCCAGCACGATACGTACACCTTTACAAAACAGGGCAAACCGACCGTTGTCGCGCAGATCAACAAAAAAGGAACCTTCTGGAGCTTCCTCGTGACGCCGGAAAACGGCCTGGCGAACTAGCGGCAAAGAAAGGGACGAGATGAAATGAAGGAGACAAACTGACGTGTATCCCGAAACAAAACAAGCAGATCAGTCGCTGCGGATGACAAATGAGGCTGTCCTGGAACAGTTGATGAGAGAGTACGGGGAGAAGATCATCCAGCTCGTGTACCTCATCGTAAAGGACCGAAGCATGGCCGAAGATATCACGCAGGAGGTATTTCTCAAGGCGTTTCGCGGCTTGCGGACATTTCGCGCGGAAAGCAATCTGAAAACCTGGCTGTACCGCATCGCTATCAACGAATCGAACAAGTATCTTCGCTCATGGTCCTTCAAGCACATCTTCTCCACCTTTAAAAAAGCTGACGTGCCGGACCGCGAAGACGACGAGCATGTAGAGGATGCGGTGATCGGAAAATGGACCAAGGAGCAGGTGGCGGAGATGGTCATGGCGATGTCGCCTCAATACAGGCAGGTCATCGTGCTTCATTATTACGAAGATTTGCGGATTAAGGAAATCGCGCAGGTGTTGAATGTGTCGGAAGAAGTGGTGCGGACCAAACTGTCCCGGGCACGGAAGCAGTTCAAGGCGCTGTTGGAAAAGGAGGGGCTGGAATGGACGTAGATAAGGAATTTCGCGAGGCGGTTCAAAATGTCAGCCGCAAGTCGGCACAGGATGTACGATTTACCCCTGAATTGGAAAAGAGGATCAACGATCAGCTTGCCAAAAGAAGGCTCAAAGGATATAGAAGACTGTACACGGCAGGAGCGGTAGCGGCCAGCATTGCTTTGGCATTTGCCGTTTGGAAGCCGATTTCATCGCTGCTTCCGAATGATTTGCAGCAAGCGGCAGCCGAGCTGTCGGGGCAAAAAGCGAAGGCGCTCGTTCAAAAGGCGTTGCAGCCGCTGCAAAAAGCGATTCCCGAGCTGGGCGGCTATCAGTTGACGGTAAAAGATGTCGCATCCGGCGTGATCATGGCCGAGTTGAGAAAGAGCGACAACGAGTACGTCCAAGTGGCCGTCAGCACGGGCACGGAGCAATTGGAGATGTTCAAATGGTTTACAAGCGATGCCGGCAAGCAAGCTCTCCCGGAGCAAGCAGCCAAGGAGAAAGCGAATGCGTTTCTGGACGCGCTCCTCGGCGAGCAGCGCAAGCAGTACGAACAGGTGGCGGCAGGCGAGATTTACCGGCCGCAAAACGGGTTTTTGGAGCTGGACGTAAACGGCACGTATGTCACCTATAAACAATTGAAAGACGGCAAGGCGGTGCCGTTTGGCGACATCACGCTCTGGGTGGATGGCGCAGGCCGGGTCGTCGCGTACGGACAGTTGAACAGCGAGGAGCAGGCAACCCTCGACAAACTAGCAAAAGCGCTCCCAGAGTTCAAGCCAGAGGCCGTTTTGGTAAACAAAGACAAACGGAAGGACGGTTCCTTTCTGATGCTTGCGAATGCGGATGAGCAGGGGAGCACTGTATTGATCAGCACAAAGGGGAGTGGCGATGCGGTCTGGCACTACCGCGTTGATGCTCCCCGAGGCGAGGGATGGGAGCGTGCTCCGAAGGCACTGGCAAGCGAAAAGGCAAGTCAATTCCTGCAGAGCGTGTTGGGAGAAGACTGGAAAAACTACCGGGAAAAAGAGTCCTCCGACATCCCTCGATATCAACGCTATCACAACGGATTGCCCGTGCTCGGGGACGACCTGTACGTTGTCGTCGACAAGACGGGACACGTCACGGATTTTGCCAAGAACGCGGCATCGTACGACCTTGCCGCATTGCCGGATCCGTCAACAGCGGTTTCCAAGGAAGAAGCGGAAAAAGAAGTAGCCGCAAACATGAAGCTGCGCTACATCGAACGGCTGTTTGAGCGGGCCCCTGAGCCAAAGCGGAAGAACTTGGGGCCGTTGCTCGATTACACCCCGGCGGTCGCCTTTTATCAAATGGGTCAATCCCGATCGATTTATTGGTATATTGATGCGGAAACGGGAAAAATCCAGTACGGAACAGGAAACAACGGGATGGAGTACGACGGCTTGGCAGCCAACGAACCGATCTCGCTCACACCGCCGAAGCAAGCGGTCGCCATCAAAACGAAGGAAGCTGCTACGGCCATGCTGACAGAGGAATGGGGAGTCGATCTCAAAGGGCTGTCGTATAGCGAGCGGGAGCAAGAGAAGCGCGAGGGCGAAGGCAAAGAGAAAGTCTTCCACTGGGAGACGAAAGAAGGAAAAAGGCTGGAGGTCGCCGTGGACGCCGCAACAGGGCAGGTCGTGGATGTCTCGATCCCCCGCAAGGATACGAATATTTCCGTTTCGGAGCAGGCTGCGTTCAAGGAAGCGATCCGCGTACTGGAAAAATACGTCGATCCGGGAGTCGCAGAGGTTCAGGTGAGCCAGATCATCAAACCGGGAGAGGCCTCGCCGGTAACATCCGGAGACTGGCAGTTTGAATTCATCAAGAGCCATGACGGAGTCCCCGTACTTCAGCAGTACCCCGATGAGGCCTACATCGTAACTGTCGATCCTTCCACGGGCAAAGCGAACGGGTTTCTGAACAGAACGGAGTCGGCGGAAGCAGTCGCTCTTCCCGACAAGAGCAAAGCAGTTCCCGTAGAGCAGGCTGTCCGGGAATACCTGGCATACATGCCGCTTCAATTGGCTTATACAATCAAGGGCGTGCGAGATGAAGAACTCGCCAAGCCGAAGCTGGTCTACGTCCCGATGAGCGGCAAGGAGTACGCCGATAAGTACATCTACATTGATGCCATCAGCGGGAAAGCCGTGATTCGGTAGGTTGCCGAAGGAGAAGTCCGGGAAAAGGGCTGCAAGAGCTTTCTTTCCGGCGCCAGACAGTGAGTCGAATTTCCATGCGGCAGTTTCATGTTTGTCGAGAAAGCCCTGCCACAAGCGGGGCTTTCTTTTTTGCTTCATGGACCGGAGGCTTCAAACAGAGCAAAGCCCTCCGCTCTGGTGAGGGAGGGCAATTTTTCCATAGGGAGCTTAAAAACCATATAAGCGGTCTTTTTGCAGCGGTTTCCTGCCAGCAGTCGCAAACCGGGCCTTAATTGACTTTGTATGACTGCAAAATTTGTTGAGCGAGCGGCTTCCACTCATCCATTAGCTTGTCGGTACAGTTGAAGGTCATCATTAGCAATTTTCCGTCCAGCTCTGTAAAGAAAATGAGATTGTACACCTTCGTATCCGCAGCAGGCGTTAACAGTTCGAATACCCCGACATTTTTGCCGTTGATCTGTGTCACTTCGTCTTTATACCATGTCGCATCCGGGTACCCCTGCTCAAACACTTGCTTCATTTGATCCTTCAGTTCCTTGATTTGGCTGTCTTGAACCGGTGTGGGGGTATGATTAAAGGCGAGATTGACGGAACCGTCCGCATCGGTGTAGATCAAGGTTGGCCGGTTTTCCCCAGGGTATTTCACTTTTGCCATTTCTTCCGACATAATGTCAAAACCCTTTGGGATCAGGATTTCTACTTTGTCAGACAGTACTTTTTTGGCTTCAAGCTTGTCGCTTGCCGTCTGATTGCTTGCATTTTCGGTTGGAGCGTCTGTTTTTGCGGAGTCTGTGCCATTCGTGCCGGAAGCTTGCTGGCTTGCTGTCGTTGCTTCATTTTGTGCTGTCGGCTTCGCGTCTGTCGACTGGTTTGAACAAGCAGAGACAGTCAACATGGCGAGTAGTGCGGCTGTTGAAAGAACTTTTTTCATAACGAGTTTTTCCACCTTTAACGAGTTTTTTGGAAATGTCCGGAAACACAAAGGTGATTCTACCATAGATTTCATAAAAGTGGAAATAAAACTAACTAATTCCGAATGTTCAAATAATACTCTACCCCATTTTTACCCCAGAGTTGTCAGGGTATGGGGCTGAGATGAGCGCAACTCGCCTTTCATGAGGACGGCAGCGGCTTTCTTCGCCGGATCCCCGTGGTGATGACGCACAGGGACACGCTGACGATCCCGCCCGCAAAAATATAGAGAGGCGTAAAATACGGAGCCGCTTCTCCGCGAATAAATTGGAGCGGGACCGGACTTCCGTAACCGTTGGAAGAGAAGAATACGCCCAAAGCGTAAATCGAAACCCGCTCGCAAACAACCGTGATCAGGCTTACGATAAAAGCCTGTCGTACAGGGCGGTCCTGCCGTACGCGCATAACCAGTCCGTACAATATGTAAGGAATCGTTATCATGAACATGCCGACGAAGTTTCCGGATAAATCCCATTCGTGGTCAAAGGGAATTCGATAAATGAAATGAAAGAGGGTAAATGCACTCCAAAGAGTCGCAAAATAAAAAATGGTAGTGATCGCCAATCCCTCAATGATCTTGCTCATATTATCACTCCTTCAGCGATAAAGACGGTTTGTCAGTACTTTCGTTTCGCTGTAAATGACGTTTTTCTATAAATGAAATGTTACGTACAATCATCCGTCTAAAGAGAAGGAAAGCAAAATGCTGAGTTCAACTCTGAGGGATGGAGTGGTCTGGGATTATGAGGAATGCAAGCGCAGTCTCATTGTCTTTGGTTCTGGTCTTGCTACTGGGATTTCTAGTTGGCTGTCAAAATACGGAGACAGGCAAGTCTTCTGAAAGTTTTCCTTTACAGTCAAACGCAGCGCCGGACACCGACAGAGCCCATGACGCAGGCGAAGCTCAGGATGCAGACAACAATCGGGGCACGTCGAAAGAATCATCTCCCATGAACAGCAGCGAACCGTCAGCAGCGCCCACGAAGGAACCGGGAAGTTCGGCTGAAGCGGAAAAGGGAGGAATGAAGAAGGTAACCGCCATTCGGCTCGCAGATGTTCAGACGGGCTGGGTCGGGTGGGGAAGGTTGGATTGCGAAAACGGTAGATGGCGGGAAAAGCTGGAGTGAGCCGTACAAAGTAATAGGAACGGTACACCAGCTGTTCGCTCTCAACCATCAGAGCGCTTGGGCGACAGTGACCCGGGAGCCGGACGAAGCGAACGAACCGAATGAACCAAATGAACCAAATGAACCAAATGAACCGCTTCTACTCCTATCAACTGCTGGCGGGAGCGACTGGGCGGTTGTGGGCAAGCTCCCTCACAAAGGCTTTCTCCACTTCGTCTCAAACAAGGAAGGATTCAGCGCACACTGGAGAACGACTGACGGCGGCAAGACATGGCAGACGGTGATGAACCGGAAAACAACAGCCCAACTAACCGGTGCGGTGATTCGGTCGACGGGACGGGATGACGCCTGGATCGAATGCATCGGGGAGCCCGGCATATCGCAAATCTCTTATTCCCTTTTCCACACAAAAAACGGAGGCAAGGAATGGAGAGTCGTCATAGCCAAGTCGAGCGCGGGAGGCGGACCGGTGCCAGGCTTCCCGGCAGCTTGTAGTTGCAAAAAGGAACGGTCTGTTGAATAAAGAGCAGTAGACGGAGAAGGGTGCCGTTCTGCTGCTTTTTTATGGATTCATATATTTTGATTATTCTAAATTTTAAAATAAATTCAGGAGGTTTTTGACAATGAGCATGGAAAAACTAATGCGAGGAGGTGGTCGTTTTCTGACACAAAAGCTGCGGAAATCCCCGAGCGGCAGCGTGGAATATCCTGAGCCTCCTGACCAACAAATAAAGAAGGGTGGTTACCATGTTAAAAGGAAAAACAGCCAAATTGCTTGTAGGTGTCATCACGTCGGTCTGCCTGCTGATGCCGACAGCCGTAACGGCCGCTGAATCGCCCAAACAATCGGCAGGGGCTAGTGTCGTTTCGAAGAACCCTCTGGTCGAGCAAAAAGTAGCGGGCACATTATGGCTGAAGTCGGCTGAAGGAAGAGCACTTTCTTACCAAACCTTTAACCTGGCCAAAATGATGTTCGATAAAGCACTTGCTGAAAACGAAACGAAAGAAAAACTGGCTGTCATTGTAGATATTGATGATACAATAATCGACACTTCGGGGTACACGGTTGATATTATTTTAGGGGCGGAAGCGTCAGGAGAGGCCTGGAGGAAGTGGGTTCAATCGAATGTGGCTACTCCTTTGCCCGGGGCGGTGGAATTCTTAAATTACGTGGTGGAAAAGGGCGGAGACGTCTATTACGTGACCAACAGACTCCCGGACATCAAGGAAGCTACGGTGAAGAGCCTGGCCCATTTAGGATTTCCGCAGGCGGAATACAGCCATCTTTTCATCAGAGAGCAGGGAATGGCATCGAGCAAGGAAAGCAGGAGACAAGAGGTTGCCAAGGATCACAAGATCGTCCTGCTCATGGGAGACAATCTGGAGGACTTTTCCGATCTGTTTGCACCGGTAAGCGTAAAAGCAAGAGAAGAAGCTGTTCACAAGGCAAAAGATTTGTTTGGAACCAAATTTATCGTTCTGCCCAATCCGATGTACGGCGATTGGGAGAAGGCGATCATCGAAAGCAAAAAGGATCTTACCGCAGAACAAGTAAAGCAGATGAAGAAGAAGACGCTATCCGGAAAAGATTGACAAAATTCTTCACAAACAGCCAAACACCTCCCTGAACCGTTCGAATAATGGTTTTGGAAGGTGTTTTTGTCTGAAGTCGCGATCAGAGGCAGCGGAGGATGACGGAGAAGGCGTGCTTCTTCCTTTGTCTCACGGGAGGCAAGGGTTAAACCGGCCGCTTTGAAAAGCTTTTATAATCCTCGGTGTGGGCAATAAATTCACAGTCGTTTTTGACTACGTCCTCGTCTGTTATTTTCCATGTATGCGACATGGTGTCGGCACATCTCTTGTAAATCAGATTGAATCGATCGGTCGAATAAATGGTAAACCCATGTTTCAAGCACTCCAGACAAAAGTAGATGTCCTCACTAGTAGAAATGTGCTGATATCTTACATGATTGAACACATGTCTTTTGACGATTTTCTTCCCGCCGCATACCCAATCCACGTACCTGTTTTCTTGTCCAGGAAATCGCAGGTAAAGATCTTTCAGGTTTTCTAGATAGAGATAATGTGTTTTCTTGCCGACAATATCGGCAGCGGTTTGGTGAAATACGGGCATCATATCATGCAGATAGAGGGGGGCATAGTAATCGTCATCGTCAAAGGTGGCAATATAGTCATATTTCGTTTGATCTACGGCAAAATTGCAGCATTCGCCCAAGGATAACTGTTCGGGGAGTTGAAAAATGAATACGTTCGGATCACCGTTTGCTCTCCTCTTCCATTCATCCGGATTCATTTCATCTTTGTTTAATATGATGATCAACTCTTTGACAGGCCAGGCCTGACTTCTGTAATTTGCAAATACGTTATCGATCATCAACGGCTTGTTCGTACAAGTGATAATCGACACCCCTTGCCCATTCACGCCGGTTTCTATCGGATTATCCATTCTTTTTTTCATCCTTTCTTGCTTCTATTGATTCGCGAGACGATCCGCTATTCGGATGGCTAATGCAACCGTAGTCAAAGTGGGGTTTGCCGCGCCGATCGAGGGAAGTATGCTATTGTCTGCCGCGTAAAGTCCAGGAATTCCATGGATTTGTCCAAAGGTGTTCGTGGCTGATTGCAGGGGATTATTCCCCATGCGGCATGTGCCGTTTTCATGGTAGTCGCTTCCGGGGGGCTGTATTTGAATGTGGTTGATATTTGCTCCTAAGGCGTCGAATATTTTTGGTACTTCCATATTCATCTGGCGAATCAGTTCCGTATCATTGCGGGAATACGAAAAGTCGATATGAATGTTCGGTACCCCGTACTCATCCACACTTTGCTTGTTCAAACTAAGCTTATTGTCGAAAGAGGATTCTACCTTTCCGAAACCGACGACAAGTACCGAGCCGTTGCCTTTGTATATTTGGAATTGATATGACTTTTTGTCCGTTTGGGGCAAGAAAGCGGAAAGCTGCTCTGAAGTATTTTCCTCCATATGAATTCCTGTCGCCCTTATATATGAATGGCTTGTTAGGTAGTGTCCGATGGTGTTTCCATATATTCCGGAATGGAGCAAGAGACGCGGAGTTTCCAAGGGTCCAGCGGCCAAGACTATTGTTTTTGCTCTTACTACATGCCTGTTTTTCTGATGATCTCTTACCGTCAAGCCTACTGGCTTTCCATTTTCCATAACCAACTGAAGCGCTCGTGTTTTTACAGACAGGTCAAACGGATGTTTTTCCCAAGCTTTTCGTAAGAAGCATAAGGAGCTGAAGGTTTGCCCGTTTGAAACCGCACTTGGAATCGTGCATGCTTGATGAAACCCGTTTTCATAAAGCTGCTCGAGCAATGGTGATGAGGATGCCGAGGAGGTCTCCCGGTTGTGCATCAATCCTTCGGCAATTTCGTAATATGCATCTAGCTCCTGAGAGGGAAATGGCCACTCTACCCATTCAGATGCGTGAATTCTGGGAATAGCAGCTCCCCAAAATATAGTTCTGCCGCCCAATGCGAAAACTTGCTCCGCACCGGAAAACTGGGGCAACTGCTTACCGATCGGATGGACGTTTTGGGCATAGCAATGATCCCATCGTTCCTTTAATTCCGGTATGTTATAGACATGTGTGTGGAGCAAGAGGTCACCGGCATCAATGATGGCAATGCGTTTTTTGCTGTCTTGCCAGGCCGCGCATAATCTCCAGAGAACCGCTGCGCCTCCAGCTCCGGTACCAACAATTAAAATGTCGTATTCGTTCTCTTTCATGTGCTTTATAGACTGAAAGGGAATAGGGAAGGGGGGTAGTTCTGTCATTGCTCGGCACCTTCTTCCACTCATTTTGGGAGAAACAAAAAAACTGCACAATCTATTCTTATATGTATGTTTCATGTTTCGATTAGATATGGTTGGCTTCCTCAAGACAAGCACATAAATTTATCATGGTCCATGCGAAAAATTATTCGTGGAAGGAGGATAATTTCCGGTAGTACCTATCCGATTGATTAGCAAACCTTTCAAGACTCTCCCTCTTTCTATATAATACAGATAGAGATTCGGTCAGCTGATCTATTAGGAAATCAGTACTCGGGGAGCCGTTCCACAACCATACATACGAAAATCAGCCGCCTGAAAGGGTGGCTTGATTATTTCTGTGTGTATTTTCTGAATGCCGAACCAGACGGAGGATACATTTTTTCGCTATGCTGCTCGGAGCACATGTAATATAGTTGGGACGAACGTATATGCCTGTGGTTTGGTAAGATTCGGATGATTGTGTATAAAATGATGAGTTGGATAGGAGAGAGAAAAAAAGATGCTTACAAAATGGTATACAGGGCCAAGTGTCTGGATATTAGCGATCGCTCTTCTGCTTGCAGCGGGTTGCACACCCGACAAAAATCCGGGGACCGGTGCTGAAGCAGGAAAAAAACAGGACGAGCTGATCCTGGCCATCGGCTATGAGCCGGAGGACGGCTTTGACCCGACGACCGGCTGGGGGCGGTACGGGTCGCCGCTGTTCCAGAGCACGATCCTGAAGCGAGACAAGGATTTGAAGATCGTAAACGACCTGGCAACAGGCTATGAGGTAAGCGATGACGGTCTGGTCTGGACGGTAAAGCTGCGCGATGATGTAAAATTCTCTGACGGCCAGCCGCTGACGGCAGCCGACGTCGTGTACACCTACGAAACAGCCTCCAAAAGCGGGTCGGTGGTTGACCTTGGCATTTTGAAAAGCGTAGAGGCCGTCGATCCGTTTACGGTCAAATTTACGCTGAACCACCCCCAGTCTACCTTTGTAAATATTCTCGTGGCTACCGGGATTGTTCCGAAACGCGCCCATGGCGAGGACTACGCCAAAAAACCGATCGGCTCGGGGCCGTATAAGCTTGTGCAATGGGATGCGGGCCAGCAGCTGATCGTCGAAGCCAACCCGGAATATTACGGACCGAAGTCCGTCTTTACAAAACTGACGTTTCTCTTCCTGAAGGAGGATGCCGCGTTTGCCGCTGCCAAAGCGGGCGAAGTGGATATGGCCTTCGTCCTGCCGAACGTCGCCAGGCAAGAGGTGCCGGGCATGCACCTGGTCACGGTAAACAGCGTGGACAATCGCGGGATTCTGTTCCCTGTCGTAAAGGCAGGCGGAGCAACCAAGGAGGGAGCGCCCATCGGCAATGACGTGACCGCAGATATCGCGATCCGGAAAGCGATCAATATCGCCATTGACCGCAAAAAGCTGGTGGAAGGCATTTTTGAGGGCTTTGGCACTCCTGCCTATTCCGTAGCGGACGGGATGCCGTGGTGGAACCCGGAGACAGTGATTGAGGATGCCGATCTCGATCAGGCCAAGAACATTCTGGCCGAGGCAGGCTGGCAGGATACCGATGGCGACGGCATTCTCGAGAAAGGCTCCCTGAAGGCGGAGTTTACGCTCATCTATCAGGCCGACGACCAGTCGCGCCAATCGCTGGCTATCGCGGTGGCCGATATGATCAAGCCGCTCGGGATCAACATCAAGGTGGAAGGCGGCAGTTGGGACGACATCGCCCGGAGCATGCATTCCCAAGCAGTCCTGTTCGGCTGGGGCAGCTACGATCCGCTGGAAATGTACAATCTGTACAGCAGCAAAACAGCAGGCATTGGCTGGTACAACACGGGCTTCTACGCGAATCCGGCGGTTGATGAATACATGGAAAAGGCACTGAAAGCGACGACAGAGGAAGAGGCGCTCGGCTATTGGAAAAAGGCGCAGTGGGACGGAAAAACCGGATTCGGCGCCAAAGGAGACGCTCCCTGGGCCTGGCTGGTCAACCGGCAGCACCTGTATCTGGTACGCGACGGGCTTGATATCGGGACGCCGAAAATTCAGCCGCACGGTCACGGATGGCCGATTACCGACAATATCGTGGAATGGTCCTGGAAGGAATAAAGGCAAAGAAAAGGGGAGTTTGGGTGGCGGCATATGAGCCTGGTAACGTTTATTCTTAAAAAACTGCTGCGAATGGCTTCGCTGCTGATCGCCCTGTGCGTGCTCTCATTCTGGCTGGCCAGCTGCTCGCCGCTGGATCCGGTACAGGCGTACGTCGGTGCCGACATGACGCGGGTCAGCAGCGAACAACGGGAGATGATTGCAGAGTACTGGGGGGTAAACAAGCCGCCGCTTGAGAGGTTTTTCCATTGGAGTTCAGCCGTTATGCATGGAGATTTCGGAACGTCGATGATTTTTCGCCGCCCGGTAGCCGAGGTGATCGGAGAGCGGTTTACGGCTTCGCTGGCCTTGATGAGCACGGCCTGGCTGCTGTCGGGAGCATTGGGCTTTGCCCTCGGAGCTGTAGCCGGAATGAAGCAGGGCACCTGGATCGATCGGCTGATCAAATGGTATTGCCTTACGTTGGCTTCGACACCCGCGTTTTGGCTGGGGCTGCTGCTCGTGATGGTATTCGCCGTGTGGCTCGGCTGGTTTCCGGTGGGCTTGGGAGTGCCGGCGGGCAAGCTTGCCGAGGATGTCACGATCGCAAACCGCCTGTATCATCTCATCCTGCCGGCGTTGACCCTGAGCATTCTCGGCGTGGCCAATGTTGCGCTGCATACGAGGCAGAAGCTCGCAGACGTGCTGGCCAGCGATTACATCTTGTTCGCCAGGGCGAGGGGAGAAAAAGGACTGCGGCTCTTTTGGCGCCATGGCTTGCGCAATGTCGCCTTGCCCGCGGTGACGATTCAATTCGCTTCCATCAGCGAGCTGATCGGAGGCACGGTGCTCGCCGAACAAATTTTTTCATACCCGGGTCTTGGACAGGCTGCGGTTCAGGCCGGATTGCGCAGCGACGTACCGCTGCTGCTCGGCATTGTGATCTGCAGCGCCCACTTCGTTTTTGTCGGAAATCTCGCGGCGGACATCATCTACCGCGTGGTTGATCCGAGGATCAGGAAGGGGGAATCGGCATGAACCGCAGACAGAAAACGATCTTAATCATGTTGCTTGCCGCCTTGCTGCTGGCTGGTGCAGTCGTCAGCGGACTGACCCTGGGAGATGAGCGCGTTGTAACCAATTTGGACGCACGGAATGCGTCGCCGTCGCTTGAACACCCATTTGGGACGGATCACCTTGGCCGGGATATGCTGGGGAGAACGTTGAAGGGGCTGACTGTAAGCATCGGCGTAGGGATTATCGCCGCCGCGGCAAGCACCGCTATCGCACTTGCAATGGGCATGCTGGCGGCCACTATGGGAAAGGCTGCCGACGCCGCAATCAGCTGGCTGATTGATTTATTCCTTGGCGTCCCGCATCTGGTGGCTCTGATCCTGATCTCGTTTACGCTGGGCGGCGGAATGAAAGGGGTAGTTGTAGGCATAGCCCTTACGCATTGGCCAAGCCTGGCGCGGATCATACGGGCGGAGGTCATGCAGCTCCGGTCGGCCGAGTATGTCCAGGTCTCCCGCCGCTTGGGCAAATCGCGCTGGTGGATAGCGAGCCGCCACATCCTTCCCCATTTGGCTCCGCAGCTTTTCATCGGTTTTGTGCTGCTTTTTCCCCATGCCATTTTGCACGAGGCGGCGATCAGCTTTCTCGGCTTTGGACTGTCGCCGCACCAGCCGGCCATCGGCATCATTCTGTCGGAATCGATGCGCTACCTGACCTCGGGAATGTGGTGGCTGGCATTTTTTCCGGGAATATCCCTGCTTGTCATCGTGCGGGCTTTTGATACGCTGGGCGAAAATCTCCGGCTGCTGACAGACCCGCGCAGTGCTCGTCAGTAACAGAGGCTTAACCGTTTACCTAGGAGAAGGAGGAGGACGCATATGGATATGCAGACGAAGCCGCATATGGATATGCAGACGAAGCCGGGCCCGCTTCTTGAGGTACAGGATTTGTCTATTTCGTTCATGCAGTATACGAGCGGCCTTCGCCAGAGAAGCGTACAGGTGATTGCCGATTTGAGCGTGTCCGTTTATCCCGGTGAAATCGTGGCCGTGATCGGCTCCAGCGGATCGGGCAAAAGCTTGCTGGCTCATGCCATACTCGGAATACTGCCAGGCAATGCCGCCGTTTCAGGCTCGATCCGCTTTGCCGGCCAGAAGCTCACTCCCGAACGCCAGGAAGCGATCAGGGGACGGGAGATCGCGCTCATTCCGCAATCCGTCAACTATCTTGATCCGTTGATGCAGGTGGGCAAGCAGGTTCGCACCTCGATAAGGGGCGGTGCTCTGGAGGGCGGAGCTGCGAATGCCCGTGCAGCTGCCGCTCAAATCCAGCGCGAGGTGTTTGCCCGGTATAATCTGGGGCCGGAAGTGGAGCGACTGTTCCCGTTTCAATTGTCAGGAGGAATGGCCCGGCGTGTGCTGGTAGCCACCGCTCTGGTCAGCGGCGCCCGGCTGGTCATAGCGGATGAGCCGACGCCCGGGCTTGACGATGCGGCTGTCCGGGAGACGCTCGGCTGCTTCCGGGAGCTGGCCGATCGGGGACGCGGCGTGATGCTGATTACCCACGACATCGAAACGGCACTCAAAATCGCCGACCGGATTGCTGTTTTTTACGCCGGAACGACTGTCGAGATCGCGCCTGCGCAGGACTTTGCCGGAGCTGGCGAAGCGCTCCGCCATCCGTATACAAAGGCGCTGTGGAGATCGCTTCCGCAAAACGACTTTGCGCCCATTCCGGGAGTGCAGCCGCTTCCCCATGCGCTCCCCGGTGGATGTCTGTTTCAGCCGCGCTGCCCGCTGGCCACGCCAGAGTGCGAAGCCGGAAGGCCTGAGATGCGGACTGTTCGCGAGGGGACGGTGAGATGTATCCATGCTTCTTGAAGCGAGCGAGGTCGGATTTCGCTACGGCACAGGTCAATGGGTGCTGCGGGGAGTCAGCATCGCGGTCCGAGCGGGAGAAGTCGTCGGCGTGATCGGACCGAGCGGGTGCGGCAAAACCACGCTCGGACGCATCCTGGCAGGCTACGAGCGTCCGCATGAAGGCAGCGTCACTCTGGATGGATCGGCGCTGCCGGCTGCCGGGTACCATCCAGTTCAGCTTGTTTTCCAGCACCCCGAGAAAGCGGTCAACCCCCGCTGGAGGATGCGCAAAACGCTGGCGGAGTCCGGAGGGACAGACGATGCGCTGCTGACGGCTCTCGGCATTCAGGAGGAGTGGCAGGGCCGCTGGCCAAACGAGCTGTCCGGGGGAGAGCTGCAGCGCTTTTGCGTAGCGCGGGCGCTCCGGCCGCAAACCCGTTTTTTGATCGCCGATGAAATGACGGCGATGCTCGACGCGATCACACAGGCGCAAATCTGGCGGGTCGTGCTCGACTATGCCCGCGAGCATGAAATGGGAGTGCTCGTGGTAAGCCACGAGAAAAACCTGCTGAATCGGCTGTGCGGCAGAGTTGTCGATTTGACGCAGTTCCGCTAGCGAAAAAAAGAGGAGGGGGCACAGATGCTCGTTCAAAACCGGTCTATTTGACGACGGCCGCCTCTTTTTTCGCTTGCTCGATCAGTTCTTTCAACCAGGCTTCGGTATGCGCGTCGACGTCTTCTTCCCTGAGATATTTTTTCATGCTGTCATCGAGATTGGCCAAAGAGAGTGTTTTCTGTTGCATGTATTTCATATAAAGAACCTGGTATTCGCCGCTTTCGGCTCCATGTAATTCAGCTGTTTTATCCAGCCTTTCCCGCCATTTGGCATCCTCATCGTATCTCCTCCGCAATTCCGTCATCCACGCTTTGGGAGGCGGATTTTTCTCGGCCGCTGTCACGCTTTCAGCCTCACTGGCATCCGCCACCCGAGTTGTCCCCTCTTTCGTTTCTTTTTCGACTGGTTCCAATCCGGCAAAGTAATTCAATATGTTTTCCAATGTTTGAGTTGAAAAACCGCGTTGTCTATCGATTTCCGGCTTTGCCATACTTTTGTTTTCGATCCAGAAAGGCTTGGGCTCCGGACGTTCATCTTCCGTATGTTCCACCACCCATTGCCCTGTGAAGGAGGGAACCTTGTCTACTGTGATGCGCCGATAGCCGAGTCTTTCCCATTTTGCCATCCGGCCAGCTTGCTGGTTTCCTTCCTCTTCCATATAACGGACGGTATGTCCCAGCAATGCGTAGGCTTCCAGATTGCCGCTGCGAAAGCCCAGATGCTTCAGGCTGCCGTTCTCGTGCAAATAGTGAAAGAGGAGGAACTGGTCTGAGCGTTTGCCGTCAGGGAAAAGCTTCTGCCACAGGGGATCATTCCAAAACTCGGTCAGGTCGTATGCCCCGGTCTCCGAGATAAGTTCATCGATCTTTCCGTCCTTCAGAGGCTTGTCCCCGGTGATGATGACCGCAGAGCCAATCGACTTTGCCAGCTCGGCCATCTGGCGCATGCCCGTGAAGCTGGTGTCGTGCTGGGCGTGGGGGCCGCCCTTTTTGCCGCTGAATCGGGACCAGAGCACAATGTTGTTTCCTGTGGCAGAGATTCCTTTGTGATCGAGAAATGTTTGCACATGTTCGTATTTGCTTTGCTGACCCCGCAGGGAGTCCAACTGGTGAATCAGGTTAAACATGTTGGAAACAGACTGTGTCAGCCAGGTTTCCAACTTCTTCAGCTTCGCCGCTATTGCTTCTTCCAAATTTTCTGTCTGACTTGATAAATGCTGCATCATATTTTTTATGGGCTGTTTTCTGGCGGCGAGATTCTCCCCGATTTTCTTCAGATCCTCTTTCTGATAGGGGATCTTCAAAGCCGCTGCCCCGACTGACCAGTCCTCATTCGTTTCTCTGTTAAACTCTTGATCCACCTGTTTTTTCAAAGCGAGGAAACGTTCCTCTTCAGCCTTCAACGCATCCAGGGTCTGAACAGGGCTCGTAACGCCAAACCGATCGGAAATGGTGGACCGCGCATGATTTCCGAAATTGCCCGAAACCATTCCGGTTGCGTCTCCCACAGTTATCTGCTTAAACGTAAATTGCAAATGCAAGGGAAGAGGGGAGTCTGACGTTGCCTGTTCGGCTGGCACGAGCTTCTCCTGAAAGAACTTGGGATTGCGGCCCGTGAATTTTGTGTAGGCTTCTGACGCGTTTTTGACAGGTGAGAGAGTATGGATGCGGGATGGGTCCTGTACGGTTTCCAGGTAAAACGATTTGATCATGTCGGTCCGGTCGCGGTTTTTCTGATCATTTTCCTCGCGGATGATCAGCACGTGGGCCTCCGGATTCAAGATGAGGGCGGCGCTTATGCCAAACATGTCGCCCGTCATATTACCGGCCTGGACGATGAGCGAGGATTTCGCCACTTCTATGAGCTGTTTGAACATGTCCATATATTCTTCGGTTTTTTCGGAGACGGCTGCTTTCGGCTGTCTCTTTCTGCTGGAGCCTGATGTGTCTCTTTCTGTTTCTGCCGGGAAATACGGCGCGATATATTTTTGGAATTCCGCTGCGTGTGAGCCATACTTCTTTAGCTTGGCAAAAAAGTCCATCGTGAGCTTTTCAAAAACTTCCGGCTCGTCCGTCTCGCTTGATGCTGTAGCCGTACTGACCTGTTCCTTTTTCTTGCTTCGACTCTTGTACGACTTGCCGCGTTCCTTTTCCAAATTCGTCAATAATTCAGTCAAACCGCCCTCCGTGTTCACGAGCGCGTGGATCAGATCAAACAGGTCCGATTTCCACTTTTCTTCGCGGGCAGCGATCGCCAGCGCTTTGTCCAGAATCAGGTCGGATCCGTGGAGGGCACTGATTTTGTCAAGCTTTTGCCCGCGTTCGCGATAGCTGGTGCTGCGCACCCGGATGAAGCTGACATCGACGCCATCGATTTGGCCATCGATCCGATTTGTATCGTCGACAGGGGGAGTGAAGGGCTTCGTCAGCTTTATATCACCTTCTTTTTTTAGCTGTTCATTTATTTCCGCAACAATCTGCGGCGTTTCGTTGAAAGGCTTGTCCAGATTGATTTCCTCGCTTTCGCTGTCCCCTTTTTTGGCGATTTTGAAATCGAGGTCGTTGATCTCGCGATGGTCGCCGAACCGGATATTGACGGCCGCCGCCCCGCCAATGAAAACAGAGTAGCCGATCCTGTCCATAGCAGAAGTGATCGAAGCGGCAACTGCTTTTTTACGAGCGTTGCTCTTCATCTTTTCCGGGCCGTTTGTTTCGACTGCCGATTCGGGCTGCTTCTCTTGCCGGGGGACTTCCGGCGATGTGATCACGATCGCAACCGGTGCCTTTTGATTCACCGTTTTTTTTACGTTCTTTATTTCGATTTCTCCCAGAAAACAAAACTCGAGCTTGTGCTCGCCTGGCCCAAGTTCAAGAGAGGGCTCATCTAAATTGTGTTCGGAAAAAGAGAAATTTTTTTCCTTGAAGACGTCCACTAGGGAAACAGCTTGTCTGCCCGCTAGCGGATACTCGATCTTGGCCTTTTTCCCTAGCGCAGCGCCGATTTTTTTAAATTGCTCCGCATTGTCAACCGGTATCGAGATGGCAAGGTTTTTGCCTTTTTTGTGGACGACCAGCTTTTCTTTTTGCTCCTCTTCATGATCGGTCGACGGGGATAACGGCGTTTCCGCTTCATCGTCTAAACGCATGGTCGCGTCTTTCGAAGAGCGCTGGATGACACCCGCTTTGCGTTGGAGAGACGCGGTGCCAAGCAGCTTGCTCACAGCGCGGTTGCCCGCAGTTCGTTGAAGCTGCAGTACATGCTGGGGAGAAAGTATCCGGGACTGGGGTGTAACGCTGGCAGCTGCGTGAGCGCTTGTATCCCGGCTGGATGTTCGGGCGTCTTGAAGAAGCGGAGATGACTGCGGTACGGATATCGTCTCTCTGGAGTGCATGTAGGGATGCCCCTCCTTACAGATAAATACGTTATTACCATCATAATGAAACAGGCCGGGCTCGTAAAGAAACAGCTTGGCTCCTGGCTTGCAGACAAGAGCTTTCAGGAAAAGGGGTACAAATTGAAAATGAGCGCAGCGAGGTTATTTCGCTGCGCTCTTAGCGGTTTTGCCTGAAAAAATCGGAAGCGCTACGGTAAACGTGCTTCCTCGACCCGGAACACTGGAGACATAAATGCTGCCATGATGGCTTTCCACAATCCACTTGGCGATGGCAAGTCCGAGGCCTGTTCCGCCCATTTTCCGGGAGCGGTTTTTTTCGACCCGGTAAAAGCGGTCGAAGATTCGCTCGGCATGCTCCGGCGCGATGCCCACACCCGTGTCTTGCACCTTGATGAGAATCAACGTCTGCTTTTCCCGTGTTTCAAGAGACACGGTGAGGTGAATCTCTCCCCCGGGCGGCGTGTATTTGATCGCGTTGTCCACGAGGATGTAGAGGAGCTGCTTGATTCTTTCGTGGTCGCCGTAGACGATCAGGATGGAGGGCATGTGGTGATGAAGGCTGATGTTTTTCGACTGCGCCAGCGTGCTCGTAGAGCTGATCAACTGCTCGATGGACGGCACCAGATCAAACCGCTCGATCGTAATATCGGGCCGATCTGTTTCCGAACGGGCCAGGGTCAACAGGTCGCTGACCATTTTGGCCATCCGCTTTACTTCGTCCTTCATGTTGACCAGAACATTCTTCGAAAAGTCGGAGAGCTGCTCGCCGTCTTCCATTTCAAACACATCCAGGGAGGAGTTCAGAATGCTGAGCGGTGTCCGCAGTTCATGGGAGGCATCCGCGACAAACTCCTTTTGCCGTTGAAACGATTGCTGGATCGGGATCATGGCCCGTTTGGACATGAAGTAACTGAGCAGGACGGCACCCCCGAGAAACAGAACGCCCAATACGATCAAAATCGTAAGGAGTCTTTTAATAAGCTCGTAGGTGTACGATATTTCGCGTCCCGTATAGAGCGTCCCGGCCAATTCATTGCCGTGATAGATTCGCTGGCCGGTAATCATCAGGTTGATCTCGCGGTCCCCCTCTTTGTTCTTTACCTTCACTTTGTTCGGAGGCGAAGCATTGGCCCCTCGTTTGTTGTAGGGAGGAGGGGAGACCGTCATGGTCTCATAGCGGACTTCCCGTATGCCGGGAGTCCAGCCTTGTACCAGCTTCAGCAGTTGCGGCTGGAGACGGCGGTTCCATTCATCCCCGATCAGGAGCTTTCCATCCGGCTTTATGTAATAGTAAAAAAATTGCCTGCCGCTTTCGCGAATGGTGCTCAGATCATCGAGATCCTGCTGGTCCAGCTTTTCGCCCGGCAGCGACTCCTTGATGATCTGGGCCTGCTGCTCGGTGATGGTGTTCAGCTGCCGTTCCTGTTCAAAAAAAATCGCAAAGTGGACCATAAAATACACAATGGTAATGAAGAGAGCGAGAAAAATCATGATGACTACACTGTATTGAAAAGCCAGCTTGGTCTGTGTATGGACAAATACATCCTTTCTCCAAGGAAGACGAGTGCGTGAAAACCAGTCAGATATCAAGCTTGTATCCCACCCCGCGAATACTTTGAATATAGTCCTTTTCGCTATTCCAGTTTAGCTTTTTTCGAAGCAGCTTGACAGTGGCATCGATCGTCTTCAGGGAGACATCGGCCTCATACCCCCAAATCCGTTCATAGATCAGTTCCCTGGATAATACCTGTCCTTTGTTGCGAATCAGCAAGTCCAGCAATTGAAACTCCCGCGGTGTCAGGTAAACCTCTGTTTCTCCGTCGAAAACGGTGCGTTTTGTCAGATTCACGCGAATATTTTGCAGCTCGACCAGCTGTTCCTGGATCGGGGCGAAGTTTCGCCGGCTGACAGCACGAATTCTGGCGAGCAGCTCATCAATTTCGAAAGGCTTAATCAAATAATCGTCTGCTCCGGCGTCCAATCCGTTAATCTTGTCCTCAAGCGCATCCTTGGCGGTGAGCATGATAATGGCCCCCGAATAGCCTTGCTTCCGCAATCGGCTGCAGATGCTCACGCCTTCCTCCCCCGGCAGCATCCAGTCCAGGATCAGGACGTCGTAGTGCGAATTCAAAGCGTACTCGTAGACATCGTCACCTGTTGTCAGCCACTCGACCTGATACCCTCCTTTTTTCTTCAAGAGATGGGCAATCAGCTGACCCAGCATCAGATCATCCTCTGCCACCAGTATGTGCACGGCTTTCCACCCCTTTTTCACACGCAGAAGAATTTTACCTATTATGCGATCATGTTACAGCATTTTCGTGAAAAATGAATGAAAAAAAGCTGGAAGAGACCGCAGAATTTCACCGTTTTTTCACCGTTCACATGTACAGTAATAGATGATGTTCCGGCCAGTGAACGATGAGGGCATGACGTGCTGGAAGCACTGCGGAGATACTGTACATACCGGCAAGAACATCAACGGGGTAACGACAGGCATTTGTAAAACGAAAAATCAACTGAATATTGGGAATACATGGAAAAATATACGCAAGATGGGAGAGGTAAGTATGTGGAAGAAAAAATGGGTGCCGATTATATCGTCTGTAGTGCTCGCAGGCGCGACTTTCCTGCCGGTCAGTACGGATGCTGCCGTCGGGAAAAAGAATGTGCAAGCCAGCTACAATAATATCAAAGTCATGTATAACGGTGTAACGGTGCCGACAACCATCGAGCCGTTTATCGTAAACGGGAGCGCCTACATCCCTGTGCGGATGATGGCCAACGTCTTTAACAAGGACGTCGTTTGGAACGGAACGACTTATACGATTGATGTCAAAGACCGTGCGGATACGCGCGTGGCCGCACTGCAGGCGGAAGTCGCCACGAAGGACGCCAAAATCAAAGATCTGGAAGCGAAAATAGCCGATCTGCAGGATGATATCAGCGACCTCAAAGATAAAAAGAGCAGCAAAAAAGACGATGTCGATGATCGCATGGACGATCTGGAGAATGACCTGAATTACGACTACGGCGATTACGAAGACATTGACTGGAACATCACGCTGAGCGGCGATGAGGATGATATCTCTGTGGAGATCGAGATCGACCTCGACAAATACCAGGATGAATTTGACGATTTGACCAAGAGCGATTTGAGAAAATTGGTAAAAGATATCTGCAACGATATATGGGAAGAATTTGAAGACGCGGATATTGACGGCGAAATTATCGACAGCTACGACGATGACACTGAATACGAGTTCACCGGTGATGGCTCCAATCACGATATCGAATTCGACGGAGTCGAAATCTAATACGGAAAAAGATCTTGCTTCCTTGACACCGGGAGCAAGATCTTTTTTTTATCACACGGCGATTCGTTGCCTAATGTAATGCTGGGTGTGCAAAATAAACTCCGCTGTCATCGGAGAGACCGAATCGAAGCTTCGCGCACTGATGACGAGTTCCCGCGTAATCGTGGGAGACAAGGGAACCGGCACGACCTTCGGCAGCGTTTCCGGCAAATACAGCTCGGGAACGATCGTGACCCCGACCCATTCCTGGACCATGGCCAGAATCGTCGTCACGTCCCTTACTTCGAAGGTAATGGTTGAAGCAAGACCGTTGGCGTGAAGCAGCTTTTTAATGCAGTCGTCCTTTGGCATGATAAAGCATTTGTCTTTGATGTGGGAGAAGGTAAGAAACGGCTCGGTGCGCAATGGGTGGTCATCGGGGACAACCACGACCATTCTGTCGGTGGCAAGCGTATAGGACTCCATCTCCTTTCCCGGCACGGTGGTGAAGCCGACATCTACGACAGAGCTGGCAATCCAGCTGTTTACCTCTTCGTACTCGCCCTCAAACAGGACGATCTCGACTTGGGGAAACAGCTTCCGGAACGAGCCGATCAAGCCGGGGAGAATTTTATTGGACACGCTGTGGATGGAACCGATGCGCAGCGTCCCCGTCTCGATTCCTTGCGCCGCCTTTGCCTCTTGCACCATGCGGGAGTTGATCCGCAGCATTTCCCGCGCATGCTGCAGCATTCTCTCGCCGATGTTGGTCGTGGCGACGCCTTTGCGGCTGCGGTGAAACAAGGGAACCCCCAGTTCCTTTTCCAGACTTTGAATCATCTGAGAGACAGCCGACTGGGTAAAGCCCAAAGAGTCTGCCGCTTTGGTGAAATTTTTGGCTTCGGCCACGGCGATGAACACTTGCAATTGGGCGAGTGTCATGCAGATCCTCCTAATCATAAGTGAAATCTAATGAGTTGTATTAATAAACATTGTTTTACTAATGATATTGCTGTTCGTATACTCGATTGTAGCGAGATACTCATGCAAGCACAAGAGGAGGAGAGACCATGCATCCGGAATGGCAGAGAATATGCAACGAATTTTTACAGGCGACCTCATATGCGATGGGCGACCTGGAGAAAGGCTGGGCCGCCAAGTACGACTTTTCCAAAAGACCGCCTACGTACATGCGGTACGACAATGCGGTTGTGCGCATACCTTTGGGACCAAGAGAGCTTCCGCCGTCCCCCGATCTGTGGGAGCTGCTGCAAAATCGGCGGTCCAGACGGAATTTCTTGAGTGAACCGCTGACACTCAATGAATTGAATATTTTGCTGTGGGGCACACAGGGCATAACCGCTGACATGGGCGATTACCAGATACGCGCCACACCGTCTGCGGGAGCGCTGTACCCGATCGAGACGTATTTGCTGGTGAACAACGTCGAGGGGCTGGAAAAAGGGCTGTATCATCTGGACGTGGAAAAGTGGTGCCTGGAAGGATTAAAGCTGGAGGACGTCTCGGAGACGGCCTACGCCCTGACCGAGAATCAAGAGATGACACGCCGTGCGGCCGTAAACTTCGTATGGACGGCAGTGGTTGAGCGCACCCGGCACAAGTACAAGGAGCGGGCGTACCGATACATTTGGTGGGACGCCGGTCATGTTGCCCAGAATCTGCATATTGCGGCAAATGGTCTGGGATTGGGAGTCGCCACGATCGGGCACTGGTTTGACAAGGAGATGAATGAATATCTGGGGATTGACGGCCGGGAGCATCTTTCCGTTTTGATGGCATCCGTAGGCAAGGTGGAAGGCAAGGAGTGGCTGCATGACCGGAGACCGACATAAGGGGCAAGAGGGAGGAATGAAACACCGGTAGAGTAAAAGGAAGGGCAGCATCTGTTCGGCGTTGATCCGGAGGAGAGGGAATGACCTGGAAAATGTGATGGCGAGCTGAAAAGGGTTGTGATATGCTTGGTTTGTAACTTGCAAATAAGATTTTGGATGTTACAAAACAAGGGGAGATTCAAAACCCGATTCGATATCACGAGAAATGAGGGAAGCGGATGACGGTGGCAACGGTTCGCCCGATCAGACCGGAAGAGATTGACGATTTCGCAAGAGTAGGCAGTAGTGACCCGGCTCGTGTGCAAGAGGTCAAGCGCTACGTAGAACAGATGATCGCGGCCGGTTCGATTCGTACGGAATGGTGCTTTGTAGCTGAGGAAGCGAACCGATTGCGGGGACGTGTAGCATTTTGGACGCTCCCGAAGCTGGACAAGCCGCTTGATTTGGTATTGCTCGATATACCCTGGGACAGTACGGATTCCCATTCTCTCGGAAAAAAACTGCTGCAAACAGCGCTGGAAACCCTGCGAGGCATGGGAGTCAAGGAGGTAGGGCATGTACTGGATACGCCTCCTTCGGCCCCCCAGTGGCAGACGTTTCCGGCAGAGCGCAGGGAATTGCTGGAACAGATGGGGTTCCAATTGGAGAGGGAGACCTATCGGTTTGAGTGGAAGCCGGGGCATGCGGACATTCCGACGCCGCAAGATTTGCATTTTCGCTCGCTTGCCGAAGTGGGGAATGAGGTCTTTGTCGAAGCTGTCATGCGGGTATCTGAAGGAGCTTTGGACCGCCGAATTTTACATGACAGCGAACGTCTGGGGGCCCGGGGACAAGCGATGGACATGTTTCAGGACCTGCAACAGATGGTGTATGATCCTCATTGGTGGCAGCTTGCTTATACACGGGACGATGAATGTATCGGACTGGTGATGCCTGCGAAAAGCCCTACCTTTGCTACTATCGGCTACATCGGTGTAATGCCGGAGCACAGGGGACGCGGATATATTCATCAACTCCTTGGCCGGGGAACGGACATCCTGCTGAAGGCGGGAGCCACTCTGATTCGGGCGGATACAGACGTACATAACCAGCCGATGGCCAATGCCTTTCGGAAGGCCGGATACGTTCAGTTTGCCACAAGATCAGAGTACAGAAGAGAAACTTCACCCGAGTAACCGCTAGAGTGGCCGCTCTTCTGCGACGCAGCCGCTCATAAGGAACGGTTCGCAAGACGACGCTGCGAAAGAGGGGAAAAGCATGAGGCCTTTTACGGAAAGAGCGGTTGAAATCATTCGCAATATTCCTCCGGGAAAAGTGATGACCTATGGGCAAATCGCTGCGTTAGCCGGAAGCCCGAGGGGGGCAAGACAGGTCGTCAGAATCCTCCACTCCATGAGCAAAAAGCATCGCCTTCCCTGGCATCGCGTCATAAACGCGGAAGGTCAGATCAGCTTGCAGGAAGAGGAATCCCGCACCATGCAAATGCTTCTGCTCCAAGGGGAAGGGGTCGAGGTGACCGGCGGGAGATCCATCAATCTGAAAATCTTTCAATTTCACCCCGACATGCACCCGGATAGCCAATCGCCTTTCTGGCAGCGAGATACCACCGCGAAATAAAAAGGCACCCAATCACCTTGGATGCCTTTTTCGCTCTCCTCCTATTCGTATCTCTCCCGAATGACCCGCCACCTCGTTTTGATGAGGGTCTCAATGCCTTTCGTGATCTGCACCAGCAGGATGGATGCAAGTCCCGTGCTCGCGTAGACGACCAGCAAATAGATCAGCGAATACCACGTATTGTTGAACAGCCACGAGACATCGTCTCCGAAAAAGTATTTCAGCCACTCCTTGTAGAGGATGAGGAAGGCGGAGTGAAACAGGTAGATAAAGTAGGTAAGTCCTTTGCGAAACTTGAGCTGTACTTTCTCGACGAACTCCAAAAAGAAGACGACCATGACCAGGAATGTAATCAGCGTAGCAAGGACAAACGACAGATGAACCGCTACATACATCTTGCTGGACAACACGAAAAAGACGGCACTGATGACGGAGATGCTCGTAAACAGAATCAGGTACGACTGCTTTCTCTGCAGGTAAGCAAAGATAGTCTCCCGGTACCCGTACACCAGATGGCCGACATAAAACGTGAAGATCCACGTCGGGAACAGGTGGCGGGTCGTCAATCCAAGCCATCCCTGGTGGAGGTAATTAATGTACACGTACTGAATGGCCATGAATACCCAAATGAGATAAAGGATATTTTTTTTGGTAATCAGATTGCGGAACAGGTACGCAAACAGATAGTACTGGCAAATCATGAACACAAAATAGAGATGGCCGCCAGTCTTCCCCAAAAGGATATTCAAAAAATCTGCGGAAGTGCGAGGCCATACGTCAGTCAGCAAGTAGTGATACAGGACGCCGCACACGAGGAACGGAACGTAAATGTAGGTGAATTTGCCCGAAAAGAACTGCAAAAAGGTCGGATTTTTCTTTTCAAGCGTATAGGCGGTCATGTACCCGCTCACGATGGCTAAAAGCACCGTGCCGTAACGGCTGATCTGGTTTAAGGCTAGGACCCAGAGCGGGTCGGTAAAGTCCAGTACGGAAGCGGTAAAATGACCGGCGACGACCAGGAAAGACGAAAGCAGTTGAATCAAAAACAAGGCTTTCAGGATCTTCGAGTCGGTGGTCATAAGCAAGTATTCTCCAATCGTTTTTTTCATGACACGTCATCATTTTCACTTAAGCAAAAAGTGAAAAAGAATCAATTTTCATGATAGTCGACTATTCTTTGAATTATATTAGAATACGGACTGGCAATTCCATCCGATGGCAGACGGATTGGTTGAAGTCTGGTATCGAGCAGCGTATCTATATACACAAAATTAATATTCATGAATATTCTGAAGTCCGTTTCTATATCAATGCAAATGTCCTCGACGCATACTCTTTGGACGTGACGATATACGAGGAGGTTGCAAGCTTTTTCTCCTGGGCCAAATAGATTCCCGCTAAACGGGCTGGTCAACAACGCGGGGATCTTTTTGGCTTACACCAGTATAACGCAAATAATAGAAAGCGCAAAACGGAGAGATTGCGAAACAAACGGCAGTGTTATATGATGGAAGAAAAGGGCGGCGAACACTAGTTCGGTTCGTTGCGAGCAGGAGGCCAGGCATATGAACAGATGCGGGTGGGTCACGCAAGATCCGCTTTACCTCGAATACCACGACAAGGAGTGGGGCGTTCCGGTTTATGACGACCGTCTGCTCTTCGAATATTTGAACCTGGAAGGCGCGCAAGCAGGGCTGAGCTGGTACACGATCCTCAAAAAGAGGGAGAATTACCGGCAGGCTTTTGACAATTTTGAGCCTGAAAAAATCATCGCGTATGACGAGCGGAAGATTGACGAGCTGCTGAACAACGAAGGCATCGTCCGAAACAAGCTGAAGATCAACGCTGTCATCACAAACGCCAGGGCGTACTTCCGGGTTGTCGAGGAATTCGGCTCATTCAGCGCGTACATCTGGTCATTCGTAGACGGGAAACCGATCCAAAACCATTTCAAAGAACTGAGCGAGGTGCCGGCCTCCACCGAGGCAAGCGACAGGCTGAGCAAGGATCTGAAGCGGCGCGGCTTTAAGTTCGTGGGCACGACGATTTGCTACGCGTTCATGCAGGCGGTCGGAATGGTAAACGACCATCTTGTGACATGCATTTGTTATCAAGGAAAAAAAGGCGAAGAGACGAAGTGAGTCAGTCGCACTTCATTCACATTCAGCTGAAAATAAATGATGGCTGGTCAAACATGACACCCAGTTGTCAACTTTCTCCGCGTACAATGAGACTTGCAAAGAGATACATTGAAAGGAGCAATTGGGATTGGAACCGACAATTGTGTTTCAGGAAGCTTTGTACATGAAGGGGATCGCCGCCCGTACGACGAATGAGCGGGAAGTGAGCGGAGAGGGAAAAATTCCCGGCTTGTGGGAGCGATTTTTCGCCACGGATGTATCCGGCCGGGCGAAAGCGGTCAAGAACCCCCACCTTACCTACACGCTGTACACAGAGTACGAAAACGGAGCGAATGGCGAATATACTGTGCTGATCGGCCATGAGACGGAAGCTGGCGAACAAGCGGAAGAGGGGATGGAGGTCATTTTGGTGCCGGCGGGGAAATACGCCGTCTTTACCTCGGAGAGAGGACCGGTCGGTACGGTCGTGACCGAAGCGTGGAAGCGCATCTGGGAATGGTCCTCCACCTCTTTGGAGCGGCGCATCTTTACCGGGGATTTTGAATTGTACGACGCCCGTGATTTTGACCCGCAAGATGCGGTGGTTCGCATATACGTTGCAATTGAATAAGCCTGTCCAAAAGAGACTCAAAAGAAGGCTCTTTTGGGGAAATCACGACCGGGAATTTTCTCCGGTCTTTTTTCCGTGCAGAAGAGTGTAACCACTGTAGGGTCTGAATCATTCTGTAAAAGATAAATTCAACAATTTTAAAGGAGATTACGTAGCTTTAAAAGAAAGAAGAGTACTACCCATGAAAAAATATCCAACGAAAGAAAGGGAGCAAACAGTTCTCTTACACAGCTGGGGAAAGGAGCAAGAAGTGAACTTCATGGATACGCATCGTGTGAAAAATGATGTGCACATCAGTCAACTCGCCTCAGTAGGGCAAATCGCCGCAGGCATTGCACATGAGGTAAAGAACCCACTGACAGCCGTAAAGGGTTTTTTACAGCTTCTCAAGGAGGAGCCAAACGAAACATACGTAGACATTGCCCAATCGGAACTGCAAAATGCTTTGGCTACGCTTGAAAACCTTTTGCACGTAGCCAAGCCCGATCTGGAGGAGGAGCCGATTCAGTCCGTAAATCTCTCTGTTGAGCTGGAGGCGCTGGTACATCTTTTTCAGGACCAAATGTATCGCGTAGAGATAAGAAAGAATATTCACAATACGGACGCCTGCGTGTATGGACGGAAAAATCAGCTCAAAAAAGCGTTTTTCAACCTGCTGAAAAACGCGTTTGAAGCGATTCCCGACAAGGGAGTCATCATCATCGAGCACAAGGTGGAGGAGGAAAAGGTGGTCATCTCTATCGAGGATACCGGGACAGGCATTCCGCAGGAAAAGCTGTCGATGCTCGGTACCCCTTTCTTTTCGACAAAGGTGGATGGAACCGGAATGGGTCTGACACAGGTGTTTTCGGTCATTTATCAGCATGGAGGAACGATTCAGGTGTATAGCACCGAAGGCAAGGGGACTCGATTCACGTTGAGTATTCCCAAGGAATCGAAAAGGTTGATTCGTGGAGTGATCGATTTGAAATTGAACGCAACAGCAGATCAGGAGCTGCGAGACTTCTTTTTGCAAAACCGTAACGAATTCGAACAGTGCTTGCTGGCCGAGGCTGTCAACGTCAAAGAGAAAATTAACGAAATTCAGCAGGTGGGAAATGTCAATTTGCTGGCGAACGCGCATAAGCTGGTCCTGTTTATCGTCGATGGCCGCGAGCATGATGTGATCTCCTTTGCGCGAGAGGAAGGGATCGTCTGGGCCAAGCATTCGCTGACATTGGCGTTCAAGCTCGAATGGGTGCAAGCAATCCGCCGGGTTCTTTGGGATTTTCTTTACAATTACGACAGACTGCATAACATCGAGAACAGCCGAGAAAACTTTTACTCGCTGGAAAAGCAAATCAATGAGCTGGTCGATCGGTTCCTCAACTATTTTTTTATCAGCTACTCCGATTTCAAGGAGCAGTTTATTCAGAAGCAAAGGGAGCTCGTCGACCATTTATCTGTCCAGTTCATTCCGCTAAAAACTGCCATGTGCATTTTGCCGTTGGTAGGATCGATAGACAGCCATCGTTTTTCTTTAATAGAAGATAAAGTCATAACACAAATCGGTTTGAATAAAATGGAGGTTTTGATTTTGGACCTCTCCGGCGTTGCCGAAATGGAAATCGCCGTGACAGAACGCTTCCTGCACCTGCTCGATGGAATTGCGATGATGGGATGCAAGGCTGTCATCACCGGTATGCGCCCGGAAATCGTAAAGGTCATGATCAAAAATGGAGTTTCGTTTGACAGCAAGGCCATTATGAAGGGCACGCTGCAACAGGCGTTGGTCGAGTATATGGCGACCGGGACAGAAACGGAAGCTGCCCCGGTGTGATCGCCGTCAAAGCAATTCGGGTCACCACCTGTATTCGCCCACATATGATATCTCAAAACATTTACATGGGAGAGTCATTCAATGTGGGACAAAAAGCTGGAACTTGCGGTACAAAAGCTCTTGCCTTGCGGAGCCAGAATCCTCGCCGCAGCAGGAAAGGCGGCTGTGGACGAGACTCCCGCACCATTTTTTTGCTTGCGCGATCTGGACGGCGATGGAGAGGCAGAATTGGCTGCCGCGTACAGGTGGGCAGGAGAAACCTTCTTCACGGTATGGAAGAGGGGCGAAGACGGCTGGTATGCCGTCCAGACACTTGCCAACAGAAGGGCGGTCATCTGCGATCTACACGCGGTCCCGGTCACGAGCGGCGAAAAGTGTGACGTGATTATCGGTTGGCAAGCTATTGGGGAGGCTGCTTTGCCTCAGGTAAGGCATGAATGGCCGTTTGTGCTGACGACCAGAGATGCCTCCGCACCGGCAGAGCTGGCTGTCTACGAATGGACGGGCAGCGGCTTGGTGAACAGAATAATGCCTCCGTTGTCCTACCACATGATGGAAGCGGCCGACCTGGAAGCGGCTGAGGGAGTAGACGGCATTTCCGAGATTATCCTCTGGCAGCGGGAGGCGGGAGAAGCGTACACCGCAGATGTTTACAAATGGAACGGGGAGTGCTTGCAGCAAGCAAATGAGCGCTATTCTCGCTATTTTCAGCGGATCGCCGATACCTTCCGGGACAAGGCAAAAGAACGGCCGGAGGATGCGAACCTCTGGTATCAGCTCGCTTGCGCCGAGCAAAAGGCCGGGCTGCCCGCCCGGGCGGTTCACTCGCTTGCCACTGCTGTGAAGCTTCGCCCGTCTTCAGCCGCAATATGGCAACCGCTCATCCGGTTGATCCGCAGCGAGCTCCAAACAAGGGCGGCTGCCTTGTACCCCGCATCCGTGAAAACGGCCGAAGGGGTAAAGTGGGGGTACATCGACAGAAACGGGCGTTTCATCATTTCACCGCGCTTTGACTATGCGGAGGATTTTCAGAAAAACGAATTGGCAGTCGTGCAGGCAAACAACCGGAGCGGGCTGATCAACCAGCTGGGGATGTTTGTCGTGACGCCTGTCTACCAGTCGATCGCGCCATTTTCCGAAGGACGGGCGGCCGTTATCGATGACCGCGGCTTTCGGGTCATCGATGAGAAAGGAAAGGTTTTAACCCCTACGCCTTACTCGTATATCGGGACATTTAAAGAGGGGCGGGCCGTTTTCACGAAGGTCGATGCGCAAGGCAGGTCGCATTACGGCTACCTGAATCTTTCGGGAGAGGAAATCATTCCGCCGACGTATTTGGCGGCAGCCGACTTTCAGGACGGAAAAGCGCTGGTACAAGTCAAGGAAGGGGAATTTGCCCTGATCGACCGGAGCGGGAAGGCGCTGCATTCATACCTGCACCCTTATGTGGGACCTCCGGGCGACGGCCTGCTGGCATTCGCGGAGACGGAGAGCGGTCCAAAGGGGTATATCAATGAATCCGGGGACGTGGTGATCCAGCCGCAGTTTTCGGTGGCCATGCCGTTTGAAGCGGGAAGAGCCGTCGTCAATGCTTCCAAGGATTTTTCCGAAAATCTGTACGGCCTGATCGACAAGACAGGCGCATACTTGATCAAGCCGGAGTACAACGACATTGAGCCGCTCGGGGCAGGGCGTCTCGCCGTCGGCCGGGCCATCAATCAGGCTCAGCCCTACATCGGTTCGGTCTATGCGATTGCGGACACGGATGGCCGTATTTTGACCGACTTCATTTACGAGCAAGTGTCCGGCTACAGAGAGGGAGTAGCTTCCGCGACGGATGGCAAAAACACTTTTTTCATCGACAGGGCGGGACAGGCAGCGAGAAATTTGCCGGTCGTACCGGGCAGCGGAACCTTGACGCTGCAGGGAGAGCTGGTCAAGGCGAATGTGGACCAGCGCGTATCCTATTATGACCGCAGCGGGAAATTGATCTGGAGTCAAAATACGATCATTCCACTGTCTGGCCAATACCGCGTTGTCGAGCACAAGTATGCCCCGAACAAGGATTACCTCGTCTACTACCCCCAGATCAAGGGCATGGCGAACCGACAGGCGCAGGAGGCGGTCAACCAACGCTTGCGGGAGCTGTCCCAGATCAAACCGATCGATCCGAATACGCAGCTCGATTACAACTATTTTGGCGATTTCGCTGTGGCCTTTTTCAAAAATCGGCTGGCGGAATTGGAGCTGACCGGCTACCATTACCCGTTTGGCGCTGCACACGGCATGCCGACCATGACTTATGTCCCGATTGATTTGGTCAGCGGGCGAATTTATGCGCTAAAAGACCTGTTTAAACCAGGCAGCGATTACGTCAAGGTCCTGAGCGACATTGTCGGAAATCAAATCAAAAACAATCCCGAATACTCGTACGTTTTCCCTGACTCCTACAAGGGAATCAGCCCTGACCAGCCTTTCTACGTAAAAGAAAACGCCCTTTATCTTTATTTTGCTCCGTATGAGATTGCTCCCTACGCAGCGGGCTTCCCGACGTTCCGCGTTCCATTTTCGCAGATCGGGGACATCATCGACGAGAACGGGGAGTTTTGGCAATCGTTTCACTAAAACGCCGACAGGTGTAAAGAAAGAAGCGCAGGTCCGAATCGCATGCGGACTTGCGCTTTTTTGCCGGGAACACAGTAGATGCGCGGAAAGGAAGATGACTGGAAAACAGATGTCTGCTCAACAAATCGAAAGTAATCTTAAAGTCCTGCTTTATTGAATTATCTGTTTAGCATAGGTAAAAAGGTTCATGATTTTTCCAAAAGTGAAAGTTGATTCAATATATTGGCAAATGCTATGATTACTTTCAAGAATTTTTTGTAGGAAGTGATCGTATTATGCCGATTATTGGCATTGATTTAGGTACGACTAACAGCCTGGTTTCTTGTTGGACAGAGGGGGGCTCAGTGATCATCCCCAACGCCTTGGGGAGCAATTTGACGCCATCTGTTGTGAGCGTCGATGAAAATGGGGAGATCCTCGTCGGACAAGTGGCGAAGGAACGTCTGATCACGCATCCCCACGTGACCGTAGAGACTTTCAAGCGGTATATGGGCAGCAACAAAACCTTTCAGCTTGGATCGTATACATTTTCGCCGGAAGAACTGTCTGCATTTGTCATTCGTTCGCTAAAGGAAGATGCAGAGGCATTCCTGGGAGAGCCCGTGACAGAGGCAGTGGTCAGCGTACCGGCTTATTTTAATGACGCGCAGCGAAAAGCCACGCAGCGGGCAGGAGAATTGGCCGGCTTGAAAGTGGAGCGGCTGCTCAATGAGCCGACGGCGGCAGCGATCGCCTACGGACTGCATCTCCAGGACCCGGAAACCAAGTTCCTTGTCTTTGACCTGGGGGGCGGGACTTTTGACGTCTCCGTCCTCGAACTGTTTGACCAGGTCATGGAGGTAAAAGCGATCGCCGGCGACAACTACCTCGGTGGCGAAGACTTTACCGAGCTTCTTTGCTCGCATTTTCTCCAGCATCATCTGCTGACGGCGAGCGACGTGAACGAAAAAGCGATGAACGCCTTGCGCAAGCAAGCGGAGCTGTGCAAGCGGCAGCTTGGTACGGAAAAATACGGCACGATGAGCTGCATGATCGACGCCAAGACCTACGAATTGCAGATCAGCCGCGATGAATTTGAAGTCATTGCAAAGCCGCTTCTCGCCCAGCTTCGGGCGCCGATCGAGCGGGCCCTGCGGGATTCTTCGATTACACCGCGCGAGCTAGACGCCATCGTGCTGATCGGCGGCGCTACGCGCATGCCGCTGATCTATTCGTTTGTCGGCAAACTGTTTGGGCGTCTGCCTGCTTCCCATATCCATCCGGACGAAGCCGTAGCGCTTGGAGTGGGGATTCAGGCTGCGATGAAGGAACGCAATGAAGCGCTGCGCGAAGTGGTATTGACTGACGTCTGCCCGTACACGCTCGGTACGATGGTCGCGGTCGAGACGGACTCGGGAAGCTATGAGTCGGGGCATTTTTATCCGATCATTGAGCGCAACAGCATCATCCCGGTCAGCAAGGTAGAGCGGCTTTACCCTGTGCACGAGAATCAAAAAGTGATCAAGGTGGAGATTTACCAGGGGGAAAGCCGCCTGACGAAAAACAACATCAAGCTCGGACAGCTGGAAATCCCGATTCCTTCCGCCACTGCCGGCGAGCAGGCTGTCGACGTCCGCTACACCTACGATATAAACGGTATTCTGGAGGTTGAGGTCACGGTCGTCGAGACGGGTGTGAAAAAGCGGATGATTATCGAAGAGAACCCCGGTGCCGTTTCCCGCAAGGAAATAGAAAAGCGGCTGAAGGAGCTGGAAGCGATCAAAATCCACCCCCGGGACAGGATGGAAAACAGGCTGCTTCTCGCTCGCGGCGAGCGGATGTACGAAGAGTCGCTGGCGGAAAAGCGCTTCGAAATCGCCCAAGCCTTGCAGCGCTTCGAAAATGTTCTCAAGCGTCAGAATGACGCGGAAATCAAGAAGGAAGCGGAGCTGTTGAAAGCTGTGCTGGACCGGATTGAGAGGTGTCAGGACTATTAATATGGACTACTGGAATCTGTTGGAAATCGAACCTACGTCCGACCAGACGGCAATCAAGCGAGCCTATGCCAAGCTGCTGAAATCCTATCACCCGGAGGACGATCCGGAAGGGTTTCAGCGGCTCCGGGAGGCGTACGAGCATGCGCTCCGTGAAGCGAAAGCTCTGAAGGAAACGGCTGCATCAAGCGATGCGGCGAGTTCTGAGGCAGCAGAGAATCCGTTTGATGAGACCGGCGATTCGGTATCGGCTGCAGTCGCGGAGCCCGAGCCCGATGAGAGGGAAGCCCGTGAATCAGGGCTTCTTGGCCAAACAGGAGATAGCCATGCAGCTCAAAGCCGTTTGGCGAAACAAGAGCCGACGACACCCGAAGAGCTTGTCCAGCATTTTATTACTCAAGTGGCTGCTCTCTACGACGATTTCCATTCCCGCATTGATCCGGAAAAATGGAGAGCTCTGCTGGAAAAGGAAGAGTATTGGCAGCTCGACGTCAAGCAGCGGACGAATAAGGAAATGCTGACCTTCCTGATGGAAAAGTACCATTTGCCTCGCCAGATCTGGAGGCTTTTAAACGACTTCTTTTTCTGGACCGATCAGGAGAGGGAGCTTTGCGAGGAGTTTCCGGAAAACTTCGTGCGCTTTGTCGTCAATCAAATCAACAAGCCGTGGGAGCTGCGCTACGAATTTTTGAGAAAAGACGAGGACAGCGAGTACGAGTACGACGATTTTGTCGACTGCCGGGAGCACGCGTTTCGGGCGCTGCTGGACAACGAGCTGGAGGATGCGGAGAAGTACCTCGCGATCGCTTCCCACATGTTTACGGAAGACCCCGATCTGTTGCGGATGATTGGCATGTACTATTGGCGGACGAACAATCTGGAAGACGCTTTTCACGCCTTTTGCCGGCTGATCGAGGTTTATCCCGGGGAAATCGACGCCTACATTCATCGGGCGAATATCTTCCTGATGATTGGCAAGATCGAAGAGGCGCTTGCGGACTATCAGCATGTTCTCTCGCTTTTCCCTGACCATGAGCTGGCTCTGAGAGGGCTTGCCCACTGCCTTGTCTCGGATGGAAAGCTGGACGAGGCAAGATCGGTGCTCAAGCAGATTCTCGTTCAATCGCCATACGACATCGACATACAGGTCCGCTTGCTTGCGCTAAACGGCAAGCTCGCTGATCAATTGCAGGAGAAGCTGCAGGAGGCGCCGGACGATCACGAGCGCGTGTTTTGCCTGGCCGGCGTTTATTTTGATCTGGACAGGTACGAAGAGTGCGCGCAAACGCTCGAAAGCCTGCAGAGCGCCCTGCCGCTTACGGGAGACATGGAGCTTCTCTGGGGGCGGGCGCTGATCAGGCTGGAGCAAAAAGAGGAAGGAATCGCTCACCTGGATAAAGCGCTGGAGCTTACCCGGCGGGCAGGAGCAAGCGAATTTCCGTTCCTCCTGGAGCGGGGCATCGCGTACGTGGAGAACAACGACTATGACGCGGCCATTGGCGATCTGACCGCTGCCTTGGAGCTGCAGCCAAACCATCCCGAGGTTCTTCACCAGCTGGCGGAAGCGTATCGCTGCCAGAAGGAATACAAACGCTGCGTGGAGCTGTCCGATCAGGCCATCGCGTTGAACCCCACGCGCTGGATTTACTATTCGACCAGGGGCCTCGCCCACTATTGGCTCAATCAGTACAAGGAATCAAGAGACGACCATCAGGTCGTGATCAACCACGAGTACAACTTCTCCGGGGCTTGGCATCGCAAGGCTTACAGCCATTTTCGCCTGGGCGAATACGACAAGGCCATCGAAGCCTTCCACGAGTCGGACCGCTGGGGGGACAACGAGCTGTCCTTTTACTTTATCGCGATCTGCCATTTTAAATTGGGAGATTACGAGAATGCGCTGGGAGCCATTCAGTATTACAAGGAAGATCACGAAACGGACCCTGACGCTCATCTGGTGCTGGGCGACGTGTACCGGGCGATGGAAGACGATGAACAGGCCAGGGAAGTGTACTGCAACGGGGCCACTCAGTTCCCCGAAAATCACGATCTGGTCAAAATGGCCGTTTACAGCCTGCTGAAGGAAAACGCGCAGACAAGAGCGATTCCTTATCTCAAGCAGCTTTTGCTGTGCGAGCCGTATCGCGAATGGGCAGTCAATTCCTTGCTAAGCATCTTGATTCAGCGCGCGGAGTGGGAAGAGGCGGTCGGGGTCGTGGACCACTTCCGCAATCTAGTGCCCAAAGAGGAGTGGGAGCCGACATTTCTGTTCTATGCCGGCTGCATTCATTACCGCCTGGAGCGGTACCAGGCAGCGGCGCTCTATCTGGAGCATGCTTACCGGCTCGAAGCCGACAGCGACACCTGCAGTTACTTGAGTATGGTTTATTTTGATCTGGGCAGGCTGGAAGAAGCTGCGGCATTTGCCAAAAAAGCGTGGGAGGCCGTCCCTGAAAATACAGAGTACAAGCGCCGCTGCGAGGGCATCATCAACGAGCAGGGCAAGAAAGGCCTTTTCGGTCTTCTCCGCAAGAAACAATCGTCCCTGGCCTTGTGGCCATCGCCTTCCCCGATCCGGCACCAGGAGCTTGAAGAGGTTCCCGACGTACATTATTGGCAGGGGGAGGAATAGCCGATGAGCAGCATGCAGACGACGCTGGAGCCAGCCGACTTGTGGGGCATAGCGCTGGGCGCGGTTTTATTTGAGATGAACGGCTACGATGCCGCGAACAACTACGAAATAGAGAAAACAGAAGAGAATGTGGAAGCTAGTCGGCGGTCTCTCAAGCGAGGCTGGAGAATCGAGAGCACGGAGGATTTGATGAGCAACCTGCAATGGCTGCAGGAAGAAGGGCACCGCACCTCTTTTTTCGAGATGCGCTCGTTTCTGTCCACTCTCTCTTTTGCGGATCAGGACGCATTTCTTGAGACGCTTCCGAAAAACACGGAAAGGCACATGCAGTACATGCTGGTAAAAGCGTACATGCACAAGCTGCCTCTGTCCGGGATTGCGGCGTGGGATTTCGGCAGGTATGTGGACTTGTGCCGGACGGGAGCTTTTGTCGGATATATTTCCAAAGAAGAGTCGCGGGAGCTGATCCGGAAAGTGGCGGTCGTGGCTCAGGAATCGTATACGGGCTGGCTGGAGTACGGCATCAGCTACGTGGCTGGCCGCCAGTTCTGGTTGGGTACCGTCAGCGAGGAGAAGGCCAAGCAGCATACGGAGCATCTCCGCAACCTTATTTTGAATAAGGAAAGCTTGTGGCGCAAGCTGGATTGGAATCTGAAGCTGGTAGAGAAAGAAGAAGCGGAAGACGCGGAAACAGAAGCGGTGCAGCCGGAAGGTGCCAAGGAGGCGGAAATGTCTGCGGAAGCGGCAGAAGTAGCTGCGGAAGCAGTGGAAAAGGCAGAAGCGGCAGAAGCGGCGGAAGCGGCTACGGAAGCAGCAGAAACAAAGCAGCAGTAGATCCAGCGGAACAAAGCGAAAGGCATTTCTTTGGCAAGCGGCGACGAGCCGAGCAAAACGACGCCAAGCCACCCCGAATTACAGTGAAAACCGCCCTGGAATGCGTCGGGCGG
>NZ_JAUMSJ010000027.1:0-70010 GCF_037834415.1 Brevibacillus borstelensis | reverse complement strand
GTTGAAGGAACTTTCTTGCCGTCCACCTCATATAAGTTATTCATTGGGGTCTTATCAGCGCCGTCAACGAAGAACTTTAATGATGGTAAAGTAACATCAATTTTTTGAAGTATCTCTTCTGCAAAAATAGCACCAGTACTGAATAGCACTGCTCCGACTTCGGATAGCATGCTGAAATAGCCTCCGAAAAGCCACGAAGGTTATCGACACTCGTAATAAGAATGTCTTGTACTCCACGATTCTTCAGTTCATTGAGAACATGAAGCCAGAATTTTGCCGATTCATTCTCACCGAGATCCAGAAGTGTGTTATTCATCAAATCCGCAATTCAATTAAGTATGTTTCCTACAAGGATTTAAAGAAGATTACGGCTGATCTAAAACCTATTTATAAAGCTCCAACGGAGCAAGCTGCCCTAGAAGAACTAGACCAGTTTGAACAAACCTGGGGTAGTAAATATCCCTTGATGGTTCGTTCATGGAGAAACAATTGGCATGAGATTGCCACTTTCTTCAAATACCCTCCAGAAGTTCGAAAGATCATCTATACAACTAACGTTATTGAGAGCTATCATCGACAACTTCGAAAAGTAACGAAGGGAAAAGCCATTTTCCCGACAGATGAAGCTCTTCTTAAAATGTTGTATCTAGTAACCATGGATGTACTGCGGAAGTGGACAGGACGAGTTCATAACTGGGGACAGATTCTCTTGCAGCTATCTGTTTTCTTCGAAGAACGAGTACAGCCATACATCCGTTAAAAAATGAAAGGCCTCATCCCCGAAGGGATTATCTTTCTCTCCACCAACGCGTCAAGGGTTCGCTTCGCCTTACGCCCTTGACTCTGTTGGCTACGAAAAAGATGTTCCAATTAGGGGGATGAAACCTATTCAAATATCGGTTGATTGAGTTTACACAAAAATCTTGACAGACCCATGCGCCAAGAGAGTGTAACACCGATATCATATGCCTGTGTCTTTCCTTTAAGAAATCTGCATCTGTTCCTAAATTGAATATCTTTTTGTTCCATAAATATTCCACTATTTGAATATCCTCTTGAGACTTGTAAACAGAATAGTTATATACTTCTACCACTGGAACATCCTTTACATCCTTTAGAAGCTTTTCTGCTACCTTTAAGCGTCTATGAAACAACCAATCTAATTGGAAGTAGAATTGGTAAATAATAAACCCAATAGGAATTCCTGCTCCAAGTATGAACGTAACAGGAGCTACAAGATTATAATCTTTTTTTACGATCTCCTGTAGAACAAAACTTGGGGTTAGTAACCAATAGCTTACCACAACTAAGATAAATATCCATCCTGGTATCCCCCATCTGAGAAATTGATTTTCACTCAATTCATTCCCCTCCATCGTTAAGCTTGCTTATGTATGATTGATCAAATACGATTTCCTGCCTACACTTGTTTACCATCACTTGTGATACGGTTCCCCCCGCCCAATCCGAAACGCCCGATAAACCTGCTCCACCAACACCAACCTCACCAACTGATGCGGAAACGTCATCTTGGAAAACGACAACTGCACATCCGCCCGCTTCAGTACCTCAGCCGACAACCCCAGCGACCCGCCAATGACAAACGCCACCTGGCTGCGCCCGTGCAAAGCCAGCTTGTCCAGCTCGCTGGACAGCTTCTCCGACGACCACATCTGCCCGTCGATAGCGAGCGCGATCACGTACTGATCCGGCTTGATCTGCGCCAGAATGCGCTCGCCCTCCTTGCGCTTCACCTGCTCCATTTCGCTTGCGCTCAGCTCTTCTGGCGCTTTCTCGTCGCTGACCTCCACGATCTGCAGCTTGCAATACGCCGACAGGCGCTTGGTGTACTCCGCGATCCCTTCCCGCAAGTATTTCTCTTTCAGCTTGCCCACCGTTACGATCGTAATCTGCACGCCCTTACATTCCCTTCTCGCGCAACAACGCAATCTCAGCCGGAGCTCCGCACTCGCGGCAGCGCTTGTCCAGCGTATCGTCCTCGATAGAAGCGGCGCGGTACGTATCCGGCGCAGCCTCGAACTCATCCACATACTCGTCTATCTGCGTATCCGCATGCTCCATACAGGCAAAGCGCACCGGATGCTCCGGGTGCAGTACTACGTCCTTGCCCTCGATGCGAATCGTTTTTTCTTTCTTGTCCATTATGTAAATCGTCCCCTCCGTACCTGTTTGTCGTCCTTATTCTACCCCAGAATGCCCGGTTTTCAAATGGTGCGGGAGCTAAGGCCCTACATGTCTTTCCCCATTGGAAAAAAAGCGCTTCCCGGCATATGCTACCCGAGAACATCATGGCAGTGGCCGAACGATATGCGGGATGGGGCCTTGATTACAAAGATATTCCCCTTGACCGACAGCTCATTACGCTCTCTTAAGTAATTGGCAAACAGCTGCAATTAACCATTACTCTCCCTGGACCAACAGTAATCTCATACCCATAAAAACACGTCTCGGAATGCTTTCCCACCCCTCCAGCAAATACTAGTCGGGACAACAACACGAGGAGGTCTGTAAAATGAACAAGCAACGCGCCAAGGAAATCGCAGCTTCCCCCGTCATGGCGAATGTCACCTTGGACAGGGTGCCTGTCTATATCCAGCACGTGGACGACGAGTCCGACATGGCCAGAGTCTATCCACTGGACGAGCCAGAACGCGAACAAAGCGTACCCGTAGACAGCCTGGTGGAACATCACTAAAAAACATCCCGTTCCACTGCAAAATAGTGGGTCGGGATGTTTTTTTACGTTGTCATTCTTTTTGTCCTTTACCGCTGTTTCAGCAAATGGGACAGCGGTATGCGATTGTACGTGTGCAGGTAGCCGTTGACGTCCACAACGATCTGAAAACGTTCGCCATTGTAATCAAATTCGGCAGTCCCCGTTTGTCTTTTCGCGGTCTTATTGTAGGTTCTCATGCTTATTTCCACTGTTCCGATCTTCTGATACTGCTTCACATGTTCACTACCAAGCAGTTTTTGGATAAATTCGGCTGCTTTTTGTCTGTAAAAAGCCTCCGTTTGCGTACTTTTTTTTGGCTCTTCCCTGAAGGTGGGAGAACCAAAGGAGCCATAATCCAATAGCTCTCCTGTCGTACTGTCAAACTCCATCGCGGCAAACATTTTCCCCTTGTCGTCAAAATTTCCGGTTTCATGGAGCGCGATCCCCCATATTCCGCGAATTTGCCCGTTGTTTGTCATCGGGCTTTTGGAATACCCCGTCATTTTCAGGCCTTTCAGCAGCGGTTCGGCCTCCAATAATTTTTGATAGTTTTGCTGAACATGCTTGGGCAATGGTTCCTCTGCTTTGTCAGGGGCAGGCGTTGCGGATCCCCCTGCACCGCTTTGCGTGGACGGGGATACTTTTGGAGACAGCCCTGCGCCATCTCCCGGCTTCTGCTGTTTTGCCACCGGAATGTCCAGCTGCGCCGATGTCTTTGGATCTGTCACATCATTGCCAAACGCCACCTTCGCATGCAAGGTAAACTTGTCTGGCAACGGCTCCGTCAATTCGATATTCCTGATCCCTTTAAACAGGTTTCCGTTCACCCGCTCCACTTCTTGACTGCCTTTGTATTGAATTGGCTTGTCGGAATTGTCCACGTTAAATTGCCATATCTTAATATTGCGGGCAATTTTAAGAGCTTCTGCTTCGTTTACAGTCTTAGGTATCTGGATCGTGTAACCGATATCGATGCGCGAGCCGTCATAGAAAACCTCGTTCACCGTCACCGTCATTCCGTTTACCGTCACACTTGGACTGGCCTGTGCGGCTTTTGTCTGTCCGGTTGCGGGTTTCACAGTCGCTGCTTGCGCGGTTGAAGTCTGTGCCGGGAGGGCTGCCGTTATGCCAGTGACTGTGACCACGCCCGCCAAAAATAGACCGCCGATTGTTTGCGATGTCCGTTTGTTTCCCATCATGATCTCTCCTCTTTTCATTTATTTGTTTTGACTGTCCGCTTTGAGCGGAATGATTACGGCCTTATCCGTTTCCTCGACGCCGTTCATGCTCGGGATGAGCTTGACGGACTCCGGTCTTTCCCTGAAAGGAATGACAAACCTTCTCCAGATTCCCTTCTCGTCATAAGTGAGGGTTTCTTCCGCCTCTTCGATGGCCTCTCCCTTGTCGTTTATTAACCTATACGCAGGCTCATACGGTTTATCGTCCGGCGGAATCTCTTTGAGCAAAACGGTCGTCGACGCCGGAGTAAGCGTTACGGATTCCACTTCAAATACATAGCCGCTTTGCATGGTCTGGGAAATTTCCGGGGACAGCTCTGCGCTGTCTTCCGACTTCATCTGTTTTGCCACCGGAATGTCCAGCTGCCCCGATGTCTTTGGATCCTCCAAGTCGTCGCCAAACGCCACCCTCGCATGCAAGGTAAACTTTTCAGGCAACGGCTCCGCCAATTCGATATGCTTCATCCCTGCAAACAGGTTTCCGTCCGCCCGCTCCACATCTTGGCTGCCTTTGTAATGAACAGGCTTGTCGGGATCGTCCACGGTAAATTGCCATATCTTGATATTGCGGGCCATTTTGAGCGCTTCTGTTTCGTTTGCGGTTTTGGGCATCTCGATGGCATAACCGATATCGATGCGCGAGCCGTCATAGAACACTTCGTTTACTGTCACCGTAATTCCGTTCACAGTCACGCTTTGGCTGGCCGGTGCGACAAGTCCCTTTTCCCCGGCGATATGCAAGGTTTCATCCTTGAACAGGGAAAACACGGATCGGACCAGCGGAATGCTTTTCAGCTTTTCGGCCATCGTCGGCGACGAGAAACCGGCAGCAAGCAAGATGACAAAGAGGAAGCAGGCAGCGGTTGCCGCAAACATCCATTTTCTCGCGACGCTTTGCGGGCGGACGGGGGCTTTCGTGGTCCCTGCCGTTTCAAACAATGTTTGCCTGATTCTCGCTCGAGTCCCTGGATCTGAGGAGAGCGCCTCTCTCTCACGTTCCAGCTCCTGTACGACCTCGATGAAACCGGAAAATTCTCGTTCAAGAGCATCGCTTCGCAAATCCGTCCGTGGTTCCATTATCTGCTTGGAAAGCTGCTCCATCTGCTCAGACGAAGCTGTTTTTCTGCTGTCGCCGTTCATCCATATCCCCCCATCCGCGTAATTTGCCTTTCAGCTTTTCCAGAGCCCGATAGAGCCGGTTTTTGACCGCGCTTTCGCCCATCTGCAAAATTTCTGCGACCTCGACGAGGGTACAATCCGCGAAAAATCTCAGCATGATGATCTCCCGCTCTGTCTCGGGCAACTGCTGCAAAGCGGATAACAGATCGAGCTGAATCGCTGTCCGCTCGGCATGCCCCTCCGATCGTTCTGCCTGTATGGTATCCAGCTCCGTCTCCTGCGGCCGTCGTCGAAGCCTCCTGTTTTCGTCCAGCAGCACACGCTTGGCGATCTGGAACAGCCAGGTGGAAAACAGCGATTCTTCCCGGTAGCTGGACAGTCCGTTCATGGCTTTCATAAAAGTGAGCTGTGTCAAATCTTCTGCGTGCGACCTCCCCACCTTGAATGCAAAATAGCGGTAAATTCGCTCAAAATAAAAATCGTACAGCGGAGCAAAATCCTCGCGCTTCCGTTTGGCTCGCGAAACCCAGTAGGCCGGGTCAAAAGGCGTCGATTCTTCCACTTCCCTCCCTCACTCCCTTCACATGAATTAGACGCCATCCTTTCGGGGATCGACACATCATTTTTTGGAAATTGAAAAGAATGCTGAAAACAAACAAAGCGGCCGAAGACACGGTCGCTTTTTCCTGCAAATTCCTGCTGTGTACTTTGCCTACCTGCTACTGCTCACCCGCTTTGCTTTCATCCCTTGAACGGCCTAGACATTCACGCCTACAAAATCGGCGACAGCAGCCTCGTCAGCGACTCCTGCAACCGCGCCTTCAGCGGCCTGCCCTCATACTCCTCCCGCGTGACCTCATGACACTCAGCCAAATCCTGGATGAAAATTTGCTCCAGCCGCTCCGCCATAGCCGAGTCAAACAAAAATGCATTCGTCTCAAAGTTGATCTTGAAGCTGCGAATATCCAGATTGGCCGTGCCCACGGAAGCGATCTGCCCGTCCACGACCATCGTTTTGGCGTGCAGGAAGCCTTTCTCGTAGCGGAAGCAGCGCACGCCGCTCTTCAACAGCTCGCCCAGATACGACTGGGACGCCCAGTAGACCAGCTTGTGATCGGCCCGGCCGGGGATCATGACCCGGACATCGACGCCGGACATGGCGGCCATCTTGAGTGCAGTCAGCAAGCTGTCGTCCGGGATGAGATAAGGCGACTGCAAATAAATGCGCTCCTTCGCCTTGTAGATCATTTTCAAATAGCCATGCTTGATCTGCTGTTTTTCGGAGTTGGGGCCGCTGGAAACGATCTGGACACCCACGTTCCCAGTCTTCTGGATCGGCGGGAAATAGCGCGGTTCGTCCTCCATCCGCCGCTGCACCTGCGCCGACAGATTCCAGTCCAGGTAAAAGCGCGCCTGCAGCAGATGGACGGCGCTGCCGGTCATCCTCAGATGCGTGTCCCGCCAATACCCGAGCTTCTTGTGCATGCCCAAATACTCGTTTCCGATGTTGAATCCGCCGATATAGCCGACCTGACCGTCAATGATCACCAGCTTGCGGTGATTGCGGAAGTTGACCCACACGTTGACATACGGGATCGGCGACGAGAAAAACGCGGCCACCTCTCCCCCTGCCTCGACAAGCGGCCGGAAAAAACGCGGCGTCAGCTCGGACGAACCGACCGCGTCGTACAGCAGCCTCACCTTTACCCCCGCCAGCGCCCGCTCTGTCAAAGCCTGGATCAATCGCTCGCCCAGCTCGTCTTTGCGGATGATGTAATAGAGCAGATGGACGTGGTCCTTCGCCTCGGCGATATCGGCAAACAGCGCGTCAAATTTGGCCTGCCCCTCGGTATATATGTCAATGTGGTTATCCTGCGTAAACAGCGCGGCATCGCTGACCAGATTCATGTGAATCATATCGCGGTGGTCGACCATGGCTCGATCGTTGAAGGGGAGACTCCCTGTTTCCATCTTCCTTTTCTGCTCCTCCAGCACCACCCGGTAACGGGAAAATTCCCCTTCCCTCAGCTTGTAGAGCTTTCGGCGCGACAGTCTTTGCCCAAACAGCAGGTAGATGACGAAGCCAATCCCGGGCAAAAACAGGAGAACCATGAGCCACGCCCAGGTAGAAGCGATGTTGCGCCTCTCCATGAAGATTAAAACCACCGCCAACAGCAAATTGACTATCGACAGACCGGTGTAGATTTGTTGAAACAGCTCCATTTCGCTGAACCACCCCTGTTCCTGAGCGTTGATTTTTCCTGTATATGGACGTCCCGTCACAGAGCTTTCTCCTTTTCCCATTTGACCCCATTGTACACGATCCCTCATCACTTACCTAATCCTGCGCAAAAAAATAAGAGCAGCTCATCGGCGTCTTTCACTTTTTGGTTTCAATCCCGTTATCCAGTGGTACTTACTAAGTATGAAACCCCATCTGGAGAGGAGAACAACCATGACCATACGGAAAAAGGTTTTAGTTGGTTTTGTCATGCTGTTATGTTTTTTGCTGCTCGCTTCCGCTATATCGTTATTTCTTATGGGAAAAATAGGAAATAAGGCAGAGGAGATAAATAAAAACTGGATGCCCAGCGTTTTGGTGCTCGGCGATCTGGATGAGGACATTTCCAACCTGCCCGCTATTATCTCTCAGACCGGCCTTGAAACCGATCTCGAGAAAATCAATGCCCTCGAAGTCCAAGCAAACAACGCGCTAAAGGATATCGAACAGAAACGGGCGGAATACGAAAAGCTCATTTCATCCGATGAAGAGAAAGAAATATACGGCAATTTCTCAAGCCACTGGCAAGCCTATGCCGAACAAATTCCGGCTGTACTGAAGGTTGCCAGAAACAACGACACAGCTAAAACCGTAGAAGCGATTAACCGTACGCAAACTCAATGGACCGAAGCGAAGAAGGTCATTTCATCGCTCGTCGAATTGAACGGAAAAGGGGCCAACGCGGCCACTGCGAGTGCTGTCTCACTCAATATCACCGGTTTTATTACCGTCATTTCGATCAGCGTTATTGCGCTCGTCATCGGCATTATCCTGGTGCTTGTCATTATGCGGGACATTCAGAAGGTAACGCAGCAGATCCAGCAATCCTCCGAGAGTGTTGCCAGCTCCTCGGAAGAAATCTCGGCGAGCGTCGAAGAGATCGCCTCCGGCAGCCAATTCCAGGCCAGCACCGTCACCAATGTCTCGGAAATGATCGAGCAGATGAACCAGGCCATTGCGCAGGTGGCCGTAAACATCGAGCAAACCAATGAGTTCGTCAACAAAACGGTGGATGTCGCATACAGCGGCGGACAGATGATGGCAAACTCCATCGAAGGCATGAAAGACATCACGCTCAAAGTAGACGAGCTGCTGGCGAACTCCCAAAAGATCGACAGCATCATCAGCTCGATCCAGGATATCGCCAATCAAACCAACCTGCTGGCCCTCAACGCTTCGATCGAGGCGGCGCGGGCCGGCGAGCACGGGCGCGGTTTTGCCGTGGTAGCCAGCGAAGTAGGCAAACTGGCCAAGCAGAGCAGCATCGCCACGAAAGAAATTATCGACTTGATTGGCCAAATGCAGACCAGCACGCAAAAAACGGTCGACACGGTCAACAACGGCAGTGCCCTCGTATCGCAAGCGTACCAATCCTTTGATGAAATCGTCCGCTATGTAAAAGAGACGTCGACGCGGATTTCCGAAGTGGCCGCGAGCTGCGAAGAGCAAAGTGCCCAAACCTCCGAAGTTCTCAAGGCGGCACAAAACATCGCGGCAGTGACCCAGGAAACGTCCGCAAGCACGGAGGAAACCTCCAATGCCGTCGTTGACATGGCTCGAATGGCGGAAAACCTCAACCAGCTTGTCGCGAAAATCTGAACCAAAAAAACGGAGGCCCAACGTGGGTGCCTCCGTTTTTCTTTTGCTTTGCTTGTATGGAAAACGAGTTTATCGCGTTATTATTCGGAAGGTAGATTCCCCAGTATCACCGTCGTCGTTTTCATAAACCCATCGCGGTAGAAGGTGACTTCCATCTTTTCTCCCGGCTTCTTGTTCAGCGTCAGGTATTTGCGCAATTGAGCGCCGTTGTCGATAGCCTTGCCATCCAGCTTGACGATGACGTCGTATTGCCTCAGGTCGGCCTGACCCGCTGGCGAGAATTTGCCCGGCTGTTTGCTGACCACAACGCCCGCTTTCACGTCGTTTGGCAAATTCAGCGTCTCTTTCCAGTGGTAGCGCGGTACGCTGGTCAGATTGTACGGCTCAATGCCCAGATAAGCCCGTTTCAGCTCGCCGTACTGCATCAGGTCACCGACGATTTTCTTCACGTCGTTGATCGGAATGGCAAAGCCGAGTCCTTCCACGCCTGTCTTGGAGATTTTCATCGTATTGATGCCGATGACCTGTCCCTTGATATTGATCAGGGCGCCCCCGCTATTCCCCGGGTTGATCGCCGCGTCCGTTTGCAAAACGTCCAGCTCCCAGTCGTCCTGGCCGTCTTCGTTGATATCGATCGGCATCGAACGATTCAGCGAACTGATGATGCCTTGCGTTACCGTACGGGAAAATTCAAGTCCGAGCGGATTGCCGATCGCGATCGCCGGCTCTCCTACCTTGAGCGTGCCGGAGTCGCCCAGCTCAGCTACCTTCTTCACCTTGGAGCCGTCGATCTCCAGTACCGCCAGATCGGTGAACGGGTCTGCCCCCAGCACTTTTGCGTCAACAGTGTCGCCATTCGGCAGTGCTACCTGGATCTTGCTTCCTCCGGAAATAACGTGATTATTGGTAATGATGTGCGCTTTGCCGTTTTTGTTTTCAAAGATGACGCCAGAACCCTCGCCGCGTTGAACCTGTTCTTCGTTAAACCAGTTCACGACCCTGCGGGTATTGATGATCCCTACGACCGCATCTTCCGTTTTCTCCACCGCTTCCACCGTGGCCGAAGTAACCTCGACCGACACAGGCTGCGCGAACAGATTGGCGGCCGGATTGCTCATCGCGTTTGCCGTGCCCGGCTCTACCATAGAGATGTATCCTGATTTGGAGAGAGACGGCAGCATCAAGAGAACTACCATCCCCCCAATCACCGCGGAAGTAACGGAGGTCATCACCAGGCGTCCCATTCCATTTTGACGCTTTTTCCGTTCCACTTGCGCCATGTCATCGTAAAAACCCATGGTTCACGCTCTCCTTTCTCTATTACCTAGCTTTGCAGATTTTGCTGATGCGTATACCATTTGACACTCTCAGTATACGACCCGTTTTCGGCAAAATGGCGTGAGAATTATGGAAAGGTTGTGGAACTCCTGGAGGGAGCCGCAGACGGCTTCGTCTATAAAAATTCCAGCTTGGTCGGACGGTCCGGGTACGTTTCCCGCAGATGGACGTCATCCCCGACCTTGAGGCCGCTCTCCTCCAGAATCCCTTTTACGGTCAGACGGGCCAGATCGATCATATTATTCTCTTTGCTCAAATGCGCGAGGTATACCCTTTCGGCCCGCCCGCCCAAAAAATCGATCATCGCCTCGCCCGACGCTTCGTTCGACAGATGGCCCACGTCGCTCAAAATGCGCCGCTTGATGCTCCACGGGTACTGCGACATGCGAAGCAATTCGACATCGTGATTGGCTTCAAACACATAGGCGTCCGCGCCGCGAATCGTCTCCTTGATCCGGTCGCTGACGTAGCCGAGGTCAGTCGCCACGCTGAGCTTCTTGTTGTTGTGGTAAAAGCAAAAGCCCATCGGCTCGACGGCGTCGTGCGAAATGCCAAAGGACTCGATGCCCAAATCCTCCAGCTCCTTTTTTTCGCCTACTTCAAAGAACTGCTTTTGTTCCTCTCGAATCGTACCGATCTGCCCGTCCATTTCAGACCACGTCTTTTGATTGGCAAAAATCGGCAAATTATACCTCCGGGCCATAACGCCGATTCCTTTGATATGGTCGACGTGCTCGTGCGTCACCAAAATGGCGCTCAGCTCTGCCGGGTCTGCGCCGATCTCGCGCAAAGCCGCTTCCGCTTGCTTGCCGGTGATCCCCACATCGATCAATACGGAGATGCGATCGGTTGCCACGTAGATCGCATTGCCGGTACTCCCGCTCGCCAATACACTAAATCTCACCACAAATCCCTCTTCTCTCCGGCATGCACACGGGGGAGCCGCGGCGTGAATAGTGGCGTCCCTTCCTTCTCTTCATACTGCGGCCGTGTACCTGCCTCCCTTGCAAAATGTTGTCTTTATCTGTGAAACTGCTGTGCTCTTCAACGTTTGTTTATCCGTGCTTGTTTTGCAACGTTTGTTTTTCCGCGTTTGCTTTTCTGCGTTTATTTTTCAACTTGCATTTTCAGCGTTTGCTTGTCCGATTTTTGCCTTCCCTATTTCCCCGGGAAATAATTCGTCACCAAAGGGCGTTCCTGCGCCCCCGTAAATCCGTTGACAAAATGCTGCTTTCCATCGTGAATGATCCGCCATACCGGAGCCAGCCCCTGGATTTCCGCATCATAGGAGCCGTAGTAGCCGAGCGTCACATTTTCGATTCGCTCGCCTGGATGAATCACCTGTTTTTCCACAAGCGAGCGGATCGCTTTATACGCGGAAATGATCGGCCGACTCGTACCCTGGCTGCGGACATTCAGATAGGTTTGGCGATACCCGAGAATCGAGCCATCGGCCAAGTATACCTCCAGCGGCGCGATGAATATCGGCACCTTGTCGTACACCTGCCAATACAAAAGCCTTCCCTGATTGGATTGGTACAGGTCAGCCGTGTATTGGTCGGCATACATCATGCGCGGCCCTATTTGGCGCAAAAGCTCGTTGGGCGTGATTTGCCCGTTGATGGTGATCGGCGGCTCCAGTCTGGCCGCCAGGGCCATTTTCTCCAGGGTTGCGTCAATGCCGGCCATCTCCTGGAGATCCAACGCGCCGATTCCCACATACTCGGCGTTGAGATAAGTCATGTCCGGGGTATCCGCGGGCACCTCCGCGTCGAGCGACACGTTGTGCTGTCTCAGGTAGTCGTCCATTTCCCACTTTTCGCTTTGGGACGCCTCCGGATTTTGCCAGTAGCCAACTCTTGTCGCGTATACCTGATAACCGAGAAAGACGTCCAGCATGAGAAAGGCCCAGATCAAGATCGTTTTGGTTTTACTCCAATCCATGGTCCGGCCCTCCTCCCTGATTCAATTGGGCAGGAATGTACAGGTTTGGATAATTGATCACTTCGACCACCCAGATCGGGATCAGCTCCACATAATCCTCGTGCGTAACCGTCTGATACGACAGGTATGCGTTTTTGATCTGCTCTGTATTGACCAATCCCTTGTCGCGGATGTATTGAAACAGCTCCGGTCCCGACATCGCCGTCCACCCTTTGTTCTGGACGTAGCGGTCCAGATCGATCAGGGAACGGTCCATCGTCACTACCTGGCCCGCTTCCATCGTCACCCGGATCGTGTCGATCGGGTAGCCTTCCTTGCTGTAGAGCGGATACGCTCCGATGTACTGGCGGAAGGTAACGACGTCTTTCTCGTTATAGCTTTTTTTGATCGTCTCGAAATGAAAATCATCTGTCCATCCCAAATGCTTGTTAATAAAGGAAACCGCCGCTTTTACCTTTTCCTCGTCCGTCAGCTCCGGTGCGGCTGACAGAATGGCCGGATCCGTAAACGTGATCGCCTGCTGATCCGAACGCAGCTGGATCGAACGGCTGCCATCGGTGTAAATGATCGTCTTGTCCCGCTCTACGATTTGGCGGACGAGCGTCCGGTCGAGAAAGTACGCATCCAGCAGCTGATCGTTGTCAATCGCCCGGTAGGTAAAGCGAAACGCCTGCATTTTCACCGGGTTTTTCGGCAAATAGTAGATCGATCCCGCAGATTTTCCCTGCTCCAAAATCGGGAGGACAGGGTTCGGCTTGACGACCTTCATGATTTGTTCCGGCATCAGGTTGCCCGTCGGCAGATAGGACTGCCGCAAATCCTTTGGACTGATCGAGGTACGGCTTCTGAGAACCATATCCTCGCCGGAGAGGATAAACAAGGCGTAGACCAGGTCTTCCTCCTCCTCGTAATAAAGCATCAGGCGGTCGATTCCCTTTCCTTTTTCGCTTACCTCATCGCGAAATGTCACAAGCCGTCCGACGACAGACAGAGGGATGCTGTTGCGAAAGCGAATTTCGATTCCTTGCTTCTCCCGGGCAATCTTCTCCCACTTTTCGATCGGGAGCGAAAACGGAGCGAAATCAAGGAAGATCCATTTCCTCATCTCTTCCTTGACGATCCGATACTGGCCGTCCGTCGCCGTCGCTTTGGTGTGCCGGTTCTCCCCGTAGTGAAAGATAACCGACTCCGGAGCGATCAGGTCTTCCAATTGTCTTTCCTGTACCGGCTTTGACTCCTTGTACTGAGCCGGCTCGATCAATTGAAATTGGGGCTGGTTCGTCCACAATAGCGCGGTCAACAGAAAGCTGGACAGAACCAGCAAGGCGAGCAGCAAGGTTTTGGCCGGCTCCTTCCACCGTATCATCCCGCCGTCCCTCCTTTAGCAAACGGCACCCAAAAGGTGACGGTCGTACCCACATTCAATTCGCTCGAAATCTCGATTTCCGCTCCGTGAGCCTGAACCAATTCCCGGGCAATAGCGAGGCCGAGGCCTGTTCCGCCCTGTCCGCGCGAACGGGCCTTGTCCACTCGGTAAAAGCGTTCAAAGATGCGTTTCAAATCCCGGCTGGGAATCCCGATCCCGGTATCGGAAATGGAGATGTAGAGTCGCTTTTGGTGCCGGTTGACCTGTGCCATGAGCACGACCGTGCCTCCCTCCGGCGTATACTTGACCGCATTGGACAGCAGGTTGTCCAGCACCTGGTTGATCGCATCCTTGTCGACATAGATCGGAGGCAGATTTTCCGGCACCTCCAGCCTGAGCTGTACGCCCTGCTGTTCCCCGAACATGGAAAAGCGGTCTGCCGCATAACGTAGGAGCTGGTCGGCATCCACTTCTTTGCAATGCAGATGAATGCCCTGCGAGTCAAAACGGGACAGCTGGAGCAGGTCGTTTACGAGGCGGATCATCCGTTCTGTCTCCGACATGGTCACCTTTAAAAACCGGTTGGACAGATCAGGGTCCTCCACAGCGCCGTCCAGCAACGCTTCCACATAGCTTTTGATCGTCGTCAACGGCGTCCGCAGCTCGTGCGATACGTTGGCGACGAACTCCTTGCGCTGCTGGTCCAGCCGTTGCTGCTCCGTCACGTCCTGCAGCACCGTGATCAGGCCGCCTCGCTTGCCGCTGTCATGCTGCAGCGGCGTAAAGGTCACGCGCAGGATTAGAACTTCGCGGTTTGGCAGCACCATATCGATGATCAACGGCTCCACCTGCGAAGACAGCGGCATTTCTTCTTCCGGCGGCAGCTTCAACAAATTGTACAGGGTCAATCCCTTGACCATGCAGTCGGCCATGGTGACCTGCAGCATCTCTTCCGCCGAACGGTTCATCAAAATGATTTGACCGTTGCGGTTGGAGGCGACCACCCCATCAGACATGTTCCTGAGGATACCCGCCAGCTTCTCCCGCTCTTCCTCCTGCTGCATGATAGCTTCTTGCAGCCTGAAGGTCATATGGTTGAAGGCCATGCCGAGCTGTCCAATTTCATCATCACTATAAACACGTACATTTCTATTAAAATCTCCGTCAGCAACCGCCCGCGCCTGACGAGTCATTTCCTTCACCGGCGTCGTAATCGTCCTGGCCAGCACGACACCCAGAGCTGCGGTGAAAAGCAGCGCAATCATCGTCCCGGAGGCGAGAATCCCGTTCATCTTGCGGATCGTCGTATAGGTCGCCTCCATGGAAGCAGCCATGTAAACAGCGCCGTAGACGATGTTGTCCCCCTTTACCGGCAGCACGAGCACCTTGACCCGATCCCCTGTCCGCGGATCGATCCGGGTCGACTCGCTGCGCGTCCCCAGCAGCGCGATCGTTACCTCCGGCTGCGTGTTCCGCTGCCCGATCGTCCGCTTGTCTTCCGTCGTGCTGATGACCGTCCCGTTCGAATCGATCACGCGGACATTGGCTCCGTTCAGCTTCACCAGATGGGTGATGAGGTTGTCGATTCCTTGCCGGACCTCTTCCTGGGTTTGCTCCTTGCTTTCGTTTGGCCGCAGGTATCCTTGGGAAAGCGTCGCCAAAAGGCTCGCCTGCGCGTTTAACGTCTCCGAGAAGTTGTTGATGTAGTAGCTCTCCACTTCCCGGGCAAAGTACGCCCCGATGAACTGCATCGCCATCAGGATCAGCAGCATGTAGATGACGACCATTTTCCACTGGACCGTCTTGAAAACGCGGAACATACGGAATAGGCGAAACGGCCTCATCCGTGAGTGCCTCCCGCTCCCGGGTTGCGCATCGTATAGCCAAGTCCGCGCCTCGTGATGATATACCTCGGCTGACTCGGGTCGTCTTCGATTTTTTCGCGCAACCGGCGGATCGTCACATCGACCGTTCGCACATCTCCGAAGTAATCAAATCCCCAGACCGATTGGAGCAGATGTTCCCTCGTCATGACCTGCCCCTGATGGCGCGCCAGATATACGAGCAGCTCAAATTCCCGGTGGGTCAGCTCCAGCTGCTCCCCGAACTTCTCGACTGTATAAGAGTTCAGGTCGATCTCCAGTTCGTGAATCCGCAGCTGGTGATTGTCCTGCTCCTCACTCTTGGGCTGCTGGCGGCGAAGCTGTGCCTTGACTCTGGCCACCAGCTCCCGTGCGCTGAAGGGCTTGGTCACGTAATCATCCGCTCCCAGCTCCAGCCCCAGCACCTTGTCTACTTCGGAATCCTTGGCCGTCAGCATGATGATCGGCACATCGCAGCTTTTCCGAACGGAGCGGCAGACATCCATGCCGTCCCGGCCCGGAAGCATCACATCCAATAAAATAAGGTCCGGTTTTTCATTCTGCACAAGAAGAAGAGCCTCCTCTCCATCGTAGGCGCAGACTACCTGGTACCCTTCCTTTTCAAACGTAAACTTCAAGATATCGGCAATTGGTTTTTCATCGTCCACAACCAGGAGTTTTGCCATACCGCGCTCTCCCCCTTCTGTACGTAATGGATTCCACGAAAAGTGCGTGATCTCCTTCACCTCTGACGCCTGGTAATCTTTCCAGACACCATGCTCTTTCAGGCACCATTCTCTTATTGTATCAGACTGCTGCCATGGACGCTTCTTTCTGTGCCATAGGAAAAGGGCTCCCTCATTTGCGAGAGAACCCTTTGCTTTGTATCGATGAATGCAGGTTTTTGCAATTTCCTGTACTTTCCTGCTTATTTTAAGAAACGAACCGGGTTTTGAAGTCGTCCATTTTGTATAACCTCAAAATGCAGGTGGACACCGGTGGAATCTCCGGTAGATCCCATGATCCCGATTGCTTTGCCTTGGGAGACTACATCTCCCACTTTGACGCTGATCGAGCGGAGGTGACCGTAACGGGTCTTCATGCCGTTTCCGTGGTCGATCAAAATGGAATTTCCGTAATCGCCGTCCCATCCAGCCGATACGACGCGGCCGTTGTCGGCAGCGCGAACAGCTCCGGAGCCTGCAATGTCAATTCCTTTGTGCAGACGTCCCCAACGCATGCCAAAACCACTGCTGATCTTGCCTCTCGCCGGCCAGGAAAGACGGCCTGTCCCACGAGACGGAATCACCTTGGTTCCGCGTTCGACGATTTTCACCAACGGTTGCTCCATGACTTGCTGATCCAGAATGTTTCGGCCGATAACTTGTCCATTTTCTTTGACGACGAGATAACGGACATTTTTGCTGCCTTCTTTTCCTTCCTGGACAACCTTTGTTTCTCCTTTTGGCAGCTTTTCGTTGTTCTTGACCTGTGTCGTAAACGGAATGGCTTCTTTTTGGCTGACCTCTTCCTTCACCTGCACAGTCACTAACGGACGAAGAGCAGTTACATTGATCTTTTGACCCAATTGCAGCAATGTATTTTCAGTTATGCCAGGGTTGTTGGCATAAATATCTTTCGATGTAATGCCGTACTTTTTGGCGATGCAGCCGACGCAATCTCCCTCGACTACGGTATGGGTTACTTGCTTGAACGTGCCTTTGGACAGCAATTCCTCCAGCTTGTCCACCGGAAGAACCTGTGCGGCGGTTACCGAATCGTTTTCCAGCTTCACGTCTTCCTTGATCGACACCTCAACGGCAGGAGGCGCTTTTGGCTGATCGGTCGATGCGGCCGCTACCGCTTGTTTTTTCGCGTTGTTTACGGGAATGCCGGAGAACTTCTCCTTCACGAAATTCAATGCTTCCTCGGCTGCCTGCTTGTTTTCGGCATAACCGATCACTTTTCCGTCCACGACCAATTTGACAGCCTCTACCTTGATGTCGGCAATATCCGACAGAGCTTTGATGGCTGCCTCGTTATCGTAGTGTCCCTTATACAGTTTTTCTTCGGTAAACGTGATATAGTCGGACATCGTCAGGTTCAGGCCGTGCTTCGCCTTTTCCTCGTCCAATTTTGCCTTTGTCCACGAATGAACGACTTCCGGATTGTTGACGACGCCAATCTCCTGTCCATTCACGGCTACATGGTAAATCGAAATGATGTTGCTTTTGTAATAATAGTAGGCGGATGCCCCAATTGCTGTTGTGAGTACGAGTCCTGCTGTAATCGTTAGCGTTTGCTTTTTGTAAGTGCGGACAAACGTGCTTGCTCTCTCGACCGCCCGCTGTGTAGCTCGGCTGCTGTTTTCAACGAAGCTCTTCGTCTTGTTTTGCAGCTTGGCCATCCATTCGGCCCATTGCATACCTTGTCCCTCCTGAAAACAGATACATCTCCTTCATGAACGTAACTATTTTTTTAAATTTTTATACGATATGTACTAGGTCTAATATCCTGGATATTCATCTAGAATTATCTGCCAAATTGCCTAAAGAAACCAACTATGTCGACTTTACCACAAAAATAACGACAACATCAAGTGTAAAATGCCGTCGAATAAATTTTCGATTTCTACTCATAATAGGTACACCATATCTGACAGTTTTGATCAATAGGGTACGAGAGGAGCGGCGGGCTGTGAAGGAACGCAACATTTTAGCTGGCTTTAAGACGATGGAAGCGGCGGAGAAAGCGGCACAATCCCTTCGCCAGGCAGGCTTTGAAACCATTCAGATCGCACAGATTGGACAGTACCCCGGGGACGGTCTGGAGGAGATCACGAATCCCATTACGAGCGATTTCCCCAGCCTGGCCACTCTGACAGAGGCCGGTGATTTTCCCAATGGGCGGGATGCCAGCGTCCTGGCTGCCGCCGGTCCGGATGCTAGCGGAATGGCTGATCGCAGGGAGGAAAACATCGGAAGCATCCTGCTGACAGCAGTCGTCCCCGAAGAGCGGGGCGATGAAGCCGTGCAGATCATCGAATCGTGCGGGGGCGCCATATAACGGCAGCTACCTGCAAACGTATCAGCCGTAGAGACGAAAGCGCAACAAACGAGCCACCTCTCCCATTTCGGGACAGGTGGCTATATGCCGTTACGCATCTTGCTCCTACACCTCTACCATGGACGTAATGTCTTTGACAGCCAAACGGCGAATTGTCGTTTTTTGTTTGTCCTGTTGCTTGTACGTGGTAATAAAGCAAAGATAGCCGTTGTTAAAATGAGTCATGGTTCCTTTGATGACGACACCGTTAAACATCTTTACCTGAACATTCTTGCCCAGGAGCTTCATCGCTTTTTGATCAAATCCCATCATCATGGCCACCTCATTTTTCCGATATGCCTTACCATATGCCCAGAAGTCTGCTTTTCGTGTCTGTCCGGCAAAAAAAAAACGAGAAAAATCCCGGAAGCCGTGTCCCCCTCTTGCTCCCCCCTCCAATGTCTCACGGAAACGCGGAAAAGGAGAGGGGGTGCCGAAGACTTTGAAAAACATCCGCATGGGTTATCAGACAATCTCCAAAAGAGGTGAAAACGCTCCCGCCTTATCACAAAAAAGCTGCCGACCCCATGTCGGCAGCTTGAAAAGCAGACAGCTCCTTGTTTATCCGTAAATACCGCGTACAACAACCGTTTGCTCGCGATCCGGTCCGACGGAGAAGATGGAAAGCGGAATACCGGTCAGTTGGGTGATGCGTTCGATGTAATGACGAGCGTTTTCAGGCAGCTCGTGCAGGCTGCGAACGCCAGTGATATCCTCTTTCCAGCCTGGCAGCTCCTCGTAAACCGGCTCGCACTTCGCGAGTTGGTTCAGATTCGCCGGGAAGGACTCGATCAGCTCGCCGTTGTACTTGTAGGCTGTGCAAATGCGCAGCGTATCGATACCGCTCAGCGTGTCCAGCTTGGTGATGGCAAGTCCGGTAATGCCGCTCACACGGCGCGCATGGCGGACAACCACGCTGTCGAACCAGCCGACGCGGCGAGGACGGCCAGTCGTCGTTCCGTACTCATACCCTACCTCGCGGATGTGATCGCCGGTTGCATCGGTCAATTCGGTCAGGAACGGACCGTCGCCAACGCGAGTTGTATACGATTTGGCCACACCGATAACCTGATTGATCTTGGTCGGACCAACGCCGGAACCGATGGTGACGCCGCCGGCAATCGGGTTGGAAGAAGTCACGAACGGATACGTACCTTGATCGATGTCCAGCAGAACGCCTTGGGCGCCTTCAAACAGCACGCGGCTGCCCTGATCGATGGCATCGTTTAAGACAACAGACGTATCGGTAACGTACGGACGAATGATTTCGGCATAGCCAAGGTACTCTTCCAGCACCTCTTTCAGCTCAAACCCGCTCGTGTTGTACATTTTTTCCAACAGCATATTTTTCTCGGCGAGGTTGCGCTCCAGCTTGCGGGCAAACTCGTCCTTGTCCATCAGGTCGGCAATGCGAATGCCGATGCGCGCCGCCTTGTCCATGTAAGCCGGTCCGATGCCTTTACGGGTTGTGCCGATCTTGTTTGCGCCGCGGCTGTCTTCTTCCACGGCATCCAGCTTGATGTGGTATGGAAGGATCACATGCGCGCGATCGCTAATTTTCAAATTGTTTGTCTTGAAGCCAAAGCTGTGAATGTAATCCAGCTCCGTTACCAGCGCTTTCGGATCGATAACCATTCCGTTGCCGATGACGCAAGTTTTATCTGTATAAAAAATTCCGGATGGAATCAAGTGCAGCTTGTATTTGTTACCGTCAAAAATAATCGTGTGTCCAGCATTGTTACCGCCTTGGTATCTGGCTACCACTTCGGCGCTTTCCGCCAGATAATCGGTAATTTTCCCTTTACCTTCATCGCCCCATTGGGTTCCGACGACAACTACAGTTGACATCGAAAAACACCTCCTGATTTCATCATTGCCTTACCGGGCCTGAAACAATCTAAGTGTACTAAACGATTTGGCTGCTGTCAACGAAAATACGAACGTTAACAATTCAGAAACTTTATACGTTCGGTATTTTCATAATAGAAAAAAAGCCGGAGCATGTTCCGGCTTTTCCGTAAAAAAGGCGATTTTTAATCTGATCAAACGAATTTTCACCATTCCTCTTTACCCGGCAGCATCGCGGTAGCGATTGTCCAGGCTGACAAACTTGTTGTACTCCTTCAAAAAAGCCAGCTCCACCGTCCCGGTCGGGCCGTTACGCTGCTTGGCAATGATGATTTCGATGACGTTTTTGTTCTCGGTTTCCTTGTCGTAATAGTCATCGCGATAAAGGAATGCGACGATGTCGGCGTCCTGCTCGATCGAACCCGACTCGCGGATGTCGGACATCATCGGACGCTTGTCCTGCCGTTGCTCCACCGAACGGCTCAGCTGGGACAAGGCGATGACCGGCACGTTCAATTCCCTCGCGATTCCCTTCAACGTACGGGAAATTTCCGATACTTCCTGTTGGCGGTTGTCGCCTTTTCCCCGTCCGTGAATCAGCTGCAGGTAGTCGATCAGGATCATGCCCAGGCCGCGCTCCGCTTGCAGACGGCGGCATTTGGCCCTGATGTCCTGCACCGTTACGCCCGGCGTATCGTCGATGTAGATCGGGGCTTTCGCCAGTGTACCGATCGCCATTGTCAGCTTTTGCCAGTCGTCCTCTTCCAGCCAACCCGAACGCATGCGGGATGCGTCGAGATTGCCCTCGGCGCAAATCATCCGCTGCACCAACTGGGAAGCGGCCATCTCCAGTGAGAAGATGGCCACTGTCTCGCCAGCGCGGGCAGCTACATTCTGGGCTACATTCAAGGCGAAGGCCGTCTTCCCGACAGAAGGGCGGGCCGCCAAAATAATCAGGTCGCTTCGCTGGAAGCCGGCGGTCATCTTGTCCAGATCGGGATACCCGGAAGGAATCCCCGTGACGTCCCCGCGCCGCTGACTGAGAAATTCAATCCGCTCGTAGGTCTCCAAGAGGACGTCGCGAATCGGCGTAAAGCCGCCGCTGTTCCGGTTCTGGGCAATTTCGAGGATGTACTTCTCCGCATCCGCGATGATCTCCCCGACCTCGTCTTCACGGGAGTACCCTTCATTGGCAATTTTCGTCGCTGTCAGGATCAACCGCCGCAAGAGCGACTTCTCCTCGACGATCTTCGCGTAATACTCGATGTTGGCCGCAGTCGGAACCGAGCTGGCAATCTCCGTGAGATAGGGAACGCCGCCCACCTCATCCAGCAGCTTGTGATCCTGCAGCTCTGCCGTCACCGTTACGAGGTCGACCGGCTCCCCCTTGTCGTAGAGGTCCTGCATCGTTTTAAAAATGCGCTGGTGGGCGGTTTTATAAAAATCTTCAGGTCGAAGAATTTCAATTGCCGTGATGAGAGCTTCCTTCGATAAGAACACGGCCCCCAGAACTGACTGTTCCGCTTCGTTGTTTTGCGGCGGCACACGGTCCAAAAACAGGTCGCTCACGTCACACCCCTCACTTATCTCGTATTAGCATGAATACTGCTTGTTATTCTTCCACGACATGAACCTTGAGCGTTGCGGTCACTTCATTATGCAGCTTCACTTTTACCTGGGTCACGCCCAATGCGCGAATCGCTTCCATTTCGAGCTTGCGTTTGTCCAGTTTGATTTGGAACTGGTCTTCCAATGCCTGAATAACCTGCTTGCTGGAAATAGCGCCGAACAAACGGCCGCCTTCCCCGGCTTTCCCCGAAACCTTCACCGTGATCTCGTTCATCTTTTCAGCCAGCTGCTGCGCCTCGATCTTTTCCTGCTCCTTGCGCTTGGCTTCGCTGCGCTGCTGTGCATCCAGCGTCTTCATATTGGCCTCGGTGGCTTCCTTGACCAGTCCCCGCGGCAGCAGGAAGTTGCGTACATAGCCTTCCGACAAATCCTTGACTTCCCCTTTTTTGCCTTGACCCTTTACGTCTTTCAGAAAAATAACTTTCATCTGTGTTTCCTCCTCCTCTAGACGGCTGTTCTAAACGACTGCATCGATTGCTTCCTTCAGACGTCTGACGGCCTCTTTTAAGGAAATTCCTTCGATCTGGTTGGCAGCCGCGGTCAAATGCCCGCCGCCGCCCATGTGTTCCATGATCGACTGGACGTTGATGTCGCCCAGCGAGCGGGCGCTGATCAGTACCGTATCGTCGGCCCTTCTGGCAACGACAAACGACGCCTGAATGCCTGACAGCGTCAACAGCTGTTCGGCTGCCTGGGCCACCTGTACCTGCGTATACTCCTCGTTGGGATCGCCCACTGCGATCGCCATGTTATCCCGGTAGGTCTCGGTGTTCATGATCACCCGGGCGCGTTTTACATATTGCGTCAAGTCTTCCTTCAGCAAGCGTTGGACCGCTGCCGTATCCGCGCCATTCCGGCGAAGAAACGAGGCTGCTTCAAACGTGCGCGAGCCGGTGCGGAAAGCAAAGCTCTTCGTATCCACCACGATCCCTGCCAACAGGGCGGTTGCGATCAGGTTGTCGATGTTCAGACGATCGCTCTGATATTGCAAAAGCTCCGTAACCAGCTCGCTCGTAGAAGAAGCATACGGCTCCAGATACAAAAGCACGGGCTCGATAAATTCCTCCGAGCGCCTGTGATGGTCGATCACCACGATCCGGCTTGTTTCGCTGAGCAGGCGCGGCTCGATAACGAGCGACGGGCGATGCGTGTCGACGACGACCAAAAGGGTCCGCCCCGTAATCAGGCGTATCGCCTGCTCCGGCGTGATAAAAGCCTCGGCCAGCTCTTCATGGGCGTAAATTTCCTTCATCAGACGCTCCACGGACGAGTTGCCTTCGTCCATCACGATATACGCGTCTTTCTTGTGGAGCTGTACGGCTTTCAATACGCCCAAAGAAGCGCCGATCGAATCCATGTCAGGCTGCTTGTGCCCCATGACGATGACGTGCTCCGCCTCGTGGATCAGGTCGCGCAGCGCATGCGCGATCACGCGGGCACGCACGCGCGTCCGCTTTTCTACGGCATTGGACTTGCCGCCGAAAAACGTCAGTTTGTTTCCGATCTTGACCGCCGCCTGGTCTCCGCCGCGGCCCAATGCAATGTCCAAACTGGATTGAGCCATTTGTCCCAGCTCGATATAGGAGTTGGCGGCAGCGCCGGCCCCGATGCTCAGCGTGATCGGAATCTTGTTGTCTGCGGTCATCTCCCGGACTACGTCCAGAATGTCAAAACGGCTTTCTTCCAGTTTGTCCAGCGTTTCCCGCTCCATCAGAGCCAGGAATTTATCTGCGGAAATACGGCGCAGATAGATGCCGTGCCTGTTTGCCCACTCGGTAATAACCCCTGCCACACTCGTAGAAAGCAGCGTCCGGCTTTGGTCGTCCATCACTTGACCGACCTCGTCCAGATTGTCGAGGTGGATGATGGCCAGCACGGCCTTTTCACGGTGGTAGCGCAGCGTCAATTCTTTGAAGTTGGTGATGTCCGTAAAGTAAAGCAGACGCTCCTCTGCTCGGACAAGCACCTCATAGGTCCGCTCGTTGTAAACAAACTCCAGCCTTTTTTGGTCCGGTTTAATCACCAGCTGCGGGAATACATCAGGAAGTGTTTTCCCGATCATCATTTCATCACCGGACATATTGGTCATAAAGGGATTTACCCATTCGATGGTCTTTTCTTCGTTGAACAACAAAATCCCGATCGGCATTTCCTGGATGACGCCTTCGCCCGCTTTTTTCACCCGGTGCGTAACCGTAGCCAAATAAAGACGAAGGTCCCGCTGAAAGCCTTTTTCTGCCTGCAGCGCATAAACGACGAGCCCGATCAGGCAAATGATCCCGATCGCCCCGTACATCCAGTGATGAAGCGTCAAAATTCCCAACAGCAACAAGCTAAAGCTTAGAGCCAAGACCATGTGCAGCCCGTACCAACGCTTTAACAGGAATTTGGGCATTTCCTCAGCCCCTCTTCACTCTTGTTTCCAGTCTCTTTCGCAAGCCTAAACCCAAATCAAAGATGCCTAATAAGCTAAGTATAGTGGTTAGCGGGGGAAAAATAAATAGAGAGACAATAAGCACGGGGGCCAATCCCTTCCTGTTGTACAAATGAATGGCAAACAGACAAAAAGCAAGACCCTGCAACGTAAGGATCACATCGAGGATCACCTTTACGTTGAGTACGGCGCTTGTCCAAAACGTTCCCTGCAATTCTTCTCCCATCAAAAGAATGCTGACCATAGATATAAAGTAGTAGTAGAGGATGGAACGCGGAAAGGACCACTCTCTTGCGGGCGGCAAGGCCGGAACGGAAAGTCTCATCCGTTTGCCCACCAGTCGAGATACCCAGTGCGTTATCCCGCTTTGTATAAAACTCATCATCACTAAAAAGGCCGGCATGACCATTTTGATGAGCTGCATTCCCTGTTCAAATTGCTCCTGAGGCACGAAAGCAGGCCTGAGCTTCACTGCTTCCTTGACCATGTCATTCAGGCTTATGCCCATGACGTACGTGGAGAGAGCCAGCAGCGCCACATACCCGAGGAACACTACCGCCGCTCCCGCCACAATCGCGGGCATAGCTGTGCCTTTTCGGGTGTACATGTGCCCCATCACTGTTCCCCAGAGCGCCATCGTCAAAGCCATCATAGCCGAGAATACCCCGGTTAACACCCCGGCCAAAAACGTGAAAACGACTACAATCCAAACCGTGGATGAAATCGGCCGCCGCATCCCGAGGATGACAAACGGCAACGGCAAAAGCAGGCTGGTGACCATCCCTGCGATTGTATATGTACTGATAAACAGCAGCACCAGTGCAATTCCCAGCAAAAGGGCGTTTTCCGCCAATTGTTTTGTTTTTGAAGGCATGGCGACACCTCATTGTGTATCTTCAGAGTCATTCGCGATTCGACCAATAAAAAATATGGAAAAAAGAGGGCCACGCGATTGTGTCCCCCTTTTTTTGCTTGTAACAATTATTCAGTGGTGTACGGCAGCAGTGCTACTTGACGTGCGCGTTTGATCGCTACAGTCAGAGCACGTTGATACTTCGCAGAAGTACCAGTTACACGACGAGGCAGGATTTTGCCGCGCTCGCTGATAAATTTCTTCAGCAGATCGATATCTTTGTAGTCGATATGCTTGATTTTATTAACCTTAAAGAAACATACCTTGCGGCGTTTATTTGGACGTCCTTTACGTGCCATGAAAGTCCCTCCTTTTTTCAGGAAATGTGAACGTTATACGATCGAGTGTCCTTCAATCAAAACGGCAAGTCATCGTCCGAAATGTTGATCGGCTTGCCTGTATTCGCAAAGGGATCCCCAAACGCATCCATCTCATCTCTCTGACCGCCGGACGGCTTCATGCCGCCAAAGCCTGGATCGTAACCGCCGCCTTCTCCGCCTTTTCCGCCCAGAAACTGGACGTTTTCAGCGACGACTTCCGTTACGTACACCTTTTTTCCTTCTTTATTGTCGTAAGAGCGCGTCTGAATGCGGCCCTCGACAGCTGCTTGTCTGCCTTTGCGCAGATAGGTAGCGCACAGGTCTGCCAGCTTCTGCCATGCTACGATGTTGATAAAGTCGGCTTCACGCTCGCCTGCCTGATTGGTGCGCGGACGATTGATCGCCAGGGTAAAGGTAGTAACGGCCACGCCGTTTGGCGTATAGCGCAGCTCCGGATCTTTTGTCAGGTTGCCGATGAGAATGACTTTATTCATCTTGGGTCCCCCTCTGCCCGAGACGACAATTACTTCTCTTCACGTACGAACAAGAAGCGGATAATGTCGTCGTTGATTTTCATGAGACGATCTGCTTCCGCAACAGCGTCAGCATTCGCTTTGAAGTTCATCAAAACGTAGTAACCTTCACGGAACTTTTGAATCTCATACGCAAGACGACGCTTGCCCATTTCTTGAAGTTTGGTTACTTCTCCGCCAAAGCTGGTTACAACATCGCTGTAACGAGCCACGTTGGCTTTGATTTTCTCCTCTTCAAGGTCTGGACGCAATACGTACATTACTTCGTATTGACGCATACCTTTTCACCTCCTTATGGACTTAGCGGCCCGCAAGCGGGCAAGGAGCGAGTGCTGCCGAAACGCATGAAACATGCACTCCATAAATACTCGCATTATCGTATTATAGCAAAAGGCCTAGCCCGAAGCAAGGTTGACTTCTATACGTTGAACCGGAAATGCATGACATCTCCGTCCTTGACGAGGTATTCCTTGCCTTCCAGACGGTATTTCCCTTTTTCCCTCGCAGCCGCGACAGATCCCGCCTCGACCAGGTCGTCGTAAGCGATCACTTCGGCGCGGATAAAGCCGCGTTCAAAATCGGTGTGGATGACGCCTGCAGCCTGGGGAGCCTTTGTTCCCTTGCGGACGGTCCACGCCCGCACCTCTTGCACGCCAGCCGTAAAGTAAGTGATCAGGCCAAGCAATTCATACGCAGCGCGGATGAGGCGGTCGAGGCCGGACTCCTGCAGTCCCAGCTCTTCCAGAAACATCTGCTTGTCCTCGCCCTCCAGCTCGGCGATCTCGGCTTCTACCTTGGCACTGATGACGACTACCTGTGCGCCTTCCTCAGCAGCGTGCTTGCGGACAGCCTGCACATGAGGATTGCTGTCTGCGTCGTGAATCCCGTCCTCGGCTACGTTGCAAACGTAGAGAACCGGCTTGATTGTGAGCAGGTGAAGGTCGCGGATCAGTTTAAACTCGTCTTCGCTGATCTCGACGCTGCGTGCGGACTGCCCCGCTTCAAACGCGGCCTTCAGACGCTCCAGCACATCGAGCTCCAGCTTCGCTTCCTTGTCTCCCGCTTTTACCTTGCGGCCAATCCGGTCGATCCGGCGCTCTACGGAGTCGAGGTCGGCAAAAATCAGCTCCAGGTTGATCGTTTCGATATCGCTTAAAGGCTCTACCCGTCCCGCCACGTGCGTGATGTTTTCATCTTCAAAGCAGCGAACTACGTGAGCAATCGCGTCCACTTCCCGGATGTGTCCGAGAAACTGGTTGCCCAGCCCTTCTCCTTTGCTGGCTCCTTTTACGAGACCGGCAATATCCACGAACTCAAACGCCGTCGGAACGACTTTATTCGGAACGACGATCTCCGTCAGTTTGTTCAGGCGCGGGTCCGGCACCTCGACAATCCCCACGTTGGGATCAATCGTACAGAACGGATAGTTGGCCGATTCTGCGCCCGCCTGCGTAATTGCGTTAAACAGAGTCGACTTGCCTACGTTGGGAAGTCCTACAATGCCACAAGATGCACCCATCTATTTACAACTCCTTGTACTTTTTTCATTCACATCCTTTCTAGTATAAAAACTTGCGCCGCGGATTACAATCGAATCCATGTGGAAACTCGTTCTTCTCTCTTTTTTCTTCTATTATTTATATCTTTCCGAAAGACAGAGCTCTTGTCAAAAAAATTACCGGAGCTCGCCGCCATTCCCCGTCCTGTTTGGTTCCGCAGGAGATGAGAAGCATGGTTTTCAGCCAGGGCGTTTGACGTTTCCCTCTACAAAAGGGCATCGGCTGTTCATTTGTGATATGATGGGAATTGTTTTTCACCCTCTTTTTATTGAAAGGACTGAGCTATGCCCAGGTAGAGATCGCAGCTTTTTTATTTCTCAGGATCAATTCAATAAATGTGGAGGGAACGCAATGAACATGGAAAAGGTAACAACCGATCGGCTCGAATTAAAGCCAATGGAGCTGGCAGATGCTCCCGCGCTGTTTTCGTTTTGGTCTGATCCTGCTGTATCGAAATATATGAACATTGAAACGTTTACAGATGTGGCCCAGGCTGAGCAAATGATCTCGCTGCTGCAAGGACTCAGCCAGGAAGGAAAGGCGTGCCGGTGGACCATTGCGCTGCGGCAGCCATTTGAGATCATCGGGTCTTGCGGGTTCAACTACCTCGATCACGAAAATAAACGGGCGGAAATCGGCTATGACCTCGGGCGTCCATTTTGGGGAAGCGGCTATGCCTCGGAAGCTATTCAAGCTTTGCTCGATTACGGTTTTCAGCACCTGCGTTTAAACCGGATCGAAGCGAAGGTCGAACCGGAGAATATTCCGTCTATCAAGCTGTTGAAACGACTGCAGTTTACGGAAGAAGGACGGCTCCGTCAGTACGAAATGTCAAAAGGAAAGCTTGTCGATGTCATCATGTTTTCGCTGCTCGAAAGCGACTGGACCAGATAAACCAAACCTCTTTTTACCGCAGCACCCTGCCAGCTGTATAACATGACATTTCCGGTGGCCCCTGCGAAAGGCGGCCACCCTTTTTCCTTCCATTTAAAAAGCTTCTCTCACTCCATAAAAAAAGCAGGAGAAATTCTCCCGCTTTCTTTCCTTGCCGCATTTCTGCTTTATTGTTTATTGTTCACCATTCACTGTTCACTTTCATTGTTCCCTGTTCTTTATGCCGCGTTCCTTGTTCATTTATTTCTCATTCACCAGCTTCTCCAACTCGTTCAGCGTCTCTTCAAAGATCTGCATAGCCTGTTCGATTGGCTGGGAAGTGGACATATCCACGCCGGCTGCTTTCAGCACGTCGATGGGAGGTGCCGAGTTGCCCGCTTCGAGGAAGTTTTTGCGAATGCGCTCTACGGCTGGTTCTCCCTCGTCCAGGACTTGCTTGGCCAGCGCCTGTGATGCGGCGAAGCTGGTTGCGTACTGATAGACGTAGTATTTGTAATTGAAGAAATGGGAAACCCGCGCCCACTCCATCGAGATTTCTTCGTCGGAAACCATGTCCTTGCCGTAGTACTTTTTGTTGATGTCCAGGTAAATCTTCTTGATCGCTTCCGCGTTGAGAGATTCTCCCGCTTGCTCCTTCTCGTAGATCGCCCGCTCAAACTCGGCAAACTGCGTTTGGCGGAACAGGGTCGAACGGAAGTTTTCCAGATAGTGATTCAAGAGATACATTTTTTCAGCCTTGGTCTTGGCTTGGGCGTACATGCTCTTGAACAAAATCGTCTCGTTCATCGTTGAAGCGACTTCTGCGGTAAACGTCGGATAGTTGGATGTGATATACGGCTGGGTTTTGTTCGTGTAATAGGACTGCATGGCATGCCCCATCTCGTGGGCAATGGTGTAAACGTCGTCAAGCGTTCCCTGGTAGTTCAACAGCACGTAAGGATGGGTGTCGTAGCTGCCCCACTGGTACGCGCCGTTTCGCTTGTCGTCCGTGGAGTACACATCCACCCAGCCGCTTTCCAATCCCTCCGCAAGCACTTTCACATAGTCGTCGCCCATCGCCTTTAGGCCGTCCACGACCATTTTCTTGCCTTCCTCATACGGGATGTACTTGTCGTCGGACGGTACGATCGGCACATAAATGTCGTACATGTGCAATTCAGGAACGCCGAGCATCTTCTTTTTCAAGGAAATATAGCGGTGCAGCAGCGGCAGATTGTCGTTGACTGTATCGATCAGCTCGTCGTATACCTTGGTCGGGATGTTGTTCGGATTCAGGCTCGCCTCCAGGGCTGAATCGTAATGGCGGACGCTCGCGTAAAAGTTGTCTGCTTTCACCTTGGCAGCCAGCGTCTGGGCAAACGAATCCTGGAAATCGATCAACGACTTGTAATAAGCCTGATACGCATCCTTGCGCACCCGCTGGTCCTTGCTCTCCAGGTAGGAAACGAAATTGGCTCTGGTCAGCTGCACTTCCTTGCCGTTTTCATCCTTGATTTTTGGGAAACGCACGTCCTTGGAGAGCATCCCGTAAATGTTGTTCGGCGAGCTTCCTAGCGGCGACGATTTGGCCAAAAGCTCCTCGATTTCCTTTGACAAAGAGTGCGGCTTCGTCCGGAGCATATCCTCCAGCATCATTTTGTAAGCAGCCAGATCCTTTGATCCAAGCAAGCTCTTCATCTTGTCGTCCGGTATCGCGACAATTTCCGGCTGCATCCAGGCCGTTTTCTCCGAGACGAGCGTGTACATTTTTTCCGCGCGGTCGGCGAGCTTTTGCAGGTCTGCGTTCGCCGAGTTCACGTCCAGAGCCATGTTGGCGTATACGTAGGCCTTGTCGTTTACTCGCATCAGGTCACTGTAGTCATCGAGCGCCTTTTTCAGCGATTCGGCTGACTGGCCCAGCTTGCCCTGATGCTTGGTAAATGCGTTCGCCAGCTCCTCCGCTTTTTTCACATCATTTTCCCAATCCTTCACGCTCGGATAAATATGATCGAGCTTCCACTTGTAGGTGTCCGGTATTTCGGAGCGGTTTTTGTAGACGGGAGCTTTCTCGGCTGCCGCGACCACCTGCGTACTGTAAGGAATAAATGGAGTGCTGACGGTTGATAATGCAATCGCCATTGCTGTCAGTGTGATAAATGCCTGTTTTTTCAACAAAATCGCCCCTTTTCTCTATTATCTACCGTTTACTATATAGTCTAATTATATCCATGTCTGAAAATCCCTCCTGATTAATAAAAAATTTTTTAAATATTTTGGAAAAGCAGTCGATTTATCCAAAGAATTTTCTGTTTTGTGAATAATTTTGTGGATAACCTTAAAACTCACAGGTAGTTGTCCACATGTTAGTTAAAAAAGGCTTCTTTCGGCGATGACTTTTCCACATTTTCTGTGGATAGTATGTGCATAACTTTATTTTCCCCAGACTCGTGACAAACGCCCATACCGCTTTGCCCTACCCCGACATAGCATAAGTATTGAATCCATGGTAGGAGGTGTCAGCTAGTGGGTCTCTTCAACGGCAACTTCGACGGCTTCGCGCTTGTGCTGGTTCTCTTTATCCTGCTTGTTATCGTTGGTTGTGATTGCGACTAACCATCCCTCTGCCATCCAGCCAGTCGAAGGTAAGCTTGCACACACGTTGTAATCTTGCCTTCCACACCGACTTGATGAAAAAGGATGCAAGCCCATCAGGCTGCATCCTCTTTTCGTTTCGCCTATGCAGTTTTTACTCTTCCGGCGCCCCCTCGGCATGGATCAGCACTTTCTTCATCTTGCGCTCAAATTCCAGCCGTGGAATCATTACACTGTGCTCGCATCCTGTACATTTGATCCGGACGTCCATTCCCATGCGAATGACCTTCCATGCGTTCGTACCGCACGGATGCGCTTTTTTCATTTGAACCACATCCCCCAGGGCAAATGGCTTTCTCTGCATGTCGATCCCCCCCTTCGTTTCCCTTTTCCTGCTCCCGCTTTTCACAGCTTGCTCCCGCTGCCTTGTCCTGCCTGACCGCAGCCTTTTTAGGACTGCATCTGCTTTTGCCCTTGTTCAAATCCTCTTCCCGGCATGGTTACCACTCGCGGGTAAGGAATGTCGATCCCCTTCTGGCTCAGCTCTTGTCTGATCATCGCTCTCAGCTTCCGATTGACGCCGTGATGCGTGTTTGGCTTACATTCGGCAGTGACCCGCATGGTAACCTCGGACGGGCCCAATGCGTGAACGCCCAAAAACTGCGGCTCGGCGACGATGTCCTCCAATTCGGCCTGAGCCTTTTTCAGCGTCTCCCTGATGATCTCTTCGACCCGATTCAGGTCTTCCTCATATGCGACAGACACATCCACCACAGACAATGTGTTCTGCAAGGAAAAGTTTGTGACCTGATTGATGGTTCCATTGGGGAAAATATGCACCTCGCCTGTCCAGCTTCGAATCCGGGTAATGCGCAAGCCGATCTCCTGGACAGTTCCCGTCATATTGTTTACGGTCACAACGTCCCCGACCGCAAACTGGTCTTCAAAAATAATAAAAAAGCCGGTAATGACATCACGCACCAGGCTCTGCGCTCCAAAGCCCACAGCCAGCCCCAGCACACCCGCGCTGACCAACACTGGCCTGAGATCCACGCCCAGCTGCTGAAGGACAAGCAAAATCGCCAAAAAGTAGATTCCGTAGCGTACGACGTTGTTCACCAGCACACGCAACGTATCCACACGCCGCTGCTCCATCTGGAGCTTGCTTCCCTGCCGGTGCTGAAACACTTTGTTGACCGCCGCATTGACAATTGACACGACAATCCTTGATACAACCACAATCAGCAATATTTTTAAGAGGACCAGACCAATCCGCACCCACATCTCCGGGTCCGTCACATAAGCAATGGTTTTCTCATATACCGATTCCAACCAGTTTCCCTGTTTTGCGATTTCTTCTGTCATCTGTTCTGCTCCTTCCTGTTTCCGTATTCGTCAATTTCGTGGTAGCAGTCGGAAAACAAGCGAAAGTAGCCGCGTATCTCAACATGTTGCTCAGAAATGATCTCCCTGGCCTGCTGGTAGCTGTCCGCGGGAAACTCAATGGAAAGGGCACAGCCGGCCGTGATCTCTTTCGGGGTAGGACGGGTGTCAATGTCGATATCGGCATACTCCAGCAGCATTTCCGCCCGCAAAGCTTGTTGAGTCGAATCAAATGCGATCAAAACCGTATCCTGCTCCACGCCTCTCCCTCTCTCTTTTTGCTTGGCCAAAAAGCAATCAATGAAATGCTATTGATATAAGGGCGCGGCTTCGAGATTTCGAACGCAAAGCGAAGAAAGCGAGACTCGTGCCCTTGCCTGCCAAAGCCCAACCGAAACCCGGCGGAGCCATATTGGCTACTCCTTATTTTACTTGTTCGGCCCAGCCGGCGCCAGTTCCCTTCTCGTCAAACCATCCTTTCGGCATACATTTTTCATAGAATTACGAGTCGGGACTGTTGGCAAACTGTTCGAAACCTGCTCAACGTTGGCATTTGCGGGTATAAAAAAGTCCTTCCGGTACTATACTGTGAATACTCTTTTGATTTCGGCCGAGGCCAGGATTGGGGGTAGTCATGAATCTCTCTGACCACTGCAACGAACACTTGCTTCCGCCACTGAAAGTGGATTATCGCAATGAGGCTGCTGTCGACCAACTGGCACAACATCTTGTCCAGCGATTTCATTCGCACACGTACCGCGATGAGATTGTCATCGTTTGTATTGGCACTGACCGTTCGACCGGAGACGCGCTCGGTCCCCTCGTGGGCAGCAAGCTCTTGTCATACAAGCCCCTCTCCATGCATGTTTACGGTACGCTTGAAGATCCGGTGCATGCCATGAATTTAGGAGAAAAGCTGGAGGCTATCCGTCAGCAGCATCCCCGTTCCTTGATCATCGCCATCGACGCCTGTCTCGGACAGTTCAGCAATGTCGGCAGCATCAATGTCAATGACGGACCGCTGAAGCCCGGTGCCGGCGTAAAAAAGGAGCTTCCCTCTGTCGGGACCTTCCACATCACAGGCATTGTGAATGTCGGTGGGTTCATGGAGTACTTTGTCCTGCAAAATACCCGGCTGTATGTAGTCATGCGGATGGCCGACATTATTGCGGCCGGTTTGTTTCAGGCCTCCCTGCTTCACACTGCGGGCGATTCCCAGCGAATCAGCGCTTTTCCTGAGTAATTCGCAGAGCATACGCTCCTGCGAGTATGGACGGAGTCTTTGACTTTCCGGGGAAAATAGAACAGAATCGATGGAATCTCGTCGAACCGAAAAAGACTTGTTTCCCGCATCCCGGGATCTACAAGTCTTTGTTCCATTTGTACGGAAACTCGCGAACGGTCCTTTCCTCTAGTCCTATGCACATATCATCTGTTTTCTATGCTCTACTTCTACCGTAATCGGCGTCGATTCCGACACTTCTCCGTCTACGTGCACCTTCAGTTCTCTTTCCGACTCTATTACGATCTGTTGCCCCCGGAAAAATCGAACGCCTGGATGATGTACGTGCGAACCGGTAAAGATCATTGGAAACGCGCTAATAAGCGACCATCTGGATACATTGCAGACGACGCACACTTCCGCCATCCCGTCATCTGGCACCGCTCCCGGGCAAATCAGCATGCCGCCGCCGTAATTCGGGATGTTTGCCACCGCCACCAGCCATACGCTGTCCAATATTGTCTCTTGCCCGTCGACCCTCAGTGTTACCCGGCATGTTTGATAAGACAAAAATACGCGAATTACAGAAATGATGTAGGAAAGCTTTCCGAGCCGCCAACGATTCAACCAGCTTTTATAAGCAGCTTCATTCGTTACCTTGGCCACTTCTCCGTCGAAACCGGCTCCAACCGCGTTCACGGCGATTTGTCCGTTTACCCTGAACAGGTCGATCGCTTTTCCCTCACCTTCGGCCAGGATGTGCTCCAGCACAGCAACCGGATCGCTCGGCAACGAATGTCCACGGGCAAAATCATTTCCTGAACCTGCCGGAATATGTCCAAATGTGCAAGGAATGCCGGCCATTTTCATCCCGCTGATGACCTCGTTTACCGTTCCATCTCCCCCGACCGCTATGATTTTGCTTACTTCCTCTTTTTGCAGCAGTTCAACAGCCATTTTTTTGGCTTCCCCCTGCTTCGCTGTCATTTTTACTCGAAAAATGGCTCTGCGCCGCTCCAGTTCCTTCTGGGGCCGATTCCATACCAGCAGCCCACGACCATTTCCCGCCACTGGATTTACGATAAATCCGAACATCCGCTTTCTCCCCGCGAACTCTGCTGTTTTTCTCTGTATTATCACATGCTGTATTTTGTTTGCCTAGCATGAACCCTAATATAAAAACGGACTCCTTGTTCAAGGAATCCGTTCGCTTGCTCCATAATGGCTTGCATGCCCGTTACCTAAATCACACCGAAAGCCACCGTATCAGCGGCACCCCGATTGCTGCGATCGCCAATGCCGGCAGCATGTTGGCCACATTGATTTTTTTCAGTTCCAATATGTTAATGCCGATCGCGATAATCATCAAGCCGCCTACCGCCGTCACTTCAACCAGCATGGCGTCCAGTGTTTCCTGGCTGACAAAGTTGTAAATCTGTGTGGATAAAAGCGCAATCGCACCCTGATACAAAAAAACGGGAACTGCAGAGAACAAAACGCCAATTCCAAGCGTTGATGAAAAAATAATCGCAGAGAAGCCGTCCAGCATTGCCTTTGTGTACAATATTTCGTGATTGTTTCTTAGTCCGCTGTCCATCGCCCCAAGCACTGCCATGGCACCAATGCAATAAACCAGCGTCGTAGTGACAAAGCCAGTCGCAATACTCCCCTGGCTCCTCCCTCCCATTTTGCTCTCCAGCCATTGTCCCAGCTTGTTTAAGCCTGACTCGATACCAATGAGTTCTCCCAGGATCGAACCAATCACGATACTCAGGATAACGAGCAAGAAATTTTGTGTTTCCAGACTCATTTTGATTCCCAGCAAGACAATAGCAAGTCCAATTCCTTGCATGACGGTTTTCCGAATTGATTCTGGTATGCCTGACAGCAGGCGTCCCAACAGAGCTCCTGCGATAATGGCAATCGCATTAACCAGAGTCCCCAACAAAATCACTTACTCCACTCCCCTGCGAATCATGAAGACTGAAAGGCGGATGCGATTTCCCGTACCGCGTTCAACAGTGCTTCCACGTCCTGTTCTGTGTTAAATACGCCAAAGCTAGCCCGCACTGCTCCGCGTTGCTCTGTTCCGGCTGTCCGATGTCCCAGCGGTGTGCAATGATATCCTGCACGAGTTGCAATTCCGTATTGCTGATCGAGGATAAACGATGCTTCTGACGCATCGACTCCCTCTATGTTAAACGAAATCACGCCGACTCTTTCGACCTCTTCTCCCGGTCCGTAAACTTCTACGCCTTTTATTTGTCGCAAGCCTTTGATTGTTTGTTTTGTCAGCTTCCATTCATAGGCATGGATGTTCTCTACCCCTTTTTCCAGGACAAACGATACACCCGCTTGCAATCCAGCCAGTCCCACCGTATTGGCTGTACCGCTCTCATAGCGATCCGGTCTGGTAGTCGGTTGATCGATGGCCTCTGACTGACTCCCTGTACCGCCGTGAATCAACGGTTCCAAATCGACAGAAGGATGGACGTACAGTCCGCCTGTTCCCTGCGGCCCATACAGTCCTTTGTGCCCAGGGAAAGCAAGCATGTCAATCTTCATCTCTCCTACATGAATGGGCAAAACACCCGCCGTCTGCGAAGCATCCACGAGAAACAAAACCTGATTCTGTTTAGCCAAATCTCCCAGCTCCGCAATCGGGAGAATAACCCCCGTCAGATTGGAAGCGTGGCTGACTGCCAGCAGTCTGGTATTCGGCTTCATGGCCCGTTCAAAGTCTTCTGCGTAATACAGTTGGTCTTCCCGCGGTTCTACAAACGTAAGCTCGACCTTTTTCGTACGGGCCATATATTCCAATGGGCGTCTCACCGAGTTATGCTCGATCGAAGAGGAAACGACGTGGTCTCCCTCCTTCAGCAGCCCTTTGATCGCCTGGTTTAGGGCTTGGGTAGCATTCATATAAAAAAAGAGGTCATTCGGGTTTTGAATCCCAAACAACCGTGAAAGCTCGACCCGCGTTCGGAACACAGCCTTGCTTGCTTTCATTGCCAACGCATGTCCGCCCCGTCCCGGATTGGCCGCAAAGTGCTCGATTACCTCAGCCATGTTTTCCTTCACTGCCGGTGGTTTCGGCCACGTAGATGCAGCATTGTCCAAGTAAATCACTCGCATGGCTTCCTCCTTGTGATCTTACTCTTGCTCGAATATTTCCAGGATTCTCTGCAAATCTTCCTGTGAGTAAAAATCGATTTCGATCTTTCCTCTTTTGCTTCCCTTTTTGATTTTTACCGAGGTACCCAATCTGCTCCTTAATCTTTCTTCCATTTGAATCAGCTGGGGCTCCTTTTTCAACTGCTTCTTTTTCGATGTTTCACGTGAAACATTTGCCTGTTTCACCAGCTCTTCCAGTTGCCGGACACTTAGTCCCTTCTTTACAACCTCTTTTGCTAGCTGAAGCTGGAGCTCTTCCTTTTCTACCGACAATAGAGCGCGAGCGTGTCCCATGCTCAACTCCGCCGCCGACACCATTTTTCTGATCTGCTCGGGAAGCTGCAGCAAGCGAAGCATATTGGCGACATGCGGTCTGCTCTTGCCGATTTTTTTGGCCAACTGCTCCTGCGTATAAGCGTGATGGCTGATCAGTTTCTCATAGGCTTCCGCTTCTTCCAGCGGATTCAGATTCTCCCGCTGCAAGTTTTCAATCAACGCGATTTCCATCAGCTGCTGATCAGAGTATTCCTTTACGACTGCCGCAACCTTTTTCATCCCTAATGATTTGGCTGCACGAAGCCGTCTTTCCCCCGCGACCAACTCGTACCCCTTGATGCTCTTTCTGACGATGAGCGGCTGAATGATGCCGTGCTCTTTGATCGATTGCGCCAGTTCTTCGATGGCTGCCGGTTCGAACTCCTTCCGGGGCTGGTACGGATTGGGCCGGATATCTGCGACAGGAATTTCCGAAACATGCTCCTCTTCTTCAATCATGTTGGACGTAATCAGTGCATTCAGACCTTTTCCAAGTCCCCTGCTCATACACCTACCACTTCCTTCGCCAAGTCAGTATATACCTCCGCCCCTCTGGAGCGCGGATCGTACGTAATAATGGCCTGGCCATGCGAAGGAGCTTCGCTTAACCGTACATTTCGAGGGATAATTGTTTTGTAAACCTTGTCTTGAAAGTACTTTTTCACTTCCTCGATGACCTGCAATCCGAGATTGGTCCGCGCGTCCAGCATGGTCAAGACGACACCTTCAATAGCCAGCTGAGAATTCAGATGTTTTTGAACCAGACGAATGGTATTCAGCAGTTGGCTCAAGCCCTCCAGCGCATAGTATTCGCATTGGATCGGGATTAGTACCGAGTCGGATGCGGTTAGAGAGTTGACTGTTAAAATCCCCAAGGAAGGCGGACAATCAATAATAATGTAGTCGTATTTATCTTTTACAACTTCCAGTGCTTTTTTCAAGCGAACCTCGCGCGAGATGGTTGGGACTAACTCGATTTCCGCACCGGCCAATTGAATGGTAGCAGGAATGATCTTGAGACCATCGATTTCAGTAGGCAAAGTGGCATCCACAGGACTGATGTCATTGATCAGCACGTCGTAGATGCAATAACGAACGTCTGCTTTGTTCACGCCAACTCCGCTTGTCGCGTTCCCTTGGGGATCAATATCCACCAGTAGAACCTTTTTCCCCAGGGAGGCCAGACATGCGCTAAGATTGACGGATGTGGTTGTCTTTCCTACGCCACCTTTCTGGTTTGCTACCGCAATGATTTTACCCAACTTGTCCACCTCATTTTTACACCAATCTACTAAACATGTTACCAGATTTGTTGTTGCCGTACCCTGTTTTTTGGTAGGGAAAAAAATCCCAAACTGTTTCTGATCGCTGTCCAATTTGACACTGGATCACTGCAGGTTAGCACGTAACACTTCACCTTCGGTAGATGATGCCAGGAATTGTATCGTTACATCAACGAATGCAGCACGGAAGTTCCCTGCGGGTTAAAGCGGAAAAAAGGCACCTATCCCAGCGCCTCTTTTCTATCCTTTCCTCTTACTGCTTTTGACTTGGGTCCCTCATGACAGCGACATGGAAGACTCGGAAATACCGAGCGAATCAAAACATGTATCAGCAAGCTTTGCTTTCTATTGAAGAAGACTACCGCCAGAAAGCTCGGCCAAAAAGAAAGGCGGCCTGTTTTGCCACCATCTTTTCCTCTTTTCATTCCTTGCTCCCCGTTTTCCGGCTCCTTCGTCTTCTCCTCTATTCAACAAATCGTCAACTGGCTTGCTGCCATATCGAACATTTATCCCGCCATTCGATTAGAAGCGTTGTCACTTTCCGTCCCTTCGTTTGGGAATCCGAATCGTAAACTGGTAAAACTCCTCGTGATCTTCCTCGTCCGTTTCTACAGGAAGCCCCGTTTGCATGACCATATCTATCGACTGCCGAACCGTATTGATCGCAATCCGCGTATCTCTGGAAAAAGCCTTCCACTTTGGCTTCGGTTCTTTCTCCGGCTTCGGATTCTCCGATGCCTCCAACAGCTGCTTCACTCTGGTCTCCGTCTGCTTGACATTCCAATCGCGTTCCAGAATCTCGTGCAGCACTTTCAATTGGAGTTCGCTGTCCTTCAAAGGGATTAACGCTCGTGCATGTCTTTCGGTTACATGCCGAGCCAGCAGCGCATCCTGGATTTCTTGAGGCAGATTCAGCAAACGCAGCTTATTGGCGATGGTGGATTGTCCTTTTCCCAATCGCTGTGCCAGGCTTTCCTGCGTCAAATCATGTAAATCGATTAACTTTTGGTAGGCTACCGCTTCCTCAATCGCAGTTAATCCTTCCCGCTGCAAATTTTCGATTAAGGCAATAGAAGCTGTCTGCGTGTCATTAAATTCTTTAATGATCGCAGGAATCCGTTCCAACCCCAGCTTCCTGGTGGCACGCCAGCGACGTTCACCGGCTATCAACTCATATCGGTTATCTCTCATCCGTACAACGATAGGTTGAATCAAGCCGTGCGTCCGAATCGTCTGGCAAAGCTCATCAAGCTTTTCATCGTCAAATACCGTACGAGGCTGATACGGATTGGGAACAATCTCATCTACCGGTATTTGCCTGATCTCCTCATTGTCTGTCTTGTCCGTCAACCCGAATATACGAGAAAACGAATCCTTTACTGCCATGGTAAAATCCCCCACTTCCAACCGTTCCATCAGCCGTTGCGTTCATAAGCTTTCTATGGCAAAAAATCGCGACAACTTTTCTGTTTATAATCGTTATGGAATAATTCTGCACCCAAAGGCCAATTCCTGCTGTGAAAAGCGTGTTTCACGTGAAACAATCTGCTGCTTTCACCCTAGTGCCACATTTCCAAACGGTGGCGAGGTACAGTTTGGAAATGAAAGGCGCTCATCCAAAGAAACATGCTGTAAAGACTTGCTATATTATCTGTTTCAAGTTAACTTCATCTTGAAATTTTTGGGAATTATAGCAATGTGGAGGATAAACCGTTCATCATACCTGGCTGCGATTTTTTGTGTATGCATGAAGTCCTATCGTATGCCGTACAAAAATAGAAAGAAACTAGCAACAGATATACAAGAATCCTTTCCCCAACATCCAGCAGTCTTCTTTTGCAAATTTCGCATACCCGGCACTATATGAAGGCAAATAACAGGTGTTACTTGTTACTTGTTACTTGTTACTTGCAATTCCACTTCCTGCTTTGAATCAATCTGCAGTTTTCCCAATACCACTTTTCAATAAGTAAAGAAACAACATTCAAGCTGAGCCATGCCATCGAACCTTATTCTCTGGAAGGAATGATCCTTTTTCCATGGTGTATCCTTCTCATCATTGTTCAGAGCTTTCCTTGCCGTTTAAAACGAATGTCCCTCACGTTCTTCCTCGAGAAGAATAGGTAAAAAAGAGAAAGCTCTTCCTCTGTTTCACGTGAAACACCTTTCTGTCAGCTGTCCTCATACGGGTATTTTACTTGATCTTCCCCTTTATCCCTTCTTTCATCTTCGGAAAAGACATCATCATCTCCCTCATGCGCGTCATTCGAAAAAAGAAACAGATGCGGAAACAGACGATGAAAATCCAGTGTCAGGTAGGCAAAAAAAGCAGCGACAATAGCCGTAATATACATTCCCGCGCTGAACAGCAAGCCAATGGCCGAAGCAACCCACATGCCGGCCGCTGTTGTCAGCCCTTTCACGTTTCCATTGAGCTTGATAATGGCTCCCGCTCCCAGAAAGCCCATTCCAGTCACCACCTGAGCCGCGACACGGCCCGGATCGTTATTTATGCCGCTTGACGAAAATCCGTAGATGGATGCCAGACCGAACAGGCAGGAACCAAAACAAACCAGACTATACGTCCGAAAACCGGCTCCGCGCTGCCTGTTGGCTCCCTTCATAAACCGCTCCCTCTCCAAACCCATGATGGCCCCTGCAAGAAAAGCGAGGAACAGACGAAGCAAAATGGTCGGCAATTCCGGCGGAAAAAATGCCGTCAGGGCAGTGTTCATCCTTTCCCCTCCTCTCCAACATTTCTTCGGATTGTTCTTCGACGAAGAGTCCCTGCCTTAGTTACATGTATGCAGACAAGACTCTATTTATCAGTTTTCGCGATAAAACAGGCAATCGCCTGGGACTTTACTGTCAGTTTGTGAAAGCCGGCTTTGTTAAGGCCAACTGTTTGTTCAAGACCAGCTTTGTTCAGGACTAGCTGTTTGCTCAAGACCAGCTGTTTGCTCAAGACCAGCTGTTTGCTCAAGACTAGCTGTTTGCTTAAGAGCAACTGTTTGTTTCAGATCAGCTGTTATTCCAACAGCCGACTGCCCACGCTTTTTCGCCTTTTTTGGCTGAAAAGGCCGGAATGACCGCCGTTTCAGCAGCGGAAAAAACGGTATCTTATGTAGCTTCCACTTATGTTGATACATTTGACAGGTACATTTTTTATAAACACACCTATTCAAATCAAATAGCAATATGAAAAGAAAGTATTCATTCTACAAGTAGTTCTGCAGGCAGTTTTGCAGGCAAACGCTCTTTCCAATAGCAGGCGACTTCGCAGCGTAAGATGTCAGATCGTTCACCTCAAAAAGCCATCCTCTTCGCACAGAAAAAGGGCTACAGCAAAAATGCCATAGCCCTTTGCCCTACTCCCTATTCAACGGAATCAGCCCTTTTCTGGCTGCATATCCCTCACGATCGGTCAAATCAGAGGTTTCTTCGCCGGGGTGCCGGCTTTGCGCGGATATCCCTTTGGCGTATTCTCCACCTTTTCCATAATGACAATGTTCCGCTCCCCCGCATCCTCCATCAGCTGGAACGTCTCGACCAGCTTGGTCTTGCCTCCGAGCGTCTTGATTGCTTTTTTGGCCTCATTCAGCTCAGGAGAAATATCTGCCCCTTTCAGAGCGATGAAATGACCGCCCACGCGTGCAAAAGGAAGGCAGTATTCAGACAACACATTTAACCTGGCGACCGCACGAGCAACGACCAGATCGAACGCCTGCCGGAACTGAGGCTCCTGTCCCCGATCCTCGGCTCTTCCGTGTACAGGAAAGAGGTTTTCCAATCCGAGTTCGCTCGCTACATGCTGCAAAAAATTCATCCGCTTGTTCAGCGAGTCAATGATGGTCATATGCAGGTGAGGAAAGACAATCTTCAGCGGAATGCTGGGAAAGCCCGCTCCTCCCCCGATATCTGCCACCTTTTCTGCCTGATCAAAGGAAAAGAAGAAAGCAGGCGTGATCGAATCGTAAAAGTGCTTGTTGTACACCTGTTCTTCCTCGGTAATCGCCGTCAGGTTCATCTTCTCATTCCATTCGACCAACAAACGGAAGTACATACCGAATTGCTCCCGTTGGCGTGCAGAAAGCTCGATTCCCTTGGCAGACAACGCTTGCGCAAATTGCTCCTTGTTCATACGCTATACTCCCTTACCCACTGGCTTACCCGCTCGTTATACCGCTGCCGCATTTTGGGGCTTACATCACCTTGCGGCTTACTCTGCCGCCGTCCCTGCACAATTGTACTGCTCCAAATAGACCATCAGAACCGAGATGTCTGCCGGATTCACTCCCGAGATGCGAGAAGCCTGCCCGATGTTGATCGGCCGGATTTTGCTCAGGTTTTCGCGAGATTCCTTGGACATGCCGGAAATCTGATGATAGTCGAGCGAATCCGGGATGCGCCGCTCCTCCATCTTTTTCATCCGCTCGACTTGCTGCAATGACTTGCGGATATAGCCGTCGTATTTGATTTGGATTTCAACCTGTTCCGTCACATCCTCCGGCAGAGTCTCCGGTGACGGCGCCATCTGAGAAATATGCTGATACGTGATCTCTGGACGACGCAAAAGCTGCGCCAGCTCGATCACTTCTGTCAGTTCCGGAGAACCTGCCTGACGCAGGACTTCCTGGACCTCTGCCATGTCTGGACGGACACGGGTATTAGTGATCCGTTCTTTTTCCTTTTCGATCAGCTCACGTTTTTCACAGAATTTCTGGTAACGCGTTTCACCGATCAAGCCGATTTCATGGCCAATATCGGTCAGACGCAGATCGGCATTGTCATGCCGCAAAAGCAGGCGGTACTCCGCCCGGGAAGTAAGCAGACGGTACGGCTCGCTGGTGCCTTTTGTAACGAGATCGTCGATCAGGACGCCGATATAGGCTTGCTCGCGTCCGAGAATGACGGGAGACTTGCCCTGGATTTTGCGGGCAGCATTGATTCCCGCCATTAGGCCTTGCGCGGCAGCCTCTTCATATCCGGATGTGCCGTTGATCTGGCCGGCTGTGAACAAGCCTTCGATTTTTTTCGTCTCCAAGGTAGGCCACAGCTGTGTCGGAATGATCGCATCGTACTCGATGGCATATCCCGGACGCATCATGCGGACGTTTTCCATTCCGGACAAAGAGCGCAGCATCTGAATCTGCACTTCCTCCGGCATGCTGGTCGACAGTCCCTGGACGTACATCTCTTCTGTATTGCGGCCTTCCGGCTCCAGGAAGATCTGATGGCGCGGCTTGTCGTTGAAGCGCACGATCTTGTCTTCGATGGACGGACAGTAACGCGGCCCGGTTCCTTCAATCGTGCCGGAATACATCGGGGCGCGGTGCAGGTTGTCGTTGATCAAATGGTGCGTATCTTCATTGGTATAGGTAAGCCAGCAAGGGAGCTGGTCCATGATAAACTCGGTTGTTTCATAGGAAAACGCGCGCGGGACATCGTCTCCGGGCTGAATTTCCATTTTGGAAAAGTCGACGCTGCTTTTGTGGACACGGGGCGGCGTACCCGTCTTGAATCGCACCATGTCGAAGCCGAGTTCTTGCAAATGATAGGCGAGACGCACAGATGGGCGCATGTTATTCGGACCGCTTTCGTACTGCAAATCACCCAAAATGATTTTTCCGCGCAAATACGTTCCAGTCGTCAGAACGACCGCCTTTGCTTTGTAACGGGCTCCCGTCTGGGTGATGACACCCTCGCAGACGCCGTTGTTAATGATCAGCTCTTCAACCATCGCCTGGCGCAAAACAAGATTGGGCGTGTTTTCGATCGTCAATTTCATCTCGTGCTGGTAGGCAAATTTGTCCGCCTGGGCACGCAAAGCATGCACGGCCGGTCCTTTGCCGGTATTGAGCAAACGCATCTGGATATGCGTTTTATCCGTATTTTTCCCCATCTCTCCGCCCAGGGCGTCGATCTCCCGGACCACATGTCCCTTTGCTGGACCGCCTACAGACGGGTTGCAGGGCATAAACGCAACGGAATCGAGATTAATGGTCAACAGCAATGTACTGCACCCCATCCGTGCAGTTGCCAGAGCCGCCTCGCTTCCGGCATGACCCGCGCCAATGACAATGACGTCATACGATTCCGCTTCATAGGTTGCAATCATAAGTTCTCCTCCTCTAAGGTGAGTCCGACGGCGAAAGCTGTTTACTTGCCCAGACAAAATTGCGAGAAAATCTGGTCGATCAAATCTTCCCCTACACTCTCTCCGATCACTTCACCGAGCAATTCCCAAGCTTTTTTGATATCGATCTGTACCATATCGATCGGCATTCTCTCTTCAATCCCGTTTATCGCATCATCGATGGCTTGCTCCGCTTGCCGCAGCAGCTGGATATGTCTCGCGTTGCTGACATAGGTCAAATCATCCTGCTGGACTCGACCGGAGAAGAAGAGCTCGGCAATCGCCTTTTCCAACAGGTCAATGCCTGTCTCCTCCTTGGCCGACGTCATGATTAACGGCTGGTTGGGGAAATGGCGTTTTACCTCCTCCAGATCGATGCGTTGAGCCAAGTCGAATTTATTGATGATCAGAATCACTTCAAACCCTTTGGCCGCTTCAAAAATACGGTAGTCGTCCTCTGTCAATGGTTCATTATAATTGAGCACAAGCAGGACCAGGTCGGCCTTTTGCAAAAGCTGGCGCGATTTTTCCACGCCGATTTTCTCGACGATGTCCTCTGTTTCCCGTATCCCGGCTGTGTCGATCAAGCGAAGCGGCACACCGCGGACATTTACGAATTCCTCGATGACGTCGCGTGTCGTCCCCGCCACGTCTGTGACAATCGCTTTCTCCTCCTGGACGAGGCTGTTCAACAGCGAAGATTTGCCTACGTTCGGACGCCCGATAATCGCAGTGGACAGCCCTTCCCGCAAAATTTTCCCCTGTCTCGCCGTCTGCAGCAAGCGCCCGATCTCCGCTTTTACCTCTACGCATTTGTCCCGAAGCAGCTGCTGGGTTACATCCTCCACATCATGTTCCGGATAATCCAGCGTTACTTCAATGTGGGCCATCGCTTCGATCAGGTTTTGCCGCAGGCTCCGAATCAGCCTGGACAGCTTGCCCTCCACCTGGTTCAACGCTACCTTCATCGCCCTGTCCGTCTTGGCCCGGATCAAATCGATGACCGCTTCCGCCTGAGACAAATCGACGCGTCCGTTCAAAAACGCACGCTTCGTAAACTCCCCCGGCTCGGCCAGCCTTGCACCGTTCTCCAGAATCAGCTCAAGCACCCGCTCAACAGAGACAATTCCGCCATGACAGTTGACTTCCACCACATCTTCTCGTGTAAACGTACGCGGCGCCCGCATGACCGACACCAGTACCTCTTCCACCAAATCGCCTGTCTGTGGATTGCGCAAATGTCCGTAGTGTATCGTATGGCTATCCACAGTGGACAGCGTTTTTTTCCCTCGATAAATTGTATCCACAACTTCAATCGCTTCCGGTCCACTGACACGGATAATCGCGACCCCTCCTTCACCCATCGGAGTCGCAACCGCTGCGATCGTATCAAAATTCATGTTGTTCACCTCTAGCTTTCCAAACAAACGAGTGAGCCACTAACTTATTAGCATAACAGAACACCTTGAAAAATTCCAAGAAAAGAAACGATCCTGTGCACTTTTCCCGGAAAGTATCCACAAGCTTGGCCGGTTGTCCTTTTTTCGAGTTATCCACAGTATGTTCGATTTGATTCGACTCCAATCCATCATGCATGCGTTATCCACATTTACTAGTTGTTCAACGCTTTGGTTCTTTATTTCATTTTTGTGAGCACCCGGCTATGTTGCTTATACTCCAACATTGATTCCCATGATCATATCCCGAGAGAAACGCTTTTTCCATAAGCGTTTGTATTTCCATTGCTTGACGCAAAGTACCCCTCTTCATTCACTATTACAACATCATCATTCCTTCATTAATTGAATGAAAGCGAGAGAAAAATGAAATATGGTTCTCTCACAAAATTTGTATAATAAAAGAGCACGTACGTTCTCCTTTTTTTAACAATAATTGCTATGCAGGTTTTGTTTGCGGGGGATTTCCTAAAAGAGAGGGGGTCTATGAAAATTCAATCACTCAAAGCCGAATATTTGAAACAATTAAAGCGATTCGCATGGAAATTGCAGTATCACGCCAAAAAGATATACCGTCATGAACGTACGTTGAATGATGTTTGGACACAAGTGCAAATAAATGAAGTCGATTCCAAAATATTTGTTGAGGAATTGCTCAGTAGCTTGCCAGAGCGAGGGCGCTACATCATTAGAAAGGTGGTGATTGAAGGGTTAAGCGAAAAAGAAGTCGCGCGGCATTTACACATTTCCCAGAAACGTGTGAATGTATGTAAAAAAAGGTATTTGCAGCAGCTTAGCGAAAAGCTGACTTCTACCAAGGAGAGACTATTATGATGAACGATTTGCAACTTATAACCGAACCTGATTTTTGCAAGTTGGTACGTGACGCGCAAAAGGGAAGCGATCGGGCAATCCAAACCCTGCTTGAATTGTTTGAGCCTGATATAGAGCGGCTTTCATGGTTTATTCGTATGCCTCGCGAGGATAGTAAGCAATATATGAGAATGGAACTGTATTCCATGATTCGCAACACACCAGAAATTATGGACGGGAGGACTTAGTTGACTGTTACCAGGACTACCGAAATTGCAGTATCGTATGGACTTCTAGTCGTTTTTATCGGCTGCGTTCATAGGAAGATCCACATACAAATACGGGATATTGTAAATGTGAACTTAAAATCAAAAAAGAGACAAAAAAAGAACCCGATTCGCGGTCGGATTCCGTAAAGAAAAAGCTTCATAATAACATGGAGAAGGGATAAACTTCTCCATCTTCTCCAGTATATCAGAAAAAACTGTAATAGTGATGATTGTATTGGAATGATGTTTCGGCAATGTAAGCAATTAGTCACAAGCGTTATTCAAAGGCTTGCGAGCCATTAAGAAATATCAAAGAGTATGCTAAGTCCTTGCTGCTGCGAGGACTTTTTTACGTTCAAAAACTCTAGCACGGGATTAAATTATTTGCAAAATCAGGTATTAAACCAGTCTCTTTTTTTCCTAGTAGGTGAAAGCGATGTTTGAGCGCTCAAGACTGTTCGCTTATCTATTTACTCAAAAAGGAGAGATTATGAATGGCCTATAAAGCAATTCCAACGGAACCTGTAAAGATTGACGGTGTCAGAGACACCTACGTAGGGATAAATCCTAATACGAACGGCGACGATAAAATCAGAGCCTTTATCGACGCTTTTAAACGGGTAGCAGAGGATGCCAGTGACGATTGCTACGGTCTCCCCGTTGATTTAATCCTGGCCATGTGGGGCGGAGAATCGGGATGGTCTAAAAATGAAACACAGGTCAACAACCAGAACTGGTCTAACATGTCGTATGTCGACAGTTCTTACCCGGTTGGAAATATTGGTGAAGGAGAAGATGGATGGGCTGCTTTTCCAGGGCGTAAAACACATGGAAAGGCATTTTCCAGATTTTTAAAAGGAGACCGATACTCCAAATTAACCAATTATCTCAAAAACACAGCTGATCCTGATTCAAAAAAATGCGCCCGTTATATTGCGGATGCTGGTTACGGTGGTTCCAACCATGACCGATACTACAAAGAAGTTATTGACTACCTTGACTCGGTACGTAAACGCCTCTAACTTAAGGACTATAGCTAAAAAGGAAGCACGCTTTATGGTGCTTCCTTTTTAGCTATAGTCCTTTGTATAAAGACAGATATAGATCAATGTCTTTTTTTAGCCAATTACCATAGCCTTTTACTTGGTAAATTGTCCATTCCTCCAATTTTTTAGGATTTTGTTCACCAACAAAAGCATCATCGGGATACCGAGCATCCAAATAAATGACAATATCCTTTCGAGGATGAGCATTTTCCCCGATTTCAGGGATATATGGAGTTTGCACAAGCCTTATATACGTATAGTCATTTTGGCTTGATCCTTCTTCCTGACTTTCTTGAAGAAATTTCAATTCCTTCTCGTTTTTTATCCCCAAATTCTCCCCTTCCCGTCTATAGGCAAACCGATAAAAATCTTCAGCATTGGCGATAAGACCTCTTTCCGGCGAAACCTCCGCTAAATTAATAATGTCATGTCCTCTTTGAACGATCACCTTCTCGATATCGGACTGATTTTGGCTTTGGATTGATTGACTTAAAGCTGATTTTTCTTGTTCTGTTTGTTGCTGTGTATGTATTTGGCTTACTGAATTTGTTTGATTTGACGATACGCATCCACTTAACAAAACACATATTGTTAAACCTGAAATGAGCTCTTTCATCAATCCTCATCACCTTTATCCAGCGTTTATAAATTTGACGTAATCCACAGCTCCAAGTTTCACGGTCCATCAGTATTTTTTACAAAAACAACCAGATTATAATATAGGCTATTCCAGCACCCATTACCTTCACTCGTCTCTAATGAATGTACCTTTCATTTTGCTATTGATCACATTTATGTAAGAAAAAAATCCAAAAAAAGAAGCCTACGACGAGGCTTCTTTCGGCGCTATGACAATATAGCGGTTGGGCTCTTCGCCCTCACTGTACGTAACCACATCCGTACGCTTTTGCAAAAACGAATGGATCACTTTCCGTTCAGCCGCGGACATTGGCTCCAGACGGACGCTTCGTTTCATCGCCAGCGCCTTTCTGCTCACCCGCTCGGCAAGCTGCTCCAGTGTTTCTTTACGGCGCTGCCGGTAGTTTTCGGCATCGAGCACGATTCGTACATGCTTGTCCGCATGGCGGTTTGCTACGACGTTTACGAGATACTGCAGCGAATCCAGCGTCTGTCCCCTGCGGCCAATGATCATTCCCAGGTTGGCACCTTGAATGTCAAACAGCATGCCTTCTTCTCCACGGCGCATTTCTACTCTGGCGTCCACGTTCATGTTGGCAAGTACGTCCTGAAGGAAAGCAAGCCCTTGATCTACCGGATCGTATTGAACTTCCACTTCCACTTTGGCATCGCGGGAACCGATCAGCCCGAACAATCCGCGGCTCGGTTCTTCCAGGATGCGAACGCTAACTTTTTCACGAGGCACACTCAGCTCTTCCAAGGCCTTTTGCACAGCATCGTCAATCGTTTTAGCCGTAGCTACCACCTTTTTCACTTGGAGGTTCCCTCCTTCGGACGGGGCGCTTTATTGGTATCGCGATACAAGAAATACGTTTGCACAATGGTGAACAGGTTGCCGTATACCCAGTAGAGCGACAGAGCGGACGGCAAGGTGACGGCGATCGCCAGAATCATCAGCGGCATGATCACCATCATCATCTGCATTTGCGGGTTGCCTTGAGTGACCGAACCCATCATTTTTGACTGCAAATACGTGGTGACCGCAGCGATGATCGGCAGGATGTAATACGGGTCCTTCTCGCCCAAGGACATCCACAGGAACGTATGTGTCTTGATGTCTTCTGTCCGGATAATCGCGTGATAGAACGCAATCAGGATCGGCATTTGCACAAGCAGCGGCAAACAACCGGCCAATGGATTCACTTGATTTTTCTGGAACAAAAGCATCGTTTCCTGTTGGGCCTTTTGCGGATCGTTCTTGTGTTTTTCGCGGATTTTCTGCAGCTCAGGCTGCAGCTCCTGCATCTTCTTGGAACTTTTGATCTGTTTCACCATCAGCGGAAGCACGATCAACCGGATGATGATGGTCGCTACCAAAATTCCCAAGCCGTAGCTGCCTCCCAGCAGCATGGCACTTTCCTTAATCAGCCAGGACAGCGGATAAACAAAGTACTTGTCCCAAATTCCTTCCGCGTCCGGCCCGATAGGTGCTGCCGCTTGAGGATTACAGCCCGACAGGATCAAAACCAGCAGGGCCAGCATGGAAATGCTGAGGATGCGTCTGCTCAAGGGATGGTCCTCCTTTTCCCTGTAACGGTTATCGGTTATCTTTCATCAATACTGCTATTGATTGCGGCGTTCGGGTACAGGATCGAATCCACCCGGATGAAACGGATGGCACTTCAGGATCCGGCGAATGGCCAGCCAGCTTCCTTTCCATGCCCCAAAACGGCGAATCGCTTCGATCGCATAGTGGGAGCACGTTGGAGCAAAACGGCAGGATGGCGGCTTATACGGCGAGATGAACAACTGGTATCCTCGTATCAGCCATATGAATACACGCCCCACGACCGCCTCACCCTCTTTTGTGGTTATGTACCGGTACCTGCCTGATTACCTTGGCCCGCTTCATGACATGGACCAAGGACTGTTCGATGGCATCTAATGACATCGCTTCCACACCAGGGCGGGCGATAATGATCAAATCAAGCCCGGACGGGATCTTGTTTTCCAAACGGGAGAGCGCCTCGCGAATCAACCGTTTGACCCGATTGCGGATAACCGCGTTGCCTATTTTTTTGCTGACGGAAATCCCGGCGCGAAAAGCGGCTTGTCCCTCCTGTTTGGCGGAATAGAGAACAAACTGCTTGTTGGCAGCTGAGCTTCCCTTTTGAAACACTTCCTGAAATTGCTCATTCTTTCTGAGCCGATGGGAACGATGCAAGGTAAACAACCCCTAACATCATAATTATAGTAGAAAACGTATGCAGCATCTACCAGTATATCCTTGTTTCGACCACTTTTTTCCCGAAACCGGCATCTATTCTTCTTTCCTTCTCTGGAAAACTGTCTCGACAACCTCATCACACAACCCGCTGATGTGCCGGATCATATCTGCATCAGCCTCGGAAAAACCGATTTTCCCGAGCTTTTCTTGCAAAGGCAGCGGCAGTTGTGCGATATGTTCGTCGAGGCTCTCCTCCTCGGAAGACGACAAATACAGCCAGGCTGCTTCGGTCAGCAAAAGCCAGCGGGCCGCTTCTTCGTCCCCTTCCCGGATGTGGCGTTCGAGCTTTCGCTCCAGCAGCAGATCCTGCACCTCTGCGGAGGCAAATTCGTCACCGCCGGCTTCCCGGAAATACCGGCGATACGCCGAAACGTCCTGAAAGCGCTCCCGCAGATTGTAGTCATCGTTGTACATGCCGGGAATCAGCGCGACGAATTCACGGTAAGCCGAAAGCTCCCTCATCGCCGGAACCAGCTTCCCCGTTGCGAGAGAATGCTTCTCGAACCAGGCGTACATGATGACGGCATCCAGCCAGGCCGACACTCCAGCCAGCCACGCTGTCTTGGTCTGCCCGCTTTGCAGCGATTCCTCCGCCCAGCGCTTCCTCTCGTCCACAACCGCCCGGGCCTGAACAAGCATTTTGCGTTTTCCTTCCTGCGAATCCAGAAAGCGAATCGCTTCCTCTTTCCACTCTCGAAATCGGCCATCCGGGTCAAAGACACAGCGGGCTTCCTTTACAAACCGAAACGCCCAAGGCTCCTGCTTTACCGCTTCGACCGAAGGGAACGCATGCGCATGCAGCTGGATTACATGTCGATCCAGCACCCTGTTTTCACTTGTCGCCGGCGCCGAACCTTCCAGAAACAGATTCAGGTCCAGATCGCTGTACATATCGGCCTCTCCCCGTCCGACGGAACCGCCGGCGTATGCACTGATCATTCCCGGAAACGAATTTTGCTTCAAGTACAGCTCAGCCAGATTAAGAAAAAAGTCGGTGAAATCCCCTTTGCGTTCCATGTGCAGCCTCCTCATCAAATACACTTTCTTCTGCAAAAACAAATCCGGGGATTGAACTATAAAACGATTCCGTTACCCGAAAGTTTCACATTTTGAATGAGAAAAAGCACATGCTTCTCCCCCCAGGGAGCCTACGCACAAGAGAATTTTCCCGACCGATATGCAACAAAAAAGGCCACTGATGTTGTGGCCTATGCGGAAAGTACCTTTCTACCTTTACGACGGCGGGCAGCCAAGACTTTACGGCCGTTTTTCGTGCTCATACGCTTGCGGAACCCGTGGTCCTTTTTACGTTTGCGATTATTTGGGTTAAACGATGGTTTCATTTGTATACACCTCCGTCCTCAAAAACCATTACCTACGCATTATAAGGAGATTCGTCTCAAAAGTCAAGAAAGGCTGGAAATCGGGTTCCTCGGTAAATATCCCCAAGCAGATATTTCCCATGACTGTGGATATCCTCTTATCCACATTTACACTTTTCGACAAGATTATCTACAGCTTGTACACAAAATATGGGGGTGTGAATATGTGTGGAATACAATCCGTTGTGTTTGTGGATAACTACGAAAAAACCATTGCTGTCATGCCTTTTATCTGTTATTATGTTTTTGTTTTGGAACGTGAATAACTTCAGCCGAGTATTTTACTTTTCCACACCTTGTGGATAAGTTTGTGGACAGATTTCCTCACCTGTGAATGATTTTATTCACATAGGTGCGGATAACGTCTGCTTTTTTTCGCTTATCCGAGCGGAATCCCTTTTTTTCGACTTTTTTTATCCACAGTCGATTCTCTCATTACAGCTGATTTCATACACGTTTTCCCTTGATCGTTGGCTCTTATTTCTTATTTCTCTATATGTTCCCGAAAGGAGGGATTCTGGTTGGATGCAGCGATTAGCGAGCTTTGGCGCAAGGTGCTTGCCAAGATAGAAAAATCGCTCAGTAAACCAAGCTTCGATACATGGCTGAAGGCGACAAAGGCGACCACACTGGAAGAGGACGCGCTGATTGTCGTCGCTCCCAACGACTTTGCCCGTGATTGGCTGGAAACTCGTTATTCTCAATTGATCACTGATACACTCTATGAGGTAACAGGCGTCAATATGAAGGTAAAATTCGTAGCCATGCAAAATCCCGATGCTGCTTTCGCCGATGAACAACCGGCTCCCCGCGCAAAGGTATCTGTAACTCCCAGCAATGGTGACGACCAGCCCCCAAGCATACTGAACCCGAAATACACGTTTGATACATTTGTGATTGGTTCAGGAAACCGCTTTGCGCATGCTGCTTCTCTTGCTGTGGCGGAAGCGCCCGCGAAAGCGTACAATCCGCTGTTCATTTACGGAGGAGTCGGACTCGGCAAGACCCACTTGATGCATGCGATCGGCCATTATGTGATACAGCATAATCCCTCTGCGAAAGTCGTTTATTTGTCGTCTGAAAAGTTTACCAACGAATTTATCAACTCGATCCGGGACAATAAAACGGTAGAGTTTCGCAATAAATATCGCAGTGTAGACGTGCTTTTGATCGACGATATTCAATTTTTGGCGGGCAAGGAGCAGACCCAGGAGGAGTTTTTCCATACCTTCAATGCGCTGCACGAGGAAAGCAAGCAAATCGTCATTTCCTCCGATCGTCCTCCCAAGGAGATCCCGACGCTGGAGGACCGACTCCGCTCCCGTTTCGAGTGGGGCTTGATCACAGATATCCAGCCGCCTGATCTGGAGACGAGGATTGCCATTCTCAGAAAGAAGGCAAAGGCGGAGAACCTGGACATTCCCAATGAAGTGATGATTTACATCGCCAATCAAATCGACAGCAACATTCGCGAGCTGGAAGGCGCGCTCATCCGCGTAGTCGCTTATTCGTCCCTGATCAACCGGGACATCGATACACAGCTGGCCGCGGAAGCGCTGAAAGACATCATTCCGTCTTCCCGCCCGCGAGTGATCACGATTATGGACATTCAACGCGCCGTCGGCGAAGAATTCAATCTCAAGCTGGAAGACTTCAAGGCCAAAAAACGGACCAAGTCAGTGGCATTCCCGCGGCAGATCGCGATGTACCTGTCCCGCGAGCTGACAGACGCGTCTCTGCCCAAGATCGGAGACGAATTCGGCGGCCGCGACCATACGACCGTCATCCACGCTCATGAGAAAATCTCTCGCGCGCTGGCGACCGATCCGGAAATGCAAGTGACGATCCAGTCTCTGATTGAAAAATTGAAAGCAAACCATTAACCTGTGAATAACGCGAAAAGCCTATACACAACTTACCCACATGTGTATAGGCTATCTTTTACGCACCGATTACAGATATCCACAAATCCACAGGCCCTATTACTACTTCTGTTAAAAAGATATATCCTAATAGATTATGAATGGGCGCCAGCCAATATGCCGTAAGCTCATTACACAGATGGAACGAACGAGGGAGGTTCACGTTGATGCACATTACCGTTCAACGGGACAAGCTGTCCAATGCCGTTTCGCACGTCAGCAAGGCGGTTTCCAGCAGAACGACTATTCCAATTTTGACAGGGATCAAAATGAAAGCGGATCAGGAGGGACTGACGCTGACTGCCAGCGACTCCGATGTATCCATCGAGGTTTTGATTCCGACCGAAGAAGCAGATGAGTGGGGTGTCACCGTTCATCAGCCCGGCAGCATTGTTCTGACTGCTCGTATTTTCAGTGAAATTGTCCGTAAGCTGCCAAACAGCGAAATTCAAATCCAGGTAGACGATCGGCTGGTGACCCAGATTCGTTCCGGACAAGCCGAATTTACGATCAACGGCATGGATGCAAACGAGTTTCCGCAATTGCCGCAACTGGAAGAAGATAAAGTATTCAGCGTTCCCAGCGATTTGTTGAAGTCCATGATTCGGCAAACCGGCTTTGCCGTGTCTACATCGGAAATGCGTCCGATCCTCACGGGTCTGATGTGGTCTTTGGATGGCGGGCAGCTGAAATTCGTGGCGACCGACAGCCACAGGCTCGCCAGCCGCACGGCTATGGTAGAATGTCCGGAGGAGCTGTCCTTTACCAATGTGGTCGTTCCGGGAAAAAGCTGCAATGAATTGGTAAAGATATTGGATGAAGACCAGAATCCAGTCGATATCGTTGTATCGGACAACCAGATTCTGGTAAAATCAAAGCACATTTTGTTCTACTCCCGTCTGCTGGAAGGGACCTATCCGGACACGGCCCGGATCATTCCGCAAAGCAGCAAGACGGAAGTAACCGTAAACACGAAAGAATTCCTGCAGTCGATTGAGCGCGCCTCCTTGCTCAGCCGCGAAGGAAAGTCCAACGTGGTGCGTCTCGTCACGCTTCCGGACGGCAGCGTGGAAATCACATCCAACGCTCCGGAAATCGGAAAGGTGACCGAGATTGTCATGCCGAAAGCGATGGATGGCGAAGAGCTGAAAATTTCGTTCAACGCCAAGTACATGATCGATGCGCTTCGTTCCATCGACAGCAGCGAGATTAAAGCATGCTTTACCGGTCCGATGAGCCCGTTTGTCCTTCGCCCGACCGATCACGAGTGGACGCTGCACCTCATTTTGCCGGTCCGAACTTACTAGCAGCCAACAGAAAGGAGGCCTATCCATGCGTGAGGTTTCCATTCAGACCGAATACATTGCCCTTGGCCAGTTTCTCAAGCTGGCCGATCTCATTGATACCGGGGGAATGGCGAAAGCGTTTCTTGCGGAAGTCCCCATTCAGGTAAACGGCGAAGAAGAAAACCGTCGCGGCCGAAAGCTTTATCCCGGAGACGAAATTGACGTCGAGGGACACGGCCGCTACAAAGTGACTCGCCGCTGAGAGGAGAGCGCCATTCTTGTTTATCAAGAACCTTTCGCTTACCCATTTTCGCAATTACGAGCAGCTCTCTCTTTCCTTTGACAGCCCGATCCAGCTGTTTATCGGCAACAATGCGCAAGGCAAGACCAATGTGCTGGAGTCGATCTACGTGCTGGCCCTGGCCAAGTCGCATCGCACCCCCAGAGACAAGGAACTGATCGGCTGGGGAGCCGATTTTGCATCGATCCGTAGTGATGTCGAGCGTCGCTACGGATCGGTTCGCTTGGAACTGCAGTTGACGGGAAAGGGAAAGAGGGCCAAAATTAATGGGATGGAGCAGCAAAAGCTGAGTGCATACGTTGGAGCCCTGAATGTGGTCATGTTTGCTCCCGAGGATTTGGCGATCGTCAAGGGAGCGCCTGCCCAACGGCGCCGGTTTATCGATATGGAAATCGGCCAGGTGTCTCCGACGTATCTGTATTATTTAAGCAATTACAACAAAGTGTTGGCCCAGCGCAATCAACTGCTGAAAGACATGGCGATGAAAAAAAGCAGATCAAAGGAGATGCTGGGGATCTGGAATATTCAATTGGCGGAATTAGCGGTAAAATTGTTGCGGAAGCGCTTTGAGTTTCTCCGCAAGCTGGAGGCGTGGGCCAAAGACATTCACAGCGGCATTACCGACGGCAGAGAAGCCCTTTCTCTGCATTATGTCAATTCCTCGCCGGTTACGGAGGAGCAGACTCCGGAGCAGGCAGTGGAAGCGCTGCTGGCGGCTTACGAGGAGGTCTTTGACCGGGAACTGGCGCGGGGAAGCACGATCATCGGCCCGCACCGCGACGATTTTACCTTGAAAGTAAACGATATGGATGTGCAGACATACGGTTCTCAAGGACAGCAGCGTACGAGTGCGCTGTCTATTAAATTAGCCGAAATCGAATTGATCAAGGAAGAAGTGGGAGAGTATCCCGTCCTCTTGCTGGACGATGTGCTCTCCGAATTGGATGAACATCGGCAAACCTTGCTGTTGGAAACCATACAAGATCGGGTCCAGACGTTTGTAAGCACCACAGGTGTGGAAGGCTTAAAACATCAGGTTCTCCAGCAAGCCTCTCGTTTTTATGTGCGGGAAGGGGAAATCTCCGGGGAAAGGTAGGGGGAACAGGCATGTTTATACACATTGGTGGCGATACTGTTGTGAGCACCAAGGACGTGATCTCAATCTTGGATCATCAGACCGTGAAATCGTCAAAGAACAACAAGGCGTTTTTGCAGGAGAAACGAAAGCTGGTCGTAGACCCGGACCAGGAGGAGACGAAGTCGTACGTCATCACAACAGAGGCCATTTATTGTTCGCCTATTTCTTCCCTGACGCTGAAGCGACGCGCTCAGTTCGTGGACAGCTTGGATCAGGTTTCCTTTGTACAAGCTGAAGTGGAGGAGTTGACTAGTAGTGGATCAAGTGACGACGAAAGATAATACAAACTATGATGCGAGTCAGATTCAGGTTCTGGAAGGCTTGGAAGCGGTCCGAAAGCGTCCGGGGATGTATATCGGCTCTACCAGCAGCCGCGGGCTGCACCATCTGGTATGGGAGATCGTGGACAATGCCATCGACGAAGCGCTTGCCGGGTATTGCGACAGCATTCTCGTCCAAATTCATCCTGACAATTCCGTGTCGGTAACGGATAACGGCCGCGGGATTCCTACGGGGATTCATGAGAAGACGGGGAAATCGACGGTCGAGACGGTTCTGACGGTTCTTCACGCCGGCGGGAAGTTTGGCGGCGGCGGATACAAGGTGTCCGGCGGTCTGCACGGTGTCGGCAGCTCCGTCGTAAACGCTTTGTCCGAGTGGATGGAAGTAGAGGTAAAGCAGAATGGCAAGATTCATTTTATGCGATTCAATGTGGGGGTTCCCGAGGCCGATCTGGCTGTGGTCGGAGAGACCGAAGAGACAGGGACGAAGGTGACCTTCAAGGCCGACCCGACGATTTTTACCGAAACGACTGAATACGAGTACGAAGTGCTGCAAAAGCGGATTCGCGAGCTCGCCTTTTTGAACAAAGGACTGAAAATTACGCTGAAAGACGAGCGTCCGGAGCGGGAGAAGGAAGAAACCTTCCACTACGAAGGCGGTATTATCCAGTTTGTGGAATACCTCAACAAAAACCGCGAAGCGCTGCACGAGGAAGTCATTTACTGCGAGGGAGAGAAAGATGGACTGATGGTTGAAGTTGCCCTGCAGTACAACGACAGCTATGTCAGCAACATCTACTCCTTTGCCAACAATATCAACACCCATGAGGGCGGAACGCATGAATCCGGCTTCAAAACGGCGCTTACCCGCGTGATCAACGACTACAGCCGGAAGTTCAACTTCCTGAAGGAAAAAGATACGAACCTGTCCGGCGACGATGTGCGCGAGGGTATAACAGCGATCATCTCGGTGAAAATTCCCGAGCCGCAGTTCGAGGGTCAAACGAAAACGAAGCTGGGCAACTCAGAGGCCCGCAGCATCACAGAGTCGATCTTTGGCGAGCGGTTCAACACCTTTATGGAAGAAAATCCGGGTGTGGCGAAAAAGGTCGTGGAAAAGGCTCTGATGGCTGCGCGGGCGCGTGAAGCGGCGCGGAAAGCGCGCGAGCTGACCCGTCGCAAGAGCGCGCTGGAGGTAAGCGCACTGCCGGGCAAACTGGCGGACTGTTCGTCCAAGGACGCATCCGAGTCGGAGCTGTTCATCGTAGAGGGCGACTCCGCCGGCGGCTCTGCCAAAATGGGACGCGACCGTCATTTTCAGGCGATCCTGCCGCTGCGCGGTAAGGTTCTGAACGTGGAAAAAGCCCGCCTTGACAAAATTCTCGGCAACAACGAGATCCGGATGATCATCACCGCGCTCGGTACGGGTGTGGGCGAAGACTTTGACATTACCAAAGCGCGCTACCACAAGATCGTCATCATGACGGACGCCGACGTCGACGGCTCCCATATTCGCACGCTGCTGTTGACGTTCTTCTACCGTTACATGCGTCAATTGATCGAGTCCGGCTATATTTACATTGCCCAGCCGCCGCTCTACAGCATCAAGCAGGGCAAGCAAATTCATTACGCCTACACCGATCAACAACGAGACGAAATTCTGGCTACGCTGAAGACTACGCCAAAGCCGAACATCCAGCGCTACAAAGGGCTGGGGGAAATGAACGCGGAGCAGCTGTGGGAGACGACCATGGACCCTGAGGTTCGCACCCTGCTGCAGGTTGACCTGGATGACGCGATGGAGGCCGACCTGGTCTTCCAGACGCTGATGGGCGACGAAGTGGAGCCGCGCCGCGAATTTATCGAACAGTACGCGGCGAATGTGCGGGATTTGGATATTTAGGTGTACCGCTGACCAAAATTAATTTGGAAACAAAACAAAAAAGCTTGTCCTCTCCAGGGCAAGCTTTTTGCTTTGCTGTTTATTTGCCTTCTTTCAGGAACTGCTCGATCCGACTTTTAATAGAATCGCGTACAGCCCGGAACTGGTTCAAAATTTCTTCTTCCGTGCCGCTGGCTTTTGCCGGATCGTCAAAGCCCCAGTGCCATTTCACTGAGCCATTGCCGGAAATCGCCGGGCAATGCTCGTCGGCGTGGCCGCAAAGCGTAATTACGTAGTCCGCGCGGTTAAGCGTGTCAGGATCAATCACATCGGAAGTATGCGAACGAATATCTACATTAGCCTCCTTCATTACTTGTATCGCAAGCGGGTTTAGTCCGTGAGCTTCCAGACCTGCGCTTCTCACCTCATAACGGTCGCCGCCAAGCGATCTCATAAAACCTTCAGCCATTTGACTGCGGCAAGAGTTTCCCGTGCAAAGGAAGTAAATCAACGGTTTTTTCGGCATGACATAGCCATTCCTTTCATTGATGAGCCGTTGTTTTCATTACGAAACGATTTGCAGCCATAGATACAAGCCCAGCAGTGTGATGAGCAATGTGGGAATCGTCAAGACAATCCCGGTTTTGAAATACTGTCCCCAGCCGATCGTGACTCCTTTCCGGGAAAGCACATGGAGCCAGAGCAAAGTGGCAAGCGAACCGATTGGCGTAATCTTTGGACCCAGGTCGGAACCAATTACGTTGGCGTACACCAGTGCTTCGCGAATCAGCCCGGTTGTCTGCGTCCCATCAATAGCGAGAGCATCGATCATGACAGTAGGCAAGTTGTTCATAAGCGATGACAAGATCGCCGACAAAAAGCCCATGCCAATTGTGGCAGCGAACAACCCCCGGTCGGAAAACGTCTGTATAAAACCGCCGAGCATATCAGTAAATCCAGCATTCCGCAACCCGTACACGACAACATACATCCCGATTGAAAAAATGACAATCGACCATGGGGCCTCTTTTATGATCCGTTTAACGGGGATGTCTTTGCTGCGCCGAGCCATCAGGATAAACAGGATAGCGGCAATCCCTGCTGTTACCGACACGGGAACAGCGAGAAGCTCGTTCATCACGTAACCAATGAGCAAGAGCCCCAAAACTACCCACGATAGCCGGAACAGCTGCCTGTCTTTTATCGCTGCATGAGGCTGTTTCAGCTGTGACAAATCGTATTGCCGGGGGATATCGGATTTGAAATACAAATACAAGACAAGCAGGCTTGCCCCGAGTGCAAAGAAATTCGGGACGATCATGCGGGAGGCATATTCGACAAACCCGATGCCAAAGTAATCGGCGGAAACAATGTTTACCAAGTTGCTGACGATCAGAGGCAAGGATGTCGTATCTGCGATAAAACCGCTCGCCATGACAAAGGGCAAAATCATTTTGTCCGGGAGCCTCAACGCTCTGACCTGCGCAAGGACAATGGGGGTCAAAATGAGCGCTGCTCCGTCATTGGCGAAAAAGGCGGCGACTGCGGCTCCGAGGAGTACGACATAAACGAACATAAGCCGGCCGTTTCCTTTTGCCAGACGGGCCATATGCAAAGCTGCCCACTCAAAAAAGCCAATTTCCTCGAGGACCAACGATATCAAAATGATCGCTACAAAGGCTAATGTCGCATTCCACACGATACTGGTGACGGCAGCAACATCCGCAAAGCTGACAACGCCGCATAGCAAGGCCAGGATTGCTCCGCCGGCAGCAGACCAGCCGATGTTAAGACCTTTTGGCTGCCAAATAACAAAGATGAGTGTCAATGCGAAGATGAGAAAGGCACTCCAGATAGCAAACATGTTTTTTTTCAGTCCTTCCTATTCGCAGGTAACCAATAGCCCCTGCTGCTCCAGTTTTGAAAACTCTTCGGAGTAATCGGGCAGGTTGCCCAGTGCCTGCGCTGCTTGTTCCAGGCGTGCTTTATTGAGGGTGTAAAATACCCATTGGCCTTTTCTTGACTCGATCACAAGGTCCACACTTTTCAAGCGGCTCATGTGCTTGGAAATCGCCGGTTGGGATATGCCGAAGATCGGAACAAGCTCACATACGCAGCAGCTTCGAGTTTGCAATAAGGCAATAATTTTTAGCCTTGTAGGGTCAGCTAAAGCCTTTAACATGGCTACTACCTGTTTCGTGTCCATCATTCTCCTCCAACTTCTTTTCTGAGTTAAATACTAATATAACCATATGGTTATTTCAATATTTATTTGTCGCATGTTTTGCAGGCAAATGCTTCGGCCGAGGGCGACTGTTTTTATGTGCAGCTCCCTCTTTGGCAGCAGAGGTAGTGATGATCCAACGCCGTTTTTGCCTTACGAGATTGTAAGAAATCTGAAAGGCAATTCAATGGCAGCGCTGTACCGTTCCCCCTTACAATGAGAGGAGAATCGACAGCAAAGAAGGGGAGAGCACTTATGAGACGGGTTATTCATATGTTTCTCATTGCCATCAGGTTAGTCGTGGACACCAAATCCGCGATCCAAAACAGCAGTCTCGAGGGAGTCGTCAAGCTGTGATCAGCCGATCAAAAAACGGTTGATTCGCAGCTGGAAAGCTTGAATCACTGCAAGATGATGCTCACCGTGGCAGCTTTTTACGTCATCACGCCGTTTGGCTGCTTCTGCAGATAAAAGGGTTGATGTTACTGAAAGCCAACAGAATGACTGCGGCGGCTGTTTTCATCTGAAAAAAAACAAACAATTGTTGCTTGCCATTTCTTGTTTTGGGGAATGATGTAAGTTATACTATAAGTAATTCATTACTGTGGTCAGAACCGGAGGGCACGTCAATGTTGGTTGTTTTCGTTACTTACAAAAACCAATTGCATAGTAACGAAAACATATCGGGTGCTCTTTAACCTTATCTTTTGCCGTGATGAAAATCAGGCATACAAACGCCGAACGAGACAGAAAGGGACCGATATGCCGGTGCCTTTTTTTATTGCGTTTGGTTGAATAACGGGCTTCCGGCATATCGGGAGCGTTTGTATTTGGAAAAACGAGCGCCGTATTGCGAGCGCTCTTTTTTATAGCTGCATGAAGAAGGCGAGCGCAAGCGGCGGCGTTCGTTTTTCCCGGAGGAGACGTCGATATGTTCGGCGTCTCTTTTTGTTCGCCCGGATGGTCGAAGGTTTTGTTTACCGGCCGGGGATTCGCCAATACGAAGCAGCGAAAGGGGAAATTCTTTATGTTATTGCTGGAAGCGCGTCAGATGGAAAAGAGCTATGGCGACAGATTGATATTCGAAGCAAAGAAACTGGAAGTATTCTACGGGGACCGGATCGGGATCGTCGGCCAAAATGGCGTCGGAAAAAGCACGTTGATGCATGTGCTTGCCGGCGTTGAAGAGCCTGACTCGGGCCAGGTCAACTGGTACGGGTCAACCGCCTTGATCCAGCAGATCGATCAGGGGGAAGACGCGGCAGAAACAACCAGGCACGCTCGGAGTATGTGGGGCATCTCCCACGTCCATTCGCAGATGAGCGGGGGCGAGACGGTCCGGCTAAAAATTGCCGCGGCGTTGGAGCAGCAGGCTCCGCTCCTTTTTGCGGACGAACCGACGAGCCATCTCGATATGGCCGGGATACGCCAATTGGAGGAGGCCCTGCTCGCTTACGAAGGAGCCGTGATCCTGATTTCGCACGACCGCGAGCTGCTTGACACGATTTGCACCCGCATTTGGGAAGTCGAAGACGGCAAGGTATGTGAATACAAGGGGAATTACTCCGAGTATCGCGAGCAGAAGGAAAAGAAGCGAGAGCGGGAGTGGTTTGAATACGAGGAATACCGCAAAGAGAAGGAGCGGTTGAGCCAAGCGCTTATCGAAATCAAGCAGCGGGCCGCCGGGATCAGGAAGGCCCCAAAGCGGATGGGAAATTCTGAAGCCCGTCTGCATAAAAGAAAAGCAAACGGCAAACGGGAAAAAGTAGAGAGGGCTGCTATTACCCTGCAGAGTCGACTGGAGAGACTGGAGAAAAAGGAGAAGCCAAAAGAGCAGCCAGTCGTCAGATTCGATGCAACCTCTCACGGGGAACAGCATGGACGCACAATTATCCGGGTCCAGGACATCACCCGGAGCGTGGAAGAGAAAACGCTGTTCAAGCGGCTGTCCTTCTCCGTCCGCCCCGGTCAAAGAGTGGCGTTGATCGGAGCAAACGGCAGCGGAAAATCGACGCTTCTCTCCATGATATACAGCCAGGCAGACGGTATATATGTAGCTCCGAGCAGCAGAGTCGGATACTTCAGCCAGACCTTGTCTTTGCTTGACGAAAGCAAGAGCATATGGCACAACGTGAGCGAAAGCAGCGTCCACTCGGAAACGGTGATTCGAACCGCGCTTGCCCGGATGTTGTTTAAAAAGGACGAGATTCACAAACCGATATCGGTTTTAAGCGGCGGCGAACGAGTAAAGACCGCACTGGCGAAGGTTTTTCTGGGGGACTACAATGTGCTTCTGCTCGATGAGCCAACCAACTTTCTCGATATTCCCACGCAAGAAGAGCTGGAACGGATTTTGCTGGAGTTTCCCGGAACGATCCTGTTTGCCTCCCATGACCGCAAGCTGATTCACCGGCTTGCGGACGCCGTTCTCTGTCTTGGCGAAGAAAGCACCACGCTTTTTTGCGGAACCTATCAAGAATATCTGGATCGGAAAACCAAACCAAAGCGAGGACATGAGGAGGAGCGGATGGTGTTGGAGACGAGGCTGACAGACCTGATCGGCCGCCTGTCGTCGCCAAAGCTGGAACAAGTGGAAAAGGAAGAATTGGAGCAGGCCTACCGGGAAACGCTGAAGCAACTGCGGGAGATGGAAAAGGAATGAAGTTTGCTGGTTGACATTAATAAACTTATAAAAGCATAATGTATAGGAAGTGTATTTCTTACTTGTTCGGTATTGCAGGAAGGGGAAAAGCCATGAATGAAACAGAGTCCCTCTGGACGAAAAACTTCATACTTCTGGCGCTATCCAACTTTTTGTTGTTCATCGCCTTCCAAATGTTGATACCAACCCTTCCGCTTTTCGTTACCGAACGCGGCGGGGACCAGGTAGACGTCGGATTGGTGATCAGCATCTTTACCATTTCGGCGCTTCTGATCCGCCCCTTCGCCGGAAAAGCGCTCGATTCCATCGGAAGAATGCCCATACTCGTAGTGGGACTGGCGATTTTTTTCCTGTCGGTCTCCGGCTATTACTGGATGACGACAGTAGCTCTTGTCCTCGTGGTCAGATTCATCCACGGCATCGGCTGGGGCATTGCTACGACGACCTATGGAACGATCGCATCCGACCTGATTCCGGCTCAGCGGCGGGGAGAAGGGATGGGATACTTTGGGATGTTCGGCAATCTCGCCATGGCTCTTGGACCGATGTTCGGACTGTGGCTGGTTGAATCCAGCGGATACGGATGGCTGTTTGCCATCTCTGCGCTGCTTACGGTGGCTGCTCTGCTGATGTCCAAGTTTGTGAATGTCAGTGAGCCCGTGAAAGCTGAAAAACGAGTGGCTGCGGCGCCAGCTGCTTCTGCGGCAAGCGGATTGGTAGAGAAAAAGGCCTTGTTTCCCGCTCTGTTGGCCCTGCTGTTTGGCGTTACCTACGGCGGTATCGTCAGCTTCATCACCTTGTTTGGCCAAGAGGTCGGCATAGGCAATGTTGGACTGTTTTTCCTGTTCAATGCCGTTTCCCTGATGCTTATTCGTCCCTTTGCCGGGAAGCTGTTTGACCAAAAAGGCCATGTCTGGGTGCTGATCCCCGGAGCATTGATAGCGGGTATCGGACTTGCGGTTCTTTCCTTTAGCACTTCGTCTGTCGGGCTGGCGATTGCCGCCGTTTTGTTCGGAGCCGGTTTCGGAGCTGTTCATCCTTCGCTGCAGGCATGGACGATCAACAGAGTAGAGCCGGGCAGGCGCGGTGCAGCGAACGGCACTTTCTTCTCCGCCTTTGATCTGGGCATCGGGATGGGGGCGATGGTGCTGGGCGCAGTGGCTAAAACAACGGGCTTTGCCCTCATGTATCGCTACTCCACTTTGTTCGTGATACTCTTCTTGCTTATTTACTGCGTTTATGTGTGGCGACGGGTAGAGGGCAAAGACAAAATGGACTCCCATTCATCTTGAGAACCAGCTTGGTTGCGCTTTTTGCGATACTTTGGACGAGGCCCGTCCGAATATGGTATAATGACGTATTGCGATAACCAGTTGGAGGTTTACTCTTTATGGCTGAAGAAACAGCTCGGTTTCCTAAAGTTGACATTAGTCATGAGATGAAAGAATCGTTCATTAGCTACGCGATGAGTGTAATTGTGAGCCGTGCGTTGCCAGATGTTCGCGACGGGCTGAAGCCGGTTCACCGGCGTATTTTGTATGCCATGCACGACATGGGACTGACTCCGGACAAAGCGTTCCGAAAGTCGGCAAACGTCGTCGGTGAAGTAATGGCCAACTACCATCCTCACGGTGACAGCGCCATCTACGAAACAATGGTCCGGATGGCTCAGGACTTCAACATGCGCTACCTCTTGGTCGAGGGCCAGGGGAACTTCGGTTCCGTGGACGGCGATCCTGCCGCTGCGATGCGTTATACCGAGTCCCGCATGTCCAAGCTGGCGCTCGAATTGCTGCGAGATATCGATAAAGAAACGGTCAATTTCACTCCCAACTACGATGGGCGGAAAGAAGAGCCTGTCGTGCTCCCATCCCGTTTCCCAAACCTGATGGTGAACGGCTCTGCAGGTATTGCCGTTGGGATGGCGACCAATATTCCCCCGCATAACCTGATAGAAGTCATCGATGGTGTTGTTGCCATGATCGACAACCCCGATATTACCCTGCAGGATCTGATGAAGATCATCAAGGGACCTGACTTCCCGACAGCGGGTGAAATTTTGGGCTACAGCGGTATCCGCCGGGCCTACGAGACTGGCCGCGGTTCGATTATTATGCGCGCCAAAACGATGATCGAAGAAGACAAAGGAAAGCCCCGCATTATCGTGACGGAGCTTCCTTACCAGGTAAACAAAGCGCGGCTCGTCGAGAAGATTGCCGAGCTCGTTCGCGAAAAGAAACTGGAGGGCATTACCGACCTGCGTGACGAATCCGACCGCAAAGGAATGCGGATCGTGATCGAGCTGCGCCGCGACGTGGTACCGAAGGTTGTCTTGAACAATCTGTTCAAGCATACGCAGATGCAGAGCACTTTCGGCGTGAACATGCTGGCTCTGGTCGACAATCGTCCCCGCGTCCTGAATTTGCGGGATATGCTGTACTACTATCTCCAGCATCAGCGTGAAATCATCCGCAGGCGGACCGAGTACGATCTGAAGCAAGCGGAAGCCCGCGCTCATATTTTGGAGGGCTTGCGGATCGCGCTCGATCATATCGATGAAATCATCAGCCTGATTCGCTCATCGCAAACGACCGAAGAGGCGCGTGACGGCCTGATGAGCAGCTATGGTCTCAGCTACGAGCAGGCTCAAGCGATTCTGGACATGCGCCTGCAGCGCCTGACCGGATTGGAGCGGGAAAAAATCGAGAACGAATACCGGGAGCTCGTGGCGAAAATCGCCGAGCTGCGCGCTATTCTCGCCGATGAAAACAAAATCTACGCGATCGTCCGCGAAGAGCTTGAGGAGATCAAAGAGAAGTTCGGCGACGATCGCCGTACGGTGATTACCTTTGACGAGGAAAGCATCGAGGATGCCGACCTGATTCCGGAAGAGGACGTGGTGATCACGCTCACGCACGACGGGTACATCAAGCGTCTGCCTGTGACTACCTACCGTGCGCAGAAGCGGGGCGGCCGCGGCATCCAGGGGATCGGCACCAAGGATAACGACTTTGTCGAGCATCTGTATATCACCAACTCGCACGACCACATCATGTTCTTTACCAGCAAGGGCAAGGTGTATCGGTTGAAGGGCTACGAAATTCCGGATCTCAACCGTACAGCCAAAGGCACCCCGATTATCAACCTGATTCAGATTGAAAAAGGGGAGCGAGTCAGCGCGGTCATCCCGGTAAAAGAATTCAGCGAAGACAGGTACCTGTTCTTCGGGACGAAGAAGGGGATTATTAAAAAGACCGAGCTGGCGGCCTATGCCAACATCAGAAGAGGCGGGCTGTTTGCCGTCAACCTTCGCGAGGACGACGAGCTGATCGCCGTGCGCCTCACGGATGGCAATCAGGAGATCATCATGGGTACCCGCAACGGAATGTCGGTCCGCTTCAAGGAAAGCGACGTGAGGACTATGGGCCGCAGCGCGACCGGGGTCAAGGGGATATCGCTTGATGGTGACGATGACGTAATCGACATGGATGTTGTCAAGCCGAATGCCGAGGTGTTGATTGTCACGGCGAACGGCTACGGAAAGCGGACGCCGGTAGACGAGTACCGGATTCAGTCTCGCGGCGGCAAGGGGATCAAAACCCATAATGTTACCGAGCGTAGCGGGCATGTCGTCGGTCTGAAAGTCGTTGAGCCGGAAGAAGATCTGATGATCATCACCACTTCGGGAATCATTATCCGCACGGAGATGAAGGGCATTTCTGTCATGGGACGCTATACGCAGGGTGTCAAGCTGATCCGTCTGTCGGAAAATGAACAAGTAGGTTCGGTCGCCAAGGTGCCTCCGAGCGATGATGAAGAGTCGCACGATGAAGCAGAAACGGAACCGAATGAGCAGGAACCATTGAACAGCGATGAACAGTCCGGTTCGGTTGCAGAAGATGGCGGCTCGGAGGGGAACGAAGAATAGTCGATTGCATGCCAATAACGGCAAAAATTAGGAAGAAGGATGTTCTGGTTTGAACAGAGCATCCTTTTTCTTTGTTCGCAATAGTCTTTTTTCCTTGAATTGGGTTTCAAGTTGTCAATAAAATGGGAAAAGAGTACTATATCAGTAACTAATGAAGATTCGGAGGGTGGGAACCTTGCCCATCATAGAGGTAAAAAGCACGATTGCCGGAGCGACTTTGGCGGAGGATGTCCATACCATGCTGGGAGGGATTCTCTTTGTAAAGGGGACGACTCTGTACGAAAAGGAAGTGGAAGTTCTTCAGGCCTTTATGGTCGATCGGGTCGTGATAGAAGATAACGATGAAAGCAGGACGTCTGCTTCTGACGAGACCCGGATTGATGCCGGATCAAGCAAAACGGTCGCAAGCGGAACGGAAGCAAAGGAAAAGCTCCCCTTCCATACTTCGTTCGCGAAGGCCGTATCTACATTTAAAAACCTGGTGATCGGTGTGCAGGGCGGACAGAATATCCCTGTCATGGAAGTGCGCGAAGTCATCACTCCGCTGCTTCAGGAAGTACAGGATCAACCGGAGTTTCTCTTGTCCTTGCATCGCATTTCCCGGGTAGACAGCTATGCGTATGAGCATTCCATTGCGGTCGGTTTGATTTCCTATATGATTGGAAGATGGATCAAGATACCGGAAAAAGAATGGATGCAGGTGGCTCTGGCCGGAACCTTGCTGGATATCGGAAAAACGAGGATTGACAGAAGAATTTTGCAAAAGCCGGGCAAATTGACGCCAGAAGAATTCGAAGAGATGAAGAAGCATACGGTGTACGGCTATCAATTGATTAAAGCCTCTCCTGGCCTGAGTGAAGGAGTGGCTTTGGCAGCTTTGCAGCATCATGAGAGAGAAGACGGCTCGGGGTACCCTCTGGGGTTGCCGGGAGGAAAGCTCCATCTGTACAGCAAGATTGTAGCTGTAGCGGATGTTTACCATGCGATGTGCTCCAATCGCATATACCAGAAGGGGAAATCTTCGTATGTGGTAGCTGAACAGCTGCTGCAGGACAGCTTTGGAAAATTAGACCCTCATATCGTTCATACTTTCGTGAGGCGGATAACCGATTTTGCCGCTGGAACAGTAGTGGAATTGAGCGATGGGACAATTGGAAAGGTCATTTTTACCGACAGCAAACAACCGACCCGCCCGATGATTGAGGCCAATGGACGCATTATTAACCTGGTTGAAAATCGGAGTCTATCAATTGTGAGTGTATGGGAACAGTAAGCAACAACGGTAGGAAAGAAAGGGACCCTGCTGATCTAAACGGCAGGGTTTTCATTTCCATTGAACTTTTTTAATCAATTTTATAAAAAGGTGTTGCATTTTAAAAATAGACATGCTATATTAATAAGCGTCCTTCCGATACGGAGAGCGCCTGATAAGGAAGATGAGTTTCTTTTTTTAGAAAAACATTGACTTCTTATCTAACGTATGATAAAGTATTGAATTGTCGCCACTGAGAAGTGGACGGCACCAAAAAAACGAAATGTTCCTTGAAAACTGAACAGCGAAGCGTTTTTACCGAAGTAATGCCAGTTGTCACGCTGAGGCACTTCAGTATCGAAGTGATGCCGGTTGTGACTGCTGAAATACTTCGTTCGTGAGCAAATCACAAGCCTAGCAATTTTTTTCTTGAAGTCA
>NZ_JAUMSJ010000026.1:0-70633 GCF_037834415.1 Brevibacillus borstelensis | reverse complement strand
TGTCTCCAAAAGAAAAAAAGACCTGGCCGCACTCAGAAGGGTTGCCATTTAGAATCATGCTGAGAGTCCCGGAATTAATGCCGGTTAATTCACTGAGATTACTGATCATAAAACCATTGTGCCGTAGATTTGTTGCTGAATGAATACTGCCTACACGAAAAAACGAAAAAACGGGAGCCTACGTTTTGCACATAAGCCTCCGTTAGTTCAAGGAGAATATCCTAATCATGTAATCCCTTTCCATTGAGAATTTGCTGCATACATTTTTCAACCCTTGACTCACGAGTTTTGGATTGTTTGGGTTCAGAAAAATAAAGAATGTATGCTCTTTGCCGTCCCGGCGTCAATGCTTCAAAAGCAGTTTTCAAGGCAGGGATTTCATCGAATTTATTTTGAAGCTCTTCAGGAATTACGAATTCTGAACTCTTTTTAAAATTCACTTCCAAACCGGCTTTTTCAACTTCAATGGCTTCATAAATATAGGCTTTCAAGATGGGTTCCATCTCGACTATTTCTTGAACATTGGTGAACCGAATCTGGCGCGCCGCCTGTACATTCTCCGTTTGTTGGATTAGAATCCCATGGGCATCCTGTAACAAGGCACCTTTGTGAAACAGAAGCGCACAATATTCTTTAAATCCATGTATTAAAACTATGTTTTTTTTCTCAAACGTGTAACAAGGATGCATCCACTTAAATTCTTCGGTCAGCTCACAGTCAAGAACGATATTCCTCAACTTCTCATATTCTTCCTTCCACTTTTTAGCTTTACTTAAAAATTCATCAACCTTAGGATTCATTCTGCTATTTGTCATCAAGGAACACTCCTCTTCAATTTTTCGATCAGCTGACTGTCAAGCAGATCTGGCGTGGAAACTATCCTTAATCGCTTCGTACAATGCTAGTTTTTCGGCTCGATTCAATTCATCAAAGTTTTCGTACAGGTTTTTCCAACCCACCAAAATCGTTTCTTGGAAGAGGTGTATCGGTAATTATACAGTATTACCCAAAGAGCAACAATCTTTACGAAAACAGCAAAAATAAAAGAACCACCAAATAGATCGGAGGTTCCTATTGTGCTGGATAAGCCGGATCCGTTAGCTGGCCAAATGAACAAGATAAGTTTATTTCTGCGTGGAATTGGATAACGGATTTGTGCATGCGGGACAATTTTATCCGTCCTTTTTAGCTGGTTAGGCCGTATTCCTCGCCGATTGGCTCTGCCTATAATGGAAGGAAAACAAGGCAAAGTTGACAGGAGGGGTTGGCATGCTGGGAATTATTCGCGTTCTTACGCTTTCGGACCCCCGCGATGTACACCGTCACGGGGAGCTGATCGAGGGCCAGTACCACATACCGGTAGTGAGCGAGTGCATCTGGGATCAGCCGAAAGGCATCTACGATCAGGAAACAGAGGATATGGCCATCCCGAAAATCATTGAGGTGGCCAAACGCCTGGAGGCGAAGGGCTGTCAAGCGATCGGGATCAGCTGCGCTGCGGACCCGGCTTTGGCGGAAGTGAGACAGGCAGTCCGCGTCCCGGTGATCGGAGCAGGCTCGGCAGCCGCCCATCAGGCCATGGCGATGTCCCGCAAGGCGGGTGTACTGACGATTCTCGACGACGCTCCGCCGCTGGTCAAGCAAATCCTCGGGGATGCGTATGTCGGCGTGAAAAGGCCAGACGGAGTTCGCACCACGCTTGATCTGCAAACGCCGGAAGGACGGCAAAACGCTCTTGAAGCGGCAAAGCGGCTGAAGGAGCAGGGAGCCGAATCGATCGTGCTGTGCTGCACCGGCTTTGCCACTATCGGCTTTGCCAAGGAACTGATGGACACGCTGCAATTGCCTGCCATGGACCCGATCATGGCGATCGGAGCGACTGCCTCGATGTTTCTGAAAAAACAGAATTCGCTCTCCCCGGATGGAGCTGCCGTATGAAAAAGCTGGGGACGATCACCATCGGTCAATCGCCGCGTGTCGATGTAACGCCGGAGATGCTGCCTTTCCTGCCCGAATTTCAGGTCGTGGAGAAAGGGGCGTTGGACGGGCTTGGTCCGGAAGAGTTGGCCGCCCTGGCCCCGAAGCCGGGCGAAAATGTGCTCGTCAGCCGCTTGCGGGATGGCTCGCAGGTAACGATGTCCAAGCAGTCTATCCTGCATCTGATGCAGCAGCGGATCGACGAGCTGCAAGAGGAAGGCGTCGAGGTTATCTTGCTTCTATGTACCGGCCACTTCCCGACATTTGAGTGCAAATCTCTGCTGCTGGAGCCGGACCGCATCCTGAACAGCGCGGTACGCGGTTTGCTCACAAAGGGCAGGCTCGGCGTCATCAATCCTGTGCCTGCGCAGCGCGAGGCCTCGCTGGAGAAATGGGAACGCGACGGACTTGAGGTCTTCACGGCGGCCGGCTCTCCGTACCTGGGGGGCGACGAGATCGAAAAGGCCGCCCATTCGCTGAAGGAACATGATGTGGACTTGATTGTATTGGACTGCATCGGCTACACGGAAGAGATGAAGCGGACGGTCAAGCGGATCACGGGCAAGCCGGTCATCCTGTCGCGGACGCTGGTTGCGAGGGTGCTTGGGGAGCTTGGATAAAATGCGGGTACGTTTGTGGAAGCTCGCTGCCGAAATCGTACTTTTTGACTTTTTCAAGCCATTGGCTGTATAATATCTAGTACATTTTCCATTTGAGGAGGATTATTAAAAATGTATTCGATCAGATTGCGTATCCCGACTTTGAACAAGTAATTAAATACGTTCAAAGGCTCTGCTTGTGCATGCAGAGTAAACGGGAGCAGTCTGTCCTTTTTTAATAATCTTTATGTAACATGAATCTATGTTATTTGTAGAAAGGCGGAGCGTTCTGCCTTTCTTTTATTATGCGAAAAACCTTTCCCATTTGTCCTTGGCGTACGAAGGTTTATTTGTCGATGGCGTCGGCGGACGAGCATCTTCTTCTCAGGGACTGAACTCCTGACCGTTTACTCTGAATCGCAGGCAGATTGCCTGTGATTTTTTATTTTCCTTTTGGAAGCAAAAACGGGAGGGAACAAGCAATGGAAAAATTGTGTTTAGAACTGTTGGATATAGAAGTATCGTTTATGGACCGGATCGTACTGGACATTCCAAGATTGACGGTTCACCAATTCGATCGCATCGGGCTCGTGGGAAAGAACGGTACCGGTAAGAGCACGTTATTGAAATTGATGTGCGGAAGGATCGCACCGAATAAAGGGCGCGTAAATCGCCTGATTGACTTTGGGTATTTTGAGCAGACGGCAAAGCCTGCTGAGAGGGAAGCTGATTTGGATTTTGAATGGCTCGGGAAACTGGGAGTCCCTCAAGCGAGCGCGGAGCAGTTAAGCGGCGGAGAACAAACGCGCGTGAAGCTGGCGCAGCTGTTCTCGACGTACCATGAAGGATTGGTGATCGATGAACCGACGACGCACCTGGACACTGATGGCATAGACTTTTTGATCGAGGAACTGAAGTATTACTACGGAGCGCTCGTTCTTGTCAGCCATGACCGGTATGTGCTGGATCAACTGGTGACAAAAATTTGGGAGGTGGAAAACGGAAAAGTGACGGAGTATACAGGGAACTATTCCGATTACACTAGGCAAAAACAATTGCAGAGACAGCAGCAGCTGGAACAGCATGAGAAGTATGTAAAAGAAAAAAACCGGCTGTTGCAAGCAGCGGAGGAGAAAAGGCGAAAGGCTGAGAAGGTTACGCAGGCAAATAGCCAAATGTCCAAGAAAGACGCAAAAGCAAAGGCAAATAAAATGTTCATGACCAAATCCAAGGATACCAGCCAAAAATCGATGCAGAGGGCGGCGAAAGCCATTGAACAGCGCGTCGAACAGCTTCAAGTTGTAGAAGCACCCGAAGAGGAAATCGCTCTTCATTTCCATCAGCCAAACGCTTTGCAATTGCATAACAAGTTTCCGATCATGGCCGATCGCTTGACGCTAAAAGCGGGTGAGAAAATCATTCTTCAAGGAGTCAGTTTTCAATTTCCCTTAGGCGAGACGATTGCAATCACAGGAAGCAACGGATCTGGCAAGACAACACTGCTTTCGCACATTGTAAAGCAGGGGGAAGGCATTGTTCTTTCGCCGAAAGTTGTTTTCGGAGCGTATGGACAAATGGATTATCATTTCGAGAAAGCGGAGACGGTCCTTTCGTATGTGAAAAATCGGAGCGATTATGAAGAAAGCAAGCTTCGTGCCGCCCTTCACGCCATGAACTTCAGAGGAAATGATCTCAAAAAAGACGTACGAGCGTTAAGCGGAGGTGAAGCTATTCGGCTCAGCCTGTGCCAGCTTTTTCTGGGCAGGTACAATGTGCTTGTGTTGGATGAACCGACGAACTTTTTGGATGTTGATTGCGTGGAAGCATTGGAAAAATTCCTGCAAGCGTATAAAGGCACCGTGCTTCTGGTGTCCATGACCGGATGTTTATCGAGCGGGTGGCCGATCGCGTGTATGTGATTGAGGATCAACAGCTGAAAGTAAAATAACGGGAAGAAAGAGCCGGGTATCGGAAAGAAATGAGTGAAAGAGAGGCTGTCCACAAGCGGAAAATCTGCTCTTGGTCAGCCCTCTGTTTTTAAAGCGACAGCAGCGAATCGTTCAGCTTGCATGGATATCACTGGAATGGAGCCGCACTTTTACTTGGCCAATTCCACCAGCAATAAAATTTTATCGTTAATACTAAATTTTTTGTCTATTTTGACTATATTTTTGTTACACTATTTTTCATACAGTGTGGCGAAGGAGGGAAGCTTGTGAACGGAGTTACCATACGGGAATTAATGGAGCTACCCCTTTTGAAAGACGCTCGTGTTATCAGTGGATTTGAAGGCTTGGATCGTGTTGTGCGCTTTATTGATATCATGGAGGTGCCGGATTTGAGAGGGTGGTTGCGGGAAGGCGAGCTGCTGCTGACCACAGCGTACTCCATCCGTCACGATCCTTCGCTTTTGCCCGAAATCGTCGAGCATATGGCTCAGGCCGGTGCGGCGGCATTGGCGATCAAGCCGGAGCGTTTTCTCCACGACCTTCCGGAAGAAATGATTTCGGTCAGCAATCGCTATCAGCTGCCGATCATCGAACTTCCGGCGATGATCCCGTACATGGACATCACGCACGCCGTCATGGAGCAGGTGCTGGATCGCCAGGCGGCTCTGCTTCGCCGCTCCGAGGAGGTATACCGGACGCTGACCACGATGGTTTTGGAGAACAGCGGACTACAAGCGGTGGCAGACAATGTTTCGGAGCTGGTCAAGGGAGCGGTCAGGGTGCTGGACAACCACGGAAATGTCCTCGTGTCCGTACCGCAGGACTGGAAGCAGCAGTCCAGGCAGCTGGAATGGGATATCGTGGTAGACAAGCAGGTAGTAGGCAAGCTCCAGATTGACAAGGAAAGCCTGGACGACATCCAGCAGGTATGCGTAGAACAGGCCCGAGTCGTGGTCGCTTTGGAGCTGATGCGGACAAAAACGGCGGTCGATACAGAAAATCGCCTGCGGGGAAATTTGATTGACGAGCTGCTCTCCGCCGTTCCTCCGGCGAGGCATGAAGTAGAGCGCAGGGGAAGGCAGCTGGGCCTGAACCCGAGCCAGGAGTGGGAGGTAGCCATCATTGAGGGCAATGAGATGATGATTCGCCAGATCGCGGCTCCCTCATCGCGTTTTCGTCAAGCGATGGACCAGGAGGCTCAACAGAGGGGGTTCCAGGCTCATGTGGAGGTAAGATATAATTCCGTGCTGCTCTTGCTGTCAAGCAAACCGGCCGGGCAGGAGCAGCCGGGCAAGGCCAAGAAAGGGGCAGAGGCCGCAGCCGCTCCTGACTTTGCGTGGCGGCAGGCCATTGAGCGGTCTCTCCGCGAGCAGGGAGGAAAGCGGCATGATATCCATATCGGAAGCGGCAGGCCCTATCCTCTGTGGCATGTGCACCAAAGCTATGCGGAAGCGAGAAAAGCGCTGGCGATCGGAATGAAGCTGTCTCGGCCAATGGAAGTAACGGCCTTTGAGGACGTCGAGGCTTTTCAACTGCTGGCGGAGTATGCGGATCACGCCCATTTCTCTGAGCTGTTCGAGAGAAAGCTGGGGAAGCTGCATGCTCATGACAAAGAGCACGGCAGCGACTTTTTGCGGACGCTTTACTACTTTCTGGAATCGTCGGGAAATTTGATCGAGACCTCCAATCGGCTGTATATACATCGGAATTCGGTGAAGTACAGATTGCAGCGGATTCGCGAGATTATTCCCATCGACCTCGGCTGTCCCCGGCAGCGCTTTGTTTACCATTTATGCCTAACGTACCATTACCTGAAAGCAAATGAATAACGGATGCAGCCGTCTTGCGGACGGCTGTTTGTTTTTGTTGCGAAACCAGACGCAAAGCGGACTGTTGCCCTCTTTGACCACGCAAGCACACGGGCAAGCCGCTTTTTTCACTGTTTCTCCAATCTTCCAAGACGACCAATTGTCCCCCTTTTCTTCCATGAATATATGGGAATATGCTCCGTTTCTTTGGGGATTCCTGTTTTTTACAAACGATTTTCCGTACAAACTTCGAATTTGTTCGGTATTTTTTTGCAGGGGCTTGCGGCGGTTGAAATCACGGCTCTTTGTTCGCCGGGGACAAATCTTTGCTCCTTTTTTATTGTATGCGGACGTAGTGGACTAGAAGTCGATACAGGTACAATAACCACAAATATATGAAAATTTTCATATTTCAGACCTAGATCAGAAGTATGAGGGGGTTGGGAGATTGCTCGTATACATTTTCCGAAGATTGCTACTAATGATTCCGGGACTCATCGGAATCATCCTGATCACATTCCTCTTGTCGAGGGTGCTGCCGGGCGATCCCGCCCTGATGATAGCGGGAGAGCAAGCGGACGAGGCGCAGCTGGCCAAGATCAGAGAGGATTTGGGGCTAAACGATCCGCTCTACGTACAGTTTTTCGACTATCTGGGCGCTCTCGCTCACGGCGACCTTGGCTTTGCCTGGCATACCGGACACAGCGTGCTTGAAGATTTCGCCACACGCTTTCCGGCAACGGTAGAGCTGACGCTCTTCAGCATTCTGATCGCGATCCTGGTCGCCATTCCTGTCGGGGTCATCGCGGCGACGAAAAAAGAGTCGATCACCGACCATATATCGCGGGTGTTTTCATTGATTGGCGCCTGTGTTCCGATTTTCTGGCTCGGACTGATTCTGATCTACTTCTTTTACTCCAAGCTAGGCTGGTCCCCCGCGCCGATGGGGCGGATCGGCGGCGATATCAATCCGCCTACCCAGGTAACGGGACTGTTCCTCGTGGACAGCTTGCTGTCCGGCGACATGGTCGCCTTCAAACAGGCGCTGTCGCATATTTTGCTCCCGGCGATCTGTCTGAGTACCGGGACGATGGCAATCGTTGCGCGGATGGTCCGTTCCAGCATGCTGGAAGTGATCGGGCAGGACTACATCCGCACGGCGAGAGCAAAGGGTCTGATGGAGCGAATCGTCATTTTCAAGCACGGTCTGGTCAACGCCTTGATCCCGACCTTGACGATATTGGGGCTCCAGTTTGGCCAGCTGCTGGGCGGGGCGGTCATCACCGAGACGATCTTTTCCTGGCCCGGCCTCGGGAGCTATGTGACCGAGTCCATTCTGGCGACGGATTACGCTCCCATCCAGGCGTTTACCCTGGTCAGCGCAATCCTGTACAGCTTGATCAATCTGTCGGTCGATTTGATTTACGGATTTATCGATCCGCGCATCCGCTATGACTAAGCAGCAGAGCAAAGGGGGGATTTCATGAACAGCGCAACACAGAGCGCGCCCACAACCGTTGGGAGTGCAACGACAAACAAACCGAGGTCGACATTTCGGCTGCTGCTGCAAAACAGGCTGGCAGCGCTTGGACTATTTTTTATCGTGATGTGGACAGTGGCGGCACTCGTCGCGCCGCTGGTCGCACCGTACGCACCGAATGCGCCGGATACCTCCGTGAAACTGCAGGCGCCGAGCGCAGAGCATTGGTTCGGTACGGACAACTTTGGCAGGGATATTTTCAGCCGCGTTCTCTACGGCGCGCAAATCTCGATCTGGACAGGCCTTATTGCCGTGGGAATCTCCTTTTGCATCGGGGTTCCGTTGGGCGGGATCGCCGCCTATTACGGCGGGGTGACCGGAAACGTGATTATGAGGGTGATGGACACCCTGCTCGCTTTTCCGTCGCTCGTGCTCGCGATGGCGATTGCCGCTTCCATCGGTCCTGGACTGATCAGCGCAATGATCGCGGTCGGGATCGTCGGGATTCCCGAGTTTGCCCGGCTGATGTTCGGACAGACCGTCTCCCTTCGCGAAAAAGAATTCGTCGAAGCGTGCCGGGCTACCGGTGTAAAGGATTCGATCATTCTATTCCGCCACATTTTCCCCAACGCGCTGGCGCCCTTGCTGGTCCGTGCGACGCTCGGGATGGGCTTTGCGATCCTGACCGCAGCCAGCCTGAGCTTCCTCGGGCTCGGGGTAAAGCCGCCGATTTCCGAATGGGGCGCGATGATTTCAGAGGGACGAGAGTACATCATCTCCGGCGAATGGTGGCTGGTCACCTTCCCGGGACTGGCGATCGCCACATCGATTCTCGGTTTCAATCTGCTGGGCGACGGCTTGCGAGACGTCCTTGATCCGCGCCTTCGCTCCAGCAGGTAACACATATAAACATCAGTAGGGGGAGATTCATGTGAAGAAACGCAAGTGGCTAGCTTTACTAACTCTGTCCGCCATGCTTGTGGCTGCGGGCTGCAGTCCCAATGCCAACCAGAAGCCGGCGGAGGGGCAAAAACAGCCGGAACAGCAACAGGCCAAGCCTCAGGCGGGACAAGGCCTCACCATCGCGTACTCCGAAGGCGGCACGACGATGGACCCGGCGCAGGCCAGCGATCTGACCTCCGACACGCTGATCGTGGCGACCTACGACCAGCTGGTGCAATTCGGAACCAAAGAGGTAGACGGCTCGGTCATCGCCGATACCGAGGTGGTCAAGCCCATGCTGGCGAAAGAATGGAAGGTGTCCGATGACAGGCTGACCTACACCTTTACGCTCCGCGATGACGCGAAGTTCCACAGCGGCAATCCGGTCAACGCGGAAGCTGTCGTCTTCTCGATGGACCACCTGAAAAACGGGGAGTCCAGCATCTTTAAAATGGCCAGCATCGAAAGCTTCACGGCCAAGGACGACAAGACTGTCGAGCTGAAGCTGAGCAAGCAAAATCCATTGATTCTCCAATACCTGGCACAGTACAACTTCTCGATTATCGACCCGTCGGTGGTGAAAGAGAAGGGTGCCGACTACCTGAAGACTAATGCTGCGGGCTCCGGTCCGTTCAAGCTGGAGAAGTGGGACCCTGCTTCCGAAGCGGTTCTGGTCGCCAACCCCGACTACTGGCAAGGCGCACCGAAAGTAGAGAAGGTCACGATGAAATTCACCAAGGAAGCGTCCAGCCGCGTACTGCTACTGGGCAAAGGCGACGTCGATCTCGCTATCGAAATTCCCGTCAAAGACGTGGAAAGCTTGAAGCAAAATGAAAACGTCACGATCCACTCCAACCCGAGCAACCGGATTCTGTATTTTGCCATGAACAACAAAGTAAAGCCGTTTGACGACGTCAAGGTTCGTCAGGCTATCTCCTACGCCATTCCGTACGACAAGCTGATCAACGACGTCATGTACGGCCAGGCCAAACAGCTGAAAAGCGCCGTTCCGAGCAACACGCCTGGCTCTACCGACGCCGGTTTTGTCTACACGCACGATCTGGAAAAAGCAAAGCAGCTGCTGAAGGAAGCCGGGCTTGAGAACGGATTCTCGTTTGACTTCACGCTCGGCTCCGGGTTCCAGGATTGGGAAGATGACGCCGTGCTGATCCAGGCCGAGCTGGAAAAAATCGGCGTGAAAATGAACATCAAGAAAGTGGCTCGCGCGCAGTTCCTGCAAATGCAAAAAGAAAAGAATCTGACGGCGTTCTTGTCCAAATGGACTTCGTTTGTAAACGACCCTGGCTACCATCTGGGCTTCCTGTTGTACGGCAAGGGTTCCTCCAACTACATCAACTATCAAAATCCGAAGGTTGACGAGCTGTGGGAGAAAGCGGATGTCGAGGCCGATCCGGTCAAGCGTTACGAGATGTACAAAGAGGCGCAGCAGCTCATTACGGCCGATGCACCTTGGGCGTACATGTATGAATACAACCGTGTGGTAGGCGTGAACAAAAACCTGAAAGGGTACGCGTTCTTCCCGGATGAAATCATCCGCTTCTACCCGCTCTCCAAAGAATAGAGACAACAGCCCCCGGTTCGCACAACGGGGGCGCTCACTTTCCGAACTTGGCAGTTTCCTGTCGCCGATGAGCCATCACATCTACTTATTGCCGTGAAAAGGGGTGCACCAATGACTGATTGGAATCGATTGGTTATCGAAGAAATTGATAAGCGACAAGACGAATTGATTGAGCTTTGCTCCAGACTGATCCAGTTTCCGAGCGAAAACCCGCCGGGAGATTCCAGGCCGATCAGCAAGTTCATCATCGACTATCTGAAGCAGGAAGGGATCGACACAGCGATTCACGAGTCCGGGGAAACGATGTGGAACCTGATCTCCACCATCGGCAGCCCGTCGACCGACCGCCATCTTTTGTATTGCGGCCACACGGATGTAGTGCCTGCCGGCGATCTCTCTCGCTGGGACGTGCCGCCGTACAGCGGCGAGGTGAAGGACGGCTTCATTCACGGACGCGGCGCGACTGACATGAAGGGCGGTCTTGCCGGATTGATCTTCGTCACGGGACTGTTTGCCCGGCTGGGCGTTCCGCTGGCAGGGAATCTGTCTCTTTTCATCGTCCCCGACGAGGAGACAGGCGGCGACCTCGGAGTTCCCTGGGTGCTGGAACGCGGCCTGATCACGGGGACGGCAGCGGTGATCGCGGAGCCTTCCCATCCGCAAAACCCGACCATCGGGCAAAAGGGAAGCTGCTGGTTTGAATTTACGATCGAAGGCATCCCTGGTCACGGCAGTCTGGCCCCGCTCAACGGCGAGAGCGCCATCCTGAAGGCGGCACGGGCGATTCAGGCCCTGCAGAAGCTGTGGGAGCTGAAGCCGGACATTCCGGCCGAGGTGCAGGACATCATCAACATTTCCAAAGAGTTTGCGCTCGTTCGCAATCCCGGCAAGGACGTCAGCGCCGTGCACGACCACGTAACGATCAACATCGGCACGATCAGCGGCGGGACCAAGGTAAATGTAGTGGCCGACCGCTGCACCGTTCAGGTGGATACGCGGGTGCCTTTCGGCCTCGACTATCGGGACGTGCTCGCCGAAGCAAAGCGGCTGCTGCTGGAAGAGGGCATCGATGTGGAGCTGAAGCCGTTCGGGTTCCAGGGCAACGCCAACTGGACATCGGATTCTGAAGACATCGTTCGCCTGCTGGTGGAAAGCATTACCGACGTGAGCCAAAAGGAAGCGTACGGCGTGCTGCAATGGGCGTCGAGCGACGCGCGCCACTTCAGAAAGCACGGAATTCCGGTGCTGCAATACGGTCCTTCCGAGCTGGCTGGCATCCACTCGTTCAACGAACGCGTGCCGGTCGATCAAGTGATCCAGGCGGCAAAGGTATACGCGCTGACCGCCTTGAAATATCTCGGCACTACGGATGCAAACAAGTAAAAGGAGGGTACTGCCTTGTTAAAACAAGTATTGGAAGTGCTGGATTTGCTCGATGACGCGACAGTGAACGGAAAAAAGGTGGAAGCGTACTTGCAAGGCAAGGGAGCTGCGGCGATTCACGTCGAAACGGTTTCTTCCCCGAAAGGTTCCACCGACTTTATTCAGATCAAAATCCCGGGGAAGACCGGCCGGACCAATGGCGGACAAAGCCCTACGCTAGGAATCATCGGCCGTCTCGGCGGCATCGGTGCCCGTCCCGAACAAATCGGTTTTGTATCCGATGGCGACGGTGCGGCTGCCGCCATCGCGGCTGCCGCCAAACTGATCGAAATGCAGGCAAAGGGCGACACCTTGGACGGGGATGTCATCATCGCCACGCACATTTGCCCCGATGCGCCGACAAGACCGCATGATCCCGTTCCGTTTATGGATTCGCCGACAGACATTTTGACGATGAACAAGTACGAGGTATCGCCGGAGATGGAGGCGATTCTCTCCATTGATACGACGAAAGGAAACCGCGTCATCAATCACAAAGGCATCGCCATTTCCCCGACCGTGCGGGAGGGGTACGTGCTGCGGATCAGCGAAGATCTGGTGGAAATTCTTCAGACCGTAACCGGCCAGCCAGCCGTCACCTTTGCCGTCACGACGCAGGATATTACGCCGTACGGCAACGGCCTGTATCACATTAACAGCATTTTGCAGCCAGCCGTCGCCACCTCGGCTCCCGTGGTCGGCGTAGCCGTTACGGCAGCTTCGACGGTTCCCGGCTGCGCGACAGGGGCTTCGCATGAGGTAGACATCTCGCTCGCGGCCCGCTTTGCCGTCGAGACAGCCAAGCAGTACGGCAGAGGCAAATGCTCGTTCCACTCCGAGGAAGAGTTTGCCCGCATCCAGGAATTGTACGGCTCGATGAAACACCTGCAAACACTGGGCGGCGTTTCACAGAAATAGGAAAGAGAGGCGACTCGTTATGCAACCACTGCTTTCGATCACCGGCTTACAAACGGAATTTGTGACCCATGCGGGCGTGGTTCGGGCGGTGGACGGGGTCGATCTGGTTTTGCACAAGGGCGAAACGCTGGGCGTCGTGGGCGAATCCGGCTGCGGAAAAAGCGTGACGTCGCTGTCGATCATCGGGCTTCTGCCCAAGGGACAAAGCCGCATCGCCTCGGGGGACATCCGGTTTGAGGGGAAGAGTCTGCCGTCCCTGTCGGACGCGGAAATGCGAAAGATTCGGGGCAACCGGCTGGCGATGATTTTTCAGGAGCCGATGACTTCGCTCAATCCCGTGTTCAAGATCGGGCACCAAATCTCGGAGGCGGTCCGCTTCCACCTGAAGCTGGGAAAAAAGGCGGCATGGGCGCATTCGATCGAGATGCTGAGAAAAGTGGGGATTCCCCGTCCGGAGCAGATCGCGGACGAATACCCGCACCAGCTTTCCGGCGGGATGCGGCAGCGCGTCATGATCGCGATGGCGATGGCCTGCAATCCGCAGCTGCTGATCGCCGACGAACCGACGACGGCTCTCGACGTGACGATCCAGGCGCAAATTCTCGACCTGATGCGGGATTTGCAAAAGACGGAAGGAACAGCGATCCTGATGATCACGCATGACCTGGGCGTCGTGGCCGAAATGTGCGACCGGGTCGTCGTCATGTACGCCGGACAGGTGGTCGAGGAGACGGATGTGAAGACGCTGTTCCGCGATCCCAAGCATCCGTACACCAAAGGGCTGATGGCGTCCTTGCCGCAGCTTGCGGGCGATCAGACGCGCCTGCAGTCAATCCCGGGGAACGTCCCTAATCCGCTGGAGATGCCTCCGGGCTGCCGCTTTGCCCCGCGTTGTGCGTTCCGGACCGACGCTTGCGACCGCATCAAACCGGAGCTGCTGGAAGTAGAGGCCGGGCACAAATGCCGTTGTCTCTTGTATCAGGAGGTGGAAGCGTGAACCCGCTATTGGAAGTAAAGGATTTAAAAAAGCACTATCCGATCAAAAAAGGTCTGTTTGGCAAACAGGTAGGCGCAGTCAAGGCGGTGGACGGCGTTTCCTTCTCCATCCAGCCGGGAGAGACGCTGGGGATCGTGGGCGAATCGGGCTGCGGAAAATCGACGACAGGGCGGGCGATTTTGCGCCTGATCGAGCCGACTGCGGGCGAAGTGCTGTTTGACGGCCAGGACATCCGCAAGCTGCCGCCGGACGAGATGCGGAAATTCCGGACCAACATGCAGATCGTGTTTCAAGACCCGTACGCCTCGCTGGACCCTCGCTGGACGGTTCAGCGGACGCTGGAAGAGCCGCTCCGCACCCACCTGCAGCTGTCCGAGGCGGAGATCAAGGACCGGATCGCCGAGCTGATGAGCGTCGTGGGCCTGGCCCCGTACCACGCGAGCCGGTTTCCGCATGAGTTCTCGGGTGGACAGCGGCAGCGGATCGGGATCGCCCGGGCACTCGCGCTCCGGCCCAAATTCGTCGTCTGCGACGAGCCGGTCTCGGCGCTCGATGTCTCCATCCAGGCGCAGGTGCTTAACCTGATGCAGGACTTGCAAAGCCAGTTCTCGCTGACGTACATGTTTATTTCGCATGACCTGTCCGTAGTCAAGTTCATCTGCGACCGGGTAGGCGTCATGTACCTGGGCAGAATGGTGGAAATGGCTCCTACGGCCGAGATGTTCGCCGAGCCGCTGCACCCTTATACGAAAGCGCTGATGTCAGCTGTTCCGGTCCCGGATCCAGAGGCGGCACGGGAGCGAATCGTGCTGACAGGCGACGTGCCCAATCCGCAATCGCCGCCGAGCGGCTGCACCTTCCATACGCGCTGTCCGTACGTCATGGACAGCTGCCGCCAGATTGTGCCGGAATGGCGCGAGGTTTCGCCTGGCCGTCATGTCGCCTGCCATCTGTTCGAGCAGTAAGAACATTTTCATCTCAAAAGGCAGCCGTCATCTCGCTGGAGAGGCCGCTGCCTTTTTCGCAGGCAAGCATCAAATCAGAAAAGAGGAGACGCACATGAATCAGCAGCTAAAACAGTTGGTGGAGAGCCTGAGCCCGGAGTGGACGGCGTGGCGGCGGGATTTTCACAAGTACGCCGAATCCGGCTGGGTGGAATTCCGTACAGCCTCCAGGGTGGCCGCCAAGCTGAAGGAATGGGGCTATGAGGTCCGGGCGGGAAAGGAAGTCGTCCGGGACGAATCGCGGATGGGCGTCCCGTCACCGGCGTTTTTGGCACAGCAGGAAAAGCGCGCGCTGGAGCAAGGAGCGGTCAAAGAGTGGCTCCCCTATTTTTCCGGCGGCTTTACAGGTGTCGTCGGCATACTCGACACAGGACGGCCCGGTCCGACGGTCGGCTTTCGCGTTGACATGGACGCGCTCGACATCCAGGAGTCGGAGGAGCCGGATCATCTCCCGACGGCAAATGGCTACGTCTCGGTCAATCCCGGCATGATGCACGCCTGCGGCCACGATGCCCATACCACTATCGGTCTTGGCCTCGCTCAAGTACTGATGGCGATGAAGGACGAGCTGAACGGCCGGATCAAAATCGTCTTCCAGCCAGCCGAGGAAGGGGTGCGCGGAGCCAAGGCGATGGTCGAGGCGGGTGTGCTGGACGATGTCGACTTTTTCTTTTCCGGCCATATCGGCAGCGGCGTGCCGCTGGGCGAGATCGTTTGCGGTGCGCGGGGGTATTTGGCGACGACCAAGCTGGATGTCACCTACAAAGGGTACTCCTCCCATGCCGGCGGCCATCCCGAGGACGGAAAAAACGCGCTGCTGGCCGCAGCTTCAGCAGCCCTTAATTTACACAGCATTTCCAGGCATTCGCAGGGCTCGTCCCGGATCAATGTCGGAGTCCTGCAGGCGGGAAGCGGGAGAAACGTCGTGCCTGGCTCGGCTTTCCTCAAGGTAGAGACGCGCGGGGCCACCTCGGAGATCAATGAATACATGCTGGAAAGAGCTGTACAAATTATCAAAGGAGCCGCTGCGATGCACGACGTCCAGGAAAGCATCGAGGTCGTCGGGATGGCCAACAGCTGCGACTCCAGCAGCGAGCTGATCCCGTTTATCCGAGCGCAGGCGGAAAAGCTGGCGGAGGTGCACACCGTACACGATTTTGTCGTAGCGGGCGGCTCCGAGGACGCCACTTACATGCTCCAGCGAGTGCAGGACAACGGCGGCCTCGCTTCCTATCTGGTGATCGGGACGACGCTGGCGGCGGGGCATCACAACGAGAAATTCGACATCGACGAGCGCGTGATGGCGATCGCGATTCAGACGTATGCCCTGTGCGCCTTGCATGCGGGAGAGCTGGAGGAGTTGGCGAGGGAACAGGCCGGGAATCAAGGGTAGATGGAAAGACACGGAGAGATAGAGAAAGCAAAAGAGAAAAAGAGCGAAGAGCGGAGAAACAAATCAGGAGAGGAACCAATGAAAGGACGGCCGGATTGAGGAAGATGCGAATCGATATTCTGGAGAGAATTATTCGCAACCCAGTTGTTGGAACGATTCAATAGCACGGAAGAATCAGTATAACGAAGAATCAGTAGAACGGAAGAATCAGTAGAACCGAACAAACAATAGAACATCAAGCAAAGCCACAGGAACAGTCTCTGTATTGCAGGGGCTGTTTTTTCATGGAGAGCGAACAAGATTGGTTCATTACACAGAGAGTCCTGTTACTCAGTGAAAGCAAGTCATAAGTGAATCCTGATTCTTAACTATTGACAAAAAATCTAACTAAGTTAGAATTATCGCTAAGAACAACAAAAAGGGAGCGAAGTGAGCTGTGGGCAGCAAGGAACGAAAAGAACGGGACAAAGCGAAGCGAAAGCAGGACATTTTGCAGGCGGCCCGCGCGATCGCCAAAGAAGAAGGGTGGCAAGCAGTCACCATCCGAAAGATCGCGAGCTCCATCGAGTACAGTCCCCCGACTGTCTATGAACATTTCGAGAGCAAGGACGCGATACTGCTGGAGCTGATGCTGGAAGGCTACAGGCATTTGCTGGAGCAGTTGGAAGGAGCCTCTACCGGGAAGGGGCAGCCGGAACAGCGGCTATTTGCCATTCTGGACCGCTATTGGGAGTTTGCCTGGGATCATTCCGACCTGTATCAGGTGATGCATGGCTTGGGCGGGGTACCCTTTGGGACGTCCGAGACTCCTGCCGAAGCAAAGGAAGTGTTTCAGGCGATTCGCGCAGCGGTAGGGGAGGCGCTTGGCGATTCGGCTGGGAAAAGCCCTGCGCTGAGGGACCGGACGGATATGGTTTGGGCGACTGTTCACGGGTTTATCGTCTTGTCCCAAAGCGGAAGAATCGCGGAAGGAAAAGAACGTGCCGCCGGGCTCGTGCATGCGGCTGTTGCCGACTTGCTTCGGGCATGGCGAAGACAAGACTAGGGAAGGAAGCAAAAACACTGGACGAACGGGAATCCATTCGCACAGCAGCGCATGAAAAAGGAATAAATCGCGAGAAAGAGGTAGAAGCGAAATGATCATCGACGTCGCTATCGTATCATTGGAGAGGATCGGGCTGGCATTGGTCGCGGGGGGCGGCATTGTGCTTGCGGCATGCGTCCGCCCGTTTTTTGCCGGGGGGATGAAAAACAGCACGGAGGAGGGAAAAATCATGCTGGAAAAGCTTTCAATCGCGTACTGGAATCGCTACAACCGACTGGCTCTCCTCGGTGTCTGCATCGTCTTTGTTTTGGAGGCGATCCGCTTTTTCGCGGGAACCGCTTTTTCTGCGGCCATGCTTGCGGGGCTCCCGGTGATGGCCTTGCTGTTTGGCAGGAAACTCGTCATCGACAAGCAGCTGCGGAGGCGAACAGAGGGAGGAGCTGCTGTCATCGAAAGCGAGGAGCAAAGGAGAGGGCATCGGGAGGCGGAGGTTATTTCCAAGCTGGTGATTCCGCTGGCGGCAGTGCTTTTGGCGATAGGGGTATAGAGAGAGTTCCAAGGACAAAACTGGACAAGAATTTTATATTAATGATATGTTCACCTGTGCGAGCTACCCATCACCTTTCCGATAGCCTGCAATATGATTGCCTGAAAAAGGCTATATCAATCTATTCAATAGTCAATAAACTGACCACAGTTAAAATGGTAATTATTTTGTAATACTCATAATGTTGTAGTAACCCAATCATTAAATCTTCTGTGTGTTAACCCTTAATACTTTCTAGACTTCTTCGATTACACTGAGTCCACCTGTACTTCTTTTAAACCACTTTTACCGTTACCCTATAATCAATTACTTCGAAGTAATAATGCGAAATCCACGCTTCGTCAAAGTCCCTTGTCTTTGTCCAGACGCTGGTATAACCCTCCTTCCATGTTCATCCATTGAATTATGCTTTATAGTATTGATAAAAATGAAAAAAAGACGAAATGAGTAGAATTGGTTGACGTGTAAAAAAATGTGTAATATTGTAAAAGAGAGGTAATAAAATGTAAAATATGGGAGGTAAGTCTTGTGAAGGAAAGGTTGATAAAAAAATTTGGTTTACCTGTTCTGGTAGTATCCTCATTAATAGTTTATGCTACTCCTGCATATGCTTGGTCAAGTGTTAGTGCTTATGCATCAATTACATTTTCGAATAAAATTTCATACTATTATGCAAAAGGTACAGGAAAGGTATATGCATCGGGCTCAAATTCTGGATACCAAGCCCTTGAAAATTTCTCTTTTTTTACCAGAGAGGGAGAGGTAATTGATGATGACACACTTCGTGAAGGCAAAAGTCCAGTAATTATTAACTTTCAAAGTGATAAAGAAGGGGATAAGATTCAATGGGGGCTATCTACCTATGGTTACCTTTATGACGAAGGTGTAGAGATCGATTCTGCACAGGACCATGATTCAGTCGAGCATCCTGGTATTTAATGCTATGTTTAGGGAGGGGATCAATAATGAAGGGCAAAGGAATTTTGGCAACTGGTGTACTGGCATTGCTAGTAGCCATTAACGGTCAAGCTTATACAGATGCTAGCAGTAATAAATTTGTTGCAGAAACAAAAGAAGAAAAAGAGTGGCAAAATTATGTGAGAAAATCAATTGATGACAAAATATTTGAGACATACAAGGATTCTTTAGAAAGCTTTGATATTAATCAAGATGACTATACGTACCATAGTATGCATGCTATTCCGAGTGAACAGGAGGGAATTGATCAGAAAACGGTTCGTTCCCTAAAAAAGGTTATATTTGAAACAGCAATGAAAGATGTCAAAACAGGAGATTTTCAACCAGGTATTTTCATCAAAAATGATGGATCAGAAGCCTTATTCACTTTCAAATCTGGAGACTCAGGTGAAAATCATATTTACTGGTTTAAGCCTGATGCAAATGGAAAATGGAAATTAGTAAATAGTGCAGAAAAAAAGGGGAAAAAAGTAGAAAAACTAAAGTTGAAGAAGTTAAATGAATTTGTTGAGGAGTATAGGGCGAAAAATAACGATTAAATATATTTTTAAAATAATTTTGGTAATTCAGGTGTCTTGCAGGATTTTTGTGTAAACTTAATCACCCCGTATTATGAAAAGGTTTCATCCCCCTAATTAGGACTTCTTTTTCGGAGCCAACAGAGTCGAGAGCGTAAGGCGAAGCGAACCCTTGACATGTTGGCAGAGAAAAAGATAATCCCTCGGGGATGAAGCCTTTCATTTGTTAACGGATGTACGACTTTACTCGATCCTCAAAGAAAACAGATAGCTGCAAGAGGATCTGGCCCCAGTTGCGGACTCACCCCGTCCACTTTGGTAGAACATCCATGGTTGATATAACATCTTTAGAAGAGCATCGTTTATGGGAAACATGGATTTTCCCTTTGTAACTTTTCGAAGCTGTCGATGATAACTCTCGATAACGTTGGTTGTATAGATCAGCTTTCGACTCTGGCCGGTATTTAAAGAAAGTGGCAATCTCGTCCCAGTTATTCCGTCAGGACGAACCATCAAGCGTTATTTACTGCCCCAGGTTTGTTCAAACTGCTCAAGTTCTTCCAATGCAGCTTGCTCCGTTGGAGCCTTATAGATGGGTTTAAGTTCGGACGTAATCTTTCTTAGATCCTTATAGGAAACATACTTAATGGAGTTTCGGATTTGATGGATGATACATTTCTGAATCTCTGTCTTAGGATAACATACCGAAATAGCCTATGTAAAGCCGCGTTGGGCGGGGTACCCTTTGGGACGTCCGAGACTCCTGCCGAAGCAAAGGAAGTGTTTCAGGCGATTCGCGCAGCGGTAGGGGAGGCGCTTGGCGACTCGGCCGGGAATAACCCCGAGCTGAGGGACCGGGCGGATATGGTCTGGGCGACCGTCCACGGGTTTATTGTCTTGTCCCAAAGCGGAAGAATCGCGGAAGGAAAAGAACGTGCCGCCGGGCTCGTGCATGCGGTGGTTGCCGACTTGCTTCGCGCATGGCGAAAGAAAGACTAGAGAGTGGCAGCAAAAACACTGAACGAACGGGAATCAATTCGCACAGCAGTGCGTGACGATGGGACAAACCACGAGAAAGAGGTAGAAGCGAAATGATCATCGACGTCGCTATCGTATCATTGGAGAGGATCGGGCTGGCATTGGTCGCGGGGGGCGGCATTGTGCTTGCGGCATGCGTCCGCCCGTTTTTTGCCGGGGGGATGAAAAACAGCACGGAGGAGGGAAAAATCATGCTGGAAAAGCTTTCAATCGCGTACTGGAATCGCTACAACCGACTGGCTCTCCTCGGTGTCTGCATCGTCTTTGTTTTGGAGGCGATCCGCTTTTTCGCGGGAACCGCTTTTTCTGCGGCCATGCTTGCGGGGCTCCCGGTGATGGCCTTGCTGTTTGGCAGGAAACTCGTCATCGACAAGCAGCTGCGGAGGCGAACAGAGGGAGGAGCTGCTGTCATCGAAAGCGAAGAGCAAAAGAGAGGGCATCGGGAGGCTGAGTTAATCTCCAAGCTGGTGATTCCGCTGGCGGCAGTGCTTTTGGCGATAGGGGTATAGAGAGAGAATGTACTAGGGTTCATTTTTCAAAAGGGTGGTCAAGCTTTAATTGTCAGGCGCAGGACTATAAGTAAAATCATTGCCACGGCCTTGGTTCCGTTTTTAGGAAGAATGTGTTGTCAGATACCGACGCAACTTCTCCAATCCTCTCTTTTTGCATTTTAGCACCCCACTTTCCCCCATGTTAAGTTCTATACCCACTTGTTTAAAGGTTACTACATATTTCATCTGAATATCTAAAATAGGCACTGGAATTTGTAAATAATTGGGGATTTCTTTCGTTGGCGTTTTCTTTCACGGTAATTTATGTTCCATGCTATACGTTGCAAGACCATGATACATTCATCTTTCGTCATAACGCCACATCCTTAGGGGGGAAATTGTATAATCCAAACGCGACGATTAAGGGAGGTAGAATTACGGGAAGCTCCGTACAAGTCCCAACACTTTTTGAATACCTTTTCCCATTTGCCTTTTCTCCTTTTATCAAGAGGATAAACGACGTTTGACCGGTCATTAGTCGCTTTCACCTATCTAGGAAAAATAAAAGGAGAAAACTGGACAAGAAATTCAATTTTTTAGAGGTTGCAAGGAAGCGGCAATCTCTTCGTAATACTTATCGAAAATTCCTTCGTTACTTCCACCACTGATAAATATAAAGGTCTTATCCATTTGAAAATACAGTCCAGCTGATGCACCTTTTATGTTATCTCTAGAATTTGAATAAGAAATCCATTTCGCCTGTATGCCGTTTTGTAATTTCGTTTCTTTCTCCTGTATGACAACTCCACCTGCGAGTATTAATTCAGGCGATTCTGTGATATCAATGAAATGATCTCCTTTTTCATCCTGAAATTTCAACCATAGGGATTGAATATGGTTTACATCGAATGTGTCATCTACTCCCGATTCTATTGCTACAAGAGACGATCCCTTTTTTACATATAAGGGGACAAAAACTTGATCAACACCATTTTTCTTAGCATCTGTAAGGATTTTTTCCTTTTGTTCGTCAGTAAGTGTTAGCTTTTCGAAGCCCTCTGGAATGGTCGCTTCCACTTGATTACTAGTTGATATTCCTTGACTACTTGTTGAACCTTCTTGACTATTTGGCGTACACCCAGCAAGTAAAGTTGCCATGCAAAAAACAATCGTTAATACCCCTTTTTTCATGTGCGGACCCCTCCAATAATTTCCTTTATTACTAAGACGTTTCCAAAGTCAAAACGCTACAGCAGAACGCTCCTTTTCAAAAAACGTCGTGGTGGGGCCAAGGAGAGCAGATCACTGAAAAGATGTTTTTTAGTTCTCGTCCATGAAACCAGCAACCATATATGAAATGAATCGAAAACAACGAGTAAATAGAATCACAAATTAAAAAATGTTTGGTATTCTTAAGGGTGTGATTGGACGAAGCTGCACCCGAAAGATACAAAACGTTTGCGAAACCAAAAACGTACTTGTTGTACTCAGCATCATTTTTTCGAAGCCTTCGATGACACCCGTAGCCATGCCAAAGAGCTGAACAGATGTTTGAACCCCCGGTTCACCGTCCCTAAATCCCAAGCGATCCCGGCAAATACTTCCGGGTTTCATCGGGATTCATAACGAAACTCGCAAGGAAACCAAGTCTTTTGAGGAAGTGATACTGGGCATGGATGTTTTCGCACTATCAGAAGCCTTTCGCGAGAGAAAGATTTCGCCAGTCGAGCTGGTCGAGCAAACGCTGTCGGCAATAGAATCGAAAAACGATCAATTGAACGCGTATATCACGCTCTGCGCCGAGACAGCCCGGAAGGAAGCGGCTCAGGCCGAAGCCGATATCATGCGTGGCGAGTGGCGGGGCATGTGGCACGGGATTCCGGTCGCTGTCAAAGACATGATCTTCACCGGCGGCGTGCGGACGACGATGGGCTCCAAAGTGTTCGAGCACCACGTCCCGGAGCAGGACGCAACGGTCGTGAAAAAATGGAAGGAAGCGGGGGCCATCGTGATCGGAAAGACGAACACCCATGAATTTGCCTACGGCCCGACCGGCGACAAATCGCATTTTGGCCCGTCCCGCAATCCCTACCATCCAGGGAAAATTACCGGCGGGTCCAGCGGAGGGTCCGGGGCGGCTGTGGCTGCCGATCTGGCTTATGCCGCACTCGGAACGGATACGGGCGGCTCGGTACGGATTCCGGCCGCCGCGTGCGGCATCGTGGGGATGAAACCGACATTTGGCCTGATCAGCAAATACGGCGTATTCGATCTGGGCTACACGCTCGATCACGTAGGGCCGATGACGCAAAGCGTCAGAGACAACGCCTGCCTGTTGAACCTTTTGGCGGGCTGCGATCACAACGACCCGTATTCGCTCTCCCGGCCCGAGGAGGACTACGCCCGTTTGCTTGGAGAGGCGATCCGGGGAAAGGTAATCGGCATTCCCCATTGGTACTATCAGCATGTGGAAGAGGAAATCGTCCAGGCGCTCCAGCAGGTCATCGGAGTGTACCGGGCGCTCGGAGCAGAGGTCCAGGAAGTGGAGCTGTCGATGATGGACGAGCTTGTCGAAGCACAGCGCATTACGGTTCAGGCCGAAGCCTCGGCCGTTCACGAGAAAACGTTGCGGGATCACGCATCCGATCTGGATCGGGAGGTGTGCGAGCGCCTGCTGGACAGCAAGGAAGTGCGCGGCTATCAGTACGTGCAGGTGCAGCAGCGGCGAGGGATGCTCACGGCGGGCTACAACGGGGTGTTCGCGGACGTAGACGTCCTGCTGACGCCGACACTGCCGATCCTGCCGACAGACATCGGTCAGCGCACAGTGATGATCGGCGATCACCCGGATGGTGTCCGGCCGGCATTGCTGCGGCTTACTGCGCCGACCAACTTTACAGGCAATCCGAGCTTGTCTGTGCCGTGCGGATTTTCAAAGGAAGGCCTGCCCATCGGGTTTCAGCTGATCGGCAAACACGGACAGGAAGCAAAGCTTTACCAGTTTGGATACGCGTACGAGCAGGAGACGCGTTTGTGAAAAAACGTTTCCCGTATCCGGGGAGCGGCTGACATTTAGACGAAAGATAGCGGCGATAAGAGAGACGGCTGCAGGCACAGCAATGCCTTGGCCGTCTTTTTTTAAGTGGAAAATATTTGAAACGAACTTGGGGGTGATCACGTCTTACAACTAGCAAATAGTCAGATGAGGGAGTAGTGAAAATGAGAAGGATGAAGTGGTTGTCTGTCATGCTCTGTTCGCTGATACTCTACGGGGGCGTGTACGGTTATGATCGTTCGGCGGGGCCGGTGGTCTCTGCGGCAGAGACTCTCGTTGCAGAAAATAAGCCTCTGGCGCAGTCGCCGGGGAAGCAGGCGGATATTCAGGTACAGATGTCTTCGTGCTCGCCGGAGAATCCGGTCCATTCCGGGAAATCGGCAAATCCCGCCAGCGTGGCAACGCCTGCGAACCCGGGAAATTCCAAGCATGACAGCAAACCGCAGGCCAATTGGCGCAACCTGAAACCATACCGGGAACTAGACGGTATCGCAGCGATCTCGACTGGTAAAATTTTCGACGAAGCCGGTTACGGCTGGAAGCCGGGAATCTCCTATGCCATCGCCAAAGACGGGACAGTCTGGTCTTGGGGATACGCGGAAGAGGCCGTCTCCTTTCCGAAGCGTCTGGAAGGCTTAAAGCGCGTCCGGCAAATCTCCGGCTCTTTCGCCCTGACCACTGACGGGGATGTGTGGCAGTTGGCTGAGGGAAAGAGTCCCAAACAGGTGGACGGCCTTCGTGACATCCTCTCCATAGGAGAGATGGAGATGCACGGCGCCTTGTACCTGCTCAAGCGGGATGGAACAGTCTGGCGGCTGGACCAAGAAACGAAGAAGCTGGCCCGCTTGCCGGAGCTGGCGAACATCCGTGAAATAGACGCGTCCTTCTTTTCCCTGTTTATCCTGGAGCAAAACGGCAAGCTCCTGTACCTGAACGGACGATCAGGCGGGCTTGCGGATGAGAACGCGCAACCCGTCGAAGTGCCTGGCAGGGTTGCTCGGGTGAGTACCGGCTATGACGGTCATGCGTTGATCCAAACGGACAAAGGGGAAGTGTACGTCTTTGCCCCCAAAGAAAAAGCGCTGCAGCGGATGCCGCAGGCGGATGGAGCAAAGGCGTTGGCAGTCGCGGGGAACGGAACGTACTTTTTCGTGAAAGCCGATGGCTCCGTCTGGGGATGGGGCGAAAACATCAGCGGCTTGCTCGGAGAAAACCGCCCCGACATGGTAGAAGCCCCGGTGCCCATCGACGGTCTGTCGGGCATCGCCGACGTAAAGGCGGGGACGGATCACGCACTCGCCCTGGACAATAACGGTCACGTCTATTCATGGGGGAGCAACATGACGGGACAGCTGGGAAGAATCCCGGTGATCTTCGACCGTTGGACGGAAATCGGTGAATTGGCGAACATCCGGCAGGCAGTGACGCAGTTGGAGAGGCCCTATTTTGTCCTGCGTGACGGTTCGATCTGGAGCCTTGCCGACGACCGATCCGCCTACCAGGTACAGGGTCCGGCGAATATTGAAAAGCTGGCGAGTATCTACAAACTCCCCGTGACATTGGATAAAGACGGGCAAGTACGCATCTGGAGCGACCGGTTCACAGCATGCCAAACGCTGTCGTTGCCCGCTCCGGTCAAAAATGTTGTCGGCGGAGAAGAGCATTTGCTGCTTCAGACCAAAGACGACCGCTTCCTGACAGTCGAATTCAAGCCCGAATACGAGGAGAGGGCCGGACATTCTGTTGTATCGAAGATCATCCCCGGAAAAGCGGAGTTTGCCGTGGCGGACCCGGCATGGACATCGCGCGTCACCGCTTTGTACGCAAACAACCACACCTTCTTCGCCTTGACAGACGACGGCCGGGCATACTATGCGGATAAATCGGCGGATACGCCCTTTTCTTTTGCGCCTATGAAAGGCCTGCCAAAGCTGAAGGCATTGGCCCCGGAATATTTCATCCGGTATACGGTGGAGCCGGAATCTGTCTGGGCTCTCGATGAAAATGGACGGGTGCATGAAATCATCGTACACAAGGTACCGCCCTATGTGGCTAAGCTGGAAGCGATCAAAGCAAAGACGGGTGACGCCAAGGAGAACGGTGTGCTGGCCATCAGCGGCAGGCTGCGGATTACCAAAGATGGACACATCTTCGAGCATGAGTGGGAGCCGTTTAAGCGTCAGGCCATCCCCGATCAGGTTCGGCTCATATCCTCCGTCTATGATTATGCGATTGAAGGCCCAGGGTCTCACTATCACCTGCTGGTGACGGCCAAAGACAAGCTGGTCGTGATCGGCTACAATCCGTTCGGCCACCTTTCCTCGAAGCTGGACAAAGTGGTTGTGCAGTGAAGGAGATAGTGGCGGACGTATGGGTATAGGTTCATAGAAAAAAGACAAAAACTCCTCTTGAGGGAGTTTTTGTCTTTCCGGAAGGAAATCGTTTCTGATTTTGTCAGAATGTCGTACAATGTTTGTTGTGCGACAAAATTCTACAAATTTGATTACAATTATAGATAATTGTCCCAGTCAAAGCAACTTCTTGCCAGGCATCCATTAGAGGCGCAGCGCTTCCTGAAGGCAGTTCTCGACAAAGTCGGGAGCTGCTTTTTGCATTTGTTCAACAGTGTGGAGATAGCGCTGTGTAGTCGTGATGTGCGAGTGCCCCAAATGCTCCTGCACCTGCTGCAAAGAAGCGCCGTTGAGGAGAGCAAGCGTGGCGTTGGTATGGCGAAGCCAGTGAGGAGTGATCTTTTTTCCGATGCGGCTGGTCTCCCTGGCTGTTCGGATAATTCGTTCCACCTGTCTGACCGACAAAGGGAAGATGCGTTCGGAAGAAGCTTGAGGCTTTAGCTGAGCGGAGTATTGCTTGTACAAGCTCCACAATTTTGGGGGCACCTTCACATCCCGCTGTTTTCCTCCTTTTCCCCGCACTACGGTTAGCCAAATCGAGGTTTCTGAAGGGTCGGTGTGAAAGTGACCCCATGTCATTTGCGTTAATTCAGATACGCGCAGCCCCAGCATGACCAGGGTCAAACCAATCAGGTAATCCCGGTCTCCCTGTCTCTTTAGCTCGTTTAAGAAAAGCACTGTCTCGCGCCGGGTCAAATAGTGCTGCTTGCTCGTCACGGTCACCTTCGGGGAACGGATGGATGTCGTAGGGTCGTGAGGAAACATGTTCACGTTCGGGTCGCTACCCCATTTGTACAGCGAGCGCAAGGGGGCAAGCAGACTGGCTACTGTGGCCGGAGCCAACGGTTTTTGCCGTTTGCTGCAATGGCCTTTTGACAAGCTGTATAAATACGCTTCGATTTCCTTCCAGGTTACGTTCCGCAATGGTTTACAGGAGACAAACTCGCGAAACTGAGAAATCGCCCGCTGATAATTTCGGAGTGTGTAAGTGGAATGGGTTCGCAAATGCAAAAACATCGCGATGATGTGGTCGTCCGTCAAGCTTCCGGGTTGTACGTGGACCCACTCGTCCGCTGGCAAAATGTCTTTTGTCACTAGTGCAAAATCCCCTTTCTTGTGTCGCACAACAAACATTGTACGACAGCGGGGAGAGGGACTCTAGGAAAACTATGGATGGGCCAAAAGGACTTCTCCCGATTCGCCACTTGCGGATTGCAACCTAACCATGTAACGGGGTGTGAATTGTGAAAGCAACGATCGGAACCAAATTGATTGCAGCCTTCTTCAGTATCGCCGCACTGCTTGCGATGACAGCGGGTGTCGCCTATTACTACTTCGATCAGGTGGATGACTCTTATTCGGACCTGGTCAACCGACGGGCCGTTATTTTGAGCAACGCCCAAAAAATGCAAGTGCTCTCCGTGAAGCAATCAAACAGCTTGCGGGGGTATTTGCTGACGGCAGACAGTCAATTTTTAAACAGTTTGCAGACGAGTGATCAGCAAATGGAGGCGGTGATCATGGACACGGAGTCCCTGATTCAGAACGAGGAAGACATGGAAACGCTCCGCTCATTCGCCAAACTGTATGAGCAATTCAAAACGGAGTCCGAAGAGCTTTTGCAAATGGTTCAGCAGAAGGCAGACGACTCGAAGGTGCTGGAGTCGTACATGAACGACATTCTCCCTCTGGGCAGACAACTGGAGCCGGCGATTGACCAGATTGTCACCCGCCAGCAGCAGCTGATGGCCGATGGGAGCAGCGCCAATACGCAAAGCGTCTCCAGAGCGACAGCGAATCTCGTCTGGTTTAGTCTGGGGGCGTTTGTCCTGTCCGTCGTGATCGGGTACCTGATCTCCCGGATGATATCCATACCGGTGAAACGAATAGCAGAGCTTGCCCGGCAGGTCGCGACCGGGGATTTGACGAGAGCGGACATACACGTCAAGAACAACGACGAAATCGGGGATTTGGCACGTTCGTTCAACCAGATGGCAGGTAATTTGCGAAGTCTGATCCGGCAGATCAATGTGAGCGCGGAAAGCGTAGCGGCTTCCTCAGAAGAGCTGTCAGCGAGCGCCGAGCAGACCAGCAGAGCGTCGGAGGCGATCAGCTCCGGCATTCAGGAAGTGGTGGTCACGGCGGAAAAACAGGCCAGAGGTGCGGAAGACAGCGTGGCGGCCATGAATCAGATGGCGACGGGCATGCAGCATATTGCGGACCAGACAGAGGCAACCTCCTCTCTATCCGTGCAGGCGTCGCAAAGGGCGGAAGAGGGCAATCGAACGATTCGGCAAGCAGTCGAGCAGATGGACGCTCTGGACGCTACGATCGGGCATCTGTCCGAAGCTGTTCAGGAAATGGACGAGCACTCCCGGCAAGTAGGCAAAATCGTCGAAGTCATCTCGGGAATTGCCGCGCAGACAAACCTGCTTGCGCTAAACGCCGCGATTGAAGCGGCGAGAGCAGGCGAGCATGGCCGCGGTTTTGCGATCGTGGCGGACGAGGTTCGCAAGCTTGCAGAGGAATCGGCCCGATCCGCGGAACAGATCGCCCGATTGATCGGCGGCATCCAGCAAAATACACAGCAGACCGTGGAAAAAATGGAGCAAGGAATTGAAGAGGTGCAAGAAGGCATCAAGACGGTAAACACTGCGGGCGATCAATTTAGTGAAATTAAACAGTTTGTAGACCAAGTGACCGAGCGCATTCAAGCGATTTCTGCGGCGGCCAAACAAGTCTCCGCCAGCAGCGAGCATGCCCTGCAAGCCGCGAATATGATCGGGGAAGGCTCCAGGACGGTGGCGGCCAGCTCGCAAACGGTTTCCGGCGCAGCCGAGGAGCAACTGGCCGGCGTGGAGGAGGTATCATCTTCGGCGGCTTCTTTGGCCAAAATGGCGGAAGAGCTTCGCTCCTTGGTTGCTGCTTTTCGGGCCTGACCGAAACGGTCACGACGATTGACGGATGGAATGGAAATCATCGGGGATTCGTATTTGTCTTTTTTGTATGACTCAAGTAATATAATAAACGTGAATTTTAAACGAAAATAATTCAAAGTTACTAAAAAGCGGGCCGATTGAACGGTCTTACAGGATCTTTCTTTCAAAAAGGTTCATCCGGATGGATAAGCCTTTTTTCTTTGCCCGGCATGCGGCAATCGATTGGCATTGCCGACGATCCTGCCTCTAGGAGGCATTTACATAGAGAGAAAAAGGCGAGTGCTTCGGCGGGACGCTGGAGCAACCCGCTTTCGAACAGTGGAGGATGTGGAGACATGCTGCGAAAAATATCGTATCGAAACAAAGTGGTGTTGGCCATCCTTTGTTTCAGTCTGATCAGTACGCTGGCGATTTCGTTTTTCGACAACAGGCAGCTGGAGCAGACGATTGTCACGGAACGAAACACGCAGTTGATGCTGGTGGAAGAGAGCGTGCTGAATTCGATCAAGGCAGTCGATGTGGCCTATCAGGTGTTTGACGTGGAAATGGAAGAGCAGATGAGAAAAAGTATGGCGGAGTTGATGGAGGAATACAGCCGGAATCCCGATTTCTCGTCATGGGACCTCGCGAGCTACAAACAGAAGTTTGGCGGAATGGATATTTTCGTGCTCGACAAGCAATTCAAAATCATCCACTCCAGCAATACGGGCGATATCGGTCTTGATTTTGGCAATGCCGGGGCATTTACCGAAGTACTGAAAGCGAGAATCGCCGGAAAGGATTTTATCGCGGATGGCATGGAGGTGTCGGTCAATACCGGATCGATCAACAAATTTGCCTATATGCCCACTCCCGATCACAAGCACTTGCTTGAATTGGGAATGAATTTGCAAGGGACGCCCCTGTTCCAAAAGTTCAACTTCCTGGACGTATCGAACAAATTGATGGAACGCTATGCCTCCATCGATGACATTACGGTATTCAGTCATGACGGTTATGCTTTGGGCAAAACGGATGAAGCAGGGAAGTCTCTGCGGGTCAGTCCTGAGCTGCAGTCTGTTTTCAACGAATCGTATCAGACCCAGACCGTAAAGGAAGCGACTCTCGGTCGGGAGGGAAAATCCGTCACGTACCGGTTTGTTCCGTATAAATTGGATGAAATGTCGAGTGACCTCAGCCGCTCGCGTATGATTCAGATCGTCTACAACCATGACGAGGTTGACCAGGCGGTAGCCGCCAACCGGTCGAAATTCATGCTGCAGCTGCTGGTCATCGTGATCGGATCGATGCTGATCGCCTGGTTTGTGGGGCAAATCATCTCCCGCCCGGTCCGGATGATGTCCGGGCTGATCGAAAAGACGGCCGCCTTTGACCTCACAGAGCAGCAGGGGCATGAGAAGTTCATGACCTCGCAGGACGAGCTGGGACGAGTGTTCCACGCCATCGTGAAGATGCGGGCCGAACTGCGCCAAATGGCAGAAGGCTTGGTCAACGTTACAGAGTCCATCGTGGAGAAGGCGAATGCCGTGCAAACCGTCAGTGACGACGTCAGCAGCCGCTCCGCTCAAACCTCCCTGGCGACGAAAGAGATTTCCAGCCGCGTGCAGGAGACAGCCGCGATTTCGCAGGAAATTGACGCTACGCTGACGGAAGTGAGCGATGTGATCCAGTCCGTTTCAGAGAAAGCAAACGAGTCCGTTCATGTGGCGCAAAATGTCAGCGAGCGGGCGGGCCACTTGAAAGAGACAGCCGCCTCCTCCAGCCAAAAGGCAAACCTCATCTACAGCGAAGTGAAAGCCCAGGCCGAAGTCGCGATGGATCAATCGACCAGATCAGTAGACCATATCCATGTGCTGGTCGATGCGATTCACAGCATTGCTTCCCAGACCAATTTGCTTGCCCTGAACGCGGCGATTGAAGCGGCACGGGCAGGGGAGAGCGGAAAAGGCTTTTCAGTCGTCGCCGAAGAGGTGCGGAAGCTCTCTTCCGAATCGTCCAAGGTAGTTACCGATATCCAGCAGATCATCGGCACAGTGAAGGATTCGGTACACAATCTGTCCGCCAGTCTGACCCGGCTGCTTGATTTTGTGGACCAAAACGTCAGAGCGAGCTTTGACGAGCTGATGGAAACTTCGGATACGTATAACCGGGACGCTCTGCACTTTCAGATGCTGCTCGGCGAATTCAACCGCACTTTCGAGGATTTGGCCGAATCGATCAAGAGCACCGCGGAGGCGACGGGAAAAGTAAACCAGACGATACAGGAAAATTCCCAGGATATCGAGACGATCGTTCATCTCTCCGAAACGATTGCGCAAGAGAACAACAAGCTTACGGAGTATTCCAAGGGGAGCTTGAAAAACGTGCAGGAATTAAATCGGATGACCAGCCACTTTACACTGTAGGGGGCAAAAAGGAAACACAGGGCTTTCCCGACAAACGAAAGAGCCTCCCGTTGCCAGGGAGGCTCCGCTGTTTTTTCGGACGATCTGTAGTTGTCTTGTCTTATTTTTGGCGCTTTTCGATTTCTTCGTTTACGACGAAAGCGAGATCGTCATTGCCAAACAGCGAGAGGACGCCCAGCAGCGTCGAATCCGGGATTTCTTCGGATTCCTCTTTCGGGACGGTGATGTCTGTCATTTGGCGCAGAAGCGGATTTTCTGCCTGCCCGGGATACGCGCGGCGGTATAGTTCATGCGCATCCAGTCCGTGATTCACACACCATTGGGCAAAGACCAGGATCATCATGCCCTCGTCACGCTGGTAATTTTCAATGATTTGCTCTTCTACTTTTTTGGAATTCATCGTAAGTCTCCTTTGGTACAGGCAGTTTGTTCGCGCTGACGCAGTGCGGATGAACAGATTTTGTGTTTTCATTGTAGAAAAAGACTCCGGGTTTCTGCAAGGGTGTATACTTGTACATAATAAGGAAGCAATCAGGAAGCTATGATAAGGAGGGAGACCAGTGATCCGTTTAAGCGCTTTGGATCAATCTCCGATCCCGGAGGGCAGCACGGCTGCAGAAGCATTGGCGCAAACGACCAGGCTGGCCTGTGAGCTGGATAAACTGGGCTACCATCGATTCTGGGTATCGGAGCACCATTTTAGCCACAGTCTCGCCGGCTCCAGTCCGGAGGTTCTGATTGCCCACCTGGCCGCTCACACGAAACATCTGCGGGTAGGCTCGGGCGGGGTGATGCTCCCGCACTACAGCGCGTACAAGGTTGCGGAAAACTTCCGCGTATTGGAAGGCTTGCATCCGAACCGGATCGATCTGGGTGTAGGAAGAGCGCCGGGAGGCATGCCGCTGGCTACGAGAGCGCTGCAGGAAGGGAAGGCTCCGGGTCTTGACCAGTATCCCGATCTGCTGGACGATTTGATCGCCTATTTGCACGATGCGCTCGATCCGCATCATTCATTTGCCGGACTTCGGGCCACGCCTTTCATCCATACGGCTCCCGAAGTATGGCTGCTCGGCTCAAGCAGCGAGAGCGCCCGGCTGGCAGCGGAGCGAGGGGCTTCTTTTGCATTTGCTCATTTTATCAACGGAGAAGGGGGCGAAGAAGCGATGCGCCGGTATCGCCGCCGCTTTCGTCGGTCCCTGCTGGGCAGCGAGCCGCAGTCGATGGTGGCGGTCTTCGTGATCTGCGCCGACACGGAGCAAGAGGCGGAAGCAGCCGCATCGAGCCTGGACCTTACCCTGCTGCTGCTTGAAAAAGGGGAGGCGGCTCGCGGTGTCCCGTCCATAGAGACAGCCAGACAGTATCCGTATACGGCGTTTGACCGACAGAGAATCCTGGCCAACCGGCAGCGGATGATCGTTGGCGATCCCGCACAGGTAAAAGCGAGAATCCTGGAGATGAGCGAAGCCTGCGAGACGACGGAATTTATGGTTGTGACGATCACGCATGATTTTGAGGGAAAGCTCAGGTCCTACAGACTGCTGGCGGAGGCGTTTTCCGCGCAGTAAGCCGAGCCCGCGCTGTTGGCGGCCGCAAGTATAAAGGCGTCATTTTTTATGAAGCGCGATCCCCATTGGTTATGAAAAAGGTGCAGGGAAAATGGCTCCCCGCACCTTTTTATGCTTCATCAGCAATTGCCGTAGTTGTTTCTTCCGCTGCCGTTTCACGCAACACGGCAGTAAATGTGCCTGTCTACCCCAGTTTTGAGAGGTCTTTCGTCAAGCCAGTCCTTGAATCTGTCCGCCTTCGCCGATGGTCACGGATTCTGCCGCCGGCACTTTGGGCAAGCCCGGCATCGTGACGAGGCTGCCGGTCAGCACGACGAGGAAGCCGGCGCCTGCGGAAATCCGGATTTCGCTGACGTGAATCGTAAAATCAGTAGGAGCGCCTAACTGGTCAGGCTGATCGGAGAACGAGTAGGGCGTCTTCGCCATGCAAACCGGGAAGTGCGAAAGGCCCATTTCTTCCGCCTTGCGCAGCGTCTGCTCAGCCGCTTTGGAGAAAATCACGCCAGAACCTCGATACAGCTTTTTGACGATCGTTTCGATCTTTTCACGAATCGGCAGCCGGTCATCGTACAAATAGGCAAACGAAGAAGGAGACTGGGCCGCTGCCACTACTTTCTCGGCCAGCTCAAGTCCGCCTTCGCCGCCTGCCTCCCACACCCGGGAGAGCGCCACCTCTGCGCCAAGCTCCTCGCATTTGGAGATGATCAGGCTGTGCTCTGCTTCCGTGTCAGTGGCGAAGCTGTTGAGCGCGACGACGACCGGGATGCCGAACGACTGCAAATTTTCGATGTGCCGCCGGACGTTGGCGAAGCCCGCGCTGAGGGCGTCCAGATTTTCCTCGTGCAGCTGGGCGACAGGGATGCCGCCGTTGTATTTGAGCGCCCGAGCCGTGATGACGAGAACAGCGGCAGACGGAGTGAGTCCCGCTTTCCGGCATTTGATGTCGAAAAATTTTTCGGCCCCCAGATCGGCTCCAAAGCCGGCTTCCGTCACGACGTAGTCAGCCAGCTTCAGCGCCAGCCGGGTACCGATGACGCTGCTGCAGCCGTGGGCGATATTGGCAAACGGACCACCGTGGACGATCACGGGCGTGCCTTCCGACGTCTGGACGAGGTTGGGCTTGAGCGCGTCCTTTAGAAGCACGCACATGGCGTCTACGGCGTTGATGTCCGCCGGCGTTACCGGCTTGTCATCGAAGTCGTAGCCGACGATGATCCTGCCGAGCCGTTCGCGCAGGTCGCTCATGTTTTCGCTCAGGCAGAGAATGGCCATGATCTCCGAAGCCGTCGTGATCATAAAGCCGTCTTCTCTTGTTTGCCCGTTTCCGTCCCCGAGCCCGATCACGATATTGCGCAGGGAGCGGTCGTTCATATCCATCGCCCGTTTCCAGACGATTTTTTTCGGGTTCAGCCTCAGTCTATTTCCGTGAAAAATGTGGTTGTCGATCATGGCGGCGAGCAGGTTGTGAGCGGCTGTGATCGCGTGAATGTCCCCGGTGAAATGCAGGTTGATCTCATCTGCAGGGAGGATTTGCGCGTTGCCGCTGCCGGTGGCTCCGCCTTTCATCCCAAGGCAGGGCCCGAGCGAAGGCTCGCGGAGCGCTGCAATCGTTCTTTTCCCCAGCTTGTTGAGCGCTTGGGACAGTCCGATGGTGGTCAGTGTCTTCCCGGCTCCTGCGGGATTGGGATTCATCGCGGTCACCAGGATCAGTTTGCCGTCAGGGCGATCCTGTACCTTTTCCCAAAGATCGGAGGAAAGCTTTGCTTTGTACCTTCCGTAAAACTCCAGATCCTCTTCCGTAATGTCTACGAGCTTAGCAATGTCGGCGATAGGTTTCATGGACGATGCCTCCACACACGCTTATTTACGAACATGATCATATTCGACAAAGCCGGACAAATGTCCTTGGCAGCAGGGGAAGGAAAGAGGGTAGGGGCCGTTATTTTCATCAAAAGCTAAAATTTGGCAGGAACTGTTTTGGTTGCGAAGAAATATCTGTATACAAATGTATACAAGTGAGTAGGAAAGGGTGAAACAGATGGATCAGGATTTTCGCAAAAAAACGTTTCGCGGCGCCAAAATCGAGGATACCATCCAAGAGCTTGACAAGCTGATCGAGCTTTGCGAAAAAAACAGGGCCAACAGCGACAGCCTGGACAGGCAGCGGTTTTATGAGGGAATGGCTATTGCCTACACGACGGTCTCCCTAAAGCTGAAGGGCGAATTCGACTACATCGAAAAAGAGGTCGTCGAGCAGCTCTATGATGCCGCGGAAAAAACGCGAGCTGCCGGATTCACCGAAAAAGCGGAAGCAGCCGAAGCAACCGAAAAAGCGGGAGCAATCCGACCGACAGGGACCGACTACCTTACGAGCTGTTCCTTTTGCGGAAAAAGCAACGACAAAGCGGGCGAGCTGGCTCTCGGTCCGGGCGTCTCGATCTGCCGCGACTGTTTGACATTCGGTGCGCAAGTAATTGAACTGCAGTCTTCAAAGGGGTGAAAGTTTGCGCTCGACGATTCCGCCGCCCTCAGCTCTTCGTAGGCGGCGACGACAGTGCTGCGATTCACGTTCCATTCCTTTGCCAGCGGGCGTTCCGAGGGAAGTCGGCTTCCCGCGGGGAACTCGCCGCAGGAAATCCGCCGTTCCAGCTCTGCCGCGGTCTGCTTGTAGACGGGGTGGCGCTTTTGCTCGTTTTCAATTTGGGACATGCGGCATCCTTCCTTTCGTTTCTGCTTCCTAGAAGTTAGGATAGTAAAGTGGATGAGGAAAATAAACCCGGATTGGATGGTGTTTTTGTGTCCGATGGAGCGGATAATGGAAACGTGATGATCTCAGAAAGGGAAACGGAAAGAAGTGAGGCAAATTGACGAAGCTGATCATACTGGTTTTTTTGTTGATGGCTGTGGCTCTGGCTGCCACTCTGCTGGTCGCCTTTGGCCCCAAGGACAAACCGTACGGCGTTCTAGCCAGACAGCACTGGAAAAAGCTTGGCGTTTTCTACGGGATTTGCGCATTGCTGCTCCTGGGCATTTTTTTATATGTGTTCAGCTAAAAGAAACCAGCGCCCGGGGCCTTGATAAAGTGGCATATGGATTGGGAAGTTCGTCAGTGGAATGAAAACTGAATATTCCGCCTTTTATCTCTGCAATTTTTCCTGTTTATGGTTGTGGGAAACAGGGAATAAGTACCCATGAAAACCGAACTCGGAAGGGAGAGAGAGGAAATGGCGGTAGAAAAAGAGAAGCGGCCCATGAATTTGCGCAGCCGCTTATTGATCATCTGTTTGTTGTTGCTAGGGATCCCCAGTTTGATCATTGGAATGGTTGGCTATGAACGTTCCAAAGTGGAGCTGGATTATGCGGGGATGGATCGGCTGAAGGGAAACGTTCAAATGGTACTTGGAATGATTACGCTGCTGCAAAAAGAGGTGGATGCGGGCCATTTGAAGCTAGAGGAAGCGAAGGAAAGGCTGCGCGAGGAAATCCTCGGCCCTAAAGGGAGCGATAATAAACGACCGCTTGTACAGAAATATACGATGGGGGAAACCGGCTACGCCTGGGCTATTCTCCCAGAGGGCATCAGTATTATGAATCCCGCCAATGAAGGCAAGGATATCACCGCGTCTGTCTCGGCGGACGGGGTCAATTTGGTGCAAGCTTTCGTGGAAAAGGGAACAAGCGGCGGCGGATATGTGACGTACGAATGGGAAGTAGCGGGAGCAGACGATACCGAGACCAAAATAGCCTATGTTGAGCAGGACCCCCATTGGGGCTGGATCGTCGGGGTCGGCGCTTACCAGTCTGAATTCAATCAAGGAGCTAACCAGGTCTTCTATTATGTTCTGGTGATTTTGGGTCTCTCCCTCGTTCTGGGGACGCTGATCATCTGGTTTGTTGCCCAACGAATCACAGGTCCGATCGTAAAAATAGCGGAGCACGCCAGACGGGTGTCGCAAGGAGATCTGACGGTCGATCAGGTGCAGGTCATCAGAAAAGATGAGATCGGGCAGTTGGCCGAAGACTTTAACAAGATGACAAGCCACCTGCAGGAAGTGATCCGGGAAGTGCGGGGCAGCACGCTGTCCGTAGCGTCTACCGCAGAAGAATTGTCTGCTTCGGCTGAGCAAAGCTCTCAGGCCGGCGAGCAGGTAGCCGTGGCTATTCAGGAAGTAGCCGCAGGCTCCCAGAAACAGGCCGATCAGCTTGACGGTGCCAGTCGTGTTGTCGATGAAATGGCAGGCGAGGTGGAGCGGATTACGAATGCCGCACTCACTGTCACCCACACATCCCAGCAGGCATCGGAGAGATCGCTGGAGGGGAACAAGGCGATTCAGACTGTCATTGATCAAATGAACTCCATCAATCACACGGTAGAAGAGCTCTCCGGGGTTGTCGTGGGACTGGGCGAACGTTCCACGCAGATCGGCGATATTGTCCAGGTGATTACTGGCATAGCCGAACAGACCAACCTGCTGGCGCTCAATGCCGCGATCGAGGCTGCTCGGGCCGGCGAACACGGCCGCGGGTTCGCCGTAGTCGCGGACGAAGTGCGGAAGCTGGCCGAACAGTCGTCCGGATCGGCACAGCAAATCGCTGACTTGATCGCAGCCATTCAGGCCGAAACGGCGAAGGCAGTCACATCGATGGAATCAGCGACCCAGGAAGTGCGGGAAGGAATCCAGCTGGTGCATGGCGCAGGGGAATCCTTTGGCCACATTCAGGGCTCGGTTGGAGAGGTCGCGCAGCAGATTGACAATGTCGCTTCTGCTGCAGAAAAGCTAAAGGCCGGAATGGACGGAGTTATGGACGTGATTCGTCAGATCGCCCACATCGCCAATGAAACCGCCTCCGGTTCGCAAAACGTCTCCGCCGCCACAGAAGAACAGCTGGCGGCTATGGAAGAAATCGCTTCGTCTGCAGAAGCTCTTTCCAAGATGATGGAGGAATTGAACACGTTAGTTCAAAGATTCAAGGTGTAGGCGGCTGCGAAACACAAAAAAGCAGCGAGCCACATAGCACAGAAGTCTGCAAGTCAAACAGAGGCCATCTCATCATGAGGTAGCCTCTGTTTTGTGTAAATAAAAAACAAAATGGAAGGCCCTGAAAAAAGCGGGACTGGCCAAGAGCCGTAAATGAGCGATCAGACGACCGGCTGAATCCGTACTGCGGGACGTTCCTGAAGGTACAGCCCAAGGTCAGGATGGGAGCCGCTAGCCATTACGTCCCGCAATATTTTGGACAGCAGCATGCTGTAGACAATACCGCTGTCCCCGTAGGAAAACAAAAAGTACCAGCCTGGGTAATCCTCGTACATGCCGATCATGGGAAGTCCGTCATGTGTCCCCCCGTAAAACCCGGCAAGGTGGTAGGCGGGCTTGATATTGAGGCCCGGAAAGAGCTCGTTGAACTTGCTGATCAGCTGTTCCCTCTTCTGAAGCAGCATGGAGTCTCGCTTGTTTGCGGATGCAGTTTTTTCGTCAAGGCCGCCGATGATCACGCGGTTATCCTTCGTCGTTCGCATGTATACGTAGGGGCGGGCTGTTTCCCAAATCAACGTCCGGTTGGCCCATATGGACAAATCGTCAACGGGGGTCGAAATGACGGCGTAGGAGCTGATGACCGAGGCGTTTTTTTCACGCCGGAATTCAAGGCTCTCACAACCCGCAGCAACGATCACAATACGTGCCCTGATCTGTTTCCCCCGGTCTGTAAGAATGAGAGTGGTTCCGTCCTTTTCCGGCTGTTTGCCTGCCACTCTGGTGTTCTCATAGATGCGGACGCCTCTGGCATGGGCTGTTTCCAGCAGCCCCAGCGTAAACGCATATGGATTTATCTCCGCGTCGCGGCCAATGTAGAGGGCCGCATGCTTGGAGAAGGGATAGCGCTGCCTGATCTGCCTTTCCGTGAGAAGCTCAAGCGAAAAGCCGTGCCGGGAGAGGAGGGCGAAATCTTTTTCGAGCTTGGCGACATCCTCCATCGCGCTTGCGTAGTACAAGCTGTCCCGACGGACAAATTCTGTATCCCGGCTGATTTTCCCGACAGCCGTTTCTATTTCGTCAATAGCTTCCCGGCACAGCTTCAAGTGACGGATGGCGTTGGTTTCCCCGAAGCTGTCCACCAGCTCGTGGGCCATTTTATCCCCGGCGTATTGCAATACCGCCGTATTTGTGCAAGTGCTGCCGTACCCGGCTCTGCCTTTTTCCACGATCACGACGTCCCGCCCCAACTCACGCAGATAGTAGCCGCATTGGGCGCCAGTGATCCCTGCACCGATAATCAGGACGTCACAGGAAATGTCGGAATCCAGGGCGGGATAGGAAGGGGGATGAGAAATCCTGGTCGGCCAGTAAAAGGTTCCGGTACGTAGATCCATGGCGTATCGCTCCCGATTTGCGCATTTTTTGATAGCGTAGCCTTTTTAGGTCTTGTCCATTCTGACACTCCTCCATTTGTTGGGGAATGGGAGGAAAGACACGGTAAAAAAGGTCTAGAAAATCTGAGCTCGTTTTTCTTTTTGGGAGAATTGCATGATTTTCCCTGTATAAATCTGTATGGTACGATGTGGAGGTTCGTTTTTTTTTACAAAGAGATGATAGAGAGAGAAAGGGATTAGAAAATGAAGAAAAAAAACATCCTGTCTTGTTTACTAAGCGTTGCCATGACGTTTGGGGTCGTCGCCGCAGCAAGTGCTGAGCCGGAGCTGAACTGGGTCGAGGGCGGAAAATCCGTCGAGGTCGGATCAGGTCTTGGTACTTTGGATCTGGGCAAGGATTTTGTCTTTCTGAATGGAGAAGACACGATCAAGCTGCAAAAGCAAATCGGCAACATTCCCACCGAACATGAAATCGGCAGCATCTTTCCTCAGAATGAAAACGAGGAATGGATCGTCGTCATGGAGTACGAAGAGGTAGGGCATATCAAGGATGAGGAAAAGAACAACATTGACGCCGATGCCATTCTGGACAGCTACAAGGAAGGTACGGAAGCAGCGAACAAGGAGAGAAAGCCGGAAGAACAGCTGCACGTCATCGGCTGGGATGTAAAGCCGTTCTACGATGAGAAAACCCACACGCTGGAGTGGTCCATGCTCGGCGAGGACTACCAGAAGAACCCTTTGATCAACTACAACGTTCAGGTTCTGACGCGCCAAGGCTTTGTTTCCTTCCTGCTGATTTCCGATCCAAGCAATTTGCAACGCGATAAAAAGAAGCTGCACGATGAAATCATTCCTACTTTTAAACTAAAAGAAGGCAATCGGTACGAAGATTTCAATGAATCGACAGATAAAGTGGCAGAGTATGGTCTGACCGGACTTGTCCTGGGCGGATTGGGCGTCGCGATCGCAAAGAAAGTTGGGATTCTCGCGGGTCTGCTGCTCTTTTTGAAAAAGGGCTGGGTCCTGATCGTAGTTGCTGTCGGCGCATTGTGGAGATTCCTGACCGGCAAAAAGAAAAAGCAGGCCGATGCTTCGGCAGAACAACAACAAGCGCCGACTGATCAACAGCCTCCAAATGATGACAACAATCAAAATCCTCCTGCAAGTCAAAACCCGCCGGTATAAGAAATACCGGTCGAAGGAAATAGGGAAAAAGGCACCGACGGCCAAAGCTACCGGTGCCTTTCTCATTTTGTTTTTGCAAAGCTAGTTTCCGCGAAGGGCCAGCGCATCCTTAACCAGACGGACAAATTCCAGCTGCTGCTCGCCCGAGGCCGTTTTTTCCGCCAGATCGGCTACCTTCTTCAAAGAGCTCTCCTTTGCCCACTCGCTGCCGCGCAGGATTTCGGCGAACTCCGCTGCCGAGGCGAGAAACTGGACTTCTTTTTCCAACGTTTTCCCGATTGCCAGCGGCTCTGCCACTTCTTTTGCCTGCGATGTCTTCTCGTCTTTATACCTTACACGGACCGTGCCCAGCTTTTCGGCTTCTGAGCTCTTTCGCTTGATCTCGTAAAGGGCTGTCACCGTATGGCCGGCTCCGATTTCCCCGCCGTCGACGCGGTCATTGCGGAAATCCTCATCCGCCACGTCCCGGTTCTCATAGCCGAGCAGCCGGTACGTTTCCACTGCCTTCGGATCAAATTCCACTTGAATTTTTACATCGTGGGCAATGGTCTGAAGCGTCCCGGTCAAAGCCTCGGTGAAAACGCGCCGCGCCTCTGAGAACGTATCGATGTACGAGTAGGTTCCGTCGCCCTTGTCGGCCAGCTGCTCCATCAGCACATCGTTGTAGTTGCCCATGCCAAAGCCGAATGTGCTGAGCGTGATTCCTTCTCCGGCGTAGCGCTCGATCGCGGAGAGAATGCCTTCCGCGGTGGTTTGCCCCACATTGGCCACCCCGTCCGAGCAGAGAATGACCCGGTTGATCCCCTCAGGGGAAAAGGCCTGGGCCGCCATTTCGTAGCCAAGCCGCAGCCCTTCCTCGGCGTTGGTGGAGCCTTCCGGCAAAAGGTAGTCGAGCGACTCGATGATCGCCGCCTTGTTGTCGGCAGACGTCGGCTCCAGCAGCTTTCTGCCTTTGGAGCCGTAGACGACAATGCCGACCTTGTCTTTTTCCTCCAGCTGATCAACCAGGACGCGGAGGCTTTTCTTGACCAGCTCCAGCCGGTTTTCCTGGTTCATGGACCCGGAAATATCGATGACGAAGACGAGGTGGGCCGGCTTCCGGTTTGTGGCGGCGATTTCCTTGCCTTTGATCCCGACGCGGAGCAGGTCGTATCCCGGCCGAAAAGGCGAGGGGCCTCCGTCCGTATGGATGGCGAACGCATCCTTGGAGGGTGGCTCGTAGGAGAGCGGAAAATAATTGATGAACTCTTCGACGCGGACCGCATCAGCGGGCGGAAGAGAACCTCGCGTGACGTAATTGCGCATGACGGAATAGGAACCGGTATCGACATCGGCAGCAAAGGTGGACAAGTGGTCTTCGGCCGTATCGACGGCAGGGTTGGTGCCGTAATACTTGAAATGCATGCCGTTCGGAGAGCCTGCCGGCGCCGGGGCAGCTCTTTTGCTGACCGCCCTGTCCGAAGCGGTGCTGGCTGCCGCCGGCTCTGCTTCATTTCGAGCTCCCAGCTGTGCCTTACTCTCGACGCTGCCGCCAGCCATCTTGCCTGGAGCAACTGCCTGTTGTTCTCCCGAGCTGCATCCGGCAGCCGATAAGGCGACCAGCACCAAGGCTCCTGCCATGATTTGTTTTCTCATCTCTATACCCCCTTTTTTGATTCGACGTGGAAAAAAAAGGATCGTTACAACGGTCCAGAGATTTTGGTTGCTTTGGATCCCTGAGCTGGATTAGAATGGGAAATATTTAGTGGTGTGACGTGCGCCAATAGTCAAAAAGGCAGAAAAGCGAGGATGATACTAGAAAATCATGATGAGAAAAAGAAAGGAATACGAATGAATGTAGGAATTCACGTAACACAAACAAAACTGTTGGATGTATTGCTTCATGTCGCCGTTGCCCGGCCCGTGTTTATCTGGGGAGCTCCGGGGATCGGCAAGTCGTCGCTTGTTCAATCCTTTGCCCGGCAGGTCGGGCTTCCGTGCGTCTCCTTGCTGGGCAGCCAGCTTGCCCCGGAGGACATTATCGGGGTACCGCAAATCGTGGAGGGGAAAAGCCGCTTTTGTCCGCCTGGGCTGATCGCGCGGGAAGAGCCGTACTGCCTGTTTTTGGACGAATTGAACGCATGCTCGCAGGAAGTCCAGAATTCCTTCTACAGTCTGATCCACGAGCAAAGAGTCGGGGATTACCAGCTCCCGGCGGGCTCCATCGTCATCGGAGCGGGAAACCGGGCGCAGGACAACGCCATCGTCAAGCCGATGTCCTCCGCCCTGATCAATCGCATGTTTCACGTCCAGCTGCACGTGTCGTACCAGGAGTGGATGAGCTGGGCATACGACAACGGCATCCATCCGTACGTGCTGCAATTTCTGGAGGTGCGTCCCGATTATCTCTGGTCGCAGCCGCCGAAAACGGAGGAGCCCTTTTCCACGCCCAGATCCTGGCACATGCTCTCGGACATTTTGTACGAATACGGCGAATCGATCGACAACGAAACGGTAGGAATTTTGGCGCGGGGCTCCTTGACGCCCCAGCATGCAGTGCAGTTTCAGGCTTTCCACAAAAACATTCAGGGCAAGTATCAGTTGAACCGGATACTGGAAGGAGAAGCTTCATTTCCGAGCGCTCCGGAGGATCGGGATGTTCTCTACTTCCTCGCCGACTCGTTCCGGGCCCAGATCAGAAAAGAGCTGCCCGCCGACAAGTCGCAGGTAACGGAACAGCACAAGCGGTTTGCCCACCGGGCCAAGGCGCTGCTCAAGGAGCTCAGCATGATCTCGCTGGAGATGGCGCAAATGGCCGTGGCCAAGCACGAGGAGGGGAATGCGCTTCCTTCGTGGTTTGTGGTGGAAGTGGTTCGCGATCTGCCGCGATTGGCTGCGGAGAGAAGGGACAGCTGAGATGGCGAAACGAAACAAGCCGGAGCTGGACCCCGCCCTCGCCGCTTATGTGGAAGCGGTCAGCTATTTGGAGCGTCACCCGATGTTTTCGCCGCTGATGGCCCGCGTCTCTCTGATGAGGGACAAACGGAGCAAGTGTCCAGACAACGGATGGGCTGTCGTGAGCAAAAACGGAGTAATCCACGTACACCCTACGCGAAGACAGGACGTTCAGGAGTGGATTTACGTGCTGGCCCATAACCTGCTGCACCTCGGGTTTGGTCATTTTGTCGAGAAAGAAAAGCCGGCGCTCTGGAATATCGCGTGCGATGTCTACATCGCTGCCTTTCTGTCCAGCATGAAGCTCGGGAAGCCTCCGATGGCGTGGGCTGGCGAGCTGGAGCACTCCGTCAGGAGCGAGGAGGAGCTGTACCGGCGTTTTTGCGAGGAAGGAGTCCCCGAGCGGTTTGCCGGATGGGGGACCGGAGGGGACAGGCAGCCGGACCTGCTTTTTTCCGGCAAGCCGGACAGGAGCAGCTATTCTCGTGGAGTCAGCTGGGAAGCGCTGTTTGGCACGGGGTTGTCCAATGCCGTGCAATCGGCCGTCAGCGTGGCGGGCGGATACGTCCAGGCATTGGATGACCGGACCGCCCGGCTGTCCCCTGCGCAGGAGGCGAGGCAGTGGTTTATCAATCACTATCCGCTGCTCGCATCGCTGGCGAGTCATTTCTCGATTATCGAGGACGCGCAGCTCTGTCAGCGGCTGCAAATATCCATCGCCGCGATCGACGTGGTCGCAGGCGAAATCTACATGAATCCGGCGGCCGGTCTTGACCGGGAAGAGGCTATTTTTGTCATGGGGCACGAGCTTCTCCACGCGGGACTGAGGCATCATGAGCGCTGCATGGGGCGTGACCCGTACTATTGGAATGTAAGCTGCGACTACGTGATCAATCAATGGCTGGCCGAAATGAACGTGGGGCAGCTGCCGCAAGTCGGCGTACTGCTGGACCCAGAGCTGCGGGGGATGTCTGCGGAAGCCATCTACGACCGGATCGTTTCCGACCTGCGAACCTACCGCAAGCTGTTTACGCTAAGAGGGATCGGCATGGGCGATATACTGGACAAGTCAGACCCCCGCTTCTGGGACGCCAATCAGGGAACGACCCTGGATGACTTTTACCGCAACGCTTTGACGCAGGGGCTTGTCTATCACCAGGAGAGGGGACGCGGTCTCCTTCCGGCCGGGCTGGTGGAAGAAATTCGCGCCCTGGGACAGCCGCCGATCCCCTGGGATGTTCAACTGGCGCGCTGGTTTGACGAGCACTTTCCCCTTTTGGAAAAGAGCCGGACTTACGCACGCGTCAGCAGGCGGCAGATGTCTACGCCGGACATTCCGCGGCCGGCGTGGAGCTGCAAAGAATCGGACCAGGCTGGCCGCACATTCGGGGTTGTCTTGGACACGTCGAGCTCGATGGACGCCAAGCTGCTGGGCAAAGCGCTGGGGGCGATCGCCAGCTACAGCCAGTCGCGGGATGTCCCGTATGCCCGCGTCGTTTTCTGCGACGCCGCAGCCTACGATGCAGGGTATCTCTCTCCCGACGATATAGCCGAACGCGTCCGGGTAAAGGGCAGGGGCGGAACGGTTTTACAGCCGGGAATCGATCTGCTGCAAAATGCTCCCGACTTTCCCCCGGACGGACCTATTCTCGTCATTACCGACGGCGAGTGCGACCGCATCCGGATCGCCCGGAGCCACGCCTTCATTTTGCCAAAAGGAAAAAATCTTCCCTTTGTACCCAGAGGACCGGTATTTCGGATGGAATCGTGAATGCCCGGGTCTGGCCGGGGGAACCGAAGGGAAAGCGCCGGGAGCAAAACGGAAATGAGTTCGATGCTCCCAGGCTTCCAGGAGTTGCATCGTGAATCGCAAACTGCCCCAGGACAGACCAGGCTGTCATTTAAGACGGCCTGGCTTTTTGTTTTTTTCGCCCCCGCCTTCTCGGATGAAGCCCGGTTCTGCCTGTAACAAATACCAAAGAGAAATATTGCAGTTTGAATATTGACAGGAGACTGACAAAGGTCTATATTTTTGACTGACAATAAAGTCAATCAAAAAGGCGGTGAACCAACCGTGCCTCGGACGAAAGAACAAAACGAAGAAATCCGCGCCCGGCGCAAGCAAGCGATCCTGAAGGGCGCACTGAGCGTCTATGTGGAAAAGGGGTATGCCGCGGCTGACATCGGAGACGTCGCGGAGCGGGCCGGCGTTGCCAGAGGACTTGTCTATTACTACTACAAAGACAAGCTGTCGCTGTTTCGCGATCTTTTTCTGGATATGTTCCGCCTGTCCAATGTCCACACCCGCACCCATTTCTCGCAGGAGGGGTCAGCGGTAGAACTGTGCCAGCAATTTGCCGGTATCATGTTCAACAACTTGTTTGAACGATCCGACCATGTGCTGTTCTTTTTCCGGATGCGCCACGATTTGCGCGAGCTGTTCAGCAAAGAGGAAATCAAAGGACTGCTCTGGAGAGACAACAATTTGAAAGTCATGGTCGACACGCTGCGGAAGGGAATGGATGCGGGAGAAATCCGCCGCATGTCTCCAGAGCTGCTCACGGACCAGTTCTGGGGGGCGATGATGCATGGCATGGCGCATTTGCGTCAGCGGAGCGATGAGCTGTTGAAGCAAGGCCGTAGCCTGGAGGAAGTCAAGAAGCTTATGGAAACGGAAATCGACGGCGCGGCGCTTTCCTGCGCCTTGATGCTTCGCCCTGTTCAAGCTCTTTAGCCGAGGTCCAATCTGCACCGGAGGGTGGTTATCTTGCGAACATTAATGCGTTATTTGCGGCCTTACCGGTCCATGATCGTCTGGACGATGGTATTTGTGCTGCTTCAATCGATTGCGAATCTGTATCTTCCGACGCTGATGTCGGATATCGTCAACGAAGGCGTCGTCAAAGAAAACACGCCTTACATTTTGAAAATCGGCGGGCTGATGCTGCTCGTCTCCGCGGCAGGAGCCGCGCTCTCCGTCGGTGCCAGCTATTTGGCTTCGCGGACGGCATCCGGCTTCGGGATGCGGCTTCGAAGCAGCGTTTTCAGCCATGTCGAGCGTTTCTCGCTGCAGGAGTTCGACAAGCTCGGCACCTCCTCGCTGATCACCCGGACGACCAATGACATCACGCAGCTCCAGCAGGTGCTGATCATGATGCTGAGAATGATGGTCATGGCTCCGATGATGTGCATCGGCGGGATTATCATGGCGGTTTCCAAAGACGCCAAGCTGTCGCTTGTCATTATCGCCGTGATTCCCGTTTTGGCCTTGGCGATTTACCTGATCGGATCGAAGGGAATCCCGTATTTCAAAGCGATGCAGACGAAGATCGACAAACTGAATCTCGTCCTGCGCGAATATTTGACGGGCATCCGCGTCGTCCGCGCTTTCAACCGGACAGACCACGAGCGGGAGCGGTTCGATGTGGCCAACGAGGATCTGACTGCCACCTCGATCAAGGCAGCTCAGATCATGGCGGCCATCATGCCTGTCATGATGCTGCTGATGAATGTCACCTCGATCGCGATCATTTGGTTCGGGGGCTTGCGCATCAGCGAGGGGCATATCCAAGTAGGGGATTTGATGGCGTTTTTGCAGTATGCGATGCAAATCCTGTTCTCGCTGATGATGGCTTCCATGATGTTCAACATGCTCCCCCGTGCTTCCGCTTCGGCGGCCCGCATCCGGGAGGTGCTGCAAACAGATCCGGTCATTGTCGACAGAGGCAGCGCGAAAGTGGCGGCTCATGGACCGGCCAGCGTTGTGTTCGACCAGGTGTCGTTTCGTTACCCCGGTGCGGAAAAGTCGGCGCTTTCCGGAATTTCCTTCGAGGCTCCGCCCGGCCAAGTGACCGCGATCATCGGCGGAACGGGATCGGGGAAGACGACACTCGTCAGCCTGATCCCCCGTTTCTACGATGTGGAGAGCGGCAGCATTCGCGTCGGCGGAGTCGATGTCCGGGAGCTGTCCCAGGAGGCGCTCCGGGCCCAGATCGGGTTCGTTCCGCAAAAGGCGCTGCTGTTCAGCGGGACGATAGCGGATAATATCCGCTACGGAAAAGAAGACGCGACCGACGAGGAGCTCCGCCGTGCAGCTGAAATCGCTCAGGCTTCCGAGTTTATCACGGGGATGAAGGACGGATTCGAATCGGTCATCGCGCAGGGCGGAATGAACGTGTCGGGCGGACAAAAGCAGCGGCTTTCCATCGCCAGGGCGCTCATCCGCAAGCCGGACGTGTACGTGTTTGACGACAGCTTCTCCGCGCTCGACTACAAAACAGACGCCAGACTGCGGGCGGCCTTGAAAAATGAAACGCAGGCTGCGACGGTGATCATCGTTGCCCAGCGGGTCGGCACGGTCATCGATGCCGATCAGATCATCGTGCTGGAGGAAGGCGCCATAGCAGGCATCGGTACCCATGCGGAGCTGATGGAAACATGCGGTGTCTACCGGGAGATCGTCACATCTCAGCAGACGGAGGAGGAGATCGCATGAGCGAGGAAAAGCGCGGCATGTCTCCGGGTGCTTCAGGGCCAGGGTCTGGACCTGGTCCGGGACCGGGCGGCCACAAAGGCCCGATGGGCTTCGGAGGACCTGGCATGCTGCCCATGCCGGGGCAGAAAGCAAAGGATTTCAAAGGCACCCTGCGGCGGCTTCTCGGTTATTTGAAGCCGTACCGCATGAAGCTGGCAGCTGTACTGCTGACTGCAGCACTCAGCACCGTATTTGGCATCGTCAGTCCAAAGCTGCTTGGCAATGCGACGACGAAGCTTTTTGAAGGCTTCATGGCGAAGGTAAACGGCGTTCCTGGCGCTGCGATTGATTTCGCCTACGTCTGGCAAATCATTATGGTCCTGATCGGGCTGTATATCGCCTCTTCGGCATTTGCGTATATCCAGCAGTATCTGATGGCTGGCGTAGCCCAGAAGACGGTGTATACGCTGCGCAAGGAAGTAGATGAGAAGCTGGCCCGTCTTCCGCTGAAATACTTCGATGCCCGGACGCACGGAGAAATTATGAGCCGGGCCGTCAACGACGTGGATACGATCAGCGGCACGCTTCAGCAGAGCTTGACGCAGATGATCACCTCGATCATTACGCTGATCGGCGTCATTGTGATGATGCTGACCATCAGCCCGCTGATGACGCTCATCCTGATACTGACGCTGCCGCTCAGCTTCGTCGTGATCAGAGCCATCGCCTCCCGCTCGCGGCCGCATTTCAAGGGGCAGCAGCAGGCGCTTGGAGAATTGAACAGCCATGTAGAGGAAATGTACACCGGGCATAAGATCGTGAAGGCGTTCGGCCGGGAACAAAGCGCTGTCGAAAAGTTTGACACAATCAATGAGCGGCTGTACCAGTCCGCCTGGAAGGCCCAGTTTATCTCCGGCATCATGATGCCGCTGATGATGCTCGTCTCCAATATCGGCTTTGTGCTCGTCTGTGTGGTCGGCGGCGTGCTCGTCACCCGGGGCAGCATCAGGATCGGGGATGTGCAGGCGTTCATTCAATACGCCCAGCAATTCTCCCAGCCGATCACCCAGACGGCGAATATCGCCAACGTGATCCAGTCGACTCTGGCCGCCGCCGAACGGGTATTTGAAATTCTCGACGAACCGGAAGAGTCCGCAGAACCTGTTTCAGCGGCCGGGACCTTCGCGCCTCAAGGGCATGTGCGGTTTGAGCACGTCTCCTTTGGCTACAAGGAAGAGGAGCCGCTCATCCGGAATATGAATATCGATGTGAAGCCGGGCATGACGGTCGCGATCGTCGGCCCGACCGGGGCGGGCAAGACGACGCTTGTCAATCTGCTCATGCGGTTTTATGAGATCGGGGAAGGCAGGATCACGATTGACGGCCGGGACATCCGGGAGCTGCCGCGGGGCGAGCTGCGCAGCTTGTTCGGCATGGTGCTCCAGGATACGTGGCTGTTCAACGGCTCGATCCGGGACAATATCACGTACGGCCGGGCCGGGGCGACAGATGACGAAGTGCTGCAGGCGGCGCAGGCGGCCCACGCCGATCATTTCGTCAGGACGCTGCCGGACGGATACGACACGATCCTGAACGAAGAGGCGTCGAACATTTCACAAGGCCAAAAGCAGCTCTTGACGATTGCCCGGGCGTTTCTGGCCGATCCCGCCATTCTCATTCTGGATGAAGCGACGAGCAGCGTCGACACGCGGACCGAGCTGCTCATCCAGAAAGCGATGAGTCGTCTGATGGAAGGGCGAACGAGCTTTGTCATTGCCCATCGGCTCTCGACGATCCGCGACGCAGACTTGATTCTCGTCATGAACAACGGCAGCGTCATTGAACAGGGCAACCACGAGGAGCTGCTGCGGGCGGGCGGATTTTACGCCGAATTGTACAACAGTCAATTTGCCGCCGGGGGCAGTATGGCGGAGCAGGCGGGGTAGGAAAAGGTTAAAGCACGGGAGTACAAGGAACAAGGAACAGGGAAAAAGGAAAAAGGGTTCCCTCGAGGAAAGGGAACCCTTTTTTGTTCATTTTTTCAGTTCCTACATGATGTGTTTGCTGGCGAACCAGGCGATCAGCCTGTGATTGATCTGCTCTTCACTCAGATCGGTAAAAAGTCTGGCTTCCGCGACCATATCGTACAGACGTTCCAGCGGTTCGCGGCCATCCGCTTTTTTCGCTTTGGCGTCCTCCTTGAGCAGCTTCCATGTATGGACGACGTAATCGTGATCGACCTCCGCCTGTTTGCGGAAGAAGAAATCCAGACGCTCCACATGGTCGAGAAATTCGTCGCCGAGTCTGCCTTTCACATCGCCTCGCAAAAGGGCAATCTCCGCTTCGTACATGGGGCGCTCCTTGCCTTTTTCTTTTCCGATCCACGGCGTTTCCAGTACGAGCGGCAAATGGCGGATTTTATCGTGATCGACGATGTACTTCATCGCATCGAAGCCGATCATTCCCGCGCCTATCGGTGCGTGCCGGTCTTTGCGGGCTCCCCGGAAATTTTTGCTGTCGTTGAGGTGGACAACCGCCAGACGGTCCAGCCCGATGATCCGGTCGAACTCGTCAAGGACACCGTCGAAATCGTTGACGATATCGTAGCCCGCATCGTGAATATGGCATGTATCCATGCAAACGCTCAGCCTGTGGTTGTCTCCCACCTTGTCGATGATCGCCGCGATTTCCTCGAAGCTGCGGCCGATCTCCGTTCCTTTGCCGGCCATCGTCTCCAGGGCGATTTTTACGTCAGTGTCCTTGACGCCGTTCAAAACTTCATTCAGCCCTTCCGCGATGCGGGCGATGCCGTATTCGGCGTCCTTGTCGGTGTAAGCTCCCGGATGAAGCACGATATTTTTCACGCCGAGGTAGTTCGTCCGCCGGATTTCCTCCTGCAAAAAGCGGACAGCCAGCTCGTACGTGTCATCCTTATACGAGCCCAGATTGATAATGTAGGGCGCATGGACGACGATCTCTTCAATGCCGTTTTTGTCCATCACTGCTTTGCCTTCTTCGATAAACTGCTCTTCTATCGGTTTGCGCCGCGTATTTTGCGGTGCCCCTGTATAGATCATGAACGTGCTCGAACCGTAGGTGGCGGCTTCTTCGGCTGCATTCAGCAGCCCTTTGCCGGAAAACGAAACATGCGATCCGATTTTTAACATGGTTGGGAAACCTCCTTGGGCGTGGAGCTATTCAAGTCCACGTCGCTTCGTTGTACAAAAAACATCGCCGTTTTTGCGGTTGCTTCGACAAAAAGAGTATGGAATATCTTCAGCAAACAATTAGGCTGTTTAAAAGGGACAAGTATGGTCGAAAAGAGTCATTTACAGCTTACCTATTTTAAAAAGGGTTGTCTACTTTCTTGCGTAAGGCGATGGTCAACGGGCAACGGCATAGCAGTTTCATCAGTGGGTGGCACCGGCAGCGCCGTCATGGTCCACAAGGCTTTTCAGTGCGGCTGCCGCAGCTCACATGGCTTCTCTCCTCATTATCCTTGCCAAATCTGGAAACAAACCGAACGAACGATAAGTCGTTTACAACCCGAACATCTATTCGTAAAATGGAGGGGAGAAGGTGACGAAAATGAATCGTAAAAAAAGCATGGCAGACATCCTTGAACTGCTGAAGCGCGACGAGCGCTTTTATCGGAATCTGGCGCATTGGGAGGTCATCCCTTCGCGCGAAGCCCGCACGGTTCCCTTTCCGGCAGAGATGAATCAGCAAATACAAGATGCCCTTGAAAGAAGGGGCATAACCTCCTTGTACACCCACCAGGAGACAGCCTTCCGCCATGTGCGGGAAGGAAAGCATATTGTTGCAGTAACCCCGACGGCCTCGGGAAAAAGCATGTGCTATCACTTGCCGATTTTGCAGAAGCTGTCGGAAGATCCGGAGGCGCGCGCCCTTTATCTGTTCCCCACGAAAGCTCTGGCGCAGGATCAAAAAAGCGAGCTGCACGGGCTCGTTCACGACATGGGATTCCCGATCAAATCAGAGACGTACGATGGAGACACACCCGCCAACATCCGGCAAATGGTCCGAACCGCGGGGAATATCGTGATCACCAATCCCGACATGCTTCATTCCGCCATTTTGCCCCACCATACGAAATGGGTTTCCTTTTTTGAACATCTGAAATACATCGTCATCGACGAGCTGCATACATACCGGGGCGTTTTTGGGAGCCACGTGGCCAACGTGATCCGCCGCCTGAAGCGGATTTGCGCTTTTTACGGGAGCAGCCCGCAGTTTATCTGTACATCGGCCACGATCGCCAACCCGCGCGAGCTGGCGGAGCAGCTGACAGAGGAAAACGTCGTGCTGGTGGACAACAACGGCGCTCCCGCCGGAAAAAAGCACTTTATCTTCTACAATCCCCCTGTCATTAACAAGCAGTTGAACATCAGGCGCAGCTCGACGCTGGAGGCCCGGGACATCACCGAGCTGTTTTTGACCAACGGCATTCAGACGATTCTGTTCGCCCGCAGCCGGGTACGGGTCGAAATCCTGCTCAAATACCTGCAGGAGCTGATCAGGCGAAAGCTGGGCGAAAAGACGATACAGGGCTATCGCGGCGGCTATTTGCCGAGCCAGCGGAGGGCGATTGAGAAGGGGCTTCGCCAGGGAGACATCATTGGCGTAGTCAGCACCAACGCTCTGGAGCTGGGGGTGGATATCGGGCAGCTTCAGGTGTGCGTCATCACCGGATACCCCGGCTCGGTAGCCAGCACCTGGCAGCAGGCGGGACGGGCGGGGCGCCGTCAGGGCGAGTCGGTTGTCGTGCTGGTCGGCAGCTCTACGCCGCTCGATCAGTACGTGATCCAGCATCCGGAGTACTTTTTTGAGCGGAGTCCGGAGTCGGCTCGGATCAACCCGGACAACCTGATTATCCTGGTGGACCATATCAAATGTGCGGCGTACGAGCTGCCTTTTTCCAAAGGGGACCGTTTTGGACGAGCCGAGATTACGGAAATTCTGGAGTTTTTGACTGAGGAGCAGATACTCCACCATGCAAAAGGAAAGTGGTTCTGGATGAACGACTCTTTTCCGGCGCACAACATCAGCCTGCGCTCCGCTTCCCAGGAAAACGTCGTGATCATCGACATCTCCGAGCGGGGCAGCGAAAAGGTCATCGGGGAAATGGACCGCTTCAGCTCGATGACCCTGCTGCACGACGAAGCCATTTACCTGCATCAGGGGACGCAGTACCAGGTGGAAAAGCTGGACTACGAGGAAAAGAAGGCGTATGTCAGGGAAGTGCAGATCGATTACTACACGGACGCCAACCTGGCTGTCCAGCTGAGGGTGCTGGAGGAAGACCAGACGCGGCGGGCGGCCGAGACGGAATTTGCCTACGGAGAAGTCACTGTGAACGCGATGGCGACGATTTTCAAAAAGATTAAATTCGAGACGCACGAAAACATCGGCTCCGGTCCGATTCACCTGCCGGAAGAGGAGCTGCACACGAATGCCGCCTGGCTCAGCTTTTCCGAGCAGGTTCTGGATGCAGTGGGAAAAAGCGAGGTGGAGCGCGGCCTGGTCGGACTCGCGCACGTTCTGCAGCACGTCGCTCCGCTGTTTGTGATGTGCGACCGCATGGACCTCCATGTCATTCCGCAACGCAAAGCCATCCATTCCGGGTCGCCGACGATCTTTCTCTACGACCGCTACCCCGGCGGGATCGGCTTGAGCGAGCAGGTGTACAAAGAGATGGATACGATTCTCGCGAGGGCCGAGGAGCTGATCCTGTCCTGTCCGTGCGAATCCGGCTGTCCGTCCTGTGTGGGCGCGGCGGAGGACGGAGGAAAGGAACTGGCGCTCACGCTCTTGCGGGTGGCGCAGGGAGGAAGTCTGCATGTCTCTTAAAGGCAAGCTGAATCGGTTTAAAGAACATTTGACGCGCGAAGCGCCTCGGCAAGCAGTCAGTCAGCAGAAAGCTCCCGGACGATCCGGCGGCGAGCTGGAACCAGGGGATGCGGCTGCCCTTGAAGCGCCGTCGCCTTTTGGTGCACTGGAACCAAGGTCTGCCGCCGTCCTTGAACCGCCGCCTTTCGGTGCATTCGAACCAGCTTCTGCCGCTGCCCCGGTCAACCCGGCGCTTACCGCTTCCCAAGCCAGTTTTGAAGAAATTCCGTTTTTGGACAAATGGACGGAGCTGGGGGCCCAGCCGTACTTTTGGGACGACGAGCACGTCATGGTGCGGGAGGTACGCTATCCAATCAGCCAGCGGCATGGCCTTTATGCATTTGCCGAATTGTACGAGACGATTGAGGAATGGGAGAGAGCCGGATTTGAACACCCCCTGTCAGCGTCGGGGAGATCTGCGGAGGACTTGCTGTTTTTCGATACGGAGACGACGGGGCTGCACGGCGGGACGGGAAACACGGTCTTTCTGCTCGGGCACAGCCGTATGAATGGCGAGAGCGTCATCGTCCGGCAGCATTTTTTGGCCGCCCCTCATTCAGAAGCGGCGCTCTATCGCTCCTTTCTGGAGGATTCGCAGACGGCTACCCACCTCGTTACGTACAACGGGAAGTCGTTTGACTGGCCGCAGGTAAAGACCAGGCACACGCTTTTGCGGGATCTCGTTCCTCGGCTTCCGGCGTTTGGCCATTACGATTTGCTGCATGGAGCGAGGCGATTGTGGCGGGAGGATCTGGAGTCTTGCCGGCTTTCCCTGATCGAGCGGGAAAAACTGGGCGTGGTGAGGGAAGATGACGTCCCGGGGTATTTGGCTCCCATCCGGTACTTTGACTTTTTGACTGACAAAGACCCTGATACGGTGGCAGGGGTGCTCCGGCACAACGAAATCGACGTCCTTTCCCTGATCACGCTCTACATTCATCTGTCAGCGCTGTTGCTGTCACACGAGCAGCAGGCCAACGTCTCTGAGGAAGAACGGTTCAAGGTAGGGCGGTGGTACGAAGCGCTCGGCGACGTCGCACGGGCCATGCAGGCGTACCGGCTCGTTGCCGAGAGCGCTCATCCACTGCGCGACAAAGCCCGTATTGCGATAGGGGGCTGTTACAAAAAACAAAGGGACTGGCGCCAAGCCCTGCTCGTTTGGGAGAGCCTTGCCAAGTCTGGAGTCCCTCTTCCGGAGGATGTTCTGATCGAGATGGCCAAACTCTGCGAGCATCAGGCGAAGGATTTGGAGAAGGCGCTTTTCTACGCGGAGGCCGGATATGACCGGTGGAAGCAGAAAGCGGCGCTGCTGCGCCGCAGGTCGAAAGCAGAGGAGGCCGCTTACCGCAAGCGGATCGAGCGACTCGAACAGAAGCTGCGGCAGCAGGCGGGCCCGGAACTCGATTACGGTGGAGGTCTGGTATAGTTTTCATTTGGTACAAAAGCATAACTGCTATTGTATAATAAACACAGTAGACTGGGGGAGTGTGTCGAATGTCTGATTTGGAAAACGTTTTGGACAGGATGTTTGCTGAATTTCAGAAGCTGACGGACCGCTTGGACCGGATGGAATCGAAGATGGGGGAATTCCAGAGCACCGTAGACCGGATGGAGTCGAGAATGACGGAGTTCCAGAGCACCGTAGACCGGATGGAGTCGAGAATGACGGAGTTCCAGAGCACCGTAGACCGGATGGAGTCGAAAATGACGGAGTTCCAGAGCACCGTAGACCGGATGGAGTCGAGAATGACGGAGTTCCAGGGCACCGTAGACCGGATGGAGTCGAGAATGACGGAGTTCCAGGGCACCATAGACCGGATGGAGTCGAAAATAGTTGACCTCGATACCAGGCTGACAGAGTTTCAGGGCAATGTAGAGCCCAAGCTGCAAGGTTTTGAAAGCTCTCTGGGCCGAGTCGAATCCAGGCTGGACGAACTGCAAAAAGCCGTAAACCGGATCGAACATTCCCAGCAGGATGAGGTAATCGGGATGCTTAGGCTTGTCAAAACGAAGACCGAAACACATGAGTCCAAAATTGACGTTCTGAACAAGCGCCTGCTGGAAGCGGAGGCAAAACTGGAGAGAGTCGCAAATTTATAGATGCATCCCTGACTGGACAATCCAAGGTGGCAGTCAAAATCTAGTCGGGGGAAGAAAAGGCAAGCCCGTGGTGAAAATGACTGCGGGTTTTCTTTTCACGCATGGCTTGTTAGTAAATATGAAAGCAAGGGCCGGGACCCAACCTGCGGCAGGCTGTTCAGGCAGAGCAGACGTCGATTAAAAGCGGAGAAAACGGCGGAGCAGGCGAAAAGGAAAAAACAGGGAAACTGTAGAAAGCAGAGAATCCCGAGAAGACAGGACGGGTAGGGAATGGCTTTGAAAAAGCAAGTAAATGAGTAGGTGATGGAAGTCAGATGAACCGGGATGCGTTAGACGAATTTCTGCAAGCCGCCATGGAAGGGGATGAAGCTGCCGCGAGGGCACTGCTTGCTGCTTACCCGGTTTTGGCCGTGACAAGTATTCATGCCGCCGCAGCAGCAGGGAATGCGGATGCTGTTGCCGCCATATTGGAAAGAGATCCGGCTTCCGCAGTGAAACCGGGAGGGCCGCTCAAGGCGGAACCGCTTCTTTATTTATGCTTTTCCTGTCTGTTGAAAGATGCTGCAAAGCACAAAGACTTCGCGGAAGCGGCAAAATTGCTGCTCGCCAACAGGGCGAACCCAAACGTCTCCACGATTGATCCGGAAGATCAGAGTGGACGCAAGCTGCCTGTACTATACGGAGCATTGGGGATAGTGGGACATTTGGAGGTAGGCAAAGCGCTGCTCGCAGCCGGGGCCAATCCGAACGACGGGGAAACGCTCTACCATGCAGCCGAGATGTCCCGGAATGATTGCCTTGATTTGCTATTCGAATACGGCGTCGATGTCAATACGGCTCCCGCTTTGTTCCGCAAGCTCGATTATGAAGACGAAGCGGGCGTTCGCTGGTTTCTGGACCACGGAGCCGATCTGACCCTTACGTTGGGCGAGCAGCGAAATACGCTGCTGCATTGGGCTGTCTATCGGGGAAGATCGCTGCCCATCATCGAGCTGCTGCTGAACCATGGGGCCGACGTCAATGCCCGGAGGTCGGACGGCAAAACGGCATTTGCGCTCGCTGTTCGCTTTGGTGAAACCGCAGTGGCGGAATTGCTGCTGCGCCGCGGGGCAAACGGCGAGGCTGGACAGTTGGATCTGTTTTTCGGCGCATGCGCCGCGGCTGACGAGCAGCGCATGGGCAGAATGCTGGAGGAAGACCCGGATTTGCGATCTGACTTGGCACCGGAAGATCGCGAAATGCTGCTAGAGTTTGCCGAACGGGGACAGGCGGATGCCGTCCGCTTGATGCTTGAAGCAGGTTTTGACGTGGAGACCAGCAGGGAGGAAGGTACCGCGTTGCATGTTGCGGCGTGGTTCGGCCATTTCGACACGGTGCGGGTTCTCCTTGCTCAGGGAGCTTCCGTTTCGGCACAAAACGGATACGGAGGAACCCCTTTGGACAGGCCATTCACGGTTCGCTGCACTGCGGCAGCTCCTGCGCGAGGCAGCATGCCGCTGTAGTCGAGGCGCTGATTCAGGCGGGAGCAGCCGTGCCCGACAAGGCGGAGGGAAGCCGTGATGTTTGGGAGATATTGCGAAGGCACGGGTCTTCCGCGTAGGCTGTCCGAAATCGGGATAAACCAAGTCCCGATTGCGTAGGCACCCTCAGTATCGATACGACTAGGATGCGGTGCCGCCTGAAGCTCGGACTGTGAGGAGTGGGCTTTTCCAATATGGGCAACACATAGGCATGCGCTGCCTCGACTGTTTTCTTGCAACGATGAGTTGCGGCGCTCCTTTGGACTGTTCTCAATCACAAAAAGGCAGCGGCAGCTTCGGGCTCGAAAATACAATCCGAAACGGCTGCTGCCCGTTTTCTTTTCACGGCAGCGCTCGCGTATCCGTCGGCTCGACGCCAAGCTGTTTCTTGAGAAGCACCTCGTCATCCACTACATAACCGCAGCGTTCATACGTTCGAATCGCAACAGCGTTTTGACTGTCTGTCAACACTTTCATCTCCGCGACTCCACGCTGTTTCAGGTGTTTTTCCAAGCAAGAAATCAATAAAGCAGCCGCGCCTTTTCCTCGAGCAGATTCTTCCACATATATTTCCGTTATTTCTCCCAAAAGCTCCCCATAACAGAATGATTGGAAGCTTTGCGCGCAGCCGAATCCAACGATTTTGCCATCGCACTCTGCTACGGCGATCAACTCGCTGCTTGTACGCATGCTCTCTATGATTTCCGGTGAAGGCCTTCTGTCGCCACCGTTGAACAGCTGATTTAGCCTGGCAAGCTCTTCCGCATCGTTTTCAGCTGCCAGCCTCGCCCTTATCTCCAAATCGAATCGCCTCCAAACGCAACTTTCTGATCTGTGGGGGATGGTCTTGATTTTTTTCGACATGCGCAAAAGATGAGGTGAACCAAAAGCCTAATGAGCAGTATGGCTTAACGCTTACGATAGCGAAAATGTGTATACTTGAAAATGTGCAGTTTTGCAAAAATAAAAAGGACAGATGGAGGTCATCTGATGCTTTTCACACCGCAGCTGGACGATTCCAGCCGCATTCCCCATTACGTGCAAATTTACGAGCAGATGAAGCGGCAAATGATCGCGGGAACATTGTCCGAGCATACAAAGCTGCCTTCTGTCCGCAAGCTGGCTGATCTGCTGGGACTTAGCACCACCCCGGTGGAAACGGCGTACCAACAACTTATCGCGGAAGGCTTTATCGCCAGCAAGCCCAAAAGCGGCTACTACGTTCAACCGCTCGCCGAACAGCAGGTGGACAGGGGAGGGGAGAGAGAAAGAAAATCGACCGTGGCCCGCCTGCAGCATCGGGATACATCCTCGTACCCCTACGTTTTTTACCTTTCAAGAAACGACTTTTCCCAATTCCCCTTTGCGCTGTGGCGCAGGCTGTTCAACAGAGTGCTGCGTCACGAATACCAGGAGCTGCTTTTTTACGGAGACCCCCAGGGGGAGTATGGACTGCGAAGGGAGCTGGCGCGCTATTTGCACCAGCTGAGAGGTGTATCGTGTTCGCCCGGGCAGATCGTGATCGGAGCCGACCAGTACGGGCTGCTGAGCTTGCTCGCCTTGCTCCTGAAAGCTCGCGTGGCCCGCGTCGGGGTTGAGAATCCGGGCTATCCGTTGATCGCTTCGATCTTCCGCCAAAACGGCTATGAGGTGGTCCCCGTCTCGCTGGAGGAGGACGGCCTGAACGTAAACGAGCTGGCGGACAGCGGTGTGCAGCTGGTCGCGGTCTCTCCGTCTCACCAGTACCCGCGGGGAATGATCATGCCGATCGCCAAACGGCTGCGGTTGCTGGAATGGGCCAAGAAGACGGATGCTTACTTGATCGAGGACGATTATGACGGCGAATTCCGGTATCACGGGAGGCCCGTTCCGTCCCTGCAGGGCTTGGCGGAGGGGACCAACGTGATCCACATGGGCGGTTTCTCACAGGTGCTGGCCCCCGCTTTTTGCGTCTATTACATGGCCCTGCCGGAGTCCTTGCTTGCGTCCTACGACCTTTTGCTGAGAGAACTGCTGCTCGAACAGTCCGCATCTCCCTTGCACCAGAAAACGTTGGAGCTGCTCATGCGGGAGGGACATTTCGAAAAGCATGTACGCCGGATGCGGAATGTCTATCGGAAAAAGCACGACACGCTGGTTCAGGCAGTCCGCAAGCATATGGGGGAGCGGGCCGTGCTGATCGGAGAGGACGCCGGTTTTCATGTGCTGCTGAAGGTGGAGCATCATTTGGAGGAAAAGGGAGCTTTCGCTGATGGCAAAAAAGGCCGGAATCAATGTCGCCTCGGCTGCCTATACCTGGATGCCGCCTCGCCCGGAAGGGGCTGCAAAAGAATTTCTCCTGGGCTTTGCCGGGATTGAGCTGGCAAAAATCGAGCCGGGTATCCGCAGGCTCACCGATGTTTGGTGGGGGTAGTTTCCGTTTTGACTCCCAAAACTTGACACAATGCCTGGTTTGGGAGTAAACTGCTCATCGACAGGAAAATAAAGAAAATAAATTATTTTCTTAAGTTTTTTGGGGGAGGCAGGAGCCGTGCAGGAGAGAATCGTTCAACTGGCTATTCGAGAAATCCACAGCAAGGGTCTCAAGTTTACGATGGGGGAGCTGGCCCGACAAGCGGGGATGAGCACGAAAACGCTGTACGGATACTTTTCGTCCAAAGAAGAACTGATCACCACGATTATTGAGCGCGCGATCAAAGAGCTGCAGGAGAAAGAAGACGAGATTATCGGGCGAACAGACATCGATCTGACGGAAAAACTAAAGCTTTTGCTGGCACTCGTCCCCAGTGGCTTTGGCAGTACGCATATCCGCCTGTGGTACGAACTCAAGCGGTACTATCCCGAGCAGTGGGCGCTTGTTGAGGGATGCCTTGAAAACGAGTGGGACCATGTACGGAACATTCTTGAGCAAGGAATGGCAAAGGGAACATTTCAGCGGGTGAGCATCCCTGTCTTTATTCACATGTATATCGGATCGCTCGAGCATCTGGTGAACCGGCAGGTCACAGAAGAAACAAACATGACGATGAGAGGCGCCCTGGACGCGATGATTGACATATTGCTGCACGGGATTGCGGGCGGCGGGGGAACCGTGGGGCAAATCGCGGATGCCGCCGGAGAGGTACGTGTGAAATGAAAACGCTGCGGCCTTTTTTCTGGTTGACGGACGTCGGATTTATCGTATACTGGAGCATTGTCTTTCTCGAATGGCTCCCACCCGAATACCTCTATCCGGATTACGCCAATCCGCTGATGGCGGCCTGGAATCTGTCGTTCTTTCCCTTGGACATTTTTATTTCCATTACGGGACTGACGAGTCTGTATTTTTATCATAAAAAGCGAAACTGGCGTCCGATGGCGCAAGTTTCGCTTGTCCTTACCTTTTGTTCAGGCCTGCAGGCCATCGCCTTTTGGGGGTTCAAAGATGACTTCGATCCCGCCTGGTGGTTCCCCAATCTGTATTTGCTCGTATATCCCTTGTTTTTTTACCGTTTGTTTGCGAGGGAGCAGCTAGACTCCGCGGCCTCTCCATAACGAGCAAGAGGGAGATTTGCCGCTATATCTCATCCTGTTTCATATGCTTTTTGATAAACCGGAAGAATCCCGCGGCGCACATCGCAATGATCGCCGCCCACGTGAACAAAAAGGCGATGCCGAGGCCGATATTGGCTCCCGCAACGTCATTGGAGCGCTCATAGAGCAAGGTGAAAACAAGCGGGCAGGCAAGCGCGGTATAAAGCATAAAAAAGGAAAAAAGCTTTGTTGTCGTTTTCTTCTGAATGGTAAGATAGACAAAAATATGGGAAACCAGCAAGAGGATAAACGTGACAACCGTCAGCAGCAACATGCGGCAGAGCCTCCTCGAATCTTTCTTTATCCAGGTTGTTTCCTCGTGTACTACCATAGCCAAAAACAAGCGTTCAAGCAAGCGCGAGGGGGAGTGTAACGATGAAGCACGGCATCACGCATTTGCCATGATTGTTATGAAAAGAAAGGTGGAACTCCCCTGACAGCTGTCAGAGGGCGGCATTCAGCTCGTCAATGCGCTGAATCTACGTCTCATTCGCTTATTTATGCTTGCGGCCAGCCAGATACGTCCGGAACACTTGCTCGGCCGTCTGGGCCAGCAGTTCCGGTGCCCGCTGCATCGCTTCCTGCAGGGACATCGGCGCGTTGACTATGCTGTGAATGCTATGAATGCCGTACTGGTAAAGGGTATCGATACCGCGTCCGATCGAGCCTGCCAGAACGAATACGGGAATGCCCCGTTGCTGGGCCGCCTGCGCTACTCCCATCGGAGTTTTGCCTGATGCTGTCTGGAAGTCGATTTGGCCTTCCCCCGTAAAGACGAGATCGGCATCCTGCAAATGTTTCCCCAACTGCGTGTATTCGATCACGATGTCGATACCGCGTCTCATGGACGAAGGGAAGAAGGCTTGAAATGCACCGCCGATTCCGCCTGCGGCCCCTGCTCCCGCCAGCTGATGAAGCCGGATTCCGGTCTTGGACTCGACCAGATCTGCCCACGTGCGGAGGGCGCGGTCCAGCTTTTCCGCCATCGCGGCAGTCGCCCCTTTTTGCGGGCCGAACACATGGGAAGCTCCGTTGGGACCGATCAGGGGATTCTGGACGTCGGAGGCGATCAAAAACTCCGCTTCTCGTACGCGCGGGTCAAAATCGCTGTCGTCGATCTCCACGATTCGTTCGAGCTCGCCGCCGCCAAAGCCAACCTGTTGTCCCCGGGCGTCGAGCAGCTTCATGCCGAGCGCCTGCAGCATGCCGATGCCGCCGTCATTGGTCGCGCTTCCGCCAATGCCGAGAATAAACCTGCGGCAGCCGTCATCCAGTGCTTGTCTGATCAGTTCGCCTGTGCCGTACGTCGTGGTGATCAGCGGATTTCTCTTCTCAGCCGGGACCAGATAGAGGCCGGACGCGCTCGCCATCTCAATTACGCAGGTGACGTTGTCTCCCAAAATTCCGTAGGCGGCATCCACGGGCGTGTTCAAAGGGCCTGTTACAGTCACTTCCACCTTGCGTCCCCAGGTAGCTGCGATAAGGCTGTCCATCGTGCCTTCTCCGCCGTCTGCGACCGGCACCAGAACGGTATGAGCTTCGGGGCAAACCTGTCTAATGCCTGTTTCAATGGCGAGGGCGGCGTCACATGCAGACAAGCTTCCTTTGAATGAATCAGGGGCAATCACAACCTTCACTTTGACGTTCCACTCCTTTGCAGTTCGCTTTCATCACTTGGTTTTGATTTTAGAGAGGGGGCATTTTGTCTGTTGAGGCAAACATTACTCCATAATGGGAGATTGACTTCAATATGACTCCATAAAAGGTGTTTTTCAATCATTTCGTCAGCGAAAATTCTCAACGATTTGCACCAATATGTTTCGAGAAAACAGAACAGTAGTTTGCTAATATGATTGAAAATCAGAAATGGATATATTTACAATAGGAACAGAAAAATTTGTGTTATAATCATTTTATTTGAAATTTTTGGTGAATATACAGGAGGAGAAAATGAATACTAAGAAGCTTTCTAACGCAACTGTTTTCCTTAGCAGTTTAGCAGTATCTGCAGCTGGTTCTGCCTTCGCAGTATCTCAAGGATATGATTTTACAAAATCCCTATGATCCGACCTCTTCAGATGCTTCTCCTTCTGTTCATCGTTCTCCTTGGTGGTTGCAGCGCGGGCAGTTCATCAGAAACAGTGGAAGAAGTACCAAGTGACACGATCCAAACAGCCCCTAAAGAAAAGTCATATGCAAGCGTCTACGACTATTTCGCAGAATTTACAGGGGAGAATTTGAAAACATCCGTGCTTCAAATAACAAAAAACGATAATTCGGCAGAACTCACGTTACAAATCTTCATTTCGGACGATTTGAGAGAAAAAATGATGAGTACGGAAAACCCCATTTACTTTACGTTTGGGGATCTGCCGGGTAACGAGACAATCAAGAATTTGCTTGCTGAGTCTCCTTCACTCGTTCAAATTGAGTTAAACAGTAAAGAGAATCTGTATACGATTTCGCAACAGCTAAAGCTAAAAAACAATTTGACGGAAGCTGATAAACAGGCGCTATTGTCTCCCGCCAATTACCGGTTTCAGGTCGCAAACGAAAAAAAGCTCTCTGTAGCCAGTTATATGGGTTTAGAATATTCGCTACTTCCTGAAGATAATCGGAGGTAGTAAAATCGCTTGATGAGTTTTTTCCCTTGCTCATACCTGACAAAAAGCTTTTGCCCACGCTGTTTCGCTTTTCGAACCAATTAGGCAGGGGAATACTTACACACTCACAAAACTTCAAAATGAGGTCTTTATTTGGTCTCCATTGGTTGAGAAATGATGGTTTTAGACGGCCTATAAAACGCCTTGCAGCTGGCGATATGGATGCATCAAAACCGGGCGGGGATGCGGCAGGGCGGTAGACAGATGCTTTACGCTAGTTTTCAGCTCCTTCCCAGTTTCACCAGGATGTAAAAAAGTGGTGCATCTGGATACGGAAAAACGTGGTATCGTGATGGTGACAGCTTGGATTTTTTTGAAAATGGAAAGAAGAGAGGGAGAAAGCTGGTGGAACAAAACCAAAGCCTGAAACGGCTGACCGACCGCATTCATTTTCTGCCGCCGGATGAGGGGACAGATCGTCCGATTCTTGCGGCCATTGCCGGGAACGAGCAGACGTTGATGCTCGATACGGGAAACTCTCCCGCACATGCGGAGTTGTTTCTGAACCAATTGGAACGGCACGGGATATCACAACCGTCTGTTGCCGTTTTGACTCATTGGCACTGGGACCACACGTTTGGCGGTGAACGGGTCGGGGCCAAACTCGTTGCCCATGAAAAAACGAAAGCCGTGCTGGAGAAGCTCGTCCCCCTCGCCTGGACGGATGAGGCCATCGACGAGTGGAAGGATAAAAGCAGCGGATTTGCTTTCTGCGCCGAGATGATCAAAAAGGAGTACGGCGACGAGCGCATTATCTCGATCCGGCTGCCGGAGATTGCCTTTCAAGCGAGCTGGGAGACTGATCTCGGCGGCATCCGGGCAGCAGTGGAGCATGTCGGCGGCGACCATGCCTCCGATTCTTCGGTCGTCTACATCCCGGAGGAGAAGGTCTTGTTTTTGGGAGATTGCCTGTACGCGGACTTGTATGGACGCTACACGGCGGCGAAAACGCGTGCGCTGCTGTCGAAGCTGGAGAAGTACGATGCCGACTGGTACGTCCTGTCTCACGAAATGCCAATGTCGAAAGTGGAATTTCAAGGCTACGCGGAGCTGCTTGGACTGCTCTGCCAGCTTACGGAGGACGCGAATGGGGAGCGCGAGGCCATCGTGTCCGGGTTAACCGCCGCGCTGGGCCGTCAGCCGGGCGAGATCGAGCTGGAGGCTGCTGCCTGCTTTGTGAACGGGGCGGCAGTACAGGCAAGCGCAGGAGGACAGTAAGGCTATAGCAGGGATGGGCTGCTCTAACAATGCAGCCTTTTTGGTATGTAAGGGATCTGTAGAGACGTCCCCCATTTGCGGCGACAGAATTGGAGATCTGCAGATCGCATGCTCCTCGACCGGATAAATCCGGACGCCTGTTTGCAAGAGCGCCGACACACTCTCCCCGGTAAACGCTCTGCCGGAAAAAGAAGCGACGACGTGCAGTCCGGTCGACGCCCCCCAGATGTCCACCTGCCCGGGAAAATGAGCCTAAAGCGCGTCGCATAGCGCTTTTCGGCGGCGCTTGTACAGCTTTTTCACCCGGCTGATGTACTTCTCCAGATGGCCTTCCTCCACAAAACTTCCCAAAGCCAGCTGCTCTAGCGAAGGCGTGTGCAGATCGGTGTACCATTTAGTCTTCTGATACCGTTCCAGAGCGTCACGAGGAAACATTTTTTGCTATTCATTCTGAAGAAAAAATAGGAGGACATTTCGGGGTATTCGTCACGATGTTGACCTTAGAGGGCCCTAAGGCGGGAAACCGCCTTTCTTTATTGATTTGGCTGTATAATACCAAAATTTTGAATATATGGATTTACATTCTAATTAAAATCGTATTCATACTTTCTATCTGCACTTTGCCATCTTATAAATGTATCTCTGCTAGATAACAAAATTTGACCAGTTGAAAAATCTGGCGGTGAACTATCTTTCAGTATATTGTATATTTCTGTTAATTTTTTGGTTGCGGATTCGCCATTTAAGGCGACCTTCACCTTCCAGTTTTTTAGTTCCATATATCCGAAAATATCGTATTCAGCGTCTATCCAAGCAGAAAGATTTGAATCAATTGTAACTAATTTAGGGTTTTTAGGAATTTCCATCTCCTCAAAAGAAGTTAGAGATTGACTGGTCCTTCTCCCACTAATTCCACCCATTTCACTACTTCCTGAAAGATAGTTTAATTCGGGGCTATTTACTTCTATCTCTTTTTCGATTTCATATACCGTCAGAGTATATTCATCTTCAGAGGATTTGTACTTTATTCCATACTAAGGAGATCAAAAATGACGGCTCGCCAGCAATCGGTTCTTCAGTTGGGTACTTGTGTGGCCGCTAATGTATTTACACCTTTTGTTTTAAGAATCCCGTTGACTTCCAGATGAACTATTGGCTTGTAATCAGGAGAGGCAGGTTTTCCTTGAGCAAAAAACCGAGAATGAAAATGCAAGGCAATAAATCAAAACAAACAGGGAATCCCATAAATGTATGTACCAATATTAGATCCGAATCGTCTTAATGTATAGTTGTGACATAAACATGAAAAAGAAATTGCAAAAAATTGAATTTTTTCCCAAATATGTTATCGTAAAGTAGCCGTCGACCGACATAAACTCGTAGGAGAAGATAAGCATGAACTTTGTCAAAAAATTAATGATTGTTGCTGGTTTGGTTGGCACATTCGCTAGTTTTGCTGGAATTGCATATGCTGCTCCAATTTCATTTGAGAGGGGAACTGGTACTACTATCGAGTGGTCTGATAGTAAAAAGAAATGGGAGTCTAGAGCTTTTACTTATGGTTCCTATGGCACAGTCTATACAAGAACGTATACTGAGATTTATGCAGGTGGGGTGAAAAAAGACTGGAAAAACAGTGAAAAAGTTAAGGGAAGCAATTCAAGTGCTTTTGCGTATGCTCCATCTGGCTATGACGATATTGAGGCATTGTCCGGACATAGAATATGGTGGACGGATGATATTGAAGATTCTTGTTTGTGGACTCAAAAGCCGAATTATAAATTTTACAATTGAGGTGAGCTAAAATGAAAAAGAGCACGAGATTAATTGTTAGTATGTTTGTAGTTGCTGCAATTGCTGGAGGAAGTTTTGGGGTTTTCTATTCAGATGCGAATGCATCTAAAAAGCAAATTGAAGAAAGTGACAAAATGAAGAAACATCGTTCAAAAGAAACAAACGACAAAATTGAAAAGTCTTGGAAGAGTGCAAAAGAGACTTTTGAATTTGACGATAGTGATTGGACTAAATATGACTATGCTGATCGCTCTCATTTCACTAAGACATTGAGCGAACAGGAAAAGAGTAGCTTTTATGAAGCGATGTTAAATGCAATGTCTGAGCACCAGAAGGTTGGAGATATGATGCCAATCTTGATGGTGAATAAAGACAAAACTAAGGCCGTAATCATGTTCAAGCGTGATGAAGGCAAAGGTAAGTCAGTTAAAATCGAATTGGCATTAGAAGGGGATTCTAAGGCGTCAATTAGTGCTGAAAGTGACAAGGAGACGAGAGAGTGGAAAGTTGACAGCGTAGAAGAAAAGTAAGATTGATTAAGGTGAAACTATGTATTCCGAATGTTATCGATTTACAAAGAGTTAAAGCGGGTCTGTCAAGAATTTTGTGTAAACTCAAATCAACCGATATAGATGAGAAGGTTTCATCCACGAATTGGGACATCTTTCTCTCCACCAACAGAGTCAAGGGCGTAAGGCGAAGCGAACCCTTGATACGTTGGTGGAAGAGAAAGATAATCCCTTCGGGGATGAAGCCTTTCATTTGTTAGCGGATGTACGGGTGGACTCGATCCTCAAAATACTGGACCCCACGTTTTTTCAGTTCATGAAGGACATGCAGCCAGAACTTTGCTGATTCATTCTTCCCAATCCAGATTCCAAGCACATCTTTATGACCGTCAAGGACAATGCCAATACCATGTAAGCGGCTTTATTGACGATAGCTCCATCTTGCTTTACCTTAAAGTGAATGGCATCTAAGAAGACAACAGCATAAACCGATTGCAAAGGGCGATTTTGCTACTCTTTCATCATCGGAACAACTTTATTCGTTACAAGGGAAATGAGTGTTGGTGAGACGTCGATACCGTAGAGCTGCTGCAGATGGTCCTGGATATCGCGCGTGGATACGCCTTTTGCATATAGGGCGAGAATCTGGTCTTCGATCTGCCACATATGTTTCTTTACAATGGTTGGCTCAAAATCACCTTCTCGATCTCGAGGTACTTGAATGTCAACATCCCCATACTCAGAATGGACGGTTTTCTTACTATACCCATTGCGGCTGTTGGTTGTCAGCTTGTTTTTCACGTCATGCTTGGCGTATCCAAGAGAGGACTCTATTTCCGCTTCCAGCATTTCTTGAATCGTGTCTGAGAATAGCTTCTTTAACGCTGACTGTACATCGTCAACTTCATGTTTTTCTCTTTGATCCACTGCTTGATCTGCTCTTTTGACATCATAAAAATCTCCCAACCTTTCTAAGACTAATTGTAGTGTAGAGGTTGAGAGTTTTTACACAGAATATTTTGCAGACTCCCTTTTTCAGCCCCACCCAGACATCGCTAAAGATTCAATTTAGCTTATCAAAATAATGAATAATTTTCCGAGTATCAATATATTTGGAGTTGAATTTTTGGATCTAGTCCATCTTTAGCCTATAGTTTATTGTTGATAGGGTTTCTCCCTTTCCAAACTCCATTTTTAACCCGCAGTCAGTTCTAAGCCAAAATTCCTCTATCCCAAAACCCGTTTCATCCTCCGAATCCCTTCTACAATGTCCGCTTCCGGCAAATTCCCGTACCCGATAATCGCCTTGTCCGCATGTCTCCCTTTGCAGATCGCATGCTCCTCGACCGGATAAACCCGGACGCCTGCTTGCAAAAGCGCCGACAAACTCTCCCCGGTAAACGCTTTGCCGGGAAAAGAAGCGACGATGTGCAGTCCAGTCGACGCCCCCCAAATGTCCACCTGTCCGGGAAAATGAGCTTGAAGCCCGTCGCATAACGCTTTCCGGCGGCGCTTGTACAGTTTTTTCACCCTGCTGATGTACTTCTCCAGGTGGCCTTCCTCCATAAACCGCCCCAATGCCAGCTGTTCCAGCGAAGGCGTGTGCAGATCGGTGTACCATTTGGCCTCCTGATACCGTTCCACCAGGGACGGAGGGAGCACGAGATAGCCCATGCGCAGCCCGGGAGAGAGAATTTTGCTAAAGGAGCCGATGTAGATGACACGATCTCCGGCAAGCCCCTGAAGCGAATGGACCGGCGGACTGTCGTACCTGAATTCGCTGTCGTAGTCGTCCTCGACGAGATAGCAACCGCGCTCGCTCGCGTACCGGATCAGCTGGATTCTCCGCTGGATCGGCAGCGTGCCGCCCAAAGGAAACTGGTGGGAGGGCGTGACCAGCACAAAGCGCGGCTGTGCATCGGCGGGGAGAAGGTCCGTCATCATCCCGTGCTTGTCGACCGGTACAGGGAGAAGCGCGGCCCCGGTCTGAGCGAAGATCGTCTGGATATCGCGGGTAATCGGGTCCTCGAGCACAGCGCAAGCGCTTTTGGAGAGCAGCACCCTGGCGATCAGGACGAACGCCTGGGTCGCCCCGGACGTGATCACGATCTGCTCGGGACGGCACTGCACGCCGCGCGTCCGAAATAGATAGCGGCTGAGGATCGAGCGCAGCTCCGCTTGGCCCTCGGGCCGTCCGTAGCCAAAGGCGTCGAGCGGAGCGTCCCGGCATACCCGCTGCATGATTTTTCCCCACAGGGCGCGGGGGAAATGATCGAGACAAGGAATGCCGGAGCGGAAATCGATCACATCCGGGGGAGTGGGAGCAATTGTCGAATCGATCACATTCGAGGAAGTGCGACCAATTGCCGATGAGGGCGTCCGCGCATCGTTCTGGAGCAGGGGGAAAGCTCTATCGTGATTCATTGGCCAATCCGATCGCCATCCATCCTGCCGTGCCTCTGGCATTTCCTCTCCGCGCTTTTCCGTTTTCCGGCCAGACGAAGAAAGGTCCTGCGAAAGAAGCGGCGTAAAAAGCGCCAGATCAATCCCGGCAGCCACATAATGACCGGAGCCCTGCCGTCCTTCCAGATACCCTTCTGCGAGCAACTGGTCGTATGCCTCCAGGACGACATTGCGGGACACATGCAGTTCTTCCGCGAGCTTTCGCGTGGAGGGGAGCCGCTCCCCGGCACGCAGCTCGCCTTTCAGAATTTTGCCGCGAATGTCTGCGTACAACTGCCGGAACAAGGGCAGCGGCTGGGTGCGGTCTATGTTGATCCAGAGCATGGCAAGCCCTCTCTTTCGCAAAGTGGTACTGTCCACATTGATGAAAAGTGGACCTAATCCTAGCCAGATTAGCATGTTATCGTGTGGGAGAAAAGCGAAGAAAGGGAGGAACCGAGGATGGAGAAACAAAACAAATCGGGGGCCAGGGACATGGCTGCTCGGCTGGAACTTTCGCCCGCGTTGATGGAGGAGGACCCGCCCAAAATCATGTCCGACGAACAAGTTTTGCGGACAATAGCCCGCGACCCGGACATGAAGGACTTCGTAATGCGGACGCCTTGGCTATACCGGATTCTCTATTCGGCGGCAAAACGGTATGTGGCCGGAGAACAGAGAAACGAGGCAGTGAAGGCGGCGGTCCGACTCCAGGAGCTCGGCTACCGGCAGTCGCTAGAGTTTATCGGGGAAAACACGGCTGACGCGGAAGAATGCCGCCGCGCCACAGACGAATTTCTCGCGCTGATTAAAGAAAGCAGCCAGAACGGCTTATCCGCCGACATTTGCTTCGACCTCTCCCACATCGGTTT
>NZ_JAUMSJ010000025.1:0-71342 GCF_037834415.1 Brevibacillus borstelensis | reverse complement strand
TACGAATCTCTCAGATCAATTCAATCTTCTCATCCATCATCGAATAGCCCCCCAAAAACTCCCCTGTATTTGCTAAAAAAATCCACTCCAACCACAAAGGCTGTAGAGATGAAACAGGAGAAAACTGCAAAGGTCTTTGGGACACTACCCAGGTGGCATTTCAAAAGCGGAAGCTGTATTTAGCGTCCAACTCTGAGCCACATCCTTGAAAACGCTGCTTTTGGACGCGGCTTCCGCTTTTGAAATGCCGCCGGACACCCCCCCCCCGCCCCCAGCAGTGTCCCCCCGTACCCTGCAGCAGTTTTCTCCTGTTTCATCTCCTCCACCAACCCTCCACCCAACATCTTTACAAAAAAATTACTTGTCTAACCCAAGCCGGATTTGGCAGACTGGACTGTGAGAAGACTAGAGAAGAGCCGCATGACGGCAGCGTAGGGGGAAACATGATGACGAAAATTTTAGTGGTAGACGATGAAGCGTCAATCGTTAAATTGCTGCAATTCAATCTGGAAAAAGCCGGGTTTCAAGTAATAACTGCCTGCGACGGAAAACAGGCGCTGGAAATGGCTCGCTCGGAACAGCCCGATTTTATTGTTCTCGACTGGATGCTTCCCAAGCTGGAAGGCATGGAAGTCTGTAAAACCTTGCGTCAGGAGCGCAATAACACGCCGATCCTCATGCTGACTGCCAAAGATGACGAACTGGACAAAATCCTTGGACTCGAGCTGGGAGCGGACGATTACCTGACAAAGCCGTTCAGCCCCAGGGAAGTGATCGCCCGCGTAAAAGCGATCCTGCGCCGTACCCAGACGTCTCCCGAATCGGCGGACGCCCCGGAAGAGGTCGTATTGCAATTTGGGGAAATCCGGATTTATCCGGAAAAATACGAAGTATTCCGCGGCAGTGAAAAAGTGGAGCTGACGCCAAAAGAATTCGAGCTGCTCCATTACCTCGCCAGCCACCACGGACGAGTGCTTACCCGCGATCAGCTGCTGAATGCCGTCTGGAATTACGATTTCATCGGCGACTCGCGGATCGTCGATGTGCACGTCAGCCATTTGCGAGAAAAGCTGGAGGAAGACACGAAAAACCCCCGTTACATCAAGACCGTTCGCGGCCTGGGATACAAGCTGGAAGGATGACGGGAGGACTGCTTTTTGACGCGTTTTCGGATCAAACTCACCCTCACGATTCTCGGACTGATTTCTCTTGTCTTGTTATTGATGGGCATGTATTTTGCCAAAGTGTTGGAGCGCTCCTATCTGGAGACGCTAAGCGAGCTTCTGACCCGCGAGTCCAAGCTGGTAGCCCAGGCGGCCCGTCCGGAAGTATTCAGCAGCGAGGAGACGCTGGCCAAGAGGGTGGAACAGGTGGCTCCGGGAGAAGAGGTGCGGCTTACCTTAATCGACCGGACAGGCCAGGTCCTGTTTGACAATACGTTTGAACAGGAACGGATGGAGAACCACGCCGACCGTCCCGAGTTTGCCGCCGCGCTCCGCGGGGAGACGGGCATAGACAGACATTACAGCGAGACGCTTGGCTACGAAATGATGTACGTAGCGGTTCCCATTCTTTCCGGTGATCAAATTATCGGCGCCGTCCGATCGGCCATGTCGATGCAGGATATTACCGATACGATCCACAATCTGTGGTACAGCCTCCTGACTGGCTTGCTCATTACGCTGGTGCTCGGTTCGATCGTTGTTTCGCGGATTTCTTACAATATCACGAGACCGATCGAAGAAATTACGCGGGTCGCGAGAAACATCACGCAGCGCGAATACGAGAGCAGAGTCAGGATCAAGGCCAACGATGAGATCGGGCAATTGGCTACGGCGATCAACTTCATGGCTTCCAGCCTTGAGCAGCAAATGTACGAAATCTCGGAAAATCAGCAGAGACTCTCAGGTGTGCTGACCAACATGACGAGCGGTGTCATTTTTATTTCGGAACAGCGCCGGATCATGCTGGTGAACCCGGCGGTAGAACGGCTGCTTGGCACTTCGGCCAACGACCTGATCGGGAAGCTGCACATCGAAGCGGGAAAAAGCTTCGGATTGAGCCAATATATTGACCGCTGTCTGGATCGCGGAGAGAAATTCCGGCAGGAAGTGCACATTTACTATCCGCAGGAGCGCATCCTCGAAGTAAACTTTGCGCCTTACATCAACTTTAAAGGGGAGGCCAAGGGGGTCGTCGTCGTCCTGCACGACTTTACCGAGGTGCGTCGCCTGGAAAAGATGCGAAGCGATTTCGTCGCCAATGTATCGCATGAGCTGCGGACGCCGATTACGTCCATCAAGGGCTTTACGGAGACGCTGCTGGACGGGGCGATGCAGGACGAAGAGACCTGCCGAAACTTCTTGCAGATCATCTCTGATGAGAGCGAGAGATTGTATCGGATGATCCGAGACATCCTCGATCTCTCCAAAATCGAGCAAAAGCGAATTTCGCTGAATATGGTGCAGGTGGACGTACAGGACCTGATCAGCTCGACAGTAGCGCTGCTGCAAGACCAGGCGCAACGCAAGCAAATATCGATCACATTGCCCAAAGCGGAAGCGCGGATCACGCTTACGACCGACAAGGATTGTCTGCAGCAGATCATTTTGAATCTCGTGACCAACGCCGTCGTCTACACGCCGGAGGGCGGAGCCATTTCACTCGAGCTTCGCCAGGATAGCCGGCACGTGCAAATACAGGTAACCGACACGGGCATCGGCATTCCGGAACAGGACTTGCCGCGGATCTTCGAAAGGTTTTATCGGGTCGATAAAGCGCGCAGCCGCGACTCGGGCGGCACGGGCCTGGGCCTTGCCATCGTCAAGCACCTGGTGGAAAGCCTCCACGGCCAAATTACGGTAAAGAGCGTGGAAGGCAAAGGGAGCACATTTACAGTGACCCTGCCGGTCGACTGGTAATCCCTTTAAACTTTTACACAAAGATAACACTCGCTTTACTCCCAGTATACATTCCCCTTGTACCATGGTCGTGACAGACAAATGAGGGGGAACAGGGTATGACGCGTCATGCTTTCGAAGAACAACTCGACGGTTTGCACCGCAAGCTGATGTCGATGGGGACGCTTGTCGAGGAAGCGATTCATAAATCGATCAAAAGCCTGGTTGAGCGCGACGTTCAACTGGCAGAGCAAGTCATCGCCAGCGACCATCTGATCAACGAGCTGGAGCACGAGATCGAGATCGGCTGCTTTCAGATGATCGCTTTGCAACAGCCGGTCGGCGGAGACCTCCGGCGGCTGGGGACGATGCTGAAGCTGGTAACCGATTTGGAGAGGATGGGCGATCACGCGGTCTCGATTGCGAAGACGACGCGGAGATTGATGGCCGAGCCGTATGTAAAGCCGCTGATCGATATTCCGCTGATGGCTGATCATGTAAAGGCGATGGTGCGCGACAGCTTAAATGCCTACATCGGTCTTGACAAGCAGGCGGCTGAAGAAATCGCGATGCGCGACGACATCGTGGACAAATTGTTTTCGACAATTTTCCGCGATCTGATCGACGTCATGACCAAGAACGGACAGTCGATCTCGCAAGGCACGCATCTGCTGCTGGTAGCGCAATATTTGGAGCGCATAGCTGATCACGTCACCAACATTTGCGAATGGATCATCTATATGAGTACGGGAAAGATGACCGATCTGAACAATTAAATACGATTTGGATGAAAAAGGCCGCTGTCTGCTTGCAAGAAGCGGCTTTTTTTGCTTGCTGCCGCTGAATGCTGGCGCGACTTTGACCGGTACAATCGCCTAACCGGAGGCAGCTGCATACAATAATGCCGAATAAAGATTTCGCTTTCAGCGCTGCGGGAGGGATTGAGATGAGCGTCAAGGAACGCCATATATATGCGGGCGGCAATACAGCGAGAGGGTATCGCTCTTTTTTGAATGCGATACTGACCGGGATCAACCGGCGCGTCGTCCTTGCCGGCGATGTCGAAGGGCTCGCCAGCTCGTTGATTGAAAAAGTGGGAAAAAAGGCCGTCCAGCTGGGCAAGCAGGTCGAATGGATACACTCTCCTTTTGTGAACGGCGCCTTCGATGGCGTGGTGATACCCGAGTGGAGTGCAGCGGTTGTAGACGGGGGATACCCGCGCCAGCTCAAGCCTGAGGGCCCCGGCGTGATAGAGACCTGCGTGAATGTGCAAGACGCCGTGGATAAACAAAAGCTGGTGTCTTATCAGGAAGAGATTGCCGCTTTGCTGGAGCGGATTGAGGCAAGCACGCTGGAAGCCCACCAGGCTTTCGCGGAAGCGCTGCGAATTCACGACGAATGGGAAGCCGTCTTCATTGCCCATCTGGACCGGGAGAAGGCGAATCGGGTAGGCGACGAAGTTCTCCATCTGTTTTTCGGAGAGGAGACGCAAGCAAAGAGAGCGCGTATCAGACGAATGTATCTCGGAGCAGCCACTCCTGCGGGACCGAAGGATTTCGTTCCCAATCTGACCGCGGATGCATCCAAGCGGTATTTGATCAAAGGAAGACCGGGATCGGGCAAATCCACGATTCTCAAGAGGCTGGTAGCGGAAGCAGAGAGACGCGGATTTGACGCGGAGGTATATCACTGCGGTCTGGACCCGAACAGTCTGGACATGGTGGTCCTCCCCGAAAAGGGCCTCGCGATATTCGACAGTACCGCGCCGCATGAATATTTTCCGGAACGGGATGCCGATGAAGTGATCGACATGTACGCACGGGCGATCCAACCGGGAACGGATGAAAGGTATCAGGAGCAAATCGCCAGCTTCCAGAACCGCTACAAGGAAGCGACGAAAAAAGGCACCACCCGCCTGAAAGCAGCGGAGGATTGCCGTATTCGCCTGGCTTCGATCTATCGGGAAGCGACAGACGAAAGCAAGGCCGCAGAGCTTGAAGCGGCGATTTCCAATCTGGCGGGTGCAGACAAATAGTCCGCTGAATGGTCGGCAGGGGAGTGGACCATTCGAATGAAACCCGTCCGACTGCTCATACTATGCCAAGGAGGTGAGCAGCCGGATGGGTTTTTCTGTTGTCTTGGCGCTGATGCTTGTCGTACATCCGCTGGACGCAACGGATTTCCTCAGGATCGTCTGGAAGGGAAATCCCATTGCCTATCTGGATCGGGCCGATTACACGATGCCGCTTTCCGGCGTCCCATTGGTTGACGAAGCGAAGCTGGACGAGGTGCGAAAAAGCGTTGCAGATCGGGTGTATCGGGCACCGGTGAATGCGTTCATCGATGAGAGAGGACAGATCATCGCGGAACAAAAGGGACAGGCTCTCGATGAAAAAGCGTTCTCGAGCCAGGTGTATGCCTATTTCTACGGAAACGGGCCGGCGGAGATGACGCCAGCCATCCGCGAGGTGTTCCCTCGCGTAGACCGCGCTTTGCTGCAGCAGGTAAAGAGGCGCAGGATTGGTCAATACACCACGTATTTCAATCCGGGAAACTACAATCGCTCCCATAACATAGGTCTTGCCACCAAGGCGATCAACAACTACGTCGTCCTGCCGGGAGAGATCTTTTCTTTCAATAAAGTGGTGGGCAAGCGCACAAAGGAGAAGGGGTACCTCGAAGCGCCGATCATCGTCAAAGGAGAATTATCGGAGGGAATCGGAGGCGGAATCTGCCAGGTTTCTTCCACGCTTTTCAACGCTGTCGACCAAGCTGGCCTACATATCGTAAAAAGGTACTCGCACAGCCGTCATGTTCCGTATGTTCCTCCTGGCCGGGACGCTACTGTCAGCTGGTATGGACCTGATTTTGTCTTTCAAAACAAATACGCGTATCCGATCCTGATCCGCGCTTATTCGGCAAACGGAAGCATGGCGGTGACGATTCACTCATTCCCGGAAATTGAATACGAGCCGCGAAATGTGCCCAGCGTACAGTTTCAACTTCCGGAAGAAGAGCCATCCGGTCCGCTATCCTACACGGGAATCCGGGCTGCCGGCTCCCAATTGCCAGAATAAGACAGCGCCTATGTCCCGGGGGCTGTCTTTCGCATTTCTGGATCAAAATTGTTCAATCGGGTGCGTTTTTGTCAAATGTCATTCAAAAAAAGGTTGTAATCGTCAACGAAAACACGTATAGTATTTCGTGTGATAAAATTTCGTGTACGAAATAACTTGATGAGAAGGGGGAAAACATGAATAAGCCAGTGGTCATCCGCGACCTTTTAAAACGCCTGAACAAGACCATCAACATGATTGCTGCCAGAGAATTGGAGAAAGTCGGACTGACCTATCCGCAACTGATGGTTTTGCGGCATCTCAAAGATGAAATGCTCACCATCGGCCAGATCAGCAAGGCTGTCGATCTGTCTTACAGTACGGTTTCAGGCATCATTGATCGGTTGGAGAGAGAGCAGCTGGTAGAACGTCTAAGAGATGAAAAAGATCGCCGCGTTGTCTGGATTCGCTCAACGGATAAAGTGAGGGAGCAATTCGAAAAACTGCCGATCTTTTCTGAAGCGTACTACAGTACACTGTTTAGCGATTTTTCTGATGCTGAGCTGGGGCAAATCGTTCGCGCCTTGGAAACCCTAATCACAAAACTAGAGAAAGAAAGCTGAGGAGAGACCATGAAGCGAAAACTCATTTTGTATGTCATCTTGCTCCTGGTGGTGGCAGCGGGCGGAGGCATCGGCTATTACTACTGGTATCAAGGCAGTCATTTCGTTACTACTGAAGACGCAAGGATTAGCGGAGACATTTACCGCGTCATGCCGCGAATTGCCGGAAAGCTCCAAAAGCTTTCTATCGCGGACGGCGATGCGGTCGTTGTCGATCAAATCGTAGGGCAACAGGATACCACCAATCTGACGACCAATCTTCTGGAAAATGCGCTTCTTCGCGCCCCTATTACAGGCACGGTGATTAAAACGCTGGCAAAAGAAGGGGAGGTTGTTTCTCCGGGTCAATCCATTGCCATGGTCGTTGACGAATCGAAGCTGTACATTTCTGCAAATGTGGAGGAAACCGAGCTGAACCGGCTGAAACTGGGCCAAAAAGTGGACATTGTGCTGGATGCCTATCCGAAAAACAAGCTGGTCGGACACCTGATCGAGATCGGTCAGGCAACCAACTCCACTTTTTCGTTGATGCCTGCCGTGAGCACGAGCGGCAACTTTACAAAAGTCACCCAGCGCATTCCGATCAAAATCGCCATCGACAATACTGCTGGGCTTCACCTGGCCGCTGGTCTCAACGCAGAAATCAAAGTGCACGTGAAGGAGATGTAAACACATGAATAAAGCGAGACAATGGAAGACGCTCGGTACGGTATTGGCAGCCGTTTCGCTGATGGCGGCGGGATGCAGCGAGCCTTCTGCGGCCGGACCTGCAGAAAGCGCCCCGGTTGTGAAGGTATGGAAAGCGGATATGGCCGGTACTAGTGCGATCTCCAACGGTAAAATAACTGCGGCTGAAGAAATACAAGTCGTCTCCAAGCTGTCCGGAAAAGTAGCTCAGGTCAATGTAAAGGAAGGCACTGTCGTAAAAAAAGGCGACATCCTGGTAACGCTGGAGGCAAGCGACTATCTGGAGCAAGTAAAGCAAGCCGAGGCTGCGATGGCGAGTGCACAAGCGCGTCTGCACGACACCCAGGCGGGTGCCCGGACGCAGGAGCTGCAGCGACTCTCAAGCGTTGTAGAGCAGGCGAAAGCCACGCTGCAGGTAGCCGAAAACACTGCCAACCGGATGAAGGCATTGTTTGATTCCGGGGCTATTTCCCAAGCCGAATACGAAAAGACGACGCTCGATCTGGAAAAAGCAAGGACAGCTCTCGAGCAAGCGGAGGCGCAATACGATCTGACAAAAGAGGGACCTACCTCCAATGCGGTAGCGGTGCTGCAAGCCGAAGTGAGCCGCCTGCAATCAAGCCTGGAGCTGGCGAAGAACACCTATCAAAACACGATGATCCAATCTCCGATTTCCGGCATCGTCGCCAAGAAAAACATCGATCCGGGCGAAATGGCCCAGCCGGGCGCACCGCTCCTGGTACTGGTCAACATGGATCAGGTCAAAGTGGAAGCGAGCGTTCCGCAAGAGCGAATCAACCAGATCAAGGTAGGCGCTCCGGTTGATGTGAAGGTTAACAGCCTTGGCGGAAAAGTGCTGAAGGGAACGGTGGAATTTGTCAGTCCGATCTCTGACGCCAACAGCAGCTCCTTCCCGATCAAAGTAATCGTAGACAATAAAGACGGCGAACTGCGCGCCGGCATGCTTGCCGAAGTGTACCTGCCGAATCAGGCTGAAGCGGCTAATTCCTGGAAAGTGCCTTCTTCCTCTATCGTAACCAAAGACAACAAGCATTACGTGTTCAAGGTAGACCAGGATGTCGTTCATCAGGTGGAAATCTCTGTCGGGGAAACTTCGGGTGAATGGACGGATGTTACGCAAGGAGTAAACCAAAACGACCGCCTGGTGCTGACACCGACTGACACCTTGGCCGAAGGCAGCAAAGTAATCGTGAACTAGCGGAGGTGATAACAATGGCGGAAGCAGCGACACAGCAAAAGGAAGGCGGGAGTGGCGGAATGTGGATTACACTTCTGGCCATCCTCATGGGGACTTTCGTCGCTATTTTGAACAACAGCCTGATTAACGTCGCCTTGCCAACGCTGGTTAACGTGTTCGGTTCTACGACGGATACGATCCAATGGGTATTGACGGGATACATGCTGGCCAACGCAGTTGTCATTCCCATGAGCGGTTCCCTTGGCGACAAATTCGGATACAAACGGGTCTTCCTGATCTCGCTTTCCGCTTTTACAGCATCCTCTGTCTTGTGTGCGATGGCCTGGAGCGATACGAGCATGATCGCCTTCCGCATTATTCAAGGTTTGAGCGGAGGATTGATCATGCCAATCGGGATGTCGATGATTTACATGATCGTCCCCCGGGAAAAAATCGGAATGGCGCTCGGTCTGTTCGGGATCGCGTCCATGGTGGCACCCGCTATTGGGCCGACGCTTGGCGGGTATTTGATCCAATACCTGAACTGGCACTTCCTGTTTCTGGTCAGCGTGCCTGTGGGAATTTTTGCAGTAATCATGAGTAGTGCCCTGTTGAAGGAAACGCCGAAAAAGCCCGAACTGAAGTTTGATTATCCGGGAGCGATTCTGTCGATTATCGCGTTTGGCACTCTGCTGCTGGCTCTCAGTAAAGGCCAGTCGGAAGGGTGGAGTTCCTTCTACATTGTCAGTCTGTTTTTCGTCGCTTTTTCCAGTCTGGCTCTGTTCGTCTGGGTAGAGCTTGGCAAGGAGCAGCCCTTGCTCGATTTGAGTCTGTTTAAAATACCGGTCTTTACGCTCAGCGTCATCACCTCCAGCTTCGTTATGATGGGGATGATGGGCGGGATCTTCATGATGCCGATCTTCCTGCAAAATATTCAGGGGATGTCGGCGATGGATTCGGGCTTGCTGCTGATGCCTCAGTCGATCGCAATGGCCATCATGATGCCGGTCAGCGGGAAGCTGTTTGACAAGTACGGGATCGGTCCGATCGCCTTGGTGGGATTGACAGTCATGGGGATTACGACATTTGAGCTGCACAATCTGGAGGCGGATACGCCGCACCACTGGCTGAATACCATCCTGACGATTCGCGGTCTGGGAATCGGATTGTGCATGATGACACTGTCGACCGTAGGGATGAACGCTGTCCCCCGGATGATCGTGGGGAAGGCATCGTCCTTGTCCAACGTGATCCGGCAGGTCATGAGCTCGTTCGGGATCGCGCTCTTGACGATGGTCATGACGACTCGGACGAACTTCCACTCTGCGACGATTTCCGAAAGCATTACCATCACATCTACGGCAGCAACTGACTTTATCAGAGGTTTGACCGGCATGTTTACCCAGGCGGGCGTGGATGCGGCAACAGTGCAAGGCGGAGCCAGCTCCGTGCTGATGGGGATGATCATAAAGGAGGCAACCGTGCGCGGTATTGCCGACGCGATGCTGATTTCATCCATTCCGATTTTCTGCTCGATCCCGCTGATTTACTTCCTGCACAAAAAGCCAAAGAAACAAGGCGCCGCGGAAGAAAAGCAAAAAGCGGCAGCGTAATGGCTGGCACATTTCAAGAAACGAGAGGTTGTTCTCAAAGCGGTTCTTCCGTTTTGGGGACGCCTCTTTTTTGGTTGTTCTGCACCTCTTGGGCATTTTTTATAACGAAAAAATATATTGTAATATTATATCTTTTAGATATAATGAAGTCAGATAAATCGATTAAGGAGGCCATAAGCTTGACCGAATTGTTCATACTAGGCGAATTGACGGGATCTCCGATGCATGGCTATTTGCTGCACACGATTTTGAACGGGATTATTGGACCTACGCGAAAAATCAGCTGGGGGGTGCTTTATCCGCTTATTCATAGTCTGGTTGCAGATGGGCTGATCGAGCAGGTCCCCGAAGAACAACAGGAAGGTGTCCGGCAGGGAAGAGGAAAGAAGAAAAAAATGTACAGAATAACGGAGGATGGCAGACGTCGCTTTTTTCAGCTGATGGAAGAACCGATTCCATACTCGCCGGATTATGAGCTGTATTTTTATACCAAGTTTTCGAATTTTGACATGATCAATAGGGAGCTGCAGTTTTTGATTTTGCACCAGTACAAGGATTACCTGCGGTTTGAGATCCGCCATGAAGAAGAACGGGTGGAGAGTGTGAGCAAAGACGAAATGATGCCCGATGCGGAACGACAGTACAATTTGATCTGGTTCCGGCATAGGTTGGACAAACTCCGTTTTGACGAAGAGTGGGTTCTACAGTTAATCAATAACCTTCGAATGAATGGAGAGGGGATTGAGCGTAAGTGAATGCAGGATAGTGCAAGCGAAGACGCAAATGGTTTGCGCTTGGAGTTGTGTACTTCATGATGAAAGGTGATGACTATGGCACGCGTTTTGTTCATCAATGGAGGTTCGGAAGGGCATATCAATCCAACCCTCGGTGTTGTTCAAGAACTTATCCGTCGCGGCGAAGAGGTGGTTTACTTTACAGCGGAACAATATCGTGATCGCGTCGAGCCAACGGGCGCAGAGGTGATCACGTTCGATGGCAACAAATTTGTGGAAGCGTTCCTTGCCGGCGGAAGAAACCCTTGGGCCCGAGTAGGTGGGCTATTGCGCACCGCCGACATCGTCATTCCCAGTGTCCTTACTCAAACAAAAGGAGACCATTTTTATTATCTCATCCATGACTCAGTGTTCGGCTGTGGGCGTTTGCTTGCACAAATACTAGACCTGCCGGCAATCAGCTCGTGCACCAGTTTTGCAATGCTGCAAGATAGCTTTGACAGTCTGCAAGATAACCTCTCACGCAATTTTCCTGAAGCCGATATTAAACGTGCACAACAGGAGTACCAAGAGCTGCTCAGTAATGTACAGGCGAAATACAATGTGCAAGTTGGATCTGCCTATGAGATTTTCTGCAATCCCGCACCAATGACTATCATTTACACGTCGAAACTCTTTCAACCGGATGAAGAACGATTCGACGAGACGTACAACTTTGTTGGACCGTCTGTCGTGCCGCGCGCACACGATCAATTTGATTTCTCCCCGATTAATACAGAACACCTGATTTTTATATCACTTGGCACCGTAATCAATCGAGCGGTAGATTTTTACAAACTTTGTTTTGCGGCGTTCGCCGAAACGAAGTACACCGTGATCCTGTCTGTTGGCAGACAAACCGATCTTTTGGAATTGGGAGACATTCCGGCAAATTTTATTGTTCAGAGCTACGTGCCGCAGCTCGAAGTACTGCAGCGCGCCAAATTGTTTATCACGCACGGTGGCATGAACAGCACAAGTGAAGGCCTTTATTACGGTGTGCCGCTGATTGTCCTTCCACAAAGTGCTGACCAACCTTATTTGGCTCGAAGGGTGGCTGAACTCGGAGCAGGCATCCACCTAAATCCAGAAGGCTTAACCGCAGAAGATCTCAGAGAGGCGGCGGAACGCGTGTTTAAGGATGCGTCCATTCGAAAGGTATGCGCAGAAATTGGCGATTCGTTCCGAGCTGCCGGTGGATATCGTCGAGCCGTCGAGGAGATCTTCGCATATAAACGAGGCTTAGGATTGAATAAGTAATACAAGATTTATATACAAATGGAGGGAATATACAATGTTCAAGAGTGGCAATGTGACTGTCATGGTAGCTGATTTTAAAAAAGCGGTACAATTTTACGTAGAGACACTTGGATTACAATTACAGCACCAAGTTGAAGGGCATTTAGCTCAGGTTGAAGCACCGGGATTGACAATTGCGCTACTGCATCCTGCCGGAGAACAAGGTCCCGGAAAATCAGAGAGCATTTCTATTGGATTGGAAGTACAAGAATTAGAGTCAGCAATCGAGGTACTGAAATCTCGAGGTGTTGAATTCCATCAGATTATGGAAAACAATGGAACAAAACTCGCACACTTCAATGATCCAGATGGTAATCCTCTTTATTTGATTTGCAATCGGTAAGCAATAGAGATGCCGAAAGCAGAAAATTGTGTTTTAATTATCATGATAAAAGATTTTGACGTGTACTTCATAAAAAGGGAGATGCATGACCTATGGCCCTACAGCTGGAGGTTTCATTAGCCACTGAAAAAAAGGAAAAGCCCGATTTTAACAAGCTGGGCTTTGGCCAGATTTTCACCGATCACATGTTTGTAATGGACTATAGCGAAGGGAAGGGCTGGCATGATCCGCGCATCGTGCCGTATGCTCCGCTGACGCTTGATCCGGCAGCCATGGTGTTTCACTATGGCCAGTCCGTTTTCGAAGGATTAAAAGCGTATCGGACCCGTGAAAACAACATCCTTCTGTTCCGTCCGGACAAAAACATGCACAGAATGAATGTGTCCAACGAGCGCATCGATATGCCGCAGATCGATGAAGCTTTCGTCCTGGAGGCATTGCGGGAGCTGATCAAGATTGACCAGGACTGGATTCCGTCCGCGCCGGGCACTTCTCTATACATCCGTCCGTTCATGATTGCCACAGAGCCGTATTTGGGTGTCCGTCCTTCCCATTCCTACAAGCTCGTCATCATCCTCTCGCCGGTAGGGGCTTACTACGCTGGAGGCATGAAGCCTGTTAAAATCCACGTAGAAAGCAAGTACGTACGGGCTGTCAGAGGAGGGACCGGGAACGCCAAAACAGCAGGCAACTACGCGGCCAGCTTGAAGGCGCAGTCCGAAGCCAAAGTTCTGGGCTACGAGCAAGTACTGTGGCTGGACGGCGTCGAAGGCAAGTACATTGAAGAAGTCGGAGCGATGAACGTCTTCTTCAAAGTCAAAGGGGAAATCTGGACGCCCGCATTAAACGGCAGCATTCTCGACGGCGTAACGAGAAATTCCGTACTCCAGCTGCTCCGGGATTGGGGACATCCCGTTCATGAAAAGCGCATCTCCATGGAGGAGCTGCAGCAGGCACACGCCAACGGCGAGCTGGAAGAAGCGTTTGGAACCGGTACCGCGGCTGTCATTTCCCCGATCGGAGAATTGAACTGGAACCAGCATCAAATGTTCATCAACGGTCAGGAAGTCGGCGAGCTGACGATGAAGCTGTATGACACGCTGACAGGCATTCAGTACGGCGAGGTTGAGGACAAGTTCGGTTGGACAGTGAAGGTTTTATAAAAAGAAGAAACACGGATTTGATCAATTGAATCAAGTGAAAAGCGGATGGCACGGAAGCTCCATTTACTGGACTTTTGTGCCTTCTTTTTTCCATGTATGGGATGGAAAACCTGGGGCTAGAAAGAAGAATAGTCTTACTGAATGCTGCCAGTTGAGTGGCAGTGGAGGAGAAAGCAGATGAAAAGGAAAGACGACCCCGCGAAGGGCCGTCGATACATTCTCCAGTCAAACGGTCGATCTGATTATTTTCGGCCACTCCCACATCCCGCTATGGGAAGAGAGGAACGGCATCCTGTTGTTCAACCCCGGTTCTCCGACAGACAAGCGCAAACAGCCGCTCTTTACGTATGGCATCGTGGAAATCGGGGCTGAAATAACGGCCAGGCATGAAGCTTACGAACAAAAGTAGGCAGCGGTCAAGCGATCAGGAAAACACCTTGATGATCCAGTACACGATACGGCCAACGATGTAGCCGAGAAAGATAGTCCAGCCGATCTTAGCCCAGACGCTTAACCCTTTGACGTATTCACGCAAGCTTTTTCGGCGGGGCGGCAGATGGTTCACCGGATTCCACTCCTTTGGATGTTTGATTGTTGCGGATAAACAGGTAGATACCGGCCAGAATGATCAGACCGCCGACATACTGCGGCATGGTAACGACCTCTCCGAGGATAAAATAGGCGAGAATGGCAGTACCGATCGGCTCGCCGAGAATGCCCATGGAGATCGTCGTCGTGTTCAGCCACTTGATGATCCAGTTCAGGATCGAGTGGCCAAGCAAGGTAGGGAACAGTGCCAGGCAGAAGAACCAGCCCCAATTCGCCGCTGAATAGCCCGTGAGCGAATACCCGAATGCCAGATCGTACGCCACCAGGATGACGCTCGTGATCGAGTAGACGACCAATGTATAGCTGAAGGAAGAGAGGTATTGGCGAATATACTGGGCGATGAGCCAATAGCCGGTGACAGTGGCGGCTCCGGCCAAAGCGAGGATGTCTCCCCACAGGGCCATGCCTCCGACGCGAAAGTCGCCCCAGCCGATGACGAAGCTGCCGGCGATGGCGAGCAGGCCGCCTGTCAGCGCGAGCGGGCGCAACTTTTCCCCAAAGAAGAAGTACCCGCCGATAAAGGCGAACAGCGGCTGCAAGGTTACCAGGACAGTCGAGCTGGCGACGGATGTATAGTTGAGCGATTCGAACCAAAGCAAAAAATGGCTGGCCAAAAATGCGCCGGAAAGAGCGCAAAGCAACCACTGCTTCCGCGGCGTTCGCATAATTTCCGCAATGGCTCCCCGATTCCAGAACAGCAGCGGAAGGGTCAAAACGACCGAGAAAACGAGTCGGTAGGTCGCAATAATCGGCGAAGGCGCGTCAGACAGCTTGACGAAAATGGCGGATGTCGATATGGCTAAAACTCCGAAAAATAAGGCCAAATACGGAGGAAATAAAGGCTTGTCTATCTGCTTGTTCATGGGAAGCACCTCTTGTCATAATCGCTCGCATGAATCTTATTGTACCTGCCATGCGGAAAATTCACAATCGTTGTACGATGCCAGATCAAGGATAGAATGGCCGGGTGAGAGGTAATTCTAACACTATGAGAAAACGATGGCTGTTTTTGATGCTGAGCGCTTTCCTTCTCTTGCTGCCGGAGCCCGCTGCCGCAGTGCCGCTAACCAACGTCCAGGTCTTGATCGATGTAGGGCACGGAGGTGTGGATTCGGGAACATCTCACGGCACGATTTTCGAAAAAGAGATTAATCTGGAGGTGGGCAAACGCTTATATTGGATTTTGACCGAAAAGGGGTACAGAGCTGTCCTCAATCGGGATCGGGACGTCGCCTTGAGTGATGAAAATCAATGGTTGAACAATCCTTCCAGACATATCCGCGATTTGGCCCAACGACGACAGTTGGCCAAAGAGATCAGGCCACAGCTGATGATCAGTCTGCATGTCAATTGGTCCTCCGATGGCAGAAGACGGGGACCGGTAGTCATTTACCAGCAAAATGAACAAAGCTACTGGCTCGCCTCCCTGCTTCAGGATGCGATGAATCAGATGGCGAAAACAAACAGCCGACCTGTAAAGGGTAGGACGTACTATCTGCTTCGCCACGACTATTGTCCGACTGTCATTGTGGAGATGGGGTTCATTAGCAATTACGCTGACCGCACCATGCTGACCAATCCCGAGCAGCAGGAAAAGCTGGCCCGGGTGATCAGCGACGCCATTGGGGAATACCTTCTCCTGTCAGGCGAGCTCGCCGGAGACGGCAGCCGTGCATCAATGGGAGAGCAAAAGCGCACCTGGTGGGAACGATTATGGCATCCCGTTCGAAATTAACATGGAAATCGTCACAAACGACGCCTCCTTCTGTATCCGCGGTATGTACTCGGACAGGACGGAGGCCGTCTTTTTTCCCGGTGGCCCTACGTGGCCGATCGCAATATGGACAGGTCCGGCCTTGCTGTCGATCCGTTTGCATAGCCGCTCCATCTGCCGGGTGATGTGCGACAGCGTATAAACGTCATCCAAAAATATTCCGTTTTCCAGATAAGGAACGCCCAGCTCCTTTGCGATCTTTTTCGCCACGCTGCGTGCCGTGGTTTTGCTGTCCAGGTAAATGAGGCTTCGTTCCTTGCATACCTGCAGGACAATTCGCATCACGCGCTCGTCTGCGGTCGCCTTGGAGCCCATGTGATTATTCATGCCGATTGCATGAGGAACGTCGTCAATCGCATTTTCCACACGCTTGCGAATCTCCTCGTTGCTCATTTTCGTGGTAATCCCCCCTGGCCCCATCCAGGACGCCTTTCCTTTCATCGGCTCCATCGGCAAATGGACAAATACATCATGCCCCTTTTCATGGGCAAGCTCCGCGTCCCGTTTGGTGCTCGGCAGAAAGGGCATGACAGCCACCGTCAAAGGAACGGGCAAAGCCAGGATCTCTTCTGTTCCCTCCATGTTGTTGCCAAAGTCATCGATGACAAACGCGACTTGATTGGTTTTTGCCCCTGAAATCGGCTTGAGCGGGGGACTTTCAATGACTTCCTGAGCACTTGTCGTTCCCGCAAAAATACTCATGGAAACGATCATGATTGCAATCGTGAGCGCAAGTGTTTTTTGCAGGCTTCCCCGTTTACCGAGTGTCATTCGCATCGCCAGCCTTTCTTTTTCCTCTTAGTGTGTGTCAGCCAGCTGCCGATTACCCGACTTGCTTGGCAGCACCTGAGCTTTGCCAGTTATCCGAACCCTATGGTAAGATGAAGGATAGCGAAAAAAGTGAGAGGGTGCGGACGAATATGAGCCATTTGGTGTTGATTGACGGGAACAGTATCGCCAATAGGGCGTTTTACGCTTTGCCGCTTTTGTCCACGTCGGCGGGATTGCACACAAATGCGGTACTGGGCTTTACCACCATGCTGCTCAAGGTGCTGGACGAAATGAAGCCGACCCATGTGCTGGTTGCGTTTGACGCGGGCAAGGTAGTGTTTCGCCACAGCGAATTTGCCGAGTACAAGGGCGGCCGGAGCAAAACGCCGCCGGAATTGTCGGAGCAGTTCCCGCTGATTCGCGAGCTGCTGGACGCGTTTTCGATCCAGCGGTTTGAGCTGGAAGGGTATGAAGCGGATGACATCATCGGTACCCTGACGCTACAAGCGGACGAAAACAATTGGAAAACGACGGTTATTACCGGAGACAAGGACATGCTGCAGCTTGTTTCCGACAACGTCTCGGTCGCCTTGACGCGCAAAGGCGTGAGCGAGATCGAGATGTATACGCCTGCGGAAATCTCCGGGAAATACGGCTTGAAGCCGCTCCAGATCATCGACCTCAAAGGGCTGATGGGAGACAGTTCGGACAACATCCCGGGCGTTCCGGGCGTAGGCGAAAAAACGGCGCTCAAGCTGCTTCACGAATACGGATCAGTCGAGTCGGTGCTGGAGAATATTGACAAGGTGTCAGGCAAAAAGCTCCAGGAAAATTTACGGGAAAACGTCGACAAGGCAAAGCTGAGCAAGGCGCTGGCCACGATCATGCGCGATGCTCCGGTGGAAGTGGACGTTGAACAGACGGCCTTCTCCGGCTATGCGGCTGACCCGGTTATCAATTTCTTTAAAAAAATGGAGTTCAAATCGCTCCTGCCGAAAGTAAAAGGGACAACCGGTACAGATGACGACGGTCAAAAAGACGCGAAACCATTTGCCTTCGATGTCGTCTACAGCGAGGAGACGGGACGCTTTCAGGACAAGCTGACATCGCCGATGGCCATGTACGTGGAGATGGATGGAGAAAACTACCACCATTCGCCGATTCTCGGCTTTGGCCTTGCCGCCGATGGCGTTTCCCTGTACATTCCCTTTGATGTGGCGGAAAAGTGGCCCGCTTTCCGCCAGTGGCTGGCGGATGATGCGAAGGAAAAGTGGGTTTTTGACGGGAAACGGGACACGGTCGGATTGGCGTGGCACGGACTGGAGATGGCGGGGATCGGCTTTGACATCTATCTGGCTTCGTACCTGCTCAATGCGGCCGAGAGCAGTCCGCAGGTGTCTGATATTGCCGTTCACTATGCGGATGTGCGGGTGCTGCCGGACGAAGAGGTTTACGGCAAGGGGGCCAAGCGCCTCGTCCCGGAAACCGATGTGCTGAGCGAGCACGTGGCGCTGAAGGCCGCCGCGCTGTACCAGAGCGTACCGAAAATCAAGGAAGAGATGGGCGCAAGCAAGCTCGATGAATTGCTGGCTCAGATGGAAGGGCCGCTCAGCCTCGTTTTGGCCGCTATGGAAAAACAAGGGGTAAAGGTAAACGAGCAGCGGCTGCAGCAAATGGGCGAGGAACTGGACGCGCAGCTGGAGAAGCTGACCGACCAAATTTATGAATTGGCCGGAACCTCGTTTAATATCAACTCGCCGAAGCAGCTCGGAGAAATTTTGTTCGACAGACTGGCTCTTCCGGTGCTGAAGAAAACGAAGACGGGACCGTCCACCAGTGCGGACGTCTTGGAAAAACTGGCCCCTTACCATCCGATTATCGAGTCGATCCTGCACTTCCGCCAGCTCGGCAAGCTGCGTTCCACGTATATTGAGGGACTCACGAAGGAAATCCATCCGGGCACGGGCAAGGTGCACACCATTTTCAATCAGGCGACGACCGCGACAGGCCGCCTGTCCAGTACGGATCCCAACCTGCAAAACATCCCGATCCGCCTGGAAGAGGGACGGAAAATACGTCAGGCGTTTATTCCCTCCGAAGACGGCTGGTTTATACTGGCGGCGGACTATTCCCAGATCGAGCTGCGCGTGCTGGCTCACATCTCGGGGGATGAGAATCTGATCGACGCGTTCCAGAAAGGGATGGACATTCACACCCGGACGGCAATGGATGTGTTTGACGTATCCGAAGCCGAGGTCACTTCCCTGATGAGGCGGCAAGCCAAGGCCGTCAACTTTGGCATTGTCTACGGCATCAGCGACTACGGCTTGTCCCAGAATCTCAATATTACCCGGAAAGAAGCCGGGGATTTCATCGAACGTTACTTCGCCGTCTTCTCCGGGGTAAAACGCTATATGGAAGACATCGTCAAGCAAGCGAAGGAGGACGGTTATGTCACGACGCTGCTGAATCGCAGACGGTACCTGCCGGACATCAAGAGCAGCAACTTCAACCTGCGCTCCTTTGCAGAGCGGACGGCGATGAACACGCCGATCCAGGGTACGGCCGCTGATATTATCAAGCTTGCAATGATCCGCATGCAGGACAGCCTGCGCGAACAGGGTCTGAAGAGCCGGATGCTGCTTCAGGTGCATGACGAATTGGTTTTTGAAGTGCCGGAAGAAGAGTTGGAAACCATGCAGCAGCTCGTCCCCGATGTGATGGAAAACGCCCTCAAGCTGGATGTTCCCTTGAAGGTGGACGTCAACTACGGACGAAGCTGGTACGATGCCAAGTAGCCAGGCGATGCAGACCAAATCGGAGAAAAGAGGGCAAGCCGGACGTTTGGATTGTCCGCGGGCGTGACAAACAGACAACAGGAGGAGGGAGAACCATGCCGGAATTGCCAGAGGTGGAGACGGTGGTGCGTACGCTGCGCCGGCTCGTCTTGGGAAAAACAATCGGGAGCGTCAGCGTCCTGCTCCCGCGAATCATACGCAGGCCGGACGATATGGAGGAGTTCAAAGCGATGCTCGTCGGACAGACGATCCATGAGATCAAGCGGCGCGCCAAGTTTATCCAGTTCATACTGGATCGGGACGTGCTTGTCTCTCATCTGCGGATGGAAGGGCGCTACGGTCTTTACCGCTCGGATGAGCCCGTCGAAAAGCATACGCACGTCATTTTCCACTTTACCGATGGGACAGAGCTGCGGTATCGCGACGTCCGGCAGTTCGGGACCATGGACCTCTTTCCGCTGGGCAAGGAGACCGTGGAAGGACCGCTTGCCAAGCTCGGTGTCGAGCCGTTGGCGGAGGAGTTTACGCCAGATGTGCTGCGCGGGCTGCTCAAGGGGCGGACGACGAAAATCAAGCCGCTCCTTTTGAATCAGGAATGTATTGTCGGTTTGGGGAATATTTATGTGGACGAGTCCCTCTTTCGGGCGCGGATTCATCCCGAGCGTCCCGCCGGAAAGCTGACCGCCCAGCAGGTGGCCAAGCTGCATGAGGCGATTGTCGCCACGCTCTCGGAAGCCGTTGAACAGGGAGGCAGCTCCATCAAATCTTACGTGAACGGTCAAGGGGAGATGGGCATGTTCCAGCAATCCCTCCTGGTGTACGGACGCAAGGGAGAGCCGTGCGTCAACTGCGGCACGGCCATCATCCGCTTTGTCGTCGGCGGGAGAGGGACGCATATTTGCCCGGCTTGTCAAAAGACGCCGGACACGCGAAAAAAAGGGGCTCAGCAGCCAAAGGGAGGGTGAGCGGATGATTCTGGGACTGACAGGAGGCATAGCGACTGGCAAAAGTACGGTTACGGCCATGCTTCGGGAGCAGGGAATCCCTGTCATCGATGCGGATCAGATTGCCCGCGATGTGGTTGAGCCGGGCAAACCGGCCTATGAAGCGATTGTTCGCCACTTTGGACGGGAGATTTTGCTGCCAGGCGGGCAGATCGATCGAAAAAAGCTGGGGGAGATCGTTTTTTCGGATGAAGCGGAGCGCCAAAGGCTGAATGCGATCGTCCACCCTGAAGTCCGCCGCGTCATGCGCGAAGAAGCGGAAGCCGCAGAGCAAAACGGCGCCAAAATTGTGTTTATGGACATTCCGCTGCTTTTTGAAAGCAAGCTGCAGCATATGGTAGACAAGGTTGTCGTCGTCTACGCTCCCGCTCAACTGCAGCTGGCCCGGATGATGGAACGGGACGAGTTTGAGGAAGAGCAGGCGCAAAAGCGTTTGCGAGCGCAATTGCCGATCGACCAGAAGCGCGCGGAAGCCGACTTTGTCATCGACAATACCGGTTCACGGGAAGAGACCCAGAAACAAGTGATTCAGCTTTTGGAACGGTTGAAGACGGAAGTGGCTCCATGACGCGGAGCAAAAAAGCCTTTGTCTTTCTGTTCTTTTTGATGGCCGTGTTTTTCCTGCTCAATACACCGACCGTTTGGAAGTGGATGTATCCGATCAAATACCAAAAGGAGATTCTGGAGGCGTCCAGCCGCTATCAGGTCGACCCGTACCTGATTTTGGCCGTCATCCGTTCCGAGAGCGGGTTTGAGACGGACAGAGTATCGCGCAAGGGAGCGATCGGGCTCATGCAGGTCATGCCCGACACGGCGGAATGGATCGTCGAACAGGCTGGCCTTCGACCAACAAGCGAGCAATATTTGTACGATCCGGTGGTGAATATCAATATCGGCACGTGGTATTTGTCTTTTTTGGAGAAACGGTATGAGGGAGATTTGGTGAAGGTGATCGCCGCCTACAATGCCGGACCGGGCAAGGTGAGCAGCTGGCTCACGCAGGAGCAGTGGAACGGCAAGCGGGAGACGATCGAGGACATCCCGTTTGGAGAGACGCGCCTGTACGTGCAGAGAGTCCTTTACTACCATGATCGCTATCGGAGCATCTATACGGAGCAATTGCAATAAAGCCGCTTCCCTTGTTTCAAGGTGAAGCGGCTTTGTTTGTATGGTCGCTGATGGAGGTTTAGTCAAATCCGCTGCGATCGATTATACTTAACTTACTTGATTTGGAAACTGCGAAAGTAGGTATCGTATGCACAGGATCGGAGTCGTCGGGCCACAACCATCCGTGGAACGAATGATTGACATGGGCAAGGAATTTGAGAAGGACATGAGGTTTTTTCCTTACCCCTACGAGAGGTTTCAAGAGACGCGCGAGCTTGTGAAGACCAACGCTGATCAAGTGGACGTATGGCTGTTCTCGGGCAAGCTCTCGTATATGATTGCCAGGCAGGAGCTTGGTACGGCGGAAAACATGGTGCATGTCCAACATACGGAAGCGAGTCTGTACAGATGCTTTTTGATGATGGCCAAGGAGCAGGGAAGATTTTTGGAGCGGGTCAGCATCGACGAGTTGGAAAAGACGCAGCTTGATTTCGCGCTGCAGCAGCTGGAGATCGAGCCGCGCGACGTTTACCTGAAAATTTACGATGTGGATACGAATCCGGAGGAACTGCTGGACTTTCACCTGCAGTTGTGGAGGGAAGGGAAAACCGACGGGGCGATCACCTGTTTCGAGGGAATCTACAGGGGCCTGAAGGCGGCGGGAGTACCTGTTTACTGGTTCACGCCGACGCGTCTGGAGATTTTGCAGACGTTTCGGATCGTCGCCGAAAAGGTGCGGACGCTGTATTTCAAGGATACGCAGATCGGGGTCGAGATCATCGAGATCGAGCAGTTTGACCGGGTCGCCGAGAAGGCAAAAAGCCCGTACCACTTGCAGCATCTGGAGCTGCGCCTGAAGGAAGCGCTGCTGCATTTGTGCGAAAAGCTCAACGGCTCGCTTCTGGAAAAAGGGAACGGACGTTATGTCGTATTCAGCTCGCGGGGAGCGATTGAACGAGAAATCGACATCTTGAGGGAGACAATCCGGCAGTTGTCGCTTGTCGCGGAGTCCATGGTCGCAGTAGGCGTCGGGTTTGGCGAGACCGTTTTTACTGCGGAGGTAAATGCCCGCCGAGCGATTCAGCAGTCGAAGGAAAAGGCGGAGAGAGGGATCGTGATCGTCCAGGAGGATGGCACCGTGATCGAAGCGGCCGGTCTGGAAAACGAGCTGGCCTATTCGTCCCGCATGCAGGACAGAGAGTTTCTGGACAAGCTGAAGAAGGGAAATATCAGCGTCAGAACGTACAACAAGATCGAAGCGCTGGTCCGCAGAATGGGCTGGAGCGATTTCACGACCAAGGACCTCGCTCTCCACCTCCATCTGGACGAGCGGAATGCCCGGAGAATTGTCGCATATTTATGCGAGGTGGACCTCGCGGAATGCGTGGGCGAGGAATCAGTCTCCACACGCGGAAGGCCGAGCAAAATCTATCGGCTGAAATAAATGAACAAGCACTTGTCTTTTGTACCGCCCAAATAAAAAGGGCGGTTATTTTTTTGTCATATGGAAATACATTTGCAAGTAATTTATATTTATTCAGTACCATGTTTTTTTAATCTACATGAAAAAAGTGTTGAAATACTCAAAGTATTTCTTATAATACTTATATCAGGGTATTTACCCTTAAATAACCCTAAATTGACCGCTAGATGCCGGAAAGGAATGTTTCTATGAAAAAAGTACTCATCGTTATGTTGTCTCTCCTTTTGGTCGTGCTTGCTGCCGGATGCTCCCAGGACAGCTCCGCGCCGGGCCAGCAGGCTCCTTCCACCATTGACCGGGTGAAAGAGAAAAAGAAGCTGGTCATCGGTACGGGCGTTGCCTATCTGCCGTTTGAAATGAAAGACAAGGACGGAAACTTCGTCGGTTACGACATCGACATGGGGAATGCCATCGGGAAAGCGCTGGGCGTGGAGGTTGAATTCAAGCAAATGAAATTCAGCGGCTTGATCCCGGCCTTGCAGACAGGCGATATCGATATGGCCATCGCCGCCATGACGATCCGCGGAGACCGCGCGCTGTCTGTCAGCTTCTCGGACCCATACTATTCCACCGGACAAGTCATCATGGCACCGAAAGCGGACAATACGACGAAATCCTGGCAGGACCTCGATCAGCCTGGCAAGAAGATCGCCGTATCCCAAGGTACGACAGGGGCCCTTTTGGCCAAGCAAATCTTCAAGCAAGCGCAAGTCATGGACTTTGAAAACGTCGCTTCCGCGGCACTGGCTCTGAACCAGGGGCAAGCGGACGGAGTTGTGACAGAGGAAGTTGTCGTTCGCGAATACGAAGCGCAAAAAGACTACAGTGTCAAAGGCATCTATGATCTCATCTCTTCGGAAAACCTGGGGATTGCGGTTCAACTGAATGACTTTGCCACCATACAATGGCTGAACACATTCCTGCATGCGTATAAAAACAGCCCAGAAGACAAGGCTTCTATCGATAAATGGTTTAACTCCAGCGATTGGAGAAGCAATGTGGAGCAGAAGAAGTAAGCGCGGGTTTGCCCTAGTCGGGAAGAGCCGATTTGTCAGGTTCTTCCCGACGCTTGTCTTGTCTAATAAAAATGCTGCGATTGGGAGGGTGAGCATGTGAACTACCAGATGGACTGGAGTGTCATCACCGATAATTTCGACATCTTCATGGAAGGGTTATTGGTTACCTTGAAAATCTCCGCGCTGTCGCTTGCGATCAGCATACCGATCGGCATCGCGGCCGGTTTGTGCCGGATCTCCCGCAACCGGATCCTTTCGTTTTTGGCGGCAAGCTATGTGGAGGTCATCCGGGGGATTCCGCTGTTGGTGCTGCTTTTGTGGATTTTCTTTGTTCTCGGCAAGTTTATGAAGCTCGGCTCGTTCTGGTCGGCAGTGATCGGTCTCGCGGTGTTCTCCGGCGCCTTCGTGGCGGAAATCGTACGGGCGGGGATTCAGTCCGTGCCGCGGGGGCAGATGGAAGCGGCACGTTCTTCGGGGATGAACTACTATCAGGCAATGCGGCTGATTATTTTGCCGCAGGCGCTGCGCAAGGTGCTGCCGCCGCTCGCTTCCCAGTTCATCATCCTGATCAAAGACTCGTCGCTTGCCTCTGTCATCGCCGTCGTCGATCTCAGTCTGGTCGGACACAATCTGGTCGCGACGACATTCCGGGTGCTGGAGGTATGGACGTTTATCGCCGCGGTGTATTTTGTCATTACATTCAGCCTTTCGCAGATCATTCGCTACTTTGAGCGGAAGTACCGCGTGCTGGAATAACTTTTTGACGAGGAGAAGGAGGGCTGCTTCATGATTTCCATCCGAAACGTCTCCAAAAGCTACGGGCAGGTGAAGGTCCTGCACGATATCAATCTGGAGATTCCGCAGTCGCAGGTGTTTGCCCTGATCGGACCGAGCGGAGCGGGGAAAAGCACGTTGATTCGCACGGTCAATGCACTGGAGAATATCCAGGAAGGGGAAATTTTGATCGACGGCGTCTCTGTGCATGACAAAAAAACGGATATCAACAAGCTCCGCGCCGACATCGGGTTTGTGTTTCAATCGTTCAATCTGTATCCGCATCTGACGGCTCTGGAGAATGTCACGATCGCTCCGGTCAACGTGAAAAACATGAGCAGAAAGGAAGCGGAGGAAAAAGGAAAAGAACTGCTGGCCTCTCTGGGGCTGGGCGACAAATTCGCCTCGTATCCCGGCCAGCTGTCGGGCGGGCAGCAGCAGCGCGTGGCGATTGCCAGAGCGCTGGCGATGGACCCCAAAGTCATGCTGTTCGACGAGCCTACATCAGCGCTCGATCCGGAAATGGTCAAGGAAGTGCTGGATGCCATCCGCAAGCTCGCGTCGACGGGCATGACGATGGCCGTCGTGACGCACGAGATGGGCTTTGCCAAGGAAATTTGCAACCAAATCGTCTTTATGACGGAAGGAAAGATTGTCGAAGTGGCGGAGCCGAAGGAGTTTTTCAGCAGTCCAAAAACGGACCGGGCGCAGGACTTTCTGGCAAAGGTGCTCAACCACTGATCGATAGAACCAAAGGAGAGGAACACGATGAAATTATGGGGCGGACGTTTTACGAAGCCGACGGACAAGCTGGTCGAGGAATTTACCGCTTCGATCGGCTTTGACCAAAAGATGGCGGAAGACGATATCCGTGGCTCGCTGGCTCATGTAAAGATGCTGGGGGCTTGCGGCATTATTCCGCAGGAGGATGCCGATACGATCTCCGAGGGTTTGCGCGCCATTCTCCGGGATGTCCGGGAGGGACGTTTTGTGTTCTCCGTGGAAAACGAAGACGTCCATATGAACATTGAAAAAAGCCTGATCGAGCGGATCGGTCCCGTAGGCGGCAAGCTGCACACCGGACGCTCCCGGAACGACCAGGTGGCGACGGATATGCACCTCTACCTGCGCCGCGAGACGAAGCAGATTATCGCGTTGGTGACGGAGCTGCTGCAAGCCTTGACGGATTCGGCCAAGGAGCATCAGGACGTGATCATCCCGGGCTACACCCATTTGCAGCGGGCCCAGCCCGTGCTCCTGGCCCATCATTTGCTCGCGTATTTCGGCATGTTCGCCCGCGATGCGGAAAGGCTGCAGGACGCGCTCAAGCGGATTGACATCCTGCCGCTGGGAGCGGGAGCATTGGCCGGCACCACCTTTCCGATCGATCGGGAGCTCGTCGCCAGCGAGCTGGGCTTTGCCCGCATCTACGAAAACTCGATGGACGCCGTGAGCGACCGGGATTTCGTCCTGGAATTCCTCGGGGCTTCCTCCATTTTGATGATGCACCTGTCCCGCTTCTGCGAAGAGATGGTTCTCTGGTCGTCTACCGAATTCGGCTTCGTGGAGCTGGACGACGCGTACTGCACAGGCTCTTCGATCATGCCGCAAAAGAAAAATCCCGACGTGGCCGAGCTTTTGCGCGGCAAGACAGGCAGAGTGTACGGCAATCTGTTCGGGCTGTTGACCGTACTCAAAGGCTTGCCGCTCACCTACAACAAGGATCTGCAGGAAGACAAGGAAGGCATGTTTGACACCGTGGAGACGGTAAAGGGGGCCTTGGCCCTGTTCGCGGGGATGGTTCGCACGATGGAAGTCCGCCGGGAGCGGCTGGCGCAGGCAGTCAAGGAGGATTTCTCCAACGCGACAGACCTCGCCGACTACCTGGTCCGAAAAGGCATGCCGTTCCGCCAGGCGCACGAGGTGATCGGAAAGCTGGTCTTGTATTGCATCACCAAGGGCAAATTCCTCGCCGACCTCACACTGGAGGAGTACCAGGAGCACAGCCCGCATTTTGAGCAGGACGTGTATGCGGCCATCGACGTGAGGACAGTGGTCGACGCCCGCGACGTATTCGGCGGCACCGGCAGCAAGCGCGTGCAAGCGGCCATCGAACGTGCCGACCAAACCATCTCCGAGCTGAAGGACTGGGTGGACGAGGCAATGAAAGTCGAGCCGCTGGACTAAACAGGGGAATATTGGAATCGATTAGCTCTTTCATAAGAAGACAATGCAAAACACGGGTACCGTCCACAGGTGCCCGTGTTTTTTAATAAGTGTAAACTCTTAAACACTCGACTGAATAAAATACGAGAGCTCAAGCGATCTGGATCGCTGGCCATGCCGCTTTCTCATTTACTGACGGTATTTCACTGTCAGGAAATCTCCAGCTGAGAAAGCTATCCAGCAAACTCATGATCGCAGCCGTATATTGTCCACGTTATAATTTGCTTCTGTTTAGGACAACTCTTTTTCCCGTTTCATTCTTTGAGAAATGGGATGATCATCTTTTAGCTCCAGCAAATCCCACAGGTTCCCGTACAGATCCTTAAATACCGCAACCATTCCATATGATTGCTCTTTAGGTTCTCTCACAAATTCGATACCTCTAGAAACCATTTCATGATAATCTCTCCAAAAATCGTCTGTATGTAAGAAGAGAAAAACTCTACCGCCTGTCTGATTGCCTATAAAGGGCTCTTGCTCAGGCTTAGATGCCCTTGCAAGCAATAAAGTAGTGCCAACCGAACCAGGGGGAGATACTACTACCCACCGTTTATCTCGCTCTGGTTGATAGATGTCCTCTACTAATGTGAAATTTAGCTTTTTCGTATAAAACTCTATTGCCTCGTCATAATCTTTCACAACGAGAGCGATATGCACGATTGACTGTACCATATTTTGAACTCCTCCAATTATTTTGACTTGCTTCAATCATCTTGCCAGCACATCCAAATTAATAGTTGAAATGATTCATGAAAGCAATTATCACATATCATTTCCTATCCATTCTGCTCTTCTAAAAAACAAAAGTTGATTCTTTATTTTACTGCATCTCATGCAATCCTGGAATCAACCGATAAGCGTCCCCAAACATAACTGCCGCTAACGAATCACTGCCAGTCAAATCTAGTTTTTTTTTCAGTAAACCTCTATGATTCGCTTTCAAGAAAGACGGTCAAAGGAAACAAGCTGTAGAGATGAAAAAGGGAGAAAACAGCGAAGGTCTTTGGGACACTACCCAGGCCTCCATCCAAAAGCGGAACACGTATTTAGCGTCCAACCTCTGAGTTGCCTCCTGAATATACTGCTTTTGGACGCGGTTCCGCTTTTGGATGGGGGCCGGACAGACGGGCTTCCGTGCAGTGTCCCACCGAACCTGAAGCGTTTTCTCCCTTTTTCATCTCCTCCGCCAAAGCCCCTCCATCAGCTTTTCTTAAAAAAACTCTCCAAACAGCGAAAAGCAGGCCAAAAACAAGGAAAAATCAGGACAAACGAATAAGGCAAATCGTCCAAATATTTATTTTTCAGTAAAACACATTGATAATTGTGTCATACTTATTATAATAAGAGTAACGGATAAGTGTAACTCAATAAGGGAAGGGGTTTCTAAATATGACTATCAAAATAGGTATAAATGGTTTCGGCCGAATTGGGCGCATGGTATTCCGCCGCGCCGTTCAGGACCCCAACATCGAAATCGTCGCTATCAACGCCAGCTATCCGCCTGAAACACTCGCTCACCTGTTGAAATACGACACCATTCACGGACGGTTTAACCATAAAGTGGAAGTACAAGACAACAAAATCATCGTAGACGGAAAGCCTACCGTTGTCCTCTCAGACCGCGACCCGCTCAAGCTCCCCTGGGGAGACCTCGGCGTGGAAATCGTCGTGGAAGCGACCGGAAAGTTTAAGGACCGCGAAGGGGCTGGCAAGCATCTTGCGAGCGGCGCGAAAAAAGTAGTTATCACCGCACCGGCTAAAGAAGAGGATGCGACTATCGTGATGGGTGTAAACCATGACATCTACGATCACGAGAAGCACCACATCATCTCCAATGCGTCTTGCACGACCAACTGCCTGGCGCCGGTTGCCAAGGTGCTGCATGAGTCGTTTGGCATCGAGCAGGGCCTGATGACCACGGTCCACTCCATCACCAACGACCAGGTAAACATCGACAATCCGCATAAAGACTTGCGCCGTGCTCGTGCGGCCGGAGAATCGATCATCCCGACGACGACTGGTGCGGCCCGTGCCGTAGGAAAGGTATTGCCAGAATTGAACGGCAAACTGAACGGCTTTGCGCTGCGTGTACCGACGCCAAACGTCTCCGTGGTCGATCTCGTCATCAACACCAAGAAGCCGGTCACCGTAGATGAAGTAAACCGCGTGCTGCGCGAAGCGGCGGACGGCAGCATGAAAGGGTATATCGAATTCTGCGACGAGCCGCTCGTCTCCAGCGACTTCAACGGAAATGACCACTCCACGATCATCGACGGACTGTCCACCCTGGTGATGGGCACCAATCAAGTCAAAGTGATCGCCTGGTATGACAACGAGTGGGGCTACTCCTGCCGCGTAGTCGATTTGGTTCGCCACGTGTCCGAAGACCACTACCGGGCTCGCCAAGAGGCTCAGGCAGCAGTTGGCGCGAAGTGATTTCGAAAAGGGAACAGTGAATAATGAAAAATGAAAGCGAAAACCCCCAGCTGCTTGGGGGTTTTTGAGCATCTTTTTTCGTGTTCCATGCCAGAATCGTCACATAAAAAAGGCGGAGAAGCAATTTCTCCGTCCCATTAGGTAATACCTTAATCCCGGCAGCCAGCATTTCAAAACAACAGCTACGTCTCCTGGTTCTCTGCCAATCCACCGATGGAAAAAAGCTGATCGTCTTCGAAGCCGACGATAAACAGCTTGATATTTGTTTTCAAATCCAGATCATAGCTCGCCCGCACATCATTTCCTCGTCCGTCTTTCAGGATGCGGACGGTCGGACGATGACAGTAATCCGGGTCGACGCGGCAGACGACGCCTACTTCGCCGGTGTTCAGCACCACACTGCTTCCGATGGGAAATATCGCGATGTGGCTTCGGAATGCATTGATCAACCGATGATCAAACAAGTGGCCGCCAGCCCCCATGAGATATTCAAGGGCGTCCTGGGGCATGTAGCGCTTGCGCCAGGGGCGAGGAGAAGTGAGCGAGTCGTAAATATCGCAAATGCCGACAATTTGTGCATATTCGTGAATATTCTTACCCTTCAGACCTTGAGGAAATCCGCTGCCGTCGAGCCGTTCATGGTGCTGCAGGCAGACGTGGGCAGAGAGAAGGGAGATATCATGCTGCTTGCGCAGAATATTGAACCCGAGGAGGCAGTGCTGCTTGGCGATTTCCATTTCCTCCTGGCTCCAGCGTTCGGTCTTCTGCAGCATCTCGGCAGGCAATTGGGTCTTGCCGATATCGTGCAGCATCGCGCCGATCCCCAGCTCCATCAGCTGATTGCGGTTGTACCCGATCGACATGCCCACGGCAGTAGACAGCACCGCGACGTTTACGGAATGGTGGTACAGCGATGGGGAGTGAGTAGAAATACTGGCCAGATGCATGACGATTTGCCTATTTTGCATCAGGTCGTCCAGGATGGACCCAAACGCGTGTTGAAAGTGAAGGCCCATTTCCTTGAGCGAGATTTTGCGGGCCAATTTATTGGAGTTGGTGATCTGCTTGACGGTTTTCTCGATGGTTTCTACAGCGACCTGGCGGGTCTCCGGACGGATGACATCCTCGACCACGATGTCCCCGGTGCGCGGATCGTCTATGTATAGAGAGTCGATGCCGGACCGCACCAGCCCCTGGATGAGGCGATCGGTAAGAGTCATGCCGACGCCAAGCAAAACCTTGCCGTCTTCCGTGAAGATCGTGCGTCCCACTTTCATCCCGGGGAGCACCTGTCTGATTGAAACTAATCTCATACGAATCCCTCCAGCTTGTACCATTATTGTACTCCAATAGTCAGGTGTGTGAAATAGGTAGAAGGATTGACTTGACTTCCGCTGTCAAATTGAGGGACACTAGTAAAAGCATTGACAGTATTGGAGTTGATTTCGGATGCGATGTCCGTTTTGCGAGTATAACGGGACTAGAGTCCTAGATTCCCGCCCTTTTAACAATAACAAGTCAATCCGGCGTCGACGCGAATGCGAAGCGTGCGAGCGCCGTTTCACGACGTTTGAAGTGGTCGAGGAGACGCCGCTGTTGATCATCAAAAAGGACGGAACGCGTGAGGAGTTCAGCCGGGAGAAGGTCCTGCGCGGGTTGGTCCGGGCATGCGAGAAACGGCCTGTCTCGCTTGAGGTGCTGGAGAACGTCGTAAACGAGATTGAAAGAGAGCTGCGCAGCTGCGGTCAAGCCGAAATACCGAGCAAGGATGTCGGGGAAAAGGTCATGGAGCGCTTGTACCATGTGGATGAAGTGGCATACGTCCGTTTCGCATCGGTCTACCGCCAGTTCAAAGACATCAACGTCTTCATGAAAGAATTGGAGGAGCTGCTGTCCCAGGCACGCGGCAGCACCGAATAAGAATAGCGATTGCAACCACGCTTCTTCTAGGTATTTAGTCTTGGGCGACGGGCGTTTTGCCTCCGCCTTTTTTGGCGTTCACGTAAAACAGTTGTCGCTGCGGGGGGTGTCCGCTGACCGCGCCTTCCAGCCACTCTCGTATCTATCGACAGCCGGACATGCTATAATAGGAGAACCAGAATGGACAGGAAGGAACAAGACACATGCGCCGTCTCGTTTGGAACGAACTGTTGCCCAAAGATCGTTACGTGGTCCGGATGATGAGGCCGCTCAGCTTTGCCGAGCTGGGCTACGTCACGCAGCTGTATTTGCCGATCATCGGTTCAGATTCGTTTTCCCTCTATCAACTGCTCGTTCACGAGGTGCAGGAGGCAAGCGGGGCGGCAGCTGAAAGCACACACCGCAATCTGATGCTGATGAGCGGACTTACGCTGGATCGTTTGCTGTCCGCCCGGGAACGGCTGGAAGCGCTCGGGCTCGTCTCTGTCCGCCGCAGGGAGAATCTGCAGCGGGACTACTTTTACGAGTACATGGTGAAGCCCCCGCTGACGCCGAACGAATTTTTCGGGGATTACGTATTGTCGCTCATGTTGTTAAACAAAATTGAAAATATTCGATACCAGCAGCTTCGCCAAAAATATGCGGACCTCCTGGGCGCAGCGCTGGATCAGGACTATACCGTAACCGAAGATGTGACCAAGGATTTTCACGAAGTGTTCCAATCCTTGAAAGCTTCCGAGCTGGAAGTGCATCGCGGCTCGGAGCGGGAGCGGTTCCTCTCGGAGATGGAGAAAAGCTATCCTCCGGCGCCGATGCAGGCCGGGTTTGAGCCTTCCGTGGACCATCCGCTCAGCCTGTCTTCGCTGCGCCATTACCTCCCGGACAACGCCAGCTCCGACAAGGTCTTTTCCAAGGAAGGCGTCGAGGTTCTCTACAGGCTGCACCATTTCTACCAGCTTGACAGCTGGGGACTGGGCCAGGAGCTGAGAGACTGGACGCTGTACAAGCCGGACGGCTCGCTCGACAGCGAGGTGCTTCGCAAACGGCTGATTCAGCGCTACACCGACGACAAGCTGGTGCGGACGGTGCCGAGCGCGATCCCCGGAGAAGAAGAGTGGGGGCCGGGCCAGCTGCCTCCGCCAGGCAGCGAAATGTTCGTCCGCGTCTGCCGCCAGCTGTCACCGCTTACCCTGCTGGAGAAGGTCGTCGGAGGCCGCGTGAGCAAGGTGTTTCTGGAGCGTGCCGAGAGCCTTCTGTTCAGCGATCAGATGACGGTTGAGGTGGTCAATGCGCTGCTTCTCCATACGCTCGGCAGTATGCAGATGGAGCTGCCCAAGGCGTACATGGAGACGATCCGCGACAGCTGGAAGGCTAAGCGGATTGCGACAGTGGATGAAGCCGTCCGCCAGATACTGGAACGCGCCGACCAGAAAGCGCAGCACGCAGAGAAGACAAGGCAGACAAAGACGGGCAAGGATACTCCCGTGCGGCGCAACGGCCGCGCCGTTTTGCAGGACAAGCTGCCTGCTTCGGTGGAATGGCAGCTTTCCCAGGAGCAGCAACAGCAGCAAAAGGCAGCAGAGCAGCAGCAAAAAGAGCCGGAGCGGGTCAAGACGATAGAGGATGATCCGGAACTGAAAAAGATGCTCGAATCCCTCAGGAAGCGGCAGAGAGGAGTGTAAAAAGCCAGATGGAATCAATCGGTGAATTTATGCAAGAGCTGGCCAAGCGGACACCGCGGCAGCTGCTGACGCCAGACCAGCAGCTGGACAAGATGTTCCGGTCATCCGGCTATCTTCAGGCGTTTCAGCAGGCGCATCCCGAGCTTGGCCGCGAGGATTATCTCAAAGCGCTCTCCAGCGTCTATACCGCCGTAAAGGAGCAGTACTGGTGCGAGCGCTGTCCCGGACTGGAGAAATGCCCGAATCTGGTCAAGGGACACAGAACAAGGCTCGAATTGAATCAAGGTTCCATTGTGAGTCCCATCGCTCCTTGTGAAAAGCAGCAGGTGTACGAGGAAGACCAGCGCCGCCGCCGGTTGATGCGCAGCTACTATATTTCCGAAGAAACGATGCAGGCCAGCTTTGAGAAATTGGAGCTGGATGCGGAGAATCGGGCGGCCGTTGCAGCGGGGATATTGTTTTGCGAGCGTGCAGGGACTGGCGAAAAGGTAAAAGGGCTGTATTTGCACGGACCGTTCGGGGTCGGAAAAAGCTATCTGATGGGGGCGATCGCTCGCGAGCTTTCCGAACGGAACGTCCCCTCGCTGATGGTCTATGTTCCGGATTTCATCCGGGAGATGAAAGATTCGCTGGCTGATCATTCCCATTCGGAGAAGCTGGAGGTATTAAAGGAAGTGCCGGTGCTCATCCTCGATGACATCGGAGCGGAAAATCTGACGCCATGGGTGCGCGACGAGATCATCGGCGTGATTTTGAATCACCGCGTGAACAATCATCTGCCCACCTTGTTTACTTCCAACTACTCGCTGGAAGAGCTGGAGGAGCACATGTCGATCTCCAACGGCAACCGGATCGAACGGACAAAGGCGGCTCGCGTTTTGGAGCGAATCCGCCATTATGTCGATGTATTCGCGATTATGCGAAAAAACCAGCGAATCGAAGAGTCATAGTCAAAACGGATGCGAGAGGTGCCACTTGGTTAAAGCCAGCACCTCTCTTGCTTTGTAGTAAGGGCTGTACAAGACATGGGATGTCACACCGACTGGCGAAGCATCCAGATCGATCGTCTCGGCCATGTCGACCGCGCGTGCCAGATGGTAGTCGTGGCTGACGACGAGCGCCTGCGAGAGACCGTGCTGCTGCATGATCTCCTTGCTGAAAAGCAGATTTTCGTAGGTATCGCGGGCTTGATGCTCCATGAAAATCCGATCTTCGGGCACCCCCTGCTCAACCAGATAATTTCTCATCACGCTAGCTTCCGTGGACGTTTTCCCTTCGCCGAGACCTCCCGTTACCAGCAAATAAGGTACATACCCTTGACGATAAAGCTCCAGCGCCTGATCCAACCGCTCCCGCAGCCCCGGACTCGGGCGTTCGCCCCAGACGGCTGCGCCGAGAACGATCGCCACGTCCGCTTTTCGCGGCACAGCTTCCTCGATCGTGCGCTCGATTTTCCACAAAAGATATCCGGCCCAAATTCCCAAAATCGCGATGCAAACGGCAAGTATTCGCAGTATTCGCCGTTTTCCGCGTTTTTTTGGCTGCATGCGGAAAGGATACATGTGAACGGACTTTCCATCGTGATTCCCTGTTTGCTCATTCATTTTGTGTATAGCTCCTGTATCTGAATTTTTTCGTTATGGACAGTGTAACTGCCCAACCCGTTGAAAAATGTTCTGGTGCCCGACGGATGCTTGCTGGGAAAGGAAAGGTAGTCTCTCTCACCGAATCGCGCAGCCGCTCTTTAAGAAATACTGACGATTTCATCAAGGAAATCGTTACGAAAAGATTTATTCGACCTATCAAATAAATTTGACCAAAATTTGGTCTGACACGGTTTGGACACAATTTAGACACAATTAAAACTCGTGACTCATGTAAAATTATTCCCTGGTGCCGATAACCATAAAAGGGACTTTTAAATACCAACGGGGGAGGAAGATCATGAACTGGAGAAAACTGTTACTTGGGTTTCTCGCTCTGCTGCTCGTAAGTGGGGGCGGAACCGTAGGGACAGCATTGGCAGCGGATGAAATCTCACGTCTGGTCCTGTCCAAAAACGAATTAGCGATGGAGACCGGAGACACGATCGCGTTGTCAGTAACCGCAGTGTATGTCTCGGGGAAAACAGAGGATGTCACGATAAAGACGGAATGGAATAGCGAAAACGCAAGTGTAGCCTCCGTCTATGCGGGAACGGTTACAGCCAAATCGGTAGGGACCTCCGTGATTACCGGCTCTTACATGGGAAAACAAGCGGTAGCCACAGCGACCGTGACCCAAAAGCTGAAAGCCTTGACAGTGGACAAGCAGTCGGTCGATATCAGGAAGGGCAAATCCCAGCAGCTGAAATTGACCGGTTTCTATAGTGACGGAAAAACAGACGAGGTGACAGAAAAAGCGGACTGGGCAATCGATAATACATCGGTGGCCACTGTGACCAACGGACTGATCGAGGGGCATGGTTCAGGTACGGCTACGGTAACAGCCAAGTTCGGACGCCTGACCGTCGCCATCCCGGTCAGCGTGGAAATCGTCCGGCGTTTGGAGCCCGAAAAAAAGCAGCTTTCCTTGCTTACCGGAAAATTTGAAACGATCAAATTGACAGCGCTGTACCCGGATGGCTCGGTTGAAGACAACGTCGCCGATCTGGCCGAATGGTCCAGCGACAACGAAGCGGTAGCGGACGCGATCAAGGGGAAAATCACCGCATACGGACCAGGTACGGCGGTCATCACGGCCAAGTACGGCACGAAAACCGCTACCATTCAGGTAGATGTCGACTCGACTCGCACGCTGACGGTGAACAAGCAGGATCTGTTCATGCACATAGGAGACGAGCAAACGCTGGAGCTCACAGCTCTGTATGCGGATGGCAAATCGGATAACGTCACCGAAACAGCGGAGTGGAGCTCGGACAAGTCTAATGTCGCTTCCGTCAGCAAAGGGAAAATTATTGCCCATGCCTCAGGCGAAGCGGTCATTACCGCGAAATATGCAGACAAAAGCGTACAAATCAGGGTGGACGTAGAGGTTCCTCGCTACCTCGATCCGAAGCCTGCATACTTGTCGATGCGCTCAGGAAGCTCGGAGAAAATTACGCTGGAAGCCACCTTTATTTCCGGGAAACCGGAGAATATCACCGCAAAGGCAGAGTGGTCCTCTTCCAACAGCGACATCGTGTTTGTCAAGGACGGCACCGTTTCTGCCTATAAAGCCGGATCAGCCACGATTACAGCGAAATACGGCGGAAAGCAAGTGGCCATTCCGGTCGATGTAGACCTTCCGCAAAAATTGACGCTGGATCAAACAACGCTGAATCTGCAAATCGGCGCCTCTGCAGACATTAAGGCAACCGTCATCTATCCGGGCGGGGCCAATGAAGATGTGACAGCCAAAGCGGAATGGAAGAGCAGCGCGGAGAATGTAGCGACCGTTCGCCAAGGAACTGTGATTGGCGTCGGAACCGGCGCGGCCACGATTACGGCTACCTATGCGAACCGCTCCGTCAGTCTGTCGGTAAACGTAGGCGTCATTCAAAGCATCGTTCCGAGCCAAAAGAAGCTGGTCATGAAGAACGGACAGAGTGAAACGATCAAGCTGACCGCCACCTACACCGATGGCAAAGAAAAGGATATCACCGCTCAGGCTGACTGGAAGAGCGCCAATCCGGGAGTAGCAGAGGTCGTGCTCGGCAAAGTAACGGCGATGGCTTCCGGAAAAACAACGATCACCGCTGTTTTTGACGGCAAGACGATCTCGATTCCCGTCGAGGTGGATCAGGCGCAAACGCTGAGCATCGAGCCGCGCATGCTGGTGCTGACCGTCAACGAATCGGCCGATATCACGCTGACCGCCTCAGATGCTTCCGGCGTATCCCGCAAGGTTACAGATGACGCCGAATGGAAATCCAGCAATCCGAAGGTTGCGGATGTCGACAAAGGCCATGTCATCGGCTACGGCAGCGGCCGCGCTACCATTACCGCCACTTACGGCGGCAGAAGCGTCACCGTTCCAGTCGAGGTCGGAATCGTTACGACGCTGGAAGCAAACAAGCGATTTGTGTCGCTGAAAACCGGGAAAAGCGTACAGGTCGAGCTGACCGCCAAGTTCTCCGACGGCAGAACCTCGAACGTCAGCGCGGATGCCGAATGGAAAGTGTCCGGCTACAAAATCGCCGATGTGTCAAAAGGATTGATTACGGGTGTCGGCTACGGCAAGACGACCGTCACCGCCCGCTACAACGGCAAATCCGTTACCATTCCGGTCGAAGTGGATACGCTGAAGTATTTGAAAACAGACGTGGTTCAGATCGAAATGAGTAAAGGAGAGACAAAAAAGGTGAAGGCGATCGCCACCTATACGGATGGCACAGAGGAAGACGTGACCATACCTGCTCTCTGGACAACCTCCCGCCTGCTGACCGCCGACGTGAAGGACGGCATCATCAAGGCGACAGGTACAGGAAAGGCGACCATCACCGTTACGTATGGCGGCAAGCGTACACCGGTTGTCGTGATCGTGAAATAACGAATCTTGCCACAATGAGAACCCTGCGAAAAGTGCAGGGTTCTTTTTTGCGGACAGCGTTATTGCACAGGAAAACAGGAAGGGATCACGCTGTTTTTCCACCCGGCAAGAGAGGAAGACAATGCTTAGGTCCTGTGTCCTGTTTCATCTGATTGGACAAAAATATTAGGTAAAAATACCTAAAAAATCCATCGATTATTGCCGATATTAAAATGTGCATGAAATCATATCTTCTGCTTTTTCAGAAGAACAGCGATCCTACCTTTCTATGACAAAAGGAGACTGACAGCATGAAAAAGAGCATCAAAGCAAGCAGTATCGTTTTTACCGCATTTTCTCTCATTCTTTCAGCAGGAGCAGGTCCGGCAGCGGCAGCAGATTACGATACGGCGACGCTTGTCTCCACTTATTCCTTCCCCCCTGTGTTGCAGGAGATAACAGTGGAAAAGACGGGAAGCATCACGGGTACGGTAGTGGTAGATACACGGTATGAAGCGGATGTATCGCTCTTGTTCACCGATGAAAATGGAAAGGAGCGCGGGGCGATTCAAATTTGGAATGGAGGCAAGGAGAAGCTGCCTGCGGGCATCTCGACCAAAGCGAAAAACGGCAAAGATAGAGTTCTCCATCCGTCCGGACAAAGCATTGAGATCAATGTCAAAACACTCACGTTTACGATCCCCGCAAAGTCATTGGATCTGGCCCCAGGCGAGTACATGGTAGTCGTAAGGGGGCGCGACAGCGCGTTTTTCGTACCGAATGTGACGCGAGAGGAGTACTCCAAGAAAAAGCAAATCGTTCTGCCTGATATGAGAGTAGAGAAGGTTTTCCCTGGGGAAATCAAAGTCGACAAGGCTGGCGCCATTCAGATTACAATCAAGTCTTCCGCTGTTTCCGTACAAGCCAAATGGGTGCTGGTCATCATCGATGAGGATGGCGTGGAAGTAGAGCGCATCGCCATAAATCCAAAGAACCCGAAGGTTTCACTGGGAAGCCTGAAGCTTTCGTCCGGGGAATACACGCTTTATCTGGAGGTGACAGACGGCGGCGGAGTCCTTCGCTCGAAACCGGCTGTGCTTGTCATTCCCGTATCGGGAGCGGCAGGAAGCGGCACAGGGACAGCCGGTACCGGTACCGGCGGATTGACTGGCAGTGGAGCGGTCGGCACGGGAACTGCGGGCAACGGCGGATTTGCGCCGAGCGTCAACTTTCCTGGACAAATCCTCTTGTCGGAGGACGGCGCGATCCAGATTCGACTGAACATTACCAGCGAATACGCAAAGGCGCGATTTACGCTGCTGATTGCAAATGAGGATGGCAAGGTCGTCAAACGGATTCCGATCAACCTGAAAAGCCCAACCATCTCCGGAAAGGGCCTGTCTCTTCTGGCAGGCGAATACTCGCTTATTCTGGAAATGGTGAATGGCGGCAAGAAATCGTACTCTTCCGCTGTTTCCTGGACGATCTCATCGAAAAGCAGCTCGACGTTTACGATTCCGAGCGGTGCCTCCTTTCCAGGAAGCCTCAAGGTAAACAGCGATGGAACGATCAGTATCACGCTGCAGTGGAAAACCTCGTACAACGGCTACGAATGGTTTATCGTCGTCTACGATGAATACGGCAAGTCGCTAAAGCGTGTCTCGCTGAATCCGCAAAACCCGATCTTCTCCTTGCAGGGATTAAACCTGCCGACAGGAGGATACACGGTTGTCATCGAGGTGGAGGACACGGCGAGCGGTTCACGGGCCATCTCGCTTCCGGCTTTTGTCACGGTCAACCAGACCAAAGATATCGTTATTTTCATCGACGGTCAGCTGCAAACCTTCCAAAAGCCTCCGGTCGAAATCGACGGGCGTACGCTGGTTCCTTTGCGTGCGATCTTCGAAGCGCTGGGAGCAAAGGTGGATTGGGATGAGGCGACACAAACCGTAACGGCTACGAAAGACAACAACACGATACAGCTGACGATCGGGTCCAAGGTTGCTTACAAAAACGGGAAAAAGATCAACTTGGATGTACCGGCGCAGCTTTACAACGGAGACACGACGATGGTGCCGATCCGCTTTGTCAGCGAGGCGCTGGGAGCGAAGGTAGGCTGGGATGCGTACTCCAACTCGGTTGTCATCAGCAACGAGTAGGGAAAGAGCAGGAAAACGGGGAGACAGGACTTTTCCGCTGTCCGAAAGCCAGGCAGATTTCGGGCGCCATCCTCCTTGCTGAATGAAATGGTAATCACATAAAAAATCCCTCTTGCTTTGGCGGGCTCCAGACGAAGGTGCTGACGCTAGCAAGAGGGATTTTCTATTGTATGGCCATGCTCGAAATCAGGAGACAACAGCTTTGGCTTTCAGGTTTTTCCGCTCGATTCGGACAATATTCCACACAATCACCAGCAGAACGACCAATTGGGGAACGGTTCCCTCCCAGCTGGCGTATAGACCCAGCGAAGGAGCGTCGACTAAAAGATCGGACATATGGGCAGGCAGCTTGCCAGAAATCTGCAGCGCGTGGATGCTTACGCCGATAAATTTGAACGCCAAATAGTAAAGGAGCAGGCAGGCGACCAGAAAGAACGAGCGAATCGGTATGCGGGAGCTCATTTTGATCAGCACAAAGCCGATCACGGCCAGTAAGATCAGGGCAACTCCGATGCCGAGAAAGAGGTCGGACATTTGAATGGAAGACGCCATCCCGATGTAGAAGATGATCGTTTCCGCACCTTCCCGCATCACAGCGAGAAAAGACGTCAGAGCCAATGACCAGAGCGTCCCTTTGGCCACCGACGCGCCAATCGATTTTTCCACGAACTGGTTCCAGGCGCGCAGGTTTGACTTGCTGTGCAGCCAAGCGCCGATTGTCACCATGAAAACAACGGCGATCAGCCCGGTGATCCCTTCGATCAGCTCGCGGGAATTGCCGGTGGACAGATGGGACAAAAACATGGTCAGGACAAGCGCGAACGCCCCTGAGAGGACAATGCCCGCTCCGGCCCCGGACCAGATCCACTTCCGCTTGTCGGCATTTCCCGTGCGATTTAAAAACGTCAGCAGGGCCGCGATGACCAGGATGGCTTCCAGGCCTTCGCGGAACAGGATCACGCCGGCGTCCCAAGCGGTGTAGGACGCAGACTGGCTGTACGGCATGAGTTCGTCTCCCAGCTCGGCAAGCAGCGCCTCCGCCTGGTCAAGCTTTGGCGGCTGGGAGAGCAAAAGGCTCGGGATGGAGACCATCTTGTTTTCGATCCGGTTGTACGCATCCTGCGACTTCGTCAGAACGGCTCCCTCGACCGTTGGCCACGCTGCAATGAACTGGTCCATTTTGTCGGCGGCGTCTGTCGCCCGTCCGCTTTGTACATCTGTTTGCACAGCGCCGAGCAGCTGAAGCAAGTCGGAGATGCTGCGAATCTCGCTCATGCTGCCCGAATCTCCGCTGGCAGACACAGATTTTCCGGCCAAATAATCGTCCAGGACGGCGATCAATTCCTGCACTTTCTGCGTTGCCTTTTCCTTGTCCGGCGGCTCAGTGTTAAGTGCAATCCGGACGCCGGTTAGTTTGACTTCGATCTTTCCGTAAAACTTGCCGTCTTCCTGGCGGATCAGGCTCTCCGCCTTGTACCAGCCATTGACGAACGATTGGTAGCTGCTGTTGGCCTCGGCCCATTTATCTGCCTGGATCGCAGTCAGGCTGTTTTGGATCCGCGGCAGGATTTTTTTGATGCTCTCGTGCGCTTTTTCCTGCTTGCTCTCGCCGTCGAGGGAGGAGACGTACGCGTCCATCTCTTTTGCCAAGGCAGACACGCTCGCATAAACGGCATCCGTATCGGGATTTGCTTGCGAGAGCTCTTGCTCGATAGCTGCAATAGCCTCCTTGACGGCCTTCGCCTCTGGACCGCTGCTCTTGGCCGCGCCTGCAATCGGAGCAGGGGCGGCAGCATCCGGGGAATCCGTACTTGTGCCTGGCGTGGAATTACTGCTCGTACCAGACGAGGAAGCTTCCTCAGCTTCCTCCGCAGCTGTTTCCGCCCAGAGCGTTTTCAGCTTGGAGATTGCGTCCTTCACTTGATCTATATTTTTGTCTCCTGCTGAGATCAACGCGTCGCTGACGAGCGAGATCAGCTGGTCTGACTGCTTGGCAGCGCCCGATTCGGGAGCGGCAAATGAGGAGGCCGGCAACACAAGCAGGAAGCATAGCAGCAGAATCGATATTGTGCGTTTCAAAATGCCCACCTCCAACCTCACAGTAATGTATCTCCGATATAACCGCCCTGCTCGACGCCGGGCAGGCATGCGTACAGTCCGCTGCCGACGTGCACGATGTACTCATTCAAACGGTCCCGGGCGGCGAGCTTTTGCTGCATCGGGACAAATTGCTTGCGCGGATCGCGGTTGTAGCAGATAAACAGCAGACCCGCATCGAGCTGGCCGGTCTTGAGGTCAATGCCGTTCGAGTAGGAGTAGCCTCGGCGCAGGATTTGCACCTTGCCCTCCATATGTGCAAGCGCCACGTGCGAGGTCGGATCGATGAGCGGCCTTCCTTTGGCATCTTTTTTGCTGAACTCGAGCTTGGCGAATTCGTCCTTCTCCCCGATTGGCGCACCGGAATCGCGGTGGCGGCCAAAGGTCAGCTCCTGTTCGCTGAGCGAGGTGCGGTCCCACACTTCAATACGCATGCGAATCCGGCGGACGACCATGTAGCTGCCGCCTGTCATCCAGGCCGGACCGTCAGTGGGGGGAACCCAGACGACCTCATCGGCAACGCTCGCATTTTTTACATCGGGGTTGTTCGTCCCGTCTTTAAAGCCGAGCAAATTGCGGGGAGTGGAGCCTTTCGGATCAGCTGCTCCTGTGCGCTGGAAGCCTTGCTGGAGCCAGCGGAGGACAGCTTTCCCCCGGGCGATCCGGGCCAGGTTGCGGATCCCGTGGAAGGCGACCTGCGGATCGTTGGCGCATACCTGCACGACCACATCGCCATCCGACCAATCTTCGGCCAGCGCGTCCCCTTTGAAGCGGGGCATGTCGATCAGCGCCTCCGGCCGTTTCCCGGCCAGGCCAAACCTCTGGTCAAAGAAGGAAGCGCCCACCCCGAATGTAAAGGTGAGTTTTGTCGGCATTAGCCCAATGGCCTCGCCTGTATCCGTAGGGGGAAGGAATGCATTCGTGCTTTCATCCCCGACGCCCTGCCCCGCAGTCATCCGCGCACAGGCCTCTGTCCAGCTCTTGAACAGCTCTCGCACTGCTTGGACATCGGTTGTCGTCAGATCAAAAGCACCCATGCAAATAAAATCCTGCATGGGCGTCACAATGCCAGACTGATGCTTCCCGTAAAAGGGAACGATGTCTTCGGAAGTAGATGGATGAGTGTCGGAGGACCCTGATGCCGCTGTCTTGTTGTTCATCATCAGACTGCCCACGCCGCCGGCGCCGAGCAGCAGCCCGACGCCTCCTGCTCCGGCCAGCTTCAGCAAGTCGCGTCGGGTGTATGTTTTCCGGTCCTGATTGGAATCCATCCGTTACCCCTCCAACACCGTGCCGATTTTGGACAATGGCTCGGCTAAAGCGTCAATCGTTTGGCTCAGTTTTTTCGTTTCTTCCGGTTTCAGTTCTGTGTAGAGGACAAAATCGGTTCCTTTGCGGTACGGAGCAAGGGACTGGTCAAGCTCGGCAAAGCGGGTGTCGATTTCTTTCGCCAGGGCTGCATCCTTTTTCTCCAGCGTCGGCTTCAGGACCAGGTAAATTTCCTTGGCGCCTTCGACGTTGGCTGCGAAATCGTAAAGGTCGGTATGGGAGTAGCGCTCTTCCTCGCCGGTAACCTTGCTGGAGGAGACCTCGTTCAGCAGCTCGACAGCGCCGGTCACGAGCATCTGGGTGTCGATCTCGGCATGCTCCACTTTCACCCGGAGCTGCTTCACGTCCTGCAGCAGCTGGTCGGCTACCTTGTCCATTCCTTCGGTCGATTTGTCTACCCACAGCGCTTTTTCCAGACGGTGGAAGCCGCGCCATTCGTTATCCGGCACATCGCCTTCGCGGGCGTCGATCCACGGATCGAAATCTCCGAGCGATTCCGCGATCGGCTCGATTCTTTCAAAGTACATGCGGGTAGGCGCATACAGCTTTTTGGCTGTTTCCAGATCGCCCGCCTTGACGGCTTTGACGAAGGCGTCCGTTTCTTTTACGAATTGATCCGTTTGGCTGATGACGAATTTGTGGTATTGTTCGATCGCTGCTTGGTCTGCTTGGGTTGGCTCGGCGGACTGGCCGCTTGGATTTGCTTCACCGCTCTGGTTGGAGCCGGAAGCCGCGTTGGATGGCGTTTGACCGGCCAAAGCGTCGTTTTTTTCGGCAGTTCCGGCTTGGCCGCAAGCGGCAAGCATCATCGACAGGCTCAGAACGGCAAGGAGTTTGGTAGGGGTGGACTTGGTGGACACGGGAGTTTCCCCTTTCTGGCTTTGCGTTTTCGTTTTTTGTGGTTTTTAGTGAGTAAGCAAGGTTTGATGAATAAAAGGAAAAGAAAAAAGTTGGGTATAAGTAATTGATAATGTTTATCATTATCAGGGCTGTTGTTATAGTAATGGGGGGAGGCGAAATCGTCAACTGTTTTTTGTTGGAGATAGGGAGTGATAAAGAGGGGAGTGTTTACCAGAAGGGTGAGGATGTATAATGGATGGGGATAATTATTTTGTGTTTAGGAGGAGAAATTTTTTAGTTGCATCATATTTTTGGATGTGCTATACTCCTATTTGTAAGTTGAGAGAAACAGAAAAAATATGGGGCATTAGCTCAGCTGGGAGAGCGCTACACTGGCAGTGTAGAGGTCAGCGGTTCGATCCCGCTATGCTCCACCATATATCGATACCCAAACGGCAGAAATGCCGTTTTTTATTGTTGTGTTGATTCGTTTTTTACATGAAATTAATTGTTAAGTTATTCTGCCCGTTACCGTAATGATTCTGTGAGTCTAAAACATTATTTTCTCGGAACAAAGGTCAGCGGTTCGACCATCCTTTGCTCTATAGAGCCACTTGCACAAGTGCAAGTGGTTTTTTGTATTTCGCTTTGCTATAAGGAAATAGACAATGTATTGACTAAAATCATCTTCCTTGTTACGATGAAATTAGACTATATATTGTCTAAATAGGGAGATGCTTATGGATATTTATAGAGAATTATTTTTGATGCAGCAGACTTATGCCACCCTGTTTTCACTTGCAAATAAGATTCAGATAAAAGGCGACGAATACCTTAAGAGCCTGACATCCAGACAGTACATGGCGATGTTGGCGATTGCCCATCTGCGGGAAGACGAAACAACGCTCAACAACATCGGAAGAAAACTTGGCACCAGCAAGCAAAATGTGAAACAAATCATCACGATATTGGAGAAGAAAGGATACATTCACATTACACCCAGCCGAAAGGACAAGCGCGCTGTCAATGTCAAAATCACGGAATCGGGAAAACAGGTTTTATTGGAAAACGCCGAAAAAGGTATCTATTTTATTTCAGATCTTTTTACAGAATTCACGGCGAAGGAACTGGAACAAATGTGGGGCCTGTTGAAGAAATTGTATCGTTTTGACGGTGAAGACCAGGACGGTTTTGAAAAGGAAGGCTACCTGGAACCAGTTGAAAATCAAAATGAAATACAAACAAGAGTGTTAATGGAATTCGTAAAGCGAAGAAAACAATCAAAGAAGGAGAATGCAAATGATTAAGAATAAATTGGAGAGGCCCATTTGTATTGAGGAATATGTAACCATTAATGGCATCAGTCAATTTTTATATCACGTGGGAACAAACTCTGATAATCCCGTCATGTTGTTTTTGCATGGAGGACCTGGATCGGTTGAATCCTTACTCGCGAGGGCATTTCAGGAAAAATGGGAGGAAATTTATACTGTTGTACATTGGGATCAGCGCGGAGCCGGGAAAACATTGACAAAGAATCCAGATAAGCTCCCTACCATTGAATTGCTGCTACAGGATTTGTATGAAATCATTCAATACCTGAAGAGCAAATATGGCAAGGAAAAGATCGTAATTCTCGGCCATTCATGGGGCAGTGTTTTAGGATCGGTGTTTATCAGAAAACATCCTGAAGAGGCAGCTTATTACATAGGCGTCGGGCAAGTTGTCGATATGCTGGAAAATGAGCAAGTTGGCTATAACAAACTTATCGAAATGATTGAGCTATCCGGTGATAAAAAATCTAAAAAAAAGCTTCAGTCAATCGGTGAATATCCCGGTAATAAGATCGCTTTTGACAGAGAATTTTTGAAAAAGTGTGGCAAAATCAGGAAGCTCCAAGGGAAATATAACTTGGGCATGAAAATAGATCTTTCGATTTGGATAACGGTATTCAAGAGCCCCATTTTCAGATTTTCGGATATTATCGCGTTTATGAAGATTTTTCGTGCAAATGCACATCTTCACAGGTTTCTGGGGGATTTCAACCTCCGAAATGAAAAGGCAGAATATAAAGTGCCACTCTATTATATTTTGGGGGGAAATGACTGGCAGGTCCCTTATGTCGTTGCCCAGAAATACTTTGAAGAGATTAAAGCCCCGAATAAAGGCATATATATCATTCCCGATGCAGGACATATGACGATGATGGAACAACCTGAGCTATTTTTTGATGCGCTGCTGGAAATAAACAAGAAGGAATTATTGAGGGAATAATTTTAGTAGGGCGAAAGATCGTATGTTCAGTGTATTAACTGTTTTCCCTCCTTCCTTGTTCTGTATTTGGCATGATATGCCATTTTTGTGTGATACGTAATGCAATCTTTTTACTCCTGCAGGATCCTCATATTTTTTGCTAATGTACCTTCACTTAAAATAATTGTTTTCTGCTTATGTTTTGCTATATGGAAGACAACAAAGGAATATCCTATTCTCTTTCTGTAGCTTCAGTCAAAAAGAACGTACGAAGGAAACAAAACTGTAAGCAACCATACTAAGATCACTTGGTTTTTTCGCGTAACAAAGCCTTCTAGGGGGCGACCAGAATACATCCCGTAGATATCTCTTTCAACACCTTTGCTCCCTCCTTTGACAACAAGCTCCATCATCATATACACTCTTTTTATTCTGACCGTCCGGAATAAATAAAGATACAATAAGGTGAAAGAATGCCCAAAGTAGGAATGGAACCAAAGCGTCGAGCTGATGTCATCAACGCCACGCTCACCTGCATCAGCAATCACGGGATTGACGGCATGACGCTGGAAAAGGTCGCGGAATATGCGGACTGCTCCAAAGGAGTGGTCACCTATTATTTCAAGAATAAGGACAATCTAACGATCGAAGCCTTCAAGGCGTTCCTGGCGTACTATGGTCTAAAGATCGAATCGGAAATAGAAAACACGATGACAGCCGGGGAAATGATTGACGTAACGCTGCAACACATCCTGCCGCCATACCGCGATGACACAGGGAAGCGGATTAATGTTTCGCAGCTGGATGGCATTGAAAGGATGTTTATCCCGCATGAAGATCAGGCAAGGCTCTTCCTGCAGTTTTTCTCGAAAGCCATGCTGGACCGCAATTTGCAGGAAGTGGTATCCAAGAGCTATACGGCTGATATCCAAGGCATCGCGAAGATTTTTGACTACGGCAACAGGACGGGTCATATGTCGGTAGAAGATCCCCAAAGCGCCGCATATGGGCTGCTGGCGATGGTAGTCGGCCTGAGTTTCTTTCGAGTAGCGGGCATTCCGCCCGTTAATGGCGAAGACAACCGGCACATTTGCGAGGAATATATGAAACGCTTTACCAAAAATGATAAGTAATAGCGAAACGAGGGGGATGATTATGAATATTACGAAGGTAGAAGCCGGAGGGTCAAACATTGCCGTCGTGAGCGGCAACGAGATCGTGATAGGGGATGTACAGTCAGCCTTGGATCTTATGGCTACCGTCCACTACGAAACAGGCTGCGACCGCATCGTTATAGACAAGTCTCTCATAAGCGAAAGCTTTTTCGATTTGAAAACACGCCTTGCGGGGGAAATTCTTCAGAAGTTCATCAATTATCGTATGAAGGTTGCCATTGTCGGAGATTTCTCTGTGTATGCAAGCAAAAGCTTGAAAGACTTCATCTATGAATCCAACAACGGAAACGACATCTTTTTCTTGCCGACCGAACAACAAGCGATTGAAAAGGTAAGCAGGACGAAATAGCAGATCGAGAGGGAGGGAGACAGGTGTCGATCGCACGGCGTAGTCATGCTGAATGAGCGGTCTATTTCTTTTGGTTAAACGCTGTGACGATGGCGACAACCAGCGTGAAGAATCGACATGGCTGAATTGTTCCAAAGCGAATCCTGGTATATAATAAGGAACTAATTGATGAATCACTAACCTGTTAAGGAGGCGGCAACCCGATGGCGAAATCAGAGACGACCTCAGTGAATCGCAAGACGGAGATTATATCGGCGGCAATCGAGGTATTTGCGGAGATCGGATACTACAGGGCCACGACGGCACAAGTCGCAAAACGGGCCGAAATCTCGCAGCCATATATTTTTCGCTTTTTCTCGACCAAAGAAGCCTTGTTGCTGGCTGCGCTGGAGGTATCCTGGACGCGAGTAATCGATTCCTTCCGCAAGGTCGTGGAGTCCGCGTCGCCGGAGCAGCTGGAGAAAGACCTGATCCGGGTCTATGAGGATATTTTGAGCGCGCACCAGAATGAAATACTGCTTCAGATGCAGGCGCAAACGATTCAGGAAGACTCGATCCGGGAAGCGATGCGCAATGGATTCGGAGAAGTGCGCCGCTTGGTTTTGGAAGCCTTTCGTGCAGCCGGTATTCCCAATCCCGAAGAACGAACGATGCTGTTCCTGGCGCGGGGGATGCTGTGCAACATCTCGATAGCGCTGAACATGCCAGAATTGAAGGAATTTTAAGAGGGGATATACTTCTTATTTTCAAAAATTGTAATTGACTGATCAATTACAGCGTGATACAGTTTTCTCAAGTTAGTGATTAATCAATCACAGATATTCGATTCATCCAATTGTTAGTGATTGATCAATTACAATTTCAAACGAGGTGATCCCATTGGAAAAAGCGATTGTGGTAGGAGCAACCGGCGGTACAGGCGCTGCGATTATGGAAGAGCTAGCCAAGCGAGGAATTCGAACGGTGGCCTTCGGTAGATCTATTCAGAAGCTGGAGCAGCTGAGGGCAAGGCTGGGTAATCCGGAAAATGTCACGATTGCAGCTGGCGACGCTTTCCGTCCGAATGACATCGTCAGGGCTGCGGAAGGCGCCGATGTCCTGTTTCACTGCGCGAACGTGCCGTATCACGAGATGGAAAGCAAGCTGATTCTTCTAGGCGAATCCGTGATGGAGGCAGCCGACCGGCTGGGTCTGAAGGTAGTCGCCATCGACGGAATTTATCCCTACGGCAGAAGACAGATGGACCGGGTGACCGAGGAGCATCCGAAGCAGCCGCATACCAGAAAAGGAAAGACAAGGCTTGTCTATGAAAAGATGCTGTTCGACAGCAAGTGGAGCCGGGCCAAGGTCATGATCGTCCGCTTGCCAGATTACTACGGTCCCACGGCGAACGAGGCTTCTTATCTGGGATCGACGTTGGAAGCCATCGCGGCTGGCAAGATGGCCTTTTTCATCGGCAACATGCGGGTTCCCCGGGAGTTTGTTTACTTGCCGGACGCGGCATTCATGATTGCGGAACTGGCCGCCAGGGACGAGGCCTATGAGCAGAACTGGAATATACCGGGTGCGGGTCTGATTTCGGGCAAGGAGATCGTGCGAATCGCTCGGCAGGCAAGCGGAAGCGCCAAGCCCGTTATTCCGCTCGGCAGAGCAGGGCTGTCAGTGCTTGGAATGTTTGCGCCGGTGATGAAGGAGGTCGTGGAGATGCTCTATTTAACGGAAGAGCCGCTTGTCTTGAGTGGGGAAAAATACGAGAGATTGATCGGACCGATCCGGGCGACAGCCTTTGAACAAGGCATTGCGAAGACGGTACGCATGCTGCAAAGAAGGAATCGTTCTCTACAGAAGTAATTGATTGATCACTAATTTATTTCTATATAACTAACCATTGTGGGAGGCCGCTACACTGACAGTGCAGTGGTTAGCGTTTCGATCCTGGGATTCTCCGTATCAAACCCAAAGCGCAGCCGATGCAGGCTGCGTTTTTTATATGCCGGATCGCTTTTTATAAAACGCAAAAGATAGGGGTGACGACTCCCTGGCCAGGGCAGGCGGTCCGGGAGATGCAGGAAAGAGAAACATAGGCTTGCAAACTTGGGGGCAACAAGTTATATTGTCATATAGTTAGATAATCTAATTTATTATTAGAGGTGGGGCTATGGGCAGGAAAAACAATCATGACCATTTTGCGGATCAGTCGCTGCCCAAGTTAGGCGTTCAGCCTTATCTGGAGCTCATGGACAAAACCGCTTCCGGCAGCACGGATCGGCATTCGGCACATCTCGGGTTGCTGATGATGTGGCTCGGAGACAACGTTTTAGACGTGATGGACTTGGAATTGTCGCCGTTTCACATTACCGAGAGCAAATTCGATTTGCTGTTGCTGCTTACGCTTCACGATGGGAGAGAACTGGTTACTCCCTCCGCGATCGCGGAGCGGCTTGGTATCCGTCGTGCTTCCGCGACGGCTTTATTGGATTGGCTGGAAAAGAGGAATTGGATTGCACGTGAGCAAAGCTCCCTGGATCGGCGGATGGTTCATGTCAGCATTACACCCGAGGGCCGTGCATTGGTCGAAAAAGCTCTTCCCACCTTTTGGTCTGCATGTTCCTCGCTGGTAAGCGAGCTCGAGCCTGAGGAACGCAAAGCATTGGAAAAGGTGCTGGCCAAGCTGAATGCCGCTATAGAAAGAAGGCTGGGAGTGGGAAGATAAATTTTTTTCTATTAATAATTAGATTATCTAACTATATATGCGATTCAGTTTGCAAATCGAAAAAATCGAAAAGAGGTGCACTATGCGTAATTATTCTTTGATGACTGCCGTTTTATGCTGGTCTGGGATGGTTGTCATGTCAAGTCTCTACGTGACCATTCCGCTTGTTTCCATGTTTGCAGAACAATTTGATGTCACACTCACACAAGCCGCCACATCGGGAAGCGTATTTTCTATCGGATTTGCGATCGGCTGCCTGATTTATGGGGCACTGTCCGATAAATACGGACGAAAGCCGGTCATTTTTGTCGGATTGATTGTTTTATCGCTAATTTCCTTGCTGCTCGGGGCAGTGGATCGCTTTTCCTGGATACTTGTACTCAGAGGATTGCAAGGCGCCGCTGCAGCCACTTTTTCTCCCGTCGCTTTGGCATACGCCGTAGAGATGTTTCCGGCAGAAAAAAGGGTGGCAACAATCGGTTTTATCAGCACAGGGTTTCTTGTTGCCGGGATCGTCGGACAGGTGTTCAGCGGTTCGATCGGTCAGGTATACGGATGGAATGCCGTATTTTACCTGCTGGCGGCGGTTTACGCTGCCACCTCGATGCTAGTGCTATGGCTGTTGCCGAAAGGAGAGGTTCAGCATCCTCATGCCAATATTTTGGAACCGCTACAGCAGATCGGAAAACTGTTTACTCAAAAAAATCTCATGCTGAGCTACCTTGTTGCTCTGGTGCTGTTGATGTCTTTCGTAAGCGTGTATACCGTGCTGGGAAATTACTTGAGCGAGCCTGATTTTGGGCTTACCAGCGAGGAAATACTTTCCGTCCGTGCGATCGGCGTTTTCGGCATGATGATATCGCCGTTTTCTGGAAAGCTGGCGAAAAGATTTGGGGTCCGTACCGTGTTGCGCTTCGCGCTGCTGCTGGCTGTTGCGGGCATAGCCCCATTGGGGACGGCCGACAATTTGTCTCTGTTGATAGGAATGTCTCTTATTTTTGTCAGCGGAATTTCATTGGCTGTTCCTTCCCTGATCTCTCTTGTAGGGCAACTGGCAGGCAAATCACGAGGTATTGCCGTCTCGGTTTATACGTTTATCCTGTTTGCGGGAACCAGTCTGGGGCCGGTTCTATCCATTTTCTTGATGAGAACAGGCAGCTTCGCGCAGACTTTTCTGTTGCTTGCACTCGTTCTCAGTATCGGATTGCTGGCTGCTTGCTTGATTCGCGGAGAGATTCCGGAAGAAATGGGCACCAGGCAGCAATCGTCATAGTATGATACGGACCCGACGGAAGAGGGAGCGGTTGCCCTGACATGAAAAATCCCATGTCGCTGCACATGATGAACGCGAATCGACATGGGATTTGTATATCCACAGCATGGAAGCGGTCCAGGAGCTACTCAACCAAAGCCTTGATCTTCGGAAACACCTTCAGAGCCGTCTTGTAAAACACATCCTCGTGATACTCCGCCGGAATCAACTCCTGAACGAACTGAATATACGGCTTCACCGGAGCAAGCGGCCAGTCGGTTCCAAACAAAAACTTGTCGTAGTGGTCGCAGTACGTGAGCGCATGGCGCAGATGGGCGAAAAAGAGCGGAGAGTCCTTCAGCCGGGCGCAATTGGCTGCGTCTCCAACCATCAAGCCGGAGAGATCGGCAAACATGTTGCGGTTTTTATAAACGACTTCCGCTCCATCCAGCACCCATGGATCGCCGAAGTGGGCCATCATAAAGGCAACCTCCCGATGCTTCACCGCCACCTCGTCCAGCGTAAGCGGGTGGGAGTACTTCAACAGTCCTCTCTCCGAATACGTATCGCCGGTATGGAAGACAACGGGAACCTTGTATTTGGCTGCCAACGCATAGACCGGGTCGTAGACGCTATCGTAGGCGTAGAAGGGATAGTAGCCCAGGTAGATTTTGAGCCCGACGGCGTTCGGCTTTTGCAGCTCTGCTTCCAGTCGCGCCACCGCAGCTTCATCCAGCTTGAAAGGATTGATTCCCAAGCAGTAGACGAGCTGCGGCGGAAGCTCCTCTGTCAAATCAAGGCCCATTGGCGTAGCTGCCTCCGCGTCGGGGAAGCCGTCCTGCTTTGTCTCCGTCAGGCCCATGCCGATTCCGAGCACTACTCCATTTTCCGCGTATTCCTGCAGGATGCCCGCGACAGAGTAGTCGACGCCCGACTTTTCCGCCGCAGTCCGCTTGAACTCCTCAATGTGGGACAAGTGCATGTGCGCATCAATGATTTTCATCGGGTGTCCTCCCTTGTTTGGAAAAACGTATCGCACGCAGGGCAGACAAGGAATCGGACGGGAGCGCCTTGTCGGCAAACAGGAAAAAGACGGGCGTTGTAAAGAAATCGCTGCTATTTGGCAGGTTCAGTTCGCGTATGACCGAGACGACAGCGATATCGTTGTTGGCGTAAACGTTCAGATCTGCTGTATCCAGGTCGGTGACGATCTGCATCTGATCCTTGCGGGAAGCGGAGCCAACCGTATAATCGGAGGCTTCGTTGACGGACAATTCTCCCTGCCCCAGCTTGTACAACAGTTCCTCGCCATTTGTTCCGACGGTTTTCAGCCAGACGTCATCGCCTGTTTCTTCAGTTTGCAAAAAGATGTCAGTCAACCACTCCTTGCCGGCAAAGTACGTTCCGGTATTCTGCGCGATCTCGACCGTATGGCAGAGGACAGGTACACCGGGCAGAAGCAAGTAGTATTGATGGCATGTCAGGCCGCGATACTTTTCCTGCTGCTTCACATAGTAGCTCAGCTTGATTCCCTGCCAGACATTTTGCCTGTTATCGACGAGTTCGACAAAAGAAGCTTCGCGCTCTTCCTTGATCAGGGAAAAAGCGTTCAGTTCGGCCACCTGGTTGCCAATCCCGCCGGTCCACGGATTCCACCATGATTTGGGCCCCCGCTCGGGAAAGGAGGTAGCCAGCCATTCCTGGCCATTGCAGGATAGCGAGTAGAGCGACGGAGAAAATTCGGGAGCTGCCTTGATGCGCAGTCGACCATTGTCGGCAATAAAGACTTGCTGACCTTGTTCTTCCGTCGTCTCCTGTAAAACGTTTCCTCGCCCGATCGGGAAAACGGCGCTGCGCAAATGAGTCTCATGAGTGGCAAAGCGTCCGTCTACCCGCACGATTTCATATGGCCTGTCCGGGGTGGCAAAGGAGTAGCTGGATTCCGTCTTTTCCTCATCCTCATCAAAATGTTGGGCTTGGAAAGAATCGGAGCTGCTCTCCAGGGAGGCGGTCAATTCTCCCTCGAGATACTGCTGCTTGTACTCTTTCACTTGTACACCAAATTCCCCGCTGCTGACAAACGGATTTCCTTCGTCTGCAACCAGCTCCAGATGAGAAGTCAGCGACAAGTCCGCAGGCAGCGCTTCCCGCCGGGCAAATGCACGGAACTCTTTCCAATCGGTGTAGCTTCCGTGTGAGATATAGACAGGGCCAAACGCTCTTTTGCCATGTGGCTCAAGGATGCCGAGATTGGTTTCCAAAGATGCGTACCCTTGGAAATCAAAGCGGTATTCCTCAGGCCAGCACATCCCCCAAGAAGTCTTTTCCCCCCTTGAAAACAGCCAGTTTTCACTGAACAGCTCGCCGTCCCAATAATCCGTATCGCTGCCGTAGGATGCCGGTGTCTCGACATACCGGCCTTGATACGGAAGAATGGGGCGGTGAAAAGGATGAACAACGCCTTGACTCACCCACAGCTCCGTACTCGGCTTGTCAGCGGAAAGGTTTTCCAGATCCAGCTCGTGAACCACTGTGCCGTCTCCAAACAGAAGCGTCTTTGAGAACAACGCGATCTGAGGATATGCTCCGGAGCGGTAGGCAACGCGGAAGCCGATCGCTCCTTTTTCCACGATAAACTCGACCTGCTCGGCACGTTTTTTGGAAAACTCGCTGGAATACGGTTTGCCGATCTTGGGATAGGTGAGATAGGTCGGCTCTCCGCCTGCATTGCTGGCAACGGTTATTTCGTTATCCTCCTTGTTCAAGTAAAGAGCATGCAGGCCATGGTGCGCCTGCCAGGTTTGTTCCGTTTCCCCCGACAGCATCGCGCCGAGTCCTGTAAAGGCGGCACCGATCTTTTTGGAAAACGAAACAGTACCGCCATCCGCAAGCTTCGTCTCTACCTGTGCATTGCCCCCGTAAAAGCCGTGTTCATACAGGTCTCCGGCAATCGGCAGCGAGATGCGCTCCTTGCCTGACAGCCGGAGTGTGTGGCGCTGCTCATGTATGCGGAGAAAGGAACAAGAGGGCAGCTCGAATGAAAACTGGGCTTCTTCTTCAAAGTTGTTCTCCACATCCAGATAGAACTGCACGGGCTGTCCCGGGTAGGAGAGGCCAGGTACATGCAGGGAAAGGGAAGCGGGAAACTTGGGGAGTATCCCCACCTGAAACAGCGCAGCTTTGCCGTTAATCAGGATGTGCGTGCAGACACGGGGATGCGTGCGCCAGACGCTTTGCTCTTCTGCGATCTCGCCGACAAAAAAACTTGCCGACAGCGTCGTTTCCCCCGTAACCGCAAGCTCCTTTTCATAATCAAAGCGGATGTTTTCGTCAGGCTCTCCCTTCAACGAAATATGCAGCGGCTTGCCCGATTTGTTGACGATCCGGTAGTGAATCCGGTATTCCCGGCCAAAGACCAGCTTCGGCTTTTCTACCTCTGCAGACAGCAGATAATCTTCTGTCTCGATCAGGCGCATACCTCGACCGAGCCGTTCAAACTCCACGCGCAGGCTCTTTTCTCCTTTTGCCCAGGAGTAGGTGAAGTAGTCAAAGCCGTTTTCCTTTCGTCCGTCCGGCTCTACGACGATCTCCCTCGTAGAGTCGCGATACCAGTCGAGCTCCTCAAAATAGTGGGCGATTGCCTCTGTCCGCAAGACAGTGGGAATCATGTTCATCAGATGAGTGGAATCGTCCCGGTCTTCCCAGAAAAAGCCGAATTTTTTATACAGCGGTACGGCCTTCGTGTTCCCGGCCCATGTATAGAGATCAAGTCGCGGCCAGCCGAGCTGGATCGTTTGCTCCAGCGCCCGTGCAAGCAGCATCCGTCCCACTTTTTTTCCCTGGTATTCAGGGCGCACATTGAGCAGCGGGATGTAGAGGGCACCGGTATCTTCCTGGTACTCTGCCAGGCTGCAATAGCCAACTACGGTTTCGCCATCCATCGCCAGATAGACAGCGAGGGCATCAGAGCTTGCTTCTTCCTGTAGAATCTGTTCCGCTGTTGTGATCGAGTTTCCGCCTCCCCAGCTATCCCGGCTGGCGTTCCACATATCGGCGACAGCCGCGGCCAGTTCGGGGCGATAGGGAACGATAGAAATGGATTCCATGATTGTCTGCACCTCGATAAATTAGGAATATTTGTCATCTTTCAAGAGAATACGTATGGGATGCTGGATTGGTTTCAGGTTTTGCCTTTTCCTTTGCTGGCGGTAGTGAAGTTGCCAAGCGGCTGAGGGGGAAAAAGGGAAGAGCGATGGTGGGGAGGCAGTGGAGCGCCGCATCCTGCCGACCTGGCGTCGTCATCCGGCTTTTGAGCCGGTGATGAAAAAGAATCGCTTCTCAAGCATAAAAAAAGAAATGCAATCAAAGACTGCATTTCCAACTGAATGCCGGAACACGAAGAAACGAATCCCTGATTCATACTCACGACCCTTTCTACTAAGACAAGAGGTCATCAGGTATTTCAAGGCCAGCCTTTTGGGCCTGCTCGATATGGTGTTTCGCCAAGGAGTCATCGGCAAAATCGTCTTCGTTGCGGTATATCCTTGCCAGCTCGATATGGGCATGTGGATATTCTCTTTCCAGTGCGGCATGAAAATAGGTGATGGCCGCAGCAATATCTTTGCTTGTGCCTGACCCCTGACTGTAACAGATTCCCAGGTTATAGGCGCCTACATCGCTGCCATCTTCATAATCCTGCTGATAATAATAGAAGGCCTTTTCACGGTCCCCTTTCAGGTCATGCAAGTAGCCAAGCCAGCCATGGTACGGCGAGCCCCATTCTTCGCCCTGTTGATAATGCCACAGTGCCTTGTCAATATCTTGCGGTACCAGCTGTCCTTCATAGTATAAGGCGCCCATGTTGTTGTGGGCCAGCGCAAGACCGTTGTCCGCAGCTTTGCCAAGCCAATACAATGCTTTATCTATATCGGGTGTTGTCCCTACGCCGTTTTGGTAGCAGATGCCGAGGCCGTTCATGGCATACAGGTTGCCTGTCGCAGCGCCCTTTTCGTACCAGAAAAAAGCCTTGTCGTCATCGAGATAGCCCTCCACGCTGTAATAGATGTGGGCAAGGTTGTTCATGGAGGGGGCATAGCCCCTTTCGGCGGCAATGGTATCGTATTGGATGGATTTCTCATAATCGCCCGCGTCGTAGGCATCCATGCTCAGGTTGTACAAAGTCTGCACCGATGTGTATTCGTCTACGCTGCCGTCATCAGTGCCAGCCGGATTCGCATAGGCCAGCAGGCGCTTGCGGACGTTGGCATCAAAATAGTAGTTGTAATAGACATCTTCGGCATCCTCCAGGACCGAGGTTTTATCGGCCCTCGACAGCCCGAACTCGTCCACCACATAAACGTCAGGACCTTTAAAGGCATAAGCGAAACCGTTGATGGGCGCTTTCCGTGCCACAAGATCAAATTCGAATCCGCTCAGCCGGTTTTCGGACGAAAAGGCGATCGCCCATAACCCGTTCTGCCGCAGGGCAAACGCGTTTTCGTACAGCCAAAGGATGTTTTGGTACTCTTCCAGAGGAAACAGCCACGCTGGATGATGGGGGTCGCCATTAAATACGCCTTTTTTGCCATCCTTTTGCGCCAGCACCAGATTGCTTTGACGTGATTCGATATAGGCTTGCAAATCAATCAGCGCATCATATTCATAGGGCAGCAGAAGGCTTTCCTGCTGGATGCCCAGGGCGCCATGCTTTTTCCCCTTGCGCAGGATCAGCATGTTAGGGAAGCTGGTTCGCATATTTATTTTCTCGAAGCCGGATTCGCAAACGGTGCCGTCCTTTTTGTACAAGGTGCTGTAGTTGGCATTCTTGTGCGGCTTTACGAGCAGAAGCCCCTCGCTGATGTGTTCCACAGCAGACAGCGGAAATTCGCCGATGTATACGAAATGCTCATTGAATATTTTCTTGTTTTTCTTTCCTTTTATAGCGGTATGGTAAAAGCGGTAGCCGCTCCTGAAAGCTTCGTCATATTCAAAATCGATCGCGATGAAGCCGGTCCTGTCCAATACTCCCCATTTCCTGTCTTTTTTTGCAGTGAAATATCCGCTGTAGTCCAGTGCTTCCAGTTCTTCATATTGTGTGGGGACGACCGTGCTGCCAGCAAGGTCGATCAGGCCGAAATGATCGTCGCGTTTGACAATTGCGATGTTGCCGTATTCAAAGTCGTATGCGTCATCCCATATCAAGGGGATGGCGATATGGCCTGATTTATGTACGTAGCCGAATTTGCCGTCCTTTGAGACTACGGCAAGGTCTTCGGGACCAAAACCGTAAAACTCGTCAAATTGCGGATGAAGCAATACTCTTCCATCCTTGTCTTTCAGGCCCCACAAGCCATTTTCCTTGTAAATCTCGACAGCGAGCTCTTCCTCGTAAGGCTGCCAGATGTGTCCCCAGCCATATTGGTAATCTTCATAATTGAGCAGCTCGGCAAACGACGCAAAGCCGGGACTCACGTCCATCAAGTCGGAGTAGCGCAGCAGCGAGATGTCGTTGTTTTCCATCGCATTCTTGATGACCTCGTTGTTATGGGCAATATTGGCCAGCCAGACTTCCGCCTGTTCGGAATGGGGGATGTCGTCCATATTGAACACGTCCCACGCATCCAGGTGGAAATACTGTTGTTCCAGTTTGTCGAGGTAGCGGAAGAGATTGTTTTTGGCGTGCGCAAAGGCCTCTTTGTTTTTGATCAGCGACCCCTGCTTCTCGAGGAATTCATAAAAGCGTTTCAGGTTTTCGACACCGGCCTGGGCATTGTAATACAGTCCGGCATTATCGGGCTCTGTGTGGTTGTTGTAATTATTGCCGGCGATAAATCCTCCTTCGACCAGGAGCGGCTGCAGTAAAAGGGGCATTTCATAGCCCCATTCCATCATCATTGTGTCGGTGTCCTGCGCTTCGGAAGGCGTGCTGATATTGTATACATACACTCTGTGCGACATGGCTCGGCTTCTCCTCGTTTTTTCAAATTTCACGATAAAACCTATATTATGATAAAATTTCCTTTGCTTGATTATAGCATCTATATGTTTTACACTCGAATTTCGAAAGACCTAATCGTTTATGCCATATCAACGAAAAAGTGTTTGAATTTACGGAAAAATCGGAAATATGTTAACAGGATTACATCTGCACAGCTGCAATTCTGATAGAATAGTTCAACAGGCTGAAGCTGCAGCTACCGAACCTTTCGGAAGCTTTGGACCAAAAGATCAGGAGGCGATTGTTCATGGGTATGCGGATGGAACAGATTGATCCGAAAAAGACGGCAATTCTTGTGATTGACATGCAAAACGATTTTATCGCAGAAGGAGCGCCGCTTGAGACACCGATGGGGCGCCGCATCCTGCCGACCTTGCATCGCCTTCTGGCCTTTGCCAGGGAAACAGGAATGTCGGTCATCTATACCGCGCATGTTCACCGCGAGGACGGGTCGGACCTTGGCATGTTTGGCGAAATTTATCCGCCGATCGCCGAAGGGGCCTGTCTCGTAGACGGCAAACCGGGTGCGGGAGTTTACCCGGAGTTGGCTCCGCTGCCTCATGAGCCGGTGATTAAAAAGCATCGCTACAGCGCGTTTTTCGGCACAGATTTGGACATCATTCTCAGAAGCAAGGGAATCGAGACCGTGGCCATAACCGGGGTAACCACGGAAAACTGCTGTCACGCTGCCGCCCGCGACGCCATGTATCTGGGGTATCGGGTCGCGTTTCTTTCCGATGCGACCGGGACGTATGACTATCCAGATACAGGCTTTGGCCCGATCCCGGCAGAAGAAGTGCACCGCGTCACGCTTGCTCTGCTCAATGTGTCGACCGCCCATGTCATGACGACGGATGATTTTATGCAATGTGTTGAAGGGCAGAAGGTATACAAATAGGCAGCTCCGCTTTTACCTGAAACGAGCCTTGGCAGGAGAGTGATGAACAGCCAATGAAAAGGCCAGTGAATGGGTTGTGTTATGATTTTCCATAATGTGGAACAATGAAAGTTCATGTCAAATGATGACATGAGCTTTTTTGGTTTAAATTGAACTCCCACACTTGTAAAAATTTTTTTTTGAGAGGGGCAGCTTCCTTTTTTCGTCTATAGTAGTGTACAACCAAAAAGGCACAGCTGCGCAGCAACCTTTTTGCGAGGAGGTAAAAACATGCAGGACGATCGGGAGATCATTGCGGAGGTACTTCAAGGAAACAAAGAAGCTTATGCTCTGATCGTCAACAGGTACAAGGGAAAAGTCGCTTCGATTCTGAGAAAAACGATGGGGCATTCTTATGAGGTCGAAGATATTGTGCAGGAAGTGTTTATCAAGGCGTACTACAGTCTGCCCGACTATCGACCGGGGCACTCTTTTTCGGCTTGGCTCTATCGGATCGCCATGAACCGGGGCATTGACGAATTGCGAAAGCGAAAACGAATGCCTGGTGTAGCCGAGGTGAGCAGTGAACTGAAGGACGAATCTCCGATCCCGGAGGAAGTTTATTTGGAAAAAGAGCAACGGGTTGCTTTGCGGCAGCAAATCATGGCGCTGAATAAAGATTACGGGACGCTGCTGGATATGCACTATCTCCAATTGTTGAGCTACAGGGAGATCAGCAGCAGATTGTCCCTGTCTGTCGATACGGTGCGGATGCGCCTTTCCCACGCGAGAAGAAAGCTTCGAGACCGCCTGAGCAAAAGCGGCAAATAAGGAGGGGATCCACTTGAAATGCCTGACGCAAGAACTCATGGTCGACTACATGGAAGATCAACTTTCTCCAGAACACAAAGCAAAACTGGAGCAGCATCTCGATCATTGCAAGCACTGTCAGCGACAGTTGGAGCAATGGGTCGACGAGCTGGATGAAGCGGGCAAGGTCCTCATAGAAGAACCCCTTTCCGAGGATTTGGACCGAAGGATTATCAGCGCACTTCCCTCACATCCAGTGGAAATGCTGCACCGGGCTAACGATACGAGGCAGTTGCCTATTTGGAAAAAGAGGAGTTTGGATATTATGAAAAAGACAACGATCGCCGCAGCGGCATTGGCAGTCGTGATTTCCGGCGGCATGATGTATTCGCCGGCGTTTTCTTCTTATGTAAACGGCGTATTTGCCAGCAGTCCGACGAACAAGGCGGAGTCTGTGGGAGTTGCGGGCAACGGCCTGCTGACCAGGCTGGGTAACGATGGTATTGCGGAAGCCGCCAAAAATGGATTCCTGCAAACGGTCAATGTAAGTGCTACTGATCAAGGATACACCCTGTCGGTCCATGAGGTAGTGGCCGATCCCTTCCGCATTGCCATTCTGACTTCCATTAAGGATAAAAGCAATAAGAAGGAATCGCACTGGGATTCTTATCAGGAAGGGCAAATCACGATTAAGGATAAGCAAGGGAATGTTTTGCATTCATCAACAGAAAAAGGAGCTTTGAAATGGGGGCTCACGGGAAAAGGCACGGGAAAAGGCACGAACGAAGATGGACCTTACATGGAGTTGGTACACGATCTCAGAAGCCTAAACGGTGGCAAAGAGCTTCCGGATGAGCTGATTGTAGCGTTCAACATTAAAAAAATCGGCAAGACCAACGGAAACTGGCAGTTGGAGGTGCCGGTGGATCTCAAAAAAGCGAAAGCGGCGACCCAAACATATGCCGTAAACAAGTCCTATACAACTCCGCAAGGTTTGAAGCTGGACGTCAAGCAGATTACGTTTGCGCCGACCGGTGTCGAGTTGGTCATTGACCGGAACACAGAAGAGATGGATTACAGCTTTGAGCTTGTGAATGAACAGGGTTCCGTTCTGGGAGCTTGGGTCCCTGGCTTTATTTACGCAAAAGACGGGGAGAAGAAAAATTTGATGAGTGATCCGAAACGGAGCAGGTGGCGTCCTTCCCAGGAAATCGGGGGAATCGTAAGGGATTTCCACTACTTCGAACCGATCGACGAATCGAAGAACATGATTCTCAGGCTCGGCTCTGTTTATAAACAGGAGCCGGCAGCGTTCCAAGCAAAGCTCGACCTTGCGAAGCTTGAGAAAGCCCCGGTTACGGTGGAGGAACAAGGGAATCGCTTCACTTTTAAGCATGAAAAGGACCAAGAAACCGACAAACCTGATCGTTACATCATCAGAGTCGACGCTGCGATTGGGGAAGGCACCGCACCTATGAACCCCTTGTCCACATTCGGAGTCATTACAGATGAAAACGGCAAAGAATACGATGCGGCATTCTTCATCGAAGAGAGAAAGCATGAAAACGGACAGCTTCATATTAACGGGGGATTTTTCATAGAGGGCGTCAAAAACCTGACAAAGGAACTGATCATCTCCTACGACAAAAAGTATAAGGAGCATCACGATGCAAAATGGGAGGTGCCGATCCTGCCCGGAAAGTAATACCAGGCGGCAAGTCCGGTGACAGGCGCAGGCAAATGTAGTACGAAAAACGAAGAGGCAGTCAAATGATAATCGATGATCCCCTTCATGCAGACAGAGGAAAGCAAGTTTCTCACTGTTTGCTTGAAGGGGATTTTTCCTGTTGATTAGAAAGTAGACAGATCGACTGCTTGCCCCGAAAAGGAGCTGTTTCCAATGATAAAACGAGTGATGGCTTGCATCCTCATTCTTTTTCTGGCGGTTATCGCAGTAGGAGGCTGCTCCGAATTCTTCGGAACCATTGCAGGTAGGCTTGCTGCAAACAAGCATGCTATTGATTATATTCACGAAAAATATAACATTCCGATTGAACGACTGGATGCAAGCATCCCTTCCTATCGATACGGTATGCGGCAGTATCTGACGGAAATCCGCGATTCCAAAGATGGAACCGTGTATTCAGTGCTTGTGAGAATGTGGGGCGAAGGCGATGTTATGGATATCGAGGAGATCCGTTAATCGTGCGACGTGTTGTGATTCTCATTGATCGAAATAAATTACTCGACTCGAGTTCATTGCCGTTTTGCCCGAGGGTATTGATCTGCATATAAAAAATCGCCCCTCTTTGAGAGAAGAAGGAGCGATTTTTCAAATTACTGCGTGAGCGAGTGATGCCTGTCAGCCGTTTAGACCCCAGCAGGGACGGTAGTTTCCTGGTATCTATCTTTCACGGTCAAGTGCGCAAGAAAGACGTCTCCTTAGACAACACGCCGATCCATCAATCCAGGTAGGATTCTGCGATCTTGACCAACTCTTCCTTGGTTACCGGATTGGGTGTTTCGATATGGTAGCGGATCGTTTGATTCGTGTTTGGCACGTCGTACACCCATTGAATATTTTTACCCGTGCCGAAATCCGTGAAGATCATTTCTACCCCTTTCACCGTGAGCTTTTCCTCTTTGTAGTCCCACTCTTTATGAACGAGGAACGTCTCTTTGCCACTTGTTCTGGACATCGTAACCCGGATGTCTTTTCCTTGGCTGGTGTAGGTGCTGAGGATTCTCCAGTGGTCCTTCGACAGCTCTACCGGCATCATGGCATACTCTTTCTTGGAATCCTCGGCCTGCTTCTTCAGTTTTTTCGCAATAGCTTCCTGTTCTTCCGGGCTGAGAGGATTCACATAAGTCATAGGCTCGAAGTCGACTCTTGCACTTTCAAACTTGTATTTGCCTTCCAGGCTGTCTAAAATCTTGACGGACTGATCCTTCATTTTGTCTCGGAGCTTAGACACATCCGTAAAGGATACTCCCTTGCTTTCGGTGTAAATTTTCATATCCGGAATGTCCGAGACGACATAAAAGAGACCGGCTGTGCCTTCTTTCAACACTTCGTCGGCGTATCCACCGCTTTTCAGCGAGCGGATTTGTTCATCTTTGGAAGGAGGAGTATAGCCCGATTCTTCCAATGTTTTTTTCTCATATACCACATTTCCCTGCTTGTTTTTCAAAGAGTGATAGTTGACTGCCGCAAAAGCCGAAGAGACTGTCAAAACCATTCCTGCCGCTACCAATAAACCCACTTTGTATTTCACGAAAAATCGCTCCTTTGTTTTTTGCTCGGCGTACAATTTCCCCATCACTTTTCCCGTCAAGTCTGCATCGGGAATTCGTGGGTCATGAAAAAGTTTTCTCAAATCCTGATCCTTGTCCGATCTCATTTGGTCCCACTTCCTTTCCTTGGGCATAGTACTTGCGGAATTTCGCAGCCGAACGTTCGTATTTTTTTCGAAGAGTGGCGCTGCTTTGATTCAGAATGAGGCTGATTTCCTGATAGCTCTTTTCCTCTACACAGCGTAAAATCAACAGGTTCCGCTCTTCCACCGACAATTTCGACATAGCCTTATGCACGGACTCGTCGAAATAATGGGCTTCGATTTGCTGATCCACGTGTTTGTTCTCTTTCTCGTCCCGATAAAAGAAGGGGAGATATTTCGCCAGTTTTCGCTTGCGAATCACATCGATGCACTGATTGTAGGCAATCTTGTACAGCCAGGCGCCAAACGGAATCTCCGGTTTGTATTTCTCCAAATAGCGATATGCCTTCAAAAATACTTCCTGGCCGCTGTCCTCAGCTTCGGAATGATGGCCCAGCATGTGATAGCAATAAAGAAAAATCGATTTTTGGTAGAGGTGCATAATCTTCTCGAATTTCTCGGTATCACCCTTCAATACGTCAGAGATGATCCCATGTAGTTCAGCTTCATCCAAACCGCTCACCCCCTTTCACCCTAAACAACGAAGGAGCCACATCAAAATGTGACGGTTACCGAAAAAAATATGGAATGGATGGACGGGAGCAGCCGTTATCGCCCGTGAAATCAAAGTTGGCACCTGTTCAACATACAGGAAATGGCGACAGGGCGGTCAACTTTTTTGTGGACAAGACAGCCATTGCCCAACTAAAGTTACGCTCGGAACGTTCATATCGATACGGGAATCCGCCGAAATGCCAGTGCACGGGCGACAGCTTGCATGCAGGAACGATTCAAGATCCTCGGGAAATCCAGGGATTAGGTTTCGGGGGTTTTGGAATTTTTTCCTATTGGGCTGTTTTGTGGTATACTAAAAGCAATTTACTGAATAGTCATTCATTTTCGTTGCCTAAACTATGGGGGGAAGAGTCCAATGGAAGCTGTTCTGCAAAAACAGAGGGTGAGCAGAAGGAAAAAAGCAGTCAAGGCTGCGATTATTGCGGTGGCTGTTTTACTTGCCATCAGCGCTGTTTTATTCGGAGTTGCAAACGCATACATCGAAAGGTCCCTGCCGCAAATCGAGGGCTCTCTCCCCGTAGCGGGACTGGCGGAAACCGTAACGGTCGTCAGAGATGATCACGGGGTGCCGCATATTTACGCCAAGAACGAACATGATTTGTACATGGCGCAAGGATATGTCACGGCACAGGACCGCCTCTTTCAGATGGACTTGAGCAGAAGGCAGGCTTCCGGCGAACTCAGCGAAGTCATTGGCGAAAAGGCGGTGGACCGCGATAAATATTTCCGGACACTGGGACTGCGCAGGGCAGCAAAGCTCTCCCAAGACGTTTACTCGCAGGAAGCGAAGGATATCCTGCAGTGGTATGCAGACGGGGTAAATGCCTTTATAAGCGAAGCAAAGGCAAAGGGAGCGTTGCCGATCGAATTTGCCCTGCTGGGCTATGAGCCGAAAGAATGGACGCCGCTCGACTCGCTGACCATCGGAAAATACATGGCCTATGATCTGGGCGGGCATTGGGAAGGGCAAGCGTTTCGCTATTATCTCCTGAACCGGTTTCCGAAAGAGAAAGCGTACGACCTGTTCCCGAACGAGGAAAAACAAGGGCCTTTGATCATTCCGTCCATAGGGGAAGGAAAGGTCGATGTCGAAAAAAGCTTTGCCAAGGCGGTCATTCCCCCTGAATTCAACGGGAGCAATAACTGGGTGGTTAGCGGTGAGAAAAGCGCGTCGGGCAAACCGCTTTTGGCGGATGATCCCCATCTGTCACTGGCTGCGCCAGCGATTTGGTACCAGACCCATCTCAAGGGCCCTTCGGTAAACGTAAGCGGCGTTATCTTTGCGGGAATCCCCGGCATCATCCTGGGCCATAACGATTCAGTGGCATGGGGCGTGACAAATACGGGGCCCGATGTGCAGGATTTGTATATCGAAAAGAGAAATCCAGACCAGCCCAACCAGTTTCTCTACATGGGAAAATGGGAAGAAGCACGGATTATTGATGAGCCGATTGCCGTGAAAGGCAAGGAGACGATCCCGCATCAGGTCACGATCACAAGACATGGCCCTGTCATTTCAGAGTTCGCTGAAGACAGCGGCAAGGATACCGTCTTCTCGTTGAAATGGACTGCGCTGGAGCCGTCCAGGGAGCTGGAAGCAGTTTTGCGCATGAATAAAGCGAAAAACTGGAATGAGTTTGAAACGGCACTCGAGGATTTCCACACACCAACGCAAAATTTCGTCTTTGCCGCGCAGGATGGGACGATCGCCTACAAGGCAAACGGGAAAATCCCCATCCGCAAAAAGGGAGATAGCCTGCTCCCTGTCCCCGGTTGGACGGATGAATACGAGTGGACGGGATACATCCCATACGATCAGCTCCCCAAGACCGTGAATCCAAAACAGGGTTTCATTTCCAGCGCAAATTACAAAGTCACGGATGACAGCTATCCGTACCACATCAGCAATGTCTGGGCTCAGCCGTACCGTCAGATGAGAATCCAGGAAGTTCTCCAGGAAAAAGAGAAGCTGACCGTAGAGGACATGCAAAAGCTGCAAATGGATCAAGCAAATCTGCAGGCCGAGGAATTTGTACCGGTTTTTTTGGAGCAGGTGAAAAAAGAGGCGCTCACGGACAAAGAAAAAGAGGTTCTCGCCGTGCTGGAACCATGGAACTTCGCTGACGACAAGGATATGGCCGCTCCTCTCGTTTTCCATACGTGGATGCGGCAAGTAGCAAATGTCCTGTTCAAGGAGCAAATACCGGACAGCATGAATGATTTGTTTGAAGGAAAAAGGCAAATCGTCGACGATCTGATCCGCAGAGCCCACGCAGGCAAGCCGGGGCCTTGGATTCAGGAGAAGGGTGGTCTATCCAAGGTTCTTCACACTTCTTTGCAGGACGCGATCGCGGAAATCGAAGCTGCCCAGGGGACGAATAGCGACAAATGGAAATGGGGTGCCGCTCATCAAATGTCGTTTCTCCATCCGCTCTCCAGCGTGACCGGACTGAATTACCTGTTTAACTGGGCAAAGCCGATCCCGGCAGGGGGGAGTGTTGTGACGGTTCAGGCTGCCGCCTACAATCAAAAGACGGGCCTTATCAACCACGGCGCTTCCTGGCGGTTTGTCGTCGATACCAATGATCTGACGAAGGCGTATCATGTAGTCGGACCCGGTCAGTCGGGACACGTCAAAAGCCCTTGGTACAACGACCAGTTTCGCGCATGGGTGGAGGGAGTGTACCATGCCACTTCCCTGGTGGAAGCTGATGGGAAAGGTCATGTGCTGACGCTTCAACCAAAATAAGCGCGGATCGGTCCGATAAACCGTGTCCAACCTCCAAGCGCCTTCATTTATGCAAAAGCAAGCCACGTCTGTAGCAGGACGTGGTTTTTGCTGCCCGGGCTAGGGCAGACCGCATGGAGACAAGCGGGGAGGAAACTTTTCATGGGTTCGGCCGGGCGAAAGCGATACGCAGAATGACATGATCACACCTATTTCCGCGAACTGAAGGAAGATATTCCGTTTTTTACAATGGAAAACGGCGAGTATAGGCGGTAAACGAAAAAAATCAGCTTCAGGGAGGACGTCAGTATGATGGAACCGCGCATTTCTGTTCTGACATTGGGTGTAGCTATCGCGACGGATTAGGGTTGCCGACAAAAGGGATCGTCGGCACGGAATTTGAACATGGCGCCGTCGCCTTTTTCGATCTGCAGGCAGGGGTTAAGCTTGCAAAAGTCAGCAGTTCGATTCCTAGGTCACCTTCCATGCTATGGTTATTGTTGTATCAAATGCTTTCCAAGCCCTCCTGCAGAAATTAACTCGCAATATAATGCGTAATTTACTCTTTATTATGCTATAATTTGATCAAGAGTTTTACCCGGAAAGGAGTGAGTAAATTTGCCCAAAATCCGTCCTATTTCAGATTTGCGTAATAACGCCAATGAGATTTCCGAGTTCTGCCGCAGAGAACGGGAGCCTGTATTTATCACCAAGAATGGCGCAGGAGACATGGTTGTCATGAGTATCGAGGAATATGAACGCCAGCAAGCTTTGATCGAGTTATACAGCAAGTTGTCCGAGGCCGAAGCGGAAATTGCAAACGGTGCTGCTGGAGAGGATTTCTTGGAAGTAGCTCGGAAGTTGAGGTCGAATATTCGTGGAAACATATAAGATATTGATATTTCCTAGCGCGAAACGCGATTTGCAGGAGATAATCGATTATATCAATCAGCGTTCTTCCTTTGACGATATCAGATTGTATGACGAGATCGTAGCGCATGTAGCATCACTTGAGGAGTTGCCATTTCGGTATCCTTTGGTGAAAAACCCCATTTTGCGTGCAAAAGGTTATCGGCTGCTCGCAGTGCATAGTTATTTGGTGTTTTATGTAATTGTGGGCGACGTAGTGCACGTCAGACGTATCTTGCATGGCAAAAGGCAATATGAATTTCTGTTGTAAAAAAGTAAAACCAATCGGCAGAGCTCTTCACTGACATTGTCAAACGTCCGTATTTCGACCCCGAGATGAGGGCCAGAAACAAAAGCGCTTGGGGTTTCCAAGCGCTTTTGTTTCTGGCCAAGACTGTCAATTTCGACGGCTGCTCGAAGAAAAGCAACCCGGTACTCATGCAGCTCTTTCGGCTGAAAAGCTGCCTTTATTGCAAGCTCGCCGAGATGGAAGGGCATCCTTGCGTCAAACGGGTTCGGAGCAAATCGTGATGTAATACCCGTCCAAGTCGCGCAAGGTGAACTCGTTGTGTCCCGCAAACGGATTGAAATGAGGCTCTTCCTCAATCCCGGTTCCAAGCGACTGCGCCCTTTCCCATGCACGCTCGAAATCGCCAACCCGGAAAAAGAGCAAAAGCCCGTTGCCAGGCATTCCATGATCAGGACTCGATAGCGACGGATGCTCATGGTCTCCCCAATGATGCAGGCAGAGCAGGATCGTTCCATCTGTATCGACAAGCTGATCGAATACGCCGTTGGAATGTGTGTTTTGACAGGCGAGCAGCGACTGGTACCATTTCGAACTGGCTTTGACATTATCCACTGCAATGATCGGTTCTGTTCGTACCATGACCGAGTTGCACTTCCTCTCTTCCAGAATAAGCTTAGGATAAGCTATAAAACAGAACTTTTAAACATCTTGTAGAAAAACAGGTCCCGTACAGGGATATGAGCAATATGCCTCAAGGATACTTGATTTGACTGTTGACACAACTTTGAGAATGTAATACAATTTCCAATAATTTAACATGCAAATAGTTATGAGTAGAAATAGTAGAAATGAAAAGATCTTTCAGAGAGCCGTTGGCTGGTGCGAAACGGCAGTATCGTTCATTTCGAACTCGTCTATGAACTGCTGCCTGACAATGTAGGGTAAGCCGGAGTTCCACCGTTACAAGGATAGATGGTGATGGCCATCGAATGAGCTCATTTCAGTTGAAATGAAGTAGAGTGGTACCGCGGGGTCAACCTCGTCTCTATACGTAGAGACGGGGTTTTTTTGTTGGTTAAAGTCCGGGTTTAACCGCCCCCGCTTGATATAAAGAAAAACAGGGAGTACTGGGGAGGAAACGCATATGACAAGAAACATTATCGTATTGGATACCACCTTGCGCGACGGGGAGCAAGTGCCGGGCGCCAAATTGAATGTCCACCAAAAAGTAGAGTTTGCGCAGCAGCTGAAGCGACTGCAGGTAGATATGATCGAAGCCGGTTTTCCCGCCTCTTCGGAGGGGGATTTTCAAGCTGTTCAGGAGATTGCCAAAAGCGTAGGGGATGCAGTCTCGATTACGGCCCTGGCGCGGGCTGTCAAAAGCGACATTGACGCCGTATACGAAAGCATCAAGCTCGCGCAGGACCCGTTTATCCATATCGTTCTGGGCACCTCGAACATCCACGTGGACAAGAAGTTTAACCGCTCCAAGGACGCCGTTCTGCAGATGGGGGTTGACGCGGTCAAGTACGCCAAGACGTTGCTCCCCCGCGTGCAGTACTCCACGGAGGACGCGTCGCGGTCGGATTTTGAATATTTGTGGAAGACGATTGAAGCCGTCGTCAAAGCCGGAGCAACCATCATCAACGTGCCGGATACGGTCGGGTACGCCGTCCCGGAGGAATTCGGCGAGTTGATCCGCAAGATCAACGAACGGCTGAAAAATGTCAATGAAGACGTAATCCTGAGCGTCCATTGTCATAACGACCTGGGGATGGCTACGGCGAATACATTGGCTGCCGTGAAAAACGGGGCGGAAAAGGTCGAAGTCACGATTAACGGCTTGGGCGAACGGGCCGGCAATACATCGCTGGAGGAAGTCGTGATGGGACTCAAGGTAAGGGAAAATTACTACAACTGCTCCACCAATATTAAAACGACTGAACTGCTGAGAACATCCAGACTGCTCACGTACCTGACCGGACTGGATGTCCAGGTAAACAAGGCGATTACCGGAGAAAACGCCTTTGCGCATTCTTCCGGCATTCATCAGGACGGATTGTTGAAGGATAAACAGGTGTATGAAATCATTTCGCCGGAGGACGTCGGGGCGGAAAGCATGGAACTGATCCTTACCGCTCGCTCCGGCCGCCATGCCTTTAAAAATGCGGTGGAAAGAATGGGCTTTGACACAGGCGATGCCGCAGACTTTGAAGCGCTGTTTGAAAAATTCCTCGCATTGGCCGATTCCAAAAAAGAAGTCTACGACCATGACGTGTACTACCTGGTCACCAATCACCGCGCCCTACAGCAGCGTAGCAGCGGACAGCTGTATGAGCTGGTATCCTTCCAGGTGATGACCAACGATCAGTACCCGACAGCCACCGTCAAGCTGAAAAAGGGTTCCGAGGAATTTACGGACAGTGCGGTTGGCGACGGTCCGATCGATGCTTTGTACAGTGTCATCAAATCGCTGGTGGGACTGGACGTAGAATTGAAGGATTACAAAATCAACAGCCTGTCCAGAGGTAAAGAAGCCATCGGACGGGTCAACATCCGAATCGATCATCAAGGCAAAACGTACTCCGGACGCGCTATGGATACAGATATCATCAAGGCGAGCGCCATGGCCTTTCTCAATGGCATTAACGCCGTCTTGCTGGATGTGACGACTGACAGCTTGCATCCGGTGCGATAAGCGGGACAATCAAAAACCCTTGGGAAACCAGGGGTTTTTGATTTGGCGACAGTTGCCCGAAAACATCATACCGACCGCAATTAGAATTCTCTTCCCAATCTTTTACAGCTAATGCCGGCTGAAAGCCCG
>NZ_JAUMSJ010000024.1:0-72729 GCF_037834415.1 Brevibacillus borstelensis | reverse complement strand
GCTTTTAGATAATATTGAACAGTCGACGGTGGTTTCCCTAACCAATCAGCTATTTCACGTACAGAAAGTTGAAAACAGTCCCTAGCTACTTTCGAAAACTTCTTGTAAAAAATTGTTTCCCTTTTATCAGTAAACGAAGCTAATTCTTGAAAAATAATACGTGACAAATCTTCGTTTGAGATTATAGCCTTCCGTCTAGCGCGCTCTGAAAGTTTACATACATCAGCACAAGACAATCCTTCGGTTAAATTAGCTAATATTAGCAACAATTTTTTTGTGCGATCATCATTTACATCTTGAAATTGTTCCTGCAACAATTGAATTCGTTCATTTTCGCCTGGTAGTTCTAGCTCGATAGTCCGATCAAATCTTCTCCAGATTGCACGGTCGAGTAACTCTGGGTGATTTGTTGCCGCCATCAGAATTGAATGAGAAGGCCAGTCTTCAAGTTCTTTAAGAAGTACATTAACAATCCTTTTTAATTCTCCAAGATCTGACATGTCATCTCTTTTCTTTGCAACAGCATCGAATTCATCTAGGAATAGTAAAGACGGTTCTTGTCTCGCATAGTCGATTACGCTTTTTATGTTCTGACCTGTCTTACCGAGATAACTCGAAATAGATGTCGCTAGGTCCAAGGTGACAAATTTGAGTTTAAACACTCCAGACAGGTAGTTTGCTAAGTATGTTTTACCAACCCCTGGGGGACCATACAGAAGTATGGAAGAAGGTGGATTTAAACCAGCTGCGATAAGCTTAGGCGCTTGCTCCCTTTCAACGATAAAGTCATCAATCAACCTTTCGACTTTAACAGATAACACTGGTTTATTTACTTCTATCGGCTCCTCAACAACTGCTAATGATTTCCTCGATTCAGCATCAAGCGGTGCTCCATCAATCCCAACTGACCTCAAAGTGTTCGCTCCGATTCCGTGATAGGCAAGTGCATCAGCAATTTCCTTTGCAACTTCAGGGTGACTGTCCTTTAATCGTCTTATCAGACGGGTACTAACTGATCTGACTGTCCGATGGTCGTTATCGAGACTCGCTCGTACAAGTTTTGGAATGTATGACTCTATGCTCATCGCACGATTCCCCTTACAAATGCTTTTTTTCGTACACCTACATAATATTATATTATCAACCTTCATTCAATGTTTATGTACGAATAAACTTATTTTCTTCAATTTATAATACAGTCAACTCAACAGACTAAAAAAAAGCCCTCCCCGGATCACCGGTGGAGGGCTTTGGCTATTACATGGTCATAAACTTTACGGTTTTGGATGTTCCATCCCACTCCACCTGCAGGTCGAGGGCTGCGGCGAGCTCACGGGCCGGAGCATAGGCAACGCCGGATTCGTTTGTCTCTGTCAGGTCTTTTCCGTTGACGCTTACTTGTTTTGTCTGTGGGTCCCATTCCGGAGTAACGCCGAGGGCTTCCGATACGGAACGGATAGGAAGTACAGAAACACCGTTTCGGAGATAACCTTGAGCTGGGATGCGTACGCCATTTATCTGAATGTTCACTTTCTCTACAGATTTATCAACAGGCGGTGTGGATACTTTTATTGCCAGCAAGCCTGCCAGCAGTTCCGTGATCGCCTTCCCATAATCAGCTGTAGGAGCCCACTTCCCGCCGAGAGATTCCACTGTCTTAGCTGTCCCAAGTACTGATGGGAAGTGTCTCGGGTCGACGATCACACCTTTTACTACCACACCTGCATACAGGGCCAGGTGCTGCAGGTGAGCTCGTACGCCCAACTCGTCGCTAGGGAAACGAGCGTGCGCCGCAGGATCGGTATTGCTGCCGCCCTGGGTCGTCTTCAGGCCGCACCAATTGTGGAAGTCGCGGGATAAGACCCCGCCGAACCGTCCAAATCCGGTTTCCTTCGCCGCTTGGGCGTAGCCGACTTCCGGACGGATTCCCAGCTCGGTACCGACCCGCCAATAGATCGGTGCCACATCAATAAAGGATTGGGCAGCTCTCTTCTGCCTTGCCCACTCCTGGGCCTGCTCGACGGTAGCTTGGGCTTGTCCGGCTATGGGTGTGCCTGACGGGGCAGCTCCGATCTTCTTTAAGTCGTACACCTCGGCAATAGCCTGGACTATGGCCGTGGCACACTTGCGGCGGTACGTGTCGCTCTTCAGCAGCTCCGCCTCTTCCCGGTTGGTCATAAAGCCACACTCGACGAGGATCGCGGTCATGTTGGTTTCGCGCAGCACGTGCAGGTCGCCAGCCTTTCCCCCGCGATCCCGGCGGCCAGTAGCACGAACCAACGCACATTGAACAGCATCAGCCAGCTTCACAGCAGCCGCAGGCCGCGACGTGTAGACAAACGTCTCGATACCGTTAGCGTCGTTCCAGGTGTTCCCATAGGCGTTTGCGTGAATAGAGACAAATACATCTGCCTTCCAACCGTTTGCCTTGTCTGTCCGTTCTTTCAAAGGTACGTCCCGGCTGCCATCGTCAGCGTGGGTAAACAGCGTCTCTACCCCATCATATTGCTGCAGCTCATCACGGATATAACGGGCGACTACGCTGTTGAAGTGGAACTCCCGCATGCTGTCGTCCGGCGTTCGTTTTCCGGGGGTGTCCGGCCCATGACCGGCATCTATCGCTACTCTCACAACTTATCACCGTCCAAATATTTTTCTTTTTCCTGTCTCCGCTTGATGGCTCTGGCCAGCTTGTGTTCGATCTCATCCGAAACGGCATTCATCGCCCACTCCGGTACCCACTTTTCCCAACCAGCTCGCACGACATTGGCCGTCATACTCTTCCAAATGTGCAATCCAAACGCGGCTGTGAGAAAAATAAAAGCGATACTTGGCGTACCGAGCAGGCTATCAATCAAATGTCCAACTGCAGGCATAAAGAGCAGAAACGCTGTCCGAAAGGCCCCGTTGATTCCATATTCGGAGGCATAAGACCCGTCGATCTTAGAAGCTCTGTAACCGGCGGCCCAGTCCATAGCAATCAAAAGCATGTACAGGACAATAGCTAAATATCGAATTGGGCCTTCACCGTAAAAAAAGTGAAAAGCCGAAACAAAAAAAGCGCCTACTGCGCCAAAAATTGCTGATTCTTTCAAGTGCTCTCTCTCCCTTCGGGTCAGAAAAATAGCCCCGATCGGTTCGGGGCGAGCTCCTGTCTTGTTGCAATGAAAAAACGCCTCTCTCATTGAGAGAAAAGGCGTTTACGCTACTTCCTGAGCAGCGAGATATTCCGCTACCGGCACGCGGTAAGCTTCCGGGACCACTTTCTCCCCCTCAGCTCCCGTCGGTTCAATCAGCCAGCCACCGGACTTGACCAGAACCGCATACGGCGCGATCATATAAGGCCTTACCATCATTGCTCACCTCCCTTCAAGGCTTGTACCTCTGCTTTTAATTCGGAGATCATCCCAGTCAATTCATTGATCTTTTCTGTGAAGCCCTCGCGTATGCTGGCCATCTCCATATCCATAAAAGCGATGGTCTCGTACAATATTTTGATCTCTTCTGTCAGATCGTTACTGTGCCCTGGCGTTTCCACCAACTCGCCAAAGGTTCCGTCCGGGTTACGCTTGCGGTATCGCACCATTATTTAAACACCCCCACCAGCATTGTGGCTGCTTGCGTTGAATTTGCGTTGGTTCTGGACAGTGTTTGCTTGAAAATGACGTCTGCTTTTGGTGCAGTTGCCATTCCGTACAACTGGTCCTCTGTAATTTCCGTGTTCAGATCAACACTGTCCTTGACCATGGCCACGTACTGCTCTGGCTGCCCCGCGTCAACAAAAGAAGCCTCTGCATCGATAACCAGGTCGCCCTTTTCTCGCTTCTGCCAAGCCAGGATTTCTTTGGCTGAGCCGAGAGGTGGGAGGATCTTGTAACGTGCAACCCCCTGTTTCATTGGCTTTTCGACGACTTCGTTTTTGACATTGAAAGTCTTGACCGTTGAGGCCCTGAACTGGTCGGTTGCCGTGATCGTGACCGTGTTTACGCCGGTCTTCAATTCGCTCACTTTGAACGGAAACGACCAGTTACCGCTCGAAACGCCGCTCAGCAGTGTTTTCTCTGCTCCTGTATTCAGCTTTCCTTTGACCGTAACCGTGTTGCCGTCAGGATCGGAAGCAGTACCGGAGAGCGTGATCGTGTCAGGCGGGATCAGGCCGGATTGTACAGGCGTGAAGGTGTTGATTGTGACAACTGGAGGTTTGTTGATTTTGATAGTAAATGATCGCGTTACTACAGCTGATTTACCACCTTGAGAATCTTCTGCCCATACGGAAAGAGTGTGCGTAGTCCCCTCATAAAGTGCATCTGACACCATAGTTGTGCCATCATACAAGCGATAGCCCTTCTTTGTTAGTGTTTTTGAAAAAAGAATAGGACTACTCCCATTAGATACTCCAGAAGCAAGGTTATGTTCGGTGCCGTTGTTAATCTTGTACTTGATTGTTACTACATCGCCGCTGTTTTCATCTGTCGCACTTCCCGCGACTATGAATGTACTCTCTTCGGTTAACACCTGGTTGTTGGCTGTTGACAGGGATAACGTCGGAGCAGTATTAAGCACCTCAAGAACTGGTCGCCAGCCCGTACCACTGGAACTGGAAATGTTTCTGATCGTTGCAATATGTCCAGCTGAAAGCTCTCCTCTGAGCCTCCTTGTGTCAGAAACTTCATCACTCTCCTGTACCATTGTAGATATATACATCCAGTTCCAGAATCGATTAAGTTCGCCCTTGAATTGGATATTCCAAGCGTCCAAGTCTCCGTAATCGCTTCTGAAATCTGAACTACTTGGTATAGGAAGGCCAGGTATGTTCGCTTTGTTTAATACATACCTATTCCACTCGTTATCTCCTGATTGCGCGTCAGAATTGGTCATGCCCCCTGTCAAAACTCTCAGGGTATATTTTTTGCCATCAATTGTAACCGGAGTCCCCGAGACTCTTCCCATATTGTCTAAATCGACAGGCCGGAAATAGCACAAAATCGCCCGATCGCAAATCAGAAGTGTTTTATTTCCGTCTCGTATTTTATGCCAGTACAACTGATTTTCTTCGGCCGGGTTGGTGTTTCCAATACTCCACCCACTTAAAGGCTCAGTCCAAGCTGATGGCAGGTTCCCTTTTCCAATGTTATAATTTGGGGATACATCGGGAACCCATGGCTTTGTCGGCCTTGGACGAGCCGCAGAGCCGTAATATAGTGTCCCGAGTTTAACGAGGCCAAGGTACTCTGGACGATTAACTTTAACCAATATTGCGGAAAAAGTGGTTACTTCTCCGAAGTTATCCCGGACAGATACCTCAAACTGGTTCCTGTCGTTGGTATAATCTGATGCGCGGAACGTGTAATCTACCGGCGAGTTTCTCGCAAATAAGGTCCAGTCTTTTTTGACGGTCCCGTTCAGTTTAATTTGGTACTGAAGTGTGTCTGCCGGGTTTGGATCGTCAGCTGTCAGGCGAATGGTGAAGTCACTCGTCCCCGTGTAGACGGCCTGCCCTTCAACGAGTAATTGATTGTCAGCAGCTGATCGAATAGTGAGTGTTGGAGGTTTATTAAGAACTAATCTGATTAACTCGATACTAAACATTCCATCGCCAACCGAGCGAGAACCTGTCCACATGCCACTACCGTTTACCAAGGTGTAGCAATATCTTCCCCTCATTACAGGAACGCCGAATGCTTTACCGTAATATTCGGGATTAGTCGATGGATAAGTATTTGTTACAGCATATAGATACCCTTCTTCAAAGGTGTAGGATTTAATATCGCCAAAGATCCCTACTACTTCCCACGGTATAGAGGGGTTTATTTTCATTCTACGTAATTTTACATTGTACGATCTACCTTCGCCGTAGCCAGCACTTACACTAATGGTCCCCTTTAACCTACCCTTATTGCCAATTAATACATAGTTTCTAACAAGGATAGGCGACCCGAATCCAAGTCCGTAATATATTCTGCTATCAGCGGAATCATGCATCGCAGCATACAAATAACCGTCCTCAAATGTATAGGTATCGGTGTCATTGAACACCCCGACATCTTCCCAAACGTACTCCATGTTCCTCCTCCTTTCTTACGTCAGTGAGATCGTGATCGTATGGGTGCCCCACGATCCGATCCGCATTTTCTGCGCTGCTGTATCCCGGACCACTGTAGACCTTCCGACCAGGGCACCCTTCTTGTAGCTGTTTGCCAGCTTGGCCACCGTAATCGTGCCTGTTCCAATTGCCGTGATCCACTGATTCTCAAACGCCACGTCATCGCAAATCGTGACCTCCTGGCCGACCTTGAAGCCCTCTGTAGAAGCGACCGGGATAGTGACTGCCGAAGTGCTTGAGGCAAGGGCTGCGGTGCTGTACGTCTTCGTTTTATCCAACACCAGCACCGGATCGTCAAGGCCGTCATAGGTGTCAGCGAAACGCGCCTGCGCTCCGTCGACGTCGTGACTATCCAGGTCAAGATGGGCCTCAATCCTTGTTACCCGCCGTTCAAGCCGGTCGTAAAGTAAATAGGCTCCCTCAATGCCGTCCTCCATGTGATTGAGCCGGACCTCATCAACAGGCGTACCGGCCAGCACGTTGTATGCTGGCTCGATCAGCATCACACCTTTTGCAGCGAGCTCAGGGTCGGGGTGCGGCTGAATCGTATAGGCCCCTGGGAAATCCACTATTCGGTTGATATGCGTCTGCTTTTGATACCTCTCTATCACTGTTACTCACCTACCTTCCATTTCAGTTCTATCGGGAGGCTTAACGATACGGCTCTGGCTGGCTTGTACAGATTCACCGAGTCCTGCCAGACGATCTGCCTATTCTCGTCCCGGATCACCCGCTTTGTAACCATACCTGTTTCAGAGTCCTGGAGCCGAATCAGGAAATTCACTTTATTCGGACCTTGTCTGACTTTCAGGAGAGTGGCCGGTTTCATTTCGCCGTTTATTTCCACCTCCGCGCTGTCGAAAAGTGACTCAAGGCTGTTTGCTTGTCGTTCCAATGCGTGTTCGGTCAGCATAGATCGTTTTCACCTCCAGCGTAGAAGGAACCACAATAGAGGGGGTCATCGTAATAGATACCCCCTTTGGATGAAATGTGTTCAATTATGCCCAGGCGGTCAGCCATCCCAAAATCGTGGGTTTGGTGCCCTGGTTCTGCAGCCGTAAGAATCTCATCCAGTTTTATAAAATCGGCCGCTGATTTTTCTTTGATTTCCACTCGGTAACAGAACGGTCGGATATGCTTGATAACCTTGGCTGAGAGGCCGAAGTCTTCAGCAAACGCGATGACCTTACTCGGAGTTAAAACGCCGTTTGACCGCCGCTTGTTTAAGAGGCGTATCTGTCGATCGCGCAATGTATCCGTCGGGAGGGGAGGCTCGTTGTAAATCTTCTCCCACCGCTCGATCAGTAACTCTGTCGTATCAAGGGCCATTTCCCGCTTCATCTGTTGATGCCAGGCAAGCAAATCGTTCAGCTGCCGCTCGTATGCCTCCAACTCCCCGCTCGAAACAGGGTCGTCAAGGCTGTAAAGACCAGTGTCGGCCAGTTGATACCGGAGATCAAACAAGTGTCACCACTCCCGGCAGAGGCATCTCTGTAGATTTCAACGTGATCGGTGCAGCAGGCTCTTGCACGTCCGCAAACTGAGCTCCGGCGTTTATCAGGGCTGCTGCAATTCTGGACGGGTAAATGGTACCCCCTCCGCCTACAGTCGCCAGATAAGCCTTATATGCGCTCTCCGCTTGTGCCTGCGTAATGCCAGGTGCCTGTACTCGTAGGTTAACGACCACCGGTTCAGGGGCAATGACGCGGAAGTCTACGTTGATCGGCTCTCGATTCGGATCGGAGAGGTATGCCAACACTTCGTCCAGCTTCTCTTGGCTTGGGATGCCATCGCCTGATGTGACCAGCACATCCATTGTTCCTTCGCCGCGTGCGTTCTTGATGGCAGTGGCAGACGTAATCCCTGGTATCTTCTTGGCCTCTGCTTCTACCCACGCTGGCGAGCCGTGCCATTCTTCTTGCTCTGTCGCCTCGAAATATCGGGCCCGAATGGTCTCGTCGTCCTCCGCATCGGAACCATCCGCCGTGGCATCCAGGTTGGTCACGTAGTTTATCCCAGCTGGCGGTTGCCCGTAAAAGCCGATAATGTCCCCAGCTTGAATGTTCCCGTTCTTCCCCGGTACGATCGCTTGATATGGGACCTCTACTGTCAAGACATCAGGCGGCAAAATGGCGTCTGCAGTCGTTTCGAAGGTTACACCGTTCCGTGTGACTACCCTGGCCGACCCGGATGGGATCACGACCTCCACATCTACACGAGTCAGGTTAGGATCGCGGCGGAATTGTAATTTATGGCCCCGCGCCTGGGTTGCCGGCTTCTCAATAATCCCCTCTTCTTTGACGAGTACCCGGAGATGTTGGCCCGTGGCGGTGTCCGGTAGGTACTGATTGACGCCGATGGAACCGCTGACGTAGGATGCGTACAGCTGCCCGGCAATGGCAGAGGCCCGGATGTGAGCGTCACTGCCTGGCATGATGTCCAACTCAGGTACCTTCGCATTCCAATCAGACAAGATTTCTCTCAGGATCTGGTCAAAGGACTTGATAGGTACCCCGTTCAGTTCCTCCTCATATCTGATTCCATTGTGTTCAACTGCCATACGTGTCGCTCACCTCCAAATCCAGCATTTCTCCTCCGGGCAGCTCCACGGAAACGGCAAGGCTGTATTTGCCCTCCTCGCCCTCTGTCAAAATGACCGTGGCCACCCGGATAATCTCGCCCGCCTCAACCTCTGGTTGCAAGGCTTCCTCTGTGTATTGCTTCGCCGCGTCAGCTCTTCCTGATCGCTTCACTCTGCCAAGTGTATACAGCCTGCTGCCGGCCTCTTCGTAGCCCGGAATGGCCGCTATGCTCCGACGCATGATCAGACGGTTGATCAGGCGCTGCCGAAGCTTTTCTTTCTGCGTTCGCCATTTTTTCAAATTGCCAGAGTCGTCTAAGGTGTATCCGGCAGGGTGATTGATAACCGGGTCCATCTTACACGCCTCCTGTCTCGTGGTGATAGATATGCTCTGCCTCTACCGTCCACTTTTTCGTTTTGATACTGACCCCGTTCAGGTCAGAAGTCATGTCTGTGATCACATTGCCAGTTGCATCAACAGTCCTCCACTTTACACTGCCGTCCGTCTTGAAGTGGAGATACTGGACACAGCCGTCTTTCAAAAGGGCGCCAGAAGAAAAAATGACCAGATCACCTGGTCCGTAATCAGGGAGGCTACGGGCTTTCTTGGCCAACATCTCCAATGCTGGCTGTTCTTCTGGCCAATCAACCATAAGCCCCGGCCTGGGTCCTTCCTCTGTTTGGGTAAATAACACCTTGGCCCCGATTGGAGGGATTGCGTACACACCGGGCGGCAGCATCTGAAGAGAATCAATTGGGGTGCCTATTCCCTCTGTTGAAAGTACCGTGCCTTGTGCTGTTTTCTCCATCCGGTCTACTGTTCCTATTTCAACTGGCCATTCACCCTTGATTGCATCGTATACCTTGCTGCTCATCCGAGCACCTCCTCTATTGGCCGGCAGATTATCGTCGTTGTTTCCCCGCTGCTCATGGAGCAAGCGTAACGGACAGAAGCAATGACCCATTTTACTGTGTACCCGCGCGGCCCCCACCGGCGAATGATGGTTGCCCAGCGCCCCGGTCGGATTACCCGCGTTCCCTTAATCACAATCTCGATCTCATTGCTGCCGATCTTATTCCGGGCCATCCGCTCCTTGGCAGCCTTCTTTGTCTGCTCTCGTGTTTTGTGGCCGTTTACGACCATGCGCCGCTTAAAGCCTGCAGGTAGAGAGTCGTCTATAACCTTCTCCAACGGTTTCCCTTTCCCGGTCCCATAAGCCCACACTTCACGCTTGCGGCTGGCTCCCGACTTCCGACGGCGCAGTCGCAGATAAGGAATTTCCGACGAGCTTTGAGGGTTATCTACGAAGACATACTGTACATCCGTGGCAGGGGTGAACTTGCCAAGATACACCTTCCCGTCTAGCCGGTACAGACGGAGATCGTTCTCCAAGGCATGCTCCTCGATCGTGTCCCAACCGTTCTGGCCGATCCGAATCTGCTTACTGTCGATTTTTATGGTCGGCCCATTGTAAACAAACGGCAGGTCGAACTCCTTGAATATGCCGGCCGCCAGGTCCTTTAGGGTGATTGTCTTATGGGTAGTCGGGATTGCATCGTTCTCCAGGATAAAGACGCCGCTGTCTCTGCCGTCTATCCGGATCAGGTTGCCATTGTCCGGGGCATATGACTCGTCAAGGTCATCGATATAACCGCTCAGGATATCTTCCCGGCCGCCGCCCTCCAACTTCTCCGCATAGAGGGTCACTTTATCGCCAAAGTTGAACAGATCGGTGTAATTCCCCTCGACGTTCGCAATGTCCAGGACGAACCGATTTGCAGCTCTGGAAATGTCAATCGTAATATCCCAATCTGTGATACGGTTGACTTCCCACTTCGGGCCTTTTAGCGTTTCGAATACGGCTCGCAGAATCTTTTGCCAGGTATCATACACGGTTTTTCACATCCTTGATCGTCAGCTTGCGGCCCGGCTTCATATCCGACACGTCCACCCTGTTGTCGGCCATGATTTTTTTGAACTTCAGGGGATCTCCATAATAGTGTTTGGCTAAGCCCCATAGAGTGTCGCCAGATTTCACGATGTACACCACATCCCGGGACTGTGGCGCCGCTTCCTTGGTGGTTTTACTCGAGCCGCTGCCTCCACCTCCGCTGGATGAAGCAGCAGCTCCGTTGCTTGCCTCTTCTTGTTTGCTGGCTTGCGGCTGATAATGCTCCAAAAAAGTAAAAGAGTACGGTATGTCGCCCACCGTACCCTCTTCTCGTCGCCCTTTGAGGTTTACTATTCGGAATAACCGTCCTTCCACCGCAGTCCCGAGCTCGCTGCCAAATACTTTGCCAATGGCCCCAGTTTCTTGTAAAAACCAAAGGTTGTTCATTAGTATTTCTGGGGCTGGAGAAGGAACATCTGGCTCCAACAAAAAAATGCCACTGACATCTACACGCACCGAATTTCGGCCCATATCCTCCGTCTCCGCTCCCTGACGATGTGGGTATTTATGCTCGACTATAATCTTGGAGCTGTCAAACTCGATTCTTTCCGGGTTGTATGGCCATTTCATTGTGCCGCGGTTTGTTTCGAAAACAAGGGCCATTATTTTATCACCCCAAACAAAAAACGCCCTGTTTAGGGCGTCGACCTATTTTTTTGAAACTGTTAAAACTATCCAACCCAAGTCTTTCATGCTTGTTAATTTTATCAAATTGTTCTGGCTGGACTTTTCTATCGAATCGTTTGTGTTTACAATCTTTTCGAGACTTGATGTTACCCACTTGCCTACATCATCAGCAGATTCATTAGGCATGGACGTCTGTGCGAACACTGTTAATGCAGATACTCCACTTTTGTTATCACGTCTATCAGAAGGAACAAAGATCATCTCACCAAGTTCAAAATCAGCAGGATCACCAACAAATTTTACGGTTAGTCCGTTAAGCACATCAACAGCAGATGTTACTTGCTTTTTAGTAGATGGATCTTCGCTTGTTTGAAACTGAAATTCCCAATCTCCTTTATACAGCTGATGCTTGAAATTGGCCACACTCAACCCGGTGGCACTTTCGCTTTTTTGAGTGTTAGCTTGTTCTTCAGTTGAAGATGCTGTGTTACTGGCTTTCATCGATTCGATATTCTTCCCAGTAGAGCCGGTGTATGTTCCGATAACGAAGAGGATGGCAGATAGTAACGCCATCTTCATGATCGGCAAATCTCTTTTTTTGTGAATCGGTCTTGTTATCACTAAAACTGCAGCCAATACAAAACCAAGTATACCTATTATCTTCAAAAACTAGACCCCCTTGCATAACCCTATGAAACCTATTATCGCATTCCAAGAGTATGTATAGAGTAATTATATTCTGACATACCTCGACATCATTCGAGTTGTCGCATCTTTACAGCCTGCTGAGGTGTTAGCGTTCGGTTATCATAGGTTCTCCTGGCATATTCAGAAGCGCTTTCCATACTCACCTGAACTGATCGGTTATCTTCAACCAATACCTTTAAATTATGGTCAGAATGGACTGTAATTGGTTTTTCTTGAATTTTATTAAGATGTTCGAGAAGAGTAGGAATCAATGATATGCTGTTGGAAGAACCCGGATTATTAGGGCGGGTGATTTCGTCTAACATTTGCCTTTTGTAACTACTTCTTATGAAAGGGTCGTTTTCCATTTCTCTGATGTACTGAAGTCGATCGGTTCTCTCTTGGTTTAGAAGACGCTCCTCTTCACGCTCTTTATTGGCAGCACGAATGCTTTTTTTCTCGTATTCAGGACTTCTGAAATCCTCTCCATTTCGTATCGAATAAAATTCATTCAGACGCTTTTGTAGGAATACCTCCATATCACCACCGTTATATCCATTCAAAAGATATTGTGACTTTTTGGCAGCATTAAAGTTCGCTTCTCTCAACAACTCATCTGAGAATTCGGTGAGATATGGAGCATATTTTGTTCCTTTTTTACTGAGCAAAAATTCAACAACACCCTTTGTCTCTTTCGGATAGCTATGAATGTTTTTTTCTCCCGGTGGCAGGCTGATATCTTTTGCACTTTTTGGGAACCACTGTTCCGCACCTACGGGGCCATATTTATCATGAAAGTTCTTTGCTTGGTGTGTGTCCATGTAGTCCCCGTAAGATGTTAAACCCCATAACCAAAATGCTCCTATGCCTGCTGCCCCGACTGTGGCTTTCCAATTTCCGTTTTTCCACCAGTCTCCTTTCGGGCTTGTTCTGTTTTCAGGTATCGGTGTACCGTTCCCGGTGGTTGGATGTCTTCCGTTGGAAGGATTAGGCATTGGGCCACCTTTTCCGGAATTACCCTTGGTTCCTCCGTTTACTTTTTCACCATAAACATTAACAACATTGGCTTTAATAATCTTTGAATCATCCGTATCAACCTTGGGGCCGCTACCGTTCTTCTCCCCTGTGATGACCTCTTTCATGCCTTTCCAGCCATCCCAGATTTTCTTTCCAGTTTCAGCCACTTCAACACTTTTATTTAGTGCTGCAATAGCCGCGAGGAAGATAGCCGCATTTTTGGCGGCCGTGGCCAATCCCTGCAGCTCTCCTGGTAGATTTTCGATTTTTAGGTCTGTGGCATCAATCGCCAACACGATTTCATTAACCGCCCCAGTCACATCACCATTTAACAATTTGACAAGGGACTTGAACGTTCCCTCTGCCAGTGGGGATAATGCGACGCCGATCTGGAATGTGTTCGTTGCCAGATTCGAGAGCTGCTCAAATACTTCTGCAATCTCCGGGTTCAACTCTTTGCTCAAGAGTCTGGCAGACTCTTCAACGCCCTTGTTGATCTCATCAAAGCTGAACTTACCTTCAGTAGCCAGTTTCAGAAGTTGGGCGGTAGTTGCATCCAGAAGTGGATTCAGCGAGCGTCCAACCTTGCCCTGAATCTCCTCGATAGCTTTCCCGAGTGCTACCAGTTGCCCTTTATCAGTTGCCGCCCGATCGTCAGCGTACCGCTTCGTTATACCGTTGCTATTGCGTATGGTCTCGATGTACCCGAGAAATTCTTTGTAGTCGTCTCCGGCAAAGATTGTTCCGACAGAGGCCGCCTCTTTTCCAAACAACATAGAGCTGACTTCCATTTGCTCGTCAGATGTCATCGTGCCCATATACCGGTTGAGCAGCGCGGTTTTCCGCATGATCTTCTCTGTACCCTTGTTCTCCTTGGCGACAGAGCCGTCCTTCTCTACTGTCTGGTTGATTGCGTTGAAATCAGCCAGCAGCCTCTCGACCTTCTTCGCCAAAGCTGCAGACGAGGCGTTATCCAAGGCGGAGTCAGGCACGGTCAATTTGGTACTTTCCAAGAACAACGTTCTGAGTGCTGTACCGGCTTTCTCCCCGTCAACACTGATCTTTGAGAGTGCGACCTGCATGGCTTGCGTTACAGCATAGTCGACTCCGCCCATCGCATTGGCAAAGTCAGTATAGCGCTCTGCGTACAGCAAATCTCGCGGGTCAAGGGAAGACATGTCCACCGTCTGGACGAACTGGTCAGCAAGCTTCTGGAAGGTCTCAGGGGTGTATTCCATCTTGGCTGCTTCGGCTTTGTTGGCCAGATACTTGGCCGCCACATCCGGGTCGAGATCAGTAGCCTGGGCAAAGTCGGAAACCGTGGAGAGCGCGGCCATGACTTGCTTGGGGTCCATGTTGTTCTTGGCCAGCTCCGTGGCAATTCCGATCAGGCTCATGGTGTTGGCTTCGCGATCTGGTCGCAAACCTTCTTTGCTGATAAATGCCTGGAGTTCAGAAAAGTCTTTTTTGTAGGCAGCCTCGTTGAATTTTCCGTTTTCGTAATAGTTTGATTTGAGGACAGCTCCGAGCTTGGCAAACTCGTATTCCTTATCGACTTCTTTCTTTACGCTATGCGCTGCAAAACCGGTAACGGCCAGTCCGCCCACATAAGCTCCGCGGCGAATCTGGTCACCAACAAAAGATTGAAACCCAGCCGTCCCATGATTTAAGGCGTCGACCATCCCTCGCATTTCCCGTGATACTTCCACAACCCGCTGCTGAAGGGCCCTTACCTTATTTGCTGCCTGATCTGCAGCTCTCCCCCCGTCCCGGAACCCGCGTTCCATTTCACGACCGGCGGTTCGCGCCTTGTCATCCGTTTGTTCAAGCTCTTGATTGAGGCGTTTAATGTGGGCGGTGCCATCCCCAATCCTGCGGAGACGATCTCCTACCGTCTCCATCTCCCTCCCGGCCTTGCGGGTGGAGTCGCCAACCTGGTCCATGGAGGAGGTAACCTCGCGTCCAGTAGCACGGGTTTTATTCTGGATCACCTGCAGCTCGCTGGCGATCCCCTTGAATATCTGGCTGACATTATCGTCACCCGCAATAATAAACTCTACATCAGCTTTCTTCCCCGTCTGGTTGGCCATGGTCTCCCTCCTCTTCGCTCATGCCAACCTGGTCCATGGAGGAGGTAACCTCGCGTCCAGTAGCACGGGTCTTATTCTGTATCACCTGCAGTTCACTGGCAATCCCCTTAAATATCTGACTGACGTTATCGTCGCCCGCGATAATGAACTCGACATCAGCTTTCTTCCCCGTCTGGTTGGCCATGATCTCCCTCCTCTTCGTTCATGCTGGCTTCCAGCGCTGCTTCAATCCGCGCGCGTTCCGCTTCTCGTTCCTTCTCTTTCTTTTCCAAGAGACGACGTTGCTGTTCAATAAACACTTGCAGCTTCTCTTCCCGCTGCGGGTCGTTGACATTGTTTACCGTCTTCCCGCAGGAAGGGCAATTGTGCGGCTTTTGTACCCCTAGAGCCCGATCCGTCTGGCAGCTATCACACCAGGAGCGCGTCTCCCTGATTTGCTCCGCTGAGTGCATCACGTACAGCCAAAGCAGCTGCTGATCGTTAAGAGTACCTGATCCGTTCAGCGGTCTAAAATCGCCGACGTCCTTACACATCCGGTAAATCAGATACTCTCCACGGGCTTTCCCGCGGCGACGCCCTCAATCAGGGCTTTCACCTCTTCGTCTGAGATTGTGTTCAGCGTTTTGTAGTGTACGAGCAGTCCTTTGTATGAGGCCAGCAGCTGCCCGACCTCGACATCGGTGAAATGGTCCCGCAGCTCCGTGCCGTTAAAAAAGAATCGCTTTCCTTCTGCGTCCTTCAAAGCCATGGCCAGAATCTCCGTGTCATAAATAAACGAGTAAACGTATTGAGGCAAATCAGGATTACTGTTCAGGTATCTTTGGCTGTTGATCGATGCCTCCAGCTCTTCAGCACTCGTCAAAACGCGTAAAATAAAGACCGGGGCATCGCCTTCCCCGGTCTTGAAGCGCATTTCAGGAGGCTGACCGAGCCGCAGGACTTGAAGCTCCTGTGTCACGTTCATTGTTCTCTCCTACCTTCCTAATGCAGTTTTGGCCTTATCGACAGAGACTGGCTTTCCCTTGAAAAAGTCCCGGCGCTTGGTAGCCGTCAGGGTAATGCTTTCGTTCATGCTCTCAAGGTTTCCGCTCTCGCGATAGTTGTTGAATTTCAGCCCTGAGAATACGGTTTTCCATTCACCAATGTATCTGGTAATCTCCGTGCCAGGTGTCCGCAGCAGGATGTAAAGGGGTACAACATCATCCCCACCATCATCCACCACGATTCCAGTCTCCAAGGTAATAGTGTGGGAACGGGAACCTCTGGTTTGCCCGACGGCATCCTGTGTTCCGTACTCATGCCGAAGCTGCGAGTTGTTGGTCTCCTCAATGCTATGGCTTTGTATGGAATAAATCTTCTTGCCTTCATGCTCAATAAAGACGCCTTCGTTAGCGCCTGCAGCGTATTCACGTTTCGACATTCAAACCACCTACCTTTACTGTGCGCTTTGGGCAGACACTTCGCCCGTCACGCCAATATCAAGTTCTTTCAACCCTGCGATGATCCGGAAGTGATAATTTGCATTTGCTTTCCCGTTTTCATCAGGGTCAGGTTTGACAATGATTTCATCAGCATTCGGAGGGAATATCTTCTCTATACCAGGAGCAGCCTTTTCCTCCAGGGCTGAATAGATTGTGTCGGCAATATCCTGCAGACGATTCATCTTGATTCTGCTGTGCCTTGCTGCGATTCGCCCCTCGACAAATGTAACGATCTCATCCGCTGTACATACAACAGCCGGATCCTTCAACCCAATTTCGTCAGTCGACGGATTTATATAGCTCGTTGCCCCTTGGAAAATCTCAATTCGTGTACCGTTTCGGGCAAACGACATCAAGCCGGCTTCTGTCTGTGTACGGAGTGTATCCAGGTGTTTGACTTCCTTCAGTGTGAATCCATTGATCCGGATACCACCAAACGGCAGAGATAGATCACGTTCATTTGCGATTGCCGCCGTAGTTGCTGCAGCCGCCATAAATGCAGGCACAGCTTTCCCGGAATAATCGGCGAACACATCATCTACTACCCAAATCCGGTAGTGATCCGCTTTTTCCACCACATCCGCTTTCCCGCCGATAATAACAACCGCCGAAATAGCGTTCGTATCGCACCACGCAAGAAACTCCTTTACTTCCGCGATTACTGATTCTGTTGTCTCGTCGATGACAAAAAAGTAGACTCCTTCTGCCGAAACACCTTCAAGCAAGGCTTTTTTGTACGTGCCAGCCTCTGGCGTTTCCCCCAATCCAACGGAATAAACCGTTTGAGGACGTTGCATCAAGGCAGCGTCAACCATTTTTGTTGCATTTGTACCTTCGCCCAGCTGCTTTTCCGCGTCGGAGAACAGGCTGACTCGTGTTAAAGGCGCGGCAGTCTTTGATTTCCCAATCAAGACAATCCCGCGTCCAGTACCCGCCGCGTACATTGGGTTTTTCATCTGGAAATTGCTTCGTAGGATAAGTGCCAAACCTCATCCCTCCTTGTGATTTACTCAAATGAATGAGAGAGGCTGATCTCAGTGAATCCAGCCTCTCTCTTTTCCTTGGTCTTGATTCCCTTGTAGGTCAACTCGTAGATTGCTTGGGTTGCCCCTTCGTCTGCCGGTAGCTCGTGACTGCGGGCAAACTTGAGGACAAAGGCATCTTCGAACATAAAAGCATCCTGCAGGGCGTCAAAGATACGGATGCGGGTCAGTTCCCCGCCATACTTCCCGTACATTGGAATCCAACAGTATACGGAATATCCTTTGACGACCTCTGCACTCTTTTCAAAAACAAACTCGGACCGTTCCAGATCGATCTCTTTCAACCGCTCGTTATGACCGTAGCCTTTTGGGTTATCAAAGCCAGTATCCAATTCGAAAAAGATCACTGGGCGTTCAAGGGGAAGCTTGATCCTTTCGTCATCAATATGGATGTGATCTCCTTTGACCGCTGGCCGCCCAGCTGCACACCTGCAGAAGGACGGCAAGGCTGCTTTCATCATTTGCAGTATTTGCTCTTCAATCATGCCTTACCTCACCCCCTTCAGGTTCTTTCTGAGCATGGAACGACCAATCTCCCGGATACGGCCAGACTGGTTAAACTCTTGTACTGCTTTACCGATTGTTGGCCGCCCCTTCATCCGGATCGTCCCGTCATGAACGTGAGAGAAGTATCTGGCTATCTTGCTGTCACCGAACACCCGCCAGACTCCTTTCTTTACTCGCTCCCTGCGATGAGCTCGTCGGAATGTTCCTGTGTTAACAGATACCGGCCAGGGTGGATCTGACTTCCCTTCGTGCATGACTTCGCGATACCAAAGGTACTCGGCATTATCTTTGAAGTGCATGGCAATTCGTTTGCCGCCGTTTCGCACGCTGTCTCGTTTTGCTGTTCTGGCCTGCTTTGCCTTCCAGTCGGGATTCATGGGGCCGGACGCATATTCGATAGCCTTTTCGTGGATCTCCTCGGCAGCTTTTTCTGCCGTATCTTCAACCGCTTGTTGAACCGCCTGGCTGACACGTTGCATCTTTGTGAGCAGGCCGCTAAAGTCAACGTCAAACGACATGACTATTCACTCCTTACCAGTGCCAGCCATACTCCGATGTCATTACCTACCGGCACGGCCACCGGATTGTAAACGTGCCAGGTTCGACCTCCCCAATCAAGAAACTTGGTGTTCTCCGGAAGGTCTGGCGACAGCAACAGGTGGTCATTGTACTGAACGGGGCCAAGCTTCTCGATGTAATGGTTGTACATCTGTAATTCCTTGCGCGACATGGCCTCGTATGGCAGCACAAAGGCGTGGCCATCGACAGAGACTGATTCTGTCGGGAGATAGCCACGTTCATCACACATCGGCTCGGTGGGGTTTTTCTCATGCCATGATGAGTCTGGTTGCTGAAACGCTTGGGACCAGCACGGGCAGCGTGTAGTCGGCACTGGCACGACAATGTACTTGACCGCCTGCCCGCGCTTTTTGGCTTGCTTCAGGACATTCCTTGCGACCTTGTTCATAGGCTTATCCATCAACTCCACTGAAATATCCCACAAAAACGGGGATATCAAGTTTCAACCATGCTTTCATTTTGTCCCAACCGTTTGCAACCAGGTCTTTTGCGAGCCTGGCGATCTTGTCCGGGTCAGGCCCGAGTTTCAGAATGCTGATGTCCAGTATCCCGTCGATTGCGTTTTCCCCGGCCACGGCAAGCAGGTACTCGCCGGCACAAATCTCTTCGGCAGCGATCGGCAAGATGATGGCCAACGCCGGATCGGAGTCGGGAGGAACGGCTAACCGCTGATCGATGAGGGCACTTTGTTGCTCGATAATTGTTTGGATGCGTTTATCCTCATCGTCACCGATAATGACAAAGCGAGTCTTAATGGACTCTACCGTGCAGTACATTAAGCATCAGCGCCGTTCAGAAACTCATTGTAGAGAGCCACACGCTTCTCCTTATTGGAAATGGCATCGTCCTTTTCGTCGACAGCCAAGCCGAGGCCAACCAGTTTTTTGATTTGATCAGCTGCGCCCAGCTTCTCGAAATCCTCCAGCGAAAGTAGGGCCTCAGCAGGCTCATCATTCTGAGCTGGAGGTGCATCATTTACCTGCTCTTCTTTCACCTCTACGAGATGGCCCATGTTTTTGATTTGATCAGCTGCGCCCAGCTTCTCGAAATCCTCCAGCGAAAGTAGGGCCTCAGCAGGCTCATCATTCTGAGCTGGAGGTGCATCATTTACCTGCTCTTCTTTCACCTCTACGAGATGGCCCATGTTCAGTTTGGCCTTTACAAACCAGTCCGCTTCTGTTTCGGCAACAACTCCAGAGGGAAACTCCTGCTTTGTGTCCGGATGGATGTAGTGCCTATGGTCTTCAGTAGGCGTTACCTTGATCCTTTTCATGATCAACGCTCCTTTTTGAAAAATTAAAGACGCGCAACCGTGTGGGTTACGCGCCAGTATTCAGCACTTTACGTGCTTCTTTGTTCAAGATTTCAAATCCGCCTTCATAGGAGATGGCAGACAGCATGATCTGAGTATCAATCAGCTTGTCATGTTCCATCGTCAGTGGAGCAGCAACGATCCGATTCAGAGCATATCTGGTATCCAACCCAATCAACAGCTTGTCCGGTACATCATCACAACGTTCAGGCATTCCGCCAATCGTTTGCTCAACTTGTCCGGTCTTCGCATACAGGAACCCAGCCAGAGGATTACTGAACTCAGGCAGTGTAATGATGTCAGTATACAGGTCGTCTTTCGCCAGGAAGATATTTGGCTTGTAAGCCTGCTTGAATTTGTTTTTGAATCGGACGAAGGGTTTATAGGCAATTTGGTCAGGCGTGCCACCAAGGTCAGCACCAAGCTTAAATGTTTCGGCTCCGGATACTCCACCATCCCCATTAATCAACACTTCAATGGCAGCCAACACCTCATCCAGGGCCAACTGAGCTCCAAACTGCTGCAGTTGTAGGGAGTAGACATTGAGCTTTTGATTCCGAATCGCCTGGTAAGTCGCGTCAAGAACTCGACCGTATCGGAAAACCGTTACCTCTTTATCCCCAAGGCGAATTCTTGTACGCGGCATAGGGGCACCTTCCGCAACACGTTGAAGACGTGCTCCTTCGGGATCATGCTCCCATACTGCTGTTTTATAGGTATCCGACCCCGCGATATTCGTAGTGGTAGCGACAAGTTTGTTTATGATGCTGTTTTCTTCAATTCCCTTCCGGATGGCTGTTTCAATGAAGGCAGGGAAGAGAATGGAATGCTCTGTGGTTTCAAAAAACTTGCTGACCGGATCAGAGAAATGACCAAACGTCTTAATCCCGCGAACGGCTAATTGTCGCTGCAGAGCGGTCGTATTTTCGAGATCGCTGCCTTTGTACTCCGCGCTGGGGTCTAGGTCCTCCAATACGTCACATACGTGAATACTCTTCGCTGCAGCTTCTTGGAAGATCCCTTTTTCCAAATTTACTTTTTTGATTTTCGCTTTTGTTTTCATCTTCATTCCCCTTCCTGACGGGTGTGATTAAAGTTCTACCTGCACCTTGCCTGATGCCGCGTCTACGACTGAAACGAATCCACGTCCATTACCTTCCGCTCCGGCAGCCTTCACCTTGCCTTTTCCATCCACCACTACTTGTTGTCCGACAGTAATGGCTCCAGAGGATGGAACCTCTACGTTACCAAAGCATTCAACGCGGCATGTTCCATCCTTCTCAACACGGCCCAGTCGTCCCACAAATACATTTCCGTCACTGCCAAGCCCCACTTCATTATTTCCGATCATGGTGACAGCCTTGCCTACGTCAGCTCTCGTCAGCGTGGTTTTGAACGTACGCGAACGGTCAAAAACATCCTGGTTTCCTACAGCTCCAAACATGAATCTTTCCCTCCTCCTACCGTTACACGGTAAAATTCTTCATATCGATTTCCGACTCTTCAGATGATGGGTTATCTCCCAAGGCCCCCTTGGACTGCGGATCAGGCGGAAACCTCTTGTCTACTTTCTCCTGATAGGATTGCTTGATCTCAAGCAACCCATCAATGTCGGTGACATTCCGGAGAATGACTTCCAGCGTCTTGGTGTTCTCGTCCAGCATGCCGGCCATTTTGATAATTTCATTTCGGCTCTCTTCGAAGAACTTTTGACCAGCGGAAACCAGCGTCGCATCCGGCTTTTCCTTTTGAGCAGCCTCTAATTTCGCTTTGGTTGTTGCGTGCAGCTCCTTCTCTGATTGCAGATCATCTTCCAGGCCTTTAACTTTTTCCGACTGCTCCTTCCACCCTTTGACAATAGAAAGAGCGTGGTCGTCGTCTTTGACTTCCACGCCCAGTGATTTCAGAAATTCAATCAGATTCATGTCTGATTCGCCTCCTTTTAATCGCGCTTCCTTTTCATCATCCATTTTTTCACGTAGGGATTTCTCGATGCCAGCTCCCTGTTGAGCAGGTACCGCAACAAAACTGATTTCGTACCAATCAGACACGCCATTGATCCACGTAAAGCAGATTTCCCCATCATACTCGCGTCCTCTCAGGTGAGGACAGTTGCCGCCGAAGTAGTTTTGCTTGCAAACGGAGCACTGCAGTTCCTTGTATCCAAACCCCACGCTTACCTCTTTCAAGATGCCAGCGTCAATGGCATCGATGATTGGTTGTGTGTTTTCATTCTTAGGCATATAAGCCCATCCAACCAACTCATATTCACCATCTTGGGCTTGCCGAACCTCCGCCTTGTATACACGAGCCGTCTGACCGTAGGCACTCCAGCGATGGTCGAAGATAAAGGTAACTCCCTTCGCCAAGGCCACCATGTCATTAAGCGACTCTCTGGTGAAGCGATCCCCTTCTCGGTCCATACGCGTATGGCAGCAAAGAACCGGGAAAACATACAATTCTTCCGTGGTAAACTCACGCCGTGTCATGCTGTTGATAATAGCTAAGTCCCCTGTGGATACGCTTTTTGTCTCCACTGCAAGACGTGCAGCAATGCTCTTTCTCAAATGATTTTGATTCACCCCTGTTCACCTCCCTTCCCTTTCCCTTTTGGTCTGCCGCCGCCCGGTCAAAGTAGTCCAGTTTTCCTGCATCTCGCGCTTCCTCAGCAGTCGAAATGGTAACGGCCATCTTCCGACAACGACAGTGCGGGTGTGTATCAGCTACAGTACGCGGCGAATTACGCAACGGAAAAACGCTGTTGGCGTATGCGCGACATTTATCGCAAGCATCCGGGGAAACAATCCACTTCACATACTCGATTTCCTGAGCTGCATACTCTTCTTCGGAAGCCCGGTCAAACATCATGGCCGCTTCCGACCGCCCGAGTCTTCGCCAGTACCATCGCGGAGCATCTAGCTGCTCGCCAAGCTCCCGTTGCAGTGACGTTGCCCACTGCTCAGGATTATCCCCCACAGCCGCGTGCCGCTCCATAATGTCTATGCAGGCGTCTCTGATTTCCCCGGCTTGCGTGACTACACGGGCCATACCCTCTGACCGTAAAGTCCGTGCATACGTTGCCCCAGGGTCATACCTGCTAATGACAGAGGCGTCGGGGTTAATTTCCCTTCGGATGTCCTCAATCGCCGACTCAAAACCTGCAATAGCTGCCTGCTGGAGAAGAGCGTCATAGATAGAAAGTTGACCGCCGTTACCAGCAATCATTTCTGCCAAGAATTCATTTATCTCCTCTTCAACAACAGATCGCAGCTCGGTCAAGTCAATAGACTTAGATGCTTTGCTGGGAACAAGCCTTTCCTCCATAAACGAAAAAAGACGTTCTCTGATAGACCTCAGCTTACGGATAGCCACGGTTTCAAACGACTTTGCAATACGATCTATTTTCTTCGTATCCCGTTCTTTTTGGGGGAGCCTCTCAGGGTCAATATCGCCGTCAGAATCCTTTGTTGCCCGCTTGAAAGCCTTCCCCCCTCGCTTCTTTTTCCGAGCTTCGATCATGCTTTGAACGACCTCTGGTTCAATGTACCCCTGCTCCTCAAGATCTCGTGCGATCATGATGTTTTGCAGGCGCTGTCCCTCAGCACGAGCATTCGTCAGCTCTGCATTCGCTATGCCTTCGATATCCGCCAGAGAAACTTCATCCCAAACAATTTCATAATCAAGGGGATACCCACGGAATCGGCACCACCAGTCAATGACATGTGTAATTGCCGGGGTAACCATTTCTCTCCAGTCATCAATTAGCGAGGTCAGAATATCCGCTTGGGTCTTGGACATTGATTCCCGGGAAGACCAGGAAAAGCCGAACACGAACGGCGGCAGTCCTGTTTTGGCAACGATTTGTTCCAAGATGTTCCTTACCGGGATCTCCATATCCAACTGTTTCGCATCGGCCCCGACAACCGAAACCTTCACATACGTTCCAAAGAAATCTTGTACCTTGCCTGCTCTCGTTTTGGACATAGCCTCTGTCCATGACTTCTTTGTCTTATCGATAAATTCTTGTGCATCTTTCGGGGCCACTCCGTCAGGGAAATTAAATTCAAGGCTGTATTTTAAGTCCCCGAAGCGTTCCCAGTTCCGGCCTGTTGCATAAAAGACGGTCAGCAGAATATCTGCAAGAAACGGCAACCCTGTCAGCAGTCCCTTGCCGTATGGATTCTCGGGCTCCGCCTCATATGCGGAGTAGACGATCCAGTCCTGAATGGGGTACGGTACGGGTTCAGGTTCCATTTGCTGATGCTCAGCCAAAATAAACTCCGTAGGGTCTTCAGTGTTTTTTACCACCACGATTTCCCCGCTGATTGGCAGCAACGAATAGATATCTGACCTCGATCTGTAGGGCACGATCTCGGCAGCACTAAACCCGTTTTGAAGCAGAGAATCCACAAAGGAAGAGACGAAAACGTTAAATCCTTTGCCGACCTTGCCTACCTTCACGCCTTTGGCCCAGTTATCCCATTCCTTCTGCCTTCGGGAGTTTGGTGCCCCAAATTTTATTTTTGGGCTACCGATCAACCGGCGCAGGTTTTGAATTCCTACACCGATAATGGGGATGCCATCCCGCATTTGCCGGTAAAGCTTCACCTCTACTTGATTCGGTACGTATGACCGCAGCGCATCAAACGGGTGAGCTCCACCGCTTCGCGTTTGAACACTGGAGTGATTCTGCCCCTGCCCTCTATTACTTTTCCGACGCCATGGAAGCCAGTCAAATAATCCCACACCTTCACCTCCTCTCTGCCAAACGAATGATTACAGGCTTTTAATGACAAATGGGCCTCGAACACCGGCACTGAATCGCTCTGCTGCTTCCAATGCTTGATTAACCCTTTTCATCGGTCCAACTCCTTCTGATGCGTACAGAGCGCCTAAGGCAATTAGGTCGCCACAACCCACAGCTGCGAAATTATCGTCAGGAATGCCAACCTGATAGTCGCATTCAACCGTGTACAATTTGCCCCTGTACCCTATCAGAAATGTGCCAGCCCTTTCTTCTCCATTGTCATTGCGGGCATATCCGCCCTGTTTCAAGCAATTCCGCACCTCATCGATGAAGTCTGTCACTAGGTACTCGTAGTCCGATACCTCTGGACGATGATATGGTGGCTTAAACCGGCAGCGAAGCAGTTGCCCCATCCGGAATGAAGAGGTAAACCCCATTAGGAATTCACCGTTGATGAATACTTTTTCGTCGGCTCGGACGGTCAGATTGTATCCAGATACTCCAGCACTATCCCCGCCCATGTACACCTTGCCGTTATGTACCAAACCAACAATACAGGTCATCTTTCTCAACTCCTACAATGATTATGAAAAACGAAGAAAATCGGAGTAATGGGAAGATCGTTCTTTTCAGCGTGTAATGCTGATTTGCCCAGGCCCCAAGGACATTCAATACCCTTTCAAAATGGAAAAACCCCCGAAAACTGCTGATTTTGGCCGAATTTGAGGATTTCCATAATAGCTATCATCGCGTGGCTGTACCAGTAAATAAGAGTGGTTTGTCAGCTCGTTTGTCCTCGATTCCATACCGTAGCGCAGCCATCGCATCGTCCATAAATTCAACAGGCTCATCAAGATAGAAGCCACTTTTCTTATCTTTCTTCCACTTCCATTGTTGAATTTCTTTAATTGTGTTAGAACAATTCGGATGAATATGGATTTTCAATCGCTTCAAGAAATCGATTTGAGCCTTCACGCTTCCAGGTTCTTTTTTGACTGCTCTGGCTGCAAATCCTCGTTTTCTCCACGTTTTGATGCGGTCAGGTTCGGCAGAGTCACACCACATGGTCAAGCTCTTGTCGAATCCTTTGCTTTCAGTTATTGCAATGATCTCGTCAGTATCCTTTTCATGAACATAAACTTCATCGCAGACATACAATTCTCCATCTTTCCACCCTAGCAACAATATCGCATTTGCGTGATTAAAACCGAAGTCTTGGCCAAAATTCATGCTGTCGAAGCGTTCGAATGCGGTGTCAAACTCATGCACCTGGTAGTTGTGCAGGATCAAGCCGCCCAGCTCGCCCCACTCGCCGAGGCCGTACACCCGATAGCCGTCAGGGTCCTGCTCTTTCCTCAGCATCATGCGACGATGGTAAGCCTCATCAATAAATCGGTTATGCAAGTACGTAGAGTGATGTGTAAAGATGTCTGGATGCTCGATATCAAAGTATTTGCGCTTGATCCAGTGGCTGGCCGACACAGGGTTAAAAGTAAAGGTGATCTGATAATACAGATCCGGATTCGGTAACAGCCCGCGCAGACGGTCGTCCAGGATATCGACATCCGACTCCTGCAGTTCGGTTGCCTCTTCCACCCAAATCCATGTCAGCTTGCCGTGTGGGAAGTTGATCGACTTCAACTTTTCACGGTCTCTGGCATCATTTACCCCACGGAAAATGATGCTATTGCCCGTTATCTTTGATTGCAGAGACAGGGGGGATTGTCGGATCTCCCAAAATTCCTCGGCCCGGCTGCCAAAAATACGGTTAATCGCGCCGACCAGCTCAGCAAAGGTACTGTTTCGGTTCGTCTCGTTGACCTTCCGAACACAAAGCAGATTAGCGCCCTTATACATGGGATCGGAAAGTTTGACAATATAATCCTGAGCGATGTTTACTGACTTGCCGGACCCTGCACTCCCTTTTAACGCCCGGTATCGTTTACGGGTTTGGTTGGCCGGGCGGAAATGAGCATTGAATTCAACCGTTACCGCTGTCATGACTGATCATCCCCATAGTTGATCTGGATAACAATCCCCTTATCATCAGTATTTGGCCCCTGTAACTTGCCAACCTCCAGCTTCAGCTTCTCAACCCTCAAGCGGTCCTCTTCCGTCATAAACCCGAGGTACTTTTCCAGCGCGGCCAATGCTTTAATCTTGTCATGGAGCTTAACACTAACGCCATCCTTGCCTTGTTTGACTTCACTTATTAGTGTGCCGTCTACCTCTTCGCTGCTTCGGAAAGCGACAAAGTTTCGTTTGTACGTCATATGCTCGCCCGTCTTCGGATCAAGTATCGGGGCCCCTTCTTCTGTGAACATGGGGACGTCCTGCTGACCGAACTCCACATACTCAGAAATGTCTGCAAAGGCGATCTTCATGTATTCCGCGATGATACGCTGTACACTCACTCCAAGGTCGTCCGCCATCGCTTCCTTCTGTCGCTTGATCTCGGCTTGAATCTGAGGTTTTCTCAAGTTCTCCCAGCCAATAGCATAGGCTGTTTTCTTGCTGTAGCCGACTGCCATTGCAGCGCGGGTGGCATTGAAATCTCGGAGGTACTCCAAAACAAAAAGCCTCTGCTTTTCAGTCAGAGACCCCTCTTCATTTTCAAATTCAAGAGGATGTTCGCTGCGTTCCTCTACTTGTTTGGAACGTTCCGTTTCTTTAGGAGCGTTCCGTTCCAATTGATTGGAGCGTTCCGTTTCTTTTAGAACAGCATTTGGTTTCATGGGTGCCGGTACGGGACATTCTTTTAAGAACACCTGCCGTGGCACGCTGTCTTCGTATGGGCCGACGATACCATTACGCTCCATCTGCTCAATGAGCCTTGCTGCTCGTGTGTACCCTATTCGTAAGCGACGCTGCAGGAGGCTAGCAGATGCTGCTTGTGCTTCTACAACGATGTAAACAGCCTGATTATATAGTTCGTCGTCTTCAACCATCGTTTCCGCAACTGAGAGCTCCGAGAGAATACTATTTGGTAATTCCCATTGGTCTTTGTTCTTCCAACCCCGGACAGTACCCTCAGCGATCCCCAACTGGTCAGCGATGTCCTTCAGTTTGATATCACCGTTAGCCTGCTTCCATATCTCGAATGCCTTTTCTCGGTTCGGATCTCTTGCTCGCGCCATTACCTCATGTCACCCCACCTCCAAGTTTCTGGGTAACAAAAAAGAGCCTAATTTGGCCCTCTTTCTTAAATTAAGTATTTAAAGAATGCATACGCTCCGCCAAAAATGGATGCCATAATCAAAATCCTATTGAGCGGATATGGGAGCCTTTTGAATAAGAAGAAACCTACTGTACCAGCAAGAACCATGCAAAGAACCATTGTCCACAACATACTAGCGAGCGGCCCTGTATCCACGCTAAGGTCTAGTGCCAAGTCATGTCACCCCCCGATACTATCATGGGGGATTTTCCCTGCCCTGTCTACAACCCCGGCAATAGATATAAGAATAAAGAATATTGCCAGCCCAAAAATCGCTGTATGCCTTGGTACAAGTGGGCTGGAGGCACTTTTTTGAGCGCTACGAAAAGACTACTATTCCGGCGGAAAAGTATACGTTTTGTATCACCGCAAAAAACAACGGTCGTCCTTAGAGTGACAAGCATTCAAGCCCTATCGGCTTCTGGCGACCCCTTATTCGGAATTCGGGTCCTCCCCGGCCTCCGTGATCTCCTGTCTGAATAGCTGCAGGAGAGATGTTTCCGCTGCCTTTCCATTTAGCGAATACAGTGGATTGATCGCAAACGCGGTCCTGCCATAAGCTTCTACTCGCCGAAGGATCCGCTGCTCGATGAACACCTTGACGATCCGCCTGGCCTGCGAATAAGAGCAATCGGCTATCCGGGCTAGGTCCTTCATCGTAAGCGGTACGCCTTTCCGGCCGCGCTCGTTGTCCCCCTCAAGAAGATTAGTCCCCTCACTAGCATACGGTGCGATCTTCAACAAAAAACCAGCCTCAGCGAGTGACAGCTTCCTGAGCCGTCGTTTCGCCTTCTGGCTTGCTTTGATCTTCACGAATTTTGAGCTGCGGCCCGCGGGCCTGAAAATCTTTACGATCTCATCTGGCCGTCGAAGGAGCTGCTCCTCATAAAAAATTTCACCCGTGTCCGGGTCAATGTATTGCCGCATTACATCATCACCACCACCAATTGAGTTTGTTTTGCAAAAGAAAAAGCACCGCATGGGGTGCCTAGATTTGCGCAATTCTAGCCTCTATTGTGGTTAACAAACGATCAATTTCATTTACTCTTGACCGAATTTCTCTGAATTGAGTTTTGAATGCTGTCTCTTTTTGCTCAATAGCCCCTCTTAATTCATTCGCTTGATTGCTAAATGATTCGGCAGCTTTTTCGTCCTTGATCCTCCAAGACCAGACTGCACCTTCTAAGGTATCGCACCGGATTTTTAATCGTTCAATTTCTTCCTTGCTCATTTTCGCTATATTCTCTAATTCCTCTTTTTCTGCTTCCAATTGATTTTTCCATCTTTGTAATTCATCAAGTTCAATCGACATAACAACACCTCCTTCCCTTCTACAAAACATTCGTCAACAGGGAATTATTCTCTGCTACTTTTTTACTAAGAAGCCCGCCCAGTTTCCCAGGCGGTAGGAGGGGTTCGCGAAAGAAAAACTCCTTTCACATATAGCGGGCTTTCGTATGACAAAAAAATGACCTCTTCATGCAAGGAAGAGGCTGGATGCTACACGCTCTGAAATTTTTACTTGCGCACGGGTGACAAACGTCTGCACGCTGCTCTTGGTAATCTTCAGCAGACGAGCTGTGTCTTCGAAAGAGAACCCTTCTCCATGTGTCATGATGTAACACTCACGCTCGCGCTCTGTGAGGCTGGACAAGGCGTCTTCCAACTGAAACCTCTGCCACTCAGTAAGATTGCATGGACTACCAGCGGTGCCTCGGGAGACGAATGCTTGCATACGTACCGGGTCCATTAGCTTCTCCCGTTCATATGCCGCTCGCCGCTCGATCCCCCGTTTGTTCCCTGGACGTCTACCAGTCTCGAGCCATTCAATCACGAATTCCGTATCACCGATCATCTCGCCAATAATCTGGCGCTCACTCTTGTGTTCGTCACCGTTTGAGGTGGTCTTGGCCCTGCCTGTCTTCCTCTTCACCTCTTCCAGACGCACTACTCTAATCGAATCGTCAGACTCCTTCAGGCTACGCTGTATACGTTTTAACGCCTTCCTTGTCTCTTTATACCCGTTGATCAAATCTTGCATGAGAACCCCTCCTCATTGCGTTTATTTGCGTGTTTTGCTCTTGTCTTTTAAGAACCGCCTTGGACCAACATCGCCCATCAACCGACGCAACTCCCTAATCGTCAACACTTCGGCAGGCTTCGCTGGCGGTGGCTTCCTATATCGATCCTTCGCACGTTCCAAGTGCTCCTGGAAGCTGACTGGCTCTTTGTCTTTTTGTCGCTTAAACTCCATGATGTCCCGCACCTTTACCATGGCACGCTCCTCCTTTCGGCAAAATAAAAAGAGCGCCAGAACACACCCATATTGGGTGAAGATTCTGACGCCCTCCGCTTTTCGGTCAGGCCATTTATTTTGCTTTTCTGTACCGCTTTCGTTTGGTCTCTTCGGTATCGAGCAGCTTGTCATCTTGGGTTATAATCGTGAACCTATGATGTGCTTCCAGTTTGCAACTCTCCACGACGTTACCATCCTCGATGATGACGACTCTGACACCTTTTTCTAAGGGATATTTTACCACAGTTTCTGCTTTTTCAATAGCGCTCATCTTCCGTTCCCCTTTGTCTATAGCCGTGATATAATGTGATTAACGAACACACATTTGCTTCATTTGCTCCCGGCAGGGGGCTATTTTTTATTCTTCGAAAAGGCTAATAACTTCATCGATCCTGGCGTTTGGGAATGGACCATAGATTTTTTCTCCAATGACAACTACAAATTGCTCCTCTGTTTTTACAATTCCCCCGACGCTTTGGATCATTGCCACGTCCATTTCGTTCACTCCTGAAATATTATGTTAAATCACGCTCATCCTGCCTGTTCCTCATTCTCTGGATCAGCGGTTACTTCCAGCCCGAGGTTATACTTCTCATTGATGTGCCGAAGATACCCTTCAAACTCACCATAGCTCGTGTCATACGCTTCCTGAGTTGCAATCACTTCGAATTTCACCCTGGTGCCTTTCTTGGTAGGCTTGTACCATCTTATAGGCTTCGTTTTTCCTTTCAGCATGTCAAACCAAGCGTAGGCTTTTACTGCTGCATATGCTGCTTCATCCTTCGCTAGATCGCTTGTCATGCCACTGTAGTTCTTCTCTCCACCTAGAACACGGAAATTAGAAATGCTCATTTCATACCCTCCTCATCACAATTTCTCTTTGGCCCATCTTGCAAAGGATTTCCTGGAGCAGCTACCTGAATCGAAGAAACGCCATTTCCCGTCGTTCTGAACATAACCCTTTTCATAACGAACGCGGCGATCCCCACCTAGTCCATTGAAAAAGCCAATGATTTTGCGAAACCGTCCATGTTTGTCTGTATAAACAACGTCTTTTTGAAGGTCGTTACTGCTCATATGAACCTCCTTCTCAAAATTTCTCTTTTGTTAAATGGCGACGTCCTTGACCTTTAGGTAAACGAGTGACAAAGCATGCGGAGCTGACTTAATACCTCGGTGGTCATCGTCGGAATAAATTGGACTTACTGGTCCGGTCGTTTCTCGCATGTCGTATGCAAGCCCCAGGTATCCGCCGCAAACATGTTCATAGCTCAGAAATATTCCTTCTTCTGCCGCTTCTTCCACCAGCTCGCCCATGCCTTCCCAGGTGGTGGAGAATGAAGGGACTGGATGGCCGTTGCTTTCCATCTCTTCAACGCCCCACCCCAACGCCTCAGCAACCTTTACATCCAGTTCACGCCCTGGCTTCATCATTTGACCACCTCAATCTCGTTCAGTGTGTTGTGAGCTCGTTTTCCCCGATCAGCCATGACTTTAGGTGAGCAACCTAGATGGGGTATGCTGTAATTGTTCTGATCCGCATACCAACGCAATGCCGCCTCCGCAGCCTGTGCCCTTTGTATCCAGTACGGCAGCGCTTCGCGGGACTCCGCGATAAACAAATGGTCGTCGGGCTCTTCGTAACCACCCAATTCAAACACTCTTTTGCCTTCTAAGTTCCAAATCACTCCATTCACATCATCAACTACCCACGGCCCCGGCGTAGCTGCCTCGCACATTGCCAAATCCTTTTCAGCATCACGCATCAGTCCCCCACCTCCAGCAGCTCAGGGTTTTCGTAGATGTTGCCGATGACTTCAAATGCATCTGGTTCCACTAAATACGGCATCAGCAAGTATCCCCGGTCGTCTCCAGCAAGCGCCCACATAGTTTCATTCCAATACACGATAACCTCCTGTATCTCCTCGCTCTCGATTTCTTCACGGCTGCAGCTCGTGTACTGGCGTTTAGTCCACCTAAGGATATCCCCCTCATAAATCTCCTTGCCGTTCTTGTCGCGGAGGCCGGTGTATTTAATCAAATCTATCTCATCAAACCTGTAATACGCGGTGTCGCCTGTTCTAGTCATGTCCAGTTCCACTTCTCTGAGCGAAAAATCAATTGCGACAACCTCTACAACCCATCCCAGTTGGTGGACATGCGCCCGGTATTTTACCTCACGTCCTTGCATCCCGTTCCCTCCCACTATCAATTCGATGCCAGCGATTTACGCCGCGCTCAATGTTCTCGATCATCATGCTGATGGCCACATAAATCCTGATCGCCATGTATTCATCGTGATTCAACTCGAAGCGCTTTACATAGATCGGCCCAAGTCGCTTTTGTTTATCCTGCAATTGTTCGAGTGACAAATCCGCCAAGTCGTCGTAAACGGGGATCTCTTGACCATCAATTTGCATCCCGTTCCCCTCCCTATGGCACCAGATCGTTCATTGTCTGAGTGCAGTTTTCGCATTCCCACTCTCCGTTTTCAAGTAGTAGCAGTTTCTTTTCCTCGAAAAACCTTTTGCACACCGCGCAACGCTTGCTGTCGTCGTGTTCGTCGAATGGGCCAATGTCTTCCCCGTAGCTGCCCAAATAAACGTCCCTGTCATGATTCCAGCAGTTCTTGCACATCTTTTTACCAGGTGCAAAGTCGAAGAGATGAGGACCTCTCAGCTTCTTGGCGATCTCCCCGCACCAATCGCACTCTCCGCCGTTAACGTATTCGGCCCTAATTTTCCCCAATTGCTCTGGCTTCAACTCCACTGTCCCGACTATATCTGCCTCTCCGATCTCAATTCGATTCGGCAGACCGTCATACGCAAGCTGGTACACTGGGTCCTGCTCGTCCACTCCCAAGTGAATGTATATCCTATCCTCGACGCGCAGTAGATTGTAAGTTGCCATCCCGTTCCCTCCCATAGGCACCGATCCGTGCCGATCATTGTTAAGCAAACCCGTTCCCTTTTTTGTACAAAACCCAAAGCCCTTCACCTTGTCGCTGATAGTGCCTTTCGCTCAATGGTGCTTCCAAATGAATGCGCCAATCGTTATCAGGATCTTTCTTGGCGATATCCTCGGCATCCTGAGCCGTCCAAATGCGTTCTTCGTCTTCGATGTAATCCAACTCGTCATAAACTACTTGTCCGTTCTTCGTTACCTGTGCAACGCCGAATCCCACTGCAATCAAACTACTCATGGGCAAGTGTTGATGTTGGCACCCGCAGCAAACGCAGCCGCCGCGCCCGCCTTCGATTCCTGGAAGCTTTTCATAGGCCATCCCGTTCCCCTCCTTTGTCATTCAAAGAACCACCAGACGCAACCTAATGCCATCACGACGCATACTGATCTTGACCACCAACGCTTGCACGCAACTCCATTCAAGACCCAGCCGAAGGCACCCATGGCCAAAATCAGTTTTGTCCAATCCATAGCATTTACCCTCCCCTGGACACACAAGTAATGAAATGTTAAGAAGACCCTTCGTTGGCTTTATGTTCGGCTCTGATCGCCTTCCAATCGGATGACGTGATGATCTTCCCCGTATACGTGTGAGCGGTCTCTTCACTGACCAGAACAGGTACTACATAGTCGAGTTCTACGTCCTCATCTGCCAAGTCCAGCATCTTTGCTGCTTTATCTGCGAACCATCCCGCCATAAAGCCCTCGTCAGCTGCTTGCTCGGGCGTGACCAATCCCAGCAAGTCGTTGCAGGATACAGTGAAAGTTACAGTGCCTTGTACAAGAACTCGTTCAACTTTGATTTTTGACATTTTTTATTCTCCTCTCATTTAACAAATCGATTGTTGTGTAAAACCGATTCCTTTAATAATCGGGCCTTTCAAGTACAAACTTGTCTCCATCCCACCACTGTGCGTATTTCCAAGCAACTCCGGTCAGATCAAACTCCCTACCATCTAAAGAGTGCTTTTGAATCCAATCTTCTGAATATCCGAGAGACTTCAATACCTTGATGGTTTTGCTGTTCAGTTCAACATTCACGTAATAGCACGCTTCTCCATCGGCTTCATAGTCCAACACTTCGAGCGTATTTATTAGGTCGATCGCTTCCTGCTTCTCCATTTCAAATCCCACCTTTACAAATCGTGTGATTAGTTATGTCTCTTAATTTAGTCTGTGACCAATAACATCCAAGATCGTAATACAATATAGAAAGGAGTGTATCAAATGAGTCGAGTTGGTGATCTTTTCAAATGGTTAGGTTACATACTCATCGCTACGGCATCTTTCTATATTACTTATAAAATCCTACAGTACTTCACTTAAGAACAGTCATTGGGCAGGGTCTGATATAATTACCGATTTGTTAAATCAGCCTTTCAATCCACGCTTAACAATTAGACGATGATCGTATTTCGCCCAGTGAAATGACTCCCCATCTTCCCCATACCATCGAACGTACACCGACTTTCCCGATAACGAGATATCATCGACAATTCCATGATTCAAGTGCTTCCACTGGCTCCGATGGCAATTTGCGTGCTCGACTATATCGCCTTTTTTCAGACCATTTAGTGCTTCAGTTCGCATGCTGCTGTCCCTCCTCATTCGGTTTCAAGTCCGCCAAGCGTGGAGCGTAGTAGTCGCTCAAGGTACTTTTCCCGCCACGCGGAACCTCGACCAGCGTACGCCGGTTAAGGCTGGTTCGTTGTCCCTTGAACCGGCTTTTCGGCAGTCCCGTCGGTAGGAAATTGGTGGCGTCATCATCCGGTCCCAAGAATGCAATCAAAATGCCACGCTTTTCTTTCCAGCTCCCCTGTGCCTGGCTGGTCCATTTTACTTTGTCTCCGATCTTCATGGCCTTTCCTCCCTTACCGTTTTGATAAATCACTTTGAGAACACCCCGTTGAGTTGGTAAACTGTAAGAAACTAACAATGGGGTGCAAAATATGGACTATTCATTCGAGAATCTTAAACAAGACTTATCCATTGGACGTGAAATTGAATTTAATTATTCAGGTAGAAAATTTTCTATAACCAATACTCCTGTAGGATGGTCATTAGCTGAATATTACAAGGATGACATTCAGGTTTTTTCTTCTCACCAAGATTTACTGCAATACGGAAACATCGATGGAAAGGTACTTCAGGACATTTGGTCCCTTGTAACTGTGGAAACCATTTACTAGTTGTCACAGTAACTATTATGTTTACTGCACAATCTCTACATCTTCTCTCCCGCCTAAGAAGGCGTCAATGAAAGCCTGCGCTTCCTCTTTACTAGAAAAGTTTTCTTTTGGTTTTTCTTCGGAATAAACGATTCCTCCAGAACCAAATAGCCCAACTACACCCTTGATGTACTTGCCACCTATCATCAGAAAATAACCATTTGCATGATAAGGAACTTTCCAAGTTTCCATTTCATTCACCCTCTCTTGTTTATCTCCCTACACATCGTGTTAAACGCCGCACATGCCCTCGCATTCGTTAATGAAATCATTGATCAGATCCATTTGTTTGCCTTCTAGCCTGGCTTTGAAATCAATCTGGTCCAATGGAATTAATGAACGATGCAAGTAAGGCAAACTGTTCAACTTTCGCAATCCGTTCTTTTGTATCTCTCGCTCAAACTGGACTGCATCTTGGAAAGATTTCGGATCGTTCTCTTTCATGTCCAGCCACATCTTGTCGTTGTGGAACGGGCATCCGACACAGCTTGATTTGGGTGGCCTTGGATATCCGTTCCTTTGCAACCAAAGTAAGCAATCTCCACGGCTCATGTCCTTCTCGATCAACGGATAGTACATGGTCTCCCATTTGTGTCGGCCCGGCTTGACTCGTTGAAACTCGTCTGTGCTAATCCCCATCCACTTGGTTATCTGGTGTTTCATGCGTTCGCCCTTTTTGTATCCGAGAAGTTCGCGTATCGTCTGGTTAACTGCCTTAATCTTGTACTCTTCTGTGCATCCCCTCGGTACGATTCCTGGCTTCCCGTCACTGGTCCTTACGAAGAATGGCATATTAACCGAACGAGTTTGATTTTTCGAAGCCTCCAGAAGGTCTTTTCGAATATTTCCCCTGGTTGCGATATGAACGGGTATACCCATTTTCTCTACTTGGTTTTTAAGCCACATAAAGTGGTACATCACCCCTGCCGGCTCCCATCCTGTATCCGCAAAAACCGCGAAATCAGGTTTAGTATCAAATTCCCCATGAGCGGCCATCAGTAGCATTGTCGTGCTCTGTACCCCTGCCCCCAAGCTTAGAACTTGCATGGTTTCCCCTCCTGTTTTTACGTACTGAGCATTTTGTTAGGTTTGTTAAACGACCATTGGTGAGTTATTATTTTAAAAAAGTAAAATTCTGTGAGGATTACACTGATGGCAGAAAAATTAGTTAAGTATGAACAATATACCCGTCTTGATGTTCATGATATTTTTGACCCTATGTCACCTTTTACTCCTAGAAGTGGGACATGGGGATTGCAAGGTATTCTCCCCATTCCTAAGGAACCAAAAAGCTTTGTCTTCTTTGTCACTTTAGGACAAAAACAAGCTGGCCACTCTTTCGATGAGGGTATTACTGAAGACGGTGTGTTAATCTGGCAATCCCAACCTAGCCAAAAACTTAATGATCCGGTCATTTTGGATTTAATTAACCATGATCATGAGCAAAACAATATTCATTTATTTTTCCGTGGAAGGAAGATAAATCCCCGAACAAAAAAGGCCGAACTATATACCTACTTAGGAAAATTAGCCTACGTTACTCACGATAATGAAAAGGAACTACCAGTCCATTTCAAATGGCAAATCCTAGACTGGGACCTTACCAGTGAGCAAGCTAAAAATCTCCTAGGTATTCAGCTTATAGAACATCAAATAAATCAAACAACTTTTATACCATTACCTGGTCAGCGAAGGACTGGAGCTTCAACCGGCAGATTTCACGGAGTTCATAAAGACTTTGAAGAACTCCATGCTGTCAACAATGAGCTGGGCCTTAAAGGTGAAGTTTTTATCCTCCAATTAGAAATTTCTAATCTTCAAAATGCTGGTCGGCTTGATTTAGCTGCTCAAGTACAACATACCTCACAAGTTTTCGGTGATGGAAAAGGCTATGATATTCTTTCATATACACCTAATGGTGATGTAAAATATATCGAAGTCAAAACAACGACATATGGCCAATCGACCCCTTTCTACATGAGCAAAAACGAACTCACTTTCTCAGGTTTATATTCAGAGAATTATTACTTGTACCGGGTGTATAATTTTGATCCAATTACTTGCACTGGCAACTACTACATTATTAAAGGCAATGTTGAGGATAGCTTCCATCTCGAACCCTATCAGTACAAGGTTTACAGATAAAATACCAGGGAATGAGGGTTATCTTGTTCCCTTCTTTAACATAATTGAGATTGTGAAACTATAAGCTGAATCCATCCACGGCCTCATCGATCAGATCCTGTGTGATTCCGATGTAGCGCAGCGTGATCGCCGGGTGGCTGTGATTGAATATCATCTGCAGTGTCGCAATGTCCCGTGTCCTCTGGTAGAAATGGTACCCAAACGTCTTCCGCAGAGTGTGTGTGCCAACTTCGCTTCAGCCCGATCTTACGGGCAGTTCCGCTCAGAATTTGGTAGGCCCGAACCCTCGTTATCGGCTGAGGCCTCTTCGACGACGCGAACAGGAACTCGTCATCGTCCATTCCCTGTGTGTAGCTCCTGATTGCTTCCTGTAACTGCTGGTTTAATTTGAATCGTTTTCGCTTTCCAGTCTTCTTTTCTGTAATCAACAGGTGTGACTTGTTACGCACATCCTCGACCTTCAAAGGCAGAATATCCGAAATCCGTAGCCCTGTGTTGATGCCGAACATCAGCAAAAATCCGTTCCTTGCTGATTGCTTTTTCAATAGTGCTTTCAGCTCTTCAAGTTTTGCTTTATCTCTGATTGGCTCAACAAAGTTCATACTGATCCCTCTTTTCTTGTCTCATCAGCCTGTGCTAAGCTTCCTGCAGGAGTGTGATCACATGGAAAAGTCTTTTTTCTTTCCGGTACCTTGGGGAGACGTAACTTTTTTGAAAGAAACATTAATTGCAATGGAGCTGCCTTTCTCTATAGAGCAGCCTTCCGATCGCTTGCAGTTGGCCCCTGGTGAAGTAGCTCTTGTCTTCCCTGATCTTCACGTTCGCGATTACAACGCTGTCCGTGAGTTGTTTGGTGGCCACGGAAAACGGTATCCAAAGTGAACGAACTACCTCCGTCCATTCCAAGACGGCCGGCCGCCGCCCACTTTGTAATTGTTTAGGCGACCGATCCCGCTTTCGTTCCTTGCCCATTCGGCTATTTTCCTTGGGACAATTACAGGTGCTGAACGCTTTGGTTTTTGTGGATTGCTCATCTTCCACACGCTCCCTCTCTTACGCCGCCTCGCCTATTAGCTTGTCTACCCATAGTAGGTAATCCAGCGCGGCCCTTTTTGTTTTTTGTACGGCATATGCGTAGTACTCGAAATCGTCTTTTGGAATACTTTTGCGTCCTCCAGTTTGGGCATGAAGCATGTAGTGCCGGATCGTTGACAAGGGGACAAAGAATACTTCTTGTGATTTCGCGAACTCAATTAGGAAGAAGCAAATAGCCCCCTGTTGTTCGGCCTTTTCCAAGTGCGTGATTTGATGATGCTGATATTATCCAGGGGGAAACGAGTCTCTTCTCGGGTAGATTTAGCCTCGAAGTAAATCGCTTTGCCTCGGTACACCCCGTCATAATCCACTGTCGATTTTTTCTCAAAGGCTGCAATGAAGTGGAATCCCTGTTTGCGAAGGGGCTTCATTGGTGTAGGGCGCTTGTGAATGAGTGCGATTCCGGCCCGTTCGTACTGAAGATTCGTGAAGTTCAGGAGTTGTTCAAAGGCTTGTCCTCGGTTCGCTTGGCTTGTCCGAATTCTCATGCTTACCCCTCCTACTAGGCCCCAATATCTTTTCTATCGATCATTGCGAAAATGCCGCGCTTGGTAAGCAGATCATGAATAAACAGCCGGCCTTTCTGGGTCCAACGCGTGTTCATCTTAACTGTCTGCTCCCCGTTGGAGTGAACCACGTCAACTGTGTATGACTTGGTGTAGCCCTTATCGTGATGCTTCCGGTAGAGCAGCCACTGACCATTTTGTTTGTACTGCACACCTTCCTCGTTCAGGATCTGGTTCAGCTTTTGTCCGCTCATCCCGTAGTCCTTGGCGATCTGCGTGATGGTGACCGTATCTTTCGACTGCAGGATCTGGTCCAGGTAGGTGACTTTCGGCTCGTATTCTGCCACGCGCTGTTCCAGGACAAGCGCTTTGGTTTCTGCTGTTATACGAGCCTGTTGCTCTTCTTTAAGCCTTGTAGCCAGCCCGATAATAAAGTCCGGATCTGTCAACGCTTTTTCAATCGTTTCTGGCGTCATATAGGCACCGTGCTTACGAATGGACGGGATGACCACTTTCCTGACCCATCGCTGAAAGTCTTTTGCTTCGGGTTTACGGCTGTTCATCACAAGACCATACAGACCAGATTCGCTGATTACCGTCATGGTTTGTTGTCGACCGATGGTGTCGGTTAAACCGACGGCATCTTTTTCATCGTCGTCAAGTCGGCTGACTGCATCCCTGCTGTTGGCGATCTCCAAAATATCGCAAACATCCTTTGCAACGAACCAGGGCTCGCCGCCCTTAACCACCACACGAACCGGCCTTTCTTGAAAACTGAAAACGTTTTGAAGTGCTTGCATGATCGCTCCTCCTATCGGGCTTGTTTTTGTTTTTGGCGAAGTTGCTCAAGCATGGCCTTTAACTCGGGATAATCTTCGATCGTTTTAGGTTCTTCGGGGCCCATAGGCTGCTGTACGCTTTGTTGCTCAAGCTGCCATTGAACGGACGCTGGAAGCTTGTCCTCTCTGAGAGGCACGACCTTTCGCGATTGTTTTTGCTCTTGCTGTTGATGGAATGCTTGGTTTTCCTGCTCTGCTTGCTCCGCCGTTCTTACCCCTTTTGCAAAAAGTTTCTCGATAGCTCCCTTTGCATAATCCCAAGCTTTTCCCTTTTCTGCGGCTCGACGCATAGCCCAAGCCAGCATGTCCATTTGGACTCCATCGTCTAGGTAGCTATGTAGCAGTTCCGTGATAGTTCGATTTGGCTCATAGACGAAGTAGTGCTTGTACTGGTCGATGGCACTTTTATAAACGTGAAGGTCTCTACCACCGACCACGACGACCACAGGTTCATGTCTTTCCCCTTTGGAGGGTAAGGGTGGTAGTAATTCTATATCTGCTTCTGTATCTGTATCTGAATCTGTATCTGTATATAGGGTGTTGCCCTCCGTTACTTTGTCGTTACAGGACGTTACATCGACGTTACAAGTTGTTTCACTTTTTGTGTTAGGTTGATCACAATCGTTACGTTTCGTTTTTGCTCGATGCTTTTTTACGCGCTCATTTACCGCCTTCGGACGATCTGACGGATTGTCATATTGACGCTTTTCCCAGTTGATAAAAGAAATCCTATCCTCATCTCTTCGGATCATCCTCAGTTTCTGTAACTTGTTGAGCGTTTCTGTAAGCAGCTCCACATCTCCATTCGAGACCTCTACGGCAAGTAGCTCATCGTCGTAACCAGTGATAGTTCCTCGATCACTCTGCTCGCCAGCAATACAGAGGAGGTTAAACCACACTCTGTGCTGACTGTCATTTAGTGCGCGTAATTTTGCATCGTTTCGAGCCTCTGAATACATGCGATACCATTTCATTGCAACCACTCCTCTGGTGTTTTATCCCTTTTCGACCGGTTGCATCGGAAACATGCAGTTGTCAGATTCGACAGTTCATGTGATCCCCCACGAGAGGCAGGAATGATATGATCACATTCAAGCTTACGACCTCTCTCACCGCAGTAGGTGCAGGTATAATCGTCTCTAGCAAACACCTGCTCCCTAATTGCCCTCCATTCACTCAAAGGCAATCTGTACTCTGGATGGCTCCGTTGTCGTTCTATCCAATTCAGGAGTGTCACGCCACCGTCCGCGTGACGTTCCATCATTTTGAGCGTGACACACATGTCGATAAATCCCTTTGCTTGCTCCCACTCACCAGAAGGCAATCCGGCGGCTTGTGCCAGGTCTTCGTCGGTATACTCGATGCCATCGGCGATAAATAATTTGCCGCGCTCGGACGACTGTGAAGCCTCACACATCGCCGTAATCCAGAGCCACTTCTGGACAGTTGTGAATCTGCGAATCTTGGGGTCTTTTAATATCTCTGGATACAACCTAAACCACGGCATCATCTTTCTTTTCCCTCCCCCGCCTTTCAGCTAGAACTCGGTAGTTGTTAATCTTGATCGGCTCCCACTCCGGGTAGTAACGCCTCACGTAAGCTGCAGCAAATCTTTTTAGGGTTTCTGGATCAGCCAGAGTGCGGTACAAATCCGGGAGTGGAAGCCATTGTTTTTGTGTATCCATGGCTATCTCTCCGCTACAAAAACAGGTTTCCCCGTAAGCTCCTGTATCTCTCGCTTGAAGAATGCTTCATCGCTGTTGTTATCGCTCAGATGCAGTAGCCATATCTCCTGCACCTGGGAAAGATCATTCGCGAGCAGAAAGTCTTTCACGTTCTCCAAACTGAAGTGAGAGCGTAGCAGTCGTTTTTTCATCACTGAAGGAACACGGCCGGCTGCTATGTTCTCGTTGAGTAGCTGCAGACTGTAGTTGCACTCGACCATGATGTGTGTCAGCCCCTGGAATCGGTAGCGGATATAATAGGTGTCTGTGGCAAACATCAATTTCTCTCCCGTCTGGTTAGCCAGCAAGAAGCCCAGTGGTTCTGCCACGTCGTGCTGCACATCAAATGGTAGAATCGACCATGTACCTATCCGGAACTGCTGCTTTGCTCTGATGGGCTTGGTACGGTGGCCGGATAGCCCCAAGGCCTCGAGTGTGCCCTGGGAGGTGTATACGTTTATGCCGGCTTTCATGACGTCTGTAGTAGCCTTCCCATGATCTCCGTGTTCATGGCTAATGAGGCAGCCAGCGATCGATGACACCTGAAAGTCTAGCGCCCGCTGAATGTCCTTATACCGGATGCCCGCCTCCAGCAGCAAGGCGGTACATCCATCGGTTATGTGATAGGCGTTGCCGGCACTGCTGGAGCCAAGTGGTTTGATCTCGATCATCAGAACCCAGGTCCTTGCTCGACATGTTGATCAGCAAAGAGATCAGACTGTTGGTCTTCTTGCATCCTGCTCGAAGCTTTCCCCTGATCGACAATAGTTACTTCCGATTCGATGTCGATCACCTCTCTGTTCGCGTTCTCTCGGACTTCTAAAGCAACTTCCGCTTCTGCATACTCAGCTTCCAACTGCTTCAAGCGCAAATAGTCATCATCAATCTTTTGACTGTCGATCGTGATATCGCTATATGCTGCACGATATACGGTCTTCCAGCACATCTTTTCATACCAGCCCTCAACTTGCTCTTTTCCTACCTTCTGACCGTTTTCCCACTTGTCTTTTTGTCCTCCCCAAAACTCAGGACTGGCATGATCTGGCTTGCGCTTCAAGATATCCTTAATGCTCATCGTAACCAGCTTGTTCTTCTCTGGCTTTTGAGTGTACTGGTGATAGTAAAAGCCTCCGATTATCTCTCCACGATCAAATGGATTAGTAACCTCAAACTCATACCCTTCGCACTCGTTTTTCCAATCTTTTTTGATTGACCGAAACTTGTCCGTAGAGTAGACCAACTCGACAATTACGTTATCAGGCACATCAAGGCCATATTTTGTCGCCTTGAGTTCGATGCCGCGATACCCTTCGATGAAGGCGATGTCGTACTTGTTTGTATTGTTGTTCTTGAAGGGAATCAAATTTATATGATTCGGCTGAGCCGGATCAAACCCGACTCTTGCCATGGCCACAACGTCGCGAGCTAATTTCTCCATGTTCACATTGGCCCAGGTTACTGGAAGTGGATCGCGATATTTTTCCGCTTTCTTCAAGCGTTTTTCTTCTGTCGTTTTCAAAACAGCGTCCAAAGCGATGAAGTAGTTTTGAGCGAGACGTTTTTGGAAATCGGTTAAGGCAATAGTTCCGACGCTTGCACTAAACTCGGAAACAACCTTTTTCATGAAGCGTTCGGACTGAGTCAATTCCCTTTGTGTCATTGCGTTTGTTTGGTCAGTCATCTATACTGCCTCCTTAATGTCAGATTGAGGCGTTTCGACACGCAACTGCTTGTCCTTTTCGCTTACGATCAGGCGAATTTGCTGGCCGATCGTTTCCATCATTCGTGTGACAGCCTCAGCATTGTCGATGAAGATTGGCACTGTGATGCCGTAGTGTTCGGAGAGTGTGTTGATGATGTCCAGGCCGACGTTGATCCGTGCTGCATTGTTCAGACCGCTGCTATATGGCACCCCATTGAACGTGGTCTCGCACACTTCTGCAAGCCCGCCGTTGATTTGCTGTTCAAACAATTTGAATCGCGCGTACCGGAATTTGCTGTTGATCTTTTCTTCCAGCAAGTTGACCTTTGTGCGAATAAACTCCTCGGTCAGGAAGAGTTCCTGCTCCAATCGCTCAAACTCGGCAGCCAGTTCCTTTTCCCGCTCTGACAGTTCCGCGATCCGCTCCCTGGCGGCCCGAACCTGGGCAAACTTGGCTTTCTCTTGCTCCAGTGCTTCGACCTGGGCTTTCAAATCGACGATTTCGTCCTGGACCTTTGCCGCTGCTTCCTGCACAGATGAACGGAGCTGCTCAATCTCCTGATGTATAACTGTTGCTTCTTGTTTCTTCTGGAGATAACCCGGGTCGGAGTCAACACTATTGATGCCAGTTTGCAGTTCGTTCAGCTCGAATTCGGCTTTTTGGATTACCTTTTCTTTCACAGTCACTTGTTGTTCCAAAACCTCAATCTCACTAGCCAAGGCGGCGTTCTCCTGCTCCAACCGTTTGGCTTCATCCGCTGCAGTTTTGCCTCTTGCTGTGATCTGCTCCAAACGCTCAGCCTTTCGTCGGTTGAAATCAGCTTGGGCCTTCTGATGAGCAGCTTGAATTTGTTCCTCCGGCAGGGCTTGGCCGCATGTTGGGCAGTCCGTATCATGATGATGTTCAAACGTTTCACCATTTACTTCGTACCACTGTTGGCGAAGGCGATCGGCTTCCGCTTGTCGCTCTACGATCCACTGCTTGTTTCGCTCGATGGTGCGAGATTTGTCCCTCACCTGTCTCACCAACTCGTCATAGTCGCCTTTGAGAGCAGATACTTCCTGCCGCTTGGTTCCCACTTTCTCTAGTGTTCCAGCCTGCAGTTGGTTTTTTATCTCCAGCAGTTCGCCCTCGATTTCACGTAGCCGCTTTTCCTTTACCACAATCTCGCCACCAGACCGGATGCGGAATAACTCGGCCTTCCTGCTGTCGATCTGTTCTGTGAGAGTAGTAATGTCCTGTTGCAATGATTTTTCATTCAAAGCACTTGTATCGGGCATCGAACGCTGTACCTCATCGATACGGACCGGGATCTTATCCAACTCTTTGTTGATCTCAGCCCGGCGGGCGGCTATCACTTTACGATGGTCTTCTATGTTGCGGCCGTTCAAGATGCTCGGGAGTTTCGCCAATTCCCGGCTGCTGGCAATCACGTCATCGTCAGATATGTCACCACATACCTGCAACAGTATCTTGCGGCGCTCTTGCCACTTCAATTGCTCATTGAAGTATGTCGGGCTTGTCAGGAGCTTAAAAACATCTTCACTGACGATCTGGTCGACACGCTCTTTGTACTCATTCATCTTCACCGGCACACCATCCACAAAATAATCCGTTGTGTGTCCAGTGAACTCGGCGGTCGCTGAACCGCGTTTTTTCGTCCACTTTTCAGCGTAAACCTTGCGTAACGTGATCCGTTTCCCATCGACCAGCAGGACACCCTCAACCTCATGTTCCACACCGTGGAGGACGTTTCCGTGTGCATCCAGCGTCTTGATTTGGAAGTCCTTTTTGTTCTGGCTGTCTTTGTCGAACAGCAACCACGTAAAGGCATCGAACAGTGTAGTCTTACCAACTGCGTTGTCGCCGAACACATCTACGTTTCCTTGAATGTCCAAGGTAAAATCTCGAACCCCTTTAAAATTCCGCAGGGTAAGAGTTACCAACCTGATTTGTTTTCCCATGTTAATCCCTCCTATTGATTTATGAGGGTCGATAAGCTACGATGGAGGTACATATATGATCGCAGCTTTATCGACCGAGACTCAGCGTGCCAGCGCTGGGTCTTTTACTTTTATTGCCGCCTGGATATCATCCAAGCACCAACCGGTACGGCTCTTTTCAAATGCCTGCCCTTCCTTACAAGTGGTAATGATTGTTGATGTGCCGTAAGCTTCCAAGGCTTCTTTTGGCGTTTCCATCGGTAGATAGACAAAGCAGCGCTGCCCACAAAACTTGCAATATGGCCCCATAGTTTCCCTCCTTCCGTTTAGTCACGAGGCCGCCGCCGTCCCAACCTACTACGGCAGCCGTTGCGTCTCCCTGGACGCGCCACGCATTGACCTCGCTATGTATGACCTGTCATCGGAAACCCGATCCGCAATCGCGGTCCTCAGTGCCGGACGGTCATTCCCGGCAGACCAGGGGAGTGCCCTGGTTTCGACTCATGCAATAGCTGGCTGTTGAATTTCCGCTTGGAGTGTTTTCAGTCGTTTCATACGGCAGTCAATCTCATGCTTCAAGTCCCGTTTGTGAGCATACAATTCATCAGCAAGTCGCTTGGCTTTGAGATATTCCACATCAGCTGCCCGCCAATCATTGTCAGCTTCTTGGTATGCCTGGTTCAGGTTTGTTAATTCACGTTCTATCTCAGCAATCTCCATCGTCAGGGTTTTTTTCATAGGGCTTGTCCTCCTTGGAACACTGTGATAAGCTACATGTATACCGAATATTCGTTCTGGTTTGATCAGGCGGTCTGTTGAGAGCAGGCCGTCGTTTCTTTTTGTTTAATTTCTTCAGAAATTTGGCGGGTAATTTTCTTGTATACCTCATGTGCAACCAGATCGCCAGCCGTTTTTGCCACCATCATCATCCGCTGGTAAAAGTGAAGCTTCATCCGTAAGGTCTGTTCATTCATGCCGTTACTTCCCTCCCTCTACCTAAAATCCGCTGCATCCAGACTTCCTCTCGTTGACGCTTGATCTCCAGAACCTTTTCAGCGATTATCTTTTTCTTTTGAGCGTCTACCAACATCCCGCACTGTTCACTCCGCTTTGCAGTATCCATAAGGGCGTCGATGATATGGATTAGCTGCTCTTCGTCCAGTCCATCCAACATTTCCTTAACCTCTGTCATAAGAGTGTCCCCGCAAATAAAGCTTCTTGTCGCTCCCGTCGCATCAGTTCGCGTGGATCACTCACGACGATCTCTTGTGCTCTGGCTTCAATCAACCAGTTCTTTTGGTGAATAACCGGGTCGATTCCGTACCTCTCGTCCATCAGGATATGTACATCGTCACCAGATTGGAAAAGGTCTTCGATCTGCTTCCCAAGATGGGTCAAGATGCGTTCGTCGTCCTCAGTGAGAGGCTGCCATGGGCGCCTACTACGTTCCCACTCAATCGTTTCCTTCGCAGCCTCGATCACGTCCTCGCACTGCTTGATCAAGTTGTATAGGCCAACCGTCAAACTTACCATCAACCGTGGGTCAGTCGGAGGCGGAGCGTCACCATACAAGTGTTTTAGCATACGAGTTGCACGGTGATTCCCACACACTTGGACAAATGCCTCTGCGTCCTCACGCATCGGTGTAGCCCGGCCGTTAATTACATCTGAAACCCAACGGGCAGACCGGCCGATTTTCTTGCCAAGTGACTCGTGCGTCATTTGTTCCCCTGTTCTTTGGTGGCGGAATGCGTATTCGCAGATATCACCGATCCGCGACCGCGAGTAAATACTTACTGACACGTTACTGTTCCCCATGTGTTCGCCTCTCCTTTATGTGATTTTCAAAGTACTATAAGGGTGTGCTCATCTTTCAGACTCCCCCTCGTTTTCACGATGGGGCGTTCTTTTTATCTAGGTACTCTGTGTAAATCCTGATAGATCTAGCACCGATTCTATTTATCTCAACGGGTGTGTAATGTAATCTGCTCGCCAGACATATTTGGTGGAAATGAACCAGTTCTACTTCATCAGTAAGCAATACACTTTTTATGAACAGATCGTCCGAGAGAGCAGTCACTTCATTGGCTAGCGTGACAGCTTCGATGCTTTTTGCAGTAATGCTGTTTATATACTCTTCGACCGCTCGGTCTAGCTCAGGAAACGGCACAATACGGTTTTCAGACATCATTTTCACCTCACTTTCTACGGGGAGAAAAACACTACTTGCGAACTAGATAAAAACTGAGTTGACCAAAGTTATTCGAAATATGGAGCATCTCCCAGCCTTGTGCCAGCTTGTCATTTGCTTCTTTAGGGCATTTTGTGAGGCAAATGCCTTTGATCTCAGATACGTCCAAGCTTCACACCTCCTTTGCTTCACACAACTGCATGCAGCGTCGAGTCTTGGCGGTGACCCAACCGTTTCCTTGCCTGACCTTTGACCTTGTTCAGACAGCTCGGTTTGATGTATTCCGGCGCGGCTCCCTTATCAGATCGTCGCTCGCTCCCGCTCTTCGGCGCTCTATGCAGTTGTGTGAGTAATAACCTTGATTGCTAGGCTGTGACCTTTACGCCATATTCCTGTTCAATCCAGTTAACCAAGCTAACCTTCGGAACCCGTAGCATCGGACGCTTGTCCGATCCAATGTTAATCACTGGGAACCCTGTTCGCCGAGCTAATTCATATGCGTACTTGCGTTCAACCCGCAATATTCGGGCGACCTCGTCCATTTTGAGTAGAGGCGGGAACGAGTTGAGGTCAGTTGCTGCTGGTTGAGGCTTTGACAAGGTGTTCACTCCTTTCAGTTATGCTGATCACCCTTTCAGGCTGTTTTTTGTTCACATTTGTGAACGTTTTCGATAAAAAAAATATCTTCAAACTCTACATCTAAAGCTTCGCATATGTCCTTTGCAACTTGAGGACTAGGATTTCGATTTCCGCTTTCCAATTGGCAAATGTAAGACACTGCTCTGTTGATTGCTCGCGCAAGACCACGTTGCGAATATCCTTTTTTTATTCTTGCTTGAGCGAATTCACGAACCTTAACCTTTATCTTCATTGTCACCACCCTTTCGTTCGTTTCCTTCTGTGAACAGAATAACACGCTTCGTTTCTTTTTGCAATCACTTTTTGTTTCTTTTTGAAAACAATTGTTTTCAAGTGTTCACATGTTACAATAGAAGTGTTCACAAACGCTAACTATCAAATCTGAGAGGAGCCACTTTATGGATTTTGGCAAGTATATAAAGCAACTTCGTGAAAGTCGCGCCCTCTCTGTACGGGAGTTGGCGCGAAGGTCTGGAGTATCTTTTGCTCATATTTCACAAATTGAATCTGGTCAACGTGGTATTCCTAAGCCTGAGACTATTAAGAAGCTAGCAGATGGTTTAAATTGGGAATTTGATGACCTAATGCACAATGCTGGTTATCATAAAGAGCCCACATCCCATTCCGATAATAAGGACAAGCCAGTAAACCGTGCTTTCCTGGAGTTGCCGGGAGATACAACTGAGGAAGAGAGGGAGTTCCTTCAGGCGCAGCTCGACGCGCAGTTGGAGATTTTTAGGAAGCTGAAGAAACGCAGCGAGAAATGACACCATGACACAACATCAGGAATGCTGTGCCATGGTGTTTTTTTATTGGAATCTTATATTCTCAAAAGTACAATAGAAGATTTGGGAGTGGGGGTGTAGAATGGTGGTAACAGCAGTTGCTTATTTCGGTGACATGGAAAACGGCATTTCCAAGCCGAAGATAATGCTTTGTGACGATGGTATTACTAGGGTTGTAAAATTTAACCACCCCCCTGAACTGAATAGGTCTCTCTTCCATGAGTTTGTGGGACATAGAATTGCTGAACTTCTTGACCTCCCAGTTCTTGATCAGGAACTGGTTTATGTCCCTCCGGAACTGACAGATGCTTATTCAAATATTGAGGGAATGTCTTCTGGTATAAAGGTCGGTACCCCATTAGCGGATGTAGATAAAAATTTAACTGATAACGGATTGTTCAGAGAGCCATTTAAAAGATTGTACGGTTCTTGTCTGAATAGACATGTTATCCCGGGTATTTTCGCTTTTGACATATGGGTACATAATAACGATCGCGGATCCAACAAAGGCAACATACTTGTTGTTCCGGACAAAAACGGAAATAAGCAACTGTACATACATGATCATGGTTTTGCTTTTTTTGAACCAGCTGCAACGATGGAGAGGTATAAGAAATTAACAGAATTTCGTGGTGCGCATTTAGATTGGCAAAGGCATAGGTATCCTTTTGGGCCGATTTACGAAGCATTAAAAGCCCATGTAGACCTAACAGACTGCTCAAAAAACCCCTTTGGACCATACATTACACGTATCGAATCAATATCTCGCGAAAAACTTGAACAGATCATGAAAGATGTACCACAGGAGTGGAAAATTCCTGAATATGAAAAAAATGCCGTCATAAGCTTTTTGTATGACAGGAGATATGCTGTTAGAATGTGTATAGACTATCTAGTGAAGATTTTCTGGTTTCCCGAATGGAATGGAGGTGAATTAATGTGGCCGGTCTTACATGTAAGTTCGTCGTAGTAAAATACATGCCAAGCAGTATTAAGCAAGAGGTCGTTAATATAGGCGTTATAATTCATTCACCAGCGTTAAACGAGCTAAAAATAAAATTTTTGGACTACGATCCTCGTGTAAAGCATTTTCTTTCGGAAGTTCAGTATGCTGAGTTCCGAGCATTTCGAAGAATGTTTAACAAGCACATCCGAGATCTAAAAACACAACTATTCGATCCACTATTAGAAATGAGATTGGATGATGAAAACTATTTAGAAAAACTTCACGAGCAGCTGGTAAGACCGTTTTTTGTTACAAAGCCACAGATCATCTTCTGTACCGAAATCGATTTGCAGTTGGAAAATCTATATTCAAACCTTGTTTTAAATCCGGACGAACAAAAGACAAAGCAAAAATCACTAATTAAACAAGTCGAAGAACGATTCGTTTCGGCTGGAATAGACAAATATCTTGAACGCGACATACTAATAAAAAATATGCCATTTGAATTACATGTCGAATTTGGTTTAAGACAAGGAAACGGTTTAGATCTGTTACAACCGATTTCCTTACAAGAATCTCCACGTGAGAACTATAAAGAAGGTGTCTTCTGGAGAGACGCTATTCAACGAGCATTTCAAGATGGTGAAATCAACGCATCACAGTTCATCGCAATCCTGAAACCACCTAAACATCCTCAAAGAGTAGGTTTTTCCGAACTAGTAAAACAACTCGAAGGAATAAATAATACCGTTGTTGTTAATTACAATACAAACGAATTTGAAATGCTTCTTTTTAGATTGAAGAATGAAAATATCACTCGGGCCTTGTAGGTCCTTTTTTCTCAAGTTAAAACAGAACGTACGTTCGGAGGTTTGCCATGTTAAACTTTTACCAACCCACTCCACTTGAAGACTGGATAGAAACCCGTTATCAATCCTTTGGCATTTTTTCTCCTGATGACCTCGACATTGACATCGTTGCACATTCGTTTGGTATTCAAGTGCTTTATCTTCCAGATGCAAAAGAAGAGGCAATCTGGGACGATGACATAGCTGCAATATTTCTCAACTCAAATAAAACTATTTCGGAGATTCGGGTAGCATTCTTTCACGAATTATGTCACCCATTACGCCACGTTGGTAATCAATTGATGCTTCCGAGCATTTTTCGCGAACTTCAAGAAACCCAAGCCAACCAATTCCAACTGTACGCTTCTATGCCTTTCTTCATGATCAAGGAGATCAAACTACCTCAATATAAGAGCGAGGCGGTTGGATTGTTATCTCAACTGTTTGGGGTTACTACCCGTCTTGCTAGTCGCCGACTGGAGCAAATCGAACGACGCATTTACGAGGCTCGAACTCACCAGGAATTTGTTCAACTTCTTCAAAGCCAGCGAAGAAAAGCTGATCCAGCTAACTGGTGTCCCGAAGCAAAAGCTATGTTTCGATTGGCTATTCAAAGAAAAATGCAAAAAGGTCAAGGAGTTGTTATTCGATGAAAATAGCCGTTTACTATGAATATTTTGAAGGTCAACTAGCACCATTTAAGTATGTCATAACTTTCCGCCAATCAGAAATCGACTGGGACAAAAACACAATTTATGTACCGATTAACGCACCGTTTCAACGATTAGAAAGCGAAGATTTTAACCCCAGTTCTTTGGGGATCTCAGTCACCCTCGATGACATGACACTTCATTCTGATAAGGCCGGGAAATTTGGAATTCGCTTAGCTCCGCTTAAAATTCGTGCTATTGAGGGTGGTGTAGATTACCGGGATATTGAACAACTAATCATCCAAGTTGCAGACCTGGAAGAACTTCTGCAGATGAACGTGTTCATTGCATAATATTTGGGGGAGGGCTAAGTATGGAAAAAAAATCGTCTTTGCAGAAAACCTCAACACCTGGCATATACAAGCGTGGCAATAGGTACTGTTTCGTGGTGGAGCTTGGACGAGATGAGCTAACGGGTAAAAGAAAACAAAAATGGTTCTCTGGCTTTAAAACGAAAAAAGAAGCTCAACAGGCCCAAGTCGAAAAATTGAGGGAGATTCAAACTGGTCTACTTGTGGAAACGTCTGATATGACGGTCGCAGAATACATGGACTACTGGCTCGAAAACTACGCGAAGGTGTCGTGCAGGCATACGACCTACAACGTCTATCGTCAACGAACGCAACGCTATGTGATCCAGTTGATCGGTCGGATAAAGCTGAAAGACCTTAAAACCATGCACCTGCAAAAGATGTATGCCGATCTTCTGAAGAACGGCGCCAAGTACCGGGCTGGAGGTATATCCCCGATGACTGTCCGGCACATTCACGGCATGATGCATAAAGCCCTAGAGAACGCTGTCCGTTGGCAGATCGTACCACGTAATGTAGCGCAGTTGGTGGAACTGCCACGTGTGGAGAAAAAAGAGACGCTCGTTTTGACAAAGGAACAGGTTCAGCAGCTTGTTGAGGCAGCCAAAGAACATGAGTTGTATATCCCGATCCTGTTCGCTGTCACAACCGGCATGCGCTACGCAGAAATTTTTGGGCTTGCCTGGAATGATGTTGACCTTGAAAAACGAACGATTCACGTCCGCCAGCAAATCGTAAGGACAAGAGGAGAGTATCGGTTAACGCAGCCAAAAACGAAAAGCAGTGATCGGATTATCTCCCTTTCGGAAAGTCTGGTGGCCCCACTCCGCCGCCACAAAGCCGAGCAGGCACAGAAGAAGCTGTTGATCGGGCCAATGTATAACCCTGATGGTCTGGTCTGCTGCCGTCCAGAAGATGGGCTTCCATACTCAGCGACACCGGTTCGGCGAAAGTTTGACGCACTCCTGGATAAAGCAGGCCTTCCTCGGGTTCGCATCCATGACCTTCGACATACGGTGGCCACTCTGTTGCTGGAGCAGGGTGTCCATCCAAAAGTTGTTTCCGAGTTACTCGGTCACGCGAATATCGGGATCACTCTGGACAGATACAGTCACGTATCCTTGACCATGCAAAAAGAAGCCGTCGACTCCCTGGAAGCGGCTATTTTCACTTCGAAAAACGCGCTTTAGTTAATGAAAGGTTTGCAATTTGTTTGCAATCCACTCCTTTAACCACTTAAAAACACTGACATTTCAACGTTTTTGGATAACCAAAATTAAATAAAAAACATTTTGGACATAGTAGACACTCTCCTTTTTATTGTTTCAAGAATTTTAAAATTTACATTCGTACTGAACAAAGATGTTTTACCTTTTGCATCTGACTACGGTATAGCCTGATCGATCCACGTAACTGCCCGATCGCGCAAACCGCCATTGCTGACGATTGAGTCGTTTATCGACGACATGCTCACAACGATGATTCCCAGTGTGAAAACAATGCACATCAAGATGGAAAACAACTTGCTCATACCTATCCCTTCCTCAAGTCAGGTATTTGTCCAAAATTTCGGTAAGCAGCTTGTACCAGGGAAACATGGCCACCAACAACCCCATATAAAACGCTGGATAGACAATGACACTGTAGCCAATCCCCAGTGATTTGATTTTCTTTCGATGCCTGAACATGCGGCGGTGATCTACAGCCCACTCCAGTCGCTGCATAGTCAGGGCTACCTGACTTTCGCTCAGGTTTTCAACGGTTCTCATGCTGGAGACCAGAATCACCGCGTCTTCGACCCCCAGCTTTCTTTTGAACGTTTCTAAAGCTTCATCAGGGTCCTTATTCCATTCGGATAAACTGGGAACGTATTCTTTCAACAGTCGGGTCGGCCGGGCTGCCTTGAGCATGGCACTGTAAACAGGGACTTGATTCTCCAACAAATTGACGTATCTGTTGATAAAACGGGCGATATCGGTACTCAACACCTCCTCCCGGTACCCGGCCCACACTTTCAATCCGATATAGGGGAGCATAAAGCTGAGTGTGGAGGCGATCAGCAGCGTCACTAATGGAAATGACTGCGAGCGGCTAAACATCGCACCGAACAGGACCAGCAGACAGACCGCTGTCCCGCTGACCAACTGGGAGAACACCCACTCGGGTTTCCCCCATCCAAAGGGCCTGCCGGCACGTTCCAGAAGCCTCTCCCATGCCGGATCCTCGGTTGCGTTTACCGTCTTGGTCCACATATCTTTCCAGGGAACGGAAACAAACAGTTTGCGTCGTTGAAGGCCGATCAGGTACCTGGCTGCAAACAGGCAGCCGATAAATACAAAAATCGCTCCCAAGGTTAATGCAGCATACATGTAAACTTGCGGCATCAGCGATACCTCCTTCCCCAGATGAATGCCAGCAGGATAGAAATGGACCAGACGGTAACGGCCAGCGATAAGATCGCTTGTCCATCATTCGTAAAGAAATACAGCCTGTATGAATCCTTCAGCAGGCTTTGATTGTAAGGTATCAAGCAAATACAAATGATGATCACCACAATCAAACTAATCCAGATTGCGTGAATTTCACTATTGCGCTCTTCCTTTTCGTCCTGTTGCACAAACATTTCATTCGTAAGCCGATTCAACGCCGTTTGAATATCTTCTGTTTCTCCCTCAAGGCCGCTTGCCACATAAGTTGCGAAATCGGAAGCCCACGGGTGGTCCAACCGCTCGGCAAACTGATTCAACGCGAGCATAGGATCTCCCCCATCGGACAGCTTATTGGTCAGCAGCAGCAGGTCCGGCAACAAATCTTTCGGGCATTCCTCCACCATATCCCGAAAAGAGAGGATGATATTTTTTCGGCTGCTGTAATAACGGGAGAACAGATCGACAAAGCGGCAGAATGACAGTATTTTGCGGTTGATCAGTACGGTATAACGGGCATACAGCAAAAGAGTTGGCAGCAATAGCAGCAGAACGAACAACGATAGCGATACGACGATATTTCCAAGGAGGATGCCAGAGATAAAACCCGCAGCAGAACCGATCACGGAAAGGATCAGGAATACTTCGGGTACTCCTCCTGCCACCAGGCACCACCTTTCGTAGTGGCTGTAAACAAATCGATTGGCCTTCCGCTCCAGCATTTTATCCCGCCAGGCCACAACCGTTTTGGAAAAAAACACGTGAGGCACAGACCATTTCTGATCCAGGTACAAGCCCAGCACATAAAAGCCGACTAGAAGACAAACAAACATCGGGATAAACAATAATAGCTTCATATCAACCTGCCCATATCGGTTAGGCGTAGCTCTTTGAGAATGTCCAGGTCGGCTTTTCCTGCATAGCACATGTATTCGACCAGATGCCCATCAAGCTGCTTTCCTGTCCATTCATATGCTCCGCTGCTCCTGTTGCGATAGACAAGCGGTACGGATTCGACTCGGTTCATCACATCATTCCATTCCGTCACATGAATCGCATCGATAAAGCGGTGTCCGTTGTTTCGGTAAGTGAGCGAATTGACAAAATTGACGGCACGGCTGATCCTCTCCTGCGTAAGTTCGACACTTCGACCGCCGTACTGATACACCAGATCAGTCAAATCGTTTAGCGCTTTATGCGGAAACCGTTCATGCATCGCCGCTATTGTAGCGTCTGTTCCACGCACTCCCGCATTGATAAAGTGATACGCCTCTATTGGCTCCCGGATTTCTCCGATCAGGATGGTATTGGCGGTAGAGCGGTACATATCCTTGAAGGAGTTTTCCAGTTCGATACCGATTTCTTCTACGTTTTGCAGTTCAATGACTTCCCCGCTCCATACATCTCCAAATCTCATTTCATGCTCGCTCTCAAAGATCGTAATGTACTCGGTTCGCGGGTCCTTTAATTTGAGCATGCATATCAGTAAGGTCGTCTTTCCGGCTGCCATCGGGCCGATAACCAACACATTTGCCCGGCCGTATACCTGCTGCTCGATTAACCGTTGTACCTTTTCATCAAACGCCGGCATTTCCTGCTTGCGGAGGTCGTCCAGCGAGAAGGCAGGGGTCGCGAACCGTCGCACAATAATGACGGGAACCCTGGAATACGGGAAGGTAAACATAGTCAGACGTGCCTTTAAGGAGTCCAGATAACCGCTGAGGCGCGGCTTCTTTTCGTGGAAGGAAAGGCCGGCCGTATTTGTCAGCTTTTGCTGGAGCGTCTCTACTTCCTGCCATGTCGGCGTATAGTTTAAAGACTTCTTCACCCCCTGCTCTATATAAGCCACTTTGCGGCCTGCGGAAACCCTCACTTCTTCCACCCACGGAGAAAGATGCAGTGTCGCGTCGATCACACCCCACCCATATGTCGAAAATGCAAGCCCTTCATACGCGTTGACATGGGGGAGAATCTCTTCTCTGACCGGACGTTGCAGCACTTCCTCAAAGTAATGCTGCAGGCGCAGAATGATATGACTGTGGCTGTCTCGATCGCCTTTTTCCGCTAACGTTAAAATTTGCTGCATTTTTACTTTTTCTTCACGTGTGGAACCAAAGTGATTCAAGTAATCGCGAGCCGCCTGTTTAATGTCTTCGATGGTCCTTATCTGCGTTGGATTCCACTGTCTGACTGCCTTGTTCATCAGTACACGACCGCTCCTCTACCCGTTTTTTCTGTTTCCATAATGGCTTGCAGGCTCATGACATATGGTTTGGGCGGGAGAAATTCTTCCACCAACACGCTATGGGTACGGTGCGACTGACGTAAACGATCATCGGAGATACGGGGAACCACTCCATAAACGGATATTCCTTCACCGATACGGTGAGTCTGACCTTTATCGTTATGGCTTAACATGACTTGACACTCAACCCCGCGCTTCTCCCAGCTTTTTATCCACTCTTTTGCTCCCTCGATGCTAAACGGGTCCGATCTGACAAACAGCAACTTTCGATCGGCCGTGTACATGAGTCTCTGCATTGCTTCCGTTTCCGGAAAGCTGTAGCCCCAGTCAATGTAGATAAAATCAAATTGCTCCCGCAGCGAAGCCATCAAATTGGAAATCTCCACACTTCTCCAATTGCTCGTGGCGTTTGCACAAAACAGGTTGGGCAAATGGTTGCTTTGCTTGCAAATTGTTCGCCATTTTCTGGAGCGTGCCGTACCCACATCCGACAAATCCGGTCTAAACAAGCTTAGTTGGTATTTCTGGAGCTTGAAAAATCGGGTCAAGTCTTGTTTGTGGACATTCATATCGAGGACGAGAATTTCTTTATCCGGGTTTTGCTTCGCTAGCAAAATCGGGTAGTTGATGCAAAAAGTCGTAACGCCGGCACCTCCGTGACTCATTAATGCGTATATCATGCCTTTATCTTCAGATGAACCAGGCGTTTTGGCTTCATCATCCAGGCCGAAGATCTTTCCGATCCCTGTTCGTATTTCTTCTTGGGACAGATTGGCCGAAAGTATGTAAATACCGCTCAGATCAGCCTTCTGTACTACTTCTTTCATCAACCATTCATTGTGATAAAGCGGTACGACAACGATGGGTGTTTCGGGCTGCAGCGTATCTCTGGCTTTGGGAAGCCAATCCCAGACCGGTGTCTCAAACATTTCGGCAAACAGCACCGCTGCATCTGGCTGGTAGAGCTTTGCCAAGCGATAAAAGTCTGCAGACGACTCCGACACCAGCACCTGGCACCCAGCGGGCATATACGTGTGAACAAGAGATTTTACCGGATAGCAGACGATTGTCTTCATGGCGTTTTCCCCACCTCCTGATTTGATAACTGACCGATCTGGACGATTCCGTATAAAAATGCCTCGCTAATCGCGGTGAATTGTTGATCCGTAAGATTCAAACCGATAGAAGATGCCAGCGCAGTGGGCTGCGAGCGGTAATCGGTGTAACGTTTTTCTCCATTTAGCAGCGGCTTCTCCCGGGAAGCGTTAAAGACCGCATCCATATGGTCAGGGGACGGGAGGGGATTTGGCCTGATCGTATAAATTTCCGAACCATTGCTGTCTCTCACTGTTGCCAGCTGGGTCGTAAACAATAAATCTGCCGTGCCATTGCTTTTCCTAAAATGGCTTGGTTCGGGCAAATGTTCCAGCTCGGAAGGCGGTTTGTACGTCACCCAAACCTTCACATAGTCCCCTTTTCTCAATTCTGTTACGGGGTTAAAAAAAGTGAGCGGAAATTCATAGCGAGCCATTCCTTTTTCCGGAAGCAGCTGAGTATCCGTCAGCTTGCTTTGTAAAAGCTGTTCACCTGAAAAGATGGTTTGCGTGCTCCGTTTTCCAATCACACTCTCCAGGTCTCTGATCGCATCGGGGAGTATATTGTCAATTCCTTCCTGGACCAGCACGAGATCGGCTCTGGCAATCGGTTCGTACGGGGCAATGACCTTGTCTGGGGCCACCTTGACCACCGGAGCAAACAGTCGCTTCAAAGCAAGCGCATCGATATATCGGGTAGCCGCATAAAAGCAGGAACCCGCCAGTATAAACGAAATGATGCTAATGATGAACAACGTCTGTTTTTTCATAGCCCTCTTCCTTTTTCATGTAAAAGTGAGGAAAAACAGGTCTCCTCGTCTGGATACTGCTCTAACAGCAACATAGCCTTCGAGTGGGCTGCAAAGGTTTTATCACCGTCAAAAAGCGGGATTACCGCACTGACAAAAGCAGCATGTCCCTCGTTCCAAAGCGACAGGGTTCCCGACACCTTTTTCATAATGGCGGAGCGATTCCATTTTTCATTCCATTTATTTGCAATCATCCTGATCTTGCTGTAATTGCCAAACCACCAGCTCGGCGGTTTTTCCGTCAAAATCATCCTGGTGAGACGTGCTATATCAGAGTCAAACACGACCCATATCTCATCGATCATCTCCAGCAAGCGATCCATCTGTCGATCTTTCCAAGACGAGGATATATCGATGAGGACGGTAGAACTTTCCTTGCTCAGACGAAACAACAAATCGGCAGCTTCATGACTGGAATTTTTGTTTTTCAGCGGGGTATCGACATGGATGCGAAGACAATCATTTTGCATGTAGAGTGTGGAGGACAACTGAGTTTGAGCGGGTTGATCCGCCCTCCGTTCAAAGTCGAGAGCAAAATACAAATAGGAGTTTGTGCCGGGCAGTTCGCAAAGAGTGACATTCGTTCCGCTTCCGGCCATAGCGTAGGCGACATTGCCCGCCAAAAAACTGGCGCCTGCTTGAGGGTACAGACTCAAAACAGCAATGCATCTGCGATTCTGTCTGCGGGGCTCTTCGGCTTGCAAGCTTGTCAGTTTCTCCTTCAGCTCTTCGAGGCGTCGCTCTTCTTCGTTGGTCCGGACCAGATCCTTTTTCTCCAGTTCGCGAAACTGGCTGACAAAACGGCTTACGTGCTGAAACATCATTATCCTACCTGCGTGTCATTTCCATTTTGTTTTGCCCGCAGGTATTCTTTGAATTTTTCCACCATTTCTTTCATTGTGAGATTTTTGCGATGGTAGTAGTAAATTTTGCGCAATCTTTCACGTTCCTGAAAGGTTAGAATTGGCTTGAATTGGCTGACCATCTCTTGCAATTGGGCCAGCTCGGCGTTGTTTGGTCTGCCCCTCCGCGGCGGCTTGGCAAACAATTGTTGCTGTTTTTTGCAAAACGCATGGGGCTGTTCCACCAGCCACATATCTACCAATGACTCAATATCTGATAATGAACGAATCCCCAGTCGGAACAAGTATTTAAAGTAAGCGGAGAGATTTCGCTCACCGAGCTGTCCGGTTCTCCAGCGGCGATAATAACCGGCTGGCGAGGTTAACATTTTTGTTACATCACGGACAAGCATATTGCGGTTGCCGGACTGATAGTGGACAATCGTTTCTTTTACCAAAGTGAAAAGGAGATCGTGGTAATCGGTCTGCTGCTCATTTTTGCCGTATTCATGCGTGAACCATTCGTCAACGGCCCGATCAAAGTCTTTCCGGCAATTGGTCAAATTGATGTTGTCCAAATGTTTGTAAAAGTACTCCAGTCCGTACTGGGAAACAACCTCCTCTTGATAGGGACCGAACACAAACAGGATAAACCTTTCTTTTAATTCCTCTACTGACATAAGGCAATTCGTTTGTTCGTAGCAGCGATTAACCAATTCTATTGCGCTTTTCACCGACACTTCAAATTACCCCCAATTATTACATATTTATACATTAGTAGACATTTTGCTACATCTTTCTGCCTGCGTCAAACCATTTTTGCCGCAAAGGTAGGGGCTCGCCTTGCACGCAATCCGTACAAGGCGAGCTCATGGGTTACTCTACAGTAAAGTAGAGCTCTTCCCCGGTTGCGAGCAGAAGAGCGATTCTTCCCCCGCGCTCAATGACAGTCGGAGCAGCCTCCATTACCACGATCCCGTCATTGAGGATGATCCTTTCTCCAAATCGGTTCACAGACTCGATCCGGAAAGTTCCTTTAGGCATGCGGTCCACTGACAGATGCCTGCCGGGCTTGTGCTTTTGGTAACGAACGAGTCGTCCCAAAAGAACTTCCACTCCTGTGGAGCGGTCTTGGTGAGCTTCAACTGTTGCCAATTGCAACTCCTCCTTTTCTCACCAATTTTTACGGCCGTTTCATACGCTTATAAGCTCATGAAACTATTCTTACCGTAAAAAAAGACAGCGTATGGATGCAAATAAATTTAATCGTCTTCCCACAGGGCTGGATCGGCTAATTCCGGGTACATGTCCGTGATCATGTCAAACGGAGAAAAGTACAGCGTGTCCACAAGAATCTTGAGCTTATACTTTCGCAAATAGTGGTAAGCCCGCTCCGTCTTGCCGAATATTCGAGGCAATTCGCGCAAGTTTTGAACGTTCATCAGTTTTTTGCACATGTGGTCAAAGCAAATTTTGGCTCGCTCTTCCCCCTTTACGCTTTGAAAGTACAGGGGGGGAAAATGACGCCGAACGCCGGCGAGGACCTCCTCATAGACCCAGAGTATTTTTTGTTCCTCCGACGGCTTCGGCAGGTACGGATAAGCGTACTCAACGAGGTAATACACATCTTGAGCCTTCGCTTCGATCGGCGGCTCTACGTAATCCCTGATCAAATGAAGCTTTAACTCCTTTACATCCTTCATTCTCATCTCAAGACGTGCCTGTTCCGGCGTCCACATTTTCACTTGCTCTATCGCATATCGAATGACTAACTGAACCTTTTGTTTGCGATACTGCAAATCCTCAAATTCGTACGGCGAAAAGCGCTTTTGTGCTCCGCTCAGGATGCGCTTGTACCGCTCGACGATTTTTGACGGCACGGCTCACTCACTCCCACACTTTGTAATTTGGAATTTGAATCCAAATTACCATGCGTAGATAGGACAAAAATAACAATATTTACAATATTGACTAATCTAAAAGTCATACATTCCGGATTGCGATACCCTCCGAAAGGTCACATCCGCTTTTCCCCACAGATGATGCAGTTTCTGTCTGGCCTCTATTTTTACATGGTAAATTCCTTGTCCATAGAGGCTTTTCTTCTCTCCCTTTTGATGAATAATGGCCGCCGACTCCGCCTGCCGTTCCACTGCTGGACGATTCAACCCCCATAGCAGCTCGGCCTCTTCACGAGCGCCCCGGACAATATCCGCCTCGTACCGCTCGGCCTCTCGGCTTGTCGCAATCAACAATCTTCGCGTTTCCCCGTCCGAATCCCGATACTCCCATGCTCCCGCCGCTCGAGCCCCTTTCGACACGATGTCAGCCGTCTGCTGGACGCGCATGCTCGATAAATTTGCCTGCCCTTGTACGAGCATGATCGACAACAAGCCTCCCATACAGATGAGAAAAAAGAGCGCGGTCACTGTCGTCGTCCCGCGCTCCTCTGCCAGCCTTTCTATCGCCCAGCTCCTCTTTCCCGCGTCCCCTCTCCTCATTGCCCGGCTCCCTTCTCCGCGTTTTCGATCATCAGAAGATAGCTTTCTTTCAATTCGTAAGGCCTGCCGGTAGCGAGCAGGTTAAACTTCATGGTCGCCTCGGCTTCAAAATGGTTGCCTTTTCTCCATCCCCCTTGCACATGAAGGCGAACCTGGCTATCCGTCATACCGATCCCTTGCTTCAGCTCAGCATGCCCCATCTCTTTGGCATGATAGTTGGCTAACCCGAAATTCGGCTGGACGGCAGCGATTCTTCCCGCCTCATAAGCTGCAGCCAAAACCTTTTGCCGGTTGTACAGGATGGAAAATTGATCAAATGAAAAGATAAACAAAAACCAGAGCAGGGGCAGGATAAGGATGAGCTCGAGTATTTGCGTCCCTCGCTCATTGCGGATCAAGTCGAGCCAATTTCTTTTCATTTGCCTACCTCCACAAGTGCTGCACCAGATACGCACCCAAAAGGGGCACGGCGTAGGGGAAGGACAGAGCTGCTTCCTTATTTCGGGGAAGCCAGATTTTCCGATGTCCGATCCAGCCCGCGAGGATTGCCTGCATATTTCTGCCTAAACGTCTCCAGGTTGCCGGGAGAAAAACAACCACCGCCAGACAAACCCAAAGCGAGTGAATGAAGAGTGGATACACCTCTGTCCAGCCAGCCCACGCCCCGACCGCCATGAGCAGCTTTTGATCGCCCATCCCCATGCCGCGCAAAACAACCGGGACCACCGTCAGCAAAAACGCTCCGGCTACGCCTGCAACGGCAGTCGATCCCATTCCCGCCTGCCACTGATAAACAAGGCCGGCAGCCATTGCCGGAAGCGTTACCGCATTTGGAATCCTCCGGCATTTCCAATCAAAGCATGCGGCGATACCCAGAAGTAAAAAGATTACAGCTTGCGTCATTTGCTGATTTGGGTCTCCAGTTCCTGAATCCTCGCGTCCTCTGCGCTGCCCAAATTTTGCAGAGTGGGAATCAGGACGATTAAAATAATGGCGATGATAATCACCATCTCGACAATCGTCACGCCGTCTTCCTCCTGTGCAAACCGGCGGATGTAATCAGTGATCAGCGTCATTTCAATCACTCCTTTTCGATTTGTACTTTTACTTTGTCAAAAGACAGCGCCTCGAGCAAAAAAACTTACAGGCGTTCCCCAATTCCGATAAAAATAGGGCCCATGACGAGAAACAGCAAAGGAACCCCCATCAGAACGACAACGAACGGAAGCAGACGCACATGAAGCCGATTCATGTGATCGGATGCCTCGTCCTCCTGCTGACGGACCTGCTCCTCTACCTGCGTGGCGATCATCTTGGCGATACTGACCCCTTTGCTCATCGCCTCGTTCATTTCCATCGAGATCGCCGACAGGGAGTCTACCTCCCACCGAAAGGACAATTCTTCCAGAGCTTTTCGCCATGTCCCATAGCGTCTTTCTTCCACTTCCAGGCGCGCAAGCTCCCTGCCCAGCCTCCCTTCAAAACGGCGAGCGGTCTGCTTTACGGCAGACTGGATCGGCATGCCCGCCTCGACCAGTGACTGCACAATGCCAAAAAAAATCGGAACCTGCTCGCGAATCTCCGCTTTCGCCCGTTTGTCAGCCAAGTCCAGCAGCAGCGTGGGCAGCAGAAACAGGAAAACCGCGACAATCAGCGGCAAATATGCCGTCGTATTCAATGACTGCCCCCCTGCGTGCCTGATCGCCAATTGGATCACGACCGCCAGCATAACGATTCCGCCAATGGCCTTGGCCATCGCGACCTCTGCCAAGGAATAGCGAGAGCTCAGCCGATAGAGGACATCGGCTGTATGGGTACGGTTGATTCCGGTCCATCTGCAGATGATCTCCAATAAATGATCATGCTGCTCCAGATAGCCTGCCAGCTTCCAAGGGGAAATCGTCTTGCCGAATGACCTCTCCAGACGCGAGTGCCGTTCCCGCTCAATCCGTCCCAAAAGCGTCGGGGCATCCGCCCCCTTTTGTTCCAAACAAGCCGGCAATCCCCAGAACAATACCGCGATTCCGGCCAGTGCTGCTAGCCACAACACGGCTTCACCCTCCTTTATGAATGCCTTTATGGGCAAGGTGGCGTATGACCTCTCCGCCAATCAAAATCGATCCGAGCGAGGCCAATATCAAAAATCTCCCGGAAAGGGTGACTGTCAGCGGGTCAAAATGACCTGGGTTGTTCACGTACAAGGCGATGATAAACAAAAACGGCATCACGCTGAGCAGATTCACCTGGGCCGTAATTTGCGCCATGGCAGCTCGCTGCCGTCGCAGCGACTGCTTCCTCCGGAGTATGGCCGACGAAGCAAGATCAAGCGTTTTGGCCATGTCGCCGCCCATTTCCCGCTGGATGTGCACAATCGTCGCCAGGTAGCGGACGTCAGCCGAACCGGTTCGCTCGTAAAACTCGTTCATGACCCGCTCCAGCGGCACCTGAGCGCGCAACAGCTCTACGATCCTGCTGTATTCCGCAGTCACGCATTTATCCAGGTAGGCGCTTGCTGCCACCTGCTCAAATGCGTGCAGATAAGAGGGCGAAGTCCGCAGGGAACTGGCCATCAGGCGAATGGCCTTCACGTTGTCTGCCTCGAACCGCTCTTTTCTCCTTGCCCCCAGAATACTTACGATGCGCTCCGCGAAAAGCACGCCGGCAAGCAAAGCGGGCAACGCCAGAATCCATGACTGCAGGAGTTTCTGTGTCACACCGAACGAAGCAAGACCGAGCAAAAAAGCAAGTCCAACATAATGATTGACGCCAATTCCCGAGCCGGATTGCCGCAGCCTGACGTCCAGCCTGTCCCAGATCGTCTGCCGGTCCCGCTGCAGCTGGTGGACAATCTCGTGTTTTTCCTTATGCCCCAGGTAAAAAAAAGAACGCGGCACACCGACCAGGACAATCCCTGCTCCCAGCCCTGCCGCGATCAATACGCTTCCCATAGCCATGCCCCAACTACCCCCTACATCGGAATCGGAGTCGAAAAGAACACTCGCTCCCACTCTTCCCGCTGAAGCCCTTTTTCCGCCCAACACCTCACGAGTTTTTCCGGTTTATATCCAGTCCATCTGTACTCGCCTACCACCCGGCCGTTCTTGACTCCCGCAGGCTCGTATACGTAAATATCCTGCAAGTAAACGCGGTCAGGCTGGATTTGTCTCACGTTGCAGGCTTGGCGGATGCGTTCCTCATGTGACTGGCCGGTGCCAATCACCTCGGTAATCGCCACCACTTTGCGGCTCCCGTCTTCTTCAAATCGCTTCACCTGAACGATCAGGTCCAGCGCCGACCCGATCATCAGATTTCTTTCCGCCGTATTGTACGACTCCTCCGCCTTGGCGAACAAAATCGGCAAAGTCGAGTCGATCAAGGCCCGCGGAGAGTTGGCGTGAGCGGTACTCCAGCTGCCCGGATGGTCCGTGTTCATCGCCCACAGCATATCCACGATTTCTCCTCCCCGCGTCTCCCCGACGATGATGACATCGGGCCGTTTTCTAAGGGAAAGCCGAACGCAATCTTTTATAGAAAATCCCCCCTTGCCCTCATAGTTGGCGGGTTTGGCCAAAAAACGCCGGACAAACGGATGCTGCAGCTTCATTTCCAGCACATCTTCGATCGTGATAATGCTGAGGTGATGCGGGACATACTGCGAAATCAGGTTGAGCAAGTGCGTTTTCCCCGAACCGGTGCCCCCGCTGACGATCCCGGAAGCGCGAGAGAGACCGATCGCCCACTTTAAAAACGCAAGCATCGGCTCGCAGATCGATCCGTAGGCGAGATAGTCCGCCTCTGTCAGCAAATCGCGGTGTTTTCGAATCGTCAGCATGTGGCCATCCGGAGAAATGGAGCGATGAGTCGCCGCTACCCTGGAGCCATCCGGCAGTTGGGTATTCAGCTCCGCCTTCGTCTCGTTAAACTCGCGGCCCATGGTGGCGGCAATCTGCTCCAGCAGGCGCAGCATCTCCTCTTCATCGCGGAATACCGGTATGTCCGGCACTTCCAGACGCCCCGTACTCTTTCGCTCGACGACGAGGTGATCGTAGCGATGAAACATGATCTCCGTAATATCGGGGTCCTCCAGCAGCGGATCAAGCGGCCCCCAGCCAGTCAAGGAGCGGATCAGCCGCTCTACCTCGGCCTCAATTTGAACCGAAGCGAGCGGAGTTCCCGTTTCCAAAAGGAGGCGAATATCACGTGACAGCTCTTGCAGATAGGCTGCTTGTCCTTTTTCCTCCCACAAACGTTTACCGTGCTTCTCCACAATCTGCGTTCGAATGGCTGCCTCTGCCTCGAAAGTCAGCCTTCTATCTACAGGAGCATGCTGCTTCATCTGCATTCTCTCCTGCAGCGTTTGCGATTCACGAGCCGATTCCTTTGCCTGTGTTCGCAGATCAAGGCGTTCACGGGTGACAGCCTGAATTCCGAGCAGAGTCTTTTTGTCAAAGTTCATCCCGCTCTCTTCCTCCTTCCTATCTCCTCAACCACTTCCACAGGGAGGCGCGTTCCTTCTCCTTCTTTTTTCCCGAACCGTCGGCCTCTTCTTCCAGAGGCAAAAGGGCTTTGCCCAGCGCTTCAATGGCATCCTTGGCCGCCAGCTTTCCCGGATGCAGCATGACAGGATTGCCCGTGTTGATCGATTTTTTCACTTCCTGGTCATCGGGGATTGGAAATATCTTTTTGCTGGGATGGAGTTGAAAATAGGCGCGTATCTCATCGAGGGTAAACATCTCTTTTCGCTGCAAACGGTTCATGCACAGAGAAATGCGTTCTTCCGGATAATCCGCCTCCCGCAAGAGTTTTAATATACGTTGAATATTTTCAATAGAATCAACTACGGGATTCCCGACCATCACGACCTGCTCGGCAAAAAACAGCGCCTGGATCGTTGCATCCGTCGTATCTGGAGCCGTATCGATCAGGATGACATCATAGTGGCTGTTCTTGAGCGCATCCAGGATCAAATACAGATGGTAGTCTTTGATCTCAAAGCTGTGCCGGATATCGCGCGGAGAGGTCAAAACATGCAAGCCGCTTGCCTCGTGGACAACGATATGCCTGTCCACTTCCTGCGGCGAAAGCTGTACACTACCGATCTGGACCTGCCACTCCTCCTGGCTCAAATCACCCGGTTCCCGGCCTTGGGAGCGAATCCAGTCATGCAGCCGTTCGTCGATATCCTGGACCCACGAATACAGATTGGGAGTACGCGGCAAATTCAATGCAGTCGCAAAGGTTCCCAGGTCCAAATTGAAGTCGACAGCCAGAACCTTCAGAGGATTTCCGCCAAGCTTCCGTTGTGCAAAATAGATAGCGAGCTCGCGGGAAAGAAAGGTTTTTCCGACGCCCCCTTTTGGACCGTATACGGTAATGAGCCGTTTTTTTGCCTGTTGGCCGCTTCCTGCAACATAGGGGTGGTGGGGCTTGGCCTCCGCGACTCCAGAAAATCCAGCCGCCTGCATACCTGCTTCCACGCCCGGAAAAGCCGCTCCGCCCATACCGTTGCTTGTCGTTCTGATGCCGGTCAGACCTGTTCCCGTCCCGCTCATTCCTCCCATCGCCGCACTCCCTGTCGGCATGGCCTGCATCGCGGGCATGGCTGGTATGGAGGAAAGCTGCATCGCCAGCACCTCCAATTGACCAGGGTGGATCGGCTTGGCGATCACCCACATGCCCAGGTTGCGCAAAAACGGCTCCCACATCAGCTCCTGTTCCCTGCAAGCGGCAATGAACAACAGGTGCGGAAAAGCAAGTCTGAACTGTTGGCACAAAACGCCTCTTTCCGCTTCCTGCACTCCCCCGAGCAGCACGATATCCGGTTTCCTTTCATGAAGGGCCCGCCACGTCTCTTCTACCCCTGTCGTTTGTCCGCACACCTCCAGCCACCGGCTTCCGGCCGTCTGTGTTTGCAAGGCTGTGCCGACAGCGGGATCATCATCCACGATCAGCAATCGCTTTTTCACTTACTGCTCCTCCTCTCCCCACCGTTTTTTCGTTTTCATCAGAGCCGCCGCAAAGCTCGCATCACCGACTCCCGCACTGTTTTCTTCCTCCAGCAGAGACGCTTTCCCCAAGCGGATCTTTCCGTAATGAAGGGCATGGGTAAGCAAAACGGCTTCCCTCAGTTGCAGCGAAAGCGTGACCGCCTCCAGTCTGGGAATGTCGCCGTCCATCTCTCTCTGTACCCCGATCACCGGCATGTTGCGCAGGAGCAGTCCGGTATGCGCGCCGCTGTCGTCTTCAAACGATGCGTACACGTGCACCCGCTCGCCAATCGCTACATGCGGATTAATGCCCGTGACATTGTTGACCGGAATGCTGATGCCCGTCATCGACCGCTCCAGCTCACGCCCTTTCGCAGCTTCCCCCGCCTGCTCTACGTCTCCCGGCAAAAGCGGTCTTCCTCCTTCTACCCTGCGAGACAAAGGACGGTTCAGATAACGCGGAGCCTCCTCCCACGGGATCAAGCCGAAAGCCTCCGCAGACTGCTCCCGGGCAAGGCCGCCCACCTGAATCTCGCCGCGCTCAAGATCGGATGCAGTCAGCTTTTCTCCGCTCTCCTTCGCCACATTTCCCCTCAGCTTGACAAAGACAAAGGTTTGCGGCTGCAAAAAGTGATATGCTCCCGCCGCCACGCAAGCAGCCAAGAGCAGGATGGCAACCAGCCGCAGAGGATGGATGGACATGCCTTTGCCTCCTTTCTCTGTTTTTGCCAGCGTACAAAGGATGGACGGGACAAAAAAAGCAAGCTTTCCAGCAATAGGAAAAGACGAGTCCATCTCCTCGGACTTTTGCTTCGCATATATGACATTAGATGTCATACCTTGGGAGTTATACTTAGGTCCATCTAGGGAATGAATGGGGGATTCAGTATGAAAAAATGGCTTCGTATTGCAAAATGGACTCTGTTATCTGTAACCTGTTTTTATTTTCTTTTCATTGGTTTCTTTAAATTAAATGGAAATCCAGAAATTACACTCGCTTTTCAACAATATGGATTTCCTTATTGGTTTCAGATCATAATCGGTCTTGGCGAAGTACTAGGGGGCCTCGGATTGTTATTTTATAAGTTTTTCCGCTACGCAACCTTCGCATTGGCTTTTATTACCGTTTAGTACCCGATACGGCTAAAGAGTTTAACAAACGGCTGCGACTGTGGGCAAAAGGGGATCTGGGCGGCTTTACGAAATCGTTTACTGCCTCCCAGCAAATAATGGAGAGTGACGTTGTTCGGAGAACGGGACACGAACATGGCCAAAAACTGGCTGCATTTCTTGAACAGGGAGGGAAATCCACCGCCTTTGATCGTCATTGGCGCCGGCATTTTGTTTTTGAGAACATGGTAATTGATCAATTGAAACAAGAAGGCTATTACGTGGAGTTTATTCGGTAGCTTTTTTGAAAAAAAAAGGATGCATGATTTCCATGAGTCTTCTACATTGCTCGCTCCACCTATTCTTTTCCAAAACGCTATAAATGTAGACATGAATAAACTCTCTAAAACTTATTTTTTCGATTCTTTTCCGTTGTCTCCGATCAATACGATGGGTTACGTTTAACCCTTTTCCAGAAAAGGAGTAGCATAAACTTGCGTATTTGGATAGATGTCGCTATAAACTGTAGCAATCACTCTATCCTCGTCCTTGGAGTTGTAAAAATGAGGGGCTTTTTCAACTGAAACTGCTTTTCTTCTCCTGGTGATAACCCCACAATTACCACATTTCCCTTGCTTTCATTCTCTGAAACTGTAGTCCAATCTATGGTTATTCTGTCCACATCGTTTCAAATTTGATTCTTCGCATTTTTCGTCTGTCCGCTTCTTTACTACCTAAATGCAGGTTCCCAAGTTGTTCCAACTAACTTCACCGAGTTACCGTGGCCGTGAAAATACAGATTAATTTTATCTCTGCTAGAGCATTTTTTGGCTTTGTACACTTTACACATTCTATTAGCATTCTATGTCCCATTTTATACATTTCATGTAAAAAATGTATTTTTTATAAAGTTAATATATTACATTAATCCCATAATATTAGAAAGGAGCTTTACTATGAAAAAAACAATTGGAAAACTTGCAGTTCTCTCTTTATGCTCTGCTTTTCTGCTCACCTCAGTACCAACCCATGGCTTTGCCGCATCATCCTTAAGTCAAGTTACCGTTAACGATCAACAGGATAACGCATTCGTGAAAAAAGTTGACCCTTTTGTCAAATTAGACGCCAACACTATGCGTTTCTTCTTAACAAGTGACGCAAAAAAACATTTGTCTTCACATGAGTATTCTCAAGCAGTAGCAGCCATTAATCAAACAAATGCTTTGATTAAAAAGAACAAAAGCAACTTGATAGCAAATGGTAAAAAAGTATCAATTAACCAAAAGGTGGTTGCCAATTCAATTGATACTAATGCATACTGGGATTACGAACTTTTCTGGTGGGGACACCGCTTTTATCTCTCTCATGAGTTATGTCAAGACATTCGAGCTGAAGCAATGGGAATTGGTGGAGCTGGCACCATAACGGCAGGGATCCTTGTAGGTTTAGGGGTTCCGGGTTGGGTAGCTTCAATCATCGTTGGTTCTGGAGTACTAAGTCTTTACGTCGTCACCAAGATTGACAAAGGAAATGGAGTTTATATTGATACCTTTCATGTAGGGGTTCCGGGTGTTCCTAACGTGTACTCTGCTTAATAATTTCGGTTAAATGGGTAGAACACTCCGTTCTACCCTTCATACATAGAAAGGGGGTGACGGTACTTGATAGCAACCCGCTTTATCATTCATAACGTATTTGGCTTTCTTGCCATTCTGCTAATTTCCCATTTACCACTTTCCCCCTTTCTCGGAGTCCTCTTGGTAAGTATAATATGGATGGTCTCTGCTACCTTTTTTACAATGGACTATAAAGAAACTAAACAAATTAAAGGAATAGTTCTTGCCGCACTAACACTTTATGTCATTATGGATCTATTGGTCCTTATAACGCTTTTGGAAAACTGAAGCCCATAATAGGAATGCCCTCTTGCAATATTCGCTGGAGGGCATTGGCTATTGTTTTTCTGTTATCCGGTTTAACATCGTAAACATAAGCCAAGGTGATTTGCTTCAGTATGCCTGCCGGATCGTCGGCTAATTGCTTTTTCCAACTGTCAGGATTATTCAATAATCATTTTGTAGTAAGGCTATCGATTGCCTTCAATTTTACTTGCTCCCAGTCATCAAGCTTCAAAGTTTCTTTTAAATCCACAATTTTATCCCCCGACTTGTTGACAACATCGTATTGTATAACTCGAATTTTCTATCAGGCTGATCAGCTTTTCGGGATAATTCGGATCGGTTGCGTAGCCGCCCTTCCAGATTGCTGGCAGGCCGCCATGTAATCTGCACCAAGTACGTCATAGTAACGTATGGCTTTCCCTCGTACCGTTCAGGATTAACTCGGAGTGATCAGCGATAGACTCAGCGCAAGGTTTTGTTTTCGTAAAAGTGTTTATTACATCTATGAATAGTGTAAATAATACACCATCTTCATCATAATATATTGGGGTATAATTTCTTTGTAAGGGAGAACATTACATGAGACTCAGTAAATGGAGTAAACTACAACGCCTTCTAGCCAGTGGCTTGCTCGGCATAACCGCGATACTCGGAAGCGTATTGACCGTACAGGCGAATGAAGCGCCTGCCGCAGCTCCTGCAATCAGCCCCTGGGCCGTCCAGACACTTCACGAAGGCGAAAAATACGGAATTTATCCGCTTGCCTGGTATCAAGACGTAGCCTTTCAGCAGCCGATTACCACTGACAAATTTCAAGCTTTGCTGATCAACACGGCAGCGAAGCTGGATAAGCTGGGCTTCAGCAAGAAGACTAATTTCAGCGCCCCGAAAGCAAAAGATACAATAACAAGAGAAATAGTCCTGAACTCGCTGTACGGCGTCCTCACACAGTACGAGCTGCCAGAAGCTTTCGAAATCGGCAAGCTTGCTCCGATTGATTATTTGCAAAAGAAAGGCATCGTGAGTGGAACCATTGGCAGCCTGGGACTGAACAAGCCTTGCACTGTCGAGCAAGCCGCCGTCTTTGCAAGCAGGCTTGTAACCTATACATACGATACCGCCCAGGGAGGGGCAAAAGGGCTGCTCTGGAAGGCCACCAAGGGGGGCAGCACCCTTTACCTGCTCGGCTCGATTCACTATGGCACACCGGATATGTACCCGATGCAAAAAAACATCAGGGACGCGTTCGCAGCATCCGATACCCTTTGGGTGGAGCTGAATCTCCTCTCTGACGATAAAGAGGCGTTGGATTACTTTAAGCAATCCATGATGTACACCGACGGCACAACACTGAAGGATCACGTATCCACAGCGACGTATGAGAAGCTGCAGAAGGTTACCGACAAGTTGAAACTTCCCCGGGATGCCTTCGACACCTACAAGCTTTGGGCCGTATCCACCGGCTTGTCCCTGAATTCCACCACAGTCTCGCCAAGCGAGCAGCCTCAGTCTTCGGCTTTGGGGGTCGACATGTACTTCCTGCAAAGCGCGCTCCTTGCCGGGAAACCGATACACGAGTTGGAAGGCATAAAGCTGCAAGCCGATCTTTTCAACAACGCACCGTTGGACCTGCAGGAAAAAGAATTGAATGAACTGCTGGACTCGGTTTTGAATTCGGCTGGCGCCACACAGAACACGGCGAAACAGCTTATCGAGTGGCAGCAGCTATGGGCAAAAGGCGATCTGAACGGCTTTACGAAATCATTTACTTCCTCCCCGCAAATGATGGAGAGTGCCCTTGCGAAGGGGTTGTTCGGGGAACGGGACAAGAACATGGCCGCAAAGCTGGCTGCCTTGCTTGAAAAGGAAGGGAAATCGACTGTCTTTGTCGTCATTGGCGCCGGGCATTTTGTGGTCGAGAATATGGTGATTGATCAATTGAAGCAAAAAGGCTATCACGTGGAGTTTATTCGATAGCTTTTTCCGGGAAAAAGAGAG
>NZ_JAUMSJ010000023.1:0-74699 GCF_037834415.1 Brevibacillus borstelensis | reverse complement strand
ATAATCGAAACACTGGCAACGAAGGTGATGGGGTGGGAAATGGTCGAGTCAGAAGTATCAGGTAAGCCGCAGTGGTTTTATCAACCTGAGAAGCAATTTTGCCTCGAAATCACTGACTGGAACCCACTCCAAAACATAGTCGATGCGTGGATGCTGATAGAGAAGTTGAGGAACGGCTGCTGGTATGTTCAGATCGATTCGAATGACGGTCAAATTGATCGAGTCCATATCAGAACAAGCGTAGTGCACCTTGAACACCCAAGAGAAGAGATTGCGTTCCACAAGGGCATTTGCGGGGCGATTTGTAAGGCCGCACTAAAGACAGTCACTTAGCACAACGGTAAGCATGTTAAAAAACTGTGAGATATTTTATTTGAAAAAATATTATGATCACTAAGAAAACTCCGATCCCAACATGCTCTGCGTCAGGAATGATATGATCCTTAATCGGAGGTAAAAATTTATATGTTCTGTTGAAGTATTTAACGTAATCCATGGTAACATTTGGAAACCCGAATAGATAAGGAATCCACCACGAAAACAGATGCATAATGAAAATTATCCCTGTTAATACAAATCCAATCCAAATTGAAGGAGCACTATTGTAGAAATAGCAAAACGAAATGACTAAAAGAGGAGGGTAATTTCCAAAGACCTCATATTTTCTTAATCGTTTATCTCTAGCATGAATATCGTTAAAAGGGAATAAATCAACGAAATCAATCAAAATTTGATATAACAAAAAAACAATTGGCAGTAAAGTGTTTAGAAGTTGCAAGTTCATATCTAATATTTTCCCTCCAATGACGTGATGTAACTTTAAAATACAGTGATATGTGCTAAATAATAACATTTTATATCGGGTTTGGTAAGTGGTAGCAGAACACACGATTTGTTAAATGGGAGGGTGTCGGCATGAGGGAAATTAAGTTCCGAGCATAGGACAAAAAAGAAAAGTGCTGGGTTGGTGGTTTTGCTATCCATCAAAGCGGCATGTTCTCTGACTGGGCAGGATGCAAGAATGTGAACGGCATTTGTGTCGCAGACGCAAATTGGACTGACCTTGATGTCCATTCAGACATTGTTGTCATGCAATTCACTGGCCTCTGCGACAAGAACGGCAAGAAGATTTATGAAGGTGATCTTGTTGAAATCCGAGGTCATGCTTTTGAAGGAAGTATCGAAATTGATGGCGTGTACGAAGTTGGTTACAACGAAACAATGGAATTATGCTGCGGGAGTTGGTTGTTGCATCGTGAATTGCCTTACATTACGGTCATTGGCAATAAATATGAAAATCCTGAGCTTATGCGGGCAAGTTAACAAACCCAATCGATTTGTAAAGGAGTAGGGAAATCTGATGCACATTTGCCCGAAATGCTTAGAGGAGTTCGATGATGCAGATGATTTTTTCGAGCACTATACCTTGTGTGATGAGGTGGGTGAAGCATGAGAGAACAAGTGCAATGGTTCGCTGAACAAATGGAATCGAAACTGAAAGAGAACGATCATAAAGGCGGCTGGGATAATTGTGGCATCTTCTGGCTGAGGAACAGGCTAGTCGAAGAAGTCGAGGAGCTTAGTAGCGCAATGGAAGCTGGCCACAATAGCGAGTCAGGGCTTGATCTGGAAAACATTATTCGTGAGGCTTCCGATGTTGCCAACTTCGCCATGATGATCGCGGACAAGGCAAGGCAACGACTAGCTTAACATTTCATTACGAGAGAAAAAAGCATTAATCATTTCTTCGAACTAAGTAAGAAAAAAATAATAGTTAAAATAAGAGCAACTAACTGAACTTCTCTAGAAATAAATTTTAAAACCCAAAAAGAAGCTGCAAAAGTAGCAAGAGTAAGATGGTTTATCATTTCATTTCTTTCCCACTTATGGCGATTTAAAAAAATATGTAGATATCCAATTGGAGGTGTAAGTAAACACAGAATGAATACGAATTTTGAGTTTAAGTACCATTTTTTCATAGATATCCTCTTCCTTGGATTAGTAAGGAGCTGAGATTCACGCAAGATAAGCTCTCTCTAAACTACGGATTCCATAAAATAAGGTTACATCAATAACAAAAAAAGCACGTTTGTGCTAAGGAGGAAACGGCATGATCTACGACCTGAAAATATTTCCCGAGCATTTCCGCGATGTCCGAGCAGGCATCAAAACCGCCGAGCTGCGGCTGAATGATCGGAACTATCAGCCGGGTGACGTGCTGGTGCTGCGCGAATATGATTCGCAGGTAAGGGAATATACAGGCGCGGTAGAAACGCGAACGGTAACTCATGTGCTGGCGGGAGAACAGTGGCTGCAGCCAGGCGTGGTAATGTTGTCGATGACAAGAGGGGAACGGGATGCAAGGACGTGAGATCAAATACCAGGCGTGGTTGCATGATGAGAAAGTAATGGTTGATGTAATCGAAATCAACTTTCCGGAAAGGTACGTTTGCTTCTACGATTGTACAGGCCTGACCGATGCAGAAGCTTTTGAATTGATGAGAAACGGGATTCCCAATGCTGACTGCCCTTTTGAACATTGCAGCTTACGGCAATTCACCGGCCTACGCGACAAGAACGGCAAGGAGATTTATGAGGGGGATGTTGGTAAGGAGGATGGGGTCTTTTATCAGGTGATCTGGATAGACAGTGGAGCGATGTACGGGGTGAAGGTCATAAAGACAGACTTTGTTTTGACCAGACAGCTGACGTTCCCTTTGCAACAATACATCATCGAAGGTATGCAATTTTGAAATAATCGGCAACGTGTATGAAAACCCGGAGCTGCTGGAGGTGGGCAATAGTGCAAGCAGGACGTGAGCTTGATGTGAAAGTGGCGGAGGCGTTTGGGTGGGTGGTTGATTCACACGACCCAATATACTGGCAAGACAACGAATGGTATCCGATACCAGAATTCTCAACAACTTGGTTTGGCATGGGCGTGTTGGTGGAGGGAGCTCCCGAAGAGGGAATTTTCCTGAGTTTCGAACATGTATGTGGCGGTTATGTAGGACTTGCATACGACATGAGGGAGACCAACGGTCCAGTAAACCCGATATATTCCGATGATGATCACCGGGGTATAAAGTCAGCTCCTCACGCTATAGCACTGGTGTATCTAAAGGTGAAGGGCACCGCCATTTACCATAAGAGAAAGTAAGAAAACGAGAGCATGATCGCCCTCGTTCACTATGAAAAGAGCAATTATTAAGGGCAAATAGCAATCCACGGAGGGCACCACGGGTCCCACGCGGAAGCAGCAACCGGAACAGAAGCTACAATCATCACAGTAAAAACAACAGCAAGTAACTTTTTCATATGTATCACCCCCAGTCTAAGTGTTATGAATATAATATACCATTAATTGAAATTTATGTAAAAAACAGTTTACAAAGTATTTCGGGAGTGAGTTGTGCATCCGGCTTCGAGCAGACATCATGGCAGGAGGGAAAAAGTAATTTCGATTCGTCGGCATTGACCCTTCGACCAAGACTGGATTCGTCGCGCTGGACAAGCAGGGGAATGTACTGCGGGCGAATGAACTGACCGGCGTAGGAGCGGTCGACCCGAAACGGATGCGGACGTTCATCCATGAAGTAAAGGACCATGTTCAGCCGGGAGACCGGGTTGCATTGAAGGCTTCGGTTTCGCCTCCCAGCAGGCCATACAGCTTGGTGGGATCGGCTGGGGCATGCGGATGATGCTTGAAGCTCGTGGGATAAAGTATTATGAACCGGCACCAGATCAGGTGAAGAAGTTTGTCGGCGTTTCTGGCTGGATAGAGGAATCAGGAAAGAAGCGGCGCTTGCAGGGCAAGGAGAAGAAAGATGCGGTAAAGACCGCCGTTCGAGAACTGTATACCTTCTGTCATCCAAGTGATAACGTAAACGACGCTTTTGTCCTGGCCCAGATTGCCCGCCATCTGTACATCATGCAAAACTCCCCAGTCTGGCAGGACATGAACGTACTGGATTACCAGGCTGAGGTTCTGAACACGATCCTCAACCCGCCGGAGAAGAAAAAGCGGAAGAAGGTGGCAAAATGAAGGTCCAGATAGAAGAAAACCTGTACCTGGAATCTGACGGGCTGCAGTTCATTATCAAGGAATACAGCGGCAAAGAGGACAATCTCGGCAGGCCGCTTTACAAAGTCCATGGCTATTTCTCAGGTGTGGGACAAGCAGTGAAGCATCTGGTCAATATGAAAGTTATGGAGTCAACCGCTCAGACCCTTTCAGAGCTTTGTCAGGACATTTTACGGATTGAGCGTTGCATTGAGTCGAAGCTTTCTACATAACGGCTGGATTAGGTGGAGAATAGCCCCAGACTACATCCAAACAAAAAAGGAGCGAATATTCTATGAAAACCGAGTTGAACGTATTTTTCAAAATGATGCAGAAAGATGACAAAAAAGAAGTGCTCAAGTTCGAAATCAAGGGCAATGAGGATGGTAAAGCTGAAAACGATCTGTTCGTCTTGTCTGGCAGGATCATCGTTTTCAATATCGAAGGTTGCACGGCTGGCGAAGTCACGGCTGAGTTTATGAATATTCAGCGTGACAGTAAGAAAACCGTAATGAAGTTTGCAATCAAAGGTGATTCAGAGGATAAGGCACAGCAGCTTTACAAGTATGCAGGTCGGAATGTGAAACTGTCTGTGCAGCCGTCGCAAATGAGCATTGAAGAGTTCTACGAAGATCAACATGAGGGCTTGGAATACAGCGTTAACTCTGATGGGACTGTGAATGTTAATAGCGACCAATTGAGCCTAGATGAGGTTGCAGTCGCTGCTGATCAACAACAAGATGAACTGCCCAGCGAAGAACCCGAGAAGGAGGATGAACGAACAAGACCAGCGACCAGACCGCCGGAATTGCTGTCTACAATGTTGATGAGCAAGAGAAACGGAGAGCTTAGTGTGAACGGGTGGAGCGTGCCGTGAAGCGGCTGCCGCGGATGGAAAGGTTTCTGATTGAGGAGCGGTACATGAGCCAGGACAGCGAGTATTTGACGGATTACAACATATACAATCAACGATTCAATCCGCCAGTAAGTGAATGTACCTACTACAAGATCAAGTGGAAGGCATTTTATAAGCTCGCCCTGGCGTTGGATATACAGGTTGTGAAGAGAGATGAAGGAGAAGGCGATACAAAAGGTGACTAAGCAGAATAGGACAAAAGAAAAACGGAATAGGTATTACTGTGAGGTGATCTTATGGCTAATGCAATCGGCGTGAATGACTTGCCAGAGGTAATGGAGGTACGCCACATTCAGCAGTATCTTGGAATAAGTAAGAATCAAGCATATGATTTGGCTAATTCAGGTCAGTTTCATGTCGTCAGGGTAGGAAAGCTGATAAAAATACCAAGAGAAAGTTTTTTAAACTGGTTCAAAGGACAAAGCGGAGACGAGCAGGAATGAAAAGTTCCTGCTTTTTTTGTTGTCAATTTTGATGCTATTTTTGATGTTAAACATACCGAGATTTGTTAATAGCATTTGAGATGAAAGACGAAACATCGTTCGGAGACCTTCGATGAAGCCTTGATACTAAAGGATTCTTTAAGATTTCTAACGATACCTTAAACCGCGTTTAGACACGACGGGATTCGTCTATTTTACTATTGAAGGGGAGCGACCAAACCAAGCCGTTGTTGACAAATCGAGAAAGAGAAGTATTTGAACTCTTGGTCCAGGATAAGACAACAAAAGAGATTGCCGGACAACTCTTCATCAGTGAAAAAACCGTACGCAATCACATTAGCAATGTTATGCAGAAATTAGGTGTCAAAGGTCGATCTCAGGCAGTAGTCGAACTCGTTCGACTTGGTGAACTAGAGATTTGAACCCAGTCCACCCAGCCTCCCTTTTCTTCCCATGGTCGAAAGGGAGGGTTTTTTTATTTTTCATGCTGTGATGTGGCTGAAGAGACATAAAAGTTTTGTATACAGTTTTACACAAGTGCTGACCTTTTCGTAAAAGATATTTATGGTAACGAGACTAGCTGTATTTATCTAAGTGTAATGGAGACTGTTGCTATGAGCTATTTTAGAGGTAGAATGGTCAATAAACCGTACTATTTTTAGCAAGGAGTAAGCCGATGATCTATCAATTTAAAGTGGCATTAAAAAATATTCACCCGACAATTTGGAGACGATTCCAAGTGAAAAGCTCGATTACTTTTCACCAATTTCATAAAACTCTGCAGATCGTCATGGGATGGGAGGAATATCATCTCTATTTGTTTGATTTTGGGTCTTACACGATTACCCGTCCAGACCCGACATTTCCAACTGAAAGCAGACCAGAGCTGAATGCGCGGAGGGAAAAAATAGGTGAGCATATCACCAGAAAAGCTCAGCAGGTGCTATATGTCTACGACTTTGGCGATGATTGGGGACACGAATTAATTTTGGAAGAAATCTTGCCTGACCAGCTTGAGAAGCAGTATCCTGTATGCTTGGACGGTGAACGCCATTGTCCGCCAGAGGATTGTGGTGGTGTCATGGGGCATCAAAGGATTCTCGAAATTTTAGCAACGAAGTCACATCCTGAATATAAAGATACGGTGGCTTGGTTGAAAAAAGGGTTTGATCCCGAACATTTTGACCTTGCAGGAGTAAATGATCAACTACTGCAGAATGAAAAGCAACTCAATCCAAAAGAGCCAAGGGCAGTTGAGAAAACAAAGAAACCCATCAGGCTCACAACGGCAAAGCTGAAAAAACATTTGTTATCCCTCTCACAGCCAGATCTTATTCAATTGCTTGTTGATACCTTTAAGACAAGCAAACTTGTCGAGCAATTTCTAACTGTAAAGTTGATTGGAGAGGAAGCAATAGAAGCATTGTTTCCTGTCTATGAGAAAAAGGTGAAGGATGAGTTCTTTCCCGACCGAGGGTTCGGAAAACTGAGGTTAGTAGATGCAAAAAAGACAATTGATGAATTCGAAAAGATCACCCAAAATCGAAAACATACATTGGAATTAAAGCTCGTTTACGTTGAAATGGGTGTGGAGTTTACCAATGCGTATGGTGATATTGATGCTCGGTTTTATGAAAGCATTTTGAAGATGTTTGCATCGGTTATCGAAATGGTAAATGAAGAAGACGGCTACGATTTATTTGAGGAGTTTGAGGAGAGAATCTCAGCTGTCGTTGAAAAAACGGAAGGAATCGGTTGGGGTTTCCACGAAAACATGCAGTATATTCATGAAGCGATTAGATGGTTATAGATGGTGTGTTTCAAAACACATCACGAATGTCATGCAAAAATTAGGTGTCAAAGGTCGATCTCAAGCAGTTGTCAAACTCGTTCGACTTGGTGAGTTAGAGATTTGAACCCAGCCCACCCAGCCCCGCTTCGTAAAACTGTTTCTCTAATATTTTCTTCAATATCTTGAAAGTCCATTCTCTACGTGCGCAGCCTAAACTCGGCATGGGGTAAATCACGCAAACGTATCAGAGGCATTAAATAGTTAGTGAAATTTTGGGTTGAGATCATGCGTGTTATAAAAGCAATAGACAGTGTTCAAAGTTTTGGATGTATAGATACCCGCAGTGATTGCATTCGACGACCCTGTAATCTGCATTATTGCCTAGGCAACATCCCGCAACAAAGTGAGCGGCATATATCATCAGTGTCCTACCTCTATAACATTCCTTGCAGGGATTGAACCAAGATGGATAGCAGAAATGAAAGTGAAGAGTTTATTTAATAGTTATTTTGTAACTAAGACAAAAACCGAGTCAATCGTCGCAAGAACTTGTAACGTGGCCACAGTAAAAAGCAAAACTGCTATTTTACGGTTTTTGGTCAGCTCAAATGTCCCTAAAGAAGCCATGATAACAGCTAGACCCAGCATAGAGAATATTCGCAAGAAAGGAGAACTTGTAATAAGGGAAGCTATGGTAATTAGAATGACAATTATTGAAATGATGTTAAACCAAAGCGGGTTCTTTTTCATTAAGCACACCCAATTCCTTTTTTGAAAATTTTAACATACGAGTAGACCTATTGCACTTAACACGTCGGTAATTAAGAAAGCCCCCTAGCGGAGGCTTACGTACAAAATGAAAAGTCATTCTGGCAAGGTCACATGATTTGCTCTGGGCAACACCAACCGCACCAACCGCGCCCGCAACACCGAAAACAACCGGTTATTTGAGCAGGATAGTGCACCAAGCGACCATTTACTTTCTTGACTCCTTTGGTCTTCGCTTTTTTCTTTTTCAAGTGAAAATACCTCCTTATGACGATCTAAGGTAGTGTACTAACAGAATTTCCCTTTTGATTGGACGAGAGTTGTCATGTAACGAAAATGGACGTAAAACCAGCGTTCAGGAAGGTCACCAGTGTGGGATGAGAGCTATGCAATGGGTGAAGACGTATTGGCGGTAGCGTAGAAGCTCTTTGCTGGCGATTTTCAAGGATCATTACAGGTACACTGCCCGAGAAGAGATTCTGGTCAGAACGGTGTGAAAGCCTTTACCGTACATCAGCCGCAGGCGACATGGATCGCCCTCGGTGAGAAGAAATTTGAAACGCGCAGTTGGCCGACCAGGTACCGCGGCCCCATCCCGATCCATGCTGCTAAAAAAAGTGGACAAGGAGTCTGGAAGACCCCTTTCGCAGCCTACTGGCTAAACACGGATATTAGGGCAGACAACCTGCCGACTGAGGGGGGATGTGCAATCTATCGGAATACCGAAGAATTGAGCGTCCACAAGGAAATGACGGTATGGTGTGGTTGGGTGGAAAGACTGAACAGCTGGGCTGACTTTTTTGAAAACCAAGGGGATCACCATTGAACAAAAGAGAAATTGTGAGGAGGAGGGAGGTTTAGGCGGGCCAAATGGGTGCATCACGAAAAGGATTAAAAATGGCGCTATTTCTGGCGCCAGAATGTTTACCTTGACTTATAGCAAAAGCATGTAGGGCATCCATAATGAACAAAAGCACGCGTTGAAAGAGAAAGAACCAAAAAAACTGTGACACCAATAGCCCTGGTGAGTTAGAGATTTGAACCCAGCCCACCCAGCCTCCCTTTTCTTCCCTGCGATGGAAAGGAGGATTTTTTTGGAAATCAAGCGTATCAAGGCATAATCGTTATTTGGGAAAGAGGAAGTAAGAGCTATCTTGCAAAAAAAAATGCCCTCGGAATACCCGAGGGCTGTTGATGGAACTTTTATTTATGTCAGTCTATTGTCAGCATCGGACACTCCATTTATTTCAAACTTGACAGTTACGATACGAGATAAAGTGGATTACTTTACAGTGACCGTAAACGAATCACTCGCCGTACCACCTTTTCCATCATTAGCAATAACTGTCACAGTAACTACTCCTGGACTGACTTTTTCCATGTGGATAGCGCCAGGACTAACGCTTACAGCAAGGATATTTTTATCTGAAGAAGTTGCTGTATAGGTTAAAGAATCACCATCAGGATCTCGAAAACGATCGAAGTAAGGGATTGTTGTATCGTTTGAAATGGTGCAATCAGGAAATGGATCTATCACTTCAGGGTCTCGATTTGTTGGTTCGCTATTCTCGAATTATCCCCTTCTCTTTGTGAGGGTTTTCGTTCGAGCCTACACCGTGCGGGCGACTTCCATCGCACACGGCGTTTCATCAACGGATAAGAAGATATTCTTACAACGGGCTATTTAATCGTACAACTTTTATAGCAATATTTACAGCGTTTGAATTCGACAAATGGATCCAATGGAAATATGGATGGGGCAAGAATTTGAAGGGGTTACAAGCCACACGAAAAGTTAACTTTTCCTAGTTTCATCTTTCTTCTTTACCCAGTCACCCGCTTTTTGGATGAGATAAGAACCCGCAAAAACGATAATCGATAGATTACACTCTGCAAATGTTGAAAGATCAACTGCTGGTAGCAGGGTATCGAGATAGTGAATACAAGCGGTAAAAAGGAGAAACAAGACAAGCTCATTTACTGCCAGCAGCGGGATCAATAATTTCCCTGATGAAATGTACCTTATGAAAGCCTCTGTCAAGGTTCCAATTGGAGCAAATACAATATACAGCATGGCTACACATGAGAAAAACCACAAGGCAGATCCTATAGAATCGAAAGACAAAAAAACACCACCATCTTTTCAAAGTGTATCTCAGTTATTACAAGCAGACGGCACATATGTATACGAGCAATTTGTCGCGAGGTTGCCGCATAAAAGAAATGTAGCAAAACCATACGTGTGTGTCCCAAAGGGTCGAATGATGAGAAACGCGTAGAAAACCTTGGAAATTGTTCAGGCAGGCTTTGCAAAAACGTAGGGCGTATGATACGGAGGCACTTGGAAGCGCTGGATCAGCCGATAAACAGTTCAAGAAGGAAACAAAATGGGGCGGTAGAGGTAGACTGCCCCCGGCAATTATCTCCAGTCGCTTGGATAATTCTCACCAAAAAAGGAGCCTGTGCTAGGAGAGTATCTAGTTGAAAATTTATACTATTGCTATCAAACAGGAAAGAACCTTAGCAAACTGCCGAATATGTCAAAGCAAATCATCTCTTTTTAGGAATTATTAGACGAATCAAAAGAATGGTTGCAATAAGCGTAAAAAATAGCTCAATATTTCGGTCCACAAAAATGCCTTTATAAGAACAGATGACCTGAACCGTGTAGTACACAGATAATGTCAGAACCAGGCCCAAAAAATATCCCCATTGATTTCTCCAGTAGTACAAACAAATGACCTCCTTTTTCAGGGGAATCATTGATCAATAACCAATATTCCATTGCAAATTAAGATACGATTCTTGTAAACTCTAGTTTCTCGCGTCTTTCATAAGCCATTGGTCGCTCTTTACAGTAATTGCCGACTGAAAGCCCACGGTTTTCATCGTGGGATGAAAGACGGCTTTACCCGAACATCCCTTCATGGGATGGGCAGGGCAAACCTGATTTGGTATAATCAGGATATGCTCTTTGAGCCGTCAAGCAAAAGACGTTAAAACAATCATCGCTCTTTGAAAACAGCATACATATGGGGTTGCTCAAGCGAATCTTCTTGAGCGTAAAATGTATGAAGTCGTCAAGAACAAGAGGCTAAAACATTTGTAAGAGCAAACCTGTGGCAGATGGTAACAGTCTGCCAGCCTACGGAGCTATATGCTCTGCCGTGGGACGGGCTGATGAGACAGCCCTGAACTTGGGGGAACTACGGATAGCAGAAATGCACTTCCAACTACCACCTAAGAATCCCACTGATACCGGGGGTGTCAGCTTGCGGCTTTAGCCGTGGGAGTCTCAAAAATAAGGTATTACCTCATATTACCATATGTTCGCTTCACTATCATCATTTAACAAATCCAAGACGATGAATTCTGCAAGATTAGGAATGCATGAGCGAATCAAGAATTTGCAAAGAGGAAAGCAGTCGATTTTACTCGTCAAGAGGCCAGGCGCTATCATCCGCCTGCAAGCAGCTATGATGTCAGGAGGGAAGAGTAATTGCATCTGGCCGGTATTGCCCGTTGCCTAGGAGCGGATTCGCTGCGCTGGACAAGCAGGGGAATGTACTCCAAGCCAAGGAGTTGACGGACGTCAGTGCGGTTGATCCAAGACGGATGCGGACGCTTGTCCATGAAGGACAGGGCCAAGTTCAGCCGCGAAACTGGGTTTGTATGGGAAGTTTTGAACGTAACATGAAAGATAGCAAGCAATTAGCAATTATGAACATACTCCGTTTTAACAAAATCGAAAATTTCGATATGCGGGCATAAGAAAAGCCCCCGTCAGGAGGCAATTTCCCCAGCAGCTAGTATGGTATGCAGCAAATTCCCCTTGGATTGCAACAGCCATTTGGTTCGCTTTTAGCAGGTTCACTGGCAGCAAATCCAACGCCGGAAACAGACATAACCATCACGACGGCAAATGCGACAGCCCAAAACTTTTTCATGGTAACCACCTCACTTTTTTTCTTCGGTTAATTATAATGCGAATATTGAGATTTTATTACCCCTTCTGTTAAATGTTGGGATCCAGTAGGGACAGTGAGCGAAAGAGAGGTCCGCAATACGGTGATCCGGAAATGGAAAGCATACAACGCTATGCTTGACTTTTAATCATAAGTAAGAATCCACTGATGGAGACAAAGAGAGAAGCTTTTTTAGAAGATGAGCAAGAAACAAAAAAGCGCTAAATAGCTTCATACAATTCGAAAGGGCACAGTAAGTGCCCTTTCCTGAACTTGAAATTTTTACCTCAAAATTACTCACCATGGACCCATGCCGCAAGCAGGGCGAACTTCCGGCCCCGCAGCAAGCGCAGCGCTAGATAATGACATAAGCATCATGACGGAAAAAACAATCGCAGCAAGCGTTTTCACTCTTCCTTACTTGACCTCGTTCAGACGCTCTTCCAGACGGTCCCAAGTTTCGGTGATGCCTTGGAGCATTCCCATGTCCATGACGGTTTTGAGAGCTTCCGCCGACACGTATTCGGAACGGCTGATCAGCTTTGTCTTGTCGCCCAGATCGATGAATTCCATCGTGATCTCAGTCGACGGCAAGGAGTCATTCGAATTGCCTTCCGCATCCGAGAAATAATCGGTGTAGACGATCTTCTCGGGCTCGACAATCTCCTTATAAATCCCTTTGCCCCAAGACTCCATGCCGAAAAATTCCCCCTGGTTCTGATCGACGCACTTCATGCAGTAGTGCCAGACGCCGCCCGGCCGGAAATCGATCGTGCAGACCGGAACCTCCCAGCCTCTCGGCCCCCACCAGCGTTTCAGATGCTCCGGCTCCTTAAACATCTTGAACACGAGCTCGCGCTGCGCATCGAAAATGCGTTCCAGCACCAGCACCCGATCGTTCTCTACTCTCGAAACCATCGCGTTGTTTGACATTGCAACTCCTCCTTATGATTGTGAATGAGTTTATGATTTTTCCTTGTTCTGCAGTTCCCTCAAGTAGTCATCCAGATTATCGAATCTTTCCTGCATCACTCGTCGGAAGGACTGCACCCAAGAATCCAGCGCTTGGAAGGGTTCGGGCCGGAGCTTGTAGATTCGACGGTTGGCTTCAGCCTGCACTTCCACGATCCCGCTGTCGCTAAGCACCTTCAAATGCTTCGAGGCTTGGGGCTGCCTCAGTCCCAGCCTGTTGGCGATTTCCCCAACAGTCAAGGGACCGCTGCGCAAGAGTTCTACGATTTCCTTACGATTCGGTTCGGCCAAAGCACTCAGTGTCGTCATGTCCACATCCGGATTTTTCCCTGACATGTCGCTCACCTCGTTACGTGATAGTTCCTCGGGATCATCTCATCTCCTTTATCACGATAGTCATCTTTCTGTTGGCTTAAATATACATTATGAGGAATATTCCTGTCAAGGAATATTTAGATAAATGAACCTATTTTTGCAGCGCTGCCATTTCCGCTTCGGCACATTTCCTCAACGCGAATGGGCCATCGCCAGAAGTCGTCCAGGCGATCAATCACTGTAGTGCCGCCTTTGCGCTAGAACGGATATGGGTGGTGACGGAAAACACCGAGAAACCAAATCCATTACTGTCGTTGAGGTTGAAAACGAAATGGTACATTGGTGTTATGATTCATCCAGCAGTATGGAAACAATCCGTTTCTGATCTTGAAGCAGTTAAAATTCGATGCATAATGAATATAACTTCCGGATATATTTTCCTGTAATCGAAAATGCAAACAGAAATGTATGTCGAAACGCATGGACAAAATGGAGTGGACCCACCGCTAGCATGTAGCGATGAATAGTGCTCGCATAGATTTCCTGAAGATGATAGGGAAGGCGGAAGCTAACAATACCAGGTATATCTTAGCCATTCTACTATTTTGTTGACGAAATACGATATATCGTATTATGATTTGTTTGTAACGATATATCGTATTGGGAGTGACGATATTGAAACTTTGGCATCGTCGAGATCGATGGAGCGATCATCATGAATGGAAACGTTTTGGAGATGTAACTATGGAAGGAGGGGATCAGGAACTGAATCTGAGACATCGCCATGGCGGGTCCCGGGGTGGTTTTGGGGGGCGCGGCGAAGGCAAGCGCCGTTTTTTTGAACGCGGGGAATTCAAATTTGCTTTGCTTGAGCTTCTTGCCTCAACTCCTATGCATGGATATCAGCTGATTAAGGCAATGGAAGGAAAAACCAATGGATACTACACCCCTAGTGCGGGTTCCATTTATCCGAATTTGCAGATGCTTGAAGAAATGGAGCTTGTCGTTTCCAGCGAGGAAGATGGCAAAAAACTGTACCATATTACAGACAAGGGAAAAGAGTGTCTCCAGGAGAGAAGATCTCGGACCGTACATCCAGAGGAGCGTTGGAAAAGGCAAGGGAGGCATCGGTTGCCTGACAAGCGCGATTTACACGATCTGATGGAAGATTGGCCGGAGGTTCTTTACCTGATGGGCAAAGCCGCAAGAGCGGCACAAGAAGACCCTGCCTCCAAACAAGCGTCCGAGTTTAAGGAGATGATGGTTCAGCTTCAGAACAGCTTGCTTAAGCTTCTGTCTGCGGATGAGGGTCCGCAGACAGCTGCGAGTACCCTGCCTGACGGTCATACCGAGGACAAAGGCTGACAATTCAGCTTGTTTGCGTTTGTCCTGGTTACATAGGAAGGCTTTTCATCAACGGATAACGAGAGGGTTGTCCAAAAAAATGTTCCTGGGAGGAAAAAATATGAATATATCTGAGAAAATGAATGACATTGATCTTTATTTTAAAGAGAAGCTTCATACGTCAGATCCCGTTTTGGAGTCTATCCTAAGAGCAAACAAGGAAGCGGGTTTGCCTGCGATCGATGTCGCTCCCAATCAGGGGAAATGGCTGTATTTGCTCGCAAAACTTTCAGGGGCGAAAAACATTTTAGAGATTGGCACTCTTGGGGGCTACAGCAGTATATGGCTTGGACGCGCATTGCCGGAGGAAGGGCGTCTGGTCACACTTGAACTTGATCCCGTTCATGCAAACGTTGCGGTAGAAAACATAAGAAAAGCCGGGTTGGAAAATAAAGTGGAAGTCATGGTCGGACCGGCGCTAGATACCCTGCCAACGCTCAAAGAGAAAGGGTTCGCCCCCTTCGATTTTATTTTTATCGATGCCGATAAACCAAACTACCCCAACTATTTGAAATGGGCGATGAATTATTCAAAATCGGGAACAGTAGTCGTAGCAGATAACGTGGTCCGCAAAGGGCGAGTCATTGACGCTGAAGACGAAAGCGTCCAAGGCATCCGCGAATTTATCGATTTGCTGTCGGTCGAATCGCGTATAGATTCGACAGCTGTTCAAACGGTAGGCAGTAAAGGGTATGACGGTTTCGTTCTTGGCATTGTCAAATAGTCCAGGCAGGCTCTGCAAAGGTTAACGATGCTGCTTTGGAACGATAGCAAGCAAAATCAGAGTTCAAATCCAACTGTTCAATGAAAAAGGCCCTTAAACAAGGGCCTGATTACATCTGGATCTAGCGTATGGCAGCAGCCTATTTGTACAAAATATCTTCCCTTAATGACTCGACTTTGCTTAAAGCATCAGCTATATCTCGTTCACTTACGCCAAAGTGCGCAAGGGCTGCACGCAAATGCCCCACAATCGCATCGAAATGAACAGGCTGCAAATTCATCTCCTCGTGTGCTTTTGCCATGGACAAACCACTGTATTGATTCGGACCACCCAAAGCAAAGCTGATGAATTTTGTTTGATGCCTCCGCTGTTTCTCCATGTCCGTGCCTGCAAAGAAATGGTTCACTGTATCATTGGCTAAAACCAGATCGTAAAAGTAGTCAACTACCTTTGAAATCGTTTCCTCGCCACCATATTTTTCAAAAAACGTGACCACCATAAACCTCCTCGAGAAACTTCTATCCATTAGGTATTCCACAGAGGATGGAATTTTATGATGCCGCAGTGTTTCCCACAGTGCATTAGGTTAAACGTGGTACTTTACACCGTGTTTGTTCCAATTGCCCACTCAGAATGAATATGATAGCTTGTTTTTATCGATAAAAATTATGGAAAAAGCAATTTGCTCCGTTAATTAGCCGAAAAAGCGGGTCTGAAAATCCAAAGCGAAAAGCACTGCCCCATGGCAGTGCTTTTCAGCAAAGCTAAGCCTGTGCGAGCTCTGGGGTCTTTGCGTGCAGGGGCGGCGGCACCAACCAGCCCTTCTCTTTGCTGATCCGCAATAACCGTGAAGCATATTGGACATGTCCCGAGTGGATTTGATTAAACATCATGGCAATGTCTTCTCGGATGCATTGACCGATGATCTGGCTGCACGCAACCAATCCAGCGGCAAGATCGCGAGCGACACCGGCAGCAATTTCAGGATCATGAAAACGCGCACCTGCCGGAATGCTTTCTAAAGATGCCACTGGGCGTTCAGGTGGGGCAGGAGGAGGCTCAACTCCATTTACCTTGAGAAGGTTTTCGATCTGCTGAATCTCTTGCTTCATCGCTCGCGTAAGATCTTCAAGAAAATCCTTTAAATCATTGTCGCCGGTGTGGTTGATAAACGTTTGGTAGCCTGCCAAAAGACCTCTTGTCGTCGAAAGGTAACCCCATACGCCAAATACTTCGCCATAGTGCATCGGTTCATTTTGAGGATTGCCGCTTAAGATACCCATTAATACCCTCCCGGAGTTGATTAAAGTGTCAAAGTCCATGTGGGGTCTCCTTACTGAAGCTTTTTTAACCCACTAATAGAGTTGGCCAACGAATGGAGGAGTATGAATGGGAATATTGCACAGCACAGAACTATCGAAGAAAACAAGGTATGAACGGCAGAGAGTGATTCCAGGCAAAGTAACCGCTTGCGCTTAGCTTGGGCTGCCATTGTGACCGGGAATACAGAACAGTTATTTTTCTTGACAAATATTTATTTTTATGGTATTGTTAAATATTCTATTTGTTTACAAAGTGAGTGAAATCTTTCATAATATTCTTGAATAAGCTTTCCAAGAATAGATAGAAAGGTTGTACAGCAAATGGATACATTGCCTTGTCAAGGTTGCGGAGGATTGTGTTGCGGTCCGGTTCCGGTAACGGAGAAAGAACTGAAAAAAATACATAAGAAAATAGCATCGATGCCGCGAAAAATTCGGGATGAGTTGGAAAATCAGCCAAGGTTTTTTGGAACATGTATGTTCTACGATCAACAGAAAGACCAATGCGGAATTCATTCTGTTCGGCCTGAAGTTTGCCGCATGTTCGGTTTTCACAAAGATCTTGTCTGCTTTCGAAAACCGGAACTGGCGACAAAAGGGATGGCATTCTTGAAGGAAGCGCCTGTTGGCCATTTGAGTATTGATATTACTTGGCAGTACTTTGCATAAACATGTCAGTCTTAGGCGTTGAAGAGAATAAACAACGAGTTTCAAACAATGGAACAACATTTGCAATCTTGCAGGCGCTTTTCACGGAATAGAGGACAAACGGCGATTCTCAGGCAGGAGAGTGCCAATGACAATACCGCCAACAGTCTGCCAGATAAGAGCTGCGTTCCTATATCCCTCCGCCGTAAGAAATAACCGTTTCCGACCAAAGACCTGTATCGGAAAGCCCAAGCAAGCCTTATTCGGGAGAGTAAGTTTCCGAGGTGCCCAAGAGCCCTTCCAGCTGGTCAACCGCCGATTTCAGATCCGGTCTCGACTCTCTGTTTCTTTCGGCCAATCTCTTGAGCTCCCGATGTCCCTCCGTCAACCGGAATAGCGGTTCATTCGGGTTAAACGTTTGCTGGGCGGCGGGCGCTGTTACAACGTGATTCGTTTGCAGAAAAAACGATTGCCCGGGAACTTCCTGAACAGTCCTGCTTACCTCTTGCAAAAGTTCTTGCAGATGGCCGGGGATGATGTCGCTGTGTTTTTGAATCTTTTCGATAATGCCTGTTACATACTCTTTTTTCGTCATAGGAGTTAACGCCCTTTCTCATCGACTTTCCATTCATGCTTAATGTGTCCGGCCAGCCAGGATTACATTCCTTGGGGTCTTCGCGGGATCAGCTTCAACTGAATGCGGCTGAGTTGCCCCTTCAGCGAAAGTAAAATCTTCAGGCAGTTGAAGCTGACCGAGTTGTTGAAAGGACATGGTATACAGGATTCCTTTGGACGGCAGTAAAGCGTCTTTCGAGAGCATCCGGTCATAATCCAACCCGTTATCGACAGCCAGCCGTAATCAGACTTTGGCGGGTAATCAAGATCTACTCAGAAAAGGAGTACAGTACGTGAGGGAATCAGATTTATACGATCCGATCAAGCAATGGATGGAAGAACGGGGATTTGCGGTGTTTCCGGAAGTAGAATGCCGTCAGGCCGGCGGACGAGCAGACATCGTGGTGACCAGCGGCCCGATCGTTGGCGTGGTGGAAATGAAGCAGTCGCTCACGCTGGACTTGATCGATCAGGCACTTCGCTGGCGCGGGTTTGCCAACTACATCTGGATCGCCATCCCGTACCGGAAAAACGGCTACAAGCAGTTTGTGAATATGGTGCTGCGCGATTACGGGATCGGGGTCCTTTTTGTCAGCAAGCACGGCACCGTATGGGCGGAGTGGAATGCCCGTTTCATGCGTCGGGCGGTACCCCATTTGCAAAAATCCCTGACCGAGCATCATTTGACCTCCGGGATCAAGGGCGGTCACAGCGGAGGGGGATACATCACTCCGTACCGGATCACGATCAATAAAGTCAAGCATTTCCTGAGAAGAACAGGCGGCTGGCACAGCATCCGGGAGATTTTGGACCATTGCGAGACTCATTACGCGAGCCCGCGCGCTTCACTGGCGAAAGCTCTCCAGGAGTATGAAGCACAGTGGTGCGAGAAAAAGAAAGAGGGCGGAAAGCTGCATTTCCGTTTCCGGCTTGAGGGTACGGACCACCAGGAAGGAACGGACCGCAGTGGAAACCGCCTGAGCAGCACAAGCGCGGACGTGACGCTGTCTGAGAAGCAGCTCAGCGTTCTGCTTGTCTTATCGGAAGAGTGGCAGACTCCGACCAGGATTGCCCGAAAACTGCCGGGGCTGCATCCGCACATCGCTGAAACAAAGGGCTCCTTGTACGTCAACCAGCCCCTCAAGACATTGATTGCGAAAGGCTTGGCCGAAAAGCATCCCGAACGCAAGGGACAGTATCGGCTGACCTCTGCCGGAGAAGCGATGCAAAGGAACATGATGCTGGGGTGAAGAAAACGGGAAAGAACAAGCCCCCTCGGATTCAGTCCGTGATTCAAAGGGGGCAGTTCCAAAGGAGGCGTTCCATTCAAAATTCCGCCCCAAGCCTTTGCATCGGCATCTACGGGAAGCAACGACTGACGCGGGCAGCGACCAGGCAGAAGACCACAAAAAACCTCTCCCCGAAAGAAACAGATCAACCGGCCCTCCTTTGGTCTAGCTGCTTTTTTTTCCGATTATTTCGCTCATTTTTTCATTGAGGATCTGAAAGGCTCTCTGAATTCTTTCCTTGGGGACAGGTGCGTACCGATCGCCGACGTTTACTTCACAGTAGCAGGTGGTCTCATCGACTTTTCTTACATAGGAGGTCAAGCCTATGCCTGTTTCTTCGTACATGGAAATCAAAACAGGTTCAATCACTTCCTTAGGCAAATGAAAATAGACATAAAACATGTTTGATACAGGTACGAATGGCTTCGTTTCAACGGCGTGGCACTGATTGTAAAATGAAGCAAGCTCTTTCGCTTGCACGTAATACTGTTCGAAGTTGTCCAGCCTTTGATTGAAGTAATAATCGGCACTGACGATATAAGGGTAGAGGCTGATTAAATCGCCGCCATGGCGCCTCTTCCAGACCTTTGATTCTTTTGTAAACGCTTCGTCCCCTGCCAGGATGGCTCCTGCGATCCCGCCGATCCCCTTGTAAAAAGAAACGTAGACGCTGTCAAAAAGATCGCAAATGTCAGAAGCCGGCTTTTGATAATAAGGCAGTACTTCAAACAGACGAGCGCCATCCAAATGCAGCTTGATTCCGTTTTCGCGGCAATAGGCGGAAATGGCTTGAAGCTCTCTATATTCGGGCAATTCTCCCCCGATTTCACGCTGAGGCAATTCAAGCAGCAAGCAGGCGATATCCTCCTTCAGCTGTACAACATCCCCCAGGCGAATCACTCTTGTTTTGTCCGCCAGCAGAACAGGTTCAATCTGGTGCAATTTTTTCAACCCGTCTTCTTCATGAATTTCTAAATGGCATAAGGGATGATAGGCGACTTTTTTCAGCCCCTTTTGATCACACCAGATTCGCACAGCGATTTGCTGGGCCATGGTGCCGCTCGGAAAAAACACGGCTGATTCTTTGCCTAGGAAGGACGCTATTTTTTTTTGAAAGTTTTCGATCACCTCGCCTGTACCATATGTATCGCTCTCCAGATTTTCGTCCATTTCATTCAAGACATGTTTCAGAATGTGAAGATTTCTTTTTCCGTGACCAACCAGTGGATAAGCGGTCTGTTTATAGGCGTTCAGCAGTTGGTTTTGCGGGTTCATATTTGCATGACTCCTTTTCCCCTAAATGGACCCTTTCCAGTAGACGCTACGGAAAGGCAGTCGTTTAAAAATTCTCATCCAGCTTGCCGGGAGCATCCGAGCAAGACAAGTCGAAAAGCTTTTGTCCTATGGGAGTAACGATGCCATCCATACTTTTCGCATTTTTCTCATTCCGGTAAGCGACTAGGCCATCCTCGCCTTTGCTTAGAGCCCACCTCTGGAGGGTATCCCGATCGCCTGAAAAGGAAAAGAAGGGAACGCCGAAACCGCATGACGTTTTCACTTCGTGTACATCCACAACTATGATTTGACGCGAGCCAGGAAGGGGATCAAAATGTTTGACCAGATTGTCCCATTCTGACATGCCGGGAACGACGACGCGACCGTTTCCATAGAGACGAAGAATCATCGGTGCGCCTTCAAACGCGATAAACATGAGGGTGATTCGCCCATTTTCCAGCAGATGTGCGCTTGTTTCGTTCCCGCTGCCTGTCAGGTCCAAATAGGCGGCTTCTGTCGGAGAAAAAATGCGCAGCACATCGTACCCCTTTGGGGAAATGTTGACGTGGCCATTTTTATCTAAAGGAGCGGAACCCACAAAGAAAATCCGCTGCTTTTTGATAAAAGCTTCATGCTCGGGAAGAATTGCCGGAAAAAGCTTTGCCATTTTATCTCCACCTATCATAAATCAATCTCGGGTAAAGCCATTCATTCTTCCCTGATTTGAACAGCCACCTGACGGAGATGTACGATTATGGCTGAAACCCCCGTTAATCGCTTTATGGAAATTATACAGTAGGGAAATCTCAATGAATAACTTTTTGTCTGCTTGATGCAAAATAGGGTTTCATTCGAATCATGGGATGGGGTCCTTCCTGTTTTCCGTTGCGAAAGAAGGAGGAGGCTGCCGTTTCTGCATCGACGATCTGACCACGAAGAGTGGAGAGGGTGAAAAGAATCTCGTGCAAATCGTCAAAGTGTAGTATTCTTAGTGTAATACTAAACATTGAAATCCTCTCTCACACAGGAGGTTCTCATGAACGTCTTTCAAAGCATAACAGACTGCATCGGAAATACCCCGCTGGTTCGCCTTAACCGAATGGTTCCCGATGGTGCGGCGGAGGTCTTTGTCAAACTGGAAATGTACAACCCTTCGCGAAGTGTAAAGGACCGCGCCGCCTACAACATGATCGCAGCCGCCGAGGCGGAGGGGCTGATCAAGCCGGGAGATACGGTCATCGAGCCGACAAGCGGCAACACGGGCATCGGGCTGGCCATGAACGCAGCAGCCAAAGGTTACAAAGCAATTCTCGTCATGCCCGACAACATGTCAAAAGAAAGGATCAACCTGCTCAAGGCATACGGGGCAGAAGTCGTACTCACGCCGAGCGAGCAGCGGATGCCGGGTGCGATCGCCAAAGCCCTGGAGCTGCAAAAAGAGATTCCCGGCAGCTTCATTCCCCATCAATTTGAAAACAAAGCGAACCCCGATATCCATCGCGTGACCACTGCCCGCGAGATCTACGAGCAGATGGAGGGGCGGCTGGATGGATTCATCGCCACAGCGGGAACAGGGGGCACGATCACGGGGACTGGAGAGGCACTCAGAGATAGGCTGCCTGAGCTGTACATAGGGGTAGTGGAACCAAAAGGCTCGCCCGTCCTGTCCGGAGGAAAGCCGGGACCGCACAAGCTGGTGGGCACTAGTCCAGGCTTTGTGCCAAAAATCCTGAATACCGCGATTTACGATGAAATTATGCAGATCGCCGATGAGGACGCGCTTGACAGCATACGGGCGCTCGCCTCCAAGGAAGGCATCCTGGTAGGTCCGTCTGCCGGAGCTGCCGTGTATGCGGCTATCCGGGTGGCTGTTCGGCTCGGGGCGGGCAAACGAGTGGTTTGCATCGCGCCAGATACGGGTGAACGCTATTTGAGCATGAATTTTTTCTAAGCTGAATCATAGCCGCTGGATGCCGTGTCATTCAGCGGCTTTTTTGTGTTCGATGGCTTCGCTCTGAGATCTTGAGTCCGGGCAGGAAAAGAGCCGTCAGCTCTTCTTTTGGCTGATTATTGCAACGGAGGTAGATACCGCCTAATAGGTAAATGAAGGCAAAAAGCCAGCCGGCAGGCAAAGCAGCTGGACGCGGGTCTCGAAAGTCCGTAGACTAAGGGCAAAGAGAACGCAAACGCTGGGGGAAGCGGAGGAGCCGGGATGCAAAACGGTTTTGGCAGACAACGAAAAGCGATCGTCATCGGGGCGGGGATCGGCGGTTTGTGTACAGCGATTGCCCTAGGACAAATCGGCTGGAATGTAGAAATCTGCGAGCGTGCACGCGAATTGAAAGGGATTGGGGCAGGCATCGTACTTGCTGCAAATGCGATGAAGGCTTTGGATAAGCTGGGGGCAGGAGAGCGAGTCCGTTCCTTGGGCGCCCCTGTCCGGACCGCGGAGATTCGCGATTGGAGGGGACGCTTGCTGGTCAGTCTGCCGGTTCGGGAGCAGGCGCAGCGCTGCGGGGCCGACAGCTACATGATCCACCGCGCCGATCTCCAGCAGGCCTTGCTTGTGTGCGTACAGAAGGATTCGATCCGGCTGGGGCATTCATTCAGCCATTTCGAGCAGGATGAGAACGGGGTTCGCGTCTTTTTTGAAAACGGAGAGGCGATGCATGGCGATTTGCTGATCGGAGCGGACGGGATTCATTCGACAGTCCGAAAACAGCTGTTCGGAGAAGAACCGCTGCGCTATTCCGGCTTCACTGCTGTCCGGGGCATCGCCGTCTACGGCAATGAACGCTATCCGGTAGAGACAGGAGGCGGCTTTGAGGCATGGGGAAAAGGCATCCGGTTTGGCTTTTCGCACATCGGCCACGGTCGCATCCACTGGTTTGCGGCCATCAATGCACCGGCGGGAGCGGAAAGGCGGCTTGCCGGCGACAAGCAAGAACTGCTGCGCCGCTTTGAAGACTGGTACGAACCGGTGCGAGAGGTGATCGCGGCAACAAATGTGTCGGCCATGCTTTGGAACGACATTTACGACCGCATGCCGTTACAGCGCTGGAGCGAAGGGAGAGTAACACTGGCCGGGGACGCCGCCCACCCGATGCTGCCGAATTTGGGGCAAGGAGCAGGTCAAGGGATGGAAGACGCTCTGGTGCTCGCGCACTGTTTGGCCCCGCTCGGCTCCCATCGGAAAACCGCAGATGAAGGCGAAAACCATGAAGGCGAAAACAAGGAAATGGAAAGCATGGCTTCCGGGATAGAGGCTGCATGCAGGCAGTATGAGAAGCTGCGGCTCAAACGGACCCGGGCGATTGTACAAGGATCGCGAATGATGGGCAGAGTCGTTCAGCTGGAAAATCCGATCGCGCTTGCTGTACGCAATCTCGTGATGCGGACAATGCCTGCGAGTCTGCAGGCAAAAAGGCTCGACTGGATCGTGATGCACGAGGTTTAGCGTTTTCAATGAAAACAACAGAACAGCGATGAAAAAACCCTGGGTGGATCGGTCAACCCAGGGCGCAGCAGGCTGAAGCCTGCTTATTTATGTTTCTCCTGATAGTCGAGCAAAGCGGCGATGAATACTTGCCCGATGCGGACCATGGAGCGCTCGTCGACGTCAAACCTGGGGTGATGGTGCGGATACGTCGCCTGAATGTCAGGATTTTGCCCGCCTACGTTGAAAAATGTCCCTGGTCTCTCCTGGACGTAGTAGGCGAAATCTTCCCCGCCCATGCCCGGGGGAATGGAAATGACCTCTTTGTCTCCCCAGATCTGTTTGGCGACATCGAAAAGCGCTGCCGTTTCTTCGGGATGGTTCCAGGTGGCGGGATAGCCGCGGCTGTAGCTTACCTCGCAGCTCGCGCCCGAAGCCTGGCATGCCGCTTCCGCGATCTGGAAGATGGCCGTTTCCGCCGATTCCCGGACGCCTTCATTGTATGTGCGAACCGTTCCTTTTAGTCTGACGGTATCAGGGATGACGTTGAAAGCATCTCCGCCCTGGAAGGAGCAGACGGATACGACGATTTGTTCCAGCGGATCGACCCGTCTGCCGGCGATCAGCTGCAGATTCATCACGATCTGGCTGCCGATGACGATCGGGTCGATGGCTTGGTGAGGATAAGCCCCGTGGCCGCCTTTTCCGGAAATGAGAATTTCAAAATGGTCGGATGCGGCGGATACGTAACCAGTCCCGATTGCGACTGTGCCGCAGGGAATATCGGAAGCGACGTGGGCGCCGTACACGACGTCCACGCCTTCGAGGCATCCGTCTTTCACCATCGCCTGTGCTCCGCCCGGAGGCAGCTCTTCGGCGAATTGATGAATGAACACCACATTGCCCGGAAGCTCGTCTCTTGCTTCGCTCAAAACTTGTGCGACACCGAGGAGCGAGGAGGTGTGAATGTCGTGCCCGCAGGCGTGCATGACGCCGGGAACGCGAGATTTGTACGCGACCTCTTTCTCATCCTGGATGGGCAGCGCGTCAAAATCTGCGCGCAAAGCAACAGTTTTACCGGGCTTGCCGCCTTTGAGCAGTCCGACGACCCCCATGCCGCCAACGCCGGTCCGTACCTCAATGCCGAGCGCAGACAGCCGGTCCGCCACTTTTTTAGCGGTGTTTACCTCCTGATAGGAAAGCTCGGGGTACATGTGCAAGTCGCGCCTCAGGCTCACCATTTCCGGATAAAGCGCTTCAAGACGGGCAAATAATTGTTCGCGCACAAGAATCACTCCATTTACGATTAGTTTTGAAAGGGACGTGAAGCTATTCGAAAGATCAATCACTTTTAGTATAGAGAAATTTACGGAATTTTCGCAACATCACCTTGTTAAGCATATGATCGGGAAGGGTAGCTGCCAGAAAAAATCAAAGCTGCGCCAGAAGGATGAACAATGCCTCTGACGAATGGGTTATGTAGGAGATGGACCTGGATGAAGCCAGCCGGTCCGTTTCTGATTCCGGATCCGCAATTTTCGAAAAGGAGTGTTCAGATGTTGTCCTCTCGCGAAGTGGTGTTGCAATTGACAGATCAATTGGTGAAGGTGGAAAGTGTGGTCAACACGCCGGGAGAGATCGATGTCGCCCGAGCCTTGTATGAGCTGTTGTCTTCGTTGCCCTATTTTCAACAGCATCCGGACAGACTGCTCCTTTCGCGCACGGTAGACGATGAGGTGGAGCGGTACAATGTGCTGGCCTGCGTAAAGGGAACGAAAGCGCCTGACAGCCGAACCGTCATTTTGATGGGACACACCGATACGGTCGGCATCGAAGACTTTGGCCATTTGAAAGACAAGGCTTGTCATCCGCAGGAATTGTTGAAAGCGCTTCAACAGGAATCGCTGCCTCCTCTGGTGAAAGAACAGCTGGAGTCGGGCGAATGGCATTTCGGGCGTGGCGTTCTCGACATGAAAAGCGGCGTGGCCAGCCATGTGTACTTGCTGAAATACTATGCCGAGCATCCCGAAGAGCTGGCGGGCAATCTGGTGCTGCTGGCCGAATGCGATGAAGAGGACAGCTCGCACGGCGTACTGTCGGGCATAAAGGACTTGAAGCGCTGGAAGGAAGAGCACGGCTTTGAGTATGTTGCGCTGATCAACTCGGACTTTGTGGCACCGCTCTGCGAAGGAGACGAAAACCGCTATGTGTACAAAGGGACGATCGGAAAGCTGCTGCCTTCCTTTTTCATCACGGGAGCGGAGACGCATGTGGGCTCCTGCTTTGAAGGACTGGACCCGAATTTCCTCGCGGCCGAGCTGACGCGGCAGATCAGCTACAATCCCGAGCTGTGCGACGAGGCATTGGGCGAGATTCCGGTCCCGCCGGTTTCCTTGAAGCAGATGGATTTGAAGCCGACCTACACGGTGCAAACCGCGTTGTCAGCCTATGTTTACTACAACTTTTTCACCGTCTCCTGGTCGCCCAAGGAAGTTCTCGACAAGCTGAAGGAACAAGCGGAAATTGCCTTTTCCAGCGCTTTGGCCGTTTTGGAAGAGAGGTATCGCCGCTACCGGGAGCGCTGCGGGGAAGCGTATCAGCCACTTCCGTGGAAGCCGCGGGTCATAATCTATGAAGAAATGCATCGCCAGCTTCTAAAGGTGCACGGAGACAGCTTCGCTCTCCATATGAAAGCCTTTAAAGAGGCGCTTATGCAAGACAAGACGCTGGACACGAGAATGTTTGCGGCGAGAGTGGTGGAGGAAGAGTGGAGCTGGATGAGGGACAAAAGCCCAGCGATGATTCTGTTTTACTCCTCCCTGTATTCGCCGCCCATCGATTTGAGCGGGAAAGACGAGCGGGAGAAGCAGCTGCTGCGTGCGCTGGAGGAGGCGGTAGAGGCTGTCCAGCCGACATACGCCCATCCGATCGTGGCGAAAAATTTCTTTCCTTATATTTGCGATATGAGCATGGTCTGCTTGCGCGATGATGAGGAAGGGATTCGCGCGGTCAGCGACAACAATCCGGGATGGGGGACCAAGCATTACGTAAATTATCAGGATATCCGGGACCTCAACGTTCCGGCTATCAATATCGGACCTTACGGGTATGACGCCCACAAAAAATACGAGCGGATGGAGATTACGTTCTCGACCGAGATCGTTCCAAAGCTAACCGATCTGGTGATCCGCAAGCTGATCGGAAACGAAGTCAATCTGGACACGTCCCTGCAGGTGTACTAGAATGAACGAGACCGAGACTGGGGACGATTGGCAGTAGATAAGGGGATGCCAAGTCCGCAATGGGGTAGAGAACATGTTTGCAACCATATACAAAAAGCCCCGTGTCATGCTGGTGTTATGGATAGCTGCAATCATTCTGCTCGTGTTGACAGCCGTCAATGTGGCTGTTTCCTATCGGAACACGATGCAATCTGTACACATCTCCCTCGCATCCAAAAGCATGCAGGAAGCAGCATATATTGCCGGGAAACTGGACGTATCCGCATACAGGAAGCTGTTGCGAGCGCCTGCGGGCAATCAAGCGGCCTTTGCGCGAATTCAGGAACAACTGCAAGCCGCTCGTGAGATGGCAGGAGCTTTGTACGTCTATACGATGCAAATCGATGATCAGCAAAAAATTGCAAAAACCGTCGTAACCGCCCACCCGCCCGATTCGCCTCTTTCGTTTCCGCCCGGGCAGATATGCAACGTGAGCGAACAGCAAATCGGACAGGTTCAACAAGGGCGCAGCTACTATTCCGATGTCATCAAAGACCCGATTTATGGAGAGTACGTGTCTGCAGGGGCTCCCATCTTCGACGAAGCCGGACATGTGATCGGCATTCTGGGTGTGGACGTCGGCACGCACAACTTGTACAGCATCGGTCGGGAGGTTGTGCGCAGCAGCACTTATACGTTTTTATTCAATGCTTTGTTTGTCGTGCTGCTGGCGTCGATCTTTCTTATGTTGCAAAAATGGTACCGTCGCGAATTGAAGGCAGCCGTCGGGGATACGGAGAAAACCTATCAGGACGAAATCAGATCGGTGATCGCCTCGATGCGTTCGATCCGCCACGATTTTGTCAATCACATGCAGGTGCTGTACGGCTTGATCGAGTGCAGGTACTACGACAAGGCGCATGAGTACATCAGGACATTGATTCGCGATGCCAAAGTACTCGATCTCTCCGTTCGAATGCAGAATCCGGCTTTGATGGTCTTGTTGCATACCAAATGGGAAAGGGCGCGGGCACGTCAGATCCTTATGCAGTTTGAGGTGAGCCAGCACCCGTTTGACCAGATTCCCTCCGTCGATTTGATCAAAATTTTGTCCAATTTACTGGACAATGCAATCGAGGCGGCTGAGGAAGCAGGAGGAGAAAAGCGGATCCGGCTTTGCTGCCAGGAGAAAGACTCGGTGTACTGGTTTTTAGTAGAAAATACCGGACCGGAAATCCCGGCCCAGCAGCTGGCCGCAATCTTTCAGGAGGGTGTCACCACAAAACGGCGGGACGATGAGCTGCCGCGAGGGGTTGGGCTTTCGATCGTTCGAGAGGTCGTGAGGAAATACGCAGGTGAGATTGACGTGGAATCTGCGAACGGAGTCACAAGGTTCCAGGTTCGCTTGCCTGTGAAAAAGAGATAGGTTTTTGGGAGAGAGGCTGTCCGTCTGGGGACAGTCTCTTTCGTATGGAGCGGGTCAAAACAAATGGTGGAGGCTGGAAAATCATGATTTGATGTAAGTGATTTTTGAAATAGAGAGGAGAGGATGGATGAGCCGAGCTAAGCAGAGTGCCAGATATTGCTTATCGCTTCGTACTTACTCATCGCTGGACATAACGAAAAACTCCTTCTCAAAGCCGATCTTCTCCCAGAAATTTTGCGCAGCCATGTTCTCCACATCGACGTGTACAGAAACGGCGGAGACATCTTGGCGCTGAAACCAGCCATTCATTTCTGCCACAAGCGCTTTTGCTGTATGCTGTCCGCGATATTCCGGCGTGACGTATAACTCGTCAATGTGGCCGAGGAGGATTTCGGCTACCAAATCTTTTTTCAAAGAGGCGAGTGCGTAGCCGATCGGTCTGGAAGCACTGTCGAGCGCTACATACACCACACCGAAACGGGATTGCGTGTATTGCCCGAGTTGCTCACGGATGTTTGCCTGTTCTTCGGCAGACAGTTCGCATTCCGCTACTTCTTTGCAATTTTCATTCCACAGCTTGACTAAATCGGTAAAATGATCATGGGATGCTTGTTCAATACGGATAGCCATTGTCAATTCGTCTCCCTTCGCAAATTAGCAATCAAACAGGAAATGTTTTTGTTAAACAAAATCGGATTTTTTCCAGTGCCTTGTTTGCCTGACCAATTTCTCCGGCCTTGATCTTGTCCAGCACATCGTCCACTCGATGACAAGCAAACGCTCTTTTTATCCTGAGTACATCCTGCAAGCAGTTCCGTTCCAGATCATGGAGCTGCCGGTTTTTGAAATATCCTGCGGCAAATGCTCCAAAGTACAGATCTCCCGTCTCCTCGGAGTCGTCGTCCTTCCGATCGGCTTCGTAGGCCAAGAACGCTGCTTCACCGGCGAAGTGACAGAGAAAGACATCGTTTCCCGCAAGATGAAAGTCAATGATGCTGCACAGGCAGCCGTCGTCATCCACGAGCAAGTTATTGAGAGAAAAATCCCCTTGTACCGCTCCTGCGGGGAGATCTGGCCACAATATCTCCAGAGACGTCCGTTTTTCCTCGTATAACGCGTAAATCTCCTGCCACAACCCTTGATTCGCTTTGCTGGCTTGCACTGCTTTTTGTAAGGTGCAGACGTCTTGAGCGAGATCGTCAGTTGGGCCGAACATGCTCCACGGACTGAAAGAAGTAAACGGAATGGCGTTTTCTGCGGAGAGGCGATGCATGGCTCCCAGCCATTCTCCCGCTTGCCGGATCAGGTCTGGATCAAGGCAATCCGCTTCCTTCCCTGGCATCCATTGTTCGACGGTAGCAAAAGCTTCCCGATCTGCCCATGATACAGACATGTAAGGCAGCCCGTCCCGTCCGTAAAACCGGGTGGGAACTCGCAGTCCGGATTGGGCAAACACCTGGCACAGGCTGGCTTGTCCGGCGAGATCTTCTTTCGATGTGTATGGATTGGAAAGGATTCTCACCGCAAGATGCTGCCTGGCTGCGGTGGTGACTTTGTAAATGATCCGTACATCGTCTTGATCGTTCAAATCCTGAATCAAGTCTGCTTTGACGAACGCAGGCAGATGAAAATTCTCCTGTATCTTTTCCAACAGCATGCTATCACCTGTTTTTGATCGTCAAAAGACGATTATTGTCCTTTTTACTGCATGACAAACTTACGGCATGCCGAAAGCAAATGCCGTGGTATACTTGCCGGCACGATATCCTCCGGTTCGGCAGCCCACCATGTGTGACGGTTTGGCCTGTCCAATAGGCAGAAGCCATATTGCGTAACCTCCACTCTCTTTTTTTAACGATATTCACCATATTTGGCAATTTTTTAATCTGCTCTAATTCGATACGAATGACAGGATAGAAAGTTACATTTTTCTTTTTTTATATGGTCTGGAATAAAAGGTCGGTCTGTCCGGTGCAGGAAGCTTTCTCGGCAGGAAAGGTGCCGAGAGGGGGCCAACCGAATCGTTCAGGTTCGGCGGGAAACGAGAAAAAGACTTCGAGAGCGGGGCCATCGCTCGCAAAGCCTTTTTCAGGACAGCCAGACTGGCTGGCTGTGTACAATATGATTTGTTGATTGGTGATTCAGGCGTCGATAGATGAATCAGCCGCTGCAGTCGCCTTTTCGGAACCGGGACGGGTAATGGAAAAGATCGCACATCCGAGCGAAACCAGGACAAAGCAGGCGCCCACCCATGCGTTGTAATTGACCGAGGCTTTCTCGATGACGATCCCTCCGACAGCGGAGCCGAGGGCGATCCCGACGTGCAGGACGGAGGTGTTCAAACCGAGCTGAATATCGGCCGTTTTCGGAGCGGTTTGGATCAGATAAGTCTGCTGAGCCGGAGAAATGGCCCAGCTCAAGGCGCTCCAGGCCACCATCACGATCAAAAAGAGGTAGAGCGACACGGTGGTAAAGGGCAGGATGGCCATCACAAGACCAAAGGCGGTAATGATGACAAGGATCGATTTGGCGGGGCCCCATTTATCAGAAATCCATCCGCCAACGCCGCCGCCCATTACGGCCGCGACGCCAAACAGCAGATACACAAAGCTGAGCCAGCCTCCTTCCAAGCGCATCGTTTCTTGCAGAAAGGGAGTAAAGTACGCATATAAGGTCAAATGGCCGGTGAGCATCAGCATCGTAATCAGCTGGGCGCTGACAATTTTCATGCTCTTCAGGGACAGAAGCTGCCTGCGCAGCGGAATTCCAGGCTGGGTTTGCACCTCCGGCAGCAACAGACTGAGACAAAGCATCGCCACCAGGCTGAGTCCGGCGATGAGCCAAAACGGAGCGCGCCAGCCAAATGCATCTCCGAGTGCCATACCCATCGGGACACCCAGCACCAATGAACCGCTGATCCCCATGAAGATGATGCCCAATGCCCGGCCCCGATAGGCAGGCTCGACGATTTGCGTGGCGATGGAGATGGACAGTACGGTCAGTAGAGCTCCGCAAGAGGCAGACAAAATCCGGGCGATGAGCAGGACCGCGTACACCGGGCTCACGGCGGCAAGGACATTGCTCAGGAAAAAGCCGAACAGCGCCAGCAAGTAAAGACGCTTGCGGGGGATCTTTCGGGTCAGATGCATCAGGATGGGCGCCGAAACGGCAAAAGACAGGGAAAACACCGTGATCAGCTGCCCGGCGGCGCTAAGCGGAATATTCAGGTCTGCGGTGATCAGATTCATCGTGCCGCCGATGATCAGCTCGACCGTCCCGACCACAAACGTTGCAATGGCAATGATAAACACGCGAGGATTCACACAGAAGAACTCCTTTCTGCAACACAAAAAGGTTACCACCATGATGGTAACCTTTTTGCTCTGTGTATTCAAGAAAAAAATCATGGACGGTTCAATAGCGGAGACGGATGAGCATGCGCCGTATTTCGTCGTCGCCAAAAAGCAGGTCGTAATGCTTTTGCGTAATGCGGGTCAAGGCTACGTCATGGTAGAAGAAGTCCGCGAAAAATTTGACAAACGGCTGCGCTCTCGTCTGGATGGCCTGCCAGTCCCCGTCTTCCTCTCCGGAAAAAATGATCTCTTCCTGGTCCGCTACGATGAGCTGGAAGCGTTCCAATCCCTCGTGCTCCTCCGAGGGGATTAATACGTGTACCCGTTTGAGGTTTGTCTGGATGTCCCCGACCACCAGCACTTCCACGTCTACGCCTTCCCGTTCTTTTTGCTCGAGCAGAGGCACAAATCCGGCAAAATCGTCGTTCCAGGCGGAGATGCGGATGGACTTCGCCGCTCGCTGGATCAAGTGCCTGCTCTCGGCGCGTATGGAAGAGTCGACCTTGAGGTTCCAAATCCGGTCATCCCGGACCTGCTTGCTCGCCAAAGAGGACTTGAGCCGCTCCACATCCTGCTGGAATTGGCTGGTCAGCTTGTCGATCAGGCTGCTTGGTGGCAGAGCGGTATACCATTTCTTTTTATCCGAGACAGAATCGAGGACCAGGCCCTTGTCCACCAGCCGGGTCAGCACCTCGTAAATTTTCGCTTTGGGAACGCCGGAATGCTTGACGACCATCGCGGCATCCATGGGTGACTCGCTTGCCGTCAGGGTTTCATATACTCTGCTCTCGTAATGGGAAAATCCGAATGTTTCCAACATAACTATGCCCTCCAACCGGTTTCATCCGTACGTAGAAGATTTGCCCTTCTATTATACACGGTTTTTTTCGGGAGTTCCGGTCAATCTCTAGGGCAGGTGAGAGCAGCAGGACTTTTTGCAAAGGGTGGCCAATTTGGCAGGCTTGAATGGAAGAAATCCAGGGAAAATACGTGACGCAATGCGCTCGTTCTGGTGAAACGCAGTTCGCAGAAAGAGAAAAACCCCCTCAAGAAGCGAGGAGGAGAACGTCATGGCCTATCGTATTTACTGGGAAAACCCGGATTCCCGAGCGCCATCCAAAAAACGCTTCGTCTCGGCGACGACCACACTGGAGAGTCCGATCAGCCCGATCAGGTTGGGCACTGCCATCAAACCGTTCATGATGTCGGAGAGCGTCCAGACCAGGTCGAGCTTCATCGTCGCGCCGACGGCGACCATAATCACCCAGACGAGTCGGTAGTATCTGGCGGAGCCTTTGCCGAACAAATATTCAAAGCATTTTTCACCGTAATACGCCCAACCGAGGATGGTAGAGTAGGCAAACAGGATGATGGCGACCGCCAGCACGTAGCTGCCGGCTTGTCCGAAGACGCTTTGGAAAGCGTAGGTAGTCGCTTCCACGCCAGACATGCCGGTGGACCAGGCTCCCGTCGTGACCAAAGCAAGCCCTGTGATTGTGCAGACGAGAATCGTGTCGATAAACGTCCCTGTCATGGAAACGAGTGCCTGCTTCGCCGGTTCGTCTGTTTTTGCCGCTGCGGCGGCGATCGGTGCGCTTCCCAGACCGGCCTCGTTGGAGAAGACACCCCGGGCAACCCCTTTTTGGATCGCCATGGCTACGGTCGCTCCCAAAAAACCGCCTGCAGCCGATGTGCCGTTAAACGCTCCGTATACGATGTCTGCCAATGCCTGCGGTACTTGATCGGCATGAAACAGCACGACAATAATTCCTGCGGCAATGTAGAAGAGAGCCATAAACGGCACCATCACGCCGGTGACCTGACCGATTTTTTTCACGCCGCCGAGAATGACAAAGGCGGTAAAGGCAGCGAGTACAATCCCCGTTACGACCGGAGGGATCGAGAAGTTCAGCTGTACGGCTTCAGCCACCGAGTGGGATTGGACCATGTTTCCGATCCCGAAGGACGCCATTGTTCCAAACAGGGCGAACAAAACAGCGAGCCATTTTTGCTTCAACCCTTTCTCCAGATAGTGCATCGGCCCGCCGGAAAACGTGCCGTCAGCCTGCCGCATGCGATACTTGACGGCGAGAATTGCTTCGGCGTATTTCGTCGCCATCCCGAAGAGAGCGGTGATCCACATCCAGAACAGAGCGCCCGGTCCGCCGACAGCGACAGCCGTGGCTACCCCGGCGATATTCCCCATCCCGATCGTTGCGGCCAGCGCGGTCATCAGCGCCTGAAAGTGGTTGATATCTCCTGCCGCCGCTTGATCCTGCTGCTTTCCAAACGCGAGGCGCAGCGCATACCACAGCTTCCGGAACTGCAGTCCTTTCAGGCGGAAAGTCAGCATCACCCCGGTACCGACGAGCAGTATGAGCGTAGGAAGCCCCCATACAAAGCCATTCACCATTTCCAACCATTGCATTAGCTTGTCCATCTCTGTTTCCCCCTTGCTGTTTTGGAAGAGAAAAAGAAAAAACATTTCACCCGAAAATGAAATGTTCTCTGGAGACGGTCGCAGGACGTACGGCAATACGTAAAAAAAAATACAAAAAAACCGGCGGCAAGCCGCTTTTGTAACAGTCCAAGCGTCCACTCTGTCCTTTTACCTGAGAGATTATTCGCGATAGCGAATTTGCTCCTTCGGTGCCCAATCCTCATTTGAAAAAGAGGGGGGTCTCTCCAGAGGCTCGTCCCCATGCAGTTTTACTAGTTTCCCAGACCTGAGAGTTTCGGGAAGATTCCCTTGCCCCGTCGGTAGACATCCGTCTTCTCCTGAATGGTTCATCCGAACGATATTTGATTTATAAATCAATTATAAGGAGCAAAGCGAGCTTGTCAATGCATTGAAAAAAATTGATCGATCTCCTCTGCTGGCAGTTTATGGTCTATTCGACAAGACGGTGCAATACGTTATATCAATGATGAACATGCCGCCCGAAGTGTCGTGTCAAAAAGAGACAACCTGTGCGAGAGCCGACTTGGGAAACGATGCCTCGCTTGGCTGCAAGGGGGGAGTTATTCATGCTGCATATCGTCGCCTGTATCAAACAGGTGCCGGACACGAAAATCATCAAGATGAACCCGAAGACAAATACGATGGACCGCTCCAGCGCGCCCGCCATCCTCAATCCGTATGACGCTCATGCTGTCGAGGAAGCTGTCCGCTTGAAAAAAAGGTATGGGGGAACCGTTTCTGTTTTAACCATGGGGCCCCCGCCCGCAGTCAAAGCGATCCGGAAATGCATCGAGATCGGAGCGGACGAAGGGTACATGATCACCGACAGGGCCTTTGCCGGGGCTGATACGCTGGCAACGAGCTATGCGCTGACAAAAGCGTTGGAGAAGATCGCCAAGGAAAAGCCGATCGACCTGATCATCTGCGGAAAGATGACGATCGACGGGGATACGGGCCAGGTCGGGCCGGGGATTGCCAGACGGCTCGACATTCCGCCCTTGACCAGTGTGAAAAAGGTGGTGGAGGTAAACAAGCAGCAAGGCTATGCCATCGTCCATCGCAAGCTGGAGGACGGCTATGAGGTGATTCAGTCCGCTTTGCCCTGCCTGTTTTCGGTGGAAAAGGAAATCAACGAGGTGCCCTATTCGCCGCTTCCCAACATGCTTCGCGCCGCGCGCTACCAGCCGGTGATCTGGTCGGTCGGCGATCTGGATGACGTCGACCGGACGTTGCTTGGTCTCAAAGGCTCACCGACGATCGTGGCCAAGGTCTGGCCTCCGGAAAAGCCGAAAGGCGGGGAGATGCTGGAGGGATCGGCCCGGGAACAAGTGAATCGGCTGATGGAAATCCTGCGGCAAAAACAGGAGCTGTTTGCAGGGAAGGAGGCACGGGGATGAATCTGGACCAGTACAAAGGAGTATGGGTATTTCTGGAACACCAGGACGGGAAAATCGTGCCGGTCTCCCTGGAGCTGCTGGGAGCGGGCCGAAAGCTGGCCGACAAGCGGGGAGTGCCCCTGGCGGGCATCCTGATCGGCGAAAGTGTACGGGAGCTGGCCGCGACCGCGTTTCACTACGGTGCCGATCTCGTCTATCTCTACGATGACCCGGTTTTCCGGGATTATCGGACCGAATCGTACATGCGGGCAGTGATCGCGTGCGTGGAAAAGCATAAGCCGGAAACCATCCTGTACGGAGCGACTTCCACGGGAAAAGACCTCGCCAGTGCTGTCGCCACCGATCTGGAGACAGGGCTGACCGCGGATACCACGATGCTCGATGTGGATGAAGCGACAGGGCTTTTGGAGGCGAGCCGCCCCGCATTCGGAGGCAACATCATGGCTACGATTCTCTGCAAGAAGCATCGGCCGCAAATGGCTACGGTACGGCCAAAGGTCATGAAAGCGCTGCCCGTCGACACGAGCCGGAAGGGAGGGCTCATCGAGGAATCCATCCCTTTGCGGGAGCAAGACATCCGGACCAAGGTGCTGAAAATCGTCCGGGAAGCGCAGACGAAAGTCCGCCTGGATGAGGCTGACATCATCGTCGCCGGTGGCAAGGGGCTGGGCAGCAAGGAAGGCTTTCAGCTCATGCATCGCCTGGCCGAGGCGATCGGCGGCACGGTGGGGGCGAGCCGGGATGCCGTCGAGGCGGGCTGGATCGACCATGCCCGCCAGGTAGGCCAAACCGGGGTGACGGTGACGCCCAAGCTGTACTTTGCCATCGGCATCTCGGGAGCGATCCAGCATCTGGTCGGCATGCAGAACTCCGGTCTGATCATCGCCATCAACAAAGACCCGCAAGCACCCATTTTCCAATCCTGTCATTACGGAATTGTCGGGGATGCATTCGAGATCGTTCCGATGCTGATTGACGCATTCCAGGTGGCGGCTGGCAAGGAGGTACAGTATGGCGGAAAAGTTTGATGTCATTGTCGTGGGAGCGGGACCGGCAGGAACGTCCTGCGCGTATACGCTGGCGAAGGCGGGGGTCAACGTCCTGCTCCTGGAGCGGGGAGAGTATCCGGGCTCCAAAAACGTGATGGGCGGCGTCCTGTACCGCAAAATGATGGAGGATATTATCCCCGGTTTCTACAAGGAAGCGCCAGTCGAACGGCCGATCGTAGAGCAGCGGTTCATGATGCTCGACGAACAATCGGCGGTCACATTCAGCTACAAGGGCCTGGAGTGGGGAGAGGAGCCGTACAACAACTTCACCGTGCTCAGGGCGAAATTTGACCAATGGTTTGCGGAAAAAGCGGTCCAGCAGGGGGCCCTGCTCGTCAATGAAACGGTTGTGACCGAGTGTCTGGTGGAAAACGGGAAGGTAATCGGGATGCGGACTGATCGCCCGGACGGGGAATTGTTTGCCGATGTCGTCGTGCTGGCTGACGGAGTCAACTCCCTGTTGGCCAAGTCGCTCGGGTTTCACAAGGAGTTCCGCCCGGACGAGGTGGCGCTGGCTGTCATGGAAGTGCTCAAGCTCGATCGAAAAATCATCGAAGACCGCTTCAGCCTGGAGCAAGATCAGGGCTGCACGTTTGAAATCTTCGGCGATTCCACCAAAGGGATTCTCGGAACAGCCTGGCTGTACACCAACAAGGACAGTCTCAATATTGGCGTCGGGGCGATGCTGTCCGGCCTGATCAAGAACAAGATCAAGCCCCATCAACTGCTGGATTACGTCAAGAAGCACCCGATCATCCGGCCGTACATCCAGGGCACGGAGCAGCAGGAGTACCTGGCTCATCTCATTCCGGAAGGAGGCTACCGCTCCATTCCAAAAGTGGTAGGCGACGGCGTCATCGTTGTGGGAGACGCGGCCCAATTGGTCAACGCGATTCATCGCGAAGGCTCGAATATGGCGATGACCTCGGGAGTGCTGGCGGCGGAGGCCATACTCGAAGCGAGAGCGGCGGGAGATTTCTCGGCTTCCATGCTCGACTCTTACAGACAGCGGCTGTTGGACAGCTTCGTTGGCCAGGACATGAAAAAATACAAGGACGCCACACACCACTTTGAAAAATACCCGCATTACTTCGAGAAGTACATTCCGCTGATGAACAAAGCAGCCAGTCAGATGTTTACAGTAGACGGAAGCTCCAAGTGGGAGAAACAGAAGAAAATCTGGTCTGAACTCGGTTCGGCGAAAGAAAAGTGGAAAATGGCCCGCGATCTGATGCAGGCATGGAGGGTGATGAAGTGATGAAGGAACTGCCCAAAGGTCAGCCGATCGAGGAGAAGCAGTACCTGGTCCGCTTCAAGGCGGATACGGAATCGCACCTGCACGTATTGGATACAGACGTGTGTGCCACGAAATGTCCCGACAAGCTGTGTACGATTTTTTGCCCGGCAGAAGTGTACAAGTGGGAAGAGGTGCGAATGCATGTGGGATACGAAGGGTGTCACGAATGCGGAAGCTGCCGGATCGGTTGTCCGTACGAAAACATCAAGTGGGTATACCCGAAAGGCGGACACGGCATCATCTTCAGATTGGGGTAATAGGCGACGGATGATGTTTAAAGTGGGCGAAGTCGTGTCGTTCGCGCGTGACGGGGCGAGGGGGATCATCCTGGAGGCAAAGGGAGAGCAGTACCTGATCATTTGGGAGGATACGTTCGTCAGCTGGGAAAAGGCTGAAGACCTGCGCAAAGAAGAAGCAACCGAATAACTGGGCCAATAGGTGCCCCTTTTTCCCGAGCGTTGGGGGAAAAGGGGTATTTTTCATTTATGGTAGAAATTTATTTACCTATTTCAAACAAATTGTTCACCTATTAATAAAAATAGGGTAACCTAATAGTGAATTGGTCACAATCGAAAAAACAGCCTGAAGCGTAGGAATAGAGCAAAAATTCAACGTCTTTCGCCTTCTTGGAATAGTTGGCACGCGTCTTGCAATAATCCTTTTGCATAGCAAGTCCATATTTCAACACCAAAGGAGATTAGTCATGAACCTGGTAGCCAACGTATACCGGGGGGATGCGGTAGAAAGCACACACCTCGGTCATGTAGCTGTCGTCGATGCAAACGGAAACTTGCTTTATTCCTACGGCGACCCTCTTCGCCAAACCTTCGCCCGTTCCAGCATGAAGCCGATCCAGGCGATTCCTGTCGTCGAGACGGGAACAGCGGACAAGTTCGGACTGGAGCCTGCGGACCTGTCGCTCTGCTGCGCTTCGCACAGCGGCGAACCGCGTCATCGCTCCCGGGCGATGGATATGCTGATCCGCGCCGGACAGCCGGAAGAAATGCTGCAATGCGGGACCCATGTACCTCGTGACGAGGAAAGCTATAAGGAACTGATTTGTGCGGGCAAGCCATTGACCCCGATCTACAGCAACTGTTCCGGCAAGCATGCGGGCATGATTGCGACGGCTGTCCACATGGGAGAGGAAGCAGCCACTTACCATCTGCCCGAGCACCCTGTGCAGCAGCGTATTCTCGATGCGGTGGTCGATCTGACTTCCTATCCGAAAGAGAAGATCGTTCTGGGGACAGACGGATGCGGCGTTCCCGTACATCGCCTTCCACTGGCCCATTACGCGTGGGCGTATGCCAAAATGGCCAAGCCTGAAGTAATCGAAAATCCGACTCGCCGTCAGGCCGTTACCCGGATCACCGATGCGATGATTGCGCATCCGGAAATGGTCGGAGGCAATAACCGCTACTGTACCGATCTGATGACGGCGTTTGCCGGACGGGTCTTTGGCAAGGCAGGGGCCGAGTCCGTTTACTGCCTGGGCGACCGCCAAACAGGAATCGGCATCGCCGTGAAGATCGAAGACGGCGGCCCTCGCGCAATTTACGCGGTGGTCAATGAGGTGCTTCGCCAACTGGGCATCGGCACAGATGGTCCACTTGAGAAGCTCGCGGAGTACACCAACCCGATCGTGAAAAACATGAGCGGTAAAACAGTAGGCCGCATCGAAACCGCGTTTGCATTAAACGCAAACAACACTCCACTTGGCGTGTAAAGGCCCGTTCTTCCTGACGGCCGTTTACGCAAATACATTTCAAACATAAAAAAAGGGGGAAATCCTGCGATGAATTTGCGCAAAGGATGGAAAGTACTGAGCACTTCCGCTTTGTTGCTGTCGTTGGTAATGACAGGCTGCAGCCAGTCTGCCGCGCCGGCAGATCCAGGAAAGCAGCAAACGGGTGAAACGGGAGGACAAGCAGATGCTTCGGCGAAGCTCCGCCTGAACCTGAAGACGGAGCCGCCTTCTCTCGATCCGCCGAAAGGGTTTGACAGCACCTCCAATGAAGTGCTGAACGCAACGATGGAAGGCCTTGCCCGCCTGGACAAGGATCACAAGCCGCAGCCGGCCATGGCCGAAAAGTGGGCAGTGAGCGAAGACGGAAAAACATACACCTTTACGCTTCGCGACAGCAAATGGTCCAATGGCGATCCGGTAACCGCGCAAGACTTTGAATATGCGTTCAAGCGCATCGTCGATCCGAAAAACGCGTTCCCGTCCGCGTTCCTGGCTTACCACATCGAAGGAGCCGAGGAGTTCAACAAAGGCGAAGGCACAGCCGACGGCGTAAAAGTAAAAGCAATCGATGAGAAGACATTGGAAGTGAAGCTGAAGTCTCCGGCAGGATACTTCCTGCACATCTTGACTCAGCCGACATTCTTCCCGGTAAACAAAAAGGTTGTGGAAAGCAACCCGAACTTTGCGGCGGAGGCGTCTACCCTCGTAAGCAACGGGCCGTTCAAAATCACCGAGTGGGTACACGATCAATCCGTCAAAGTAGAAAAGAACGACGGCTACTGGGATAAGGATTCCGTGAAATACGCGGGCATCGATTGGGTCATGGTCAACGACGAGAACACCCAATACCAAATGTACAAAACAGGTCAATTGGACATGATTCAAACCGTGCCAAACGACTTGAAAAAGCAGCTGGTCGATTCTGGCGAAGCGAAAGTAGAGCCGGAAGCAGCCATCTACTACTACCGGATGAACGTGAAATTGGAGCCGTTCCAAAACGCAAACATCCGGAAAGCATTTGCGCTGGCGATCGATCGTCAAGCTCTGATCGACAACGTCGCGCAAGGCAAACAGCTTCCGGCGTTGGCGCACATCCCGGTCGGCTTGCCAGAACCGGATGGCCGTGACTTCCGTGAGGTCGGCGGCGATTTCATCAAGGACAACGACGTAGAGCAGGCAAAAGCGCTGTTGAAGAAAGGGATGGAGGAAGAAGGCTACACCACGCTTCCGCCGGTCACTCTGACGTACAACACCAGCGATGCGCACAAGCAGATCGCGCAGGTTCTGCAAGAGATGTACAAGAAAAACCTGGGTGTCGATGTAAAGCTGGAAAACAAGGAATGGAAAGTGTTCCTGGCTGATCAGCGCGCTCGTCAACTGCAGATTTCCCGTTCCACGATCCCGGCTGATTACGGTGATCCGCTTACCTTCCTGGAGCTGTTCGTGACCGATCATCCCGGAAACCGCATCAACTACAGCAACAAAGAGTACGATGCGCTTGTGGAAAAAATCCGCAACACGGCTGACGAAAAAGAACGCTTCCAGCTGATGCACGACGCCGAGAAGATGTTCATGGACGATATGCCGCTTGTTCCGATTTACTTTAATACCAAAGTATTCATGGATCAGCCAAATGTAAAAGGCATTATCCGTCACCCAGTCGGAACGCTTGACTTCAAGTGGGCCGAAATTTCGAAAAAATAGTACAATAGCCGAGGACAAGGGCACACTTTCCGGCCCTTGTCCTCACTATACATCTTGGAGCGGGTAGTTATGGAAAAAAACACGGTAACCTTTGTTGCGAAGATGGATGAATTTTTACAATCCGTGGTGAGCCAATGCCATGAGTTGGGCATCTCGCAAGACTTTCATATCGAGGGTCGGCGGGTCGACCAGCTGCCTTATCGGCCGATCGCCGAGGGTTCACTGGTCGTGCTGTCCACCCAAAGCATTTACGGCCAGGTGGAGCCGTATTTGCCGCAAGGCTCCCAGGCGATCATCGCCAAACGGATGCTGCCCTACCCCAATCTGAGGGAAATGCTGGAGATTCCAAAAGGCGTCAAGGTATTGCTTGTCAGCGACACTGCCGAGACGGTGGACGAGACGATCAGGCTCCTGATCGAATCGGGAATGGACTTCGATCTGTATCCGTACTATCCCGGAGCGGATTACCCGCTGGATATCGACATCGCAGTGACGCCGGGCGAAGCGGAGCACGTCCCTCCGACGATTCGCAAGGTCGTCGACATCGGCTTCCGGGTGATCGACCTGTCCACGTGGTTGGAAATTTACACCCATTTTGACAACGGAAATTTCCAAAAGGTAACATCCCGCACCATGCAGTCACTCATGTATATCACGAAGGAACTGAACAACGAGATTCTTCATGCCCGCCTGCTGCAAATGTATCTGGAAGGGATCGTCAACCGGATCGAAGACGCGGTGATTGCCTTGGATGAGCAAGAGGTAATCCGTTTTATCAATCAGAAAGCGATCGATTCGCTCCATTTGCCCGGATCAGGCGTACAGGGGGAAAAAGCGGCCCTGTGCCTGCCGGAAGACTTCATGGAGACGGTTCGCGACTGTGACGAAAATGAAGAAGTGCTGGTTGATTGGGCAGGTCGGACCTACTTTTTCCGAAAGATGCACATCGTCATGGAAGGCCGCTATCTGGGGAGCCTGCTGCTGTTCCGAAAGGCGGCAGAAATCGAAAAGATGGAGCACGACTACCGGATGCGCCTGTACAGCAAAGGCCTGATCGCCAAGTACAGCTTTGACGAGATCTACGGAAAGAGCCAGTCCTTTCAGCAGGTCATCCAGATCGCCAAAAAAATCGCCCGGAGCAATTCCACTGTGCTGCTGCTCGGCGAAACCGGAACAGGCAAGGAACTGCTTGCGCAGGCGATCCACAACGCCTCGCCGAGGAAGCGCGAGCCATTTGTCGGCGTGAACTTTGCCGCCATCTCCGAATCCCTTCTGGAAAGCGAGCTCTTCGGCTATGAGGAAGGGGCTTTTACCGGGGCGAGAAAGGGCGGACATATCGGCTGGTTTGAACTGGCGCACAAAGGGACAATTTTTCTCGACGAAATCGGGGACGCGAGCTGGGCGATCCAGAATCGGCTGCTGCGGGTGCTGCAAGAGCGGCAGATCATGCGCGTAGGGGGCAACAAGGTCATCCCGATCGACATCCGGGTCATCGCCGCCACAAATCAGGATTTGCAGCAAATGGTAAAAGAGGGAAGGTTTCGGGCCGACTTGTATTACCGGCTCAACATTTTGCCGATTCATTTGCCGCCCCTGCGAAAACGGGCGGAAGATATTCCATGGTTGGTAGACGCATTTATCCGTCATTATTGTGTAGATTTGAGACGCCCTCCTTTTACGCTGTCGCGTGAAGCCCTGAAAGCCATGCAGGAATACGACTGGCCGGGAAATATTCGCGAGCTGGAAAATGTCGTAGAGTACTTGGCGCACGTGGTAGAGGAAGAGGTTTACGCGTATCATCTGCCCTTTTTGCAGACTGCCGCCACAGTCCCGATGGAAGTGGAAGGTTTGCGCCACGAGTGTGAAGATGTTTATCAGGAGTACGAAAAGCGAGGATTTTTGCCCGAGATGATCGCCATTCTTCAAGAGCTGTCCACGGCAGGAGGCGGGAGGTACGCTCTATCGGAGCAGCTGCGCGAGCAAGGAATCGACCTTACATCGCAGCAGCTCCGCTACCGTCTGAAAATGCTTCAACAGGATGAACTGGTCCATGTCGGAAAGGGCCGGCAGGGCAGCAGTATCTCTTCAAAGGGAGAAGCCTTTCTCGCCTTTTGCAAGAAAGCTACCGGATAGGGAGGAATTGAGATGAGCGGAAACTGGAGGGAATCGGCTGCCGCGCAGAGAGAGAGTTACCTCGAGAAGCTGATTCCGTTTTTATCAATCAACAGCATTGAGGATTTGACGACTGCCAAGGAAGGCAAACCGTTTGGCGAGGGTGTCGCGGAGGCGCTCGAATATTTGCTGAAGCTGGGCGAGGCGGACGGTTTTGCAACAAAAAATCTGGATGGCTACGCCGGATATGTGGAGTACGGCGAGGGCGAAGAAGAAATCGGCGTCCTTGTCCACGTCGATGTGGTCACGGTCGGAGAAGGATGGACGACACCGCCGTTTAAGCCGGACATTCGGGACGGCAAGATTTACGCCCGGGGAGCGATTGATGACAAGGGGCCGGCGCTGGCAGCGTATTTTGCCTTGAAGCTGTTGAAGGACTCCGGCTTGCCGATTTCCAGACGGATTCGCCTGATTATCGGGACGGATGAAGAAAGCGGCTGGCTTTGCATGCAGCATTATACAAAAGTGGAAACGCTCCCGGAGATCGGCTTTTCCCCGGATGCCTCCTTCCCCATGATTCACGCGGAAAAGGGACAGATCAATCCGACGCTGGAAATTGCGCCAAACATCCCTCTGGATGCCTCGACGTCTTGGAAGCTGCTCTCGTTTGCCTCCGGTGACCAAGGAAACAGCGTGCCGGAAAAAGCGGTTGCCATCGTCGCACTGCCGCGAGACGCGGAGGAAGAACAAAACGTTCGGAGTATTCAAGAGAGCTGGCAATCGCATCTGTCCGCACACGGGGTGAGCGGGGAAGCGATCCCGGGCGGAGACGGAACGCTCCGCTTCTTTGCCAAGGGCTTGCCTGCCCACGGCATGGAGCCGTTCAAAGGAAAAAATGCCGGAACGATCATGGCAAGCTTTCTCAATCGCTTTCCGTTCACAGGATCTGATCGTACCTATCTGCAATTATTGGGCGAGGTTTTGCATGAGGACTACTACGGCGAAAAAATGGGGCTCGCCTGCTCGGACGAAGCTACCGGGCGCTTGACCGTCAACGCCGGCATCTTGACCTACGACCGCGAGGAAGGCGGCTCCGTCCGGCTGAATATTCGCTATCCCGCGACGATCAATCCGGAAGAGTATGTCGAAAAACTGAAGGAGCGAGCGCCGCAACTGAACGTGACGATAGCGAGCCTGAGGACGTCCCGCTCCCATTACGTACCGAAAGACCATCCTGTCATTGAAACGCTCTCCCGCGTCTATACCAAACATACGGGAGAAGAAGCGACATTGCTCTCATCCGGCGGCGCAACCTACGCCAAATCGTTGAAAGCAGGGGTCGCATTCGGCCCGCTCTTCCCAGGGAAGAAATCGATGGCTCATCTCACGGATGAGTACGCGGAGATTGACGACTTGCTCCGGGCCATGGCGATCTACGCAGAAGCCATGTACGAACTAGCGAAATAACATCATGGAGGTTGAGCCATGTCCCATTACCTCGTAAAACGCGTCCTGATGATGCTGCTCACACTGTGGATCATCGTGACGCTGACGTTTTCATTGATGCACTCCATTCCCGGCGATCCGTTTGCTTCCGAGTCAGATCAGCTGCCGGAACAAATTTTGGCCAACCTGCGCGCCAAATACAACCTTGATGAGCCGCTCCCCGTACAGTACGTGCTCTATTTGAAAAACCTCGTCATGCTTGACCTCGGTCCATCGATCAAGTCAGATACGCGAGGCGTAAACGACATGATCGCTGACGGATTTTCCGCGTCCGCGACCTTGGGGGCACAAGCGATTGTGATCGCTATATTCTTCGGGATCACCTTTGGAATCATCGCGGCGCTGAATCGAAATAAATGGCTCGATTACACGGCAATGGCGATGGCTGTCCTTGGCATTGCCATCCCGAGCTTTATCATGGCGCCGCTCTTAATCAACTTTTTTGCGATCAAGTTTCCGATCTTCCCAGTCGCTACTTGGGGAACCTGGATGCATACGGTTCTGCCATCGCTTGCCTTGGCTTTCGGCCCGCTTGCGATCATTACCCGCTACATGCGGGCCAGCATGATCGAAGTGATGAACCAGAACTACATTCGCACTGCAGAGGCAAAAGGTGTTCCTACCTTTACCCTTGTGGTCAAGCACGGCATTCGCAATGCGATCCTGCCGGTCGTCACCTTCTTGGGACCGCTTATCGCTTCGTTGATTACGGGAACCTTCGTGGTGGAGAAAATCTTCGCCGTCCCGGGCATCGGGAAATACTTCGTGGATGGTATTTTCAACCGCGACTACCCGGTTATTTTGGGCACAACGATCTTCTACAGCTCCATCCTGATCGTAACGATTTTCCTGATCGACTTGGCGTACACCCTGATTGACCCGAGAATTAAGCTGACGAACAAGGAGGGATAACCAGTGGCGATGGAACAACGTATCGATCCGCTGTTCCGACCGCTTGCCAAGCAGTCGGAAGCCCATGACATATCCATGCGACCCAGTCTGACGAATGTTCAGCAGGTCGTGCGCAAACTGGTAAAAAACAAACTGGCAATGCTTGGCCTTGCCATTATCTTGCTGCTCGTCGTGATGGCGATCATCGGTCCTCATCTGGTGCCGTACAGCGCATCGGATCAAAGCCTGCTCACGAAAAACAAGCCGGTGTCGGCAGAGCATTGGTTCGGTACGGATGATCTCGGACGGGACATGTTCGCCCGTACCTGGGCCGGAGCCCGCATCTCCCTCACCATTGGCGTTGTCGCCGCTCTGATCGACCTGATTGTCGGCGTGACAGTCGGCGGCATTGCCGGTTACATGGCTGGCAGAGGAAAGCGGGGAGAGCGGATCGACACGATCATCATGCGTGTGATTGAAGTGCTCTACGGCCTGCCGTACCTGCTCGTCGTCATTTTGCTGATGGTCGTGATGGAGCCGGGAATGCTGACGATTATCATCGCGCTGTCGGCTACCGGCTGGACAGGGATGGCCCGTCTGGTGCGGGGCCAAATCCTCCAGTTGAAGAACCAGGAATTCATCCTTGCCTCCCAAGTGCTGGGAGCGAAGTTTTCACGAATTTTGTTCAAGCATCTGATTCCCAATACGATCGGTGTCATTATCGTCAACCTCACCTTTACCATCCCGTCAGCGATTTTTGCGGAGTCATTCCTCAGCTTTCTGGGCCTGGGCGTTCAAGCGCCGGATGCCAGCTGGGGCACCATGACCAACGATGCGATGGGGGTTATTTTGACAGGCGACTGGTGGCGGCTCTTCTTCCCTGGGCTGATGATTTCATTGACGATGTTTGCGTTTAACGTGTTTGGAGACGGCTTGCAGGATGCGCTTGATCCGCGTCTGCGCGAGTAGGACTGGAGGGAGGAACCGCGATGGAAAAACATCTGCTAACGATTGACAACCTGAAAGTGAACTTTAAGACATACGGCGGCGAAGTACAAGCTGTTCGTGGCGTAACCTTCCATGTGGATAAAGGGGAGACGCTGGCGATCGTCGGCGAGAGCGGCTGCGGAAAAAGCGTGACCGCTCAGGCGATCATGGGCCTTATTCCCAATCCTCCGGGCCGGATCGTGGACGGAAAGATCGTTTTCGAAGGAAGCGACATCACCCATCTGACGAAGAAAGAGTGGATGCAAATCCGCGGCTCCAAGATCGGGATGGTGTTTCAGGACCCGATGACCGCGCTCAATCCGACGATGAAGGTAGGAGCTCAAATCGTCGAAGGATTCGTGCGCAACCATCAAGTATCCCGCGAGGAAGCGCAGAAGCGCGCGATCGAGATGCTGCGGCTGGTCGGGATTCCCGATCCGGAAAAACGGGTCGATCAGTATCCGCACCAATTCAGCGGCGGGATGCGCCAGCGTGTCGTGATTGCGATCGCACTGGCATGCCAGCCCCAGCTGGTGATCGCGGATGAGCCGACGACAGCGCTGGACGTGACGATCCAGGCGCAAATTCTCGACCTGCTGAGACGTCTGCAGGAAGAGCAGGAGCTTTCTGTCGTGATCATTACCCATGATCTGGGCGTCGTGTCTGAAATCGCCCACCGGATGGTCGTCATGTACGCGGGAATCGTGGTGGAGACGGGAACGGTTGAAGACGTGTTCGCCGCGCCGCGCCACCCGTATACATGGGGCCTCATGCGTTCTCTGCCGCGCATTGACGGAGAGGAAAAGCAGCGGCTGGTGCCGATCGACGGAACGCCGCCGGACTTGTTCAACCCGCCGAAGGGCTGTCCATTTGCAGCGCGCTGCGATTACGCGATGGAAATTTGCAATCAGCAAATGCCCGAGATCAGCACGTTTGAGCCGGGACATCAGGCGGCTTGCTGGCTGCATGATCCGCGTGCGCCGCGAATCGAGGATTTGGTTGCTGCAGGGAGGCAGGGAGAATGAAAGCTAGCTTGGTAGAAGTAAACAACCTGAAAAAACACTTTCATATCGGGAACGGCCAGCTTTTAAAGGCGGTCGACGGCGTGTCGTTTACGATCCGGCAGGGCGAGACGCTCGGCCTGGTGGGCGAGAGCGGCTGCGGAAAGTCGACGCTGGGACGGACGATCATTCGTCTCTACGAGAATACGGACGGAGAAGTGCTGTACAAAGGCAAGAACGTCCATTGCCTGAAAGGGAAGGAAGCTGGCCAGTTCAACCGGGATGTGCAGATGATCTTTCAGGACCCGCAGGCAAGTCTGAACCCGCGGATGACGGTGGAGGATATTATCGCGGAGGGACTGGACATTCATGGACTCGCCAGGGGAATGCGCAGAGAACGCGTAGCCGAGCTGCTGCAGCTCGTCGGCCTGCGCAAGGAGCACGCCTCCCGTTTTCCGCACGAATTCAGCGGCGGCCAGCGTCAGCGGATCGGCATCGCCAGAGCGCTGGCGGTGGAGCCCGAATTTATCATTGCGGACGAGCCGATCTCCGCTCTGGATGTTTCGATTCAGGCCCAGGTGGTCAATCTGCTGGAGGATTTACAGGCAGAACGCGGACTCACCTATCTGTTTATTGCCCATGACCTGTCCATGGTGAAGCATATTTCTACGCGCATCGGCGTCATGTATTTGGGCAAAATGGTCGAGCTTGCGACCAGCAACGAATTGTACAAGCTGCCGCTTCATCCGTATACGCAGGCGCTGCTCTCGTCGGTGCCGGTTCCAGACCCGACCGTCAAGCGGGAGCGGATCATTTTGCAGGGAGACCTGCCGAGTCCTGCCAATCGCCCGAGCGGCTGCGGCTTCCGTACGCGCTGTCCGAAGGCGACCGAGCGCTGCGCTCTGGAAGAGCCGGTCTGGAAAGAAGCGGAGGCAGGCCACTGGGTAGCCTGCCACCTCTACGACTGATAAAGATAGAAACAAGTCAATACAATCGAAAATATCAGCAGGGCAGCCCCCGCCCACAAGGACAGAGACGTGCAGACTCGGATCAGCGTCTCTGTCTTTTTTTGCAGCACCGGATCCTTTTCTTGAAACCAATCGCTCTCCATGACCCGAGGCCGCTTGAAAAACAGTTGCTTTACCTGCTTGAAGCCCTGGAGGAACACGGTGAAAAAGCCGGAGCGAAGCACCAGCGCGACGCTGCCCAGAATGAGCAGAAACAGCCCCGCCAGAAAGCTTTGGTTGATCAGCCCCAGGAGCGTCTGCGAAGAGAAGAGGAATCCGGCGGCCAGTGCGAGCAGCAGCGCCGCGGGGAGCAGGTATGCGAGTCGTTTGCTCATGGTGTGATCCACGTCCTTTTGCGTTGTGTAAAGGTTCTCTTCAAATGTAGTTCCGTAGATAAAACCGAGTCGCCTTTTTCGCAAGGGGCGAAACATTCACGCTCCTTGTCCAAGACAATGAGGCGGACCGGGTTCGTTTTTTTCATAGTCTTATGATAACTTATTTTACCGTTCTCTTGGGTCTAAACCTGCGCAGTTTTGTGTCTGGAGCATGCAAGATTTTCGACGTGTAAAAGCTCCCTGCTCGTACCGCTGGAGCAAAATTCATGCGGATGGCGTGGTTTCGGCTGCTCACCGGACATATGAGGGCCTTTGTTGACTAGCCCAACCAAAACATCCCCGTGCCGCAAGCTTCGGCCGGGGATGTTTTGCTGCTGCAATTATTTTCGAGCCTGTTTTCTCCGGGAGCTTTCCTGCTAGAAAGGCTGCCAGCGCAGATTTTTCGCCTGCTGAAACCGCTCCTCCACATAGGGCCAGTTGACCAGCCTCCACCAGTTTTTCACGTATTCGGCCCTGTCGTTTTTGTATTGCAAGAAATAGGAATGCTCCCAGACATCGAGGACGAGCAGCGGGATGACGTCCCATTGAGACAGATTCTGATGCTTTTCCGCCTGCAAAATTTCCAGATGCTGTGAACGCGGAGACCAGACGAGAATTGCCCAGCCCGGTCCCTCCACTTTTTCCGCAGCCTGTGAGAATTGGGCTTGAAACGCGGCGAAGGAGCCAAAATCGCGGGTGAGCTGTCGGGCGATATCTCCTGCCGGCTCTCCACCACCCTCCGGACTCATGCCATTCCAAAAAATGGTATGCAAGTAATGGCCGGCTCCGTTGAAGGCAAGCTCGCGCTCCCAGTGACGGATGAGATCGTAGTCGTTTCTGGCGCGCGCTTCCGCAAGCTTGTTCTCTGCCTTGTTCAGATCCTCGACGTATTTGCGGTGGAGCTTGTCGTGATGAATCCGCATGGTTTCCTCGTCGATGTACGGCTCGAGCGCATCGTATGCGTAAGGGATCGGAGGCAGGGTATGTTTGCCGATGGGCACAGGCCGAGCTATCGGTACCGGGGACGGTTGGGGAGCAGCCGGGTAGACCGACTGGCTCGCTTCCGGCTCCTGTTTTTCACGGTTATGGATCAGGCGCAGGAACTGGTGGAATTGCTGCTGTACGGCTTCGGCCTGCTCCATAAGGGCGGGAATGGCAGCAGCGGACTCCTCATTTTTTATGGAATGCGCCCTGCGTCCTATTTGGGTAAACGCCTCTTCAAATTTGTGCATGTGCCTTTCCAGTTCGCGATTGAAGCGATGCTGGCGGCGAAGATGTTCAATCCATTGAATTCCCCATTGGCTCCAGTTGGACAGGTGTCGTGCGTGCTCTTGCAAAGGTTCTCCTCCTCGCTTGCAATCTACCCTACAACTTATGACAAAAGCCCAGAGGGTGTGCGGCATTGGCGGAGTACCTGATAAATATGCGATGCATATGGTAGTAGCGAAAATAAAAGAAGTGGTATGCTATTAGGTATGGACAACACAACAGGGGAGACACACCGATGAGCGACCATGAATTCATTGCGATAATTGATTCCGGGGTAGGGGGCCTGACGGTTGCCAGAGAAGTCATGCGGCAGCTGCCCGGAGAATCCATCCTCTATTTCGGCGACAATGCCCGCTGTCCTTACGGTTCCAGGGCGCCGGAAGAAATTCAAGCCTTCAGTTTTCAGATGATTGAGTTTGTCTCGAAGTTTCCGATCAAGGCGCTGGTAGTGGCGTGCAACACGGCGACAGCGGTCGTACTGGAGGAAGCGAAAAAAAGACTGCCGCTGCCTGTCATTGGCGTAATCGAGCCGGGGGCGAGGGCAGCGATTGGGGTGACGAAAACAAATCGGATCGGGGTGATCGGAACAGAGACGACGATCCGCACCAAAGCGTACGAGCTGGCTGTCAAACAATTGAGGCCGGATTCATTCGCATTCGGGCTTGCTTGTCCCGCCTTCGTGCCCTTGGTGGAAACGCATCGCCAACATACAGAGGAGGCGCAAAAAGAGGTAGAACGGACGTTGGCGCCGTTGCAGGGTCTCGATCTGGACACCTTGATCCTCGGGTGCACGCACTATCCGCTGCTCGCTCCCCTGATTCAGGAAGCCGTCGGGCCCAAAATAACCCTCATCAGTTCGGCAGAGGAAACGGCAAGTGAGGTAAGCCGATTGCTCGGAGGGCTGACAGACGGTTTTTCGCCAGGAAAGGCGCTGCCGTTGTTTCCGCCAAGGCACTGCTTTTACACAAGCGGAAATGCGCTCTCCTTTCAGCGAATCGCGGAAGAATGGCTGGGCTTTCCGGTTGAAGTCGAAAGCCGGCCGCTGGAAAAATTGTACCAATCCTGATCTGGCAAAAACCGCGCGGGAGGTTCTTTCCGTCAGTTTTTATGACTGACGCGAAAGAACCTCTCTTTCTGCGGACAAACAACGCATAAACCCAAGCTGTGCTCGTATACATGTTAGTACAAAGTGTCTGGAGGAGGCTGGATAACATGGAAATACGACGCATCGGCAAAATGACGGCCGTGATCGGAGTCAGCGCCTTGCTGCTTTCGGGGTGCGGACTGTTTGGACCGGAGAAGGAAGCGACCAGCATCGACCCGCCCCCGTTCTCAGAGGTGGCGGTGGAGACGCCAGGCGCCCAATCCCCCACAGACGCAGGAGCCGGAGAGACAGTGGCGGCAACGCAAGAATCGGTGGAGCGAACCGTTTATCTGCTTGATACCACTGGGTACGTCGTGCCTGTATCCCTCACTTTGCCGAAGGTAGAAGGCATGGCAAAGCAGGTGCTGACCTACATGGTCAAAGACGGTCCGGTTGAAAGCATGCTGCCAAGCGGCTTTTCAGCCGTCCTGCCAAAGGGAACGCAGGTAAAGGGACTTGTGATCAAGGATGGAGTGGCGACGGTCGATTTTTCCAAGGAATTTAAAAAATACGATGAAAAACAGGAAAAAACGATCGTCGACGCGGTGACGCGGGCTCTCACGGAGTTCAGCAACGTCAAATCCGTGCAGATCTGGGTAAACGGCACGCCGCTCTCGGAAATGCCGGTAAGCCAAACGCCAACTACTTTTCTTGACCGCAATCTGGGAGTCAACCTGGAGCTTGCAGAGGGGGCGGTACCGGGGAAAACGTCTGCGGTCACCGTTTATTTTCAGGGGCAGCTCGATGACAACCGGACGTATTTCGTCCCGGTGACGAGGCTCGTTCCGGAAACCGAGAACATCGCCAAGGCAGCGGTAGAGGAGCTGATCAAGGGGCCCAAACAGGGCTCGCCATTGTTCAGCTCCCTGCTGCAGACGACCCGCATCCTCGACGTTCGTCAGGAGAGCGGCCTGGTCACGGTCAATTTAAGCGATGACATTCTGAAGTACGATGACGGCAGGGAGGCGAGCCCAGAGGCGCTGGAATCGCTGGTGCTGTCGCTCTCTGACAGTACGGGAGCGAAAAACGTCCAACTCATGGTGGAAGGCAAGCCGCTGAAGAGCGGAAGCTTTGATTTCAGCAAACCGGTCAGCCGATCCGTTCACATCAACTCGATTCAATATTAATGAAGGATGTCTTCCCACGCCTCTCGTTTCGGCGTGGTTTTGCTTTTCCCCAAACCGGTCAACCAGATCTCGCTGATCGCGTTTTGAAAGATCGCCCCAGGCAGAGTGGCAAGTGGTTTTGTCTCTCTGGTATAATGGGCGGAGTTGATGAAAGCAAACTAGGAGGAACATGGAATGAGAAATGATGGCCGCACCCATGACCAGCTGCGTCCGGTTACGATCACGCGGAATTACATCAAGCACGCGGAAGGTTCTTGCCTGATCGAGGTGGGAGACACCAAAGTAATTTGTACAGCGACGCTGGAGGATCGCGTACCGCCATTTATGCGCGGTGGCGGCAAAGGGTGGATTACAGCGGAATACGCCATGCTTCCTCGGGCTACAGAGTCTCGCAATGCCCGGGAGTCTTCCAAAGGCAAGGTGGCAGGGCGGACCATGGAAATCCAACGTCTGATCGGTCGGGCACTGCGGTCTGTCGTGCAACTGGAAGCGATGGGAGAGAGGACAATCTGGCTGGACTGCGACGTCATTCAGGCGGACGGGGGCACTCGGACGGCCTCCATTACCGGTGCCTATGTGGCGATGGTAGAGGCGATGTCAAAGCTCGTCGAGAACGGGACGTGGAAGCAGTACCCTTTGAACGATTTCCTTGCTGCCACCTCTGTTGGGATTATCGACGGGGAAGTCTTGCTTGATCTGAATTACAAGGAAGACTCGTCAGCGACGGTGGATATGAATATCGTGATGACTGGGCAGGGGAAATTCGTCGAGCTCCAAGGCACCGGAGAAGAAGCCCCTTTTTCCGTGGAGCAGCTGCAGGGGATGCTCGCGCTCGCGAAGAAAGGCATGGAGCAATTGTTCGCCGCTCAAAAAGAGGCGCTGTCCGAGCTGACGCTTTCTTTTGAGCAAAAGGGCGAAGGTGAACAGGAGAAAGCAACGGAGGAAAATCATGTCTGAACCGAGAAAAGTCGTGCTCGCCACGCGAAACAAAGGTAAAGTGAAAGAATTCAACAGGCTCTTTTCCGAGCTTGGGTGGGAAGGAATCAGCCTGGATGAGTTCGAAGGCGTTCCGGAAGTGGTGGAGGACGGCGATACGTTTGAAGCCAACGCATTGAAAAAAGCAGTGACGATTTCTACATACTTGGGCATGCCGGCCGTCGGAGACGATTCCGGTCTGGAGGTGGATGCGCTGGGCGGCCGTCCCGGCGTCTACTCCGCCCGGTACTCCGGCGAGAATGCGTCAGATGAAGCCAATTGGCGCAAGCTGCTGGGCGAGCTTGCCGACGTGCCAGACGAGCAGAGAACAGCGAGGTTCCGCTGCGTGCTCGCCCTGGTGGAGCCGGGAGCCGAACCGGTATTGGCGGCGGGCGCCTGCGAAGGGGTGATCGCCCGCGAGCCGAAGGGGACCAACGGTTTTGGCTACGACCCTGTTTTTTATCTTCCGCAGCAGCAAAAAATGATGGCCGAGCTGACGCCGGAAGAAAAGAATCGGATCAGCCACCGCGCCATGGCCATGCAGAATTTGCTGGCGACCTTGAAGTCCGGGAAGTAATTTCAGCGGCTGCGAGGAGAGTGAGGGAGAATGGGCATTCTCATTATGAGCGATACCCATGGACTTGTGCGCGAGGTTAAGGAAGTGGTTGAAAGGCACAAGGCGGAAATGGTCTTTCACTGCGGCGATTACTGTGTCGATCATCAGCGGGAGCCGTTTTCGGAAATGAAGCTGGTCAAGGGAAACTGCGATTTACCTTCCAACGTGCCGGCGGAGAGGCTGACCTCTTGGAAGGGGCTTTCGATCCTGCAGACACATGGACATCTGTTCGGCGTGAAAAGCTCGCTTTTGCGTCTTCATTACCGTGCCGAAGAGACGGGAGCAAACGTGGTTTTGTTCGGTCATTCACATGTCCCCGGATGCGCGGTGGAGCGAGACATCCTGTTCCTGAATCCGGGGAGCCTCCAGCTGCCAAGGGGGTACGATGATCCGACATACGCGATACTGGAAAAGGTCGAAGAAAAATCTGCCGGCGTAGTCGTTCGGGTAACCTACTACGATCACAAGGGCAAGCCGGCGCAAAAGCTCGGGGGAACTTTTTCCATGCGGAGCTGACTTCTTGAAAAATGGAGAATATGTGCTATACTTGAGTGGTTATAATGGCTAGAATTGCACCGCCCTGTCACCATGGTCCTTGCCAGACCTGACAGGCGTGTTTCTCTTGAATCAATCTAGGAGGGGAAGTTTACGTGGCAGCAAAATGGGAAAAGTTAGAGAATAACCAGGGAGTCCTGACAGTTGAAGTAGACGCTTCGCAAGTAGATGCAGCACTTGACCAGGCGTTCAAAAAAGTATCGAAAAAGGTAAATGTGCCAGGCTTCCGCAAGGGAAAAGTACCGCGCAAGATGTTCGAAGCGCGTTTTGGCGTGGAATCTTTGTATCAAGATGCGCTGGACATCATTCTCCCAAACGCTTACGGACAAGCTGTTCGCGAAGCGGGCATTGAACCGGTTGACCGTCCGGAAGTGGACGTCGAACAAATGGAAAAAGGCAAAAACCTGATCTTCAAAGCGACTGTTACTGTAAAGCCGGAAGTAAAACTCGGCGACTACAAGAACCTGACCATCGAGCCGAAAGAGTTCGCGGTTACTGACGAAGATGTTGATGCTGAATTGAAGCGCATGCAAGAGCGTCATGCCGAGCTGGTTGCCGTTGAAGAAGGCCAGGCTCAAAACGGCGATATCGTCTTGATCGACTTCGAAGGCTTCCAGGACGGAGTGGCTTTTGAAGGCGGCAAAGCGGAAGACTACTCGCTGGAGCTCGGTTCCGGTACATTCATCGCCGGTTTTGAAGAGCAAGTTGTCGGCATGAACATCGGCGAGGAAAAAGAAATCAACGTAACGTTCCCCGAAGAGTACCACTCTCCGAACCTCGCTGGCAAAGAAGCTGTTTTCAAAGTCAAGCTGAACAGCCTGAAACGCAAAAACCTGCCGGCATTGGACGATGAGTTTGCAAAAGACGTAAGCGAATTCGATACATTGGACGAGTTGAAAGCAGACACCAAGAAAAAGCTGGAGGAGAAAGCTGCACAGGACAAGGAGCAATACGTTCGCGAGCAGCTGGTTCTGAAAGCCGCTGAAAACGCAGAAATCGGCATTCCGGAAGTCATGATCGAGCATGAACTGGATCAAATGGTCAATGAGTTCGGACAACGCCTGCAATTCCAGGGCCTGACTCTGGACCTGTACTACCAGTTCTCCGGAATGGATGAAAGCCAGCTCCGCGACCAACTGCGTGCAGATGCTACTTCCCGTGTTCGCACCTCTCTGGTGCTGGAAGCAATCGGAAAAGCAGAGAACATTGAAGTAAGCGAAGAGGACGTAACTGCCGAACTCGAAAAGCTGTCTGGCGTTTACGGCCGTCCGGCTGACGAGCTGCGCAAGATTTTCACCGCGCAAGATGGCCTTGCTGCGCTGTACCGCGATGTGCAAACTCGCAAAACAGTTGATTTCCTGGTTGCAGAAAGCAAAGTTAGTGCATAATCTTAGGAAGACCGCATGATCGTTCGGGAGCGAAGTGTCGTTCCCGAACCTTCGATATCAAGGCACGATATTCTCGTGCCTTGTTTTTCACCATCGCCAATCTGCAGCTGTACCGCGTTGTTATCAGGAGAGCTTCGCCTATAGCCTTCCGGGGGAAAAACCGACAGGGGAAGGCTGCCATTACCTCTTTTGCTGACAGAGGAGGAAATACATATGTTAATCCCAATGGTAATCGAACAGACCAGCCGTGGAGAGCGCGCCTACGATATTTATTCGCGGCTCTTGAAAGACCGGATCATTTTTCTCGGCAGTGAAATCGACGATGAAGTGGCCAATTCTGTGGTCGCTCAATTGCTTTTCCTGCAAGCCGAAGATCCGGACAAAGACATCAGTCTCTACATAAACTCTCCAGGGGGTTCCGTGACTGCGGGACTTGCCATTTATGACACGATGCAGTTTATCAAGCCGGATGTGTCCACCATTTGCGTCGGCATGGCCGCAAGCATGGGAGCTGTGCTCTTGACAGCAGGCGCAAAAGGCAAGCGTTTCGCCCTGCCAAACAGCGAAGTGATGATTCACCAGCCATTGGGCGGGGTCCGCGGCCAAGCAGAAGACATTCGGATTCATACCGAATGGATTTTGAAAACGAAGAAGCAATTAACCCAAATTTTGGCGGACCGTTCTGGTCAGCCGTATGAGCGCGTGGAAAAAGACAGCGACCGTGACAACTTTATGAGCGCAGAGGAAGCCAAAGCATACGGATTGATCGATGCCATTATTGAACGGAAAAAATGACCCGTTGTGAGGTGATACGCGCATGTTTAAATTTAACGATGATAAAGGACAGCTGAAGTGCTCGTTCTGCGGAAAGTCGCAGGAGCAGGTAAGAAAGCTGGTTGCCGGACCCGGCGTTTACATTTGCGATGAGTGCATCGAACTGTGCAACGAAATCGTTCAGGAAGAGCTGGGAACCGAAGAAGAAATCGACATGAAAGAAATACCGAAGCCAATGGAAATTCGCAACATCCTGGACGATTATGTGATCGGGCAGGACATGGCGAAAAAATCTCTCTCGGTTGCGGTTTACAACCACTATAAACGAATTAATTCCGGTGCCAAGATCGAGGACGTAGAACTGCAAAAGTCGAACATCCTGCTGATCGGACCGACAGGAAGCGGTAAAACCCTGCTGGCCCAAACACTGGCGCGGATATTAAACGTTCCGTTTGCCATCGCCGATGCAACATCGCTGACGGAAGCGGGTTATGTGGGCGAAGACGTGGAAAACATTTTGCTGAAATTGATTCAGGCCGCAGATTACGATGTGGAAAAAGCGGAAAAAGGCATTATCTACATCGATGAGATCGATAAAGTCGCCCGTAAGTCGGAAAATCCATCGATTACCCGCGACGTCTCCGGCGAAGGCGTACAGCAGGCACTGCTCAAGATTCTGGAAGGAACGGTCGCAAGCGTTCCGCCTCAAGGCGGCCGCAAGCATCCGCATCAAGAGTTTATCCAGATCGATACCTCCAATATCCTGTTTATTTGCGGCGGTGCTTTTGACGGTGTCGAGCAGATTATCAAGCGCCGTCTGGGCAAAAAAGTGATCGGCTTCGGTACGGATATGAACGAAGGCGTGAGAGGCGACCTCAAGCAAGGCGAGTACCTAAAGTACGTCTTGCCGGAAGATCTGCTCAAGTTTGGCTTGATTCCGGAATTCGTCGGGCGTCTGCCGGTTCTCGCGACACTCGAACCGCTGGATGAAGAGACCCTCGTCAAAATTCTCACCGAACCAAAAAATGCGCTGGTGAAGCAGTTCCAGAAGCTGATGAGCCTTGACAACGTCGAGCTGGAGTTTGATGCGGGAGCATTGACCCAGATCGCCAAGGAAGCCATCAAGCGCAATACCGGTGCACGTGGACTTCGTGCCATTATCGAGCAGATCATGCTGGATATGATGTACGAATTGCCGTCTCGTGAAGACGTGAGCAAATGCGTCATCACGGAAGAAACGGTTCGCGATAAAGTAAAGCCCCAGCTTTTGACAAAGGAAGGCCAGGAGCGCAAGCACGAAAGCGCCTGAGCATAACGAAGGAAAATAAGCCACCTCAATCGAGGTGGCTTTTTGCATACGTACATGGTTCATTTTTCCTCTCCTTGGGCCGCGGGGGATTGAACGTGCAGCTCGTTCCTTTTTGCCGCATGTCTATAGACCGGCTCGCTGGTTTAGAGTTTATGTCCCGCACTGCGAGGCAATACTACTCATTATAGTTCAAGAGACGCGAAGGAAAGGCTGTTCCGGCATGCAGAGGCATTGAGTACGGACAGCCTGCTAAATAGTTGCCAGTGAGCATGGGAGGGACTGCGGATGAACTATACCACACTTGTCATTGCCTGCATTGAAGTGATTGTCGGGATTATTATAGGAACCTACTTTTGGAATTTGCTCAGAACCCAGCGCGCGAGCAAGAACTCAAGCGAAAAAGAATCGCGGAAGGATTTGGATCAGCTGCGCCGGATGCGCATGATTGCCTTGACCGAGCCGCTGTCGGAAAAAACGAGGCCAGCTGCACTGGAGGAAATTGTCGGGCAGGAGGATGGCTTGAGAGCGCTGCGTGCGGCATTGTGCGGTCCCAACCCGCAGCATGTGATCATCTACGGTCCGCCTGGTGTCGGAAAGACTGCTGCTGCCAGGGTGGTGTTGGAGGAAGCAAAGAAAAACAAAATGTCACCGTTTACGAGCGAAGCCAAATTTGTAGAGATAGACGCGACGATTGCCCGTTTTGACGAGAGAGGCATTGCCGACCCGCTGATCGGTTCTGTTCATGATCCGATCTACCAGGGAGCCGGAGCTTTGGGGCAGGCTGGTGTGCCGCAGCCAAAGCCCGGAGCCGTAACCAAAGCGCATGGAGGCATCCTTTTTCTGGATGAGATCGGGGAGCTTCACCCCGTTCAGATGAACAAGCTGCTAAAAGTATTGGAAGACCGAAAAGTGATGCTGGAAAGTGCCTATTACAGCGAAGAGAACACACAGATTCCCTCGCACATTCACGAAGTATTCAAATATGGCCTGCCGGCTGACTTTCGACTGGTCGGAGCCACGACGAGGATGCCGGAGGAATTGCCGCCCGCGCTTCGTTCCCGCTGTCTGGAAATCTTTTTCCGTCCGTTGAAACCGGCTGAGATCGGCAGCATCGTCAGAACGGCGGTTCCGAAAATGGACATGACCATGGAGGATGCGGCTGTAGAGGTCATTGAACGCTATGCGACCAATGGACGGGAAGCGATCAATACGGTACAGATCGCCGCTGGCATCGCTCTGACAGAAGAGCGGAAAGTAATCAAGCCCTCCGATGTCGAATGGGTCATGCACAGCAGTCAGAAATCGCCGAGGCAGGAAAAGCAGGTTCACGCTACTCCGCAGGTGGGACTGGTCAATGGACTGGCTGTCTATGGGCCGAACATGGGCAGTGTGATGGAACTGGAGGTAACCGCCACACGTGCAGCGATCCCGGGCAACGGACGAATCACGACGACAGGTTTGGCCGAAGAAGAGGAGATCGGGGGAAGAAGCAGGACGATCAGACGCAAATCGATGGCCAAGGGTTCGATCGACAACGTGTTGACTGTGCTCCATCGCTCGGGCATCCAACCGTACAATTACGATCTGCATATCAACTTCCCCGGAGGAGTGCCTGTTGACGGACCATCCGCTGGCATTGCCATCACAACAGCGATTTATTCCGCCATCAAGGAACTCCCTGTGGACAATCTCCTGGCGATGACGGGGGAAGTGAGTATTCACGGAAAGGTGAAGCCCGTAGGAGGCGTAGTAGCCAAGGTGGAAGCTGCCCGTGCAGCCGGGGCTGCCCGCGTGTTCATCCCGGAAGAAAACTGGCAGAGCTTGTTTGCCGACATGAAAGGCATCGAAGTCATCCCTGTTTCCACCGTACAGCAGGTCCTTGAGCTGGCCTTCAAGGATCTTGCCGAGCCCGAGGTTGAAAGCGCCGGATTTACCCTGCAGCTGCCCGCGGAAGACCTGGCGTCCTCTCCACTCTCCTTGTAATGAAGGGCAGCACCTTGAAATTAGACATCGGAATGTGTTTGCGCTACAATGGTAAGAAGCTTCGACTTTCTCCAAAAGAAGGGAGAAAGCGGCGTGTCAAGACGACCAAAAACGGCTGTTCAGAAGCCGTTTTTGCTTGTATAAAAAAGGCGGTCTGACCAAGTCATTGATTTTTTCGCGAGCAAGGTTATTTCCGCTTTTTCACACAAAAGCTGCAAGAGACTGTTCAGATCAAGGAGAGGTGCATAAGCTTGGGCGATCGTTCCGGTAAGCGAGAGATTCCGCTCCTCCCGTTGCGTGGGCTTCTTGTGTATCCTTCCATGGTGCTCCATCTCGATGTCGGACGGGAAAAATCCGTCCGTGCGCTGGAGCAAGCCATGGTGGACGACAACAAGATTTTGCTTGCTACGCAGGAGGAAATCCATATAGAAGAACCAGAGGCCGAACAAATATACGATGTCGGCACGGTAGCGCGCGTCAAACAGATGCTGAAGCTCCCCAACGGAACCATCCGGGTGTTGGTGGAGGGCTTGCAACGGGCCAAAATCGAAGAGTATGTCCGACAGGAAGACTTCTTTCAGGTTTCCATTACGTACCTGGAGGAAGAAACTGGTGACGAAAACGAAGTGGAGGCGCTGATGCGCGCCGTACTGAGCCACTTTGAGCAGTTCATCAAGCTTTCCAAAAAGGTATCTCCAGAGACGCTCAGCTCTGTGACGGATATTGAAGAACCGGGGCGTCTGGCGGATGTCATCGCCTCCCACCTGCCGCTGAAAATGCGCGACAAGCAGGAGATTTTGGAGACGACCAACATCCGGGACCGCCTGAACACTCTCCTCGATATCCTCAATAACGAGCGAGAGGTACTGGAGCTGGAGCGCAAAATCAGCGGCCGCGTCAAGAAACAAATGGAGCGGACGCAAAAGGAATACTACTTGCGCGAGCAAATGAAGGCGATCCAAAAAGAGCTCGGGGACCGTGACGGCAGGCAGGGCGAGGTTGACGAGCTTCGCGCCCAGCTGGATAAATCGGACGCTCCTGAGCGGATCAAGAACAAGATAGAAAAAGAGCTGGAGCGCCTGGAAAAAATGCCGTCCACCTCCGCAGAGGGATCGGTCATCCGTACGTACATCGATACGCTCTTGGCGCTACCGTGGACGAGAAAAACCGTAGACAATCTCGATATCAAGCACGCGGAAGACATTTTGAACGAGGACCACTACGGTTTGGAAAAGCCAAAGGAACGGGTATTGGAGTATTTGGCCGTGCAGAAGCTGGTCAATTCTATGCGCGGACCGATTCTTTGTCTGGTCGGCCCTCCAGGGGTCGGGAAGACCTCCCTGGCTCGTTCCATCGCCCGTGCGCTGGAGCGGGAATTCGTACGGATTTCCTTGGGAGGCGTGCGCGACGAAGCAGAAATTCGCGGCCACAGGCGCACCTATGTAGGGGCGCTGCCGGGCCGGATTATTCAAGGGATGAAACAAGCCGGCACGATCAATCCGGTGTTCCTCCTGGATGAGATCGACAAGCTCGCTTCTGATTTCCGCGGGGATCCTGCTTCCGCTCTCTTGGAAGTGCTGGACCCCAACCAAAATGACAAGTTTAGCGATCATTACATCGAAGAGACGTACGATTTGACCAATGTGATGTTCATCACGACGGCAAACAGCCTGCACACGATTCCCCGTCCGCTCTTGGACCGGATGGAGGTCATCTCCATCTCGGGCTATACCGAGCTGGAGAAGCTGAATATCATGCGCGGCTACTTGCTGCCGAAGCAGATGCAGGATCACGGTCTTGGCAAAGACAAATTGCAGGTGCAGGAGGAAGCCCTGTTAAAGATCATTCGCCAGTACACGCGTGAAGCGGGTGTGCGGAATCTGAACAGGGAGGCGGCCAACGTCTGTCGGAAGGCAGCCAAATTGATCGTCGCAGGAGAGAAGAAACGCGTGGTCGTCACGGCCAAAACGGTTGAGAGTCTGCTCGGCAAGCCTCGCTACCGCTACGGCTTGGCCGAAAAGGAAGATCAGGTCGGCTCTGTTACCGGCATTGCCTGGACGGAGGCAGGCGGCGATACGTTGAATGTCGAGGTGACGGTCTTGCCTGGAAAAGGCAAGCTTGCTTTGACTGGTCAATTGGGCGACGTCATGAAGGAGTCCGCACAAGCTGCATTCAGCTATATTCGCTCGCGGGCTGCCGAGTGGATGATTGATCCGGATTTCCACGAGAAGAACGACATTCATATCCATGTTCCGGAAGGAGCGATACCAAAAGACGGACCGTCCGCCGGAATTACGATGGCGACAGCGCTTGTGTCCGCGCTGACAGGCATTCCCGTTCGCAAGGAAGTGGGCATGACCGGCGAGATCACGCTTCGCGGCCGCGTCCTCCCGATCGGCGGGCTGAAGGAAAAAACGCTTTCGGCTCACCGCGCGGGCCTGACGACAGTCATTTTGCCGAAAGACAACGAGAAAGACATTGACGATATTCCAGAGAGCGTGCGGAATGATTTGAAATTTATTCCTGTCGAGCATCTGGATGAAGTGCTTCGCCATGCGCTTGTCAAGAAGATGGCAGGTGATCAACTATGAAAATTACCTCCGCCGAGTTCATTACCAGCGCTGTCGGCCCCAACCAATATCCGACTGACGGCCTACCCGAGATCGCTCTGGTAGGTCGCTCCAATGTCGGCAAATCTTCGCTTCTCAATAAAATGATGAATCGCAAGGGGCTTGCCAGAACCAGCCAAAAACCGGGCAAAACGCAAACGCTTAACTATTTTCAGGTGAACAAGCTGCTTTACTTTGTCGATTTTCCCGGCTACGGCTACGCCAAAGTCTCCAAGTCGATCAAAGGCCAATGGGGAAAAATGATCGAGAATTACCTCAAGCAGCGGAAGGAGCTGCGGTTTATCATCCAGCTGGTCGATATTCGCCATGCCCCGAGCAAGGACGATATCGCCATGTATGAATGGTGCAAGGAAATCGGCATTCCGACCGTTGTCGTCGCCACCAAAGGAGACAAAATTGCCCGTGGCCGATGGCTGCAGCATACCAAGGTCATTCGGCAGCATTTACACATGCGCGGCGACGATACGCTCCTGATCTTCTCGTCGGAAACAGGGCAAGGCCGGGATGAATTGTGGTCCGAGATCAAGCGGCGCCTCTACGAATACGATGAGGAAAAACGAGAGCTGGCCGCAGCTGCGAAAAGCGAAGCAAACGCCGAAGCAAATAAAGAAGTGACGGTTCCCTCCTCTGCCGGTGGGGCAGAAGGCAAGGCGCAAAAGTAAGCCAGAACGCCGGACGGGAGAGGAGGAAATGTTGTGACGAGTCACGAACGCTTTCCCATACGGGGTGTCATCGAAGGATTTTACGGAAAGCCATGGACGCATGAAGAGCGTCTGGACATGATTGATTTTTTAGGTAAGCATCATTTTAACGCGTACTTTTACGCCCCCAAGGACGATCCGTTTCTCAGGGAGAGGTGGCAGGAGCACCATCCTTCCGCTGCGCTGGCGCAAACTGACCGGCTCATCCGGGCCGCGCACAAGGCAAAGCTGTCTTTTTATTACTGCTTGAGTCCCGGATTGAACATGGAGTACGCCAACCTCGCTCATCTCGATATCCTGTTGAATAAATACCGCTTTATGTACGACAGGGGAGTCAGGCACTTCGCTCTTCAGTTCGACGATATTCCGCTGGCGCTTTTGCATGCAGCCGATATCAGGAAGTTCGATACGCTGGCGGACGCGCATGCGGCAACGGCGCTGCGGTTGTACGATCAGATGGCAAGCTGGCCGGAGCCCGTCAGATTGGTGCTTTGTCCGACGCAGTACGCCGGCATGGGGAATGAACCGTACATGATGAGACTGGGGCGGCTATTGCCGGAAGAGATCGATTTGTTTTGGACGGGGAGGTTTGTCTGCTCCCCATTCCTGACAGAAGGGGACGCTGTCCGTTTTCGAGAATACACAGGCCATCGTCCTTTGTACTGGGACAACTACCCCGTAAACGACCTAGCGATGGCAAATGAGCTTCACATCGGTCCGCTCCGCAACAGAGACGCCGGGCTGGGCATGCTTTCCGCAGGCTATGTGGCGAATGCGATGGAGCAGGTGGAGAGCTCCAAAATACCGCTGATCACGATAGCGGATTACTTGCGCGACCCGGAGGGCTACGATCCCCTGCAATCGTGGAAGCGAGCCGTGGAGGAAGTCGCGGGAGCTGATGACGCGGAGGCATTTCTCCGCTTTGCCGATAATGTTCAAAGCTCATTTTTGAACGAAACAGAGTCGCCTGTTCTCATGGAGCATTTTATGCAATTTCGCTTTCATTTCCTGTACGGAAACAGAGAGCAGGGGACGAGGGAGCTTGGGTTGTTGTTCTCCGCCATGGAGGAGACAGCCATTCATCTGCTGACGAGGATGCGGAACAGGAAGCTGTCCGCGGAGATACGTCCATGGGTGGAAAAGTATCGGCACTGGGCCAAGGTAGGCCAGACGGCAACCGTTTTGATCGAGGCCGGACTCAGTGGGCGAATGCCGCAGGCGGCCTTTCATTTGCTGCGATTGAAGCGCTGGCTGAAGCGGACGGAGAAGCTGCCGCAAAAAGTATGCGGCCAGGTGATGCCCATCTTTATCGAGGCGCTGATGCAGGAAGTAAAAAAGGCCACATAAGGAAAAAAAGGAGCGGGATTCTCGTGAGTTCGAGAGTGACCTGCTCCTTTTTTTCGTTCCCATTAACAAGCTCTGCTTTTTGTACCGCCTTACGCGGAATTTCTGTTTTCCGTCTCACTCTCCCGCCCGCTCTGCCGCAGCTTTAGCCATTGACCGATCGGAAGCTCCGCCAAAATCATTCCGAAAAAGATCAGCAAGCCGCCAAAGATTTGATGACCGGTCAGCACTTCGTTGATCCACAGATATGAAGTGAGGGCGGCAAAGACCGGCTCGAGGGCAAAGATAAGCGCCACGCGGGTCGAACTGGTCTGTTTTTGCAGCGCCGTCTGTGCGAGAAAGGCAAGCGCAGTGGCAAAGATGGAAGTGATAACAAGTCCTCTTGCGACTTCCGGGATCAACAGAATCTCGGGATCAAACGCCTTGCTCCAGTCTTCGAACAAGAAGGAGTAGCCCCAACTTAGCACGGCAACAGTCGCCAGCTGCACGATAGCGAGCGGCAAAGCAGGAAACTGAGGGGCGTATTTGCCTGTGACGACGATTTGCAGGGCAAAGCAGATTGCGCATCCAAAGACGAGAAGGTCTCCGGTATTGAAGCTGAGCGTCTGGTTCTGGGTCAATAAATACAGCCCGATCGCTGCCAGCAAGACGCCGACGACTGCCGTGGGTTTGATGCGATTGCGCAGGATCAGAAAGGCGAAAAGCGGGACAAGTACAACAGACAAGCCCGTGATAAATCCTGCTTTGGACGGTGTGGTATACAAAAGCCCCACTGTTTGCAGCGCATAGCCGAGGCAAAGCCAAAAGCCGATAACAGAGCCGGCCTTGAGCAAAGCGCCGTTCCATGCCTTCCACTGACCGCGGAAAAACAGGAGTTGAATCACGAGCAAGAAAAGGACAGCGATCGTAAAGCGAATGGCGTTGAAAGCGTTCGGCGGCAGCGCTGAGATCGCTTGTTGCACGACGAGAAACGTCGCACCCCAGACAAATGCGATCAAAAACAGGGTCACATCCGCCATCCACGGTTTCTTCAAAGGCATCTTCTCTCCTTCCATATCCACAGATAATTCGAAACGTTCAAATGATCATGCATGCATGATAAGGGATACAGGGCGGGAAAGCAAGGGGAAAACTTGATGCTTGTCTTGGCATTTCGAGATAAATGTCGGAAAATAAAGAAAATGTAGACTTGTTTTTTCGCTAGAAGAAGAGTAGAGAAGGGGGATTTTTCATGCAGCAAGCCGTACAGAAGTCGGGAAAAAGCAAGCGGTCAGAAAAGAAGGCAGGGATGATGGCTCGGCAGGTCGCGGAGCTAATGGGAAAAAGTGACGATCTGGAAGCGGTTCGGGAAGAAATCCGCCAGCTGCTCGATCAGCATTTGGGCAGCAGAGAGTACTTCGTTATCGTCGACGAAACAGGGTACGGACACATACATACGAATCGACTCAGAGAGGGCATGGTCTTTGCAGATGAGGTCGGCAAGAAAGCAGCGGTTGCAAAACAGGCACTGTCACAGCTGTATTTGCGAAATACGGGCGAGTGGCTGATCGATTCGGCTGTTCCGATCGGCACGTTTCACGGCAGGCGCTACGTCCTGAGGATGGGGTCGATTTTGCATCGACCGTTTCTCGGACCTGTCTTGTTTGGACTGAGTGCCATTCCTTCCATATGCGGCGCTTGCGTCGGGCTTGTGATGGAGGTCCCTTTGCCCGGCTTGCTTGCGTGGACTGGTGTATCGCTGTTTATCGGTATGACGGGAGGCTTCTTCATCCACAGGGCGATGCGTTCCAGTATACACCAATGGCATGATCTCGCTCGTGCCGTATCCTCGGGGGATTTGACCAAAAAGATTGAAGCGGCCTCGCGCAACGAGTTTCATCAGACGGGTCTGGAGCTGAACAAGATGGCTCTCGGTATTCAAAATATCATCCGGGAGATTGCATCTGCCGTCTTCGTGACAGAGTCGATCAGCAGAAAGCAGGCAGCCCAGGCAAAGGAATTGGCTGAAACCTTTGACGAGCTCGGCGGCATGATGGGGCAGTTTCAAACGGGAAGTCGGCAGCAGGGCGAAGCGCTCGCTTCGGCCGTAAAGCGGCTGGCCGATATGGCGGTGATGTTGAATGGGATGAAAGAAGCGCTGCATCGGGCCAAAGCGGTCAGTGACAGCGCAGCGGAGACAACGGTTAGGGGCACGGCTTCCGTGCACGAGGCTTCCCTGCAGGTAAGCCGTGCCGAGACGGGAATGGCAAAATCCGCCCAGGCGATCAGAAGGCTCACCTCAGATGTCGAGCAGATCAGTTTGCAGGTGGCGGCCATTACGAAGATCGCTCGCCAGACCAATACGCTTGCATTGAATGCCTCGATTGAAGCCGCTCGCGCCGGAGAGCACGGCCGTGGCTTTTCAGTGGTAGCTGCCGAGATACGACATTTGGCCGAAGAGACCGGCAGGTTTTCCGAAAATATCCTGTCGGTCACAGCAGCCGTTCAGGAAGACGTCAAGCATGCTGCCGATGAAGTGGCAGGACAATTGGATGAGCTGCAGTCGTCAGCCCGATATGTGCGGGAAGCGGGTGGCGCCATTCGCGATCTTCAGACGGTCGTCGACGCAAATCAGAGTATGTCAATGGAAAACGCTGAGCTGGCGGAGATGCTCGTCAGGCAATGCGAGGAGATCAGCCGCACCCTCAGCGAGGTTGAAGTGATCGCGGAGCAGTTTGCGGAAAGTGTCGAGACAGCGGCAAGCGCAGTGGCAGAGCAAACGGAGAGCGTTCATTTGCTGGCTGACGAAGCGGAAGAGCTGGCGGAAAAAACGAACACCCTGGAGCGGATAACAAAACGGTTTCGCATGTAAACCAATACGCTTGCATTCGACGAATATCGCACATTCTTTCGGCAAAGTGTCCGCCGTTAATAAACTTTTCACAATTACAACTGACCCGTTCAGGACATAATGATATAATGATAGTGCATTTATCAGAGAATTGACTGGCATGTACTACCGGGAGGACGCTATGGATATTCTTTTGCTGGGTCTTAACTACAAAACGGCACCTGTCGAAATTCGCGAGAAGTTTACTTTTAGCGACGACGGCACGTCTCGGGCTCTTTATCTCCTCTCCCAGACGAAGAGCATCGCGGAATGCGTGATTCTCGGGACTTGCAATCGTACGGAAATTTACGTGGTTTGCGATCAGCTGAACGTCGGTCGCGATTACACGCTCAGATTTTTGGCGGAATGGTTTGGTGTGAGCAAAGAATCTTTTAAGGAACACCTCTATATAAAAGGGAACGAACAAGCCATCGAGCACTTGTTCCGCGTCTCCTGCGGCATGGATTCGATGGTGGTGGGAGAAACCCAGATTCTCGGTCAGGTGCGCGACGCATTTACGCTGGCGCAGCAGCTGGAGACGACCGGGACCGTGTTCAACATGCTGTTTAAACAGGCGATCACCTTTGCGAAAAGGGCCCATACGGAAACGGCCATCGGGCAAAACGCCGTATCCGTCAGCTATGCGGCGATCGAGCTGGGGAAAAAGATTTTCGGATCGTTTTCTGGCAAGGAAGTGTTGATCGTCGGCGCGGGAAAAATGAGCGAGCTGACCGCGAAGCATCTGCATGCCAACGGTTCGGGGCACGTCCGCGTAGCCAACCGGACCTTGGAGCGGGCACAACTGCTTGCCGAGAAATTCCAAGGGGACGCCTGTACGATGGAGCAGTTGTCTTTGGCACTGCTCACAGCCGACATCGTCATCAGCTCAACGGGGGCGACGGGATACGTCATCACCAAAGAGCAGCTGCAGCCAATCATGAAGCAGCGCAAGCACCGTCCGCTGTTTATGATCGACATCGCCGTACCGCGGGACCTGGACCCGAGCTTGCACGATCTCGACAACGTATACTTGTATGACATCGACGATCTCGAAGGGATTGTGGCCAGCAACCTGGAAGAGCGCTCCCGGGAAGCGGAACGCCTGGAAGGCATGATTGCCGATGAGATCGTCGCCTTTACGACCTGGTACCAGACATTGGGCGTTTCTCCTCTGATCGCGGCTTTGCGCGAGAAAGCATTTGATATTCACAGCGAAGGCATGCGCAAGATGGAGAACAAGCTGAGCGGCCTGACCGAAAAAGAACTGTACATCATCCGCAAGACGACCAAAGGAATGATTAATCAGTTATTGCATGATCCGGTCGTTCGCCTAAAGGAGCTGGCAGCCAAGAAGGATGGCCCCGATGTGTTGGACATGTTCTCCACTATTTTTGCGCTCGAAGAGATCTTGGAGCGGGCTGAACGGGAAGCGAATTGGGAAAAAGAAAAAGCAAAGCAGACTTCCGCACGTGAACAGGTGCTCGCATCCCGCATCCCTGAGTAGATACCGATACGGAAAGAGAGGAGAGAGTACATGGCCGATGCGAGATGGATCTACGATTTGACGATCTTTCTCTACGCTGCAAGTGTTCTCTTCTATTTCAACGACTTCTTGCAAAGCAACCGGAAAGTCAATCGACTGGCTTTCGGGTTGCTTGCTGTCGTTTGGGCCTTGCAAACTGCTTTTTTTGTCTCGCAGATGGCGGCAAAAGCGTACTTCCCCGTCATTACTCTATTTGAAACGCTGTTTTTTTATTCGTGGGTGCTGGTTACGTTATCGCTAGTCATCAACTATTTTTTTCGCATCGATTTATTGGTATTTTTTACCAATGTAATCGGGTTTGTCGTGCTGGTCCTGTCCATGTTTTTGCCGGAGACGCCGCTGAACGCCGTATCCGGTCCACTGACGTCGGAGCTGCTTTTGGTTCACATCACGCTGGCGATGTTCAGCTACGGGGCTTTCTCGCTTTCCATGGTCTTTTCGGCCATGTATCTGCTGCAGCACAACATGCTCAAAGCAAAGCGTTGGACGCCGATGCTTCGCCGCCTGCCAAGTCTTGACGTGCTGGAGGCATACGCGTACCGCATGAACATGCTGGGTGTTCCGATGCTGCTGCTGGCTATTTTGCTCGGTATCATTTGGGGAAAACTGGTATTGCCCGAAAAGTTTTGGCTGGATGCCAAGGTGGTGTGGTCGCTCGTTGTTCTCGGCGTGTACTCATTCTGGCTCTATAAGCGGTACAGCGATACGTGGCAAATGCGCAGCCTGGCCCTGTTCAATCTGGCGAGCTTCGGGCTGGTGCTGATCAATTTTCTGGCAACCGATTTTTCGAAATTTCATAACTGGCTATAATCATCGAATGGCTACGTGAGGAGGCTACCATGAGAACATGGAAAGTAGGAACGCGCCGCAGCATGCTGGCGCTGACGCAGACGAACTGGGTCGTCGACCAATTGAAGCAGCTTGAGCAAAGCGCGTCATTTGAACTCCACGAAATCGTGACGAAAGGGGACCGCATTCTGGACGTCACCTTGTCCAAGGTCGGGGGAAAGGGACTCTTCGTAAAAGAGATTGAGCAATCTCTTCTGGACAAGGAGACCGATCTGGCAGTCCACAGCCTAAAGGATATGCCAGCCGAGCTGCCGGATGGTTTGGTGATCGGAGCCATACCAAAGCGCGTCGATCCCCGCGACGTTCTGCTTTCCAAAGACGGAAAGACGCTTGACGAGCTGCCGCAGGGAGCGCTGGTGGGAACAAGCAGCTTGCGCCGTTCGGCCCAGCTGCTGGCGTACCGGCCGGACATCCAGATCGAATCGCTGAGGGGCAATATTGATACCCGCATCCGCAAGCTGAACGAAGGAAATTTTGACGCCATCGTACTTGCGGCAGCCGGTTTGGAACGGGTCAAGTGGGAGGGGACGATCAGTCAGTTTTTGCCGGTGGAGATCAGCCTTCCTGCCGTCGGACAGGGCGCGCTGGCGATCGAATGCCGAGCGGATGACACGGAGACACTGGCGCTGCTCAGCAGGTTTGACGATCCGGCGACTCGGCTGGCCGTGACGGCAGAGCGCAGCTTCTTGCACCGCCTCGAGGGCGGCTGCCAGGTGCCGATCGGAGCCTACGCGACGGTTTCTGAAGCCGCGGGAGGACAGCCGCCCGCTATCACGTTGACGGGTCTGGTCGCAACACCGGATGGCAAGCGCGTGTTCAAACGGACGGCTACAGGGACCGACCCGCTCGCTTTGGGACGCGAAGTGGCTGACGCCCTGGCGGCGGAAGGAGCACAAGAGGTGTTGGAGCAAGTGAAAAAGGAGAACCAGGCATGAGTCACGCGGATGAAGGCGGGCATGTGAGGCCGCTTGCCGGCATACGCATGATGGTGACCAGATCGCGGGGGCAAGCGAAAGAGCTGATCAGTCAGCTGGAGGCGCTGGGCGGGGAGGCGTATGCATTTCCGCTTTTGAAAATGGTGCCTCCTCAAGACACCAGCCGTTTGGAAGAAGCAATATCCCGCATCGGCAGCTTTGACTGGGTCATGTTTACCAGCGTAAACGGGGTTCGCTTTTTTCTGGAACGGATGAAGCAGCTCGGCGTCGGGACCGACAAGCTGACGGGGCATCTCGCTGCGGTCGGTCCAAAGACAGCGGCAGAGCTCGCCTTGCACGGACTGAGGGCAGAGGTGATGCCCTCCGACTATGTGGCGGAGGGCATGCTCGCCAGTCTGAAAGATCGGCTCCAGCCCGGCGAGCGCGTGCTGCTGCCGCGAGCGGACATTGCCCGCAAAACATTGCCGGAAGAGTTGCGACGGATGGGCATGGATGTCACGGAAGTGGATGTGTACCAGACCGTTATCGACGGCCGGGAGGCTCCGGAAGCGGCGGAGCGCTTGCGAAACGGATTGATTGACGTTGTCGCATTTACGAGCTCTTCGACGGTTTCGTATTTTATGGAGGCGATAGCCCCTTATGGAGGAAAGCGGCTGCTGGAGGGGGTATACATTGCCTGTATCGGCCCGATCACGGCCGATACGGCCAGAGCCCGCGGCTTGAACGTAGACGTCGTCGCCCGCGAGTATACTGTCGAAGGCTTGCTGGAAGCATTGAAAGCATATTGGGGAGGGAAAGATAATGGCCATTGCATTTGATCGTCATCGCAGGCTGCGCACCAGCGCAGGTATGCGCGATCTGGTTCGCGAAAACCATGTTCGTCTGGAGGATTTGATTTACCCGCTGTTTGTGGTGGAAGGAACGAATGTAAAAGAAGAGATTCCGTCCATGCCAGGCGTGTATCACTTTTCTCTCGACAAGCTGAGCGAAGAGCTGGACGAAATCGCTTCGCTGGGGATCAAATCGCTTATGATGTTCGGCGTACCCGAGCACAAGGATGCCTGTGGTTCCGAGGCTTACAATGACAACGCGATCACGCAGCGGGCGATCCGCCAGATCAAGGAAGCGTACCCGGATATGGTCGTCATCGCCGATACGTGCCTTTGCCAGTACACCGATCACGGACATTGCGGCGTTTTGCACGAGGGAGAGATCGACAACGACGAATCGCTGAAGCTTCTGACGGCGACAGCTGTTTCACAGGCGAAGGCAGGAGCCGATATGATCGCTCCTTCCAACATGATGGACGGTTTTGTCGCTGCGATTCGCGAAGGTTTGGACGAGGCAGGCTTCGTTCATGTGCCGATCATGTCCTACTCGGTCAAATACGCGTCCAGCTTCTACGGCCCGTTCCGCGATGCAGCTCACTCCACGCCGAAATCGGGAGACCGCAAAACCTATCAGATGGATCCGGCCAATGCGCGGGAGGGGCTGCGGGAAGCTGCTTCCGACGTAGCCGAAGGAGCTGACTTTTTGATGGTCAAGCCGGGTCTCGCCTTTATGGACATGGTGCTGAGACTTCGGGAAAACTTCGATCTGCCACTCGTCGTGTACAACGTAAGCGCAGAGTACTCCATGGTGAAAGCTGCCGCTGCCAATGGCTGGATCAACGAGGAGCAGATCGTGATGGAAACGCTCTTGGGCTTTAAACGCGCCGGGGCCGATCTGATCATTACCTATCATGCCAAAGATGTGGCAAAATGGCTGGCGAGGTGAGCGGATAATGAAAATGGACAATTCGTCCCGAATGTTTGAAGAGGCCCAGCGCTACATACCGGGCGGCGTAAACAGTCCGGTGCGCGCATTTAAAAGCGTCGGCGGAAACCCTGTCTACATCGCGAAAGGCGAAGGGTCGAGGATCACTGACGTTGACGGCAACAGCTACATCGATTACATCGGCTCTTGGGGACCGTTGATTCTGGGCCACGCCCATCCCAAGGTACTGGCGGCCATTCACGATGCGGCTGGGCTGGGAACGAGCTTTGGCGCGCCGACCGAGCGGGAAACGGAAATGGCCAAGCTGGTCTGTGAAATCGTTCCGTCTGTCGAGGTCGTGCGCATGGTCAATTCCGGAACAGAGGCGACGATGAGCGCGCTGCGGCTGGCCCGCGGCTATACCAGACGGAATAAAATCATGAAGTTCGAAGGCTGCTACCACGGCCATGCTGACAGCCTGCTTATCAAGGCTGGCTCCGGAGTAGCTACGCTCGGCCTGCCTGACAGTCCGGGAGTGCCGGAAACGACGGCGGTCAACACCATCACGGTTCCGTACAACGACCTGGAAAGCGTCAAGCTGGCATTTGAAAACTTTGGCAATGACCTGGCTGCGGTGATCGTGGAACCGATCGCTGGCAACATGGGGGTTGTGCCGCCGCAACCAGGCTTTCTGGAGGCGCTTCGTGAAATTACGAAGCAACACGGCACGCTGCTGATTTTTGATGAAGTCATGACCGGATTCCGCGTCTCCCGCGGCGGTGCCCAGGAGCTGTACGGCATCACTCCGGACCTGACGACGATGGGCAAGGTGATTGGCGGCGGACTGCCGGTCGGCGCGTACGGCGGCAAACGGGAGATCATGCAGCAAATCGCACCGGCAGGACCGATCTATCAGGCAGGCACCCTGTCAGGCAACCCGCTGGCGATGGCGGCAGGACTGACGACCTTGCAGGAGCTGGGACAGCCGGGAGCGTATGAAAAATTGGAGGCGCTCTCTGCCCGTCTGGCGGAGGGGCTTGCGGAAAATGCCCGCAAACTCGGTATCCCGCATACTTTGAACCGCGTCGGCTCTATGGTCTGCCTGTTCTTTGCCGATACGCCTGTCGTTAATTACGAAACGGCAAAGACTGCCGATCTGGACAAATTCTCTGCCTACTTCCGCAATTTGTTGGAGGAAGGCGTCATGATTCCTCCGTCTCAATTCGAGGGAATGTTCGTATCCCTGGCCCATACGGAAGAAGATATCGAGCGTACCATCGATGCAAGCTACAACGCCATGAAGAGGCTGTAAAAGAAGTTCGCGTCACGGAATGCCCTGTAAAACCCCTCGTTTTTGGGGGTTGAAATCAGGTGCTTGCCCAAGTTTCTTTTCTAAAGAGATGCTTTAACAAAAAAGTGCAGTCCGTACTCCCTTGGGAGGCGGGCTGCA
>NZ_JAUMSJ010000022.1:0-80069 GCF_037834415.1 Brevibacillus borstelensis | reverse complement strand
TGCAGCATTGCCAAGCTTGTTTGTATATGGAGCATTTTATTTCTTTACCAACTGAGCGATAGATACGCTGAAGCGCGATCCTGACAGGGCAGAGTCCGCTGCTTTGGTTATTTTGTTGACAATGATAATCTTTATCAATTAAAATAGAGCCACACCATATTTTTCAAATTAGGCGATGAGGAGCGTGGCTTCATGTTTATAGAAACAAAAACGATCACGGTAAAGGAAGGGACCTCCGATCTGGTGGTAAACCGGTTCAGCCAGGCGGGAGAGATCGAAAAGTCCGAAGGCTTCATCGATTTGAGCGTGCTTGTCAAAAAGGTCCGCAGAGGGGACGAGGAAGTGATCGTCATGATCCGCTGGGAATCGGAGGAAGCGTGGAAAAAGTGGGAGACAAGCGAAGCCCATCTGGAGGGACACAGACAGAGCAGAGGCAAGCCAAAGCCGGAGCATGTGATCAGTGTTGAACACGGCGTCTACGATGTGAAAGCGGTCAAGAAAGCAAACTAAAGGAAAAACGCGGGAGCCAAGATGAAACGGCCCGCGTTTTATTTTTTCTGTAGAGCCGTACATCGTCCGCTCGGCTTGTTGCTTTGCGACCTGCATGTTGAGAAAAATCCGTCTCCAGACTGAACATGCGATTATGTCAGAGCGCCCTTGGGGACTGCCGGAAGAGTGGAAAGACAGGCGGCTGGGAACAATAGGGGGTGCATGACAGACCGACCGTGAAGGAGGAGCAAGAGCATTGGACAGCATGTCAGTACGCATCGGAAAAGACTCCCTGGGAGAAGTGAGAATCCCTGCAGACGCTTTGTACGGACCGCAGACGCAGCGCGCCGTTGAAAATTTCCCCATCAGCGGGCTCAGGCTGCCGCGCGCCTTCATCCGTGCGCAGGGATTGATCAAGGCTTCAGCCGCCCACGCCAACATGACTTGCGGTCAGCTGGATGAACGGAAGGCTCGGGCCATCATCAAGGCGGCCGAGGAAGTCATCGAGGGAAAATGGGACGATCAGTTCGTCGTCGACGCCTTTCAGGCGGGGGCGGGGACATCGCAAAACATGAACGCCAACGAGGTGATTGCCAACCGGGCGACACAGCTTTTGGGCGGCGAGATTGAGCACGGGCTGGTACACCCGAACGATGACGTCAACATGGCCCAGTCGACCAATGATACGATCCATGTCGCGATCAACATCGCCGGAGCGGAGCTGGTCCAAAGAGAGCTTTTCCCTGCGCTGGACCGTACGGTAAAAGTCCTGTGGGCCAAGTCCGAGCAATTTATGGAGATCATCAAGGCCGGACGCACGCATCTGCAAGACGCCGTCCCGATCCGCATGGGGCAGGAATTTTCCGGTTACGCGCAAAGCTTTGCCAACACGGCTGAACGCATCCGGCATACGGCGGAGCGGTTGTATGAGATCGGGCTGGGGGGAAACGCCGTCGGTACAGGGATCAATGCCCACCCGCAGTATGCCGAGCGTGCCATCAAGGAAATTGCCAGGCGCACCGGTCTGCCTTTTACCCAGCCGCGCAACCGCTTTGCCTTTATGCAAAATACAGCCGCGGCGCTGGAGGTTCATTCCGCCCTGAAGGAGCTGGCGGTCCACGTCATCAAAGTGACGAGCGACCTGCGGCTTTTGAGCTCCGGTCCACGCACCGGACTGGCGGAGGTACAATTGCCTGCCGTCCAGCCAGGCTCGTCCATCATGCCGGGGAAGGTCAATCCGGTGATACTGGAGATGTCTTATATGGTGGCCGCCCAAGTTATCGGGAACGATGCCACGATGACGGTAGCGGGATGCGGAAGCCAGCTGGAAATCAATGTCATGATGCCGGTGATCGGCTACAACCTGCTGCAGTCAGTCGCCATCATGAGCAATATGCTCGATGTGCTGCGCGAAAAGTGCCTGGAAGGGCTGGAGGCGAACGAGGCCCAATGCGCGAAATGGATGGAGGCCAGCCTTTCCCTGGTGACGGCGCTGAACCCGCTCATCGGATACGACAAGGCGGCAGCTCTGGCCAAGCAAGCTTTTGCGGAGAACAAAACGCTTGTGCAGGTCATCCGGGAGGCGGGGCTGTGGTCCGCGGATATCGAGGAGGCCCTGAGACCGGAAAAAATGGTCTGACATTGTTTTTCGCTGTGGAACATGCTCCTTCATCCAAGTGGGCGAATATCCTGACAGGGAAAAAGCAAAGGAGCCAGGATGACATGAACGGATATTGGCGGGGACCGTACGGCTACGCCACGTATGCGCCGATTCGGCCTGTGTCCATGGACCGCTACGACGACCGTGCAGCTGTCGTGCTTCGGATGATCCAGGAAGGCATCAGCGGCGAGCGCAACGACGAGCTTTTTTACGACTACCTGATCAGTGTCGCGCCGACCCAGCAGGAGAAGAACGTCATCACCAGTATTCGCGATGACGAGCGGAAGCATCGGAGGCTTTTCCGGCAGCTGTATACCCAGTTGGCAGGGCAGCGTCCGGGGGCGATGGAAGAAGGAGAGACATTCCAAAGGCCCGCCAGCTATCTGGAAGGAATCGAGCAGGCGTTGATGGGCGAATTGAAGGCTTTTGAGAAATACCGGACGATCTACCGGTATATTCCCCAGCAGTACCGGGACATCATTTTTGAAATCATGACGGATGAGTTGAAGCATGCCAGCTATTACAATTGGCTGTATGCAAAAAACAAGTGAAGGCTTGCGGGAATCGTGGAGTGTAGGAGCTTCCTTGGCAAAGCTTGCGCGTTCGGAAGAAAGTACGAGCCGGCTGCATCATGAGCTAGGTCCACAGTCATAACCGTCTCAAGCCAGTACATGGGCTTTAGGCGGTTTTTTGCCGGAAACAGGAGGAGTGCGCAAATCTTTGCGTAAAATTTACATAACATTTAGACAAATTCAGTAGAATCAGGATGAAAGCCCGTAAACGAATCGAGGAGGGATGTTCGCGATGAATCCGATGAAGAAAAGGGAGAACCGGAGCTGGCGCCATTTGCTGCTGGCCGCCGTGCTCATGGTCGCGACGGTGCTGCCGCTCGGAATAGCGCCTGCAGCCGAGGCGGCTGTCGCCGAGCACGTGGTCATCAGTGAAATTTACGGAGCTGGCGGGAACAGCGGGGCGCTTTATCAGCACGATTACGTCGAGCTGTACAATCCGGGCGGACAAGCCGTTTCGTTGAACAACTGGTCGATCCAGTACGCCGCCGCGGACAAGGAAAACTGGCTCGTCACACCTTTGTCTGGCAGCATCTCCGCCCACAGCTACTATCTCGTCCGACTGGCGAGCGGCGGAGCCAGCGGAAGTGTTCTGCCGGATGCAGACGCGACCGGCGGGACGAATATCTCCGCTGCGCGGGGGAAAGTAGCGCTGGTCAGTCGCGCGACAGCCCTTTCCGGCAATCCGGTCGCAGACCCGGCCGTCATTGATTTTGTCGGCTACGGAACGGCAAATGCTTTCGAGGGAGCAAGCCCTGCCCCGGCCCCTTCAGCGGCAAAAAGCATTGTGCGGAAGAGCGACGAGACTGGAGTCGTGCCTGGCAAAGGCAGCGCCTGGGATACGAATCAGAACGGCGCCGACTTTCTCGCCTGGGAACCGCAGCCGCAAAACAGCCAAAGCCCTGCGGAGGAGCCGGGCGAAGGCGGCGGGGGGCCAGGGGGCGAGGTGCCCGAGGCCAAGCCGATCGGCGAAGTCCGCACGCTTGCCCAAGGGACGCTCGCTACCGTTCAGGGCGTTGTTACCGCCGCCTTCGAAGCGGGCGGCAGGACGAATGTCTTTTTGCAGGACGAGACAGCCGGCATGGTGGTCCGTGCTGCCGGCCTCGGGAGCGTCGTTCGGATCGGCGATGAGATCAGAGCGACCGGCAGAGTAAACGATTATTACGGATTGCCCCAATTGGAGCCGGCAAACGCAAGCGATGTCGCAATTATTCGGGAAAATCTCGGCCTCAAGCCGCAGGAGGTCATCTCGACGGACTTTAGCCAGGCCAATGGGGAAGGGTTCGAGGCGGAGCTGGTCACGATCAAAAATGTTACGGCAGGGGCGAGGGACAGCAAAGGGAATGTCGCCCTGACCGATCAGCACGGGTCCTTTGTCGCCAAGCCATATGACACATCTTTGCTCAAGCCGGAAGCGTTCTATGAGCGGTTGACCGGCGTCGTCACGTACGATTTCAACGAATACAAGCTGATCCCCCGTTTTGCCGAAGACGTGATCGGCGATGGCGGAGGCCAGCCAGGCGCCCTTCGCATCCGCGACATCCAGGGCAAAGGGCACCGCTCCCCGTATGAAGGAGCCAATGTGTCCCGAGTCGAGGGCATCGTGACAGCGGTGGTGAACGGCGGTTCGGGAACGACCGGCTTTTACATGCAGGACCCTGAGCCGGACAATGATCCTCGCACTTCGGAAGGTATTTACGTGTACGAACCAAATGCAAGCGTCCGGGCCGGAGACAAAGTAGAGGTCAGCGGAACAGTCAAGGAATACGTCAGCAAAAGCCGGGAAGCGACCGATCTGACGCTGACGGAAATCGACGCCGCTTCGGTGGCAGTCAAGGAGAGGAATCAGCCGCTTCCGGCCCCTGTGGTCCTGGGCGAAGGCGATTATCCCTATCCGAAAACGGTAATTGACAATGACAGCTTCTCCGTGTTTGATCCGGAGGAGGATGGCATCGACTTCTGGGAAAGTCTGGAGGGAATGCTCGTTCAGATCGATCAGCCGCGCGTGGTGGGAGCGACGAAAACCTTTACCAATCCGCCCAGCGTAGAATTCGTCATCGTCTCCGACCGGGCGAATCCGGACAAGGAACGGACGGTTGCCGGAGGGATTCCGATCGCGGAAGACAACTACAATCCGGAGCGGATCACCGTCGCCGACAAGCTTGTTTCCGGCGCTCCTGGAGTCAGGGTGGGAGACGCGTTCGCAGGTCCGATCGTCGGCGTGATCGACTACAGCTTTACCAACTTCAAGCTGTACAACACAGAGCCGCTGCCTGCCGTTGTGGACAGCGGATTCGAGCGGGAGGTGACTACGCTTGAGCCGGCAAAAGACCGCTTGCGCATCGCTACGTACAACATCGAGAATTTTTCGGCCAGGGACAAAGCTGAAAAGATCAACGGCATTGCCGACTCCATCGTCCACAATCTGAAGCAGCCTGACATCGTCGGCGTGGTAGAGATGCAGGACAACAGCGGTCCGGAGGATAACGGCGTGACGGATGCCAGCCAGTCCGCACAGACACTGATCGATGCCATCGTGCGCGAGGGAGGAGTCGAATACGGTTACATCGATATCGCTCCCGAGAATAAAAAGGACGGGGGACAACCGGGCGGCAATATTCGCGTCGGCTTTCTCTACAATCCAAAACGGGTAAGTCTGGCGGACCGTCCGGCGGGCGATGCGGTGACAGCCGTACAGGTCGAGTTGGAGCAAGGCAAGGCCCGTCTCTCTCACAACCCCGGACGGATCGACCCGCTCAACCCGGCTTTTCATGAAAGCCGCAAGCCGCTCGCTGTCGAATTTGTCTTTGCCGGCAAGCCGGTGTTTGTCATCGCCAACCACTTTAATTCCAAGGGCGGAGACGATGCGCTGTTTGGCGTGAAGCAGCCGCCCGTACTGGCCAGCGAACAGCAGCGCGTGGAGATCGCCAAGGTCGTCAACGGCTTTGTCAAACGAATCCACGAGGCCGATCCCGAGGCAAACGTAGTCGTGCTGGGAGATCTCAACGATTTTCCATTCTCCCGTCCGCTGCAGGCGCTTGTGGGAGATGAGCTGACCAACATGATCACCACGCTGCCTCTGCGCGAACAGTACACGTACAACTACCAAGGCAACGCCCAGGTGCTCGATCATATCCTCCTGAGCAGCCATCTGTCCGACAAAACAGAGATTGACGTCGTGCACATCAATGCGGACTTTACGAAAGAGCGTGGACGGGTCAGCGATCACGATCCGGTGCTGGTGCAAATCGACTTGTCCGCTTCCGGCCCAAATCCGGGAGACGTTACCCTGGAGCAGCAGAAGGCGTTGAACAGGCAAGCGGCAAAGGAAATACGCGCGGCCACAGATAAAGAAACCATTCTCGGCAAAGTGAAGGATATAGAAAAGAGCCTGCAAAAGCTGATCGGAACAGATACCATCCATCCCGCAGACAAGTGGGCGGCCATCGAAGATACGGTCCAAACCGTACTGAAGGCCGTGGTTGAGCAAACGGACAAAGGAACCGTCGAAAAGAGTGCACTGTCTGCGCTCTCGGCGGACTTCCTGCAGAAGTCGTTCGAGCCTGCCATCCGTTCAGGCGCTTTGGCGGACGCCGAAGCCGGGCGGCAGGCGCTCTTGGCCTTGCAGGCTTTCCTGGAGACAGTCGTCCTGCCGCTGGATGGAGAGGACCGGACGGCCGAATTGCTGGAACAGCTCCAATCCATTTCCGGAACCTTGCTTGAAAAAGCGGGCGCGATCTCCGTGGAGCGGGGCGAGGAGCTGAAGGCCGGAGACGACCAGGTGAAGCTGGTGCTTTCCGTACTCGAAGCACTCGCTGAAGTATTTGGAAAGAAGGCTAAAAAGGTAGGATTCGAACCGTCCTTGTCGATACAAGTACGGAAAGCGGACGAGAAAGCAACCCGTACCGAGGCGGCGGTCACGGTAGCCGGAGAGGTGACGGAACGATTGGCAGCGTTAGAAGCGACTGTTCGCCTGAAAGAGTCCAGCGGAGCTTGGGTGCTGCTGTCAAAAGACGCCATCGACAGCTTCGCGGGCGAGCGCCTGGGCATAACGCTGGAGCCGTCTGATTCTCCGGAAGCGCCTGCCGCTGTCAAGCCGGCAAGCAAAGTATATGCGTGGGGTCTGCAAGCAGGCGGAGAGAGCGTCGAAAGTATGAGCAAAGGCGCTGCCTTGCTGGGAATTCCCGTGGAAGCAGAATCCGCCCGGGATGTGAAGGCGCTTCTCTACAACAACGAAAAATGGCAGACGCTGACAGACAAAAGAGGCAATCCGGCGAGAGTCACCCTGACCCATGATATCGCGGTATTTGCGACGGAAAAGGTCGGACCTCTCGTACTGGGCGAGGAGCGGAAAGAGGAAGAGAAGCCCCCGGTCGTTCGCGCCCTGATCGTCAAGGATCGCAACTACAAGCTAAAGCCCGGCGAGACAGTTCAGCTTGAGGTTACCGCCAATCTGGGCAATGGCGGGAAACACGATGTGACCGCAGACGAACACATTGTGTATGAGTCGGATAATCCGGAGCTTGTCGCTGTCAGTAGCGAAGGCTTGATCGAGGTCGCGGATACGGCAAAGGACAAGGACAGGGCCGTGATCACGATTACTTACGGCGGCAAGTCGGCGAATGTCCAGGTCACCGTAAAAAAGAAATAGTAGGATAGTCAAAAGGATAGTCCCGACGTCGCGTACAGACGGAGGGACTCCTTTTTTAACCGCTTGCGCCGCAACCATCTAGGCGGACCGTTCTTTCCGCAAAGGCTCCTACTGCCACCGGCTCAACTCTGGGAGTCCCGATGCTTCAAGCCAGCTTCGGTCAGCCCGTTCTTTTTGCCTTCTTCCGTGATCCGGCAATCAGCCTGGATAACCTTGTTGTGAGCAAAGTAGATATATTCGACAAAGGGTTCGTCCTGAAACACAACCACTGCAAAAAATGGCGGGAGCTTGACTCCCCATACCCCGGTAACCGATTGGATTTCTTCTGGCTTGTAGCCTTGCTCTTCCACGAGATATTTGGTCACCCTGTGTGCGTAGATCGCTTTGCTGGCCTGAACATAAATGAACGGCGCGAGAAAAAGTCCAATGACCAGAATGATGGAAATGATCGAGCCCGCCTTCGCCAATTTTGTCCTGCCCATGAAGGTCAGCCTCCTTTCGTTCACATGAGCGTTTGTCTAGTGCGCAAGACAATTTGGACAATTTTCGCGAGGTGTGATAGAAATGGGGGAGAGACCCATTATACAGGAAAAATGGAGAAATGAGGAGGAGGCAGGATGACGGACAATCACAACCAATCGCGCAGGGAAACGGTCACGCGTGTCATCGGCGCCATGCACGATCAGATGGGCGACTCCTCCACCACACTGAATAAGCTGGCGAAAATCGCGATGTACAGCCCGTTCCATTTTGACCGCATGTTCAGGTCGGTCACCGGCGTGCCGCCCCGTCAGTTTTTGGCTGCCCTCCGGCTTGACCGGGCCAAGGAGTACCTGGCGACGAGCGATTTGCCCATTACCGAGATCGGACAGCGGGTCGGGTACAGCAGCTTTGGCACGTTTTCTACCCGTTTCGCCAAGCTGGTCGGCATCTCGCCGCAAAAATTCCGCCAGCATATGGATGTATGCAAGGAACGCGTGCAGAAGCATTACACAAAAGAGGAGAAAGCCGTCCGATCTCCAGCGCCTCCGGCCGGCATCAGCGGAAGGGTGGAGGCCCCTGACGGCTTTGACGGCTTGATCTGCATCGGCCTGTTTTCCAAGCCCATTCCCATGGGTGCGCCCAAAACCTGCACCATGGTGTTCCGGTCCGGCTCCTTCTGGCTGCCCCCGGTTCCGGACGGGACATATTACCTGATGGCAGCCGCGTTCACCTGGGATGAACCTCTGATGGAGTACTTCCTGCCCCGCAACAATTTGCGAGGAAAGGCCGCGGGAGCCGTTCGCGTGAAAGACGGGCAGGCTTTTGGCGACACCCGCATTTTTCTGCGGCCTCCCAAAGTGTATGATCCCCCTGTGCTCGTCTCCTTGCCGCTTTTGATCACCCGATTTTTGGACGAGGCCGAGCGGCTGTCCGACAGCGGAAACAGGCAAGAGGTCATCGGCACCATCTAAGCTTGGAGAAAGTGGATACGAACCCCGAGCCAACAGCGCAAACTGGAAGAAGCCCCCACTGCTTCCTTCTGCTACGATGAGTGCAGAAGAAAAGCAAAGGAGGCAGCAGCATGCCAAGAGTGAGTCATTTTGAACTGGAGACGACAAACTCGGAGCAGACCATCCAATTTTACAGTAATTGCCGATTGAAAGCCCACGGTTTTCATCGTGGGATGAAAGACGGCTTTGCCCGAACATCCCTTCATGGGATGGGCAGGGCAAACCTGATTTGGTATAATCAGGATATGCTCTTTGAGCCGTCAAGCAAAAGACGTTAAAACAATCATCGCTCTTTCAAAACAGCATACATATGGGGTTGCTCAAGCGAATCTTCTTGAGCGTAAAATGTATGAAGTCGTCAAGAACAAGACGCTAAAACATTTGTAAGAGCAAACCTGTGGCAGATGGTAACAGTCTGCCAGCCTACGGAGCTATATGCTCTGCCGTGGGACGGGCTGATGAGACAGCCCTGAACTTGGGGGAACTACGGATAGCAGAAATGCACTTCCGACTACCACCTAAGAATCCCACTGATACCGAAGGTTTCAGTGCGGCTTTAGCCGTGGGAGTCTCAATCTTTTGCCCCCTTCCAATACTCATAAGCATGAACCGCATTCCCCGTGTAAGCCGGATGCTCGGCTAAAATCCCGGACAGCATATCCAGCTGCCGTCGCATCTCTGCCTTTCCTTCCTCGTGAAAAGAGACATAATCCCCCTCGCCGCTCTTTTTCATCTCGACCGCGATGATCAGCTCCTTGCCGAGTTCATTGGCAAAACGCACCTCGTCCTGAACAATGGCGGCGATCCCCCCCGGTCCCTCGGCCCGGTCGCGGAAAGCCATCAACGTAATGTGATCGTGCTGCTCAATCATCCACTTGCTGAAAGACATATCGGGATCGCCCGGCACATGAAAACGGTCCAGCCAGACGGCAAGGTCGCTGCTGGTTGCAAGGCTGCCGCCCTCCTTGCTTTCGCTCACGAACGCTTCGATATTGGCCATCCACTGCTTCAGCACACCCTCAGGGTCTTCCCGCCAGAGGGGGAGGACATACGGCTCGATGTCCAGGTGAATGCCGCGGAACTGCTCCTGTGGCGCGGCGCTCCTGTTGTAGGCTTTCACGTAGCGGACCAGCTTCAGCATCCGCTCCCTGCCAGCTTCCAGCGCCCAGATCGGGTGGCCGCCCATCGCGTGGACCTCGATGCCGGCATCAGCCGCTTTCCCCACCAGCTCACGGTATGCCTCGAAGGGCTGTTCCAGGTCGAGCCGGACATACAGCAGGTTGATGCCTTCCTGTTTGGCAAAGGAAAGGATCTCATCCGCTTGGGAGATGGCTACGTCCGCATGCCAGACATAGGTGCCGAGCAATGGCTTGTCATGGGTGGGCGGCTGGATGGGGGGTGTTTCCGTTTCGCCCAGGCTCTTCCAGTAGCGGTAGTCGTGAATGGCGGTGCCGGCGAACGAAGGATGCTCGCCCAGCCGTTCGGCCACCAGGTCAAGCTGACGGTCCATAGCCTCAGGCCCTTCTTCGAAAAAAGAGGTGTGCCGCTGGCCAGGCATCTCCTTCGCGTTTACCGCGACCAGAACCTGCTTTCCGAGAGCGTCCGCTATGCCAAGCTCGTCTTTTACCAACGCCTCAATCCCGTTGGGTCCATCGACACTGTCCCGGTAGGCCATCAAGGTGACGTGGTCGAATGAATCGATCATCCACTCGCTCAGAGTTGTACCCGGAATGCCTGGTACCGGGGTATCGTCAAACCAGACGGCGAGATCGGCGCTTGCCTCCAGCCCGGGCTCCCTATTGGCCTGCTCGACGAACGCTTTCATGTTGGCCGTCCATTGCCTCAGCACCTCTGCCTGGTCGCTGCTCCATTCAGGCAGGAGATAGGGCTCGATGTCGAGATGGACGCCATCGATTCGCTCCGTGACGTCGGCCCCGCTATTGTAGCGTGATACCCAATCCAGCAAACCCAGCATGCGTTCGCGGTGGCCGGCAAGCGCCCAAGCAGGATGGCCTCCCAAAGCGTGCACCTTGATGCCGGCTGCGTGCGCCTCTTTGATGAACGGGTGATAATAGGCGAACGGTTTTTGCCTGTCGATGCGGAGATAGATGGTGGTGATGCCGTTTTGCTCGGCAAAGCCGAGAATGTCCTGGCGCTTGGCATCGATCAGCTCTGCTTGCCAGATCCAGGTCGCTTTTTTCGGTTTGTCGGGAGAGGAAAAGCCGAAGAGAATACTTGCAGTTGCACAGAGTAGCACATACAAGAACCGAGACTGTTTCATATTCTTTGTTCCTCCATCAAAAAATGCGTCGTGGGCTTTTCGCCAAGCGATGTTTTTGAAAGTGTCGCCGAAACGAAGAAACGTCCAGGCGACAAATTTTTTCCATCGTAGTACAGGGAGGCAATCGCTCACAAGCACATAAAAGACTAGTTTCTTGTGAAAAAGAACCCAAACGGCGAACGGAACAAAAAAACAGGGCCGCCCCTCCCAGATCGCCGCAACAGCAGTCGCGGCAAAGGAAAAAGGGGACAGCCCCGCATGAGCATGCGCCAATTCGGTTGTGTAGTACGGAAAATTGGTCTATTACAGACGGGCCATGCCCATCGCTTTCTCTACCTTGTACAGCGTTTCATTTGCCACATCGGCTGCTTTTTCGGCTCCGGCCGAGAGAATATCATCCAGCTCGGGGGAACCAAACAGCTCGTGGAAGCGGTCCTGGATCGGTTTCAGCGTTTGGACCACCACTTCGGCCAGATCCGTTTTGAACGCTCCGTATCCTTTGCCCTCATACATCGCTTCCAGCTCCTTGATCGATTTGCCGGAGCAGAGGGAATAGATCGTCAACAGATTGGAGATCGCCGGTTTGTTCTCTTTGTCAAAGCGGATCGAGCCTTCGGAGTCCGTCTGCGCCCGTTTCACCTTTTTAACGATGGTGTCGGGATCGTCCAGCATGGAGATGTATCCGCCCTGGTTGGGGTCGGACTTGCTCATCTTTTTGGTGCCGTCCTGCAGCGACATGATGCGGGCGCCTACCTCGGCTACGCGGATGTCCGGGATTTTGAAGATCTCGCCGTAGCGGTTGTTGAAGCGGGTTGCCAGGTCGCGGGTCAGCTCCAGGTGCTGCTTCTGATCCTCGCCGACAGGGACGAAATCGGTGTTGTACAAGAGGATGTCGGCTGCCATCAACGGCGGATAAGCCAAAAGGCCGCCCGGGATCGACTCGCCCCGTCCCGACGCTTTGTCCTTGAACTGTGTCATGCGCTCCAGCTCTCCGACATAAGAGGTGCAAAGCATGATCCAGCAGAGCTTGGCATGGGCAGGGACCTCGGATTGAATAAACAGAGTCACTTTTTCAGGGTCCAGGCCGACAGCCAGATAGAGGGCGGCCAGACGGCGGACATTTTCCTTCAGTACGGCAGGTTCTTGCGGCACGGTGATCGCGTGCTGATCGACGATGCAGTAAAAACAGTTGAATTCGTCCTGCAGCGGCACGAAATGCTTCATCGCTCCAAGATAGTTGCCCAGCGTGAGGATGCCGCTCGGCTGAATACCGGAAAAAATCGTCTTCATCTCAACATTTCTCTCCTTTCAAAATGGGAACGAAAATAAAAAAGGTCCATTCGTCCGAAATAGGGACGAATGAACCGTGGTGCCACCCTTGTTATTCCATGCAAACACAAATCATGCCTGCGTGGAATCTCTTTACCCGTACCAGTGATACGGTGTCCGTTGTAACGTGCGGACGGATCACGCCAGAGCCTACTGCCAGTATGCCGGATTTGCCGGTACGCCGGGTTCGGTCTGGAGCTCGGAAGCCCATTCAACATCCATTTGACACTGATTCGCACCAGCCATCAGCTCTCTTGAGTCTCCTGTGATGTCTACTCTTCTTCCTCATCGCCAAATTGTCATCCTTTGAGGAGTTATTTTACTCGCAACCGAAAAAAAAATCAACCGGATTGTTGACAGCAGGATTCATCAGGTATAAAACTAACTCATAAGTTATATAACTCAAAAGTTAGTTTTTAAGGAGTGAAGGGGGAATGGACATGATTGCGTGGCTTGATTCCATATGGGAGCTCTCCGACGTTTTATGGCTGCTGCCGATCGCTTTTATTTGCCATGATCTGGAGGAGATCATCACTGTAGAAAAATGGCTGGCCGGAAACAGAGAACGAGTGGTCAGCAAGCTCCCGCCCAAAGCTGTCCGTTTTTTGGAGTCGTCCCTGTCGATGAATACCGCACAGTTTGCTGCCGCCGTGGCTTGTATCTTTCTCGTCATCTCCAGCGCTACGTTATTGGCAGCGACAACGCTGTCGACAGGTGTCTTTTTGCCCTTTTATCTAGTCTGCGTACATGTCATGTTCCTGCATGTCTTTACTCATTTGGGCCAGTCGTTCTCGGTGAAAAGCTATACTCCCGGAGTTGTGACGGCTGTATTGGTCGTCTTGCCGTATTCCTTGTACGCCTATTATCGCTTGCTCGCCTCGGGAACGGTCAGCTGGGAGCTGTTGTTTTCCACCCTGCCGTTTGTCCTCTTGATCATTCCGGTTTTATTCTCAGCTCATTGGCTAGGTGTGCACTTGGTGAAGAAATAGGCGATAACCTATATCCTATATCCATTGTTTATTGTTCATTGTGCATTGTTCTCTGACCTGATTCCCTCCCCGCCGTAAATTTGCTATGGTAGTAAGAAGAACGAAGAAGACTGCCAGCACGAAAGAGGGAGCTTACTTGAAGCTGCGTTTGGGGATAATGGGAGCCGATGATTCACTGGATATCATCCGTACCGTCGTAAATGACTATGCCGAGATCGAATGTCTCCCCATCGTCTATTGGACGGAAGAGGAAATTTTTGACTTGCTGCTGCCGCATGTGGACCAAGCGGACATGTGGCTGTTTTCCGGTCAGGTGCCGTACGCCATGGTAAAGGAATGGGGCAGGATCAAGACCCCGATGGCCTATGTTCCGCATATCGGCGCCAGCCTGTACCGGACACTGCTTCATATTTCTCACGAGAAAAGCATTTCTGTCAGCGAGCTCAGCTTTGATACGTTTCCGCCTGACGAGTTTTCCCGTTTGCTGGAGGAGGCGGGCCTGTCCACTTCGCAAACCTTCCTGAAATCGTACGCGGGAGCGATACACGCGAGCGAACTGGCAGATTACCACGAGGCGCTGTGGAGGGAAGGGAAAACGAAAGCCGCTGTCACTTGCCTGCGAACGGCCCAACTGGAACTGGAGAGGCGCGGGGTGCCGGTTTACCGCGTGCTCCCGACCCGCGCAGGCGTAGAGGCTGTTCTCAGCATGCTGCTTCGGACCTACGAGATGCTTCAGTTCAAGGATACGCAGATTGCCGTCCAGATGATGGAGATCGACTCGCTTAGAGGCTTGACCAGCGGAACGTTCTCCACAGACGAACTGTACAATCTGGAGATCAAATCGACGGAAAAGCTGTTGCGCTACGCAAAGCAGCTGCAAGGCTCCTTGAAGGTCGCCGGGCCGGGCCGCTACGTCATTTTTACGACGCGAGGCATCCTGAGGGACTTTACCCATGACTTTGTCGCGGCCCCCCGCCTGGAAGAGCTGTCGGGCATCCAGGACGAGATGGTCACCTGCGGCATCGGAATCGGCAAGACGGCCTATGAAGCGGAAATCCACGCGGGAACGGCGCTGCTTCACGCCAAGGAGAGCGGGCCGGGCTCCTGGATGGTTTTCTTTGACGACAAGCGAATCGCCGGACCGCTGGGAAAAACCGAGCAAATCACGTTCAGCGGCGCGTCCGGTCAGCTGCAGGAGATCAGCCGGCAGACGTCGCTTAGCGTTCAGACGCTGAGCAAGCTCCAATCGATTTTGAAGAAGCGCGGATCAGCCGAAATCAACGCCCACGAGCTGGCCATGCATATGAAAATCTTGCCGCGCAGCGCCCGCCGCATCCTGATCGAACTGGAGTCGAAGGGCATTGCCACCGTCGTCGGAGAAGAGAGTCCGCATCCGCGAGGCAGGCCGCGAAAGGTGTATCGGATCGAGCTTTGACAGGGGAGCTGCTTGGATCGGAAATCGGAACGAGCATAGGCCAAGCAAGGCATTCCCATACCTGAAACGGAAAACAAAAATGCGATGCCATTTCTTCGAGAAGCAAGGCAGAGGTTGACAGCTTCCGAGGAATGGCATATTTTAAAAATAGATATTTAGATGATTGTCTAAATATCTAACAATAGAAAGCTTATGTTCCCAAAAAAGGTCGTGGTTTTGTGAATGATACCTTTAAAGCGCTGGCTGACCCAACGCGTCGACAAATCATCCGGCTATTGAAGGAGAGAGACATGACAGCGGGCGAAATCGCCGATCACTTTGCCATGACAAAGCCCAGCATCTCCCATCATCTCAGTTCACTGAAACAGGCGAAGCTGATTTTGGATGAGCGGCAGGGACAGAACATCGTGTACTCCCTGAATACGACAGTAGTGCAGGATGTCATGGGCTGGTTTTTGGAGATTATTGGGGACCGAAAACCCGAGAAGGAGTGAAAGGCATGAATCAAGCGATCAGTATCGTTATCCTGTTGGTACCCATCCTCATCGGATTGTTTACGTATAAGGACTTGCCCGAGCAGATGGTGATCCACTTTGGCCCGGGCGGGGAGCCGGATGGCTTTCAAAGCAAAGGAACGTTTTTTTTGATCTACACTCTGATCAGCATCGTGATTTTTGCGATCAGTATGTATGTGCACAAAATCGATCCGAAAAAGCACAATTACGAGAAATTCGAGAAAGCCTACGGCATCATCCGTTTGCTAACCGTCCTGATATTGAGCGCAGCCTTCAGCCATCTATTGGCTTATAACCTCGGAATGCGCGCGATCGGCGCGGACGTTTTCGCCAATCTGATCATCGGGGTTCTCTGGCTCGTAATCGGAAACTATTTGCCGCAGGTGAGAAGCAACTATTTTATCGGAATCAAAACGCCGTGGACGCTGGCCAGCGAGGAGGTGTGGCGCAAAACCCACCGCATGTCGGGTCCGCTCTGGGTGCTCGCCGGACTGTTCGCGATCCTGTCGGCGTTCCTTCCCTTCATGCGTGAAGGGGGCTGGCCGTTGCTGGTCGTGATTGGACTTTCTGTCGGAGTGCCGGTCATCTACTCTTATCTGGCGTATCGCAGGCTGGGGGGGACAGAAGGATGAAAAATGCAGACAAGTACGGCAACCCCTCCTACGGCAAAGCATATCTGACCCTGTTTCTTGCCGGCCTGGTCGGGGTGATTGCGCTCGTTCCCACATCCGTAAGGCAGCTTCAACATGTGCCCGGATTGCCTGACATCCCGGTACCGGTACTCGCAATTCTGTCCATGCTCCAGCCTTTGGTCCTGCTCGCGATTGCGGTCGCTGTGGGAACATGGCTGGCTCCCCGGGTCGGGCTGACATCGCTCCTCGCCGATAAGACGACAAAAGGAGAGCCGCTCTGGAACCGGCTGCGTCCGCAAATGCCCGCTGCCCTCGCCTTCGGGCTCGTCGCCGCAGTTATTTTGCCGCTGCTCGACATTTTCTTTCAACCTTGGCTGCCTGCAAGCCTGACGAGCGCAGCGCCCCCGAGAGATCTCTCCTTTACCGTCAGCGCCATGCTGTACGGTGGCATCACGGAAGAATTGCTGCTGCGCTGGGGCATGATGCCGCTCTTGGCATGGATCGGCTGGCGCCTGTTCCAGCGCAGGAGGGCCGTGCCCGGAGCAGCCGTTATGGTGACGGCCATTGTCATTAGCGCTCTGCTGTTTGGCGCAGGGCACCTGGGAGCGGTGTCCGTCCTCGCTCCGCTTACACCCGTGCTGATCATCCGCACCATCCTATTGAATGCCGCAGGCGGAATCCTGTTCGGCTGGCTGTTCTGGAAGCACAGCCTGGAAGCCGCAATGGTCGCCCACGCCTCCGCGCATGTGGTGATGACCCTGGTGACGATATTGCTCCAACTGTTCTGATACCTGTAAACGTTCCAAAATGGATATGAAATTGAGCAACAAAAGGTATCCCAAAACGGGATGCCTTTTCCATTTCAATTGAATCATGCATTTCCAATCTAAATCTTTTACTCCATTGATCTGCCCAAAAAAGCCTGAATAACCCAGAAGGCTGTAGAGATGAAAACGGAGAAAAACAGCGAAGGGTCTTTGGGACACCCGCCCAGGCTCCCTGGCAAAAGCGGAACGTTTTTGGCGGCCAACTTGAAAGGCTCCCGGGAACTGCTGCTTTTGGACGCGTTCCGCTTTTGCCAGGGGGGCCGGACAGCAGTAGCCCCCAGCAGGTGTCCCACCGAACCCAGAGCGTTTTTCTCCGTTTTCATCTCTCCACCAAAGCCCGATTTACCGCATTTTTTTATCAGAGCTGATGTAGAGTAAACCCAAAACACCGGAAGCCATTTCCAATAAACCCCAAAAAATTTTCCTCTTTTCAAAATTGGCAGACTATTATATAATTATGGACACAACCGTAAATCAACCGTTAATAGCCTAAAGAAAACGAGGTGAGAACGTATGATCAATCCGGACAGACTGTGGGATCGATTAATGCGTTTGAGTGACATCGGCAAACAAGAGTCGGGCGGAATCACCAGACTTTCCTTTACACCGGAGGAAAGAGCTGCAAAGAATCTCGTTCGCGGTTTCATGCTTGAAGCAGGACTTGCCGTTCGGGAAGACGAGGTAGGCAATTTGATCGGCCGCAAGGAAGGCCGCAATTCGCAGGCGCCCGTCGTGCTGGTCGGTTCGCATCTCGACTCCGTATTCAACGGGGGAAACTTCGACGGCCCGCTCGGGGTCCTGGCTGGCGTGGAGATTCTGCACGCGATGAACGAGCAAGGCGTCCTGACGGGACATCCCATCGAAGTGATTGCCTTTACCGATGAAGAGGGGACGCGCTTCAGCTATGGCATGATCGGAAGCCGCGGCATCGCCGGCATATTGGAGAGAAGCGAGCTTGAACAGCTCGACAAGGACGGCATCTCGATTGCGGAGGCGATGAGGCAAAACGGCCTTGACCCGGACGCGATCGGCAAGGCGGCTCGGCCGAAAGGAAGCGTCAAAGCATACGTTGAGCTACATATTGAGCAGGGGAAAGTGCTGGAGAGCCGCAATCTGTCGGTCGGAGTGGTCAGCGGGGTGGCCGGTCCCCTGTGGGTGAAGTTCATCCTGGAGGGAGAAGCCGGACACGCGGGAGCCACGCCGATGACGCTTCGCCGGGATCCGCTTGCGGCGGCGGCCGAGATCATGCTGGCGATCGAGCAGGAAGCGGGCAAGACGGGCACGGCCGTCGGCACGGTAGGACAGCTGCAGGTATTCCCCGGCGGGGTAAACATCATCCCGGGCAGAGTCGAGTTTTCGCTCGATCTTCGCGATGTGGATCAAGCCGTGCTTGACCGTGTTGAAAGCGGAATTGTCAGACTTGCCAAGCAAATTTGCGAAAAGCGCGGCATTAAGCTCGCTGTCGAGCTGTTGCAGCGCATACCTCCGGTCGTCTGCTCGGAAGAGATTCAGCAGGCGGCGAGGGACGCTTGCGAGTCGCTTGGCTTCGAACCGTTTACGATGCCGAGCGGCGCCGGACATGATTGCATGCAGCTGACCGGCCTCTGTCCGGTTGGCATGATATTTGCCCGCTCCCAAAAGGGCATCAGCCACAATCCGGCTGAATATACCACCAAGGAAGACTGTGCAGACGGGGCCAATGTGCTGTACCGGACGGTTCTGTCGCTCGCCGCGAAGGCGTAGGAGCACACAATAACGGGGAGGCGTATCAAAATGACAACGACAGCGACACTCAATCAGGAAGCCGAACAGATCAAGGAGCAGGTAATCGCGTGGAGGCGCTATTTGCACCAAAATCCCGAGCTTTCGTTTCACGAGAAAAAGACGGCGCAGTTTGTCTACGACACGCTCGTTTCTTTCGGAAACCTGGAAGTCTCCAGACCGACAAAGACAAGCGTGATGGCACGGCTGATCGGTTCCCAGCCAGGGCGCGTCCTGGCCATGCGCGCCGACATGGACGCCCTGCCGATCACCGAGGAGAACACCTTTGACTTTGTCTCCAAAAATCCCGGCGTGATGCACGCTTGCGGGCACGACGGCCACACGGCGATGCTGCTCGGCACGGCGAAAATCCTCTCGGGGCTGAAAGACCGGATCAAAGGAGAGGTCCGCTTCCTGTTCCAGCACGCGGAGGAGCTGTTCCCCGGAGGGGCGGAGGAAATGGTGCAGGCCGGCGTCATGGACGGCGTGGACATGGTCATCGGTACACACCTGTGGGCTCCGCTGGACTTTGGCAAAGTAGGCATTTGCCCAGGGCCGATGATGGCCTCGCCCGATACCTTTTACATCACCGTCGCCGGAAAGGGCGGACATGCCGCGCTGCCGCATCAGACGGTCGACAGCATTGCCATTGCGGCACAGGTGGTTACCAACCTGCAGCACATCGTCTCCCGCAATACCGATCCGCTGGACAATCTCGTCATTTCCGTCACCCAGTTTATTGGCGGAACGACGCACAATGTCATTCCCGGCTCGGTCAGCATCTGCGGGACTGTCCGAAGCTTTGACCAACAGCTTCGCGATTCCGTTCCGGCCCTGATGGAGCGCGTCGTCAAGGGGATTACGGAAGCGCATGGGGCTGCTTACGAATTCAAATACGAATACGGCTACCGTCCCGTCATCAACGACGAGGAAGTGACCCGCCTGATGGAAGACATCGTCGCGGAGACGCTGGGCGGGGAATGGGTCGACCACATGAAGCCCAATATGGGTGGCGAGGACTTCTCGGCATTCCAGCAAAAAGCGCCGGGCTGCTTCTTTTACGTAGGCGCGGGCAACCAGGAGAAGGGGATCGTCTATCCGCACCACCATCCGCGCTTCACTGTCGATGAAGATGCGCTGGAGGTAGGCGTGAAAATCTTTGTCAACGCCGCCCGCAAAATCGTCATGGCCTAGCAGAAAGAAAAAACCGGATGTTCCGAAAAACCTGTACCGTATGCAGGAATCGACAGACTCCAAAGGGGGATGAACACCCGTGAAACTGATTCATCTATTAGCTCTGCTGCCGTTTATCGGAATACTCGGTTGCATCGGATTTGTCAACAAAGTGGAGCCGTACGTGCTCGGATTGCCCTTTTTACTGTTCTGGATCGTCCTCTGGGTCGTGCTGACCTCCGTCATCATGGCGATCATCTACAAGCTGGACCCGGCGAACAAGGGAGGTGACTCTTGATGAACGCAGCTTTGTTCATTATTTTCGGATTTTTGGCACTATCCCTTTTCCTCGGGATTCGGGCGAAACGCGGCAAGGATATGAACCTTGAGCAGTGGACCGTCGGGGGACGCGGCTTCGGAGCGATTTTCGTTTTCCTGCTGATGGCGGGCGAGATTTACACCACCTTTACGTTCCTCGGCGGCAGCGGCTGGGCGTATGGCAAAGGCGGACCGACCTTCTATATCCTCGCCTATGGCTGCCTCGCCTACATCATGTCGTACTGGCTTTTGCCCGCTATTTGGCGCTACGCGAAAGAGCACAAGCTGATGTCGCAGTCCGACTTTTTTGTCAGCAAGTACAAAAGCCCGTACCTGGGAGTCCTCGTCTCCCTCGTCGGCGTGGTGGCGCTCATCCCGTATCTGGTCCTGCAGCTGAAGGGCCTCGGGCTGATCGTGGCGGAGGCTTCATACGGAACCATATCTGGCACGGCGGCGATTTGGATCGGCACGATTGCTGTCACCGTGTACGTGATGGTCTCCGGGATTCACGGCTCGGCGTGGACGGCTGTCGTCAAGGACATCATGATTCTGTTCGTGGTCGTGTTCCTCGGCCTTTATCTGCCGTTCCACTACTATGGAGGCATCACCGAAATGTTCCAGGCCGTCGAGGCGGCCAAGCCGGGGTTTGTCGCTCTGCCGGACAAGGGGCTCAGCCCGTCCTGGTTTGTTTCCACCGTCCTGTTGACGGCTCTTGGCTTTTACATGTGGCCTCATACCTTTGGTTCTGTCTACTCCGCTCAGAATGAGCGGGTCTTCCGGAAAAATGCGATCGTCATGCCGCTTTACCAGCTCGTGCTGCTGTTTGTCTTTTTTGTAGGGTTTGCGGCGATCCTGCAGGTGCCAGGACTGAAAGGATCGGATGGCGACTTGTCTCTGTTGCGTCTGTCCATCCAGACGTTTGATCCGTGGTTTGTCGGCGTGATCGGAGCGGCCGGTCTTTTGACGGCCATCGTTCCGGGTTCGATGATCCTGATGTCGTCGTCGACACTGATTGCGAAAAACGTGTACAAGGTATTCTCGCCGAAGACGACGGATGAGCAAATCTCCAAGCTGGCCCGCTACCTGGTGCCTGTAGTCGCGCTCATCTCGCTCTACTTTACATTTCAGGGCGGAGACACGCTCGTCACCCTGCTGCTGATGGGCTACAGTCTGGTAACCCAGCTCTTCCCGGCGCTTCTGTTCAGTCTGTCGAAACGCAATTTTGTCACCAAGCAGGGAGCCGCTGCCGGGATCGTCACCGGTGTGGCGACGGTGGCCTACATTACCATCAGCGGCAGCACGATCGGCACGCTCTTCCCGTTCCTGCCGCAGTCCATTCAGGATCTGAATGTCGGCATCATCGCGCTGATCGTCAATCTCGCGGTGACAACGGTTGTCAGCATGGCTACGAAAAACAGCGCTGCGGCCGTAGACGAAAAGATTACCGCGGCGTGAGCATCCGCTTTCACCGCTCAACAAAAAACAGGGCTGTTCCGATTGGAAAAGATTGGGTACAATCGGGGCAGCCCTGTTTTTATGCGGTTCGGGGCGTCTGAGGAACAAGAAATGCGGGAGGCTGGCAATTCAAGGCGTCGGATCATACTGTATCCGAAACAAGCGGTGCCAGATCGATTTTTTTCGCTGCTCGTCCCTGATCTGGGCCAATTGCTGCTTGGCCTCGATAATATCGTTCATGGCTTTCGTCAAGCGGCGGTCGCGCTCCTTCAGGCTGCTGCGGATGTAGGCTTCCTGCTGTTCCAGGCGTTCCATCAACGCCATTTGAACCGCATCCTGATGCTGGACTTGCTGGGCGAGCGAATGGATTTTTTCTTCCAGGAGATCGACATGTGCGCTGGTCCGGAGAGCCAAAGCGGCGGAGGTGCTTGCGGACAATGCAGGTGAATGGTTTGCCGGGAGGGCCGCAGAGCCGGCAGAGGGCACAACCGGGGGGACGAGGCTGAGCGAAGCGGCAGTTTCCTTCCTTGCCTGTTGAAAGGAGGTGCCCCCGGCGACGGTCCGCGCGGCTTCTTCCAGCGGCATCAGATGCTCTTTGGTCAACTGATAAAACGAACGCAGCGCGTCGATATCCGCTTGTCTGTATTCCCTGCGGTTTTGGCTGTCCCGCAAAAACCAGTACCCTTGCTGTTCGAGAAGCATGCTCCACTTGCGAAGCGTGCTGGCTCCGACACCGAGAATTCCGGCCAGTTCGCGTCCGGAGTACGTTTTTTCCTTGGCGACCAGCTCGATCACGTTTTTCATAGACAATCCTCCCGTTTCGGCAGAAATGTTTTCCGAACGTTTCGAAATCATTATGCTTGTACACTTCGCTGGCAGCAGTCAAACTCCTGTTGCCAAACGTGCGACAAATTCTTTCAGGGTTCGTCCCAAAAGGAGAGAAAAGACCGATGTCACGACTGCTTGTTCTCGGAGCGAGCGGCTATCTCGGCTCCATGATAGTTGAGTGTGGAACCAAACAAGGGTGGGAAGTGACGGGGACGTGCTTTCAAAATCGTCACCGGAACTACCCCCAGGTGGATTTGCGTGAAGACAGCGCCTGTACGGAGCTGCTTCGGCGGGTAGAGCCTGATGTGGTGGTGTGGGCAGTAATGAGCGGAGAAAGTGAAACGTCTCTGATCCACAAGGGACTGCCCGGGCTGCTCTCCAGCATTGTTCCGGAGACAAGGCTGCTGTTTTTGTCGACGGATGGCGTTTTTGCAGGGGACAAAGGGCCGTATCAGGAACAGGACGCGCCCTCCTTATGGCACAGTGAAAGCAGACTGGCGGCTTATTGCAATGCCAAGCTCGCCGGAGAAGAGATGGTGAGAGGCAGGCATGCCAATCATGCGATCATCAGATCGGGCCCGATTTACGGCCAGGGAGCGGAAGGGCGGTGGGACCATTGATGCAGGTTCCGTTGACACCCAGAATGCTTGCCAAAGGACAGCCGCACATTTTGCCGGAAAATCCACGTTTGCTTTGGTTGATTGGCTTTGCATGGACATAGGATGCAGGTAAAGGAGGGATTAACCATGGCATTTCGCGATCAGGCAAAAAAGCTGGAAGGGGAAAATGTGAAGGTAGATACAAGAAATGGCACCTTTTACGGCAAGCTGGTCGATGTGAAAAACTCCACTTTGATTCTGCGGGGCTATGAAGGCCAGCGAATGGTGATCCGCGACTCGGAAATCGTGGCGCTGATCGAGGTGAAGGAAGATTATCACCACAAATAAACAGGTCTGCCAAAGGCAAGCCTGACGGCAAACGAACGGGCTGCCCGCTTGCGGCAGCCTTTTTACAGTAATTGCCGACTGAAAGCCCACGGTTTTCATCGTGGGATGAAAGACGGCTTTGCCCGAACATCCCTTCATGGGATGGGCAGGGCAAACCTGACTTGGTATAATCAGGATATGCTCTTTGAGCCGTCAAGCAAAAGACGTTAAAACAATCATCGCTCTTTTGAAAACAGCATACATCTGGGGTTGCTCAAGCGAATCTTCTTGAGCGTAAAATGTATGAAGTCGTCAAGAACAAGACGCTAAAACATTTGTAAGAGCAAACCTGTGGCAGATGGTAACAGTCTGCCAGCCTACGGAGCTATATGCTCTGCCGTGGGACGGGCTGATGAGACAGCCCTGAACTTGGGGGAACTACGGATAGCAGAAATGCACTTCCGACTACCACCCAAGAATCCCACTGATACCGAAGGTGTCAGCTTGCGGCTTTAGCCGTGGGAGTCTCAAATAGCGTTCGTTGGTGTAAGCAAAAGGCACCGAAAATCTGGAAAAAATACTTGCGATAGAGCCAGAGGGATTGGATAATTGTAGCAAAACAAATACTATTCCGATTTGTAAGATCGGAAAAGGAGGGCCACATGCGTATTATCGATCTATCGCAAGTGTTCGAGGCAGGAATGCCCCAGTACCCAGGCCAGCCGGTGGCGGAATTCAAGCAGGTAGCCCATGTGGAGTCGGACGGGTTTCAGGTGACCGACTTTCACTCTGTCGTTCACGCCGGCACTCACTGCGATGCGCCAGCCCATTTTATTCCAAATGGAGAGACCATCGAGGCGATACCGCTGGAGCGCTTTGTCGGCGAAGCGGTTATCGTGGATGTCAGCCTGAACGGACAGCGGGAAATGAGTCCGGCTGTACTGGAAGGAGCGGATATCCGCTCAGGGGATATCGTCCTGTTCCGAACGGGTCTCAGCAAGCAGTGGGGGACGGATGCATACGAGACCGACTTTCCCTACTTCGGCGAAGAACTGGCAAAGGAGCTGGTGGACCGTGGAGTGCGGGCGGTTGGACTCGACTTCATCTCTCCCGATCCGATCGAGACCGAAACATTCCCGGCTCACCACATTTTTCTCGGCAACAAGCTGGGCATCGTAGAGAATTTGAAAAATCTGCAGCAAATTGACCGCAAGCGCTTCTTCTTTGCCGCCGCGCCGCTCAATATAAAGGGGAGCGACGGGGCTTTCACGCGCGCTTTTGCCGTTATATTTGACTGACTATTCGAACGTTTGGAACATCAAACAATTTGACATGGTTGACATTCCCACCTATCATCAGGAATGAACAAGTTTGTGAAGAAAGAAGGGAATGCACATGTTGGAAATCCAGTATCACGGTCACTCTTGTATCCAACTGACCAGCGAAGGACATTCAATCATCATCGACCCGTTCATTACCGGAAACCCGCTTGCCGCAACGAAGCTGTCCGATATTCGGGTCCAGTACATTCTCTTGACGCACGGACATCAGGATCACATCTTGGACGCCGTAGAATTGGCGAAACAAAACGATGCAACGATCATCGCCACGTTTGAACTGGCAAACTATCTCGGCTGGCAGGGTGCCAAGACGATGGCGCTGAACCTCGGGGGCTCTGCATCCTTTCCTTTTGGAACCGTAAAAATGACACAGGCCTTCCACAGCTCGGGCATGGTTTTTGAAGAAGACAAGCGTATCGTTTACTTGGGCATGCCGGGCGGCTTTCTCGTCACGATGGGCGGAAAAACCGTCTACCATGCCGGCGATACCGGACTTTTTGGAGATATGAAGCTGCTGGGCGAGCGCCACAGCATCGACGCGGCATTCCTTCCGATCGGGGATGTGTTCACGATGGGACCGGATGATGCCAGGACGGCTGCGGAGTGGGTCGGCGCCAAGCTTGTCGTGCCGATCCACTACAATACATTCCCGCCCATTCAGCAGGACGGCGCCGGATTTGTCGCCAGCCTGAAGGAAAAAGGGATCGACGGGATCGCGCTAACGCCGGGCGAATCGACGCGCTTGTAAGCTATTCGCGCCTCAACAGCTCAAGGAAGTTCTGCGCCGTCTTTGACAGGTAGTAATCGTTCAGCCAAATGACGCCGGATGAAGCGGCGAGCGACGCATCGGCAATCTCGAATACTTGCAACTCGTGTCCGGGATGCATCCGGAGGACAACCTCCGGGACGACCGTCGCGCCAAAGCCGGAAGAGACCAATTGCAAGAGGACCGCGATATCCGAGCATTCGCCCAGGATGGCCGGCTCCAGTCGGCGGCGTGAAAATTCCTCCAGGATCAAGTGGTACACCCCGAGACCTTCGGTACTGGGCAACAGCAGCGGATAATGGCTAATCTGCTCGTAAGTGATCCGGCCGGACGAGTGAGGGAAGCGGGCGGAACAGACGAAGCGCAGCGGCTCTGTTTGCAGGTGCAGAATGGAAAAGTCATTGAGTTCAAGCGGCAGTCTGACGATCGCGAGCTCGATGGCTTTTTCTTTTACCATTTTGAGAAGCTGATCGGATTCATTCTGCTGGATTTTGTATGACACATGGGGATAGCGTTGCTGAAATTGCTTCAACAGCCTGGGCAAGAGCTCCGAAGAGAGCGTGTTGACGCCTATGCTGAGGGTCCCCTTCGTTCCCTCGCCCACTTCTTTTACCTCATTTTCCGAATCTTCCACCAGGCTGGCAATTTTCACGGCATGCTTGTACAAGAGGCGTCCGGCCTCTGTCAGCTCCAGCCCTCTCGCGTGTCTGATCACCAGGGTGACGCCCAGTTCCCGCTCCAAATTGATCAGCTGCTGGCTAAGCGGCGGCTGCGCGAGATGGAGGCGTTTGGCGGCAGCCGATATTTGTTTCTCCTCTGCAATGGCGATAAAGTAGCGCAGCTGTTTGATATCCACCGGGACAATCCCTCCCTTGGTATATGGAAAAAGTAATTATTTATAATGAAAGTGATATTTTTTGTATAGGTATTGTCATGATAGCATGAAGAAAGAGAAGGGGGAAAGGAGGGAGGATGGTGATTCGGTTAGCGGTTGCCTTCTTTTCGTCATTTTTGATGTTGGCAGGCTGCGAGGAGCCTGTCAGCACAGGGGAAGTCGCGCAGGATGCACAAAATATCGCGAAGGAGAGTGAGCAAAAAGTGGCGCAAGGAAATGCGGGACGGCTGCTGATCGCGGCTGCGGAAAAAGGGGAAACGGCCACAGTATTGGAACTGCTCAAAAAAGGGGCGGATATCAACGCTGCAGATGAAAAAGGACGGACGGCAGTGCTGGCCGCCACCCATGGCAATCACGCAGAAACGGTCAAAGCGCTGATCGAGGCAGGAGCCGATATCAATATCCGTGACAACCGTTCGGATAACGTGTTTTTGTACGCGGGTGCCGAGGGACTCCTCGATATCGTCAAGCTGGCCATCGAAGCCGGTGCCGATCCCAAGCTGACGAACCGATACGGCGGGACGGCCCTGATTCCGGCGGCGGAAAGAGGGCATGTGGAGGTAGTAGAGGAGCTGCTCGCCCACTCGGGGGTCGATGTCAATCACGTGAACAACCTGGGGTGGACGGCGCTGATGGAGGCGATCGTTCTCAGCGACGGGGGAGAGGCCCATCAAAAGATCGTTCAGCTGCTGATCAATCACGGGGCTGACGTGACGATCCCGGACAAGGACGGGGTGACGCCGCTGGCCCATGCGAAAAAGCGGGGATACCGCGAAATCGAGGAGCTGCTGATCAAAGCCGGAGCCCGCTGAAATCCTGTTGGACAAATCGTGATGAAACGAGGGCACGTCTCATAAACTATGGCAAGAAGATCAGATGTCAAAGGATGGGATGTGCGGTGAAAATCGGTACCTCCGCGCTGTTGTTCTTCGCTGTCTTTGGGATTTACTCATGGGCAGGCTTTCTTTATCCGGAGGGGGGAGAATGGCTTGAGGCGCTCGCCAAACCGCCAGGCACTCTCCCTGCTGGTGTCTTCTCCGCAGTGTGGGGAATACTGTACGCACTTGTCTCCTTATCGATTGTCCAATTGGCCCGAAGCAGGCAAATGTACGGGGAAACGTTTCTGATGTTTTTTATAAACTGGGCAGTCAACCAGGTGCATACATGGCTTTTCATTGAAAAGCATTTGCTTCTGCCTGCCGCGATCGACACCATACCTGTCGCTTATTCCACCTGGCTGTTGATCAGGCTGATCCATCCCCGGCACCGGGTGGCGGCTTATCTGCTTGTTCCGTATTTGGTCTGGAGTTTGTATGCGGCGTATTTGGCCTGGGGAATCTATCTGCTGAATCGGTAGGGAAACGGGTGCTGACCATCCAGCGCGTTTCGATCAAACGATAAAGCGAAACCCGCCGCGGCTTTTAGAAGCTGCAGCGGGTTTTTCCGTGTCAGCGTTTACTGGCTTCGCCTGCTGCGTATGCTTCCGCCGCTGTGTAAAGATAATAGGCCAGCCCTATCTGCTGGTTCTCCAACAGGCTGCGGTGAAAGTCATCTTCGAGGAAAAAGCGGGCTTGGGCGGCAAAATCGGCTGGGCTTGCGGCATGCCCTTTCTGATTCAAAAAATGGATGTGCCCGCGAATAAGCCTGTAAACGCTCACGTCATCGAATTTTACTCCCGCCGCCAGCGAATGTGCCAGTTCATCCGTAAAACGCTTTGCTTCCACAGCCATCTCATTCAGTTCCTCGATCTGGGCGGCTTCGACAGCAGGCAAGGAGTAATTGTAAGTTTCCTCCAGGTACTGCTTTTGTTCGGCAAGCGCCTCCATCCATTCTTCCTCATCGCGAAAGCCCTTGAACATCTCTGTCTGTTTCATTTGTTCGCCTTTCTCGGCATGTGCAATCGATTCGTCGAGTGTTCGAATGATTCCCTCCAGCCTATGCTTGCGGGCCAGCAGCAGTTCTTTCTGGCTGGCCAGGATCGAAAGCCGCCCCGGTTCTCCGTCAAGCAGCTGCTTGATCGTGTCCAGGGGAAAATCGAGCTCCTTGTAAAACAAAATGTGCTGAAGACGCTCCAGCTCTTTTGTTCCGTACAGGCGGTACCCCGCTTCGCTTACCTCGCATGGCAGCAGCAGCCTGATTGCGTGGTAGTGATGCAAGGTCTTTATCGTTACGTTTGACAGCGCGGCTACCTCTTTTACCGTGTAGAGCATTGCAAGTCACTCCTTCTTGTTCAATGGCAATAGCGTAAAGGCTCCCCCTAGGTCAGAGTCAAGACGTTGGGAAAGACGAAAAATCGATTTGACCCTCCTCTTGCAGGAGGCTGTAGAGTGAACGTGAAATTCACCTGCATGCAAAGGGAGGGAGCAGCAATATGCCGTCTTCGGGGATGTTGCAGCGCAATCGGTTTGTTCGGATGGTCCTGATCTCGAACGTGTTTTCCCAGTTAGGAATCTGGGTGCGAAATCTGGCCATTCTGTTCTATGTGATGGAGAAAACGGACGGAGACGCTTTGGCAGTGGCCTTGATCTCCGTGGCTGAATACGCGCCGATTTTTATTTTTTCGTTGATCGGCGGGGTGCTCGCGGATCGGTGGCGCCCCAAAAAGACGATTGTCTGGTGCGAGCTGGCAAGCGCACTATCGGTAGGCATCGTGCTGCTTGTGCTGGACATGGGAATGTGGGAAGCCGTATTTTTGGCGACATTTTGTTCCGCTGTATTATCGCAAATCACGCAGCCTTCCGGGATGAAGCTGTTCAAGCTGCACGTGCCGGACGAACAGGCTCAGGCAGGGATGTCCCTTCTGCAAACATTATTCTCCATTTTTATGATTCTCGGGCCAATTCTCGGAACCTTTGCCTATCAAACGCTTGGAATCCGCCTTTCCATCCTGCTGACGGGCATCGCCTTTCTTCTCTCTGCGAGCGCAATGGTTTTTATCCCGCCGGACAATACGACGGTTGTTGGCGAGAGGGTCATGCAGACATCGGTGATGCGTGACATGGTAGATGGAATCCGTTACGTGGCAGCGAAAAAGGTCCTTGTCTACCTGAACTTGTGCTTTTTGGCGGTGGGGCTTGGCGTTGGGCTGATTTCCCCGCTTGGAATCTTTCTCATCACGGAAAGACTGGGCTTGCCCGCACAGGATTTGCAATGGATGACAATCCCATACGGCCTCGGTGAAATCATCGGAGGGATCGTGACGTTTCGCTTGGCCGCCAAGATTGCGCCTCAGTGGTTTCTCATGCTTGGCCTGGTTGTCAATGCGGCTGGTATCATCCTGTCAGGCTTGTCTACTGTATTATGGCTGACAATGACGGCCCAGTTTTTGATCGCGCTTCTGCAGCCGGCGATTTTCATCGGGAATAATGCGCTCGTCATGCTGCATACGGATCAAGCCTACATCGGCCGGGTTGCCGGCATTCGCACTCCGCTGATGACCGGTTCGATGGTAGTGATGATGAGCGTGTCCGGTATCGCAGCGAAGACGCTCCCGCTGGAAATCATCTACGGCGCCGCAGGGATATGCTTTCTGTTGGGGGCTCTGATCGTTTTGCCGCTTTGCGAAGAGAGGCTTGCAGCTGCAAGCCGCTAGAACCGTTTACCGAAGGTGCCCCGAGGATGATTACTCCGTTTTTTCTATTCGGTGCTGCTCGGCGGCCATCCGCTTTTCCGCTCGCAAAAAGGGAAGATGGACGAGCAGCTTCAGCACCATGCCGATCCCGAGAATAACGATCGGAATAAGGAGATCGTCGGAGTCAAACAATCGTCCGTACAAGTAAAGCGACAGTCGGGTTTCGCCTGTTGGCGGAGAAAGCGGTCATGCAGACGCTGAAAGCGCTTGCTTGAGCGGCAGGAGCTGGGTGAGAATTGGCCAGTCTGTTATTGTCACTGCAGGAAGGAACCCACGCCATTCGCGCCGGAAATGAGCTTCCGCCTGTCGATCACCCTGCGATTCGCCGAGCCATGGAGTTGATCCATGACGAATCATCTGCCGATCTTACTCTCGACCGACTGGTGGAGATGTCGGGGATCAGCAAGTACCACCTGATTCGCCTGTTTCGAGAACAGACGGGGCAAACGCCTGGACGTTTTCTGACGGAATAACGGATAAAAAAAGCGCGAACCCTGCTGGAAGCGACCAGTCTGGACATAACCTATATCGCGTATGAGAGCGGCTTTGGCAGCTTGCGAACCTTTGAACGAGTATTTAAAAATGCGTTCGGGGCAAGCCCGAGCGAAAACCGTAGACAGAGGGGCAGAGGGTGATGTCTGTCCGGTTTCTTTGTTCCGGTATTGCGCACCTTGGACGGGAAGCTGCGTGACGTATCGGAGGCGGAGCAAGCAGCCGAAGTAGAGGGTGCTGTCCGTTGAAACGGCCGCTGCGCAATGGGAAAATGCCGCCCCGCAACAGGACGGCATTGTTTTGTTCTCCCTTACAAACCTTCCACCAACCGGGCAGCTCGAACAGCAGCCTCCCGCTTGACCTCTTCCCAGGAGAGAGTCGTCAGCTGGCGCTCCCGCATCAATATTTGTCCGTTTACGATCACGGTGTCCACGTCTGTGCCATTGACGCTGTAAGCGATCAGGGAGGCAGGATTATGCACGGGCTGCAAGTGGGGCTGATTGAGGTCGATCAGGATGATGTCCGCTTTTTTGCCTGCCTCCAGCGTCCCGACCTCATGATCGATGCCGAGCAGCTTGGCGCTCTCGATGGTGGCCATCCGCAGCGCTTCCTCTGCCGGCAGCTGCGTCGGATCGCCGTAGTCCAGCTTTTGCATCCAGGTGGCTGCCTTGATCTCGGCAAACATGTCGAGGGTCGTGGCGCTGCCCGCCCCGTCTGTGCCCATTCCGACCGTGATGCCATGCCGCTTGAACTCCATGACCGGCGCGATGCCGCAGCCCAGCTTCAGATTGCTCACCGGGTTGTGGGCGACGCCGCCGCGCATGCCGCGCAAATACCCGATATCCTTGCGGGTTAGATGAACAGCGTGGGCCAGGAGGACGTGCGTATGCTCGAACATGCCGAGCTGGTACAGGTATTCCGTAGGCGTTTCTCCATATTTTTCCCGGATCTTCACGCTCTCCTCCTTGGTTTCCGCAAGATGGATGTGGAGCGGAATGCCTCGCTGGCGGGCGAGGGCGATGACCTCACAGAGCGGCTCGGGCGGGCAGGTGTAGGGCGCATGCGGACCGAACATGGTCGTGATCCGGCCTTCTCCGGCACCGGACCATTTTTCCACCAGATCGATTCCTTCCTGCATGCGCCTGCCGCCGTCATTCTGCAGGAACACCAGCCCGCGGGTCAGCGAGGCCCGTATGCCGCTCTCCACGACCGCATTCGCGACTGCGTCCATGCAGACGTACATGTCGGCAAACGAAGTAGTTCCGGAGCGGATCATTTCCACGATGGCCAGCTTCGTCCCCCAATAGACATCCTCCTCCGTCATCCTCGCCTCGGCCGGGAGCATTTTTTTGTCCAGCCAATCCATCAGCTTCAGATCGTCGGAAAAGCCGCGCAGAAGCGACATCGCTCCGTGATTGTGGGCGTTGATCAGCCCGGGCATGACGGCCATGCCTTTGGCGTTGATCACGTGGTCAGCGGGTTGATCGATCACTGGGCCGATCATGGCGATTTTATCCCCTTCGACAAACAGATCGCCTGTAAAGGCCTGCTCGCCTTCGCGCATGCTCAAAATCGTGCCTTCTTTAATCAGGATGCGTTTCATCGTTTTTTTCCTCCTTCGTCATCACTGCGAGCTCTAGTGTAAGGGTTGACGCAGCGGAAAGGTCAAGGGGCGAAGAAAAGAAGGGAAGGCTTCCCAGGCTCTGAACACATCAGCCGCCGGAAGCAGGAATAAATCCAAACGCGAGGAAAGTAAGATGGGAGAGGTACCGAATATTTCTAATTGGGGGCTTCCGCGATGAAAACAAAAGCAAAGGCAATGCTGCTCGCGTTCGCACTTGCGCTGGTTATGCCGACGGCTGCACACGGGCAGATTCAAAAACAAGCCAGGACAGGGCCGCTTGTTGCGGCGGAAACGGCGGAAACGGCCTCTTTACCCGATGTAAAAACATCCATAACGGTGGTTTCTTGGGTGGGAGAGAGTCAGCCGCTAATCCTCAGGGGAGGAGACAAGTACGATATAAAGTGGCAAAACAAGCTGGAAAACGAGTACCTCTCCAATGTGATTACCGATGAACAAGGGATCATGCATGCAGCCGGGGGAGACGGTTTTCTGTACCGTCTCGATCAGGAAGGAAAAGTGCTGGGCAAAACCGATCTGGGTATGTACTGGGCTCCTTATCTGGAAATGGGGCGCGACGGCCTGCTGTACGTCCTGTGGGACAACACGTTGGAGCACAAATGGGGGGAACCCGGCTACGTAATTGCCGTGGATAAAAGCGGCAAAGTGCTCAAGGAGATCGAGCTGCCATACATGCTCAGCCGCAGTTACTGGGACTTCGATGCAGCCAGTGACGGTTCGCTTTTTCTGCTGACAGAAAAAGGCGTCACGGCTATGGACAAAGAAGGAAACATACGCTGGAGCAATAAAGAAATTCTGAGTTCGTCACAAGCTTTGGAAGGAGAACTGTTCTCAAACGTCTACGGCATTGACTGGGTGGAGTCCAAGCAGACACTGGTCGTCGGGGTGGATGGAAAAACGTTTATCGGGTTGGACAGCTCGGGCAAGTTCAAGTGGAAAAGGGAGGAGTCTGACTGGGGAGAACCATACTTTTCTCCGGATGGAATCGTTTACCTACTCGGAGATAAAGGACTTCACTTTTTCAATGCCGCCGATGGCAAGGATATCTCAGAAGCACCCGTGGACAAGGAAAGTCTGTCGAAGCTGGGCATCCCAAGCGATGGAGCGGGTGGGTACTACCTGCCGCTTGGCGAAAACACAATGGGAAAAATAGACCGGACGGGAAAAGTGCTGTGGAGCTACGACAGGCCCGATGGACAGACCGGGATCATCAGCTGGGAGAGATTTTCGGATGCAGAGGGAAACCTCTACTTTACCGATAACGGCGGAAATTTGTACGCGCTCGACAAGAACGGCAAGGAGCGGTTTATTCTGATGCGCAACGATCCGGAGCTTGTTTTCACCAGAGTCTGGCCGGGCAAAAACGGAACGATTCACATGACAGCAGATGGCATGGGCATCATCTCGATCCGGCAAAAAGGAAACTAGATTCGCAAAAATGTCTCTCTTCCTTTGATAAAGAGGGACATTTTTTATGCGATGTTGTAATATTATTTATTATCGGCTAATTGACGATGGAAATAAAATTTCATACAATGTAGGTAAGATTTGGTAAAAGGTCGGTGTGAGCATGTTACACGGAGGTCTTGTCAGTTTGCAGGCCATTTTGGAGGATTTGAAGCCATCCGAACGGAAAGTCGCTGACTTTATTCTGGCTCACCCGGAAGAAGTGGTCAAGCTTTCGGTACAAAAGCTGGCAGAGCTGAGCGGAGTTTCGGAAGCGACGATTATCCGGCTGGCTCGCTCACTCAATATGAAGGGCTATCAGGAGCTGAAACTTCGCATCGCCGGCGATCTGAACAAACAGACGGCGACGGGCAGCTATCAGGAAATCATGATGGAAGGCACTGTGGATTCGATCATGCAGGCGGTCAGCTGGAACAATATCCAGTCGATCCAGGATACGCTGTCCGTGCTGTCGGGAGAAGAGGTTGCCAGAGCCGCCGAAGCGCTGGCCAAAGCCCGCAAGATCGACGTGTACGGAGTAGGGGCGTCTGCGGTCATTGCCGCCGATATTCGGCAAAAGTTTTCTCGTATCAACCTGTGGTGTGAGGCGTACTCCGATTTTCACGCGCAGCTGACATCGGCTGTCACGCTGTCGGAGAAGGACGTGGCCTTCGGGATTTCCTATTCGGGTCAGACGGAAGACATCATCCAATCGCTCACGGAGGCCAAGCAGCAGGGAGCGACGATCATTACGCTGACGAAATTCGGTCCCTCGCCCGTCGCGGAGCTGGCCGACATCCGGCTGTTCACCAGCTCGGTGGAAAAAAGCATCCGCAGCGGCGCCATGGCGTCACGCATCGCTCAGTTGAATGTGATTGATATTCTGTTTATTACGCTGGTCAGCAGACAGCAGGAAGAAGTCATTCCATTACTGGAAAAGACACGGCTGGCTGTCAGCCGGACCAAGCGGTCGTGAGAGGGGGGCGAAGGATGGAAGCTGTAAAACAAATGCTGCAGACGTGGGTACAGGAAGGACTCTTGCCGGGCGCTTCATTGCGCGTCGTGCAAAAGGGACGAGTGATTCTCGCCGCGGATGTCGGCAAGACCAGCTGTACGGCGGAAGGACATCCCGTTTCGCCGGATACGCTGTTCGACCTGGCGTCTCTCACCAAGGTGACCGCCACGCTGCCTGCCGTCCTGCTGTTGCTGCAGGAAGGCCTGCTTCGCGAAAACGACCCGCTTTCCCGCTTCTTCCCGGATTGCCCGGAAGAGAAGAGGGGGATTACGATCGCCCAGCTCTTGACGCATACTTCGGGATTACCCGCAGACCTTGCGGAGCGAAGCCGGGACGGTTCCATCGCATTGCCTGGCCAGCTGTACAAGATTCCCTTGGCAAACGCTCCGGGAGAGCGGGTCGTGTACAGCGACATCGGCATGATCTGGCTCGGACTGTTGATCGAAAAAGTCACCCATGAGTCTTTTGACCAGTTTCTGGAGAGAAGGCTGTGGACGCCTCTCGAGATGAAACAGACTTGTTTCCGTCCTTATGGCGATTTTTTTCCGAATATTGCGTCTACGGAGTATTGCCATCTTGCAAATCGTTACATCACAGGTGAGGTTCATGACGAGAAAGCGTTTGTCATGGGCGGAGTAGCAGGCCACGCCGGTCTGTTCTCGACAGCGGATGACCTCTGCCGGTACGCACAGATGTGGATGACCGGAACACCCCCGCTCCTCTCCGAGGAAACCAGAAAACAAGCAATCCGTTGCCATACGCAAGGCAAGGGAGGCAGCAGAGGTTTCGGCTGGGAGATAAACGGTCATGAGGGCAATAACAGCTGCGGCTCCGGCTTTTCTCGCTCTAGCTTCGGGCACACGGGATTTACCGGAACGAGTCTCTGGATCGATCCGGAGCAGGAGCTGGCTGTCATCTTTTTGACCAATGCCGTTCATTTGGGACGGGACCACAGCTTGCGCAGGCTTCGGCCGATCTTACATGACGCAGTCACGGCTCAACTCAAAAAGAGCCTGGCCTGATCATGCAAAAAGCCAAAAGGGAAAAAGGGGGATGAGACAGGATGAGAAGGTCTGGATCGCACGTATTTGTTTCTGCAATGCTGACTGTGCTGCTTGTGCTTGCCGGTTGCAGCGGCGGGACGAATCCCGCATCGCCGGGAGACGGGCAGAACGGAGGACAGACTGGCAGTCCGGGTGGGAGCGCTGGCGGCGGCAGTTCCGGCGGCGGGGCGGAGCAAGTGACGCTGTCGATGCACAGCTGGCGTGTGGAGGACGCCGAGGGCTACAAAAAAATCATTCAAGCCTTCGAAGCGGAGAACCCAGGCATCAAGATCGACTTCAAGCCGTTCAAGGCAACGGAGTACAACACCATTCTCAACACCGCGCTGCAAAGCGACAGCGGACCTGATGTTTTGCAGCTTCGCCCGTACGCTCCCGGAATTTCGCTCGCCGAAGCAGGCCATCTGGAGCCGCTGGATCAATTGCCGGGCATCCAGAACTTTTCCAAGGACGTTCTTGCGGCAGCCACCGGAAAAGACGGAAAAGTGTACGGCGTCCCCCTCTCTCTCAATTCAACGCAAATTTATTACAACAAGAGGCTGTTTGAACAGAACGGCTTGAAAGAACCGAAGTCCTGGGATGAACTGATCGCAGTGGCCAAGACGTTGAAAGACAAAGGCATAGTGCCGTTTGCCTTTGGAGCCAAAGAGGGCTGGCTGCTCTCGCTCAGCCATGGCGTCATCGCTCCCGGTGCGTACAATGGCAATGCTTTCGTCAGTAAAATCCTGAATGGGGAAGCTGATTTTACAAGTCCCGAGTTCGTAAAATCCATCCAGCGGGCGCAGGAGCTGATCCCTTATTTCCCGGAAAATTTTGTTGGACTTGATTTGAATGACACGCGGACGATGTTTTTCACCGAGAAAGCGGCTATGTTCATCAACGGCAGCTTTGAGCTGGAGGGCTTGCAAAAAATGAATCCCGATCTGCCGCTTGACTTCTTCCCGATGCCGACGGATGACGGAAAAGCCGTGTTGACTACGTGGGTAGACGGTTCCTACGCGGTCAATGCAAAGTCCAAGCATAAACAGGAAGCGCTCAAGTTTCTCGAGTTTATGGCCAGCAAAAAGTTTGGCGAGCTGTTCGCCAATCAGTTTAAACGCATCAGTGCCATTCCCGGGGTCGTGACAAGCGATCCGCTCGTCAACAAAATGGCGGAGCTGTCAGCGAGCAGCTCGACGCCATACCTGATGGTCGTCCACTTTGCGGAAGGAAATCCGACGACCAAGCAAACGCTTGAAAACTCGCTGCAGGGCATGTATTTGAACAAGCTGACGCCGGAGCAGGTGAGCCAGGAGGTCCAGAAATCGGCAGCGATCTGGTTCCCCCGATTCAAGAAGTAGCAAGCAGAATTGATCCAGGCGGAAGAGGGGCAGAGCTCTCGCCCTTTTGCCGCCGCGATACAGGGGGGGTGGTTGTCATGGGCGTACCCGAGCGGCAACAGATACAGCCAAAAAGGAAAGCAAAGCCTCGCTGGCTTCTGCACCTGTTCCCCCTCCCCGCTCTCATACTGTATACGCTGTTTGTCATCTATCCGATCCTTTCGGCCTTTACATACAGCATGTACGAGTGGAAAGGGATAGCCCGGGGAGCGTTTGTCGGCCTGCAAAATTTCCTGACGCTGTTTCAGGTGGAGCCGTTCAATAAGCTGTTTTGGAATGCCTTCGGACATAACGTCATCTATTTTCTCGTCGAAATGGTGGTGCAGAATGGAATCGCTTTTGTCCTCGCCTTTTTGATTTACCGAAAAATACGCGGAGCAGGCTTCCTCAAGGCAGCGTACTTCATGCCGCGGCTGCTTTCGGTTATCGTGGTTGGGTTTTTGTGGAAATTGATTTTAAACCCCAACTATGGTGCGCTCAATACGCTGCTCGGAAAGCTGGGCCTAGAGGAGTGGGCCAAACCGTGGCTGGGTGACCCCGACACGGCGCTGCTGGCGATTATTTTGGTCAATTGCTGGTTTGGGATCGGTTTCGCTGTCCTGATTTTCCTCGCGGGCCTGCAATCCATTCCGGAGGAGTTGATAGAGGCGGCAAGGCTGGACGGGGCCAAGGGGCTCACCATGCTTTCTCGCATCATTTTGCCGCTGGTCATGCCGTCGCTCACGATCATGACGATATTTACGTTTATCCAGGCGTTCGAGGCGTTCGAGCTTGTTTACGCGATGCAGGGCTCGATGGGGGAGCCGTTCCACTCCACCGATACGCTCGCGGTGTACTTCTACCGGCTCGCCTTCAGCGGTTCGGGGGGAGCGGGGGATGTATCCATCGGACTTGGCTCCGCATTGGCCGTTGTGCTGTTCTTCATCGTCGCTTCCGTATCGGCGCTCTCGCTCAAAGCGATGCGGAAACGGGAAGTCCAGCACTGACCCAAGGCAATGCGGACGACAGCTTGTATCGATCTGAAAAGGCATGACCCTGGTAGGCTATCCAAAAGGAGGAGAGCGGGATGAAAGCTGGCATCGGCAGACGCTCCCTGCAGTATCTTTTCGCTTATGTTTTCGTGCTTGTCGCCCTCTACCCCATCGTGCTCATGGTCAGTTCATCATTGAAATCAAACGCGGAGATTTTCACAAGCCCGCTGGCGCTGCCAAAGACGTTTGGCCTGGACACGTACAGGAAGCTGTGGGAGGTAGTCCCCTTCGCTGATTTTCTCTTGAACAGCATAATGGTCAGCGTCACGTCAGTGCTCCTGATCACAGTCACTTCTTCGATGGCCGCTTTTTATCTGGCTCGCTTTTCGCATAAGTGGACGGGTCTGCTCTACTTCTACTTTTTGATTGGGCTGATGGTCCCGGTCAAGCTGGGAATCGTCCCGCTCTTTTTGCTGATGAAAAAGCTCGGCCTGCTCAACTCGCTCTGGTCGCTGATTTTAATCTATACGGCCAGCGGCATCCCGATCTCCGTGTTTATTCTGACGGGTTTTTTTCGGACGCTGCCGGTGGAGCTGGAGGAGGCGGCAAGGATCGACGGCTGCAGCCACTTTCAGGTGTTTTGGCGAGTCCTGCTGCCGCTGATCCGTCCCGCTTTGGGAACTGTTGTAATCATTACCTTTATTCAGGCCTGGAATGACTTCTTTTTTCCGCTGATCTTTATTCAGGATGAAGCGCTGAAAACGATTCCCGTGGGGATGATGGTGCTCTTCGGCGAGTACGAGACGGACTGGAGTCTGTTGTTCGCCGGGTTGACGCTTTCTGCCTTGCCGATGATCGCGGTATTTCTGTTGGCGTCCAGGCAATTTATGGAAGGGTTGACGGCTGGTGCAGGTAAATAAAACGCGACGTTTGTTTATTGGAATCGATGGAGGCGGCAGTAAAACCAATGCCGCGATCTGCGATGAAACGGGAGAGATTGTCGGCCGAGCCGTCGGAGAGGGGACCAATCCGCTTTCCAGACCCTGGCCACAGGTCGAGGACACGATACGCAGGCTCGTGGACGAGCTGATCGTACAGGCAGGCGGCTGGGCAGATGATGTGGAGGCAATTTTTCTCGGATTAGCAGGTGCGGACAGACCAGAGGTGAAGGGCCGGATCGAGGATGCATTCGGGCCGGCGTGGGGAGGGCGGCTTCAGATCGACAATGACGCTGCGGGCGCCCTTTATTCCGGAACGTGGGGGGAGCCCGGCATCGTGTTGATCGCCGGAACCGGTTCGATCGCCTACGCGCTGACGGATACGGGAGCGCGTCATCGGGTAGGCGGCTGGGGATACCTGTTGGGCGACGAAGGCAGCGGCTACGATCTGGGCAGGCAGGCGGTCATCGCGGTATTGCGGGCATTTGACGGCCGCGGGGCACCGACGCTTTTGAGCGAGCTGGTGATCCGTCACTTTGAAGTCGACCGGCCGGACCAATTGATCGCCCGCTTGTACAGCTCGCCCAATCCCCGCAAGGATCTGGCAGAAGTAAGCGTCCTCGCTGAGAGGGCGGCAGAAGCCGGCGATGAAGCAGCGGCCCGCTGCGTCAATCAGGCTGCCCGGTCACTGCTGGAGCTGGCGGAAGCGTGCCGCAGCCAAACATCCGACAGCATGCCTGTCGTTCTGGCAGGCGGATTGCTGGCGGCAGATACGATGCTGAGAAGACAGCTTCTGGAGCTGGCCCGCTTTGATGTGATCATTCCGCGGGCCGCACCCGTATCGGGATGCTTGGCTGCAGCCTTGCTGCGGGCCGGACTGAAAATGGACGAGAAGATGAAAACGAGACTTGCAGGGAAACAAACAAACGGAGCAGAGGAGGACGCCCATGGGTGAAAACTTGCGCGAATTGACTACGGAAATGCGAAATCTGGCAAGTGAAGCGTTGGACCAGATGACCAGTCTGGAGATTGTGGCACTGATGAATGAAGAGGACAAGAAGGTAGCGCATGCCGTCGAGCAGGTTTTGCCGCAGGTAGCACAGGCTGTCGATTTGATTTCGCGAGCGATGGAGGGCGGTGGACGGCTCTTCTATTTCGGCGCCGGTACGAGCGGGCGGTTGGGTGTGCTGGATGCTTCCGAATGCCCGCCGACGTTCGGCACCGATCCGCAGCTGGTCCGCGGGGTGATCGCCGGAGGGCCAAATGCGCTGGTGGAGGCGATCGAGGGAGCGGAGGATTCGACTGAACTGGGAAAAGAGGACGTGATGAGAAGCGGTGTCCGTCCGGGCGATGTAGTGGTGGGCATAGCCGCCAGCGGCAGGACTCCTTATGTCATCGGGGCGCTGGAGGAAGCAAAAGCGAGACAGGCTGTGACGATCTCCCTGTCCTGCAATCCTACTCCCGGCATCAGCCAGGGGGTAGACGTCTCGATCAACATCGTGGTCGGACCGGAGGTGGTGACCGGCTCTACTCGTTTGAAGGCGGGAACGGCAACGAAAATGGTGCTGAATATGCTGACCACGGCCAGCATGGTTCACCTCGGCAAGGTTTACGGCAATCTGATGGTCAATGTCCAGGCGACCAACCAGAAGCTAAAGGAGCGGGCCAAGCACATCGTCATGGAGGTGACCGGGGCCAGCTACGCGGAGGCGGAGCGTCTGATCACGCTCGCGGGTGGAGACGCCCGGGTAGCGATCGTGATGAAGCAAACGGGACTATTGGCAGAAGAGGCCCGGGAACGATTGAAGCTTGTCGGCGGAAAGCTTCGGCTGGCGATGGAAAACAGGTAGCAAAAAGGCTTGCATGCCTAAAGTAAAGAAGTTTTTAGTTTCGGGGCATCGATGGATGCCTCTTTTTTGTTCTCAGGAAAGCGGAGGTTTACGGAAAGCTTGACGGGCAAAGCTGCCCCCCGCAGAAGATTTCGCTTCAGAAACAGCTTTAGGGATGGCAAGAACAGAGGGAATAGGGTAATATTGGTTGTACTTAGTAGAAGAAAAAGCTGCAGGCTATTTCCAGTTTCCGGAGTAGCCGTTTTCTCGTCTCCCGGATGCGGGAACACGATTAGCAGAAGCCATCTGGCAGGCGGGAACACTCCCGGATACGGCGGTTTAAAGGGAGGAACAGGCAAATGACTGACTGGTCTCAAGCAAAAACCGTACTTACGGCAGGGTTCGCGCAAATTCCAAAAGGAACCACTTTGTACGAAGTATCCTCGGTGATCGGCTGCGTACTCATCATAGATATCGAGAAGGAAGTAATCTGTGACGCCAGCTTTACCTTTGTTATGGATAAGACCAGCGATTTTTTGGCCGGCTTGCTGCGCGGCAGGTCGGTTGCGGGCGGGATGACGGAGATTGCCCAAGTGGTTCAAGAACGTTTTCTGGGGCCGGGACAAGGTGCCGTATTGCAGGCGATAAGGGCTGCGGTCGAACGCTTTCAGGAGAGCAAAAAGCAGTCCTGATTCCGGATTCCAAAGCTGTCATTGAAAATGGATTGCCCGAGTGTACGAGGGGGTAGTGCATGGTAGAGAATGCGTGGTCAAGAGAAGAGTCCGTGAAGCGGTTGCTCGAGCGGTACAATCATTGGCTAAACCATATCGAGTCTGTCGACCGGGAGGAAGTATTCGCGATCTCGCGGGAGCTGGGCGGGATACTGGGTGTTTCGGAAGTGGAGCAGCACGAACAAATTCTGGAGAAAATTGTCAAACTAAATGAAAAAGTGGCACATTTGTCATGGCTATCCGAGCATTTAAAAATTTTGCATGACCTCAGCCATACCTTCTCCAGAAACTATGACGAGGAAGAGATAATCTGGAAGGCCTTTGAGTTGGTTTCGCGAGTGATGAGGACAGACGCTTTTTTGATCGCTCTCTATGAAGAAGGCGAAAGCGAGATCCAGATCCCGATCAGCATCGACTCCGGGGTCAATTACGGTCCGCTCACGCTGCCATACGGGGAAGGCATCATTTCCAAGGTGATCGCCACCCGGGAAACGGTTCATCTGCGAACGTCCCGGGACGAGACCGTAGGCGCCTCCGCTGTCCGCTGGGGCAATCCTGACAGCGACACAAACACGTGCATCTTTGTCCCTTTGATGCTGGGCAACCAGATGAAGGGGGTCATTTCCGCACAATCGTATCGGGCGTTTGCCTACAAGAAAGAGCATGAAGAATTGCTGAAAATCATCGGTTCTCAAGTAGCCAGCGCAGTGGAAACAGCCCGTCTGTACGACCGGATGTACCAGATGTCCTTCCGGGATGAATTGACGGGAATCCTGAATTACCGGGCTTTTCACCGCGATTTGGAGAAGCTTCTGGAAGAGAGGCGGTCAACTGTGACTCTGATCATGCTGGATTCGGATCATTTGAAAAAGGTGAACGACCAGTACGGCCATCACGTCGGTGACGAGTTGATCCGCCGCATCGCCGAGGCGCTGATGGTGAACGCGGGAGCCGGAGAGAGCGTCTACCGATATGCCGGAGACGAATTCATGCTGCTGGCTCCCGACGCTACCCTGCGCGATGCGGTGGACAAGGTGCTGGCAATCCGCGAGTATCTGGGCAAACACCCTCTGGTGTATCAAGGTCGGCCCATCCCGGCTACGGTCAGCGCGGGAATCGCGCTCTACCCCGATCATGCAGGCAGCGCCGACGGATTGAAACGGGCCGCAGACGAGGCGCTGTACCGTTCCAAAAAAAGGGGCAAAAACTGTGCGACAGTGTACGGAGCGGATGACTACCTCCTGATCCAGGCAAACAAAAACGTAAAGACCGGCGACAGCCAGAGGAACAGGGCGTACGGCAGATAATCCAGCGTGGCCACATGCAGGGTGGACGTGAAAAAGGCACCGCTTACGCCCCAGGGAATCAAGGGATTGATCAGCGTTCCGCAATCCTCCAGAGTACGGGAGAGCCTTGCACGAGAAATGCCCCTCGACTCAAAAGACTCCCGAAACATTTGTCCCGGCAGCAGGATGGAGAGGTATTGCTCGCCAGTCAAGCCATTCACAAGTAGCGAGGACGAGCCTGCCAAGGTAATGAGTCCGCCCGCATGCTTGAGCCGTTTGAGCAAACCGTCAAAGAGGGCATGAAAGACTCCGCTTCGCTGCAGGAGTCCGCCCAGCGAGAGGGCGATCAGGATCAGCGACAGCGACCACGTCATCGACATCAGGCCGCCGCGGTTCACGATCGAGCCGACGATCTCGTTGGAGAATTCGCGGTGAAATCCGTTTTGCATGACGGCAAGCCACGACAGCGGCGAGCGTTCTCCCTGAACAATGGCGGCTGTTGCGATCCCGCTGGCAATCCCGGCGACGAGCGTCGGCAGGATCGGTTTGCGCATGAGCGAGCAGCCGATCACGACCAAGGCGGGCAGCAGCGTAAAGACCGACAGCGTGAAGTGCTTCTCCAGCTCCGTTTGAATGAGCGAGATATTGGACAGATTCACAGCGTCCGGCTGGCCCTGAAAGGCAAAAAACAGAGCCGTCAGGGCGATGGCAGGCACGGTCGTTCTGGTCATGAAGCGGACATGCTCCATCAAAGGGACACCTGCCACAGCCGCAGAAAAATTCGTTGTGTCAGACAGCGGCGACATTTTGTCCCCAAAGCAGGCTCCCGAAATGACGGCACCAGCCGTAACAAGCGGGTCCATCCCCAGTGCAGTGGCTACCCCCATCAACGCTACGCCGACAGTGCTGACAGTCGTAAAGGAGCTCCCCGTGGCTGTCGAGACGAGAATCGTCAAAAACAGGGCGCTGACGGTAAAATACTCCGGCGAAATCAATGAAATCCCGTAATACAGAATGGTTGGCACCGTGCCGCTCATCATCCATACACCGATCAAAATGCCGATAAGCGACAGGATGAGCAGGGGAGCAACGGCCGATTGAACGCCTTTGATAATGCCCTCCTCCATCGCTTCCCAAGGTACTCCGAACAGGCGAATAAGGACCGCAGATACGATGAGAGCTGTCAGCAACGGCATATGAGGCTCTGCTTTTCCGAAGAAGAGCGCAGGAAACAACACGGCAAAGACGGCAAGCAAAACAATGAGACTCTGCCCGAAACGGATCGATTTGTTCATAGCGATAACAACTCCTACTTGTTCGCACAGTAGCTTTTTCGCGGCTATGCTTTTATGCTTTTTCGCTTTTTTGCGTTCAAGTGATAGAGGTACTTTAGCTTGAATCGTTTGATTCGTCAATGTTTTAGCCAGTATTCGAAATCGCAAAATTATTATGCAAACAAGCGGCGCTTTGTCAGCGGACGGACGAGCTTGGAGAAAAGCGCGCTTGTTTGCATGCGGCTTACAAACATAGCAATCGGTAAGAAATCAACCCAAGTGGCCCATGCTAGAATAAGACTATCTTATTCACGATGGGGCAGAAATAGTCAACCGACAGGCATATTTGCTTGATCAATGGAAGTATGGCCGCTGTCCGGCAATTGACTGTAGTGCGTCGGCTCCGAAAATTACAAAGAGGTGATCGATGATGGGACTTCAAGCAGAGAAAACATTTGTGAATTTACCGGTAAAGGATCTGAACAAATCCATCGACTTTTTTTCCAAAATCGGATTTGAGTTCAACCCCCAATTTACCGACGAGAAAGCAACCTGCATGATTATCAATGACAGCACTTTTGTCATGCTCCTGGTCGAGAGTTTTTTCCAGACGTTTACGAAAAAAGAGCTGGCCGACGCGACAAAAACGACAGAAGTCATCATGGCGTTGTCCGCTCAAAGCAGGGAACAGGTCGATGAGATCGTAAACAAAGCGCTTGAGGCCGGAGGGAAAGCTGCAAATGACCGGTTTGACCACGGCTTTATGTACGGCTGGAGCTTTCAGGATCTCGACGGCCATCTGTGGGAGGTCATGTACATGGAACAAGGCGGCGAAGCGGTTTAGACAGCAGCAGAAGAAAAGACGCAAGCGCTGGATGATCAAAAGCTATCGAAAAGATATGCAGTAGAATACAAGCAGGTACTGGCGCCAAACGGCACAAAAATACCGCCTTCCCCGGGAGAGGCGGTATTTTTCTTTCGCTTTTTTTTGCAAACAAGCTTGCTTTTGGCGTACATGCATGGATCAGGAAGAAAGCTGGCCCTCCCGCTGCTGCAGGAACATCTTGCCGTACTCGCCGTGGTCGTGGAACTGGGCGTGCTCTACCTGGATCGTGGAGTGATTGATGCCGTATTTGTTCTTCAGCGTCTCATTCACTGCCAAAATCACACAGAAGGGCTGAATGTCTTCGCGGACAAACACGTGGGCAGTGATCGAGTAATGATCGGTTGAAATCGCCCAAAGATGCATTTCGTGCACATCCTCGACACCTTCCACTTGAGCGATGTCTTGGCGGATTTCCTCGAGGTCAAACTTTTCCGGGACAGATTCCATAATGATCAGATACGACGCGCGGATAATCTTGGCTCCGCCGGTAAAGATGATGGCGCCGATCACCATGCTGATCAAAGGGTCAAACAAAGTGAAGCCGGTAAAGTAAATGATGATTGCGGACAGGATGACGCCGACAGAACTGAGCAAGTCCCCGATAAAATGCCACAGAGCGCTTTGGATGTTGAGATTTTCCTCTTCTTTTGAACTGCGGCTCAAAACGACGGTCAGAATGATATTGACGAGCAGGCCGATGGAAGCGATCGTCAGCATCAGCTTGAGGTCGACCTCCTGCGGTGAAATCATCCGCTTGATCCCCTCGATGAAGATTCCCACCGCGATGACGGCGAGTGCGGCCCCGTTGAGAAAGGAGGCGACGATTTCAAAACGGAGGTATCCAAAGGTGTAGCGGCTGTTCGGCTTCCGCGAAGCCATGTAGATGGCGGTCATGCTCAGTGCGAGCGCCAGGACGTCGGAGATCATATGAGCGGAGTCCGACAGGAGAGCCAGCGAGTTGGAAAGCAGTCCGCCAATGATCTCTACGATGGTAAAGAACAGGGTAATAAACAGCGTGATCCAGAGCGTTTTCTTGGACGTCTGCTGGTCCTTGACGTGATCGAGGTGATGATAATCCATGTGTTTCATCGTCATTTCTTCCTCTCTTTTGTGAAATGAGAAACAGTTTCATCCTCTCTAAAGCGCGAAAGCTGCCATCTAGTGGCAGCGTTCGTTACCTGGATATATGTTTTGAGTGATTCAGAACAGTTTCCTACTTTCAAAAGTAATGCATCTTTTGCAAAGAAGCAAGAGCCATTTGCCCTTTGTTTAAAATTATTATAAAAAGATATTGACTTTTATCTTGTATCAAGTAAAATGATAACTGTTACTAGTTGATAATTATTATAAAATATCGAATCGTGAGGTGAATGCGTGCATGTACGATGTGATCATCATCGGCGGCGGACCGGCCGGAGCATCTGCAGCGATTTATACAGCGCGCGGCAACTTAAAGACACTGGTGATCGACAAAGCGCCCAATACGGGAGCCTTGGCGCTGACGCATAAAATCGCCAATTATCCGGGCGCGGAAGGCGAGATGACAGGAAAGCAGCTGCTCGATATCATGCGCAGGCAGGCGGAGAGCTTCGGTGCGACATTCCTGCAAACGACCATTACGGCTGTGGATGTGGAGGATGAAGTCAAAAGCATCTTCACCGCAGACGGTACATTTGAGGCGAAGGCAGTCATTGTGGCAACCGGGTCGAAGGGACGCAACCGCATGCTTCCCGGAGAAGAGCGGCTGCTCGGCAGGGGCATCAGCACGTGCGCTACGTGCGACGGCGCTTTTTACCAGGGAAAAACGGTCGCAGTGATCGGAGATTCCGAGGAAGCGCTGGAGGAAGCGCACGCACTGACCAAGTTTGCCGACAAGATTGTCTTCCTCGTGCCCCGATCGGAGCTTCAAGGGGTGGACGAAGTACCCGAACTCCCCAATACGGAATTTTTGTTTCGCACCCGCCCTGTTGAAATCGTCGGAGAACAGTCCGTCGAAGGCGTCCAGATCCGCCACGCGGACGGCAGGGAAGAGCTCGTCACTGTGGACGGAGTGTTTATTTTCCTCTCGGGAAGCAAGCCGGGAACGGATTTTCTCGAAGACCAGGTCCCGCTTGATAACGAAGGCTTTATGATTTTGGATGAATGTATGCAATCCGCCGTGCCGGGAGTTTTCGGCGCGGGAGAAGTTCGCAAGACGCCTGTCAAGCAAGCGGTGGTAGCCGCTGCCGACGGCGCAATCGCGGCTATGGCTGCAGACAGGTACATCAACAAACGCAGCAAGATCGTTCCCCAGTACAAATAAACGCGGCAAGGAGAGAATGAACATGGCGCAAGCAATCGTATATTCCAGCACAAACTGCGGTTTTTGCAAGCAACTGAAAACATATCTGGAAGAACAGAACATTTCCTACGATGAACGAAACATTGACGAGAATGAAACATACCGCGAGGAGCTCGCGCGTCTCGGGATGATGTCGGTTCCGTTGACGCTGATCGGCGACAAGCAGATCCTCGGATTCAATCCGAACCGGATCAAGAAAGCTTTGGCTGCGCTTGAAGCTGCCGAATAATCAGGAAAAGGCATCTAAAAAAGGAGGAGCGAAACATCATGAGCGATCACGTACAACTGCAAGTAGGAAAACCAGCGCCTGATTTTGATATGGCAACCACAAAAAATCTGGAGACGCTGGAAGAGCGCGCGACTTTGGCAGACTACAAAGGAAAGTGGCTGATCCTGTTCTTCTGGCCGTTTGACTTTACCTTTGTCTGCCCGACAGAAGTAACGTCGTTTAGCGACAATATCGCGGAGTTTGAGGAGCTGGATTGCGAAGTATTGGGCGTGTCCGTAGACAGTGTGCACACGCACCGCGCATGGATTCGCACCCCTCGCGACCAGCAAGGCATTGGAGAAGTAAACTTCCCGCTTGCCAGCGACATCACCAAAAAGACGGCGAAAGCTTACGGCGTTCTGGATGAAGAGACAGGCGCCGCACACCGTGGACTGTTTATCATCGATCCGGAAGGCATTCTCCGCTACCAGGTGGTTACCGACATGAACGTCGGCCGCAGCGTCGACGAAACGCTCCGCATCCTGCAAGCTTTGCAGGCAGGCGGCCTTTGCCCGGCAAACTGGAAGCCTGGCATGAAAACATTGTAAGCAGCACCCGCTTGCAGAAAAGAAACTGCCCGCTGACCGCCATCAGCGGGCTTTTTCTCTTTTCGCCGGCTGAGGTAGAATGGGAAGAGAAAGCACTCAGCGAGTAAAGGAAGAGAAGAGGCGAGCTGTTTATGCGGGATGTAAAAAACCGGTACGGGGGGTTGCCGCCGCGTACACCGGAGATGCTCTACAACATTGTGCGCAAGTTTTACCGGGGAGCGGTTAATCACTACGAGCTGATTCAGGAGAAGAAAGCGGACGTGAAGCGGGCGCTTGCTGAATGGACAGGCGCGCGGGAAGACGAGTGGCAAGAGCGGCAGCAGGAGGTCAACAAGGCGTTGACAACACTTTTTTTGGAGTTTCACTTTTATGTGACGTGCTGGCTGCAAATCGAGATGGCGCTGTACCGTCTGGCCCGAAGCGATGAAAGACACGCGCGGATCATGGAACGCTTTCGCGATGTGCTGGGGACGCATGTGAACGTCCGCCATCACCTCGATCAAACGGAGCAATGCGTGGAGGCTCAATGGGAAGGCGATTCAAATAAGCAGAGACTGCCAGGGGCCGAGCGGGATTTGTACCGGTTTGGCGAGACGCTTTTTACAGTGGACCAGCAAAGCTTGGATAGCTTGCACGGCCTGTACGACGCTATCATGGCAGTCCGCAATGAGGGGGTGCCAGATCAGCGTCATCCGTAAAAAACAAGACCGTCGGATTTCAGAATCCTGACGGTCTTGTTCGCTATGCGCCTTCCTTTAGAAGCCGCTGTAGATGGAGCCGACAAAGGGAGCTTGCTGGCCGGCGTTGAGTGCGCGTACTTCCTGCACGTTTGTGCCTGCAAAGCCAGGCTGGAACACGGCTTGCGCACTGCCGCCAAATGGAGCGCCGTAGGATTGCTGCGGTTGCGCCTGCATGCCGAAGCCACCGATCGAGGAGTAGCCTGGTTGATTCAACTGGCGTACTTCCTGCGGGTTTGTTCCGGCGAAGCCGGGAGAGAAGATGCTGCCGACGCTGCCCGCGACGGGAGCGGCAAACCCTGTGTAAGCATTGGTGAAGCCTCCGCTGTAAGCGGTGTTATTGCGGGCTTGTACTTCTTGTACATTGGTCCCTGCGAAGCCGGGAGAGAAGACTGCCTGTGCAGATCCGGCGAATGGCTGGTATCCTGCTTGGGCTTGAGGATAGCCAAATGAAGCTTGCTGAAAACCGGCACCGGGCGCAAAGGATGCATAACCGGGTTGGTTTTGTTGACGTACTTCTTGTGGATTGGTGCCGGCAAATCCAGGCTGGAACACCGCTTGTGCTCCGCCAAAACCGCTTGCTCCGTATGTAGATACCGCCGGTGCGTGCCCGCCTTGATTCCAGTAGCGGACCTCTTGAACATTCGTTCCGGCAAATCCAGGGTGGAACACGGCGTTGACAGAGCTGGAAAGAGGAATTTGATTTGTTGGAAAGTAATTTTGATAGGTCATTTTGACCACCTCCATTATCTATATTTTCCAAGGTTTAGAAGCTGATTCATCAAACCTCGTTAAAAGAGAATTCACACTAGTACCGTTTGTGGAAAAACAGTGCGGGAATTTGCCGCTAAACGAAAAAAAGCCCGCCCAAGCGTACCGGTCAAAGGAAGCGGCAAACTTGGGAGAGCGCGGGAGAAAAGGGGGATTAGCCCGCAGACACCTGCAAATCATCGGGAGTCCATTGACCGTAAGCGAGCCAGAGAGTCGGCTTGCCTGTAGTGCTGATGCTTGCTTTGACGGGTTCAAATCCGAGACTTTTAAACAAAGCAAGACTCGATACGTTGTCGATAGCAATCCTGACGTACAGTTTGGGCAGCAGACCGCACATTCGGGCTGCCATGGCTTTGCCGATACCTTGCCCGCGCCTCCGCCTGTCGACGACGAGGCAAGAGTGAGCCAGACCACACTCAGAGATCGCGAACAAACCGACCAGACGCCTTCCTTCGACCGCTGCAAGCAGGATGGCTTCCTGGTTTTTCATCTCTTCCGGAGATAATTCCGCCAGCCAGTCTCGCGATTCTTTCGTAATCCGGCGGTCTCCCTCCAACCTTACAAAGCGAAGCAAGGTGGATTTGATCGATGGCAAGGTTATGGGAGACACTTTGATCACTTTCATCCCAAGCTACCCGAAGCAAGCTCCCGATCGCTTTGGAGCCGGGAGACGTATTGCGAGTAGTGGATGAGATTGGAGAGGGAGGTCCGGCGAATCGTCGGTTCGTCGAATTTTTCCGGCTTGGCATTGGCTTCAAACAACCAGAGCCGTCCTTCCCTCGTCAACCCCATATCCATCGACATTTCGGCAAGCCCTTCTATCGCATCGTTCAAAGCGGAGGCAACCGTCAAGGCAGTCTCTTTAATTCTGCTTTCGATCTTCGCGGCATCATCCTTGAAGATTGCCCGCAGGACGGTTCCCACAGAGTGGATCGAACCGCCGCGCGGGACGTGGGTCGTAATGCTCTGAATACCGGCACGGCGAATGCCAATGCCAGTCACTCCCCACTCCCCTTTTCCGTTTTTCTGGACCAAAATACGAACGTCAAATGGCTTTTTCATGTACAGTGCCCGCTGGATTCCCTGCTGCATGATGTAGCGCTTGCCTTTCGTGTGTCCTTTTACGTATCGCCAAACGCCGTCGAGGGTGGAAAATTGGCGCGTGACCGCTTTTTGCTCCTTGAGCCGCTGCACGAGCCAGTAGTCTTTTTTGTGTTCCACCCGCATGATTCCCTCTCCCGCTTTGCCCAGCACCGGCTTCAGATACACAAAGTGATGCTGGTTGCAAAACAGACGAAAGCGTTGGAGCGAATCCAGTTTCTTTGTCTCCGGCAGAAACGGCGTTACCTCCGTGTAGTCGCTCAATGTTTGAAACAGCTTTTGCTTATCGAAAAAGCAGCGATTGAACAACGTCACATTTTGCAGACTATCGATTTGGTTCAATGTTTCCTGCACATCCGGGCGTTTTTCCGCTTTGCGTGAAGGGATGCGGTTGTACACGACATGGGGAAAGGGAAGAACGGCCTCGAGCCATTGATCTTGCTGTTCATCGTAGAGGAAGCCGCGGATGCTTTTTTTGTCCCAATTGATGCTTTGCGGCGTGAAAACGTAGACGAGTGCCCCAAGCTTTTGGCCAGCGAGAGCAATGTCCTTGAAATTTTCTCGATTGCCCAAAAAGTGTTGACCGTTTCCCACAGTCAATATCCCGATCAACGGGCCCAGCTTCAGGTTGTCATTTACTGTTTTCCAGTTGATCCGGGTGCGAACGCGGCCAGGTTGTCGTTTGGGGAGGCCAATGTACACCCGTTTGGGAGTATCAAAAGGTCCCAGAATGGAATACAGCTTTTTTTGTCCACGCAGGGTGTGTTGATTTCGACGCGGTATTTGCAAAAACCAACGGCCGCCGGGGAAGATGGTCAACCACCCGGAGCGCAGTTGAGGCATGGGTGTTCCTCCTTCCTGTACGGTGGTTCGGTCGTCTGTTAAAAGTTGGCAAGATAGCAGCTGTAGTCGACAAGCAAGCTCCGCGATTCGATATCTGCTTGTTTGAGACGGGCATGCTTAAAGATCGAGCGTCCGGGCTTCGAGTTGGCTTCGAACATCCAAACATGTCCGTGAGTGTCGATTCCCATATCGAGACCCAGCTCGCCGAGATCCATTCCTTTTGCCTGCTCGATGGCGGTGGCCAGGCGAATCGCCGCCTGAGAGATGCGGTCTGTCATCAGGGCTTTCTGCTTGCCGAATAAATAGCTTAGCAATTCGTCACCGGGAATTACGGTTCCACCCGTACGGACGTGAGTAGTGACGCTGCCTGATCCGGCTACTTTTGCAGCCATGCAGGAGACGACCCATTCGTTTTGCAGATTTTTATGCAGATGGACCCGGAAATCGAAGGGACGGCCGTGGTACGTCAGCAGCGATATTCCCTGCTGGGCCAGATACGCGTTAACCCGGCGGGTCCGAAAGACGTGCTGGTACAGAGCAGGCAGCTTGGAAAAGCGGCGTTTCACATTGCCGCTCCCGTTGTGGTAGGACACTTCATAGCCATTCCCGGAGTGGACAATTTTGACGATGCCGTAGCCCAGACTGCCGTTTATCGGTTTGAGATAGACGGTCGGATACTTTCGCAGCAGCGAGCGGACGGTGAGCAAAGAAGGGGACGAATACGTCTCAGGGATGAATTCGTTTACCTCCGGGTTGGGATAGAGGAGCTGATGGACGCCCCATTTGTTGAAAAATCCCTGGTTGAACATCGGCGTTGAATAATTGGCCAATTTCAACTTGAATTCCTGGACGGCCGCATGGCGCTCGGCTGTTCGCGAAGGTATGCGGTCGTAGACGACATCGGGCAGAGCGGTATTCATCTTTTTCCAGACGTACCCGCCTTGCTTGCTCGGTTGCAGGAACCAGGCATTTACGCGATTGCTCTCCCAATCGACGTCATTCGGAGCGAAAATGAAGTAGAAGACGCCTTTTCCTTCCTGGGCCTGGAGCAGTTTCTCAAAAAATGACGTGCGCTGGCCGATCGGCTGGCGAGCGTTCTGTTTGAGACCTGTAGTGACGATACCGATTGCGGGACCAATCCGCAGGGTTTCTCCTTCCTTTTTCAACTGAATCAGACCACCGTGCGGAATGCCCAAATTCGTTTTCAGCATGCTGGTTACTTTGACAACATTGCCTTCTTGATTACGACGGTCTTGATAAATGGTAGCCACCACTTCCCGTTTCCCCAGAGAAATCTTGACTTTTTGCCGTGGCCGAAGCTGCAATTTCGAAACAAGCACAGATGGCAGGATAATGCCGGATACATGGGGATAGGACAGGAAGCGGAGCCGCACTCTGATCGATTCCATGCTTATGTTTACCTCCTACGCATGTTTCATAAGATAACGGGCGTAGCGGACCGGCTGAGTGATGGAATGAAGCCTGGCCTTGGGATCATCAATCATTCGGAAAACCGTACGCCCCGGCCTGCTGTTTACTTCGATGATCCAGATATTTCCAGATGTATCGATGCCGACGTCGATCCCAAGCTCGACCAGCCGGCCGTGTTCAAGCTCCAAAAAGGGAGGCAGTTCCGCTACCAGCTGGTCGAGCTGCGTTTGAATCTTGCTTCTGGTCTTTTCGGAAAAATGTTTGGCGAGAAAGACCGACAGCGAGGCTGCCTTCCCTCCTCCGTGCAAATTGGACGTAATGCTTTTCTTGTTTCCCAGGCGGACAGCTTTTCCCGTCGTTTCCCATTCACCCCTTCCGTTTTTTTGAACCAGCACGCGAACATCAAACGGCGTGCCGTCCGGTGTATGCAGGGAGAGATAAGGCTGGACGAGAAAGGTACGTCCGCCGATAAAACCAGTCAAATACGTGTTTAGTGCATTTGGGGTGCGGATGGTTCTGGAAAATGGCTCATTTTCTCGATTACGGCCCGTGAGGTGGTAACCGTCTGCCGTCCGGTCGATCCGCACGACGCCGATTCCATGCGTGCCGGCGATTGGCTTGATGATGGCCGAGCCGTGACGCTGAAGTGTCTGCTGAAGCTTGGGAAAGGAAAAGATGCTCGTCGGCGGAAGCCATTTTGCAAGCAGAGGGGATTTGACCAGCATCTGATGCACTTGCCATTTTCCTGACAGCCCATGCCCCAAAAACGTGATGGACGGATCGTTTTGCAACTTCTCTACGAATGGTTTATAGTGGCGGTAGGCAGGACAGACAAAGCAGCGGTCATAGATATAGCCGGGCAGCGGAAACGTTCCGCTTTGCCAGCTGCCGCCGCGGTATTCAAATCCAGACACCGTGCGGGTGGAAAAATCCACCTCGCGCGGAGAGAAGACGATTACCTGGATACCGGCTTTTCGGCCGGTCAACGTTAATTTTTTGTAATATCCTTTTTCAAGAAAGGAAGAGCCGCGGCAAATCGTGATGATGCCCAGGCTTTTTTGGTTTGCCAACATAAGGTCACCCTCGTCTTGATTTCTTGCTTGCTTCTGATTTGCGTTTACCTGATCGCGGAAAGCCGCTCAGGAAGGCAGAGTAGTCGAGCATCCGCAGAGCGGAAGGCCGCACGCGTCTGGGCGAGTTTTCGTCTCCGCCTCGCATCGGAAGGGAGTTGGTCGTCTTGGAAGGTTTACTGTTTACTTCGAGGAGCCAAACATGTCCGCGTACATCTACACCCAGATCGATGCCAAACTCGGCGTAATGCCCGCTGAGCGATTGCTCCAAAAGCTGGGACAGCTTCAGTGCGACGCTTCGCAGAGTCTGGACGGTCGGACGTGCTCCCGTCATCCATGGGCCGCATATCCGCAGGGCAGTAGCGGGGTTGGTCATGGAGCCGCCGCGGGAGACATTTGATACGACCTGGTTTTGCCCCAGCCTGGCGACCATTGAGGTGACGGCCCAGGCACCTTGGCGATCTTTTTGCACGAGCACCCGAAAATCGGTTGGACGCTGATGAAGACCGATCAGCGACAGCCCTTGCTGAAGCAGATATTTCTTGCCTTTGGTCTTCTGGTACAGATGACGGTGCAGTTCACTGATGCTGCCGAATTGTCTGAGGCCGCCGCCAGCCCGGCTCAGCTGATATCCGCCGCCGGTACGGCGTATGCGTGCGATTCCCCGACCCATGCTCCCGTTTACCGGTTTGGCATATACCGTCTTGTAAGACTTCAGCATCGCCTCCAGGTCTTGCTTGCTTTGATAGAGGACGGTGCGGGGCAGATGCTCGGAAGTACCCGGCTCGTTTTCCAGAGCTGTATGCACGTGCCACTTATTCAGAAAGTGTTCATTAAAAAGCGGGATATTTGCTTCCTTGCACCGCTGCATCCAGTCGCTCGTCGCTTCGCTGCGCTCTCGCCGGCGAGATACCAAGCGGTTGTAGATGCACTGCGGAAGCGGCAGAACGGCTTGCTTCCAGTGCCCGTTTTGACGTACCATTCCCCTTACGATCCCCGCGTTCCAATTGACGTCTTGCATGCGGAGAATACAGACGATTCCCCCGCGTTTGCGGCAGCTGTCGGCCACCTCGTTGAAGAACGAGGTGAATCCGCCAAATGGGGACAAAGAGTACTGGGCATTGTACGTGGAAACGAGTATGCCCAGATAGGGTCCAAAAACAAGACGCTGCTGGCTCGCTTGATAACGTACCAGCAGAGGGACTCCCTTGGGCAGGTGAAGCATCCTGGCAAGAGACGGACGGATCAGGGTATTTCCGGTTTGTTGCAGGCCGCTCACTTTGGCTTGGGCAGTTTTGCTGCCAAACTGAACGGTGACCGAAGACGGTGTGAGATTCCATTTGCGCATGTGCACCTGGGGCAGGTACAGGTCGATGTCTGTTTTGGGTTCGAACGATTGCAAAATGACTGGAACATACGACATGGCAATCCCCTTCCCATCAGGCATGAAGTTGGTCTATTTTATGAGCAGGCATATACTTTGGTTCCATGTGGAAAAGAGAGGTTGTTAATGTAGATGAACGTTTGGATGCTGGCAATAAACGTAATCGTGGGCTCTGCCATCGGCGGAATTACCAATGAACTGGCTATTCGGATGCTGTTTCGACCCCATCGCCCATGGCGAATCGGCAGGTGGCAAGTGCCTTTTACCCCTGGGCTAATCCCGCGCAGACGGGATGAGATCGCTGTTCAGATGGGGCGGTTGGTCGAAGAGCATCTGTTGACCAAGGAGGGTGTGAAAAAGGCTCTCGCCCAAGGAAAAATGGAGCAAAATCTCGCCGGGTGGCTGACGAAAGCCGCCCGGGGCTGGATGGAGGACAGCCGTTCGCTGCGCGAATGGACGTTGATTTTGTACCCTGGAGCAATCGATGAAGATGGGCGTATCGGTGAACATATCCGCACGCCGATACGGCAAGCCTGGGAGAGGTGGCTCCAAGCCCAGCTTGCCGAGCATCGGGAAAAACCGCTGCGCGAGCTGATTCCCGAGACAGGGCTGGCAAGGCTTGAGACGGCTTTGGAGGAGGTAAGCCGCCTCTTTCTGGAAAAATGCCGCGCCTATCTCCATTCCCAGGAAGGCACGCAGACACTTCAGCAGATGGTACGCGGGCTCGTCGGAGGCGGGGGAGGAATGTTTGGCGGTCTGGTCAATATGTTCCTGGGAGATGAAAAGATAATCGGGAAGCTTCTGCCCTCGCTAGACGAGCTGTTGACCAATCCGGCCTTGGCCCGGAAAATCCATGAGCTGCTGCGAGTGGAGGCTGACAAGCTGCTGGACAAGACGGTCGGAGATGTAGCCGACTGGGTAGGGAGCGAGCAAATCCAGTCCTGGTCGGATGCCGTTTTCAACAAAATGGAGGAGCAAGCGCTGCGGTGGGCGGACAAGCCCTTGTCCGAGCTGTTGGCCCCGCTTCGTGACACGATCACTTCCGTCCTGATCCCGAAAGTATCCGGCTGGCTTGTAGAAACGCTGGAGAAGAACGTGGAAAAGCTGTTTGACAAGCTGCCAATAAGTGAAATCGTAACACGGCAGGTGGAAGGCTTTCCGATCGAACGGATCGAGGAAATGGTCGTGGGGATTTCGGGTCGGGAATTTCGCATGATTACGGTGCTCGGATTTATCCTGGGGGGCATCATCGGGCTTGTACAGGGACTGTTATCCCTTCTGTTTAGCTAGATTTATCGTATTGAAACGAAACTGTAAACCGCTTGTAATGATTATGTAATATTCCAGGGGTAAGATAAAGACACGATGAAAACCCCCTTAATGATATACTTTCTGCCGGAGTAGCCGAAAAGCTACCCTTTTTTTTTGCCCGCTCATCGGGTATATTGTTCCAAGGAGATTGCGTTCATAGAGAAAGGGGAGGGGGGCACGAGACGCATGGCAACCAAACACGAACAAATTCTTCAATATATAGACAAACTGCCGATCGGGTCAAAAATCTCGGTGCGTCAAATCGCCAAAGACCTGGACGTCAGCGAAGGGACGGCTTACCGTGCGATCAAGGAAGCGGAGACGCAAGGGTACGTCAGCACGATTGAGCGCGTCGGAACGGTGCGGATCGAGAAAAAGCAGAAGGAAAACATCGAGCGGCTGACGTTTGCCGAAGTCGTCAATATTGTCGATGGACACGTACTTGGCGGCCGCGAGGGGCTGCACAAGACGTTGAACAAATTCGTCATCGGCGCCATGCAGCTGGAAGCGATGATGCGCTATATCGATGCGGGCAGCCTGCTGCTCGTCGGGAATCGCTATCAGGCACATAAAATCGCGCTGCAGCAAGGGGCAGCCGTTTTGATTACCGGCGGCTTCGACACAAGCGAAGAGGTAAAGCAGCTGGCGGACCGCCTGGCTTTGCCGATCATCTCGTCGAGTTACGACACGTTTACGGTAGCCGCCATGATTAACCGGGCCATTTACGACAGGTTGATCAAAAAAGAGATTGTCATGGTCGAGGATATTTTGAAGCCGTTGGCGGAGACGCCCGTTTTGCTGCCAACCGATCCGGTAGCCAAGTGGCATCAGTATACCGAGCTGTACCACGACACGCGTTTTCCGGTCGTCGATGAACAGATGCGCTTGATCGGAATCGTGACATCCAAGGACATCATCGGTCACGACCAGACGGCGCCGATCGAAAAGGTAATGACAAAAAACCCGATTACGACCTCGCCGCGCGTTTCCGTTGCGTCTTCGGCCCATACGATGGTGTGGGAAGGAATCGAGCTGTTGCCGGTAGTGGACAACTACCGCAAGCTCGTCGGGGTGCTGAGCCGAAACGACGTTTTGAAGGCGCTCCAGTATACGGCCAAGCAGCCGCAGATGAGCGAGACTTTTCCCAATCTGATCATGTCTCATTTTCGCGAAGAACGGCAGGGTGAGGACATTGTCTACACGGGAGAGGTTACGCCTCAAATGACGAACCATCTGGGTACCATTGCCAGCGGCATCATGACGACAGTGATCGCCGAGGTCGGCTGCAATCTGCTCCGAAACCACCGAAAAGGGGACATGGTGCCGGAAAACATCACCGTCTACTTTTTGAAACCGGTCCAGATGGAGAGCAAAATCCACGTTCGTCCGCGTCTGCTCGACATCAGCCGGCGCTTCGGGAAAGTCGAAGTGTCGGTGTACCAGGGAGACCAAATGGTAGGACAGGCGATGGTGACCGCACAAATTATCGACCGTTAACATCGAATCGAATAGATGGCACACAAAAAGGAAGGGAGCTTGCTCGCCTTCCTTTTTTGCGTATATTACCCGGAACCGCTGATCAGGAAGTTAATGATGCCGACGAGGAACAAGAAGCAGAGGAATCCGATCAGACAGTATCCCAAGAAGAGAATCAGATTGTTTGGAGATGGCCCCCGCATATAGTGATTTCCCCCTCTGAAACATCTTTATATGTAAATACGGTGCGGCGAGGAGTTGGTTTCCCATTTTACCAAGGTAGTAAAAAGGTGTGGAAGCATTTTCCGTAAAAATAAAAAGGACAACCGTCGGCACAGCGCTCCGGTTGTCTGAAGCATAGAATGTCACACACGCCCATTATAGCGTAAGAAAAAAACGTTTAGCCAGAAAAAACAGATGGGAATGAAGGAAAAGCTTCCCGGTTCAACGGAAAGTCGCAAGAAAATCGCATGGGGCGGAGCTCAAAACCGGCAGCGGTCACGAGTTTTTATTCACTTCTGCCTGCCAGGCGGCACGGTATCGGAGAAAATTGCGTGTGCCAAGAGTCAGGTTCACGACTCCCACGAACAGAAGCAGCAGACCAACGACGATGCGAATCTTGTCCAGCTCCGCAAAAGAAAATTGGTTCAATCCAAACAAGCTGACCAATATTCCGAGCGATATATTCATCTTTCCGAGCGTCATTCGTGAGACGAGCGGGTGAATGCCTCGCTGACGGGCTGTCACGCTGTAATAGACGCTGGCGACCAACGATGCGATCACACCCGTCATATAGGTAGCAAACCACATAAATGGATTCATCCTCTCCTGCAATCTAGGATAATCCTACTAAAGTTTGCAAATCAGGTCAAATTGTGCATGGGAATGTTTGTTCTGGTTATACTTTGTGGTATAATTTTCTTGTACAATCCGGACAGCTCACCAGGGGCAGCGAGCTCATCCCCACTCTGAAGGGAAGGGGGTGATGCCATGACTGTATTCGAAGCCATCAGTCTCATGCTGTCTTTCGGTTCCCTGGTCGTTCTTCTTGTCACCCATGATCTGAGCAACAAAAAGAAGTAGCTCGCCCCAATCGGATCAATCAGGCGAGCTGCTTCTTCCGGCGGGCCGCTCCTCTGCGGGCACCGATTGTACGTGGGCCGGAGCGCGGCAACGCTTCGGTCCTTTTCTTTCACTATACCTCCCGCACGCTTGATTGTAAAGGCGGGTGGCGCGGATGCGGGCGAGGCGGTTTCTGTTCGAAAGCCACTTCGTTATAATAAAGAGAGAAAGCAATAAAATGACGTGAAAGCAAGAGAGGGAGAAGCGAAATGACCCCCTTTGTGCATTTGCATGTGCATACGGAATACAGCCTGCTCGACGGGGCGGCGCGAGTGGAGAAGCTGGTGCAGCGGGCCGCGGAGCTGGGGATGAAAGCGCTGGCTGTGACGGACCATGCCAATCTGTACGCGGCCGTCCCCTTTTACAAGGCGTGTAAAGAGGCAGGGATCAAGCCCATCATCGGGATGGAAGCCTGTGTAATAGAAGGGAACCTTCAGGATCGGGTGCGCAGTGCGCCCCCTCCCAGCCATCTGGTTTTGCTGGCGGAAAATCGGGAAGGTTACGAAAATCTTTTGAAACTGGCTACGATTGCGAATACGGACGGCCATTTTATTTTGCCCCGTCTGAATAAAGCGGCGCTGGCCAAGCACAGCAAAGGATTGATCGCTCTTAGCGGCTGCCGGGAAGGAGAGGTGGCCCGCGCCCTGCTGTCCGGCGATGTGGAGGAGGCCAGGCGGGCGGCCTTGTGGTATCGGGATATATACGGTCCGCAGCATTTTTATCTGGAACTGCAGGATCACGGTCTGGAGACCGAACGCCGCCTCAATCAGCGCTTGCTCAGACTCGGTCATGAGACGGGTCTGCCGCTGGTGGTGACAAACAATGTCCATTACATCCTCTGCGAGGATCACCGCGAGCATGACATCTTGCTTGCGATCGGACAAGGGAAAACGGTTGATGAGGAGAACCGCTTTCGCTATGAGACAGACCAGTACTATCTGAAGAGCGGCGATGAAATGGCCCAGCTCTTCGCCCACGTGCCGGGGGCGCTCGCCAGCACGGTAGAGATTGCCGAGCGCTGCCAGTGGGAACTGTCGTTTGGACAGCATATTTTGCCGAAATATCCGCTTCCGGACGGACAAGATCCGACGGTTTACTTGCGCGAACTGTGCGAGCAAGGCTGTATAGAGCGGTACGGCGCGATCACTCCAGAGGTGCGCGAGCGGATGGAGCACGAGCTGTCCATCATTACCCGCACCGGCTTTACGCACTACTTTTTGATCGTCTGGGATTTCATGCGCTTTGCGCACGAGGCGGGGATTCCGACAGGGCCGGGGCGAGGCTCGGCAGCAGGCAGCCTGGTCGCTTACGCGCTCAAGATCACCAAAGTAGACCCGCTCAAATTCAGCCTGCTGTTTGAACGGTTTCTGAACCCCGAACGCATCACAATGCCCGACATCGACATCGATTTTTCCGTGGAGCGCAGAGACGAGGTCATCCGCTATGTGGCGGACAAATACGGGCGCGACCGCGTTGCCCAGATTATCACCTTTGGAACGATGGCGGCGAGGGCGGCGGTTCGGGACACCGGCAGGGCGCTGGGAATGTCGCTGGCGCTGGTTGACCGGGTGGCGAAAATGATTCCCCAATCGCCGGGCATGACCATCGAGCGGGCATTTCAGCTCAATCCCGATTTAGACAAGCTGTGTTCGGAAAACGCCCAGGCCCGGCAGCTGATCGAAACGGCCAGAGGCGTGGAGGGACTGCCTCGCCACGCGTCCACGCACGCCGCGGGCGTGGTGATCGCCCCCGAACCGTTGACGTCGTATGTCCCGCTGCAGGAAGGCAGCGAGGGATTGGCCCTGACCCAGTTTCCGATGGAGGATCTGGAGCAGATCGGGCTGCTGAAGATGGATTTTCTCGGCCTGCGGAACCTGACGATCATTCAGGAAACGCTTCGCCATTTGAAACAGGCCGGCGTAGAGATCGATTTGGAAACCATTCCGCCGGACGATCCGAAGACGTTCCAGATGCTCGGGCGCGGTGAGACAACCGGAGTCTTTCAGCTGGAATCTGCCGGTTTTCGACACGTTTTGCGGGACCTGAAACCGACCGGCCTCGATGACATCATCGCGGTGCTCGCGCTGTACCGTCCGGGCCCGATGGAGATCATCCCGCAATACATCCGGGCCAAGCACGGAGAAAGCAAGGTGGAGTACGCTCATCCCGATCTGGAGCCGATCCTGAGGGAAACACACGGATTCATGATCTACCAGGAGCAGATTATGCAGATATCGTCCAAGCTGGCCGGCTTCAGTCTGGGAGAAGCGGACATTTTGCGGCGGGCCGTGGGCAAGAAAAAGCGGGAGCTTCTAAACGAGCAGCGGGAGAAGTTCGTCGCCGGCTGCATTCGCCAAGGCTACGGGGAGAAGCTCGGACACGAGATTTACGATCTGATCGTTCGCTTTGCCGATTACGGATTCAACAAGGCCCATTCCGTCGCGTATGCGATGATTTCCTATCACATGGCCTACCTCAAGGCCAACTATCCGCTCGCGTTCATGGCCGCGCTTCTCTCGCTGTCGATCGGCAGCCAGACGAGAATCGCGGAGTACACGGAGGAGGCCCGCCGCCTGCATCTGCAAGTACTCCCGCCTGATGTGAACGAGAGCGAGGCCGTCTTTACGGTCAGCCGGGATGCGATTCGCTTTGGCCTTGCAGCCGTCAAGAACGTGGGCTACGGAGCGATCGATTCGATCATGCGGGAGCGGGCAAAACGGCCGTACCGCGACCTGTTTGACTTTTGCGCCCGGGTGGATGGCCGCCTTGTCAACAGGAGAGTCGTCGAATCGTTGATCCTTTGCGGAGCGCTGGACTCGCTGCCGGGACACCGGAGCCAGCTGATGGTGCTCCTGGACGAGGCGATGGGCAAGGCGACCAGCAAGAGGAGCGAGCGTGACGCGGACCAGCTCAACTTGTTTGCTGGAGACAGCGAAGCGGATGCCGTCCGTCAGCCGTCGGAATATCCGGAGGTGCCGCCGTTTTCCCGAAGCCAGCAGCTGAAGGAAGAACGCGACCTGCTCGGCGTTTACTTGTCCGGGCATCCGCTGGATCAGTATTCGCACCTTTTCAATCGGCCGCAGGTGCACGCCGTATCGGCTCTGTCCGAGTGCGCCCGGGAGCAGACCGTCAAGATCGTGGGCATGATTGCGGAAGAAAAACGGATCCAGACGAAAAAAGGAGAACCGATGGCGTTTCTCATGCTGGAAGACAAGACGGCCCAGGTAGAAACAGTCGTCTTTCCAAAGGTGTACGCCAAATACGGAGAGCTGTTGAAAAAAGAGCGGGTCGTCGTAGCAGAGGCGCGAATCGATCATCAGGACGACTCCGTCAAGCTGATTGCCAACCGCTTTTGGGATGCTGCTTCTCTGCCGAGGCCGACGCTTGAGCCCGTGCTGTTTGTCAAAATATCGGCCGAACAGGAGCACGATTCGACGCTTCACAGCTTGCAGCGGCTTTTTGTCGAAAAAAGAGGTACGATTCCCGTTGTCTTGTACTACGAGGGAAAAAGACAGACAATTCGCCTTCCGGACGCGATTCGGGTAGAGGTGGACGAGTCATTTTTGGAGCAAGCGCGAGAAATTGTGGGACGTGACAGCGTAATTCAAAAAGAATTGCCCATAAACGGGGGAGGATGAGCATAGTCCTCTCTTTTTTGGCGATTTCGAGAGGTTTACAGGAGAAACGGTTTTGCTATAATGAGAACATAATTTAAAAAAGTGGTCTGACCACTAAGCGCAGGTTCAGTATAGATAATCCGGAAACATACATACAAAGATGAATGGAGTGGTAATTGTGTCCAAATTACGAGAGGAAGCACTGGAACTTCACAGAAAGCATCAAGGGAAACTGGAAGCGGTAACCAAGGTGCCTGTACGCAATGCGCGCGACTTGAGTCTCGCTTATTCGCCTGGTGTGGCAGAGCCTTGCAAGGAGATTTTTGACGATCCGGCGAAAGTATACGAGTACACCATGAAGGGAAATCTCGTTGCCGTTGTCAGCGACGGTACAGCTGTTCTCGGACTGGGCAATATCGGACCGGAAGCCGCTATGCCGGTAATGGAGGGCAAGGCTGTCCTGTTCAAGTCGTTTGCAGGGGTAGACGCGTTCCCGATTTGCCTGAATACGACCGACGTGGACAAAATCGTCGAAACTGTAAAAATGCTGGAGCCGACTTTTGGCGGGGTAAATTTGGAGGACATCGCTGCGCCTGCCTGCTTCGAGGTAGAAGAGCGCCTGAAGCGCGAAACGAATATCCCGGTCTTCCACGATGACCAGCACGGTACGGCGATTGTCACCGCTGCCGGACTGATCAACGCTCTGCGCGTCGTTAACAAAAAGCTGGAGGATATCCGCGTCGTAGCCAATGGCGCGGGGGCAGCGGGGATCGCCATCATCAAGCTGCTGTTGTCCATGGGCGTAAAGGAAGTCATTATGTGCGACACCAAAGGAATCGTATACGAAGGCCGTACGTTCGGAATGAACCCGATCAAGGAAGAAATGGCGAAGATCACCAACCGTCAAAAGCTGGAAGGCGGTCTGGTCGAAGCGATGAAGGGCGCAGACGTATTTATCGGCGTTTCCGTAGCCGGTGCCGTCACGCCTGAAATGGTGAAATCGATGAACCGCGACGCGATTATTTTCGCAATGGCCAACCCGACTCCCGAGATCATGCCGGAAGAGGCGAAAGCGGCTGGTGCGGCTGTCGTCGGTACAGGCCGTTCCGACTTCCCGAACCAGGTAAACAACGTCCTTGCTTTCCCGGGCATTTTCCGCGGAGCGCTCGACACCCGCGCAACCGCCATCAACGAAGAGATGAAGCTTGCAGCCGTGTACGCCATCGCCGACCTGATCTCGGCGGAAGAACTGTCTGCGGACAGGGTGATTCCGGCTCCGTTTGATCCGCGCGTGGCTCCGCAAGTAGCCGCGGCCGTAGCGAAAGCAGCGATGGAGACAGGCGTGGCTCGCCTTTCCGTCGATCCGGAAGCGATCCGCGAAAAAACGGCGGCGCTGACAGCCATTTCTTATCAAAAAGCGTAATTTCGGACGTCATGTGACTAACACCCTCCAGGACAACAGTGCTCCTTGGAGGGTGCTTCACCGAAGGCCAATCGGGGAGGAGGAGTGAAAGGATGCTTGATTCGTTACAGGAGAGAAAGGTATACGAAGGAATTCTCCTGCAAATCCATCAGATCGTTCAGGAAAAAAACCTGCGTCCTGGTGACAAGCTGCCCTCTGAGCGGGAGTTGTCCGAGCAGCTGGGTGCCGGCCGCTCGTCTGTGCGAGAAGCGCTGCGGGCATTGGAGCTGCTTGGCCTGATCGAGACCCGCAGGGGGGAAGGCACCTTTTTAAAACATTACCGTCACAACCGCCTGATTGATATTCTCGGTTTTTTCATCCTTAGGGATTACAAAACAAAAAAAGATTTGATCGAAATGCGCCGGATTCTGGAGCTGGATGCGGTTCGGATGGCTTGCCGCCGGGCTGCCGCCAAGCACTTTGAAGAAATGGAGCGGATTTTGGCTGCGGCGGAGGAGCGGATCGGGCAGGGAGAAATTCCGACCGAGGAGGATTACCAGTTCCATCGCGTAATCTGTCGCTCCAGCCGCAATTCCATCCTTCACCGGATATGGGCGCCGCTCGTGGAATACAGCGATTCCGTCCGCAGCGAATCGCTTTCCCGCGAAGGACGGGCCAGATCGGCTGTAAACGAGCATCGTCAGATCATGGAAGCGATACGCGCAGGAGACGAGGAGAAGGCTGTCGAGCGGATGAAAAAGCATCTGGAAAACTCCAAGCTCTGACTTCTCCCGGCCAGATTTGCGACGGTAGCTGGGGCTGTGATATGATGATGCAGACCTGTATTGGACGATCAAGGAGGAAGCCACCATGTGGACGGTCATCTATATCGCTCCCAGTGAAAAAATCGCGGAACGGATACAGCAACGATTGACAGATGAAGGATTCCTGGTAAAGGTTCGCGAGGCGAAGGTCTCCAAACAGTACGAGATTCTCGTCCCCGAGAGCGAGGTACACGAAGTCCAGGAAGTACTCGGCACGATCCTTCACTGAAGAGAAAGGTGAGGTGTAACTGTGCTTAAGGATCTCTTTGGAAAAAAGCGCAAATTTGCTACAGTCCCCTCGGAAACGATATCGCGAGGAACCCCTCGGCTTGACGGCGCTGGCGAAGCCGCCGCAAAAGGCAAGGAAGTGCCCGAGGGGCTGATGAATAAGTGTCCACACTGCGGAACGATTCACTACTCCAAGGACCTGGAGAAGAATCTCCGCGTTTGCAAGGGATGCCAGTTTCATTTTTCGATGTCGGCACCGGAGCGCATTGCGTCATTGCTTGACGATGGCGTTCTGACTGAAGAATTCGACACCGACATGGCGACGGCCAATCCGTTAGGCTTTCCGGGTTACCTGGAAAAAGTGGAAGCGGATATGGAAGCGACCAATCTCAGAGAGGCAATCGTCACAGGCGAAGGGCTTCTGGATGGACAGCGCATCGTCATCGGCGTGATGGATTCGCGCTTTCGCATGGCCAGCATGGGTTCGGTCGTCGGTGAAAAAATTACCCGTTCGATCGAACGGGCGGCGGAACGCAAGCTTCCCTTTATTCTTTTTTCTGCCTCGGGCGGAGCGCGGATGCAGGAAGGCGTGCTGAGCCTGATGCAGATGGCGAAAACAAGCGCGGCATTGGCAAAGCTGGACCGGGAACGCCAGCTGTTCGTGTCAGTCCTGACCAACCCTACTTACGGGGGGGTGTCTGCCAGCTTTGCTTCTCTTGGCGATTACAATATCGCCGAGCCCGGAGCGATGATCGGCTTTGCCGGCAGACGCGTAATTGAGCAGACAATCCGCCAGGAGCTGCCGAAAGATTTTCAAACAGCCGAGTTCTTGCTGAATCACGGGCAGCTCGATATGGTTGTGCATCGCAAGGACATGCGCTCGACGCTTTCCAAGCTGGTTGAGATGCACACGATTCGGGAGGGAGTATAAAGATGGCAAACGAACTTCCCTTTGAGAAACCATTGGTGGAGTTGCAGGATAAAATCAAGGAATTGCGCAGGTTCACCGAAGAAAAAGGGATTGATTTTTCCGAAGAAGTAGCGCGCCTGGAGCAAAAAGCCAAGGATTTGGCCGAGCAAATATACGGAAGCCTGACGCCGTGGCAGCGTGTGCAGCTCGCCCGTCACCCGGAGAGACCCACCACATTGGACTATATCGATCATATTTTTACCGATTTTCTGGAAGTGCACGGTGATCGTTTATTCGGAGACGACCTCGCCATTGTCGGGGGCATAGCCAAGCTGGACGGCCGCCCGGTTACCATTGTCGGGCACCAAAAAGGCAAAGATACGAAAGACAACATCAAACGCAATTTCGGCATGGCCCATCCCGAAGGCTACCGCAAGGCGCTGCGCATCATGCAGCAGGCCGATAAATTTGGCCGCCCGATCATCTGCTTCATCAACACCTCGGGTGCGTATCCGGGGAAAGCGGCGGAGGAGCGGGGGCAAAGCGAAGCGATTGCCCGCAATCTGCTGGAGATGGCGAGATTCCGCGTGCCGATCCTTTGCGTCGTCATCGGCGAGGGCGGCAGCGGCGGAGCGCTGGCGATCGGCGTGGGGAACCGCGTCTATATGCTGGAGAATTCCTATTACTCCGTGATCGCGCCGGAAAGCGCGGCGGCTATTTTGTGGAGAGACTCCAGCTTGGCGATGCGCGCGGCGGAATCGATGAAGATCACGGCTCCCGATCTGAAGGAGCTGGGAGTCATCGAGGACATTATCGAGGAGCCGTTTGGCGGCGCTCACCGCGATGTGGCGCTTCAGGCTAAGCTTGTAAAGGCCAAGCTGCTCGAAGGACTGCAACAGTTGGAACAGTTGGGGCCAGATGAATTGATACAGGATCGTTACGAAAAGTTTAAACAGATCGGTTCTTACGTCTCCCTGTAACTTGGGGGGCGTTTTTTGCTTTTTTCCGTCGATAAAATCTGATACAATCGTATTCGTAACCGGGACTTGTCAGATCTTTCTAAAAGTATGGCACATTGCTCCTGTTAGTATAACAGATATGTTCTTGTGACTGATACAGCGTGTGGCAAACGGTTTATCGTACATACTGTTTTGGTTTCAAGGCATCCTAATGACGGAAGAATGGATGAGGTGGTTTCCATGCAGAAAATTGCAGTCTTAACCAGCGGCGGGGATGCACCCGGCATGAATGCAGCCGTGCGAGCAGCCGTTAGGCGTGCCGCGTACCACGGGATTCAGATGTATGGCGTTTATCACGGCTACGAGGGTTTGATGTACGGCGATATACAGGAAATGACGCTGGGCTCGGTCGGCGATATCATCCACCGTGGCGGAACCATCCTCTATTCAGCGCGAAGTGAGGAATTCAAGACCGAGGCCGGACAGCAAAAAGCGATTGATCAGCTCAATAGACGCGGAATCGAAGGATTGATCGTGATTGGCGGTGACGGGTCCTTCCGGGGCGCCCAAAAAATTTCGGAAAAGGGTATCCGGACAATCGGAGTACCCGGGACAATCGACAACGATATCCCCTGCACGGACTTCACGATCGGTTTTGACACCGCACTGAATACGGTTGTCGACGCCATCGACAAGATCAGGGACACAGCCACATCCCATGAGCGCACCTATATTATCGAAGTCATGGGCAGGGATGCCGGGGACATTGCCTTGTGGGCTGGACTTGCTGCGGGTGCCGAGTCTATTTTGATCCCGGAGGCGGAGAATGATATCGAGGATATCGTGGAGCGGCTCGAATCGGGACACCGCCGCGGGAAAAAACATACGATCATTATCGTCGCGGAAGGGGTCGGCAGTGCCGGATATTACGCCGACGAAATCAAAAGGCTGACCGGACTGGAAACGCGCGTGACGGTGCTTGGGCATATCCAGCGGGGAGGCTCTCCCACTGCGTTTGACCGGATGCTGGCCAGCCGGATGGGGGCTGCGGCAGTCGATTTGCTGATCGAATGCAAACGAGACCGCATGGTAGGCATCCGCAACAACGTGATCGTTGACGTTGATTTCCAGGAAGCACTTTCACAAAAACATCATCTTGACTTATCCATCTATCAATTGGCGCGTACGCTCTCGATCTGATCGGGAGCAAATAGCTTAGGAGGGACTTCTTGTGTTGCGCAAAGCAAAAATCGTTTGTACGATCGGACCTGCCAGCGAATCGGTGGAGACTCTGAAAAAACTGATTCACGCGGGCATGAATGTGGCTCGGCTGAATTTTTCGCACGGCTCTCATCAGGAGCATGCCGCGCGCATTGCAAGCATTCGCCAGGCCTGCGAAGAGACAGGAAAACAGGTAGCGATCCTGCTGGATACCAAAGGACCGGAGATTCGGACAGGCTCGCTCGGCGTTGACTCGGTTGAACTGGTTGAAGGCAGCCGCATTATCCTGACCACGAAGGAAGTGGCGGGGACAGAGAAGCGCGTCTCCATTACATATGGAGATCTTCCCGGCGATGTAAAAGCCGGAGACACCATCCTGATCGACGACGGTTTGATCGGCCTGACAGTGGAAAAAGTCGAAGGCAATGAGATTGTGTGCGAGATCAAAAACGGCGGTACGCTGAAAAGCAAGAAGGGTGTCAATGTGCCGGGCGTCAAAATCAATTTGCCGGGCATCACGGAGAAGGACGCTCAGGATATCGTGTTTGGCATCGAGCAGGGCGTGGATTTCATCGCGGCTTCGTTCGTCCGCAAGGCATCCGACATTTTGGAAATCCGGGAGATTTTGGAGCGTCATCACGCCAAAATCGACATCATCGCCAAGATCGAAAACCAGGAAGGCGTAGACAATGTGGACGAGATTCTCGCCGTTGCCGACGGTTTGATGGTGGCGCGCGGCGACCTCGGCGTCGAGATTCCGGCGGAAGAAGTGCCGCTCGTCCAGAAACAGCTGATCAGAAAATGCAACGATCTGGGCAAACCGGTCATTACCGCTACCCAAATGCTCGATTCCATGCAGAGAAATCCCCGACCGACCCGCGCCGAAGCAAGCGACGTCGCGAACGCCATCTTTGACGGCACCGATGCGATCATGCTTTCCGGTGAAACGGCAGCAGGCAAGTATCCGGTAGAGTCGGTTGAGACGATGAATCGGATCGCGGTCAGAGCGGAACAAGAGCTGAACTATCGGGAAATCCTGTTTGCCCATGCGGTGAAAAAGCAGGTGACGATCACGGACGCGATCAGTCAGGCAGTGGCAAATGCGGCGCTGGATCTGGACGCGACAGCGGTGATTACGGCAACCGAAAGCGGACACACAGCCCGAATGGTGTCCAAATATCGTCCAAAGGCTCCGATCGTGGCGGTCACCCCGCACGAGAGCGTCATGCGTCGACTGGCACTGGTCAACGGCGTGTATCCGGTGCTTGGGACCGTAGCCAACACGACGGATGAGATGCTGGAGCTCTCCGTTCAGAAGTCGCTGGAGGCAGGCTTCGTTCGCCATGGCGATCTGGTTGTGATTACGGCGGGCGTTCCGGTACAGGAGGTCGGTACCACCAACCTGATGAAAATCCATGTGATTGGCGACATTGTGGCAAAAGGGCAGGGGATTGGCCGCAAAATCGTGACAGGCAAGGTCGTGGTAGCTCGTTCGGCTGCGGAAGCAATCGAAAAGACCGAAGAGGGGAACGTTCTTGTCATGATCGGTACAGACTCGGAAATGGTGCCGGCATTTGAAAAAGCAGGCGCAGTCATAACCGAGGAGGGAGGCCTAACGTCCCATGCGGCCATCGTTGGGTTGAACCTCAATGTTCCAGTCATCGTAGGCGTCAAAAAAGTGACCGAGCTGCTCAAAGACGGTCAAACCGTGACAGTCGATGCCGAGCGGGGGCACATTTACACCGGACATGCCCGCGTACTGTAGGAGCTAGCTGAATAACGCTTTCCATAAAATGGAGAGGGGGTGCGAGGCCGTCCCCTCTCTTTGTCGCGTCTGTCGTCTATAGGAAAAAAGTCCGTTTTTGCAGAAAGCGGCGAGTGAGCATTCTGTGTCAAACGATTGCTTAATCGCGAGAATTTCCCTACCCGACGAAGGGTGCCAATCGGGAGTTAATTTGGTAAAATTGGATTTTCGCCTGCTCTCAAACTCCTGGGGAGCAAAAGCTTGTCAAGTCCTGTTTTTTATAAAAAACACAATATATTGTGTTGTCGAAAAATCTTCTGCACAATATATAGAAAAAATCTATTGTGTTTTTGGGGGAAACATAGTTAACTAGAAAGAGAGATTTGCGACATGAAATAGGAACAGGCGCGCAGCTACGGACAGGTACATTCGACGTAGTTTTGCTATTTAGAAGGAGGAACCGACATGCTGGCAACAGAAACGAGAACCCGTTTTCTCCGGGATGAATTCCTGGATCAATATCCAGACTTCCCGTTACATATGAACCCACTGGGGCAATTTGTTTACTACCGCACCTACTCCCGTTTTATCCCTGAGCTGGGCAGACGCGAGACGTGGAAAGAAACCTGCCGCCGTTCGGTGGATTACAATGTAAAGCTTGCTTACCAACATATGCGGAAAATCGGGCTCACCCCTGATCTGCGTGAACTGGAGGCAGAGGCAGAGGGTCTGTTTGACAATATGTTCAACCTGAAGCAATTCCTGTCCGGACGGACTCTATGGGTTGGAGGCGCGGACAACGGGGTAGCCGATCTGTATCCGCTGGCCAACTTTAACTGCTCTTTCCTGAACATCAAGTCGTGGGAAGACCTGTGCGATCTTTTCTACCTGCTGCTGGTGGGAACAGGAGTGGGCTTCAAGTGTACAAAGCAAATGGCTGAAGGCTTGGCTCCGATCCGGACCAATGTTACCCTGCTCTCTTCCGAGTACAAGCCGCTGCCGATGCACCAGCGTCTGGAGCGCTCGGAGCTGAAGGTGCTGGAGAACGGCTATGCCAAAATTTACGTCGGCGACAGCAAGGAAGGCTGGGTCGAATCGCTCCGTCACTACCTGCATATTTTGACCGACCCTGCCTACGAGCAAATCCATACCGTCAAAATTTCCTACAACAGCGTACGGCCAAAAGGCGAGCGCCTGAAGCGTTTTGGCGGAACCGCCAGCGGTCACGAGCCGCTTCGCGAAATGTTCGAAGGAATCGACAAGGTATTGAAAAACCAGATTGACGCTTCGCTGGATCCAATCGCGGTCGATGAAAAGGGCTACGGCAAGATTCGTCCGATCCATGTCCTCGATATCGGCAATCTGATTGGCGCAAACGTCGTCGTTGGCGGCGTTCGGCGGACGGCGGAAATCTTCCTGTTCGACCACGATGACTTCGAGTGTCTGTTTGCCAAATACGGCATCAACGGCTTTTGGACGGAGCAGCAAATCGCGCATCATAAAAAAGTCGGGGAGCTGCTCGGCGACAAGAAGCCTTCCTGGTTTGACCATATTCAAAAGGTGGGCGACGGCCGCTTCGGTCTGGACCATCGCCGCATGTCCAACAACTCGATCGCGTTCAACCAGATGCCGACCCGCGAATTCCTGCATCTCGTATTCACGATGATGCAGCTGGAGGGCGAACCGGGCTTCGTCAATCTGGAGGAGGCCAACCGCCGCCGTCCGAATGCCGAGGGGTTGAACCCTTGCGCGGAAATCCTGCTGGACTCCTATGGCGTGTGCAACCTGACGACTGTCAACCTCGTCCAATTCGTAAAAGAGAGCCCGGACGGCTCCAATTACCTCGATCTGGACGGACTGCTCGACGCGCAGCGCAAATCGGCGCGGGCTGGATTGCGCATGACCTTGGTGACGCTCGAACTGCCTCACTGGGATGTGGTTCAGCAGCGCGACAGACTGCTGGGAACCTCTTTGACGGGCGTCAAGGATGCGATCGCCTCGCTGGGCTACACAGAAGAACAGGAAGTCGAGCTGCTTCGCCTGCTCGGCAATGCGGCCCGCGACGAAGCCGACCGCTATGCCTATGAGCTGCGAGTCAACTCGCCGCTGCTGGTGACAACGGTAAAACCGGAAGGCACGCTCTCTCAGGTAGCTGGCGGCGTATCCAGCGGCCTGCACTGGTCTCATTCTCCGTACTACATTCGCCGGATTCGGATCAATGCGGAGGATCCGTTGGCGAAAGCCGTTCAGACTTTGGGCTGGACCGTTCATCCCGAAGTGGGCACACCCGGGGAAACGCACGAGGAGCGCATGGCTAATGCCCGCACGCTGGTCATTGACTTCCCGGTTGCTTCCGGCGCGCGCGAGACAAAAAATGAAGTAAACGCCAAACGCCAGTTTGATACCTACTTCCGTTTCCAAAAAGAGTACACGGAGCACAACTCGTCCAACACCATTACTGTCCGCCCAAAGGAGTGGGACGAGGTGGAAGAGATCGTCTACAGCAATTGGGATAACTTCGTCGGGGTATCGTTCCTGCAGATGGACGGAGGCACCTATCAGCTGGCGCCTTACGAAGCCTGCACGAAAGATCAATACGAGGAGCTCAAAGCGAGCATGAAGCCGTTTGATCCGGCGATTCTGCAAATGTTCGAAAGAGGGGGAGACTCCGATCTTTCGACGGCCGATTCATGCGAGACAGGGGCCTGCCCGATTCGATAATCGTATGCTTGGACAAAAAGAAACCGGAGCCAGAACGGATCAATCGTTCTGCTCCGGTTTTTTGCTATCGCGGTTCGGCAGTTGTTTCTTTCATCCGGTAGATCAGCTCATACGGGGACAGACGGAACATCTCCAGGCAAATAGATCCGTTCTTCAGAGCGTCAAGCGTGCGGCTGGCCAGCTGGGGACGGGTGATGTATTCATGCAGGTTTTCCTCCGTCAGCTTGACAAAGCGGACATCCGTGGTCTCCTCCGAGGTCTGCAGGCTCCCCCCGACGGCGACTCCGCGAAAGCCGACAGCGACGATAGCGCTGGTTACATTGTGATAGACTCCGGTGATCCCGGTCAGCCGAGCTTCGATACCGGATTCCTCCCTGATTTCCCTGATGACGGCATCCAGCAAACTCTCCCCGGTCTCTACCTGTCCGCCAGGGAGCTCCCACGTATCCTGGCGATTTCGTGCTTTCACCAGGAGAACTTCACCGGCGTCGTTCGCGATATAGCCGAAAGCCGCTACGATGTGCGTGGGTGGGACGTAAGTGGTTGCAGGATGCAGAAACTCCTGTTTGCATGACAGGTACAACGGTTCCAGGCTCTTGCGCTTTTCCTGAGCCAGACGATGCAGCTCGTCAGATTTGACAGCCCTCTCGATCCGTTCATAAGCTTCCATGCTGTCGTACTCCCAGATGGCGGTCACTTCGTCGCCCCGCTCTGTTGACCAGCGGCCGACGAGCCGGGCACCGTGCTTGAGCTGGGCAGGCAGCAAGTATTCATGGAAAAAAGCCTGGAATGCGGCTTGTTTGGCTGGATCAATTTGATAGGTCCGACGGCGGTACAGCATCTGATCCCTACTCCCTTTTACGATTATTCTTATTGTAAGGCAGACGTATGAGTGCATTTCTTCGTTTCCCTGTTCATGCGCCTGTGTAAGGCAAATCGGGATATGCGGATGAGGCAGGCTGATCGCAGGTCGGCGAAACAAGGAGAATTTCGGTTGTCTGTGGTACAATAGGGAAAGAAAGGGGCGATTCCGTTGAACTCGACTGTTTATACGCATCGGATACGCGTACGGTACAGCGAGACAGACCAGATGGGGGTCGTTTACCATGCGAACTACCTGAATTGGTTTGAAGTAGGCCGGACTGAATTTATTCGTGAAACAGGAGTGACATATCGCAGTCTGGAGGAAAAGGGAATCCTTTTGCCTGTCACGGATGTCTCTCTGTCCTATAAACAGCCGGCACGCTACGATGACTGGGTGGAAATCCGGACAGATCTGGAGGAGCTGTCCATGGTCCGGCTGACATTCAGTTATGAAATATACCGGGTGGCAGACGAGCAGCTGCTCGTCACGGGCAAGACCAAGCATGCGTTTACGACGATGGAGATGAAACCGATCCGGCTGGCTCGTGTCGAGCCGGAGGTATACGCGCTGCTGGAAGAGCGGTGTGCAGGGGGGAAATAACCGTGCTTTTTCGCATATTGGTCGTTCTGTTTATCGTCGTTCCTGCGATCGAGCTGTGGGGACTGATCGCGGTGGGAAAGATGATCGGTCCGTGGTATACCGTCGCGTTGGTGATTTTGACCGGCTTTGTCGGAGCGTGGCTGGCCAAGCAGCAAGGGCTGCAGGTCATGCGGATGCTCCAGCTGCAGCTCTCCCGAGGTCAGATGCCTACAGAGACATTGATTGACGGAGCGCTGGTGCTCTCAGGCGGGCTTATGCTCCTGATGCCGGGCTTCTTCTCCGATGTTGTCGGCGTCATCTTCCTGCTTCCCTATACGCGGATGATTATCCGCCATTTCATCAAGAGATGGCTGTGGGCTCTGATCTCTTCCGGAAGGGTGCATCTTTTCTTCCGTCGCTAACTTCGTGAAAAAGCGGCTAGGTTCTGCATTTTGCGGTTCAGCCTGAGTCTATATCCGTTTTGTCGTACAAAAAAAGGAGGCCGTCGCCTCCTTTTCTAATTTTCGCTGCCTTTTATGTACTTCCAAATATCCGTAAACACATTTGCCTTTACGAGCGCATTGATCAGCACCAAGGAAACGGGTCCGATGATCAGGCCGAGAAAGCCGAATATCTGCAAGCCGACAAACAGCGCGACCAACGTGAGCAGCGGGTCCAAACCGACGTTTTCGGCGACGACCTTTGGTTCGATAATTTGCCGGAAGATCAGCACGACTCCGTACAGGATCGACAAGCCGATGACCAGACTGTAATTCCCTTTGAAGAACAGGTAAATGATCCACGGGATAAATACGGTACCTGTGCCAAGGTACGGCAGCAGATCGACGAGACCCGTGATCAGACCGATCGTAACCGCGTATTCGACCCGCAGGATCAAAAGGCCGATGATGACAATGGCGGCGGTCAGCGAAATTAGGGTGAGCTGGGCTTTGACGAAGCCGAACAAAGCGGCTTTCAAATCTTTGAAAATCTCGTCAAGCCGATTGTTGACGCCGTTTGGAAGCAGCTTTCGGAATCGGTCCTCCCAGAGAAAGAAGTCCTTGGCGATGAAAAATGCGCCGAGCAAGGAAATCACGAATACCGTAGCCAGATTCGGCAGCGACACGAGGAAGTTTTTCAGGCTGTCGAGAAATTGCACAATGAGCTGTTGGCCGGTGTGTGTAATGGAACTGAGTCCCTGTCTGATGGTGTTGTCCAATTTATCTTTGTAGGCAAGATCGAGATGCGAGTAGAACCACTGAATCTGGTCATAAAGGCCGGTCAGAAAATCCTGGGAGATCGTCCGCTGCAGGTACTGGGAAAGTTCATTGGAGAATACGGGAATCCTTTTCGCCAATTCTCCAATCTCCACGACAGTCTCGGTAATGATGATCGTAACGACGCCGCCGGAAATCGCAATTAGAAGAAGGAGGGCGATCGTTACGGACAGCCACCGGGGGAACCTGGCCTTCTTCGTCAAATACGTCACAGGCCGGTGAATGATCAGCGCAATGACTAAGGAGATTAGAAATGGGTACAGTAATGGTGAAGCGAAAACAATGAACTTGAAGCCCAAGTAAACGACCAGACAGACCCATAAAAACCGAATAATTTGAAAGAGCCGTTCAACCCAGTTATGCCGGTTCAATAGAACTCTCCTTTCTATCCTCGGAGGTGTAGAGAGATGGATTTGTTGTTTTCATAAATGTTTCCAAGCAGCTGTCCCTCCGATGAGCGTAAAAAACCGTCGTGACCGCTTTGTAACTATTATGCAGTATGCTGGTAGGTGCAAGCAAGCTTTGCCATACAGACCGGCTTTTTGGCATCTTGTACATTTATCATTCACAAAATCGCAATAATCTTTTATAATTGTGTCGAATTATGGTTGGATTCTTTTTATAACCATGCAGCAGCAGGACCCGTGGGTCTCTCCTCCCTGATATACGCGTTTTCTATAAAAGCGAATGATTATGTAAGCCGGTTTCTCAATCATTCATGTGCGGAGGGTGGTCGTAAAAGGAACCACCAGGACAATTTCATATAGCTTAGAGTGGAAAAGGAGAGAGTTACATGACAGCTACTCGCGGACTTGAAGGCGTGGTCGCCGCTCAATCTTCGATCTGTTCGATTGTCGATGGGGTACTTTGCTATGGAGGTATCAACATCGACGAGCTCGCTGAAAACGCTACCTTTGAAGAGGTTGTGTACCTGCTCTGGCATGGAGCCCTACCGAAGCGCGATCAGCTGGATGCTTTGAAAAAGCAACTGGGCGAAAATGCTGCGGTACCGAAAGAGGTCATCGACAGCATTCGCACCTATCCGAAAGGCGTACACCCGATGGCGGCGTTGCGCACAGCTGTCTCTTCGCTAGCGCTCTACGACGCAGAAGCGCAGGACATGTCCCCGGAGGCTAACTACCGGAAGTCGATTCGCCTGATGGCGCAAACTCCCACCCTGATCGCTGCGTATGCCCGCATGCGCAAGGGTCAGGAGCCGGTTGCTCCCAATCCGTCTTACGGCCTTGCGAAAAACTTCCTGTACATGCTGACTGGCGCCGAGCCTACGGAAACCGCTGTAAAAGCATTTGACGTAGCATTGATTCTGCATGCGGATCACGAGTTCAACGCTTCTACGTTCGCAGCACGTGTGACTGTGGCGACCTTGACTGATATCTACTCCGGTATCGTTTCGGCGATCGGCACATTGAAGGGGCCTCTGCACGGCGGCGCCAACGAGGCTGTAGCAGCGACGCTGGCGGAGATCGGTTCCATGGACAAAGTGGAATCCTACATTCGCCACAAGCTGGACAACAAGGAAAAAATCATGGGCTTCGGACACCGCGTGTACAAAGACGGAGACCCGCGGGCGAAATGGCTGAAGCAAATGTCCAAAGCGCTCACCGCTCAAGTCGGACGTCCGGAGCTGTATGAAATGTCCGTGAAGGTGGAAGAAATGGTGACTGGCGAAAAAGGCCTCAAGCCTAACGTCGATTTCTATTCCGCTTCCGTTTACACCGCTCTCGGACTGGAAAGCGATCTGTTCACGCCGATTTTTGCGATTAGCCGAATGTCCGGCTGGACGGCGCATATCATGGAGCAGTACGAAAACAATCGCCTGATCCGCCCGCGCGCCGATTACACAGGACCGGTCAACCAGCACTACGTGCCGATCGACCGCCGCTAAGACTACTGCTTTTCCGATCGTGGAGGAGAAAGCCCTCTATGAGCGCACTCCTAAGCACTTGCTTGAGAACTACCACCCGAGTGTGGTAGTTCTCCTACGTCTGGAAATATTTTTGTACCATTATTTTCCATTCACTGGAGGGATTTCTTGTGTTTAAAAACCTGTCGCAGCCGACTGCCGGTCAAAAGATCACGGTAGACAACGGTAAAATGGTTGTACCGAACAACCCGATCATCCCGTTTATCGAAGGGGACGGTACGGGTCCTGATATCTGGAATGCATCTGTTCGCGTGCTGGACGCAGCCGTGGAAAAAGCCTACAAAGGCGAAAAGAAAATCGCTTGGTTCGAAGTGTTCGCGGGCGAAAAATCGTTCAACAAATACGGCGAGTGGCTGCCTGAGGATACCCTTACTGCCGTTCGCGAGTACCTGATCGCGATCAAAGGTCCTCTGACCACGCCGGTCGGCGGCGGCATCCGCTCCATCAACGTAGCGCTGCGTCAAGAGCTCGATCTGTACGCGTGCGTGCGTCCTGTTCAATACTTCGACGGCGTGCCTTCTCCGGTCAAACATCCTGAATTGACAGATATGGTGATCTTCCGCGAAAACACCGAGGACATCTACGCAGGCGTGGAATGGGCCGAAGGTACGCCGGAAGTGAAAAAAGTGATCGATTTCCTGCAAAACGAAATGGGCGTAAAGAAAATCCGCTTCCCGGAAACATCCGGTATCGGAATCAAGCCGGTTTCCAAAGAGGGTACCGAGCGTCTGGTTCGCGCAGCGATCAACTACGCGATCGACAACAAGCGCAAGTCCGTAACTCTCGTACACAAAGGCAACATCATGAAGTTTACGGAAGGCGCGTTCAAAAGCTGGGGCTACGCAGTGGCTGAAGCCGAATTTGGCGACAAAGTATTCACATGGGCTCAGTACGACCGCATCAAAGCCGAGGGCGGCGACGCGGACAAAGCGCAAAAAGAAGCGGAAGCAGCGGGCAAAATCATCGTAAAAGACGTGATTGCAGACGCGTTCCTGCAGCAAATCCTGACTCGTCCGGCCGAGTACGACGTAGTAGCTACGCTGAACCTGAACGGCGACTACATCTCCGACGCGCTGGCTGCACAAGTAGGCGGCATCGGCATCGCGCCAGGGGCAAACATCAACTACCTGACTGGCCACGCAATCTTCGAAGCAACCCACGGTACAGCTCCGAAGTATGCTGGTCTGGATAAAGTAAACCCGTCCTCCGTCATCCTTTCCGGCGAAATGATGCTCCGTCACCTGGGCTGGAACGAAGCGGCAGATCTGATCATCAACTCCATGGAAAAAACGATTTCCGCGAAAACCGTAACGTACGATTTCGCACGTCTGATGGAAGGCGCAACCGAGCTGAAATGCTCCGAGTTCGCTGATGCCCTGATTAAAAACATGTAAGAGAAGTACCGAGCAGACAGACTTCTGAGGCAAAACCAAACCTATTAAAGCTATTGGAGGCGACCTTAAATGGCATTCCAACGCAAAAAAATCGCGGTTATCGGCAGCGGCTTCACTGGTGCGACGACGGCATTCATTCTGGCTCAAAAAGAACTGGGAGATGTCGTGCTGGTAGACATTCCGCAACTGGAAAACCCGACAAAAGGGAAAGCGCTTGACATGATGGAATCTTCGCCGGTTCTCGGTTTTGACTCCAGCATTACAGGTACTGCCGACTATGCGGAAATCAAAGATGCGGACCTCGTCATCATCACGGCGGGGATTGCCCGCAAGCCAGGCATGTCCCGCGACGATCTGGTGAACACCAACGCGGGAATCATGCGCTCCGTTGCCGAGCAAGTGAAAACACACGCCCCGAACTCCATTGTGTTGGTTCTGTCTAACCCGGTAGATGCGATGACGTACACATTCTTCAAAACGTCCGGTTTCCCGAAAGAGCGCGTAATCGGCCAATCCGGCGTGCTGGATACAGCCCGTTTCCGCACCTTCGTGGCAGCGGAACTGAACGTGTCTGTCGAAGACGTAACCGGCTTTGTATTGGGCGGCCATGGCGATGACATGGTGCCGTTGGTGCGTTACTCCTATGCTGGCGGAATTCCGCTGGAAACGCTGATTCCAAAAGATCGTCTGGACGCGATAGTAGAGCGTACCCGCAAAGGCGGCGGAGAGATCGTCAACCTGCTGGGCAACGGCTCTGCATACTACGCTCCGGCTGCTTCTCTGGTACAAATGGCAGAAGCCATCCTGAAGGACAAAAAACGCATCCTGCCTTCCATTGCCTATCTGCAAGGAGAGTACGGCTACAATGACCTCTACCTCGGCGTGCCAACCATCCTCGGCGGAAAAGGCATCGAGAAAATCATCGAGCTGGAACTGACCGCGGAAGAAAAAGCGGCACTCGACAAATCCGCCGACTCCGTGCGCAATGTCATGAAGGTTTTGCAATAACAAGTTCTGCACTGGCATATATGGCAAATAACCAACAAAAGACGCCTCAAAGGGGCGTC
>NZ_JAUMSJ010000021.1:0-82540 GCF_037834415.1 Brevibacillus borstelensis | reverse complement strand
GGACAAGAATACCTTACTTTCGTCATTTGGTAAATGGGTTTCGCCTATTTTTTCGAAAAGGAACGGTAGGAGGAAGTAGTGATGCTGACAAGTGCCTTTTTTGTTATCTGTCTTGAGCATTTTTACGCTGCAATAGTAGGCATTTCTATTGTGCAATATACAACAGGGGTGGGTCATACGAGGCGTTGATGACTATACAAGGAAGCGAGTCAGCCCCTCTCTATCTAGGAAAAAGAACTAATAGTCTCATTATTAAACGAACCATTGGAACTGGATTTTAATGCTGGGGTTTATTGGAGTAGACACAGTGACGTCTCTCTCGTTCGAGGAAAGACATCTTTTACTTGAAAGATGATTCCACTCAGTATTTAAAATTGGAAAAAATAGAAAATAGGAAAAAATACCCATTCCCAAAAAAAGGTGGTAAATTATATTATGTATCCATAATACGAAAAATATTCCAAATGGAGGAGATTATAATGAAGAAATTTATGGCGTCTATTTTATGTACAGTATTATTAGCAGTACCTTGTACCTCTTTCGCAAAGGAATCTCAACATCGAAACGTCGCTGTAATCAGTGATTTAGAAGGCATCGAAACTGCGGAAACTTTTGTTGACGAGACATGGAAGAACAGTCCCGATATACGGCCCGATAATGACAGAACAATAAAACCTTCAAAAGAAGATTGTGGATGCGATGATGTTATTAAGAAGAAAACAAAAATGATTTGGATTGGCGACGAGATACCAGTAGAGTATACTGTTCATAAGGGAAAACTGGTAGTGATGAAGCGACCTGATTTGTATTACTACACCCAAAATTTTACACAAACATGGTGGAATCAATATTCTGGACAGTTTGCTCAGAGAGCAGCTGAAGGTTACGGTACGTACGTCAGTTTTCAGATCGGTGGTAAAATACCTTATATGGCGCGGTTATTAAAGCTCAAAGATAGAGGGGAAAAGCCGTTTCAATATGCAGACTATGCTATGGCTGTTTTAGGATATATGACACAAGAGCAAATTCCACTTTGGGGCGATATTATCTCCACTCCAGTTCCAAATAGAGGAACAGAGATTTCGCTAATCTACATTAGTAAAACAGGTAAGGACAACAGTTGGAAATACCGTGTTCGTTTTGAGGTTGAAGAGGATGGAACGGTATCCTATAAACAGTGGGTCGTAAAGTGATAATTTAACGGGGAGGCACATTTGCTTCCCCTTTCTGATTGTATCTTGTTGGGGAGCTGGTGAGGTATGGGTATCTTTAGCATAAGCGATCTATTAGGAATTGCTACTGGAATACTTTTTTTCATGCTCTTTAAATACATGTTTTCTAAAAATAGAACCACTTTACAATATAAAGTTTTGGAATATATTTTTCTCGTGATTATTATTTGGGTGTTAAAATCACTTTTTAATGTATTCTTCTAATTTAAGTTCAGAAACAACGTTATGGACTTCCGTCAATAAATTGGACACCTAAACGAGAGAATTACGCAGCTGAACGGAGCGTACGTTCGTATTTATTGGACGTAAGATACCCGATAGAGGAGTGGATTCTTTTTCCATTGTAAAAGCACGTCAAAAATCTTTTTCTTCTTTACTGGTTTTGAATTTGTGCAGGTAAACGAGCTCTTTTTTCAGCACGCTGTGGAACGACTCGATACTGGCTCCCGCGATTAGAATGATGCAACACGGTTCCTTTTGGCCGCTGATGGCGATACGCCTGATCCAGCGCCTTCAGGCAGAGCTCTTTGGTCATTCGCTCGCGCATCTGAAATCCGACGATCTTACGTCCGCACAGATCCTCCAGACTGACGAGATACAACCAGCCTTCGTCTGTCGGAATGTCCGCCATCCGGACCTGGTTGGGCTTTTCCGCAACAAACGATTGATTCAGGACGTTTTCCGCTACGAGCAGGTTGTGTTTCGAATTTGTCGTCGCCTTATACTTCTTAACGGTACGGGATTTCAACCCCAGTTCCTACATGATGCGAGCAACGGTCTTCTGACAAACGTGAATACCTTGTTTTTAATGTATGCCACACTTTCGGAATGCCTTACAACTGCCTGGAATCGAAGAAGATTCTGGGAATCCATCGTTCGAGTTTCTCGCGACATTTCAGGCGTAGAGAATATTGTTGTTGCTGGAATTCATATCGGTGATACACGGGAAACTGTTCTAAGCCTGCTTGGTGAACCGAGAGCTAAAAGTTTTCTCCCTGCAACGCCATTCCCGCTGTGGTTTTACAAAGAGTATAATCTCTACATCGCGTTTTACCACTCAGGGGGGCCGAATATTTCACTAGATGCCCCAACTGGAGGCGTAGTTTCAATTGAAGTGAACGAGCCCTCTGGTATCAAAACGGATCGTGGATTTGGAATCGGAAGCAGCCTTAAGGATGTGATGAATAGTTTTGAGAAAGCTTATGCATATGAAAATCGGGACGATACTGGAACACAATATGTAGTGATAAAAGGCTCAAAATTATCGGGTGATATGTATTATCCGACACTAGGTAGCGTAAACGCCTTTTCTCGTAATGAGAGAAGCGTTTTTTTCATGGAGAACTGCTACAAATGCGGCAGCCCATGACCAAATTGTGACTTGTGCTTGATCATTTTCCTGTTAAATGGCCCGTTGTAAATGATCCGTATTGTTGAGTAAAACTTTGTAACTTTCATCAACTATTCTTTAGATATTACCCTTAAAAATTCTAAGGGTTTTTCTTTGCTTTCTAACAAACGAAGACAGTGAGCATTGAACTAATCGGACTATTTTTATTGCCCGAAGGGGGGAGGAGGGTGAAAGGGCCGTGGACGAAATAAAGGGCTTACATAAAGGACTACCGAGAATCCGGTAGAAATTGGGAGCATCGAAACAGAGATTAAGTAATGGTCCGTGATGTCCGGTAAGATAGAACAAACCGAGAAGCTGGCGATCTACGCCCTGCAAAGCGCAAGGGCGGCGAATAAAGGTTAGACGAGCTAGTAAGGACCATGGCCCCGTTGGAAAGCCGAATCGCGGAAAATTAGAAGCAAAACGAAGACAACAGGAATGGGCAGATTGACGCCTTGATCGGTGCGATTTCTCTTGGTTGGAATTTACTGAAAGGTAGGTTTTAACTATGAACGAGACAGACCTGTTGGCGTTGGCAAAGCAATTTCTACTGGATCAGGCACTCATTTACATATTCTCCCGAGATTCGAAAGCTGACCCGTGGACAGCTTCTCGCTTCTTATCGGCAACAGTATGTCATTGCCGAAATTTCCCGGCTTTTTAATAGCATTTTGCAATCCATTTAATAGCAAATATTTTATTCTATATATAATAGTGATACACTATTAGTTAGGTTATCATTTATGCAGAAAAGGTGTGTGAATAGGTAGCACCTTGGCTTGTTGTGGAGTCTAAGCAGGAGCGCCTACATCTTTTCTTCAAATATTAGCGAGGTAGGACGGTAAACATGAGCGACAGACAAACCAAAACAGACGTTATCTTAATTGGTGCCGGAATCATGAGTGCAACTTTGGGTACACTGCTGAAAGAGTTGGTACCGGACTGGAACATTACAGTGTTTGAGAAGCTCGGAAGCGCAGGAGAGGAAAGCTCGAACGAATGGAATAATGCGGGAACGGGACATTCAGCGCTGTGCGAGCTAAACTACACCGTCGAAAAGCCGGACGGCTCCGTAGACATTAGCAAAGCGATCAAAATTAATGAAGAGTACCAGGTATCCAAACAGTTTTGGTCTTATCTTGTAAACAGCAATCTGATTCGCAATCCAGAGGACTTTATCAGGCCATTGCCTCATTTGAGTTTCGTACAAGGGGAAACAAATGTAACGTTCCTAAAAAGACGTTTTGAAGCGCTGGCAAACAATCCGCTGTTTCGAGGAATGGAATTCTCCGATGATCCGGCCAAATTGATGGAATGGATTCCGCTTATTATGAAAGACCGGACAGTGCAAGAACCTGTAGCGGCAACAAAAATCGATTCTGGAACGGATGTCAACTTTGGCGCCTTAACACGCATGTTGTTTGACCACTTGCAAAGCAAAAACGTCGAGATCAAGTTCAAACACAATGTGGATGATATAAAACGTGCGAGCGACGGCTCGTGGGAATTGAAAGTGCGCAATGTCGACAGCGGTACCGTCGAGCGCCATACGGCAAAATTCGTCTTTATCGGCGGCGGCGGTGGAAGCCTGCCATTGCTGCAAAAATCGGGTATTCCTGAAGGGAAACATATTGGAGGATTCCCGGTAAGCGGACTGTTTATGGTGTGTAAAAATCCGGATGTGGTGGCGGAGCATCACGCAAAGGTGTACGGCAAAGCCAAGGTTGGCGCTCCTCCCATGTCTGTTCCGCATCTTGACACACGATTCATCGACAATAAAAAATTATTGCTGTTTGGACCGTTTGCCGGCTTCTCGCCAAAGTTTTTGAAAACCGGTTCCATGTTTGATTTGCTGGGCTCCGTAAAACCGAACAATGTCTTAACGATGTTGGCAGCGGGCGCAAAAAACGTTCCATTGACAAAATACTTGATTCAGCAAGTGATGTTGTCGAAAGAACAGCGCATGGAAGAATTGCGCGAATTTATCCCGAACGCCAAAAGCGAGGATTGGGATATAGTGGTCGCGGGCCAACGTGTGCAAGTGATCAAGGATACGGCTGCCGGCGGCAAAGGAACGCTTCAATTTGGTACGGAAGTGATTAGTGCCGCTGACGGATCGATAGCCGCATTGCTCGGCGCTTCTCCGGGTGCTTCTACCGCCGTTTCCGTCATGCTTGACGTAATAAAAAAATGCTTCCCGCAACATTTGCAAGCGTGGGAACCGAAAATAAAAGAAATGATTCCCTCTTATGGCTTGTCATTGCTGAAAAACACAGCGCTTCTTGACGAAATTCATGATTCAACAGCGCGGACGCTTGGTCTGCACAGTGAACTGGCCCTTGCCAGGTAGACTATTACATTAATAAAAAGCGGCCTTCGTCCTGAATTCCATGGGACGAAAGGCCGTTTCGTGTTGTCTGCAATCTTTGGTAACGGAAGAATGAGCATCTTCTTACTGAAAGTGGATTCCCGTTCCCTTCACTCCTCACCCAAACCTCCCCCGAATCCCCCGGAGAAAAGCCTGAACCGCCGGAGCCAAATACCGATTCCGCATATACATCAAATAAACCGTCCTCTCCAATGCCGGCGAATCAATCTCCTTCCAAACGATAGAAGCATCCGTCGATTCAGCCAAATAATTCTCGGGAATAATCGTAACCCCCAAATTTTCCCGAACCAAGGTTAAAGCAGTCTCAAACCGTTCAATTTCAAACTTGATGTGCGGAGTCACTTGCTCAATGGAAAAGGCCGTTAAAATATCCTCCCTCGTCTGAAACCCTTCCGTACTAATGATAAAAGGCTCTCCTTCCAGCTCTTTCAAATGGACGATTTCCTTCCGCGCCAAAGGATGATCCCTGTGCAGCACGAGCACCAATCGTTCATCATACAAAGGGATTGACTCGATATCCTCTTCATTTACATACTGGTTCGTAATAAGCAAATGCGTATGATACTTCCGCAACGACTCCTTCACGGCTTTTCCGCCCAGCACTTCGATCAGCTTGATGTTAATGGAAGGATAACGCCCTTGATACTCGTGGATCACTTTCGGAATCCAATGCTTCACCGACTCGATGATCCCCACGATTAACTCCCCGCTGCCGGTCAGCTTTACTTCTTCCATTTCTTTTTTCAACATATCCATCTGGGAAAGCAGCGAAATCGCTTTTTTATATAAAATTTTACCAGCGTCAGTCAGCTCCATTTTTCGCGTATTTCTTTCAAGCAGGGGAGAGCCTACCTCTTGCTCCAGATTTTTAATGGCGTTGCTCAGCGAAGGCTGCGAGATATGCAGTTTTTGCGCGGCTTTGGAGTAGCTCAACTGATCGGAAACGGTCACGAAGTAATACAATTGTTTGATATCCACAATAATTTCCACCTCTATTTATAGCCTGAAACTATAAAATTATTTAAATTATATATTAGAAATAATAAGTATGTCATTATATAATCAAAAAACAACATCTACTTCAGAAGGTTCAGAAAGGATGAAAAGATTGCCTACGAAAGTTTCAGCTGATGTATGGACCGGCCGGACAGATCATACGGAAAGAAGAAGCAGTTTTCGCTACCATCAGGTTGTGGAATTGGTTGACCTGGATAAGTGGCAGTCTTCCACGGACAGCACATGTGCCATTATCGGGTTTGAATGCGAGGAAGGAGTCAGGCGCAACCAGGGCCGGATAGGCGCTGCCAAAGCTCCGAACGCAATTCGGCAAGCGCTTGCAAGCCTTCCCTGGAAGCTTCAGGAAGGCAACCGTATTATCGATGTGGGGAATATTCGCTGTGAAAACGAAAAGCTCGAAGAAGCCCAGGAAGAATTGGGCCGGGCCGTCTCCGCTATTTTCGCGAAGTCGATGACCCCGATTATTTTGGGCGGAGGACATGAGACGCTGTATGGACATTATTTGGGCGTCCGAAAACATATCGGAAAAGATGCTTCGCTGGGAATCATTAATATCGATGCTCATTTCGATTTGCGCTCCTATGAAAGCCAGCCTTCCTCCGGGACGATGTTTCGGCAAATACTGGAGCAGGACAAAAACAGCCGTTATTTTGTGCTTGGGATCCAGCGCTTCGGCAATACACAGGAGCTGTTTGACAAAGCAGACGAACTCGGTGTCCGGTACATGTATGAGGAAGATATGACCGGAGACCGGATGGACGGTATCGCTACCGAGTTACATGCATTCATCGAAAAACACGACCATGTCATGCTTACGCTTTGTACCGATGTGTTCAATGCGGCGTTTGCGCCGGGAGTCAGCGCTCCATCGCCTTTTGGATTGACGCCGATGGTTGTCCGAAGCTTGCTCCGCACAGTTGCAGCTCATAAGAAAACGCTTTCTTTTGATATTTGCGAAGTGAATCCAGTCTTGGACGAAAACGGCAGAACCGTAAAATTAGGTGCTTATCTGACAAATGAAGTCATCATGAGATTCTTAGGGGGAGACAACTATGACGTTGGCACTTAATCAAGTAACCACGATTTTTCTCGCAGTAGCTCTGCTCGTATTGGGAACTTTCCTCGTAAAAAAGGCCGGATTCCTGCAAAAGTTCTGTATTCCCGCACCAGTTGTAGGAGGACTGTTGTTTGCCATCATCGCAACGACCCTGAAGGCGACAGGAATTTTGGAAATTACATTGGATACTTCGCTGCAAAGCTTGTTTATGCTCACGTTCTTTACGACGGTAGGACTGGGAGCGAGCTTCAAGCTCATTAAATTGGGCGGCAAGCTGCTCGTCATTTACTGGATTGCCTGCGGATTCCTCGCTTTGATGCAAAACGTGATCGGCGTCTCCTTGGCTTCGCTGTTCGGCATTCATCCGCTGATCGGGATGATGGCAGGGGCGGTTTCCATGGAAGGCGGACACGGAGCGGCAGGCGCATTTGGACAAACGCTTGAAGATATGGGGATTCAATCGGCGTTGGCTATCGGGATTGCGGCAGCTACCTTTGGTCTTGTAGCCGGCGGGTTGGTAGGCGGACCGACTGTAAAGTATCTGGTGTCCAAATACGACCTAAAGCCAACCGAAACGGAAGAGGGAGCTGCACAAGTAGAGGAAAAGGTCGAACCGATTACGACAAATACGTTCTTCATCCAGGTCCTACTCATTACATTCTGCATGGCATTGGGAACGTACCTGGGAGAGCTGTTCTCGTCGGCAACCGGCTTTGTTCTGCCGGGTTATGTGGGAGCCATGTTCGTGGCGGTCATCGTGCGAAACATAGTCGATAAATTCAAACCGGATGCAATCGACATGAAGAGCATCAATCTGATTGGCGATGTGACGCTTGGCATCTTCCTGTCTATGGCACTTATGAGTATTAAATTGTGGGAAGTGGCCAGCCTCGCGCTGCCAATGCTTGTGATCGTCTTCGTACAAGTCGTCTTTATCGTTCTGTTCGGCGCTCTCGTTTTGTTCCGCTTGCTTGGCAAAAACTATGACGCCGCAGTAATGGTCGCAGGGTTTACCGGACACGGCCTTGGCGCTACGCCAAACGCAATGGCGAATATGGCTGCAGTGACCCAACGTTTTGGGCCTTCGCGAAAAGCTTACCTGGTCGTTCCGATTGTAGGGGCCTTTCTGATAGATGTGTTCGGCATGCCGATCATTATTACGACGATCAATTTGTTCAAATAAGATGACGATAAAGTCCTTCCATGCTGGAAATTGTCCGGCTGGAAGGATTTTTTGTTTTCAACAATGCTCTGGAGAGCGGGGGAAGAACCTTCTTTGATTGGGTCCTCCAACGTTTTAGGTTCCTTTTATACCGGGACAGGAAAGGATTTCGTCTAGAAAACAAGCTTGAAATAAACATGGAATTCGGCAAGAATGAAATACAGATAATACCAGTATAAAGGGAATTCCGAGCTGCTCGCGGTTGTGCCAGCAGCAAAAAGTTATAGGGCGTGACACAGATGATTGAGGTAGCCGCAGCTATTATTGGAAATGAACAAGGGCAAGTATTGATTGCAAGGCGTAAAAAGGGAAAGTCTCAGGAAGGAATGTGGGAATTTCCCGGCGGTAAAATCGAGGAGGGAGAAAGCGTTGAGGCTTGCCTGAAACGGGAATTGCTGGAAGAGATGAATATTGAAATCGATCCGTACGAGCTCTTTGGCGTGAACGATCATCGTTACGGCTCCACTCCTATTCGTTTGACGGCATACAAAGCGAAATATGCTGGCGGTGAAATCGTCCTGACAGATCATGATGAGTTTCGTTGGGTACATCCCAGTGAACTTCAAGAGTATTCGTTTGCGCCGGCAGATTTGAAGTTTGTGCAAATGCTGCAGGAGAACGTTTAATTGCTTGAAACGCTGAAATGCTTGGTTTGGTTCTTTAAAAAGAAAAAACGCCTCCAAAACAGACGTTTTAACAGGGAAGCTATGCTACTTGGTCATCCATTCTTTTACGGTCAAGGAAGAAGAACCCGATTTGATTAAGGGGTCAGCGTTTCCGATGGCAATGGCTTCTTCCAGCGACTCTGCTTTGATAAGGTATGCCCCGCCCGAAACATCGCTAAAAGGTCCGTATAGCTCGAGGCGGTTGCTTCTCTTTAATTGTTCCAAATGTTCGTAATGTCCGGGAATGTCGGCTGAATTGAAGCTTTCGGTTCGATTGGTTATGAGCAAATATCGGTTCATGGTTTCTCCTTGTGAAACAGTTTTTGTGTTATTGTAACACAAGCTTCTCTGGTTTTTGCCGGAGAGCATGAGGATATGGTTGTATATTCTTCTCGCCAGTTTGCACAAAGACAAAATCATTTATTTGCGCAATACGGAAAAGTTTCTGCCCGAGGATTTGAATCCGTTCTCTGCAAGCGACAAAAATTATGAATTGGTTTTGTTGCACCATTCTTTGCAGGTAAACACTGGACTCTGGAAGGACCTGAGGGAACGACTTCATTGTTCTTCCATTCGTAACAGCGACAAGTACTACATGAGCAGACACGTGAAGAAAGGAGAGAGTCCTCGACAGTAAGTAAAGAAAGGAGCAAGTCTATGAATTTTAATCTAAAAGAAGCCATTGAAATTCTCGAGCGAACGCCACAGGCTTTGGAGTATTTTTTGTCCGGTGTATCCAATGGATGGCTGCAATGCAATGAAGGCGAAGGAACATGGAACGTCTCTGAAGTGATTGAGCACCTGATAGAGGGAGAAAAACGTAATTGGATACCGAGGCTGGAATTTATGCTTCAGGAAGGAGAGGGGAAACCATTTCCCCCGTTTGACCGTTATTCGCACTTAAATGAAAAGCTTGAAAGATCGATGGAACAAAAGCTGCTGGAATTTAAAACGATTCGGATGCAAAATATCACCAAACTAAAGGAGATTGTTGAATCGGAATCGCAGCTTAATCTAACTGGCTCACACCCCGCATTCGGTGTAGTGAAGGTCAGAGAACTGCTGTCTACGTGGGTTGTTCACGATTTAACACATATAGCTCAAATCGTACGGGTAATGGCTGAAAGATACAGAGCGGATGTGGGACCTTGGAAAGAGTATGTGGGTATATTGAAATAGTGTAATGCATGTAAAAATGTAATGACTGGAAAAAAGGTCGTTCCTTCAGAGAAAATTAACTTTCGATAGCAGACAACTGTTTGAAGCTGGTCTATGCTAGGCTTGCCCGTTGTATAGTCTTCTTATCCGTTGATGGAACGCCGTGTGCGATGAAAGTCGCCCGCACGGTGTAGGCTCGAACGAAGCTCCTCACCTTTAGAGGAGATAAGTCGGGAAAAGCGAAGAACCAACGCCAATTTCAAATTTGCGAGCAGATGGAGTAACGAAAAGTGCGAATGGTTCCGTATGGGTTTTTTTAACCTTTTCGGAGCCTGTTGGGGCTGCCTCGGTAAGATTTCAGTACTCGACAGACCAGGATATATGGGTAGATGCAGAGACCGACAGACCTGTTACATCCACTACAAGCTATCTGAATATCCGACTCCCCGATCGCGCTTCGGGCTTGTATTTTTTCCGGATGATTGTCGAAGGAGGCAAGCGTGCCGGAGAATCTAATGTTTACAGCAGAAACATTTAGCAAACATGAAAACTTCCATCAACGACCCTCGGATCATCCGGGGGTTTTTTCTGTTAGCGTTCGCACAAGCTTCTAAATAAATAACACATTCTAGCAATCTGCGTCCCTGTCAAAGCAGGGGGTTTTGCTTTTATTTTGGAGAGGTGGCAGGATACCGTTAGCGTGTTCCGATTGGATCTACTTATTTCTCGAAGAAAAGCAGAAAAAGGAAATTTTATAATTAATGAAACATAATTTGGTAATTCATCGTAACTATAAGTAGAAAGCACTCAAAAACTGGAGAAAGCGAGGGGGAAGAATGAGAGAACTTCATGCGGATGTTGTGATTATTGGCGGAGGCACCGGCGGATGTGCAGCAGCTCTGGCCGCCGCTAAATCAGGAAAGTCTGTCATTATGATGGAGGAAACAAAGTGGATTGGCGGTCAATTTACGAGTCAAGCAGTGCCGCCGGATGAGCACCCATGGATTGAACAGTTTGGCTGCACGCGAAGCTACCGCACATTCCGCAACAGTGTGCGCGATTATTACCGCAGCCACTATCCTATGACAGCCGAAGCCCGAGCGATTCCCAATCTGAACCCCGGCAATGGCTCCGTAAGCCGTCTCTGCCACGAGCCGCGTGTTGCTCTGGCTGTTTTTTATCAGATGCTCGCTCCCTATATAAACAGTGGCAGATTGACTGTTCTGACCAACCACAAGCTTCATTCCGTCTGTGTGGACGGCGATGAGGTGCTGTCCATCGTTGTAGAAGATACAAGACATCATGAGCATATCGAACTCGCGGCTCCTTATTTCCTGGATGCTACCGAATGTGGCGACGTGCTTCCACTAGCAGGCGTGGAATATGTACTCGGAGCAGAATCAGTGGAGGAGACAGGCGAGCCAAACGCCGTCGACGGCCCGCCGCAGCCAAACGATATTCAGGCGTTTACGTACTGCTTCGCCATGGATTATCTGGAGGGCGAAGATCATAGGATCGAAAGGCCGGAAACGTACGACTTCTGGAGAAGCTACAAACCGGATTTCTGGCCGGACAAGCTGCTCAACTGGACAGGCTCCAATCCGCGGGACACCACGGAAGCTGTACGATATGAGCTGTTCCCGGGAACCGAGTATTTTCCGCTCTTCACGTATCGCCAGATCGCGGATCCGAAAAATTTCCGGGACGGTCTGTACAAAAGCGGCGTCTCCCTCGTCAACTGGCCGCAAAACGACTACTGGCTAGGCTCCATTATCGATGTGTCTGAGGAAGAGCGGCAACGCCATCTCTACCTGGCGAAACAACTCAGCATGTCTCTTCTGTACTGGATGCAAACGGAGGCGCCGCGCCCGGATGGGGGGCAGGGGTATCCAGGCCTGCGATTGCGCAAGGATGTAGTCGGTACAGCGGATGGGCTTGCGATGTACCCGTACATTCGCGAGTCCCGCCGGATCAAGGCGGAATTCACCGTATTGGAGCAACATGTCAGCGCCGCATGCCGACTAACGGGTAAAGCGGAAGAATTCCACGATTCCATCGGGGTCGGGAGCTATCGGATCGATTTGCATCCGAGCACCGCAAACCGCAATTACGTCGACGTCTCAACCTACCCGTTCCAAATTCCGCTGGGCAGCCTCATACCCGTGCGAGTCAACAACCTTTTGCCTGCGGCGAAAAACCTTGGCGTCACCCACATAACCAATGGCTGCTTCCGTCTCCATCCGGTAGAGTGGAACGTCGGCGAGGTTGCCGGGTATTTGGCGGCGTACTGCCTGGAGTACGGTCTGACTCCCCGCGCTGTCCGCAATACGCCCGCAGAGCTGCAACAGTTCCAGGCATTCTTGTACGCGGAAGGTGTAGAGTACTTCTGGCCGACAATGTACGCGGTGTAGACGCAGTTTGTTCGATGAGGAAACAGCTTGAAACAATCCTATCCAAGCTGCTGGGTTCGGCATGTTGCCGGGCTCAGTTTTTTTGTTCATCGTGAGCCCATACAAACACCTCACCGGTCCTTGCCATCCGTGAACATTCGTACTAGCTGCGTTGATGCGATCAGCGATAAAATCCATGAAATTGCCGAGAGCCGGCTATCAGTCGCATGACCCGATAAGGCACTTGCCAGCGAATAGATCGTAACCGTCCAAAAAAGAATCAACAGCAATTTCAGTATCTGCATGAATCCTCCCTTCTTGATAAACACGAACGTAAGTGCGTTTTTCTAACTTACAATGAAATTCATAATCCCTATAGCAATCTGGATACAGAAAGACAAGCAAGCGGCGTATAAAGCCGTGCGACCGATTTTTTTCACATCAGGGTTTTTGCTTACCATTGAAACAATCCACATGATCAATCCGATCGGGAAGAAAAGAAAGCTAAAAACGAGGACAATGATTTTTTCAAGCTTGTTCATGGTTTCTACTCCTCTTGTTTTTCATTATTTTACATAAAAGGATGAAAAGATACAAACGATCGCGATATTTACGAATGTTCGCAGAAAGAAACGATAAGATAACAATCTTGGGTTATCGTTCATTTGGATGCGATGAACGAAAAAAGCCGACTCCTGCAGATCACAGGAGTCGGCTTGCGCCTGGGCGGCGACAAGGGGCCTTGAAGTCCCCAAGCCTTGTTGCACGTTGTGTCTTTCGTCAACGTTTCAGCCACTTGTCAGATCGAATAGGCTAATCCGACGACGTGTCCAGCTTTGTCAACGGAAATCGTAATGCTTTTTCCTTTCGGATCGTTCTGGGGGTGGAACGTCACGTCTGCTGTCGCCCAGTTGAATTCCTTGTCTTCCACGATGGTTCCAATGCCGCTCTCCTCAACCTTCTCGGCTGCCTTATAGTTGGCAGCCTGATCGCCAAACAGCTGCTTCAAGAATGCTTCCGCCTTCTCCTTTGCCAGCTTGTCAGCGGGGCGCTGGTCGGACGGCCAGTCGAGGCTAAAGAACATTGCCTTGTTCAAAGTACCGGTTCTGAGGTCAAACGCGACGATAGCTTCCGATCGCGGAGCAAAGCCATTGTATATATCTTCCTGGACCTCGTACATTTTCACAAGATGGAGGTCGCCCTCGACGCCTAAGTCATCAAAATCGTTGTACTGCTCAAGCTCCGGCATCAGCTTCACCAGATCGGCCAGCGATTTTTCCAGCCCTTGGGGAAATGTGCTCGGCTTTATTTGCGCCGGCAGGTCCAGCACAAATGTTTTATCGTCAAATACCGGCTTCAAGTCTATTTTGTCTACCGCGTATTGGAAAACGGGTGCATTGTTGTGGGTGTATGTCCGTTTGAGCAGCACTCCGGATTCTTTGTCCAGCCACAGCTCGTCTGCATACGTGTGAGCCATTCCTTCAATCGTCAGTTCTTCTGTTTTCGTAATATAGTAGACGGCGCGTGTAAGCAGCGTTTCTTCCTTTACCGCGATCGCCGTTTTAGCGCCGGGTGCCGCTGCTTTCAACCGTTGCAATTCACGCTTGGCCTTGGTGATTTGGCTATGGTAGGGGACTACCTTCGCCGCATATTCCAGGGCTCTTCCTCCTTCCTGATACTCCGTCACCTGCCCTGCCTTGCCTACCGTATGCTTCACTTTTTTTCCATCTGTGACGGTCTGCCGCCATTCTCCTTTTGCAGCGTTGTCCCATGTTTTCGCCTGTTTCACGATTGTGATTTCTCGATTCTTCTCGGTTTTCTTTGCGGTAAGCGTAGCCTCCAGATAGAGCGGTACAGGCTGTTTCTTTCCGATTTCCTCGATTACCTGATCAATCGTGATGGCTTGAAGCTGGCTGGCGGCCAACGCCTTGCCTGTTTGAGCGTTGACTGCTGCGAGAGGGGACGCTGCCGAGAACAACAGCGCTGCCATGCTTACGGTGATGAGTGATTGCTTGTTCATGTCCAATCTTCCTTTCGATTGTTTGCGTGCTGTTCACTTGTAATGATCCTGCCGACGGACAAATCGTGACACAGCTTCGGAAAAGGAACAGGCAGGAAAATCCTTTGTACGAGGCGTTGTCATGACTTGCCTCGCATGTAACCCGAAAAAATGAGAGGATGCGTGTCACACTCGCCACTCGGGCAGGATCATCCTTATTGAAAACAAGCTTACTTACAAGGAGAACAGTTCGCATGAATTTTCAGATGGTCAACCACGCGTCTTTTGTATGGGAGTACGACAAAATCAAAGTAATGACGGATCCTTGGCTGGAGGGAACCGCTTTCGATAATGGCTGGGGCTTGTTGGCCAAATCGCGCTTTTCGTCAGAGGCATTTGCGGACATTACGCATATCTGGTTTTCGCACGAGCATCCGGATCATTTTCATCCGCACAGTTTGCGAAGAATTCCTGAAGAACAACGCAAACGCATAACCATCCTCTATCAAAAAACGGAGGATAAAAAAGTGGTAGACTGGTGCAAAGCATTTGGCTTCCGGGAGGTAATCGAATTGCATCCGGACAAGTGGCATACGCTGGCTCCCGGGGTGTCGGTCTTGTGCAGGCCCTATCCTGTGGGAGACTCCTGGCTGTGCATCAAGACAAAGGATACTACGATTTTGAACCTCAATGACTGCGAGGTCGGCACGGAAAAGGAAGCGAAGGACATCCAAAAGCATGTCGGCAACGTTGACATACTGTGGACCCAGTTCTCCTATGCCGGCTGGGCAGGAAACAAGGAAGACTTCCCGCTCCGCCAGAGGCGGGCAGCGGAAAAGCTGGGACGCGTAAAAAAGCAGGTGGAAATCTTTCAGCCGAAATACGTCATTCCCTTCGCCAGCTTTGCCTGGTTTTGCCATGAGGAAAACTATTACATGAACGATGCCATAAATAAAGTGGATGATGTGTACCGTTTGCTCCGGGAGGAAACGGACGCGACTCCGGTCATTTTGTACCCCGGCGATACATGGATTCCTGATGAAAAGCACGACAGCAGCAAAGCGCTTGCGCTTTATGCGGAAGACTACAAAACGATGGCCGCTGCACCTGCTCTTCTTGCTTCTGAGAAGGTAGGATGGGAGGAATTGTTCAAGAGCAGTGAAAGATGTAAAGAAGTCATAAACAGTAGGAACAACCGGTTGTTTTTGCGAATCGCAAGGCCTGTGATCTTTTATTTGCCGGACTGCCAAAAAGCACTCCGCTTTTCATTGGCACGTGGGTTGGAAGAAATCCGGCAAAATCCGGTCGATTGCGATGTCGAATTGTCCTCCGAAGCGCTGAATTACTGCTTCAATCATCTGTGGGGCTGGAGCACGCTTCGGATCAACGGAAGACTGCAAGCTCCAAAAGGGAAGCACGCCCGATTTGCGCGTTTTGTCATGTTGGGACATGTTGCCCAGTTGAATAATTTCGGTGTGTATATGGGATGGAATGGGCCGTTTTTCAAATTCGCGGTCAAGTATTTATGGGAAAAGGTAGCGAGAAGATAGGGAGAGATGGCGAAAATAGGGGACTAGGCCCTAGAGAATCCAGCTTTTTTAGCATTTCGCCCCTTAAAAAAACACCCCCCGCCTCGGAAGGTGGGGGGCATCGTCGTACAGAACACCCGCATTCTTTATTTGCCGCCAATAATGGGAACGAGCCCATCCATGTCGATTTTCTGAACATCGTTTCTCTGCGTCTCGACCTGATAAACATCCTTTTGCGGAACAGGGTATGTGCGTATAAAGGCACCGTCTTGAAAAACTTCATCGTCGTAATCTACTCCGTCCACCTTCAAGCGGGTTTCTTCTGTCAGCAACTCCCCGGGCAGTACCACGTGAAGCTTTTGATTTTTGTAATAAACCTGGAGGATTTGGCTGCTCTTGTTTCCAAACGGTGCTTTCATCGGGAATTTCCCGTTTCGCTCCAGCGTAAAGCTGCCCGTCTTGAGGGTTGAAACGAGGGCACCATCAAACTTCAGAGCCAGCTCTTTGGGACCGGAGCCAAAATACAAGGAAGGAATCATATCAAGATAGAAGTATTCAGCCGTGTGCCCATACCTTCGGAGTGGGGAATACTTATTTTCAGGTATAGGGTTGTACTCTTTCCCCTGATCATCCACTAAGCGGGGATTTGACAGGCTCTGAAGTTCAAAACCGTCCTTCGTTTTTGCCTGTACCTGCACCCGCATAAGGGTCGGCGTCAATTCTATCTCTTTAACGATGAGTTCGCGAAGCAGGTCTTGTTTCCCGAGCTGGGGCCGATCTGTGGCTGTCGGCTGAATGCTTTTCTTGGCCGAGACCACCTCTTCCGGCAACGTCAGCGGGACTTCCACGAGCACATCATCGCCATTATGGGATTGCTTTACGAACTGCACGGGCAGGACCGGATTCGCTTGTTTCAGGATCGTGTCCATATCATCCACAATAAACCTTGCTTTGTAGATGAGATAGTGGGAACCGTCGATCTGCTTCCATTCTGTGGATATACCCCCTGTTGTCCCGAGTTCGCCGACATTCGTAGAGAGTTCTCTATAGATAAGGTCCGCTTTTTTCTCTTTGTCTTTTTCTCTCGCGATTTCCTCGATTTTCTCTCCGGAAATCAGCATCGTATAAACGATTCTGCGCTGGTCGACCATGGCATCCTTGACTTCGACGGTGTAATCGTTTTGCTCCTTTTTCACCGAAGGAAGGATAGGATAGCCGTTGTTAAGGGCATAGATAAAGCCTTCGTCAGGTGTCTGCCATTCGAATTTCGCCGTTGACTGGACCGAGCTGTTCTTCTCGAAAAGGCCTCCGAGTCTGAGCGGATTCCACATGGCAAATACGAGAGCGCAGGAAACGGCGGCTCCGGCCAGCAACGCGGTCCTCTTCCACAGGTGCAGCCGGGTTCGCTTCTGCACCTTGTCCATCACTTTGGCTTCCAGCTCGGACAGGCGGAACGGATATTTTTGACGAAGCTCCTGCTTGGCTGATTCGGCAAATTCTCTCCATACGCGATCTTCCTTCATCTTTCGGCCTCCTTGGATAAAATCTTCCTCAACTGCTTTCTCGCCCGGCTCAATCTGGTCCGGACAACCTCCTGCGACACGCCCAGGATGTGGGCCATCTCTTTGATCGTCAAATCCTCGTAATAGTGCAGGATGACGACCTGCCTGTACATGGGGGCAAGAGTCATGACCACTTGAAAGGTGTCTTCCCGATTCAGCCTGTTTTCCACTTCCTCCTCGACGCTGTCTTTCGCCTCCTGATCCAGCATGCTGCCCAAACGTTCATCCACTACCGTCCAAATATGGCGGAAAGACCAGGAGCGAAAGTGCTTTTTCGCTTCATTCATGGCAATTTTGAACAGCCAGTGCTTGATGTCCCCTTCGCCGCGAAATGAATCCAAGGCGCGATACGCTTTGATAAATGTTTCCTGTGTGATATCCTCCGCCACCGCGTGGTTTTTGACCGTCAGGCAGAGCAGATGGTACACGTTTTCCCCGTATTGCTGCATCAGCCATCTGAGGGTCGCTTCCCGGCTCCTCGAGAGCGTGATCGGCAGGGTTTTCAAGTCGTTCAATCGTTTCACCTCATTATTTATTCCTACTAAGAACGATCCGGCCGAAGCGGAAAGTGTGACAAAAAACTTTATTTTTATCTATGGACTCCATTCAGATGGTTTGGCTCCGGCTTTTATATATTGCCGTCGTTGAAACAGTCGTGTGCAAAGAGTGGAGAAGAGGGGAGGGAACTCGTCTTTGCGACATTCTGTTCCATTTTACAGACAAAAAATGTCGCACGGTGCAGGAAAATGTAGATGAATCTAGAAATTCATATGATTAGGATACATTTTCCAATGTTGAATACTCGAACAGAGGGGAACGAGATTGTTGCATGCACGAATAAAAGTCGCTTTGATCGCTGGTTGTTTTTTGTTTTTGCTGCTGCCTCCATCGTGGGCGCAAGCGGCTACTCATGTCGAGGTAGCTGTTGATCAGCTGAATATTCGCAGTACTCCGGGTACAACTGCCCAAATCGTCGGAACCATCACCAAAGCTGCGCGGCTGCCGATCATTAAGCAGCAAAAAGAGTGGACACAGGTGAAGCTCGCGGATGGGAAAACGGGCTGGGTCATCAATAAATACGTCAAAATGATAGACATCCCGCAGGTGAAATATGTAAAGAGCAATGTAGACATGCTGAATGTTCGGGCTGAACCGAATGCAGCTGCACAAATCTTGCAGATCATCGACAAAAACGGCGTGTATTTGCAAACCAAAAAGCAAGGAGATTGGGCACAGATCAAGCTGTCTGACAAAGTGAGCGGCTGGGTGAATGCACGCTTCTTGACGGAAACAGCTGCTCCGGCACCGAAGCCGACACCTGCGCCTGCGCAGACTCCGGCGGCGACCCAGCCGCCAGTGCTGACGCAAGCTCCGGCGACAACGCAACCGCCAGCGTTAACGCAAACTCCAATGACGACGCAGCCGCCGATGACTTCGCAGCCACCAGTGACGACCCAGCCGCCCGTCCAAACCCAAACACCTGTGCCGCCAACAGCACCTGTTGTCCCGGCTGCTCCGCCACCTTCATTTGCGCCAGGCAATGGACAAGGGTCGGGCACAATCGTGTTGCGGGAAGGCCTCGTGATATTCAGCGAGCCGAATTTTTCGAGTCCTGTGATCGGCGAGCTGAATGCAGGGATGACAATCAATCATTACGGATATGCAGAGGGCTGGTACAAAATCAATTTCAACGGGGTCTTTGCCTACATTTTTAATCCTGATGCAGGGGGGCAGACTGGACAGGGACAGCCGATCGGCAGTCCTGGAGCAGGGATAAGCATCCCGAATACGGCTGGACAAGCTCAAGCGTCCATTCGCGTAAAAAATCCCGACACCAATCTGCGGTCAGGCCCCGGAACCGATTACGCGGTCATCGGAACGGTTCAACCCGGGGAAGTCTACCCGATCGTACAGACAGAAGCTGACTGGTATGTCATCCGTCGCGGTGACAATACGACCGCCTATATTGCCGGTTGGGTCGTCGAGCCTATCCAATCGGGAGGTCAGCCGGCAAATGGGACCATCAGCTCCGGCGTAGGCTACAACCATGGCATGGTCGGAAATGAGACTGTCTACATTTACCACACGCATAACCGCGAGTCTTGGCGAAATGTGGCAAGGAACACGAAAGGCAGCTCCGTGGATGACCCTGTGATCAACATTACGCTGGTTGGAAAACGGCTGGGCGAGCTGCTGCAGGCCAGAGGCATTCCCACGATGGCCAATCAGGACGACTTCGCGCAAAAGCTTGCGGAGCAAAAGAAAAGCTATTCGCTCTCCTATTCGGAATCGTACAAAGCGGTAAGCGCGGCAGCCGCGACGAGTCCGTACCTCAAGTACATTTTCGACATCCACCGCGACAGCGACGAGCCCCGCAGCAAGGTAGCCCTTACCTTGAACGGCAAAACGTATTCGCGCATTTTGTTTGTGATCGGGACGGCCAATCCGAACTATCTCGAGAACAAGAAGCTGGCGGAAAATCTGCACGCCCGCCTGGAGGCGGCGTACCCCGGCTTGTCGCGCGGAATTATTCTAAAGGGTGCGAACCAGGGGAATGGCGAGTATAATCAGTCTATTTCCGGGGGGAGTCTGCTGCTGGAATTTGGCGGAACCAACAATACGCTGGAGGAGTGCTACAATACGGCAGAGGCGTTTGCCGATGTGTTTGTCAACTATATGCTGGAGTCGCAAATCGCGTACAACTAAAAAGCACGATTCTTTTCGCAGGCGGTGCGGAAAGAATCGTGCCTTTTTCTATGCTTTTCCGTTGAGAGAATGACCCTCCCCTATTGAAAAGGGAAAAGCACTTCCTGTACACTATATGTATCAAATTGCAACATGGAATATTGTGATGTGTTGCGCAAAAGAGGGATTTTTCTTGACTCGTATCCTGGTGATTGCCCCTTATCAGGGGATGCGCGATGTTTTTCTCGAAGTAAAAGAGGAAATGACAAGCGGCGCTCGACTGGATGTGGAAGTTGGCGACCTGTACAAAGGTTTGGCATTGGCGAAAAGCCTTGAAGAGAACGGATATGATGTGATCATCAGCAGAGGGGCGACCGCTCGCCTGCTCCGAAAGCATTGCAATCTGCCGGTGGTGGAAGTGAAAATTTCCGGCTACGACATTCTCCGCACCCTGACGCTGGTCAAGGGCTACGCCGGCAAAGTCGGCCTGATGAGCTACTTGAACACGATCCAGGGAGCCGATGCGATCGGAACGCTCCTGGATATGAATCTGACCTTCTTTCCGATTGATCAGGAGGAAGAGATCGAGAACGGGTTGAAGCATGCGCTGGCCCAAGGCGTCCAGGTGATTATCGGCGACGTGATCTCCACGTCGATGGCCACAAGGATGGGCTTGCAGGCGATTTTGATTACTTCCGGGAAGGAAGCGGTGATGGAGTCGATTTCCGAGGCTGTTCATATGGCGTACTACACCCGGCGCGAAAAAGCGGCGCGGCAACGGTTGGAGGCGATCATCCAGCGCTTTCCGGAAGGCGTCGTTGCCGCTGACCGGGAGGGTCGCGTCTTTGCCTTTAACCAGCAGGCGGAGGAATTGTTCGGGATCAGAAGGGAGCACGCGCTCGAAAAGCAGGTTGACCAGCTTCATCCGCTGTTGAATCTGGATAATGTGCCAGATACGTCAGAGGGGTCTAGAGAGGAAATCGTCTCGTTAAATGGAGAAAAAGTGCTGCTCACCAAGCAAACGCTGCTGGTGGAAGAGTGTGAGGAAGGCGGGTTCGCAATCATTTCCCCGGCACGCCGGATCCAAAAAGCGGAGTCGCTGATTCGCCAGTCGATCACGGGCTTCGAGCACCGGGCCAGCATGCATTTCAACCAGCTTGTGGCAGGCTCGGACAAAATGAAAGAGACGCTGAAAATAGCGATGCAGGCAAGCCAAATGGAGCTGCCGGTGGTCATTTACGGCGAACCGGGCACAGGCAAGCAAAGTTTCGCCCAGGCGATCCACAATGCGGGACGGCGCAAGGATTTTCCGTTTGTCTTTATCAATTGCGAGGCCTATACGGAGGAGCAGCTATCTTTGGAGCTGTTCGGGAGCGAGGGGCCGCTGAGCAAGCGAGGGGCGTTTGAAATGGCGCATGGCGGCACGCTGTTCATCGATGCCGTCGGCAAGCTTCCGCTATCCATTCAGGCGATGCTGTTCAATGTCCTGCAGGAAAAGAAAGTAAGCCGAATCAACGGTACATCGCCGATTCCCGTCGATGTGCGGATTATTTGCGCCAACGCGCGAAACTTGAAGAGCTGCATCGAGGAAGGCAGCTTCCGCGAAGATGTTTTTCATCTGATCAACGGGTTCTCTCTTGCGATTCCGCCATTGCGCGAGCGAAAAGAAGACATCGCCGATCTGGTGCGCTGGTTCATTGCCTCCTTCAATGCCCGATCAGGCAAACAGATCGTCGGGGTGCGCCCGGAGATGCTGCATTTGCTGAAGCGGGCCGATTGGTACGGAAATATTCAGGAGTTGAAATCGGTTGTGGAGAAAATGTGCCTTGCCGCAACGGGTCCTTTCATCGAGCGAATGGAAGTGGAGCATATCATAACCGAGCTTGGCAAGACGGCAGACGCACCCTTCATGGGAAGCGGAATCGACATCAGCGGCAAAACGCTGGAGGAAATCGAGCGGGAAGTGATCTGGCGGGTGCTGGAGGAGGAGGGGCAGAACCAGTCGGAAGCGGCAAAGCGACTGGGAATCAACCGTTCGACGCTGTGGAGAAAATTAAAGCAGGCGACGAGCGAATAGACGGAAAGAAATGAAAAAGCAACGAGCAGACAGCTTGTTGCTTTTTGTTATGCCAATCGGCAGTTTTATTAAAATGTTGCAAAATGAATCGGTAAAAACGTAAATTAAGTATTGAATTTTGCAACTTATTAAGTTATTTTAATTATGCAACACATGAAGCTGTGTGAGGTGCTGAAGAGGTGATCGACTCGAACGGGTGCCATGCGGTAAAGAGGTGATTGTTTGATTGGCTAGGATAGTCGTTATCGCGGACGATTTGACCGGAGCAAACGATACGGGGGTGCAGTTTGCAAAGAAGGGCTTTCGGACCGTATCGCTGTTTGATCCGGCGGAACAGCAGAGTGGACAAGCGGCTGATGTCTGGATTATCAACGCGGAGACCAGGTCGCTTGATCCGGCGGAAGCGTATGCAAAAAGCAAGGGGCTGGCTGCGGATTTGCATCTCTCCACGATCCCATGCGTCTACAAGAAGATCGATTCTACGCTGCGGGGGAATGTGGGGATCGAAATCAACGCGCTGATGGACAGCGGTCCGTTTGATTTGGCGGCCATCATTCCGGCGTATCCGGCCAACAGCCGGACGACGATCGGCGGATATCACTTGATCAACCAGGTGTTGCTCGAAGACACCGAAATTGCCCGCGATCCCAAATCCCCTGTGAGCGAATCGCATCTGCCCACTCTTTTGAGCAAACAAGCGAATCGGGATGTGGGGCACATTGATGTAAAAACGGTTCGGAGCAATCGCGACAGGCTGATGGCCGAAATCGTGAATCAGCATGCGGCGGGCATGCGTCTGATCGTCTTTGACGCCTCCGACCAGATGGATATGCAAAGGGTGACAGAAGCGCTGCTCGCTTCGGAAATGCGCGTGCTGTGGGTCGGCTCTGCGGGGCTTGCGGATGCACTGGCCCATGAGCTTGCCTCTCGGTTGAAGTTGAAACCGCTTCAATTGGCGGAAAAAGGGGAAGGCAGTGGTAGCGGCGCTCCTGTTTTTGTGCTTGCTGGAAGTGTAAGCGCTATTACGGCGGAGCAGATTGAGGCACTGAGGGGACTGCCGAAGTTCCGCATCGTGACGGCCAATCCGCTGGCGCTTTTACAAGAAGAGAGCTTTCGCCGTGAAATAAAGCGGGTCGAAGAAGAGCTCGTAAACAGCATCGACGACCAGCTGTCGCCCGTCCTGAGCACAGACTCTACGGAAAGCATGCGAAAGGCAGTTGCGGAGTGGATGGAGCGCACGGGAGAGAGCGGTCTTGCCGTCGGCAACGCAATCGCGGACTGCCTGGGAGCGCTGGGAAAAAGCGTGCTTGCCAAGCGCGAAGTGAGCGGGTTTGTCCTCACGGGAGGAGATATTGCCTACCGGACCTGCCTGCATCTCGGCGTAGAAGCGCTGCAAATCGTAAGTGAAGTGGAAGAGGGCATTCCGCTTTCCGTCATCATCGGCGGTTTGGCGGACAAGCTTCCTGTCGTAACCAAGGCAGGAGCATTCGGCAATCGTTTTTCCTTGGCGCATGCCGTGGAGAAAATACACAAATACGAGTTTGGTAGAGGGGGAATCGAAAAATGAAAAAAGTTCTTGGCACGCTGGTTGTCTCGACAATGGTTCTGCTGTCCGCATGCGGAGGCGGCGGAGGCGGGCAGGCAAACCCTGCCGACAGCGGCAATGCCGGAGGGCAGCAGCCAGCAGCTTCGGGTGGAGCTGTAACCTTGAAAGCAGGCCATACGCTGGCCGACACTTCGCACTACCAAAAAGGATTGGAGAAGTTCAAGGAACTGGTAGAGAGCAAAACCAACGGCTCCGTCAAAATTGAAACCTTCCCGAACGGGGCGCTTGGCGGAGAGCGCGACATGATCGAGGGTCTGAATGTAGGCTCCATCGACATGGTCCTTTCGTCGACTGGTCCGATGAGCGGGTTTGTTCAGGAAGTCACGGTCGTGGACCTGCCGTTCCTGTTCCGTGACGCAGACCATGCCCACAAAGTGATGGATGGCGAAGTCGGAACCGATTTGCTGGGGAAGGTTGAAAGCAGCATGGGCGTGAAAGCGCTCGCCTGGTGGGAAAACGGTTTTCGCCACGCCACCAACAACGCCCATCCGGTCAATAAGCCCGAGGATTTGAAAGGCTTCAAGATTCGTACGATGGAAAACGACATTCACATGGATTCCTTCAAGGCGATGGGAGCGCAGCCGACGCCGATGGCCTTCACCGAGCTGTTCACGGCGCTGCAGCAGGGAACGATTGATGCGGAGGAGAACCCGATTCCGGTGATCATGACCTCCCGTTTCTATGAAGTGCAAAAGCACCTGTCTCTGACTCGACACTTCTATTCTCCTTCGATCCTGATGATGTCGCAGGCAAAATTCGCTTCGCTTTCGCCGGAACAGCAAAAAGCGATTGAAGAAGCTGCTCTGGAAGCGGGCAAATTCGAGCGCGAAACCGTTGCCGAGATGGAGAAGCAGTACTTAGGCGAGCTGAAGTCCAAAGGCATGGAGATCGTGGAAAATCCGGACTTGCAGCCGTTTATTGAAGCGGTGAAACCCGTTTACGAAAAATACGAACCGCAATTCGGCAAAGAGCTGATTGAAAAAATTCGCAATACTCAGTAAGGTCTTGAGATTGATGGCGGCGGATAGGGGGGACCTATCCGCCGATTCATAAGGTGGGGTGAAGTCTTTTGCAGGCAATAGTAAAAGCGATTGACGGTGTGAACAAGCTGTTGCGTTACGCAGTTGCATTGCTTCTGGCCGTGATGACGGCACTGATCGTGTACCAGGTGGTTGCGCGGATGCTGAGCGGTTATATCAATATCGACATCCCCCGTTGGACGGAGGAGCTCGCTCGCTATGCGATGATTTGGCTTGTGTTGATTGGAACATCTCTGGCTGTTCGCTATAGCGCATTGATTGGCGTGGAGGCGATCGCTGAACGCCTGCCCGCTCATTTGCAAAAGGTGCTTCGTATCATTGTTTTGCTCGTTTCGATGGCCTTTTTTGTCGTCTTGATCGTATACGGATTTCAAATGCTTGCCCATGTAGGAAAACAGCTTTCCCCAGGTCTGAAAATCCCCATGACCATTCCGTACGCATCGCTGCCGATTGGCGGACTGTTCATGTTGCTAAATTCCATTGCGGTTCTGATCGAGGTCGTCACTGGAAAAATGAACCGCGAGTTTTTCAAAGGAGCTGAATAACGATGGCAGCTGTCATGATGATCTCGCTGTTGGTGCTGCTCCTTTTGAGCGTACCGGTCGCTCTATCCATCGGCCTCGCTTCCACTGCCGCCTTTATGAGCGACGGAACGATGCCGCTCATCGTTTTGATCCAGCGGATGTTTGCCGCACTTGACTCCTTCCCGCTGATGGCGATTCCCTTTTTCATCCTCGCCGGTTCGCTGATGGAGTCGGGAGGCATTTCCCGCCGTCTCGTCAACTTTGCCAATTCGCTTGCTGGAGGAATGACTGGGGGCCTGGCGGTTGTGACGGTCGTGACAGCGATGTTTTTTTCCGCGATTTCCGGCTCCAGCGCGGCAACAACAGCAGCGATCGGTTCGATCCTGATTCCGGCGATGGTGAAGAAGGGATACGACATCCGCTTTGCCGGAGCGACACAGGCTGTGTCCGGAGAGCTGGGCGTCATCATTCCTCCGTCCATTCCGATGATCCTGTTCGGGATTTCCGCCGGGGTGTCCATCGGCGATCTGTTTATCGCCGGGTTCCTTCCGGGCATTATGATCGGCGGCTCGCTCATCCTCGTATGCTGGTACATTTCCAAGCGGCGCGGCTACAAAGGCGAGACGGGCATCACCTGGGGGCATCGCTGGCAAACGTTCAAAGAAGCGCTGCTTGCCCTGTTGATGCCGGTCATTATTCTGGGCGGAATCTACGGCGGGTTCTTTACGCCGACGGAAGCGGCGGTGGTCGCGGTGCTGTATGCGTTGATCGTCGGGGTGTTCGTGTACCGCGAAGTAAAGTGGAAGGAATTGGTTGAGATTTTCTCCAAGTCGGCGATTACGACGTCGATTATCATGATCATCATTTCCGCGGCGGGAATGTTCGGATGGATTTTGACGCGCGAACAGGTGCCGCAAAAAATTGCCGCCGCGTTTACCGCCTTTTCCGACAATCCGATTATCTTCCTGGCCTTGATCAATCTGCTGCTGCTGTTTGTCGGCATGTTCTTTGAAACGTCCGCTTCCATCATCATCCTGGCGCCGTTGTTGACACCGATTGCCGTACAGCTCGGTATCGATCCGGTACACTTCGGCATGATCATGATCGTCAACCTGGCGATGGGGATGGTAACGCCGCCGGTGGGAGTGAACCTGTTTGTGGCCTGCCAGATCGCCGGGATCAAGCTGGAGGAGCTGACGAAAGCGCTCATTCCGTTCTTTATCATGCTGATCGTCGATATTCTGATCATCACCTATGTACCGGCGATCTCCACTTGGCTGCCGAGCTTGTTGAAATAACGACGTAAGTTCAATACGGGAGGGGCATTATCGTACCATGAACTTTCCAAAAATGATCAAAATCAGACAGCGATTCAGCGGACCGGCTGTGGCAGACATCGACCGGACCGTCAGCGAACAGTTCGACCGTGTAGGGCTGGACAAGCAAGTCAAGCCGGGAATGCAGGTAGCCATCACAGCGGGCAGCCGGGGGATTGCCAACATCCACCTGATCATCCGGGCAGTCGTCCGTAAGCTCAAACAGATGGGAGCCGAGCCGTTTATCGTACCCACAATGGGCAGCCATGGAGGAGCAACGGCAGAAGGCCAGGTGGAAGTGCTGGAGAGCCTGGGGATTACGGAGGACTTTTGCGGCGCGCCGATCCGGTCTTCGATGGAAGTGGAGCAGGTGGGCCAGACAGAAGAGGGGATGCCGGTATATGTAGACAAGAACGCCCTCGCTGCGGACGGGATCATCCTGATGGGACGAGTCAAGGTGCATACCGACTTCAAATCGCCGATCGGCATTGAAAGCGGATTGATGAAAATGGCCGCCATCGGGCTTGGCAAGCACAAGCAGGCCTTGCTGATCCACAGCCACGGGGTGACAGGCATCCGCGACATTATGCCCAAAGTGGCGCGGGTCATGCTGGCCCATACAAAGATTCTTTGCGGCATTGCCATTGTGGAAAATGCATTCGAACAGACAGCGCTGATCGAAGCAATCCCGACTGCTCGGATTGAAGCCAGGGAGCGGGAGCTTTTGGCAGAATCGGCAGCATTGATGCCCAAATTGCCGGCTGAAGAGATCGACATTCTGATCGTGGATGAAGTAGGCAAGAACTACAGCGGTACGGGAATGGACACGAATATCATCGGCAGGCTGCGAATTCAGGGGACGCCTGAACCCCAGTCGCCGCGCATTAAATACATCATCGCCAGCGATCTTTCCGAGGCGTCGCATGGCAACGGACTTGGCATCGGTCTGGCTGATCTGACCACGCAGCGTTTTTTTGACAAGCTCGACTTCAAAGCGATGAATGAGAATGTCATCACGAGCACCTTCCTTGCCCGGGCGAGCATTCCGATCGTGCTCGAAAGCGACCGGGCGGCGATAACTGCAGCGCTGCGCGCCAACTGGGGCGTGGAGCCGGAAAAAGCCCGCATCATGCGGATTCCGAGTACACTACATCTGGAGTACCTCTACGTATCGGAAGTGCTGCTGCCGGAAGTCGCCGAATTGCCGCATGTGGAAGTGGTGGGAGAACTGGCGGAGCTGGAGTTTGACGAGCAGGGGTACCTGCCAAAAATGCTGCATCATCCGTAAGATCATTCCAAAGAAAGAGAGGAGTGTGCGCCATGCAAGCACAGACTGGAAAAGGTTCAACTGTGTACGGAAACTATATTGACGGGAAATGGCAAGCAAGCGGCGATACGTTTGCCGTGATGAACAAATACACGGGAGAAGAGCTTGCCCGTGTCAGCAAAGCGTCAAAGGAAGATGTGGAGAAAGCGGTAACCAATGCTCTTCATACCTTTCAAACGAAAAAGCTGAGCCCGGTGGAACGCTATAAAATTCTCATGCGCGCGGCGGACATCATCAAAGAGCGCAAGCAGGAGCTGGCCCTGATCCTGGTCGCGGAAGTAGGCAAGGTCCTCAAAGACGCGCGGGGAGAGATCGATCGCGGCATTCAGACGTTGATCGCTTCTGCGGAGGAAGCGAAGCGAATCGCTGGGCAAGGCGTACCGCTCGGCCAGCCGGGAAATGAAAGCAAGATGGCCTTTACCGTACGGGTACCGGTGGGGGTGATCGGAGCTATCACTCCGTTCAATTTCCCGTTCAATCTGACCGTGCACAAAGTCGGCCCGGCGCTTGCGGCGGGCAATACAGTCGTGCTGAAACCGGCGGAAATGACGCCGATCATCGCCTTGAAGCTGGCGGAAATTCTGGAAGAAGCGGGACTCCCGGCGGGCTTCCTCAACGTGGTGAATGGATTTGGTCCGGAAACAGGCCAATATTTGCTGGAAGACGAGCGCATCGCGATGTTTACCTTTACCGGAAGCCCCGGCGTAGGACGCCACATCAAGAGCGCGACGGGAATTCGCAGGGTCACGCTGGAGCTGGGCAACAACTCGCCCAACATCGTGCACCGGGATGCGCCAGACCTTGGGCAGGCAGCCGAATTGTGCGTCACTCGCGGCTTTTCCAACGCCGGGCAAGCCTGCATATCCGTGCAGCGCGTCTACGTTCACCGCGACGTGTACGAAAGCTTCGTGGAGCGGGCGGTCAAGGTCGCTCAATCGCTCAGGGTGGGTGATCCGACCGATCCGGCGACAGATGTCGGTCCGATGATCTCGGAAAAAGAGGCGAAAAGGGCAGAGGCGTGGATCAGCGAAGCCATCGAGCAAGGGGCAAAGGCTGCATGCGGGGGCAGGCGGGAAGGAGCGATTCTCTACCCGACCGTGCTGGTGAATGTAACGCCTGAGATGAAAGTAGTTTGCCAGGAGGTATTTGCTCCAGTAATCAGCATCATTCCGTTCGACGACATCGAGGATGCATTCCGCCAGGCAAACGACAGCAGACTTGGACTGCAGGTCGGCCTGTTTACATCCAATCTGCAGCTGGCGATGCGCGCTGTCCATGAACTGGAGTTCGGCGGAGTCATTATCAACGACGTATCCACATTCCGTGCTGACGTGATGCCCTACGGCGGAGTGAAAGACAGCGGCATTGGCAAGGAGGGCCCGCGCTGGGCAGTGGAGGAAATGACGGAAGAGCGGGTTGTCGTGATCAATCTGTCTTAATCGGAAGGGAAGAGGAGAGAAGCGGATATGAGACATACATGGGAGTTCTTTTCTACAGAGCGGATCGTATACGGGAATGGCTCGATTCGCGAGCTGGACAAGATTTTGCAGCGGATCAAAGCGAAAAATGTTTTTTTGATCACAGACCCCGGCATCAAGGGGGCGGGGATCTCCGATAAAGTACTCCGTCTGCTGGAAGAAGCGAAGTATCGGGTGGTCGTTTACGATCAGGCTGTACCGGAACCGCCGATCCAAACGGCGATCGATTGCTATGAATTTGCCAAGGCGCATATGGATACGGACGCGATTATCGGTCTGGGCGGCGGGAGCAGCATCGACTTGGCCAAAGTGGTAGCGCTGCTGATGGCCCATGGCGGACATCCGTCCGATTACTTTGGCGAGCACCGTGTGCCCGGCCCCATCGCTCCATTGATCGCGATCCCGACTACAGCGGGCACCGGTTCGGAAGTGACTTCCGTTGCTGTATTGGCTGACTTGGAAAACAATCTGAAAATCGGCATTTCGGACAACTATTTGCGCCCGGCGGTAGCCTTGCTCGACCCCGAGCTGACCGTCGGCCTGCCTCCGTACGTGACCGCCTGCTCTGGCATCGACGCGCTTTCTCATGCAATCGAAGCGTATACGGCGAAGGATTTTCGCTACATTCAGGCGGAAGGCGAACTGCTTTTCCAAGGATCATTGCCGCTTGCCGACGCGCTGGCGTATAAAGCCATCGAACTGATCGCAAAAAATCTCGTCCTGGCGGTTCAGCAAGGCAGCAATCTGGAGGCACGTGGAAATATGCTGCTCGGCAGCCTGCTTGCCGGCATGGCCTTCTCCAATGCGGGAACGGCGGCTGCCCACGCGCTGGCATACCCGATCGGGGGGGTGGTCAAGTCGCCGCACGGGGAAGTAACCGGATTGCTTCTGCCTTATGTCATGGCCTACAATACCGCCGTTGAACAGGAAAAAATGGCCAAAATCGCGCTGGCGTTCGGGGTGAACCCGGCAGGCAAGACAGAGAAGGAGCTGGCGGAGATGGCATGGCAGGAGGTGTTCAAGCTGGTCGAAGCGATCGGCTTGCCGACCCGCCTTTCGCAAATCGGCATCCAAGAAGAAGATTTGGCCGAGATCGCCAGCACATCGCTCGAGATCAACCGGCTGATCCGCAACAACCCGCGCGTGCCGAGCCAGAAAAGCCTGGAAGAGCTTCTGCGCAAAGCGCTGTAACGGACTTTGAAAAGAAAGGAGGAAAAGCGGCTATGACGATCAACAACAAACCGATCATCGCCATCACGATGGGGGATGCTGCCGGGGTAGGTCCGGAAATCATCATGAAGGCGCTCCGGGATCGAGCGATTTACGACGCGTGCCGTCCATTCGTGATCGGCGACGCGAAAATGCTGGAGCGTGTCAAAGAAATCGTAAGCTCCGACCTCATCGTGCGACCGATTTCATCCGTAGAGGAAGCAGTGTTTGCCCCAGGTATCGTCGAATGTCTGGATTTGGATTTGCTGCCTGCAGATCTCCCGTTTGGAGTTGTTTCGGCGGAGGCGGGGAACGCTGCTTTCCGCTATTTGGAAAAGGCGATTGCGCTTGCAAGCGACAAACAGATCGATGCGATATGCACGGCGCCGTTGAACAAGGAGGCGCTGCACAAGGGCGGCAACCTCTATCCGGGGCATACGGAAATTCTCGCCAAGCTGACCGGCACGGAGGACTACTCGATGATGCTCTCGGCACCGAAGCTGAAAGTGATTCACGTCACCACGCACATCGGACTGATCGACGCGGTGAAGAAGATCAATCCGGAACGCGTCTACAAGGTGATCAAGCTGGCGCATGAGACGCTGCAAAAAGCAGGCTATGCCCAGCCGCGAATCTGTGTCTGCGGCATCAACCCGCATGCGGGAGAGAACGGCTTGTTCGGCTACGGCGAGGAGGAGGAAAAAATCGTTCCCGCCGTGGAGAAGGCGCAGCAGGAAGGCATCCAGGCAGTGGGACCGCTGCCTGCGGATACGCTGTTTTTCCGTACCGTGCGCGGCGATTTCGACATCGTCGTGGCGATGTATCACGATCAAGGCCATGGACCGGTCAAGGTGCTTGGATTGGAAGCAGGTGTGAATATTACAGTCGGCTTGCCGATTATCCGTACGAGCGTGGATCACGGGACTGCCTTTGACATCGCCGGAAAAGGCATCGCCGACGAGCTCAGTTTAAAGGAAGCGATTCGCCAGGCGGTCGAATTGGCCCCGAGGGGCGTGTAAAGCGATACAGCAGATGATGCGCCAGATACAGCAAATGAGACAGCAGTCGAGACGGCACTGCTGTCTCTTTCCATACCGGAGGTGTAAAGCACTGTGAGAGACAAAATTGCGTGCGAGGGTTGTCCGGGAACGGCTGCTGCAGACCGTAAGCAGCGAGGCTACTCGCAGCGGAAGCGATCTCAACTGGCTATTCTGTTCTTTATGTCCGGACAGACAAGAGTCCAAAAACTGTTTGATCGCTTAGTGAGCAGGCTGATAGTTGTTTGTACCGTAGACAACTGTTAAAAAAGCGGTGGTGCACAGGAAAATTACAGAAGCCATCAGCAAAAGTCCGACATTTTTGCGATTATCAAGCGGGAAGAAATAAAGGGTCCCTTTGATGACGCCGAACAGGAGGATGGCGGTAGTCGCCAGAAACACTTGTACGAGTAGCGCAGAAAGAGCTTTATATAAGAAAAGGATGAACATCCCGTTTATTACGATTGTGATATAAACAATCGGGGTCAATTTGAAAGTGCTCGCTTTATTTGCAGGTGACTGCTTTCCGTCGTCGGACCGGTAAACAGGCGGAGTTTCAGGGGGGCGGCTCTTCAACATCTCTCCGCAAAGATCGCATGTCAGGGCTTGGCTGCTGGTCTCCTTGGAACAGTTCGGACATAATCTCGCATTGCTCAATTGGCTCCCTCCTAACATGTACAAGAGCAAGGCGCTCCCGCCTATTCATTCATGCTTCGTTGCAAGTGGACAAACACAAGCAAGGGGCGAAAATTCGGCTATTCGATTCCGTACCGGGAAAGTGCTTTTGCCGCGGACTCGCACATCCGCCGCTGCAGACGTTCCCCTTGGATGACGCGGACCCGCTTGCCCAGGAAGCGAATCTTGGACAAAATATACTCGCCGTCGTCAGCCAGAAAAGTGAGCGTAATCCGGTAGGTATTCGTCTGATCCACATACTCCACCTTCTTTTCGAAGCAGGAGAAGGCGTACAATATTCTCGACAGCTCCCGGTTGTACAAGCGGACGACCTCGATGACAGCCGTCTCCTTGCGTCCCTTTAGAGTGGCCTCGATTTTCGCTCTGATCGCTGCCGCCTCGTGTCGTTCGAGCGGCTGCTCACTTACGGAAACAATACTTTGCAGTCTGGTCGCCATGTAGGCTTGATGGCGGAAATGATACCAGAGCAGATACCATTCCTTTTTGACCATCGAATACTCCAGCTTGTAAGGGAGGCCCATGTGCCCAGTGTTCACCCGGCCGTTTTTCGTCCGGTATGTGATACGAATCCCCTGGCCCTTCGCCAGAATACGGCGAAGCAGCCTGAGGAGCGGGTGGTAGACGTGCCGCTCCCTGCTTTTTGCCTTTTCTCCAAGGCTTTCCGTGAACGGAACCGTCTCTGCCGGTTCCAGCAAGGAGCGCAATTTATTCAGTGTTTCCGTCGTAAATGCCGCTTCTGCCGCCGGGTGGGCGAGCATGGTTTTCAACCAGGATCGCTCATGTGCGGTGATCGTAAACGTTCCGCAATCATCCAGACGGGAAATGAGCTGATAGTTAAATATTTTCTCGAACAGGTTCATAGTAGGACTGAATCTCCTTCCACTCCGCAATAAACTCACGCCGCAACCGCGCTGGCTCGAGAACCTCGCAGCTCGAACCAAAGCTGCGGAGCCAGGGCTTGATTTCCGTTGTCCCGTTTACCGTGATCTCGTAAATAAACCATTCATCGTTTTCTTCGGTAATCGTTCCCCATTGTCCCTGGAGCAGGACCCGCTCCTTTACGAAATCCGGCTGCTGTTTGTCCGGGCGGAAAAACCGGACCCTGACCTTCACCGGCGCTCCCGTGTCGACTAGCCAGCTCAAGCGTGTCCTTGCCTCCAGCTCAGCGAGCTTTTGAGCGAGCTCCTCTTCCGTCACCGCTTCGCTCTGCTCGATCTGCGTCAGTCCTTCCACCCTGTATTTCATGATCCCCTGGCGGTAGTTGTTTCCCAGAAGGTACCACCGGCCGTATTGATGGTCATACACCACCTTTAATGGAAGGACGTGTTCTTCTCTGCCTTCCGTTTCCCGTTCAAACAGGGGATTCGTATTTTGGGAAGCATAGCTTTTCCCCGTTTTTGGCGAAAAGTAAAGAAACCTGACTTTCCGGCGGAGGCGGATTGCCTGGAACAGGAAAAATAAATGCGCCTCGTCCAAAATGCGGGAGTAGTAGTGATATTTGTACAAAAACGGATCGTCGACAGCCGAAGCCAGCTCTTTTTGTTTCAGCGCTTTCTTCAAGCTGTCCCGGAGCAGATAGATCCCTGTACGGAAGGAACCTGCGTGTTTGCCATTACGTCCACAAAGTCATACAGATCCAGCAGTTCCTCGTCCGAAAGCTGCGTTACCAGATCGTTGTGAATCCGATAACGGTAGGGCCGTCCGCCAGCCGCTCTTTTGATCGCGCCGACCTGCTCCAAATATTTCAGATCGGAGCGAATCGTTTTTTCGTCGGGAAGGGGGACATCGGCAGGCAGTTCATCGCAGCAAACGTCCATCAGCTCGGCCGCCGTCAATGGCCGCTTTTCCAGAGCAGCGACGATCAGCGACAGCCGGTGGCTTTCCGATTCTTTCAGCGACTTGGCCCTGTACAAAAACAAGAGGATCGGGTCCGAAGATTCGTAGTAGCTGAAGCGGAGCATATCCGCGAATTCGGTTCCCTGCTTTTCCAGAAGCTGTGCATGCATCGTCTGCACGATTTCTTTCAGCCGCCGAATCGTCTTGTCGAAGGTATGGACGGAGATGCCCAGGCGCTCCGCAAATTGTTGGCGGTTGTAGGCGCCGCTCGTGAGCACCAGCATTCGCAGGAATTGGATTTCTTTATCAAAGCTCTCTTTAGCCATGGCCATACCCCGTTTCCGCGTATTCGTCCTTCCTAATTTTATCAAACAGCGAAAAATGGTCAAAATGGAAAAGTTTCTCTCATGTCGTAATACTTTTGCCATGTTCGCCGGTATGAAAATACGCGATGATGAAGGTGAGAGGCCGAGGCCGAACGGCAGCACTCGCCAAGATCATTGAGGCGCTTGGATGGGTTGCTTCACAGCAACTGTTCGGCCATGGACGTTTGAGTCCGAGGCTTTTTGCGCATCACCAGCGGCTCCGCCGGAAAGCATCCGGAAGCCGCGACTATCTACCTTTCCAAAGGGAGGCTCTCGTATGGCTATTGTCCAATTGAAGTCTACGAACCCGCAGTTTTCTTTTCTCATCAAAAAGAACCCGGAGTCCGGCGTCTTGCTGCGGTCGATCCGCAAGGGGATGGCGTACGGCTGGTACACGGATTTCTCCACGTTCAATGTTTATTTCAAGGACGCGGACAATGACATTTCCTATAAACAGCATGAGCAGGAACAATTCGAGTATTTGAATGTATCGCGGTACAATACGCCGCTGTTTCCGTTAAACGCGATCAACGAGTTTTTTTCTGCCCCGCTAAAAACCCGTGACGAGCGGGATACGGAGGGCTACGAGCATGTCTTTTACATCCATATGATCCATATGGAAAAGCTGCGGTACGTTGAATTTTTTGCCAAGCATCTCAAGGAGTTTACGTTTGCTGTCGAGCATCGGGCGCATAAAAGCTGGGCGCTGACGATCACTACGCGAAAAAGCCTGCATCATCTGCTTCATGCAGCAAGCGTGCTGTGCCTGTTTTTGTCCATGTTTGGCGACGAATATATCGATATTTCCGAGAACATTCTGGATAAATACACGAGGAGCGTAAACCTGATGGACGCGCCGTTTTATATTCGCAGCCTGTTTGTCAGAAACTTCCTGTCCTCGCGGGACCGCTTTCAAAAATACAGGGCGGAGCTGGAGAAAACAAGTCGCTACGACATCCGCTTCGCGTTTGGAAGCACGGCGCTGCAACGCCGGAGCTACATCGAAGGACTGCTGCCCTTCAACAAGTCGATTGTCGATGTAGGCTGCGGGGAAGGGTTTTATGCGCTGCGGTTCGCCGGGAAGATGGAAGCCAGTTATTTTGCGATCGATACGGATGAGGAAGTGCTCGAATCGCTAAAGCGCAAGGCCCAGGCAAAGGAGATCGAGAACATCGCCGCATTTCGCTCGATTGACCGTTTTCTGGAGGTGTACAACGGAGAGAGGGTTGACGTCATCCTGACAGAGGTCATCGAGCATATGAGCGAGGATGAAGCCGGGAAACTGATTCGGTCTATATGCAGCCATATCGATTTTGAGCATTTTCTGATCACGACGCCCAACGCTGACTTCAACCCGTTTTACGAGCTGGATGGATTTCGGCATGACGATCACAAGTGGGAGATGGGAGAAGCGGCGTTTCGAGAGTGGTTCACGGATGTGATCAAAGGAGCGGGTGCCGAGATGGACACGGAATTTGTATGCATCGGTGACGCAGTCAACAACATACACACGACGCAAGGCGTCATTCTCAAGAGAAAGGGGGCTTGAACCCGTGGAAATTCAAACGAAAGTCCACACCATCCTCATGCTGATCGGACCGACAGAGTGCGGCAAGACGACATTTGCCAAGGAAGTGCTCATTCCCGGTCTCCGGTTTGCCGACGAGACGAAAAACTATCGGGCAAATGTCCAGTACATTTCCTCGGACAGCATTCGCCAGGAGCTTCTGGGAGCGGATTGCGACAAGTATGATCAAGTCATGCTGGAGGCGAGCGAGCAGGCGTTCCAGCTCTTGTTTGACAAGCTGAAAGCGGTGACCTCCTACCCGATCAACGCGGAATTCGTCGTGCTCGATACGATGGGACTGGCCGACGACTTTCGGGTAAAGGTGCGGGAAATTGCCAGCCAGAACAACTACAGATTGGAAGTGGTCGTGTTTGACTATCGCAACCGGGAGGATTACTACGCTTCGGAGCGCTCAAAAAAGCTGATTACCAGCCATATTAACCGCTTGAAAAGAGATGTTCTCGGCTCACTGGCAAAGGAAGGATACGCAAAGATCCACAGAGTTCGCGCAAAAGACTTTTACCTGCCGGCAGAGGGCAAAGTCCATCCCGACTGCCAGGTCGTGATCGAAAACAGGGAAGAATACCTCGCGACGATCCTGCCGCCAGATCAGCGGTACATCATCGTTGGAGATGTCCATGAATGCGTGCAGGAGCTGCAAGGTCTCTTGCTCGCCTACGGCTATCAGATCGAGGCGGGCAAGCTGATCGTTACGGATAAAGTCCGGGATACCAAGATTATTTTGGTCGGCGACTGGATCGACAAAGGAAAAAACACCAGGGAGACCGTAGCGTTTTTGTACGAAAACAGGGAGCACTTCCTGTTTGTCACGGGGAATCACGAGAACTTTGTCGACAAGTACGTGAGAGGCAACATAAAGGGGGCCGAACAGGAGCTTGTCCATACGTATTTCGATTCCACCCAGGCGTTTTTGCACGATGCGGAGCTGCTGGAGAAGTTTACGTGCCTGCATGCCCTGTCAAAGCCGTTTTACAGATTTACGGGGACAGACAGCCCTTCTTTCATCGTCACCCATGCGCCGTGCAAAAACAAATATTTGGGAAAATTGGACGAACATTTCGTTCGCCGCCAGCGCAATTATCGGATCGATCGGGACAAACCGCTGGAGAACCAGCTTGCCTTCCTGCAGCAAGAAGCGGTAAAAAACCATCCGTATCACGTGTTTGGACATATCGCGGCGAAACAGGCGTTCCGCGTCAAGAACAAGCTGCACATTGACACAGGCTGCGTCCACGGCAATGTCCTGACCGCCATCAGCATCGCGCACAAGCCGTTCTTCCGGTCGTACAAATCCAGTCGGGCAGGCCTGGCGGAAGAATTGCAAATCTTGTTCCAGGAGCAGAGAAAGGTATCTGTCGAAGATTTGCAAGACGAAGAAATCCGCAGGCTGCATTACTGCTCGCGCAATCGGGTCAATTTTATCTCGGGAACGATGTCGCCGGCAGACAAGGACGAAGCCGCACATGAATTGGAGTCTCTGAAGCGCGGGCTGCAGTACTTTGAAGGGAAAGGGATCCGGAAGGTCGTTTTGCAGCCGAAGTACATGGGCTCCAGATGCAACGTGTATCTGCACAAGGAACCTGGTCAATGCTTTGCGGTCAGCCGCAACGGCTACAAAATCACGCAGGTCGATCTGACGGATATTTACGAGGGGCTGCTGCAAAAATTCGGCGGCTACATGGAGCAAAACGAAATCCAGATGCTCGTGCTGGACGGAGAGCTGCTTCCCTGGAGCGCGCTTGGAGACGGCTTGATCCAGAAGCAGTTCAAACCGATTGAAAAGGCATTGGAGAGCGAACTCGCCTTCCTTGAGCAAAACGGCTTTGAGCAAGCCTTTGGAAAGCTGGCGGACGCGTACCGGGCAAGCGGATTTGAACAAGACCAGTTCCGCTGTTCCAGAAACGAGCTGAGTCAAAAATACGGGGCCAGTGTCTATCAAAATTACAAGCATCTTCGCGACATTCTGGAGACGTATGTTCCTTTGGATGAGCATGCGAGAGCTTACCATACGTACAAGCGGCAGCTGGAGCTGTACGCCGGGGACGGGAAGCTGGAATACAAGCCGTTTTCGTTGCTGAAGGCGGTATGGGAGAATGGACAGGAGCAGTTTCCGGATTGGAAGACGTCAGAGATGTACAGCTTCCTGTCGGATGACGACTTCCTCTTGATCGATTTGGCCGAGCCGGACAGCGTGGAGCGGGCGGAGCGGTTCTTCGCCAAATTGACGCTGGAGTACCGGATGGAGGGCGTAGTCATCAAGCCGGAGGAAGCGACCAGCAAGGCCGTTCCTTGCTTGAAGGTCCGCAATCCCGATTATTTGTCGATCATCTACGGCTATGACTACCGTTTCCCCTATAAATACAGGAAGCTGCTAAAGCAGAAAAACATTGCTCAAAAGCTGCGAACCTCAATGAATGAGCATCTGCTCGGACAACGGATGCTGGCGATTCCGTTCCGTGAGATCGCGGCTGACAACGAAGCCTATAAGGAGGTCGTTGCGAATCTGTTGTTTGAAGCGGCAAAGGAGAAGGAGATTGATCCGCGGCTGTAAAAGAAAGAAGGGGAGGGGGCGGAGGCATGTAAGCACCTTCTCCTCCTGCCCGAGAACGAACTGCCAGTGGACTGTTGGAAGTGTCAGCTCTATAGTGTACTCGGCACAAACACACTCTTTTGTTGTACAGCAGAGAGACGGGCCGAGCATCCCCTTCGGCTTGGAGCCACTTTCCGCCCGTCGGATTTGAATTCTATCGCCTTTCATAATCGGTGAGACGATGTGGTGAAAAAGACAGGCATGTGACTTCACAGGACTTTTTTCGTCTATCTACTAAGAAAGAGCTTTGCCGTCATTTTATGCACGCGAGTCAATGCGCTTGGGAGGCTGCGATCCATGTGGAGCCATGTCTTTGATCGAGAGTACCGGAGGGGGCCAAAAGGAACGGAAAGCGAATTGGAAACCTTTTTGCGGACTTGGAATGCGCCACTGTCGCAACAAGAGATTCAGGAGATTGCGGAAAGGCGGAAAAACCCTTTTCCGGCAAATCTCGGCTACGAGGAGTGCTTGCTGACAGCCGGATCGTTTCGCGAACTGTGCATGGTCACGACCTGTACGATGATGAACTGAATGCACGGTAAGGAAGGCAAAAACGGGTGATTCGGAGTCATGGGTCTGGAAAAAGGTTCGGAACACAGATTATAGGAACAGTCATTACGGGAGGAGCCAGTTTGAAACATACCGTAAAAATCGAAACTTTTATTTTGGCCGCAGCTATCCTGATCGGGGCGTGGCTGGTAGCCAATGCGGCATCCGGAATTGCCGCATACGGTGATTCCGAAACGCACAACACCGCGGAAATAGCCGGAGCCGTCGTTCGCCTGGAGGGAAGGGTGAATGAACTGATTCAAGCGGGAGAGCCGAACGTTATGGATGAGCAGAAGGTCAGAGAATACTTGGGGATAACCGGGCAAGATTTGATCAGGCTCGTTAACGAAACCGATTTTCCGTATATCAAAATCAATGGGGACCATTTTTTTCCAAAGAGTACGGTGGATGAGTGGCTCAAGAATAAAGCGAAGAGCCGTACAGCTTTATTTCAGTATCAGTAAACGTTTTTCTTTATGTGTTGAAAAGACAGGAGTAAGAACCGGGGTTCTTACTCCCTCTTTTTTGGATCGCCCGTCATGCTCCGGCTTTTCTGCTACTTTCTCCCCAATTCCGGAAAATCAATTGATTGCCGCAAAGTTTTCCGCTACGATCATAATAGATGGAATATTCAAAAAATAATCGTTGAACTTGTGAATGGTGCTTGCGACAACATCTGAAAGCAAAGGTGGGACCGGCATGAAAAATGAATCGTTGGACAAGTCGTCGACAGCCAAAGGAAACGAACAGGCTCAGAGGCACCGATCAGTGCAAGTGCCCGATCACAGGCAAAGCTTCCCCAACGCTGATTCCGGCCAATCCGTCATCTGTCCGGCAGAAGAACCAAACCAAAAACAGCATACACAGACAACCCATTCTGTCTCCCGCAGAGAGTTCCTCCACAAAACAGCCCTGCTTGGCTTGGCCGCCGCTGTTCCCGGAAGTCTTCTGACCATCGGTTCGGTCATGGCCGAGGAGGCGGGAGGAATGGAAGGGGCAAAAGCTGCCGGGGCCGATATAAGCGAATGGATCAAACCGGGAGGAACCATTGTCGACGTCCCGGGAGTGAAAGTCGGCCAAATGCAAGATCGAAAGGCGATGACCGGATGTACCGTGGTCGTCCTGGAAAAAGGCTCGCCCTGCGGCGTAGATGTGCGCGGCTCGGCTCCCGGCACGCGGGAAACCGACCTTTTGAATCCGATCAACATGGTCGAAAAGGTAAACGCTGTCGTGCTCACGGGAGGAAGCGCGTACGGACTGGATTCCGCCAGCGGTGTCATGCGATATCTCGAAGAGCAGGGCATCGGCCACGATGTCGGTGTGGGCGTTGTTCCGATTGTCCCGGCTGCCGTCATCTTTGATTTATCGTTCGGGAGCGCGAAGGTGCGGCCCGACCAGAAGATGGGCTACGAAGCGGCAAAAAAGGCAAGCAAGGAACCAGTCGAACAAGGAAACGCGGGAGCGGGAACCGGTGCGACCGTCGGGAAGCTGGCAGGCGGCAAGCGGGCGATGAAAGGCGGGCTGGGCTCTGCATCGCTTCAATTGCCGAACGGGCTGGTCGTAGGCGCGGTTGTCTCCGTCAACGCCGTGGGAGAGGTGCGCGATCCCGTCACCGGCGAGATTTTGGCCGGGGCGCGGGACGACAACGGTCGAATTCGGGACGCGCTTTCCTGGATGATCGAAAGCAGCTCTCCGCCTGTCCCTAGCGGCACCAACACGACGATTGCCGTTGTTGCCAGCAATGCCAACCTGAACAAAACCGAGGCCAATAAAGTGGCGCAAATGGCCCACAACGGCCTGGCCAAAGCGATCTTTCCCGTACATACGATGAGTGACGGGGATACGGTTTTTGCCGTGGCGACAGGCGGCGTCGACGCATCCGTCAACCTCGTCGGAGCGCTGTCGGCGGAGGTGCTTGCCGCCGCGGTTGTCAATGCGATCAAGGCTGCGGAGGGGGCAGAGGGGATTCCGGCTTATCGGGATCTTCGGAAATAGAGGCGTTGAGACTCCCACGGCTAAAGCCGCAAGCTGACACCTTCGGCATCAGTGGGATTCTTGGGTGGTAGTCGGAAGTGCATTTCTGCTATCCGTAGTTCCCCCAAGTTCAGGGCTGTCTCATCAGCCCGTCCCACGGCAGAGCATATAGCTCCGTAGGCTGGCAGACTGTCACCATCTGCCACAGGTTTGTTCTTACAAATGTTTTAGCGTCTTGTTCTTGACGACTTCATACATTTTACGCTCAAGAAGATTCGCTTGAGCAACCCTATATGTACGCTGTTTTCAAAAGAGCGATGATTGTTTTAACGTCTTTTGCTTGACAGCTCAAAGAGTATATCCTGATTATACCAAATCAGGTTTGCCCTGCCCATCCCATGAAGGGATGTTCGGGCAAAGCCGTCTTTCATCCCACGATGAAAACCGTGGGCTTTCAGTCGGCAATTACTGTAAGAGAGAAAGGAGGAAAACCGATCCATTGCCGGAAGAGTGGAAGCTGTTTGACCTGAACGGGAGGGGGGGACGCGCTTTTCCCCCATTGGTTTATGCATGCCTGTCTGCTATAGTAAAAATGAATCATTATCTAAACGAGGCAGGGGTTAACGTTACTATGTATAGAATCGGTGTCGTTGGACCGCCTCCTTCTGTCGAGCGGATACTGGATGTAGCCAACGAGTTTGAGCATGAAATCGAATTTGTTCCGATCCCCTACGGGGATGCCAAAGAAGTAAGCGCTATTGTCCAGGAGCGTAGTCGCGATTTTGACGGCTGGTTTTTCTCAGGTCCGATTCCGTATACGATCGCAAAAAACGTGCTGCGGCCCGAGGCCAATATGGTCTACTGCCCGCCGACCGGCTCCAATTTATACCGCAGCTTTATCCAGATGTCGATCGACCGGGATGAAGCAGTAAAGAGAGTCTCCATCGACATGATTGAGTCGGAAGGGCAATTTTTGCAAGAGCAGCTGTCCGAGCTGCAAATACCGGACGAGGACAAGCATGTGATGACCTACGACGAGCATTATGACGCGCAGGCTGTGGCGCAATTTCATTTGCAGCTGTGGAAGCAAGGGAAGACGCAAGGAGCTTTCACCACCTTGATGACCGTGGAAAAGCTTCTTCGCGAGGCGGGAGTGCCTGTCTACCGTATCTATATGACCAAGATGGAAATCCGGCAAGCGATGAAGATGGTCATTGAAAGGGCGAGGAGCTCGTACTTCAAGGATACGCAGATCGGCGTCGAGATCATCGAGCTTGAGCAGTTTGACACGATCGTCGAAAAATCAAATGCCCGTTTTCATCTGCAGCATCTGGAATTGAAGGTGAGACAGCTTCTGCTGCTGCTCTGCGAAAAGCTGGACGGCTCGCTCATGGCGAATGGAAACGGCCGCTACCAAATATTCAGCTCCCGGGGAGCCATCGAGCGGGAGATTGACATGCTGCGGACGACCCTGAAGCAGCTTTCCGTCGAGGCGGACGTTCCTGTCTCGGTGGGCATCGGCTTTGGCGAGACGGCTTTTTCCGCTGAAAGCAATGCGCGCAAGGCGATTCAGCATGCGAAGAGCAGGGATGGATACGGGATCGTGATCGTCCAGGACAACGGCGTCATTGTGGAGGCAGTGGGTGAACCGGAACAGATCGCCTATGCGTATCGCTCCAATGACAAAGAGCTCTTGGATAAATTGAACAAGGCAAACGTCAGCATCAAGACCTACAACAAGATTGAAGCGCTGGTCCAGCGAATGGGCTGGAGCACGTTCACGACATCCGACCTCGCCACGTACCTGTCAATGACCGTGCGGAATGCCCAGCGGATCATCGGCAGCTTGTGCGAATACGGTCTCGCCGAGTGCAAGGGAGAAGAGTTTCAGGCCGTGCGCGGACGTCCGAAGAAGATCTATCAACTGAAAAAATAGACGAGAAGAAAAGATAGGGGTACCGCCAACAAAAAGCGAATTTTGTACGCTACGCCCTGATTGACAGAAAAAACGCCGGTTTCCTGTACGCTAAGGATTACCGGCTTTGATTTTTCCTTGAATAAGTGGCAACAATGAGTTTAGGCTGGCATTTCGCTTTTGATCGAATGTGTACATAGAGTAAGAATCCCTTCTCAGCTTCCTGCGATAAGCTTTGCCGTGAGCCATAGACAACCTGAGTTATCCCGCATGCTTTTAAAAGCTCGCAGAAGCAGTTCCGCTCGCCAGAGAAGCCTGTTTCCATTCGTAGCGACTAGCGAAGTCCAGCCCAGCGGAGCAGTGATCCCGAGGAAACAGAATCGCAACCTATGAATCCGCTACGAAGCTGCGCGCCGTTTTGCGATTCCCTCGGGGTCACTGCGGAGCGGACAGTCCTCGCTCCCTTGCAGGACGAAGACCGGAGCGGAGAATGGAAACTGGCTTCTCCCCACCGCAGCCGCTTTCCTTGTTTCAGTGGATAGACAGGCTTTGGTGGAGGAGATGAAAAAGGAGAAAACGGCTCCAGGTTCGGTGGGACACTGCATGGGGGTTGGACTGTCCGGCTCCATTCCAAAAGCAAAACCGCGTCCAAAAGCAGCCTTTTCGAGGCAGCGTCTCAAGTTGGACGCTAAAAGCGTGTTTTGCTTTTTCCATTCCGCCTGGGAAGTGTCCCAAAGACCTTTTGCCGTTTTCTCCTTTTTCATCTCTACAGCTGCTGGTTTCCATCAAACAAAAAAACCGTTCGGACGTGCGCCCGACAGGTTGAGAAAGTCTTGCTAGCGAAGAGGGCTTACGTTTCATAGCGAAAGAATCCCTTCTCAGCTTCCTGCGATATGGTTTGTCGTAAGCCATAGACAACCTGAGTTATCCCGCATACTTTTAAAAGCTCGCAGAAGCAGTTCTGCTCGCCAGAGAAGCCTGTTTCCATTCGTAGCGACTAGCGAAGTCCAGCCTAGCGGAGCAGTGATCCCGAGGAAACAGAATCGCAACCTATGAATTCCCTTCGGAGCTGCGCGCCGTTTTGCGATCCCCTCGGGGTCACTGCGGAGCGGACAGTCCTCGCTCCCTTGCAGGACGAAGACCGGAGCGTAGAATGGAAACAGGCTTCTCCCCACCACAGCTGCTTTCCTTGTTTCAGTGGATAGACAGGCTTTGGTGGAGGAGTGCCAATAACAAGGCCAGTTCCCAAGTGAGGACTGGCTTTTTGCTTTGGAAGCGCTTGCTGTTTTTCGAGAAGTCGAACAATTCTATTGAAAAACATTTAACAAGGCTATATACTCTATTTAACGACAATTTCTTTTTTTGTTCGCATATTAAAGATTCGTGTGGAAAGGGGGCCCAGCTTCCGTACTGAGACAAGGAAGTGCTTACAATAATGGCGACAGACTGAACACTCAATCGGTACCGTTGCCACATTATTCGAAAAAGTATAAAAACACGTAGATTGCAAGGATAGAAAGCTACGGTCCGAGGGGGATTGTTCAATGCTAGCGCATCAAGCAAAGTCAGAGACTCATGAGGAAAAGGGAACAGGCTTGTTGAAATGGGTGGAGAGGATCGGGAACAAACTGCCGAATCCCTTCATGCTCTTTCTCTACCTGATCGCCATTTTGTTCGTTGTGACCGCCTTATTGTCGTTTTTTCACGTAACAGCCATCGATCCAATCAAAAACGAGGAAGTTCAGGTCAAGAATTTGCTCAGCCAAGAGGGTCTTCAATGGCTGCTGCCCAATATCATTAAAAACTTTTCCGGATTTTTGCCGTTGGGCTCGATCCTGACGCTGATGCTCGGCGTAGGGCTGGCGGAGAAGGTCGGGCTGCTGGAGGCGGTCATCCGCAAGATGTCTTTGCGGGTAAGCGCCAGATATGCAAGCTATCTGGTAGCGTTTATCGCTTTTTTCAGCCATGTCTCTTCTGATGCTGCTTTCGTCATCATGCCCCCGCTCGGTGCGCTGATTTTCCTGGCTGTCGGACGTCACCCGGTCGCGGGACTTTTGGCTGCCATCGCCGGTGTCGGGTCAGGTTTTACCGCCAATATACTGATCGTGACGACAGATGTTTTGCTCTCCGGGATCAGCTCGGAAATTTCCAAGTCTGTCGACCCTAACGTGACGGTTAGCGTTTTGGACAACTGGTTCTTTATGTCGGTATCGGTTTTGCTGCTTACCGCTATTATCGGTTTTATCACAGACAAGTTTGTTGAGCCGAAATTGGGTGCTTACAAGGGCGACACGGGAAAAACGCTGGAGGATCTTTCCCCGCAGCAAAAGAAAGGGCTGCGGGCAGCAGGAATCGCAGCGCTGGTGTTCGTCGCCATACTCGCCATTCTTGTTGTGCCGGAGGGCGGCATCTTGCGCGATCCCAAACAAGGCACCATTGTTCCGTCGCCATTCATTTCAGGCATTGTTCCGGTGATTCTGCTGTTCTTCTTCACGGTAGCCATCACATACGGTATCAAGGTGGGCGCGATCAAGAAACAAAACGACATTCCGGCGCTGTTGACCGATCCGATCAAGGGGATGGCGGGCTTCATCGTCATGGTGTTCCCGCTCTCCCAGTTTGTCGCGATGTTTAACTGGAGCAACATGGGCAGCTTTCTTGCCCTGTTCATCACCGATCTGCTGGAAAAAATGAATATGACCGGCGCGCCCGTCTTTATCGGCCTGATGTTCTTGTCCGCGTTCCTGTGCATGTTCATCGCCAGCGGCTCCGCGATCTGGTCGCTTTTGGCGCCGGTCTTTATCCCGATGTTCATGGCGCTGGGCTTCCATCCGGCTTTCGCGCAAATCACGTTCCGGATCGCTGACTCTGCCGTGATTCCGTTCGCGATCGTGTCGCCGTTTATCCCGCTGTTCCTGGGTTTCTTGCAGGAATACAAGAAGGACGCAAAGCTCGGTACGTACTATTCACTGATTATGCCGTACCCCATCGCGATTTTCATTCTCTGGACGCTGCTGCTTGTCGCCTGGTATTTCCTGGGCTTGCCAATCGGTCCCGGCGTCTATCCGAAAATGTAACGAGGGGATTCGTCCAAGAGAAGACAGGAGGAAATGACTATGCTGGACCTGGTTTCACTGCGAAGAGATTTTCACATGCACCCGGAAGTGGGCTTTACCGAATTCCGCACGGCTTCCAAGGTTGTAGAAATACTTGCTTCGCTCGGCTTTGATGTCATTTACGGCACAGATGCGATGGATGGCGATTCCCGCAGGGGATTGCCGTCCGCGGAGGTGCTGGAAGAGGCTTTCAAGCGAGCCCTGCGGGACGGGGCCAATCCGCAGATCGTCGAAAAAATGCGCGGCGGCTACACAGCCGTTATCGGAGTGAAAAAAGGGAAGCAGGAAGGGCCAACCGTTGCGTTCCGCTTTGACATGGATGCGTTGCCTGTGCTGGAAAGCGCAGATCCGGACCACGCACCCCAGGCACAGGGCTTCCGCTCCCGCTATGAAGGAAACATGCACGCTTGCGCCCATGACGGCCATACGACGATCGGACTCGGGCTTGCGGAAAAACTGGCGGACGGCAACTTTTCCGGAACTGTCAAGCTGATTTTCCAGCCTGCCGAAGAGGGGGTCCGCGGCGCTTACTCCGTCGTCCAAAAAGGGATGCTTGACGATGTCGATTCTATTTTCTGTCACCATCTGGGGACCAATGTCCCGCTTGGCGAGGTGCACGGAGCGTCTTTCGGCTTTCTGGCTACCACGAAAATGGTCGCCCACTTCCACGGGGTGCCGTCCCACGCGGGCGCCACGCCGGAAAAGGGCAAAAACGCCCTGCTTGGCGCCGCTACCGCTCTGTTGAACATCCATGCCATTCCGCGCTTTAGCACAGGCTCTACCCGTGTCAACGTGGGCGTGCTGGAGGGTGGAACGGCAGCCAATATCATTCCGCAGCACGCAAAAATGGTAGTGGAAACCCGCTCGGTCACAGAGGAAGTCAATGCTGAGCTGGAACAGCGCGTCCGCAACATCATCGCCCACAGTGCAGCTATGCACGAGCTGGAGCATGAGATCGAAGTGATCGGCGGAGCCATTCCGATCAACAGCGATCTGGACATGGCCGAGCTGGCCATCGAAGAGGCCAAACAGGTCGAAGGCTTCACCACCTTCAAGGTCAGCGACAACAATTCGATGGGCAGCGAGGATGCCAGCTTCATGATCAAACGCGTTCAGGAGCGCGGAGGAAAAGGTACGTACATGGCAATCGGGACCGATATTCCCGCGCCTCACCATCACCCCAAATTTGACATCCAGGAGGAGATTCTGCCGCGTTCGGTAGAGCTGTTGCACCGCATCGCCAAACGGCTTTTAAAGTGAGAAGCCCTTTTATCGGACACTCTCGAACCATGCAGCTGCGAATAGAAAGGATGTTTCTTTATGCATACACAAAAAATTTCGGAAATGATTGAGCAAAAACGCGATCTGTTCATCCGCGTAAGCGACAATATCTGGAGCTTTGCCGAGACCCGCTTTGAAGAATATCGATCTGCCGAATTGCTGGCGCAAACGCTGGAGAGTGAAGGCTTCCGGGTAGAAAGAGGCGTAGGCGGCATCAAGACGGCATTTATCGGAAGCTTCGGCAGCGGCGGTCCAATCGTCGCTATTTTGGGCGAGTTTGACGCCCTCTCGGGAATGAGCCAAAAGAAAGGGCAAGCCATGCAAGAGGCGGAGGTGCCGGGCGGAAACGGCCACGGCTGCGGACACAATCTGCTCGGTACGGCTTCCCTGGCCGCGGCGGTTGCGGTCAAGCAGTACATGGAGGAGAACAACCTCAAAGGCACTGTGCGCTACTACGGATGCCCGGGGGAGGAAGGCGGCTCCGGAAAAACGTTTATGGCCCGCGCCGGACTGTTTGACGATGTCGACTTTGCCCTCTGCTGGCACCCGATGGGCTACAACAGCATCATGGCAGTCGAATCGCTGGCCAATTACCAGGTGTACTTCAAGTTCAGAGGAAAAAGCTCGCACGCGGCGGCAAGCCCGCATTTGGGACGCAGCGCGCTGGATGCGGTAGAGCTGATGAACATCGGCGTCAACTACTTGCGCGAGCACATCATCCCGGAAGCGCGCGTCCACTATGCCGTGACCAATACGGGAGGCCTCTCTCCGAACGTCGTGCAGGCCTACGCGGAAGCGCTCTATCTGCTGCGGGCGCCCAAGGTGGATCAGGTACACGAAATCTATGAGCGGGTATGTAAGATTGCCAAAGGGGCAGCGTTAATGACGGAAACCGAAGTGGAGATCGTGTTTGACAAAGCGTGCTCCAACCTGGTGCAAAATCAAGTCATGGAACAGGTCATGTACCGCAATTTCCAGGAGCTGGGCGTCCCCGTCCACGACGAGGCGGAGCTCAAGCTGGCCAAGGAAGTGCGCGGGACACTGAGCCAGGAGGAGCTACAAACCTCAGTCAAAGAATCTCCGGATGGACCGGACGCCGATATGGTGACATGGCTGAATCCGTACAACGGAGAGACGAGCCCGCTGAACGGCTCGACAGATGTCGGGGATGTCAGCTGGATCGCGCCCACCGCCCAGTGCACGACGGCTTGCTTCGTGAACGGGTCGACGCTGCACTCCTGGCAGTGGGTGTCGCTGGGAGGAACCTCCCTGGGACATAAGGGCATGCTCCACGCCGGAAAGGTGCTGGCCGCAACCGCTGTCGACATGCTGAACAATCCGGAGCTGATCGATGAGGCCAAAGCCGAATTGAAACAGCGCTTGGGCGGAAAGCCGTACAAATGCCCGATCCCGGAAGGCGTGCAGCCGTCCGTTAAAAAGTAAGAGAGCTTGTTTCGGATCATGGTCAAGTTGATGAGAAGGCCAGCGGTTTCTCGCCGCTGGTTTTTTCGTTCGTGCAGGCGAATGCTTGCAAAAAAGGCGGAACAGGCAAGAAAAGGATTGAGAATCTTTTCCTGATGCGATAGTCTACTAGAGTGCCCATCAATGCACAACAAGAGAAGAGGGTCTGAATCAAGAGAAAGAAAATTCAGGGAAAACTCTCCAGACAAAAGGAGGACAAGCAATGCGCAAGGGGAAATCGGCGCTGAAAACCTGTCTGAGCGTCGCTCTCGGGATTACGCTGTTCAGCAGTGCTGCAGCTGTTCAGCCAGTACAGACAAAAGCCGCCGAAAATTCAGAAATCAACATCACTCTGCTCGGGACGTCTGACATCCATGGACGTTTCATGCCGTGGGACTACGAAATCGATGGTCCGAACAACAACGGAAGCTTAACGCAATTATTCACGATGGTTAAACAAATTCGCGAAGAGAATCCCAACACGATTCTGCTGGACGCGGGAGACTGCATTCAGGGCAACTCGGCTGAGCTGTTCAACAGCCATCCGCAGTCTCCGATGATGGTTGCGATGAATGCGATGAAATACGACGCATGGGCATTTGGGAACCACGAGTTCAACTTTGGGCTGGATGTTCTGGAAAAGATCAGCAGCCAATACGACGGGCCGCTGCTCGCCGGCAATATTTACAAGGAAAACGGCGAGCGTTTCCTGCCGGCGTCGACTATTATTGAAAAAGCTGGCGTAAAGATCGGAATTATCGGCATGAATACCCCGATGATCGAGGATTTTGAGAAAGGAACCGATCACTTGAGCGGATTGGTCGTAAAAAATCCCGTCGATGAGACGAAAAAAGCGATCAAAGAACTGGAAGGCAAAGTAGACGTCATGATCGGCCTGATGCATATGGGTCTCGACAACGAGAACGGAAAGCCGGGAACCGGCGTGAGAGACATTGCCAATGCAAATCCAGAGCTGACCGCAATTTTTGCCGGCCACATGCACAAGCTGGTAAAAAGCGAAGAGGTCAACGGCGTGCTGATCACCGAGCCGGACAAATACGGCACGCATCTGTCCCGGATTGACTTGACGTTTGCCAAGCAAGGCGACAAAGTGGTCCTGAAAAGCAAAGAAGCGACAGCGCTGCCTGTGAAACAAGCAGACGGAACTTTCGTAAAGTCCGATGCCGGACTGGAAGAGACGCTGAAGCCTTTCCACGAGATCGCCCGCGCTGACGCGAATGTCGTGGTGGCACAGCTGAAGGGCGAAAACATGGTGCCGAAAAACGAGATTGAGGGCATCCCGCAGGTCCAAATCCAGGAGACGCATCTCGCCGACTTCTTTAATGAGGTCATGCTCTATTACAGCAAGGCTGATGTCGTCGCCCACCAGATCGACAATGACAAAGCCCGTCTCGATGTAGGGCCGATCAAGAAAAAGGATATCGCCTTCAACTACCAGTACGCGCTAGGAGAAATTACCGTATATGAAGTAACCGGCAAAGATTTGAAGGATTACATGGAATGGGCGGCTGGTTATTTCAACACGGCTCGTCCGGGAGATGTGACAATCAGCTTTGACAAGACGCGCCGCTCCTCCAAATACAGCACTAACGACTTTTTCGGCGGAGTGAAGTACGAAATCGACCTCACGAAGCCGGCCGGCAGCCGGATCACCAACCTCCGCCGACTGGACGACAAGCCGATCAAGGCGGAGGATGTACTCAAGCTGGGCATGAACTCCTACCGCATGGACGCACTCATCGCGAAGGGCGGAGCTTTGGAAGGACGGAAGTTCAAGCAGCTTTGGTCGTCCAAGGACGAGAGCGCCTTTGGCGAAACTGGCGGGACGATCCGGAACCGTGCGATTGCCTATCTGAAAGATGTGAAGAAAGGCGTTTACGAGCCGAAAACATTGAAATACTGGAAGATCACCGGCGTGGATACCACTGCGCCTGAGCGTGCCGATGTGGTAGAGCTGATCAACGCCGGCATCCTCGGGGTGCCCAAGACAGAAGACGGCAAGTATACCAATGTGGCTTCTATCAACATCAAGGACCCGGTAACAAAAGAAGAGATTGCCGAGCTCTCGCAAAAAGCGAAGGTGAATGCAAGCGCGTTTGCCAACGTGAAAACCAAGGGAGAGTTCTATCAAAAGCTGAACCAAGCGCGCAAGGCGGCAGCCGCCCAGGCGAAGCCGGCCGCGAAGTAGGATAAACAGGAAAAAGCAGTCCGCATTTCTTCGCGGACTGCTTTTTGCGGCCTTGGACCAATGCCAGCAGCCAGAGTGGTTGTCATTGCCGCTCAACCGCCGTTCAGCTACTACTCTTTTCGACAGCCTCTCCCGCCGCAGCCTGCAAGCCGCGGAGATCTGCTTCCCTTTCAAGGCCGGGATCGTCGTTAATCGGGAGATCGCTTCCGGGGAGATTCGGCTTTACGCGCCCCTCTCGTTGCTGGACGACATGTGTAAGCTCGTGTCCAAGCAGTTTTTGCCCGCTCTTCGTGTCCGGCCGATACGCTCCCGGGGCAAAGTGAATGTCATTTCCCTGGGCAAATGCGACCGCACCGATGTTTTCGGCGACGGTGGAGTGGGGGAAAACCTGTACCTGGGAAAAGTCCGAATGAAAGGCGTGCTCCATCTTCGTCTGTACGGCATCGGGAAGGTGCTGTCCGCTTCCGGTGGAAAATGGCTGCTCCCGGCTCTCCTCAATCGGCGAGGACGAGAGCATTCGCTGGACGGCTTTATTTCCGATCGCTTTTTGCAAAGCGAGGATGCTGTCAGGATCGCGGGCAGTTCGCTGGATAGGGAAAACGCCGCCTGCTTGCCGTTCAGCGACTGCTTTCGCTTGCATGTGGATGAGGGATGCGGAGCCTGCATGCTTCGCAATGGGCTGCCGAGACATTTCAGTGCACCTCCTTTCGGTATGTTCGATCGACCGTTTGCGGTTCTTGGTTAGAGAGGGATCGCCTTTCTCACTTCAAGCATGAACGGCTTTTCCTGAGCGGTGCGGTAGAAAAAGCTGTACATATATTCTCCGATCTTGTAGCTGATCGCATGGGTGCCGCCGCCGAGCGTCTGCCTGGATGAAGGGGGCTGCTCCGTGCTTTTGTTAAAAATGCCATCAAGCTGATTTTGCACAAGCTCCAGGACAGCGGGATCGTACACCCGAACAGCGGAAACGCTGCTCTTGCTTGGAATGACTGGAGCAAAAGTCAGGGAAAAGCTCATATGCTTTTCGCTGTAGGTCAAAGTCTCTTCTCCAGGAGCGGGCTGGCTTGTCGTTCCTTGTGGGTGTGTGTGTACTGCTGAGTCTGTGGGGCTTTTGATGCCTGTTGAACCCGTTGAACCAACAGAACCCGTCGAGCTTGATGAACTTGTCGAACCGCCTGAATTCGAAACGCTTGCCCCGTTCGTAGACGAATCGGCTCCACCCTCAGGAGCCTCGTCCGGCTTTTCCAAAATGTCTTCCAGTTTGCTTTTGGCGATGCCAAGAAAGCCGGGGAGGTAGATTTGGCCCTCCTGAAAATAACCCTTGTACACGGGCTGCTCGTCTTTGTCGAACAGTGTGCCGATGCCGTCAAACGCACCTTTCCGGAATTGCCCCTCGTATTGGAGCGTCTCCTTTTCCGAGTACAGCTCGCCGTTTCCGTGAAACAGGCCGTTGGCAAAAGCCCCCTTGTACTGGAGCGCCCCGCTCTCGGTCGTCAATTCTCCTTGTCCGGCATAGGCTCCAAGCAGAAACTCTCCCTTGTATTTCACAGCCCCGGTTCGATAGTATTCGATTCCGGAACCGCTGTATTGGCCGTTTTTAAAGCTGCCCTCGTAGACGAGATTCCCATGGGGGTCCATGAGGGAACCGCTGCCGTTGTACTTGCCGTCCAAAAACTGGCCTTTGTATCTGGCGAGGCCATTCTGGTGGTAGTCCGTACCATCCCCGGAGTAAAATCCGTTTTCGAAATTCCCGTCGTACAGCACACTTCCGCTCGGATCAAACAGCTTGCCTTTTCCGCTGTACTGGCCGTTGCTGAAGGCTCCTTCGTACTTGACAGCTCCGCCGGCGTGGTACTCCAGTCCAGGTCCTTCCAGCTTGCCGTTCTGAAAAATCCCCTGGAATTGTTTCTGGCGGCTCCCGTCAAACAGGATGCCTTGGCCCGAATAGACACCGTCTTCAAACGCTCCGCGATAAACGAGTTTTCCGTCCTTGTACTCCTCGCCGAAGCCGTTTGGCACGCCCGATTTGAATTCGCCGCTGTAGATGAGCCAGCCCTCGGCGTTGTACAGCTTTCCGCTGCGGTCGTACAAGCCTTCGGACAAATATCCCTCATAGATCAGGGTGCCTGCGGGATTGTAAATTTTGACCCAACCGCTCGCAGTAATCGCCTGCCCCGGCTTTTCATGAATGACAATCGTACGATTCAAAAGTCGGCTGACTGCCTCCGGAGGATTGATCAAGACGAAATAGACCAGGACGGCCAAGAGCAGGCCGGACAACAGCAGCAGTCTTTTCGCCACGTAATAGCGGCCGATGCGGACATAATCGCGGATGGACGTCTCCTTGCCCTGCAAGATCGCCGCTGCGAAGCCTTTTACCTGCTCGGCTGCTTGCTTGGGGAGCTCTGCCGCTTTCTTGGTCAAATCCTGCCAGCCTTTTTGCAGCGCATTTGGCACAGGTTCGACAAAAGTCTCTTCGGTCAGCTTTTGCAGTTGCTTGTCCAAAGCAGTTTCTTCCTCCCTCAGGGAACCTGAATGGTCGTCTGGCCCGGCGACGTGAACTGGATCACGCCACCCCAGGCACACATCAATTTGGATGTATGGCTAAGGGCCGGCATGTTGCCTACGAGAACGGTCGGAGAGCCAGGAACCCATGGTGCAGGGGTTGCCGGAACACAGGGAACGGGGGTGAATACGCCGAATTTGGCGGCAGTGGCCGCGGCTACCTGAGGATTCGACATGGTATTGCACATCCCGAATGGCAAAATGTTTGCCATGGGCTTGTTGTCCATAATATTGGCGATAGGCGTGGTCGTCATAACGCGATTCACCGGGAGGACCAGCAGTGTGCTGGGAGCTGCTCCAAAGCTGCACTGCATCGTGGCGCCCGCGCAAACCAGTTGTCCCATAAGGTTGTCCAACTCCTTGCCGCGTGATCAAAACGAAAGTAGGAAATAAAGCCTACTACTGGAAAAAAAGCCATGCAGAAGCAGGTTCTGTATAGTAGTATAAATGTCAAATAGACGAGGTGTATAGCAAAAATTGTAAGAATTCATTATTTTCACGCGAACGCGCTTCCAAAAATCTGCTCGAAAGAGATAGGAGAACCCTGGATATGAAAGGATATGACAAGAAGTACGTCTGGTTGTTTGCGATGCTCGCTGCGCTGCTTCTATTGGGCGTTTCGCTGGTCATGGACGAGGAGGGGGGAGTGAAGAAGGACGAGCCGTTCGAGAGTATCAACAGCATAGCGGCGAACAGGCAAAACGAAGTCGTTCTGATCGCGGATGCCCAACAGACGATTACGAAATTGAACGCCGACGGAACACTCCGGTTTCGCGATGACTTGAAGCAAGTGCCGGAAGAGGGGCTGTCCAACTTCACGGATGCCGCTCTCGATGAACAGGGAAATGTGTATGCGCTCATTACGCAGCTCGACAGTTTTGGCCTGCACGCCTTGTCTGAGAGAATTGTTCGCTACACGCCTGAAGGAGAGCCTGACCGGGTGATTTACCAGGAAGAGTACGGCGAAAAGAGCGAGCACCAGCGCATCGGCACCATTCGCTCGCTGCAGACAAGCGGTGACCGGCTCTCGTTCTATGTCGTTGACAAATCCGAAATCAAGCTGTTCGAGTATTCACCTGCCGAATCGGAAGCTTCGCTGGCATATCGCGTGCGGCTCCCCGAGGGCGTGTACCCGAGCGAGATTGTCGGCGTGCAGCCGGGGCAGACATTCTTATCCACGAAAAAAGGCGAAATTTACAAAATCGAATCCGAGCTTGCAGACGGACAAGCCCGCATGAGCGGCCCGCTCTACTTTCACAGCCAAAAGGCCCCAGGAAACAAAACACCCCCGCGAAATTTACAGCTGGATTCCCACGGAAGGCTCTATTTTTTCAACGACGATCAAAACAGGCTGGAACGGCTCGACCCCATGCGACCGCAGATCGTGGAAACGGTCGTTTCCGAGGATGGGTGGAAGCGGCTAAACGGGGCTTTTAGCGATGAGTTCCCGGCTTTTTTTCTCACTCGCGACGACGGAATGCTGCTGGCAAGCGACAGCAGCCTGCTAGTTCTCGACGCGAAAGGAAACCTGCGAAGCCAACAGTCCGCCCCCTATCTGGGCAAATACGGCCAAACGTCATACTGGTTTTGGTGGGCGGAGCTTGGAGTTTTTTGCTGTCTGCTCATCGCCGTCCAGTTTGTGCTGTTCCGGTTGTTCCAAATCCCGCTGATCGTCAAGCAAATGCTCGTGATCATCCCTTTGGTGATCGCCCCGATTTTTCTACAGGTGGAGGGCACGCAGATGACGCTGCGCTTCATCGAGGCGGAAAACCAGAACGATCTTCGCCTGCAGACCTACGTCAGCTCACATCTGATCGATGGCGGCTATTTGCACAAGCTCTCATCGGCGGACGACTACATGAACGAGGATTACAAGGCTCTCCTTGCCGGGCTGGAACGGCTCGAGGTTCCCGGAGACGACAGCGTAAACAGGGGGCTGTACAAAACCTTGTACAAATACGAGAACGGGAAACTGTTCCTGATCATGGATGACAATGACCGCGTCGAGATGTTTCAAAAGATTCCGCTGGACGACGATTTCCGGCGCGTCTTGATCGACGGCAAAATCATCTCCGGCCGGTCGCAGGACCGCACCGGCTACTGGGTGTACTCGATGGCTCCGCTCTACGACTCTGCCAACAAGCTCGTCGGAATCCTTGAGCTGGGCAGGGAGATGAACGGGATCAGCATGCAGCACAGCGGCATGTCCCGCATGTTGGCAAAGGAGGCGGCAGTGGTCTGGGCGATCTGCGGGTGTCTGTTCTTCCTGTTCTCCTGGCTGACGTACAGAAACATCCGCAATCTCCAGCTCAGCGTCTCCCGAATGGGCAAAGGCGACTACGATGTAGTGGCAAAGGTCCGCTCGATGGACGAGATTCAGAAGCTGGCGGAAAGCTTTAACCAGATGGCGAGGAGAATCCGGCAGTACATCGCCAACATCACGCGGATGAATGAGGCGAACAACCGTTTTGTGCCCCAGCAGTTTCTGCACTTTCTGGGCAAGGACAGCATTCTCGACGTGAGGCTGGGCGATCAGGTGGAAGAGGAAATGGCCATCATGCGGATGAGCGCCCATGCCTTTTACGAAATGTCGATTCGTCTGGCTCCCGAAGAAACCTTTCGCTTCATCAACGCGTTTCTCAAGCGCTTTGCGCCTGTGGTCAAAGAGCATGACGGCATCATCACCGAGTACCAGGGACCGGGGGTGCTCGCCCTCTATCCGAAAAATGCGAGAGACGCGGTCAACGCGGCAATCCAGATGCGACGGATTTTGGAGAAATACAACGAGCAGAGGGTCAGCGAGCATTTTGAACCGATCGAAATCAACATCGCTCTTCACCACGGGCCGCTCATGCTCGGAATCATCGGCGAAGAGATGCGGATGGAGGCCAATGTCATTTCCGATCACGTCCACGTCGCGGAAACGCTGGAAAGAATGACGGTGACGCTGGGTGCGCGAATTTTGATCTCCGCCCCCATCTTCAAAGGGTTGGCTGAGCCGGAAGCTTACCAATACCGGGATTTGGGCTGGATTCAAATCGAGGGCAAGAACGAGCCGATGCACCTGTACGATGTGTATGAAGGAGACCCTGAGCATATCCGCAGCTTGAAGGAAGAGACAAAGGAGCTGTTTGAGCAGGCGATCCAAATGTATCAGAACGGCAGATTCCGAGATGCGCGTTCCGCCTTCCTGCAGGTCATCAAGCAGAACCGCTGGGATCAGGCCGCCCGCCTGTACTTTTACAACTGCGACGAATACGCCCAGAAAGGGGCAGAGCAGCACTGGGCAGGGGAGCTGAAAATCTCGTGAGAAGCTTGCAAAGAGGGCTGCAGGCAGCAAAAGCGGAGCAGGCTGCCTGGAGCAAAGCAAGCACCTGTCTGGCCGCAGCTTGACAGGCGTAATTCGAACGCAGTTGCGGATCCGATGAGAAAGGGGCTTTGAATCAATCAAGATGATGTTGAACGAACGATTTGAAACACTGTGGAACTACTACGAGACAAAGCTGTGCTGGCTTGATTTGCACATCAAGCGGCTGCTTGCGGCACGGGCGCAGCCGGGGGCGGAAGACCCGCTGGACCAGCTGAGAGGGCTGGTCGTCACGGAGGAGGAGGTAACCCAGCTGCTGGAACGCGTGCCGTTTCATTCGGAGGGAACCGATTTGTTTGCGGAGCAAATTACGGTGCTGGAGAGCCGGCTGGAAACCATCTCAGCCGGACAGCGGGAACATATCCCTTTGCTTGCGCTGGCAGATGCCTGCTCGCTGTCGTCTTTCGAGCAAAACTGCCTGTTTTTGTGCCTCGCTGTCGAGCTGGACCGCAAATACGAAAAGCTCTACGGCTACCTGCTTGACGACATCACCTGCAAATGGCCGACTCCCGATCTGGCGATGCAGCTCTTCTGCCGGACACCCGCCGAAAAGGTTTTCGCATGGTCCTCCTTTGCGCAGCGCAGCAAATTGGACAGGCTGCTCCTCTTCCGCGAAGAAGACGCGGCCGACTGGAAAGGCTCCTGGCTTTCTAGGCCGCTGAAATTGGACGAGCGGATGATGCTGTATTTGACCAAGCCGGATGAAGACGGCAAAGCGCTGCCGCTGTGGATGGCGCGGAGCATTCCGGAGCAGACGCTGGATCCGCTTTTGATCGGCTGGGAAATACAGGAGCGCCTGCAAGCATTGCTGGGGGCTCTAGACGCAGATATGGAGCGGGCGGTTTTCCACCTGCACGGTCCTTCCGGCGCGGGCAAGAAGCATCAGCTCCTGCATGCCTTTCACCGGATAGGCCGTTCGATGCTGGTCGTGGATATGCAAAGACTGATCCGGGAAGACGGTTTTGCCAAGGGAGTTGCTCAATTGCGCAGGGAAGCGCAGCTTCAGCGTGCCGTTCTCTGTTTTGACCACTGGGAGGCTTGCCTGTCCGAAGAGGAGGGCATCGTTCGCCGCCAGGCTGCGCTATTGGAAGAGCTGGAGCAGTTTCCCGGCTGTCTGGCTTTCCTTTCCGAAAGGCAGTGGAAGCCCGGGCGCTTCTTGCAAAGCAGGCTATGGTTCGAGCATGAGCTGGCGGTGCCCGGCGAAGCGGAAAGAAAGCAGCTGTGGGAGGCACTGAAAGAGACGATGCCCGTTTCTGCCGAGGTTGATTTTGGTCAGCTCGCGGGGAAATTCAAGCTGACGCCGGGCCAGATCAAGGGGGCGGCGGCGAGAGCCAGGCAGCTTGCATGGCAAAGGGCAGGCGGCTTGCCGCCGGCTGAGCCTGGCAACGGCGCCAAACCCGTGTCGGGCGGCGACCTCAAACCCGCCGGAAGCGACATCATGCCAGTTGCGGCTGTCACACTGGAAATCCTCCACGAAGCATGCATGTCCCGGATCAGGCACTCGCTCGGGAATCATGCGGTGCGCCTTACGCCCAGATATTCCTGGAGCGACCTGGTTTTACCCGAGGAGCCGCTGCAACTGCTCAAGCAGGCTTGCAATCAGGTCGCTTACAGGCACATCGTCTTTGGAGACTGGGGGTTCGACCGCAAGCTTTCCTACGGCAAGGGCGTCAGCGTGCTGTTCGCAGGTCCGCCGGGCACAGGAAAGACGATGTCTGCCGAGGTGATTGCCAAGGAATTGCGCTTGGACATTTTTAAAGTCGATCTGTCGCAAGTGATCAGCAAATACATCGGCGAAACAGAAAAAAACCTGCAAAAGATTTTTGCGGAAGCCAAGGCAGCCAATGCGATCCTGTTTTTTGACGAGGCGGACGCCTTGTTCGGAAAAAGGTCGGATGTAAAGGATTCCCATGACAAATACGCCAATATGGAAACCGCGTATCTGCTGCAAAAAATGGAGGAGTATGACGGAATATCCATTCTGGCGACGAATCTTCTGCAAAATTTCGACGAAGCGTTTATGCGCAGAATGACCTACGTGATCAAGTTTCCTTTTCCAGACCCGGAATATCGGGAAAAAATCTGGCGCTGCCAGTTCCCTCCAGATACCCCCCAATCCTCCGATATTGATTTTCCTTTCCTCGCCGCCAAGCTGCACATCGCGGGCGGAGGCATCAAAAACGTGGTCCTGTCCGCGGCGTTTTTGGCCGCCGCCGAGGAGACAGCGGTTGGCATGCGGCATCTGATCATCGCGGCCAGGCATGAGCTGCGGAAGACAGGAAAGCTGCTGTTGAAAGAGGATCTGGGAGAATATGCCTATTACGAGCTGTGACCAAAATTATTACCAATAGTTGCAACATTTTTTTAATTTTAGATATTAAACTAGTTTTTGTCATTTTATAATACTTGTATCCATGTCAAATAGTGTCGAGGTGAACACGTATCAGTCAATATACGGTCATAGCGGATGCGGGCTTGACGCTGCTGCACCTCTTGCGCGAGCAGATGACCCCCGAGCCGATCAGCCAGCCGGAGCTGATCGGACTCGCTTCGCCCGCCGAGGCAAGCGACCTTGTGCTATCCCTGTTTCTGTATGAAGTCCGGGAAAGCGCGGAAAGGCAAAGCGCGATGATTAGCGAAGGCACGGACATTTTGCGCCATCCTCCGATGACAGTCCATCTGTATTTTGTCATGACCGCTCACTCGCCAGCGGAGCAGCATGCCCGGGCATTGGACGAGTACCGGATTCTCGGCAGGGCGATGCAGGTCCTCTACGACAATGCCATCCTGAAAGGAAACGTTCTGAAAGGCTCGCTGGCCGGAACGAATGAAGAACTGCGGGTAGTGATGGACCAGCCGCCCCTCGACAGGTTGATCCACCTGTTTCCCAACATGCCGTACAAGCTGTCTGTCGGATACTCTGTCGGACCTGTATACATTGACTCGACGCGCATCCGCTCGACCAAGCGGGTACTGGAACGCGACTTCAGACTGCGGGGATAGGGGTGGAGTCAAGTGGAAAACGCGATACAGGTCAGAATCTATTCCGTCTTCTCGTTTGCTGTCCGCCTGCTGGATGCGTTTACAAAGGCCGCGCCGCTCAAAGGCAGTATCCAGCTCAGTCTAGAAGGCAGGAAGGAAAGGCCCATCGCCAAAGGAGACGGGTGGCTTGTGTTTACCGATTTGCCAGCCGGCACCTATCGGCTGCTCGTTTCCAGCAAGGAATACATAACGAAAATGGCATCCATTGTCGTGGCGACGAAGCAGACTGATCCTTCTGAAAGGCTGATTTTGCTCGCGCCAAGTCCATCCTACCCGTTTCGCTCGGGAGACACGCTGATTCGCGGAGTCGTCTTCAGGCCGGACGGGGAACCAGCCGCGGGAGCAATTGTTCGCGCCCGCATCCGCGGTGAGCAGGACTCAGCGGTAAAGCTGGCCGAGCAAGGGGAAGCTGGAGACGTTACGTTAGCCTTGTACTCCCCTGTGGGACGCATTTGCCCGGGCGATGCCTTTCAGCCCGTGCCAGCAGAAGGGTCCTCCGCTCCAATCATACGGATTGCAGAAGCGGGCAAGGGATGGACGCATCGGCTCGCGGAACCGCTTTCTGGCCCTTTGCCGAGAAGCACAGCGCTGCTGCCGCTGATCGAGACAAGCTGCGATGCGAGAGGAGAATTCGTTCTGGCGCTTCCTCCTTCACTGGGGAGGGCAAACGGCGAGGCAGAGATCGCCATATATGCAGAGGGTGCGGGAAGCTTGTGCAAGCACCAAATCGTTGACGGGGCGGCAACCTCCGTTGGCAGCATCCGGTTGGCGCCGTTGCAAAAGGGATGATCCGGGAGCCTGTGTGGGACATGACCCAGGGCAGGCCTCCTGATTATTGAATAAAGGCCTCTATCATTTCCATTTCATGCATGTTTTTAAAATAAACGGAAGGGAGGGACTGGTTGCAAATTTCTGCTGTTGATACGGCGGGAATTTCAATCAGGAAAGAATGCCGGAGTACCTATCGCCAGGTGTGTATGTGGAGGAGTTTGACAGCGGCCCTGTCCCGATGGAAGGAGCCAGCACGAGTACAGCGGGTTTTATCGGTTTGGCGCAAAAAGGTCCGGCAGCGGGCCTGCCTGAACTGATCACCGGGGTAAACGACTTCCGGAAAATTTTCGGCTCCTATTTGTCTGAAAATGCGTTCGGCGAGTACCGCTATCTGGCTTATGCCGTAGACCATTTCTTCCTCAACGGCGGGTCCCGCTGCTATGTGATGAGAGTAGCCCCCGGGGATGCCAAACTGGCTTCCAATATCACGGAGGAAAACAGCTCGCCCGTTCTGCAAATATTCGCGAAAAACCCCGGAGCGTGGGGAAACCAGGTCCGGGTCAACATCGAGCCGTCCAGCAAGGCGAAGACACAGATTTTCGAGGTGGCCGGGGAAGCAGCTGCCGGGAAATATCTCGTCAAAAACAGCGCCGGGTTTAACCCGGGGGATGTCGTTTCCTTCTTTGACGGCGAGAAGAAGCAATACAGAGAAGTCGTTTCGTCCCAGGACAATATGATCGAGCTGGATCAGCCGCTGGAAGGAGATGTCGTCGACAAGGGACTGCTGCCTGTCAAGCTTCTTGCGACCTGCGAGTTTACCGTCCAGGTCGTCTGCGGCGAAGAGGCGGAGGAATACGAAAAGTGCTCGCTGAATGTATCCGCCGCCAATCACGTGAGCAAGGTATTGGCCAAAAGCAGCATCGTTGCCGTCGAGGCTGGCGCCGCTCCGGCAAGCGAGCAGCCGCAGCCTCCCTTTACAGTCATCTCCGGTCAGCCGGAAGAGGTGGAAAAAGAGGGCGGCAAGACGGAGTACAACCGGTTCCAGATTGTGCTTGCGGGGGGCAGCGACGGCTCTGTAGCCAACCTGTCCGCGGGCGACTTTATCGGCGAAGACGTAGGGCCGGGAAGGCGTACCGGCATTCAAGCGTTCATCGATAACGACGAAGTGAGCATCATGGCGGTCCCGGGGGTGACAGACCCCAATGTGCAGCTTTCGCTGGTGGCCCACTGTGAAAACCTGAAGAGCCGGTTCGCCATTCTGGACATTCCGCGGGACAAGAAAAAAGTCAGCGATGTGCTGACGCACCGAAACATTTTCGACACCCAGTATGCGGCGATCTACAATCCTTGGCTGCAGGTGTTCGACCCGCTCGACAAGCGCAACATGTTTATTCCTCCGTCCGGTTCAATGGCCGGCATCTACGCCAGATCGGACAACACGCGCGGCGTCTTTAAGGCGCCGGCCAATGAAGTGGTTCGGGGGTGCACGGGATTGGACTGCCAGTACAACACAGGCGAGCAGGACATTCTCAATCCGAAGGGCGTGAACCTGATTCGCGCCTTTACGGGACAGGGCATCCGCGTATGGGGAGCGCGGACGATGTCCTCTAATGGACTGTGGAAGTACATCAACGTACGGCGGCTGTTTATTTTCCTTGAGCAATCGATCAAAAACGGCACCAATTGGGTGGTGTTTGAGCCAAATGACGATCGGCTGTGGGCCCGTGTGCATCGCACGATCGATTCGTTTTTGACGCGGGTGTGGAGAGAAGGGGCCTTGATGGGAACAAGTCCGCAGGAAGCTTTTTATATCAACATCGGACGCAGTACGATGACGCAGGACGACATCGACAACGGCAGACTGATTTGTATCATCGGCGTCGCTCCCGTCAAACCGGCTGAATTCGTTATTTTCCGCATCACCCAAAAGACGGCTGATCAGTAGGCGGGAAGGGCTCGGACAAACAGGTAAGGAAAGGGGTACCGTATGGCAGGAGATCGTAAAGACCCGTACCGCAAGTTTCGGTATCGGGTAGAGGTGGACGGAATTCAGCAGGCGGGCTTTAGCGAGGTTTCGGGCTTTGATGCCTCCGTTGACGTTGTCGAGTACCGTGAAGGCAACGAGGTCATCACCCCACGGAAGCTGCCCGGGCTGGCCAAGTACGGAAACATTACGCTGAAATGGGGCGTAACGGATTCGATGGATTTGTACAACTGGATGCAGGATACCATTCAGGGCAAGGTCGCGCGCAAAACCGTGACGATCATCGCGATCAACGAGGCCGGCGAGGACGTGGCGACCTGGAAAGTCATCGAGGCATGGCCGACCAAGTACACGGCACCCGATTTTAACGGGACGTCGTCCGAGGTCGCAATCGAGCAGCTGGAAATCGCTCATGAGGGCATGACCAGAACCAAATAACCAAAGTGCACCACGCCAGAGGGTGGCAAAGGAGGTCGGAAGCATCGGCTTTTCTTTGTCACTCCTGTCGGCCTAATGGGAAGAGGAGGAGCGTACAGTGGCATTCAAAACCGAATTTGAATTCGAACTCCCGCGGGGATACGTCGACGAGGAAGGCAACCTGCACAAGCGCGGCGTGATGCGCCTCGCGACCGCAGCCGACGAAATCCTGCCGATGCGGGACCCGCGCGTCCAGCAAAATCCGGGGTACCTGACCATCATTCTGCTGACCAGGGTGATCACGAAGCTGGGAGAGGTCAGGGGCATCGACACCAGAGTCGTCGAAAGGCTGTTTACTGCCGATCTGGCCTACCTGCAGAATCTCTACCGGCAAATCAATGAGCTGGAGAGCACGGCGATCAAAGCGGAATGTCCCAAATGCGAGCATCAGTTTCAGGTGGATTTGTCTTTTCCGGGGGAAATGGAGGCGGTATGACCGGCTATCCCATCGACAAGATTTACGAGGAAGCGGCTTTCATCGCCTACTACTTTCACTGGTCGCATGACGACATCATGTCGATGGAACACAGAGAGCGCAGACGCTGGTGCGAGCAAATTTCGGCGATCAACCGCAAGCTAAGCGACGAACCGGACAACCCCTTCGACGTGTTTAAAAGGAGGTGACCCGCTTGAGTATGAGCGACAATCCCTATTATAGCAATCTCCGCTTTCGCGTTGAGTTTTTCCCGTTTGGACTGGAAATGGACGGGATCTGGGTGGCTGGCTTCAGCGAAGTGTCGGGACTGGCTGTGGAGACCGAACTGGAAGAGTACAGCGAGGGGGGAGTGAACCACTTTGTGCACAAGCTGCCGAAGCGAAGCAAATACCCCAATCTTGTATTCAAGCGGGGCTTTGTGCGATCCAACGAGCTGTGGCAGTGGTACGAGGACTTTCACTTTGGCCCCCCGGAAAAGCGGAAGCGCAAGGAAGGCGCCGTCATCCTGCTTGATCAGAACGGAAACGACGTAGGGGCCTGGGGGTTTCACGGGGCGTATCCGGTCAAATGGGTCGGCCCTGATTTTCGGGCCACTCAGGGGGAAGTCGCTGTGGAAACGCTTGAAATCGTCCATAGAGGATTGAGGTCCTATTTCTAAGCTTGGCACAACTCCAGTGGAAAGCGAGCAGTCGCCGATGATTTCTATTCGGAAGCCTCCCGTCTCAGCTCGTCATATGGTGATAACGAAGGCAGCCAGCCAAGGTTTTGCAATGGGAATTATGCAAAAATACGGGGCTGGCCCAAGCAGGTATCCGGGGTATCTGTCACTCATTCATCGCGAATATTTTGCTGGAGGAAGCTGGCCGGGGCCGACGATTTATCGCATCTTTATCAATCTCCGGCTGCAGGTGCAAGCGGCAGCGGCGGCTCGGATGACGGCAGTGGCGTTGCGGGAAGCCGGGTTAGAAAGAAGCAGCCGGGTTGAGCGGGTGATTCGAGAGTATGCAGGGTCGCCTGCGTTAACGGAACGGACAAGGCCTCCGGCATTGGCGAGTCATTTGAGCGGGCAGCGATCCTTTGTGCAGTCTTCGCTGCGGCCGCTGTTCTTGCAGGGGTTTATGACAGATGTGCGGACGCGGGAAGGAGTTCGCGAACGACAAATCTCAGACGCAACGCATGACGGACTGGCTGGACTGGGGACAGTGCTGCCGCCGATCTCATCGAAGGCATCTTTTCTGCAAGGAGATCATGCATGGCGGGCCGGACCGTTGAAGAGAGAAGCGACGGATGTTTGGCGCAGCGGGGTCGATGGCTTATACAGGGTTTCAAAAGCGTTTGCGTTTCGGGAGGATGCTGTTGCCAAGCAAAGGCAGGCAGGGTATCGGGAGCATTATCTCCTGAGGCGAGGGCTAGCTGTTCATCCAAAAGACACGTCTTTTGCCCACACGTTCAGCAGCAAAGAGCGGCTCGCAAGGAATCTGGATGTCGCTTTCAGCAGCTGGCACACGACTGCGCTACGGCATTTGCCATGGCTTGATAAGGTCAACCGGCAGCATGGCCAGCTGAATTTGCGTGGACGCTTGCAGCTGTTTACGAATGAGTATTTGCGATGGCTTGCGTACCGGCGGTTGGAAAGAGCTGTGCCATTCATTGCTCGATCAGTGCCTGGGGCGGTAAGCAGCCAATTCTCAAAAATGGACGTGCCGCCGGATTTCCTGAAGTTCTCTCCGGCCAGTTCCCGGCACTTACTGCTGCCAGGGGCACAGGCCCAGTTCGTGTGGAGGCGGTTACTTCCGGAGCCGGCTTTTTCTCAAGTGCCAATGCTAGCCAATAGAGAACGTTCTTTTCCCTGGAAAAACGCCTCGGGAGCAATCATAGCGTCTGGTCCGAGGAGTACGGGCGGCCAAGGCTTTGTTGACACAGATGAGGCAAAGCGGGCCAGTTCAAACAGCTTCGCTGTCAAGAGGCTCCGGCTATTGAACGATGTTAGGGAGATCCCCGCGCTTTCGTGGTTCAACTGGCTTCTGTTTACAAGGTTTATTCCTGTTTCTTCTATTATATATGCAAGCAATCGGAGCGGAAGGTTACCTGCAAGACGCTCGGACGAGCGTGAAGTGAGCTTTGCAGACGGATGGCATCTTTATGCGGCTGGGAAAAGCAGGAATCGGGTGGCTGCACTTTCCCGGAGCCTCCGATTTGAGTTTTCGCGGGGATTCTGGAGCCGAGAGAGGAATTGGGTATTTTTAAAAAATAGTGACCCTAGCAGTCCGCCGACTATTGGGCCCGGCAGTAATGGAAGAGAGGCATTGCTGGATGCTGTCAATCGGGAAGGGAATAGCCTTTTGAGTCAGTCGATTTTGCCGTCTTTTGTGTCGACGCTCGTGCAGAGTTTGGGAATGGGGCGATTATACGTATACGGAAGCGAGCCGAAAGAAAGCCGTCAACGCCTCCTTCCATTAAGTCTGATTGCCCATCGAGCAGTGCGCATTGCCTTTCATGAGACGGCTTCTTTAAATGAAAAGAGTCGACGGCTATTTCCACATGCCGCTATCGATTTTGTTCAAAGGCATCCCGCCTTCTGGGGATATCAAAGTAAGGGCATTCGTTTTCCGAAGAGTCAATCCGAAGGCGCTCGTCCGGCAAGCAATACGGCAGCGGGAACAGGAAAAATGTTTGGCCGTGCCGTTTTTAGCAGGCATGGGAGCGGTAGGACAGCCGAGGAAACAATGTTCACCGGGGCTGTTTCAGCAGGGACAGTGTTTGTTGCTGCCGGTGGACGAGGGCTGGTGGCTCCTGCAGGAATAGCTGCTGCAAGGAGAGGGAAAGCAAGGGAAACAGCAAGAGTAGAAGCGTCTAGAACAACAGTCGCAAGTGCAACAGCCGGAAGAACATCAATTCTCCAGACAATAGCGGCGAGAACAGCAGTAATTGGGACAGCAACCGTCAGGACGAGGGCTGGAGCAACGGCGGCTGGAGGCAACGTCATTACAGTCAGCGGCGCGTACGGGTATTTCAGAATCGATCTGGAATACGCTGGTAGGGGTCATACCTGGAAAGCTGCTACACTCGGAGATGCCAAAGCGAGACAGAGAACAGGGCCAATGCAAAGAGGCACACCATGGACAAAGCTTTGGACAACGTCTTGGACAGACCCTTGGAAATGGCCGGAAGGGCAGCTGAAGCAATGGGTGGAACAGCAGCTGGTCCTCGTCCGGCTTGCTGGCTACAGGCCAATTTCAAGCTCTCTCAGCCGGTCCGGTCAAGGCGTGGATCGGCCCCGGAAAACAAGGCAGCTTGTCCGCAGGAAGGAAGAAGCTCCGTTCAGCAAACCGCTAGGAAACCGCAAACCGGAGACAAAGCAGGATTCGCTGGGCAGCTCAGTTTTGCCCGTACATGTCGACATGGCAAACATCCTGCCGCCAACTCTTCGGGAAGCTGGAAAAGTCCGTCGTGCTGAGGGAATCGGCAGAGTCCAAAGGCCCCTCTACCCGGTTCCTGACTTCCGGGAAGACAGGCAAAATACATCCTCCATTCAGGCGGTTTCAAACAGAAACAGGACTCGGCAGTCTTGGCCGCTCCCGCTTAGCGGTCTCAGGCAAGAGGGCGACAGCGGAAACCGGAAAGCTTTCCTTCGTCTCTTCCAACGGGATGGGAGAGAAGATACAGACTTATTGCCAGTAATTGGGCGATTTTATGAAAATCGGAAGATTATGTCCCGACCGCAGTATGCTCTCGCAACCCTTGAAAGCTATCAAAAGGCCAAGATGGAATTCCGGACGCTTCGGCCAGCTTTTATAAAGCGGAACTTTGTTGCTCGGAGATGGCCAATTATCAACATAGCAGTCGAACCATTGAATCGTCGGCACGCGGGCGGACATGAAAAAAAGAGCGACAGGAACATCGGGGGCGGAAAGAGCTTGGGAGCGGGCAGAAAGAGTCTGGTTCAAATGCAGATGGAAAGCTGGGCCCAACACCGGCTGCCGCAAAAGCAACAAAAGCAATTTTTCCCCGAAAGCGTAAAGATGTCCCTGGCTGGGGCAGCCTCTCCTCTGCAAGAAACGTGGAACCGAGAAGCGAAGCAGGCAATCCATTATCGGAGCGCGACTCGCATCACGCAGACTGGCTTGGAGGCAGAAAAGCCGCTGCGGTTGAGAATAAGTCAATGGTTCGTACCGGAACAGAACCGTAATGAAATACCTGAAGCGAAAAGGCATACGCTGATGAGCTTCGGTCGGCGCATGGGCGACTCGTTTCCTTTGCTGTCAATAGAAGTTTCGCAACCGGTAGGTCATTTACAGACGATAGAGCGCTTACAGTCAATCGGGCGTTTGCCATCAGAAGAATCGATGCCGCTGGTAAATAGGAAACCGTTAGCGGCAGCTTCTCTGTCTTACCGGAACTTGTTTCCTGCTTTCATGGCCAACCGGAATGCGATGGTGAAACCATTAGGACAGACAAGCCCTCTGCCAAACCCGTCTCCGCTCCTCAGAAACAAGCAGCGTGAAGCCAGTCAGACGGCAGAACCGGCATCCGCCCTTTTGCAGCAAGCGACTTCACCGTTCCATCTTCACCACAAGTTTGCGGCAGAAATGCGGGACCGAGCCGGCGGGGAGGGACGGTTTGAAAGGCAAGCGTCTCCAGCGATGGAATATTTGAAGCGGGCACCTGGCCCAAAAAATGAGGGCGCGTCCAGTGAAGCGGCACCGCAGAAGAGGCAAACAGAAACGGAAGTGGAACGAACTATTTCCGGCAGCGGCATTTTGTCCCAGCCTGAAATGGATCGGCTTGTCGACAAAATGATGAAGGAGCTGGAGAAGCGTCTTTCCTTTGAACGCCAGCGACGGGGGCTCTAGAACCGCCGGAAGCGCGGGCAGCGATGCAAGCGGAAACGCTTGAAGCCATTCCTAAAAACCGAAAGAGGCAAAGAGCGCGATGGGACAGGAGAAGAAAGCGAAGATTTTAGTCGATCGGAAGGGAACGGGAGACTTCACGGAATCGATATCCGTTTTGTTTAATCCTTCCGAGTACAGGATTGAAGCCGCGAATCATTACGCCTGGCACAGGATACTCGGTCAGTCTGTGCCCGTCGGCATGTTTGTCAGCGGGGAAATCGAAACGCTGTCGGTAGAGCTGTTTTTTGACACGTACGAGACAGGCATCGACGTCCGCCATTTCACCAATAAGGTCGCGGGCTTGATGACTGTGGAAAAAAAGATCGGCACGCCCCCGATCTGCAAGTTTGTCTGGGACAGCCTCCAGTTTACGGGGGTTGTCGAGAAGGTCTCTCAACGCTTTACGATGTTTCTGGACCAGGGGACACCTGTCAGGGCCAAGCTTGATGTGACATTCAAGGGGACAAGCAGCAGGATGGAACCAAGCGATATCAACGCATTGACCAACACCGTGCTGGAACAGCAGGTGAGTCAGGGGGACCACCTATGGCTTCTCGCTGCCAGAGCTTACAACGATCCCGGAAAATGGCGGACGATCGCCCGGGCAAACAAAATCGACAATCCGCGTCTCCTGAAGAATGGCAGAAGCGTAACCGTTCCGTCTCCGAGGTGATCATGCGATGAGCGAACTGAAGCTGACAACAGACAGCTACACGTACCAGGAGCTGCGGCAAAAGTACAACAATTTTCATTCTCCCGCGGTCGAGATCATCATCGGCGGTAAAAAGCTGGTTGCCGACCTGGCCGCAGCCGTTACGAAAGTGACCGTCAATTCCAGTCTCGACGGAAAAGCCGACACTTTTTCGTTTGCCGTCAGCAATGCGTTCGATCCGATCGAATGGGAGTTTCGCTGGGTTGACGATTACCTGGTCCCCGGCAAGGAAGTGGAAATACGGATGGGCTACGGGAGCGAGCTGGCGCCCCTGTTCTACGGACATATTACCGCTGTCTCGTTCACTTGCGAGGACAACCCGACGATTACAGTCAAGGGCATGGACAAATCGTTTCTCATGATGACGGACAACAAGTCCACTTCATGGGACAAGAAAAAGTACAGCGAGGTCGTGAACGAAATCGCCAAAAAATACGGCCTGAACGCGCATGTGGACGACACGGCCCAACCCATTGCCAAAATCGCCAAGACCGAGCAACATTCCGACTTTCATTTCCTCAATCATTTGGCCAAAATCTGCAACTTCGATTTTTTCATCATCGGCAAGCACCTGTACTTCCGCAAGCCGTTGACGAGCACGTCACCTGTCCTCACTCTCGAGTGGGGGACCTCGCTTCGCAGCTTTTCCGTCGATGTCAATATCGCTTCGCAAGCGGCCTCCTACACGGTGCGAAGCATGGAGCCGAACAAAACCGAGCTGAAGGAGGCAAAGGCCGCCTCCTCCGATGTCGGCAAGCTGGGAAAAAACGCGAAAACAGGTGCCGATCTGTTGAATGCTATTGGCAGTTATTTTGACAAATACGAATCGACGAAAAAGATGGAATCGGCGGAGGAGCGAAAGGCGGTCGCCCAAGCCAAGCTGAACAAGCTGGCGATGAATCTTTTGAGCGGGAGCTGCGAGGCTGTCGGGATACCGGAAATCCGCGCGGGCCGGTATATAGCGCTCGGCGGCATGGGCAAAAAATTGAGTCAGCCGTATTACATTACGTCCGTTACCCACTCCGTCGACGGCTCATCGGGATATGTCACGACGTTCCAAGTGAAGGGAAATACGATATGAGCTTTGATAATTGGTTCGAGCTTGATGACTACAGCGACGAGCGGGCGAAAATTCACGGCGTGTTGGTCGGAATCGTCACCAATAACGAAGACCCCGAAAAGCTGTCGAGAGTGAAGCTGAAGCTTCCCCTGCTCGATGACGAACGGGAAACCGATTGGGTGAGAATCGCTACCATGATGGCCGGGAAGGATCGCGGCAGTCTGTTTATTCCGGAAGTGGGCGACGAGGTGCTGGTCGCTTTTCATTTGGGAGACATCCGCGAGCCTTTTGTGATCGGAATGCTGTGGAACAAAGACAATCCCGGTCCGGAAATGGCGGACAAAAATCATGTCCGCAAAATCAAATCGCGCGAGGGCCACGAGGTGATTTTTGGAGATGATCCCCAGGACGGAAGCATCACGATCAATACCAAGAAGGGGCAGCGCATCGTGCTTTCCGACAAGCAGGATACGATCACTATCCAGGAGCAGAGCGGCAATAGCGTGATCGCCATCAAGGGGAGCAGTGCCAACGAGATCACCGTGAAAAGCGGAACGAGCACGATTACGCTCGATGCAAAAGGACAGGTAACTATCGAAAGCAGCGCATCGGTCAAGATCAAATCGACGCAGATCGATCTGGAGGCAAATGGATTGATGAACATCAAAGCGGGTGGGGCACTGCAGATAAAATCGGACGGCATTGTCGGGATTACGGGAACAGTAGTCAAAATCAACGGATAACGGTGGGATAGGATGCAGGATGTATTTGGAGGAAAGGGCTGGAAGTTCCCCGTGCAGGTAGACCGGGCCACAGGACGAATCCGGCTCTCGGATGTGGAAGCCGACATTGCGGAAGCGATTCGCCTGATTCTCTCGACTTCAAAAGGGGAAAGAGTGATGCGGCCAAAGTTCGGCTGCAATTTGAAGGAATACATGTTCGCCGGCACCGACGGGACCAGCTTGTCTTTGCTGAAGTCGGATATTGCGGAGGCGATCGCGATCTGGGAGCCTCGCGTCCGCGATGTACAAGTGGACGCTTCCGTGGACAGGTCAGACCCGAGCAAGCTGAATGTCTCCATCCGATATACGACACGGGCCACCAATCAGTCGTACAGCCTCATCTACCCGATGGAGCTGCACGGACCAGGGGCGTAGAAAGCGCTCGTTTGCGAGTATCGGCTGACGGACGCGGCTAAGAAGTGGGAGATCGTCGGTTTCGACAAACGAACCGCAGGCAACAGGGGATCAGGAAAACAAGGGGAGGTGGATGCCGTGAGACCGCCGCTAGTCGATCCGAGTGATGTACAAGCGTTGATTCGCAAAATGCGTGAAATGGCTCCTTTTTATACCCCTGAATGGCGGTTTGCCCCCGAGTCGCCAGATCCGGGAACGGCGCTGTTTTTCATTTTCGTGGACATGCTCATGAACAATATCGAACGGCTGAATCAGGTGCCTCAGAAAAATTTTATCGCCTTTCTGAGCATGCTGGATGTTTCCTTGGCTTCTGCCAGACCGGCCGAAGCGTACCTGACCTTCGAACTGAGCACGGGAGCTCCGCAGCCCGTCTGGATTCCGTCAGGCACAAGAGTGTCCGGCAAGACTGCGGAGGGCGAAGAGATTGTTTTTGAAACCGAGCGGCCGATTCTGGCGACACCCGCATTGCTTGCGGATCTCTTCCTGACAAACGGCAATCAGGACTTTCTCTCCCGGCTGTCCGATTCTGCCTACGAAGACATGAAAAACGGCACACTGTTCCCCCTTTCCGTTTTTGACACCGGGCGATTGCAAAATGACCAGCGGCACTACTGGTATCTTTCGCATAACGAGTTGTTCCGGTTGAGCGATCGAGCGGTTATCCAGCTATCTGTCTCCAATGAACGGGAACGTTACCTCGAGCCTGCCATCACAAAAAAACTGGCCGACGCGGAACTGGTCGAGTGGGCCTATTTCTGTGACGGAAAGTGGGTGCCCTTTGACGAAGTCATTTCGGATCAGACGAATGTGATGCTCGTGAAAAAGCAAAAGAATCGATGGGAGACACGGGAGATCAATGGGATCGAAGGCCGCTGGCTTCGCTGCCGCGTCAAGCCGCTTCAGATCGACAGGATGATCAGGCAAGACGGGGGACTCGCGCTGTCCTCGCTCAAGCTCAAGGCGGACTACTTGCCCGAGGTGCCGGACGGCGGGCTTATACCCGACATGATTTTCGCAAACGATGTGCAGGCAGCTGCCGCGGGATGCTATCCGTTTGGCGAGCAATTTGCTTCGTACGGCATGTTTTTCCTCGCCTGCGAAGAGGCGTTTACCAAGCCCGGCAGCCGCGTCACGCTCCGTTTTCGGATGAAGGTGGTTGCGAGGCAGCTCCTCCATCAGGCAGAGCAGGAAATAAAATGGAAGCTGATCATGAAGGAATCAGCCTTTGCCCCTCCTCCATCAACGGCCGTTGCCATCGCCAGTGCAGTGTGGGAATACTGGAATGGCAGCGGATGGGTGACGCTTGCGATGGAAGAGGGAGCCGAGGCTGTGCTTGCTTCCCGTGAAACGGAAGAACGCACACACTCCTTGACCTTTTGCTGCCCGAGTGATTTTTCTCCTACCTTTGTCCATTCGCAGCACGGCTATTGGATACGGGTGCGGATTCTCCAGGTCGAGGGCTTGTACGGCCCGAATCCGGTATACATGGCGCCTTGGCTCGACCAGATAAGCTTGCGATACGAATATCCTGAAGCGGTACTGGAGCCGAATCACAGCCTCTCGGTGAACAATCTGGACTGGCAGCTTTACAGCTCGATCAAGGACGGGGCGATAGGCGAGGGTGTCGGCCTTATAAGGCCGTTTGCCGGTCTCGACTGCAAATCCCCGGCCCTTTATCTGGGATTTGAAAGCCAGCTTTCACAAGGGCCCGTGTCCCTGTATATCTCTCTGTCCCCGGCAGATGTGAAAGAAGGACCGAAGCCGCTGACTCATTGGGAATATCTGACCCTGGAGCAGCGGGAGCCAAGGTGGGTCAAACTGCATGCGGTCGATCAGACGTCAGGGCTGACGGAGAGTGGAACGGTTCGCTTTGCGGTACCGCCCGACATGGCGAAGGTATCGGTATTCGGCAGGGAGCGCTACTGGCTGCGGCTGGCAAATCCGGACGGGAGGATGGACCCCCTTCATCCTCAATGTGTGTGCCCCGTGATTGAAGGTCTGTACCTGAATACGACACGTGCGGTCCAGCAGGAGACGATCCGCAGCGAGATGGCGGACCCGACTTCGGAATCTCTTTTCCTGTCTGCTTCCGAATACCGCCTGTCCCGCTTCCCCGTCATCACCGAGGAGGTCTGGGTAGACGAAACGGGCTGGCTGACATCCGAACAACAAGAAAAGCTGGCGTCCGATCCGGCGCATAAAGTGGAGGAGATCCGGGATTCAGGGGGAAACGTGCAAAAGTGCTGGGTGCAGTGGCGACGCGTGGAGCATCTGCACGACTCCGGCTCGGAGGACCGTCATTATGCATTGGACCGGGCTAGCGGAAAAATTTCGTTCGGTGACGGCCATCGCGGCAAGGCTTTGCCCCAGTCCGGAAAGGACAAGGTAAAGGTCACCTACAAGATCGGCGGAGGGAAAAAAGGCAATCTCCCCGCCGGAGCGATCAACCATCTGGAGAATTCCATTCCGTTTGTCCAGGCCGTTTACAATCCGCAGCCCGCAGTCGGGGGATGCGATCTGGAGCTGCTTGAACACGCTTTGGTGCGCGGACCCAAGACGATCAAGAACCGGAACCGGGCCGTCACAACCGAGGATTTCGAGTGGCTGGCCAAGAGTGCCCATCCCGGCGTAGCCAAAGTGAAGTGCCTTCCCCATACAAACGGGAAGCTGCAGCGAGAGGCCGGTCACGTGACCGTTGTCGTTTTGCCGGCCGCAGGCAGCTTTGATCATCGCTTTTTTGAGCTGAAGCGGCAGGTCGCACAGTATTTGTTGAAACACGCCGCAGCTACGGTTGCCCTGCCGGAGAGCATCCATGTAATCGAACCGGATTACTTGGAAATCTCGGTAACGGCAGAATTGGCGGTGGGCTCTCTTGAAGATATGGTCGTGGCGGAGATGGAAGCGCTGCGTCGGCTGGAGCAATTTCTCGACCCGTTGTCCGGCAATTTTAACGGAAGTGGCTGGGAGATTGGACAAAGCCTGCATCCGTCACTGCTGTTTGCCCTGCTGAAATCAGTTCCACGTGTACGCTATGTGAATCAATTGACGATCAATGTAAGTCGGATTGCAAACGGGCAGCGGACGGAAATTTCCCTGGAGGCGTACGACAAGATATTGCACGGCATCGTAGTGGGCGGAAAACACCGGATTGCGGTCCGCGTGCTTTAACCGGGAGAGGAAGGAGGGAACCAAATGCTGCCGTCCATCCATTTGGATGACCGCCGGTTCGAGGAAATCGTGGAAAAGTCCAAAGCTTCCATCTCCAGATTGGCGCCGGAGTGGAGCGACCTTGGGCATCACGATCCGGGCATTGCCATGATCGAGATGCTTTCCTGGCTGATGGAAATGCAGCAATATTATCTGAACCAAGTCACAGAGAAAAACGAGCGGAAGTTTCTGAAGCTGATGGGCATCGTGCCGCAGCAGCAAGCATGTGCAAAAACAGATGTCACCTTTGACGGCGTGACCGATGCATCACTGCTGCCGGAGGGGACGAGGATGTTTGCCGACAAGCTTCCCTTTGAGACCGAAGAACCGCTCGTCCTCGTGCCGGCAAGGCTGGAGAAAATCCTGGTTCAGACGGAAAGAGAGACGACAGACGTCACTTCTTCGAACGGTCACCAAGGCGTCACCTACTACGCGTTTGGACAACAGGCGAATGCGGGCAGCCGGATTTACCTTGGTTTTGACCAGCCGCTGCCGACAAGCCACAAGGTCCCTCTTGGGCTGCGGCTGTTTGAAAACTACCCGGTGAAAGTGACGCGAGTGGAGAGCGAATCGCTCTTTGTCCCTTCAGCAAGAGTCGCCTGGGAGTACTACGGGGCGGGGGCGAGCCCGAGCGGAACTGGCTGGCATCAGCTTCCCGTTGTCAGGGATGAAACGATGCATTTCTCCTTTTCCGGCCGGGTGCACGTAGAGCTTCCGCATGAAATGAAGCCGCTGCTGCTCTATCCGGCCAACGACAAGCCCCGCTTCTGGATTTGCTGCACGGTTGTGCAAGGCGGCTTTGAGCTTTCGCCTAGACTGGAAGAGATCGAGCTGAATTCGGTCCGGGCTGTGCAGCGCGAGACCCTCAGCAACGTCTGCGAATTTGATGGAACCGGCCTGCCGGGCCAAAGGATCGCCGTTTCCGGATACCTTCCCTATTACGGCAGCATCGAGGTGCAGGTGAGGGGAGCGTATGGCTGGGAGCTGTGGCGGGAAGAGCCTGAGTCAAACGGGGCGAAGCCTTCTTCCGCGCAAAATGGAAGCTACCGTCTCTGGCGCGACAGTCTGCATAAAGCGGCCATCATAGACTTTGGAGATCAGGACGTAACCGGTATTCCTCCAAAGGGCTCCAAAAACATAAGGGTAATCGCCTGCCGGGACGATTTTGCGCGCCAGCGGCTCGTCGGAGAAAGCAGCGGATTGCCCGACCAGTCATTTCGGCTCGGTGTGAAACATATTCTCCGGGAAAGTCTGCACGTGCAGGTGGCGCGAAAGGTCGAAGGATTGCCGGAACCGGTCTGGGAGGACTGGGAGCTCATCGATGACTTTGACGCATCCACATCTTTTGACCGTCATTACCTTCTCAGACAAGAGGATGGGGATTTTTTGATCCTGTTCGGCAATAACGAGCACGGGGCGATTCCCGAGAGGATCGAGGGCTTTCCCGGCATTCGCATCCTTTCCTGCCAGACGGGAGGTGGCGTGGAGGGGAATATCCAGGGGGGACAGATCAACCGATTTCATAGCAGCGATGCTCATCTTTCCGAAGTGCTTGTGACCAATCCGGCACCGGCAGCGGGCGGAAGGAAGCTGGAAACCACGGAGGAGGCGAAGCATCGCCTGCGAAAACAAAGGAATATGCCCGACCGCGCGGTAACGGCAGCGGATTACGAGCAGATCGCGCTGCGCACGCCCGGTGTCAGGATTGCCCGGGCCAAGGCAATCCCGCTGTACAAAGCGGGAATGGCGGATTACCCACGGCAGAAGGCAGCCGCTCAGATGACAGTTGTGGTCGTTCCCTACACAGACCGGCCGACGCCGATGCCAAGCGACGGCTTCCTGGAGACTGTGAGACGGCATTTGGAACGGCGCCGGCTGCTTGCGACGGAAGTCCACGTCGTCCCTCCCGCCTATATCAAAATCACGGTGTACGCCACGGTCGTGGTGGAGCCTGCGCTCCTCGAAAAGAAGCAGGCCATGCGGGACGCGCTGCGTCATTTTCTGCAGCCGTTGGACATCCGCGGGCATGAGCAGATGTCCGGTGAAGGAAGAGGCTGGGATTTTGGCCGGCCCGTTTACAAATGCGACCTGTTTGAGCTGCTCAACCGGATGGAAGGCGTCCACTTTGTAAAAGACCTCTGGATTTCCGCCGAGGGAGCAGGTATAACGAGGGACGAGGAAGGAGATATTCGCATCCCTCCGCACGGGCTCGTATATTCCGGCGACCATGTTCTGGAGCTGATCGGCGCCAAAGGCAGATAGGAAAACGGGGTGGGACGGTGGAAGGCGAAAACAAGTTTTTTTCCATGAACAAAGCTGCCGATTGGGGCAGAGGGGCATGGGTCAATCTGCAATGTACCGACGAGGGTCTGGAGCTTGAATGCTGCGAAGATTATGAGGTGCACCACGTGCGCAAGGCAGCGGATCTGTTTCGGCTGGAGGGCGCTTCTGCGGCTCAAGCGGATGCCGACTCGGCACGCTCTCCCCGGTTGCTGGATTTTGCCATTGGGAGGCCGGGTACCATCTATTGGCTGGACGAGTCCGGGGCGCTGACTAGCTATGACGATGCGAATCAGTATAAAGAGACGCTGTTTCGCGCGGGCCACCAATTGTTTACGCCGTATGCGGCTGTTCTGGCTGATGAAAAGTATCTGTTTATCGTCGATCCCGGCGCAGCGCGAAAAGTGGCAGCCTACTCTGTCGGCAATGGTCAATGCGTCTGGAGCGAAGAGCAGTGGGAGGGCATGCCGCTGTTTCCTGTGGCCGCCGGAGTGGACGGCGGAGGCATGCTGTACGTCGTGCTCCCGCTTGTTTCCGAAACGTTTTCCCCAGGGGAGAGATTGCCGGAAGGGACGGAAATCGCGGTCCTCAAGTTTGATCGGGCGGGCAAGGTTGTCAGCCGCTTTTCGCACAGCGAGTTGAGATTGCAAAGAGCAGGCGGCATTCGGGAAGTGCAAAGGGGCAGACTGTTCCAGCTATGCGTACCGGACTCGGGGGAGTTGTACGTCTTTCAAAAGGAAAGCGGGCAGGTCGTCTGTTTTACCCCGCAAGGCGCGACTGTTGCGACCTTGGCAATTCCGGCGGGGGCCAGGCCCGGGGGATTTGGAGTCGGGGCAGGGCCGATCCTGTTTCTGGGAGACTTGCGCCGGATGGATTCGGCGCACGACCATTCCCGTTTCATCTTGCGTTTTCTCCCAAGCGGGGAAGCGGTTCATCCGCTCACCTGCTATCGGGGGCGGGCAGACCAGCTGCTTTGCGACAAGAAGCAGCGTCTGTATGTATGGGACGCGGACAGTGAAATGCTGTCGATCCTCCAGCTCAGTTCGAGAACCTCAAGGCTGGAGCCCCCCGGATTGCCTGTCGGTTATTACTTCTCCCATTCGCTTGACAGCACACAGACTGAAACGCGCTGGCATAAATTCACCATTGACAGCGAACGTCCGGAAGAGACGCAGACGCTGGTCTCCTATTTTGCGTCAGACCGCAAGCAGCAAGTGCTGAACGGAAAACTGCGCGATCTCGACGAGTTTTTGGCGGACCCCGCTGTCGAGTGGCAGGAGAAGCTGCGAGCGACTGCCAGCCTCTGGTCGGAGCCGGTCGTCAACGCGTCGGATGCCCTGTTTCTTTCTGCGCAGGGCCGCTATCTGTGGCTGAAAATCGAGCTGCATGGCACCGAGCAGCATTCCCCCCTTCTGCGGCAGCTGCGGGTATACACGCCGCGCCACTCCCCTTTACGCTATCTGCCCGCCGTATTTCGGGAAGAGCCTGAAAGCGCGGACTTTTTGGAGAGGTTTCTGGCACTGTTCGGCACTTTTTTTCTGGAGATAGAACAGAAAATCGACTCGATGTCCCGCTACTTTGATCCGGATACGACACCGGACGAGTTCGTCCCGTGGCTGGCATCGTGGCTGGGCATCGCGAGCGAGGACCACTGGAGCGAAGCTCAGCTGAGAGAGCTGATCAGACGTGCGCCGGAGCTGTTTTCCCAGCGGGGGACGCGCAGCGGCCTTGCAAACATGGTGCAGCTCTACACCGGCGAGCGGCCCATTATCGTCGAGCACTTTCAAATCAGGGATATGCTGGCCAATCCGGAGCTTCATCCGCTCGTCTCCGAATTGTACGTGGACAATCCGTACAGCTTTTGTCTGCTGGTCACCCGCGAATGTGTCAGCACGGAAAAAGACCGTTTGGCGGTGCAGAAAATTCTCGATGACCAGAAGCCCGCGTTTACGGAAGCCAAGCTGGTTGTCATACAGCCGGGCATCTATGCCGATCTGCACAGCTACGCCGGAATCAATACGTACCTGTCTGAGCCTTCATGGCTGACGCTTGACCAAAATCTGTCCATCCCCTACAACACAGTCCTGGGCACGCGAGACCGCAGCCGGCGAATCGATGCGGACACAAGACTGGGCTTCGATTCGTCACTGGAATAGCCTATTTTTTCAAGCGAGGTGTTAGCGGTGAAAAACCTGCGTTACTTTCCGTACGAACGAAATTTGTTTTTTAAAGGGAAGCTGCTGACGGTAAGAGACTTCGAGTCGGAACAGCGCTATTTCAACGACAAGCGAAGACTGATCAATCGGCTGATTCACGGGGGCGGCGTGGTCTGCGGCTTGCAAGTCGTGGCGGTGGATGAAAAGCAAATCTCCGTGGAAGCAGGAGTCGCACTTGATTATCTCGGACGGGAAATCGTCGTACCCGATCCGGTGAAGCTCAAGCTTTCCATGATGGACGGGTTTTCAAACAACGACTACGCCAAAAATGTATACGTCTGCCTGGCCTATGATGAAAAGGGAAAGGAGCAGGTTTTTTCCGTCGCCGAAGCAGGGGGACAAGAAGTGTCCGAGTACAACCGCATAGCGGAAGGGTATACATTGTTTATCAGGGAAGAAGCCCCGCACCCGGCGTCGTTTGAACGAGGCGGGTTGACCGAGCAGCGGGTGCTGGTGTACCAGGATTCCCAGCTGCGCATCTGGCAGGCGTCGCCCCGTTACGTCAACCCCGGAGAGATCTTTGAGCTTCGGGTGCATGTGGAGAAGACGGTCCAGACTCCCCGCGTCCAGTTTCAGTATGAGCTGGACGCTCCCGAATTGACGGTGCTTGAGGGAGAGGGAGGGCGGATATGTTTCCAGGAGCGCGTCGATTCGAAACAGACCGATTGCGTCGCCTCTTTTCGCCTGAGGGCCGGGCTGCAGAGCGGAGCCGTTTCACTCGGCGTCAAAGGCGGGCGAGCAGAAGTGCGGCTCGGGGACAGGCTGGTGCAGGTTGAGCTTTCCACGGCGGGGAAGCTGGAGATAACTCCAGAGGATATCGAAGAGCGGATTCTTTCGGACTATTACAGCCAAAAGCTGGACAAGATCACCGAGTTGAACGATTACCCGTGCATCTACTTGGCCAAAGTGTGCCTGCTGCAGATGAACGCCAGCTATGTGATTGAAAAAGTGGTCCCGGTGCCGTTTGAGGAATACGTGTATACACCGTCGCTTTTGCAGCAGCTTGGTCAAGCACGGAGCAAGCAAGGAGCGGCTGGTCCGGTTACCGATCCCCTGCGGACTGTCGCCAGGACAAGGGAGCTTGCGGCAGGGGAGAAGCCGTCCTTTGCCATTACATACGATGCGGAATCAAATGAGTACCTGTTTGACTTGGGGCTCCCGAAGCAAGGCAAACACGGTGAGCAAATGGCCACGGGTGTCGTGGAGATTCCCATCGAGCCGTTCACATCGACCTGGCCGTTCATCGCCAAAGTGAACAACAGCTTTTTTTCCGACGAGATCGGGCATGGACTCGGCAGCGGAAGCGTCTTGATCAGCACCGGGATCGAGGATGATACCCCGGATATGTTTGTCGATATTCTTTCACAGAGCGACCAGATTTTTTATGGAAACACCGGCGTTTTTGAAGACACCGAGTTCGCTGCGGATGCCGTTCATATCTCCGTGGGGACGATTTTGTACCCGCGAAAAGGAACCTTTCGCATCGGAATCAAACTTCGGGCTCCTGTCCAGATGGATTTTGTCCGCGTGCGCTGGTGGGCGATGAGGCCTTCTTCTGCGGCTGCTTCAAAAATCAGGGAAACCGCTGGCAGCTTGGAGGAGAACGGCAAGCGAAAGTCCGATGTATATGAGGCAGCGGCGGGTACTGATGAAGAAAGTGAGTAGGTTCCTCTTATTGATAGAAAACATCCCGTATTTGTGGTATTTTTAGTATGAGTAAACCATTTTGTCCTCGGGAGGTGACGCTGTGGAGTTTTCCTTGGATATGACGCTCTTGCTGTTGGCGATGGGACTGTCGGGATACTTGGTCGCGCGACTGTTTGACAGTCCGGCGAAGCCGTTTGTCTGGGCGGCTTGTTCAGAGAGAGGCGTCGATTCACAGCCGCCGACCGAGATTTCGGCCCGCTTGGCCGGACATCCCAGAATGCTTTGGGTGCGGCGGAAAAAGCCTCCCAAGGAGCGAAGTCATTCCAGTGACGACGCGGATCCGCTTGCCTTCTTGTATCGAAACGACATATGCAACGATACGAGGAGGAATTCCGGATGTATACCATTGTTCAGCCAGTTATTGATCTTTTGGCCGCGCTGCTGAATGTCATTTTTCAGTTGGCGCAGGATTGGGGTATCGCGATCGTACTCCTGACGCTGCTTGTAAAAGGTTTGCTTTTTCCGCTCAGCCTGAGGACGGCCCGCCAGACCATGCTGCAAGTCCTGATTCGCCCTGAATTAAAGCTGCTTCAGGAACGATATAAAGACGATCAGCCGAAATTGATGCAAGAGACGATGAACCTGTATCAAAAGGCGGGAGTCAAGCCGTTGTCGATGTTTACGACAGCGATCGTGCAAATGCCGATCTTCATGGCGATGTACGGTCTGTTTTTGACTCATGGGGCGGCGATGTCCTCCTCCTTTATTCCCTGGGTCGTCTCGTTTGCCCAGCATGATGCGTGGCACATCCTGCCTGCGCTGGCCGCCGGACTTACCTTTGTGACCGGGATGATTCCATTGACTGGCGAGATGCTGACTGATGCGCCGTTCGTTCAACGGGCCATGACCTCGCTGATCATGGTCGTCTTCTTCCTGATGATACTCTGGAAAGCGCCTGTCGCTCTGGGCTTGTACTGGACAACCGGTTCCTTGTTCGGCTTGCTCGAACGCGGTTTTTATCGAACCAGACTGGGAAGAAAGGTATTGATGCGGGGGAGAGCGGAAATGCTGGCAAGGCAAGAATGACACAGCGGGCAAGTGAGCGGATTTCCGCCGCGAGTTGTGGAGATGGATCGATTCCGTATACCTATAGCGCACAAGTCTAGCGTCACACGTTTACTTTCCTATGATGGAAA
>NZ_JAUMSJ010000020.1:0-84968 GCF_037834415.1 Brevibacillus borstelensis | reverse complement strand
AAATGAAAAGAGGGACGTCCCTCAGTCATCTATGATGACTTTTGGGACACCCTCTTTTCTACAATATCAGACTTATATTGAAATTAAGAGGATTGGTTGCAGGCTATGATTATTATGGCAATTCAACAGCCCGCGAGCGTTTTTTACCAAGCGACAAGCCTTACCCCTAGCCTATCTCTTTCCGCCAGCACCAGCGTATGCCAAAAACCGCGATCACCAGCACAGCCTGCGAAACGGCAACCATAGCAAACAGGCCGAACGCCTGAAAGACCAATGGCGACAACAAAAACCCCAGAAAAAATCCTCCACGCGTCAGCAATGTCTGCATCCCTAGGGCGCGCCCGCGAACCGTACTGGCCGCCTGCTGAACGATCGACCTCTGAAACACCTCTCGCAGCCCTTCCAGCACACCCGTTGCGGCAAGCAGCAGCAGAATGACCACCTGATGGACTCCGGCAAAAGCGAGCGAGACGATGACCGCCATCGCGAGCAAAGAGAAGTTCAGCGCCGCGAACTCCCTCCAGTGGACACGCGGCGCCAGCCACGCTCCGACAAGTGTGCCGACACTCAAAAGCGTCCACATCAGCCCGTGGAAAGAAGCGTGGGAACGAGCCGACCATTCAGCCAGCAGCGGCAGTCCGTAATTGTACCCCGCCACGCTGACGGTCCAGAAGAAAGACAGAAGCATCACTGCAAGCAGGACGTCATGCTGCCGCAGATAGCGCCAGCCCTCCCGCAAGTCCTCTAGCCAAGAGACCCGCCGCTGCTGACTGTCTGCAGCCGGATCGCTCTCCCACTGCAGCCGCAGCAAAATGAGTGCAGAAGCAAAAAACGTGGCCGCGTCAAATCCGATGACCCATCCGTAGCCGAAAAAGTCGCAGGCCAATCCGCCGAGGACAAATCCGACAATCCCCGCCACCGCCTCCATCCGGACAATCAATCCGTTCACCGCAGCCAGCCCTTCTTCCGGAAACAGCTGCGGCAACGATGCCCGAAAGCTGATCTGGAACACGCTGAACAGGATGCCTTTTACGAATGCGGCAGCCACCACCGTATACGGATGCGGAAAGAGCACGACAGCGGCGATCATCAGTCCCGAGCCGAGATCGCTTGCGATCATTGCCTTGCGCCGGTCAAAGCGGTCGGCGACTACGCCCGCTGCCAGACTGAACAAAAGCCCCCCCACTTGTCTGGCCAGGAAAAAAGCGGTCAGCCACATGGCACTATTTTCAAAGGTAAAGATCAACGCTGAAAACGCGATTAAATCCATGCGCGATCCAAGATCGGACACGGCGTTCACATATACGTACAATTGTTTGCTTTTCATTGGCCAAACCCCCTGATCGGTCAGACGGTTCAGCTCCTGCGCCCCTGTTAGGGCGTTTGTACACTGATTATGGCAGTTGACATGCGCAAGCCTCCTTTACGCTAATCCACGGTCATGCTAATGAGCTCCTTCGACGACAAAAGAAATTTCCTGCGGACAGGGGCGTCCTCCCCAAACCTCTGGATGGACACTGTTGTGTCTCTCTTTCATCATATACCGCTTTTCTGTCCGCTCCAACGAAAAAACGTCAAGACAGTCAAAACAATCCGGCCCCTGCTGCACCCCTGCCCGGGTTTACGCATACAGATAAGCGAGAAATCCTATGTTTTGGAGGCTGCACATGATTCTAGAGGAAATTCGCAAAGCATTTGCGATACTGACTGCTCCAACCCCAAGCGAGATAAAGGAAGCCTTGTCCCGCCTCGCGCCCAGCGCCGATGCACTCGCTTCCTGCATGCCAGTCCCCGACGGGCTTCCCTACGGCAGAGAAGTCCTCTTTCGCACGGACGATGTTGAAATCGTTCTCATTTACCTCCCGCCCGGCCACGAGTCCGCTCCTCATGACCACGGCTCTTCGTTTGGCTGGGAATGCGTGCTTCAGGGGGAATTGATCAACATCAACCACTCTGTCATGCCTGACTATCCACACGGTTCCGCTTTCGTCAACGCCCAGGAAGCAACGTCAGTGACATCAGGACAAGTGTACTTTATTGAAAAAGGACAAATACACGCAATCCGCAATGGAGGACAGACGCCGGTCATCTCTTTGAACGTCTACTCGCCGCCGCTGTCTGGCTGCAAACAGTACTGTCTGCCCCCTGACCGCCCGCCGTCTCATGCGGACGTCTCCACAAACGGCGCTGCTCCCTGACTGTCGGGGCAGCTCTTTCTTTTGGCCATGCAAATATTTTACTTGTGCTGCTGTGAGATGGTATGGTTGGGAAAGGGAGTGATTTACGTGAAACTGAACAAAGGCGACATTCTTTTTCGGCAGGGGGAAACCGGACCGCTGTTTCACGTCCGGACAGGCGTCTTGAAAGTGGTTCGCCTGCAGGAAGACGGGTCGCCATTCCTGTTTAACCTGATCTTGCCCGGCGAAACGATCCCTCACCATTCCTTGCTGACGGCAAAAGAATATCACGGGACGGCCATCGCCCTGATGAGCTGTGAGGTCGAGAAGATTTCTCCGGCTGAATGGTACCGGGCCCTTGAGGAAGACCCCTACAAATACCGGGAGATTGCCCTCCAGCTCCAGTCGAAACTGCGGTTTACCCAGCAGCGCATGGACCAGCTCACCGCCTCGTCTCCAAAGGAGAAGCTGGCACTGATGACAGAGTGGTTTGCCAAACATATCGGCAGCTACCCGTTAACCGATCTGCTGACGCAGGAGGAGATCGGCCAATTCCTCGGCCTGCGCCGGGAGACCGTCAACCGCTTGCTGCGAAAACAAACATAAGCACACCCGCAAAAGGTGTGCTTATCCCTACAGATTTTCCGTGATTTCCGATAATTGATCGGCAGAAATGGCTACCTGCGACACAGCGTGATTCATCTCTTCCATCACGTGGAAGAAGTTCTCAAGCTCTCGCTGAATTCGGCTGCTCTGCTCCTTGCTGTCCGTGACGGCACTGCGAATTTCATCGAAAAACCGGTTGGTCTCGCTGGTCATTGTCGTGCTCGACAATACCAGTTTTCGTACTTCTGCTACAACAGAAGACAGGCTGGCCGTCTGCGCGTTCGTTTTCTCGATCAGATCGGCCACGCCCGACACCGACTGCTTGGTCTGTTCAGCCAGCTTTCTCACTTCCCCGGCGACGACGGCAAACCCGCGGCCCTGCTCTCCCGCACGTGCTGCTTCAATCGCCGCATTCAACGCCAGCAGGTTGGTTTGTTCGGCAATCGCCGTGACCACATCGACAATCCCGCGAATCTTCTCCGAGGTCTCCTCCAGCGTCCGCATCTCCGCCGCGATCTGATCGGCGCTTTGCTGAATCAGCCCCATTTGCTGCTGCTGATTTTCCAGCTTCTGCTTGCCCTCCTCTGACAGGTGCTGGGCATTGCTTGAGTAGCTGGTTCCGTTTTCGGCGTAACGCAATACTTCCCGGGACTGCTCCGTCAACTGATGGACAGACGCGCTTGTCTCCTGGGAGACCGCCGCTAATTCATGCGCGGAGTTGGAGAGGACGACCCGCAGCTCGTCCTTCTTGCGTTGGGCTTCCTGGCGCAACTGCTCATGCTTGTTCTCGTATTCCTCCAGCACGATTTGCTGCTCGATGTTTAAAATCTTCGTGACAATGGTAATCGCCCGGATGCATTCCTGCTTGTCCGAGATTTCCCGCTGCAAAAGGTCAATTAACGAGACCAGCAGATTTTGAAAGGCGCACATGTACCATTTCGGCTCCAGGCCGATCTTCAAGTGCATGACCGCAATCCGGCTCCGCTGCTCGATGTAGTGGCGGTCGATCTTTCCGCTGAACATCTCCGTGATATGCCGGGTCAACGTTCCCTTCAATCTTTCAATCGTGCTGTTCTTCTCGATGATAGTCATCAGGGACGACTCTTTTTCCAGATTTGCATAAAAATGATTTACAATATCGCCAATATTTCGAACAACGAGCGGTTGCAGCATTTTTACCGCAGCCAGATCATCCTCGGTCAGATCTATCAAGGATAATTGCTTTAACAGCTCAGACTTTGAGTCAATGATTACTTCCCCTGTTTCCATCTTGCCGTGGAAAAAGGATTCCGTCTGCTTGCTTTTAAGGCCAAACCAGCTGGAAAACGGGCACTTGCTCATTGAATGGTCTCCTTTGATCTCTTTCGTTTTCACTGTATTTACAGTAACTATACTATAAATATTTCCAGTTTGGTATGCCTCACCTAGATAAATATACCCAGCATGCAGCAAAAAGTATTTGCTTGATATGCGAAGGAGGGACTTCCTTCCCCCTCTTCCCGCACTGCTGGACTCCTATATTATATCGGAATTATATCCGCCTGGTGTTAGCGCTTTCAAACGCCGAGAAAACAGGGCTGTATTCTTCGCCAAGACTTGCCCGCCTAAAGCCGCAGGATGACATTTTGACTAAAAGAGCCGGGCAACAATCATGCAACAATTGCCGGAAACTGAGGCACACTATTCCAAGACACAACGTGGACGGATGTCAGCCTTGCCGTTTCACCAAAATGACCGCCGGGACCGCTTCTTGTTAAAAATCAGGGCTAACGGACAAACGCAGCCTCATACTTTGGTGTAAACAACCACGGATGAGGAGGCGTAATCATGAAGCGATCCAACCCGGAAGACCCCATCCGCCGTCCCCCCAGTGAGTCGGCCCTGCGATCGGCCTGCGATTTTCTGATCCACAGCGTATTTCCCCGGGTGAACAGACAAGCACAGAAGGAAGCACAGTCCGACGAGAGCAGCGATACATCACCCTCTGGCAGGAGTATGGACTATGAAAATTCGTCTCGTCCAAAACGGAATGATCACGCTGATTGACGATATTGAGCAAACGCAGTTCCCGCCGGGCAACGGCTTTTATTGGATCGACGCCTCTCTGTTCGATCTCGATGTGCTGCAGCATCTATTTGGTCTGCACGATTTGGCGATCGAAGACTGCATCGACGAGGAAGAGCAGCGTCCAAAGCTGGAAGTATACGACGATCACTATTTCATCGTGATCAACAGTGTGGAATTTGGCAACCACGATATTTTTTTGCGCGAAGTCAATCTGTTTCTGGGCGCTCACTACATCATTACCGTGACGAAGCACGACATCGGGCTGTACCCGCAAGTGCTGCAAATTGTCAGGGAAGAAGAGGTCAACCGGCCGGATGCCTTCCTCTATCATCTGGTAGATCAGATCGTCGAAAGTTATTTTGTCGTTGTGGAGAAAATCGAAGACTTGATCGAAAAGCTTGAGGAAGAAATACTGGTGAATGCGAAAAAGGGACAGCTCCAGCAGATCATCGGACTGCGGAGCGAAGTACTGTACGCGCGGAAAATGCTTTTGCCGCAGCGCGATCTGATCGATGCCCTGCACAAAAAAGAGCTTCCGCTGATCGACCGCAGACTGCGGAAGTACTTCGGAGATATCCTGGAAAACGCGGTAAAAATCGTGGAGAGCTTCGAAACGTTCCGGGAGTTGATCGGAAACCTTCGCGAAGCCTATCATTCTTCGGTCGCTGGCCGCGCCAATGATATCATGCGGATTTTTACAGCATTGACCACGATTTTCATGCCGCTTACGATCGTGACCGGAATCTACGGCATGAATTTCGAGTATATGCCTGAGCTGAAATCTCCGCATGGCTACTATATCGTCTTGGCCTTTATGGCTTCTTTGGGAATCATTATGTACCTGATTTTCAAAAGAAAGGAATGGCTCTAGCCGCCTCTAAAACAACCCGTCGAAGGAGACGATCATCAGGTGGAGCCGTTTGGATAAATCGTATTCGTACGGATGCTCTACCGGGCCTCCGCTCTCATCGTACAGCACGCGTACCACCGGCCTGCTCGGTGTCCCCTTGTTGTAATCCACAACTACGCCCGATTCCCCGGTATTGAGCACGACCGATAATCCCAACGGGTAAAGGGCAATCGTATCGCGGAGCCTTTCGACGTATTCTTTGGCGTACAGCGTCTCGACACCTGTGTACAAAAGCTCCATCGCCTCGTGGGGCAGCATAGGCGTCCGGTAGACACGATGAGTCGTCAACGCGTCAAATACGTCGCAAACAGCCATTAGCTGCGCGTAGGGATGGATCTCGTCTCCCTTGAGACCGCGCGGATAGCCTGTCCCGTTCAATCTTTCGTGATGCTGAAAAGCGCAATGCGCCGCCAAGAGCGGGATATCGTCCTGCCGCCGCAGCATTTCGAAGCCTACTTCGGTATGCTTTTTCATTGTTTGAAACTCTTCGTCGGTGAGGCGTCCCGGTTTTTTCAGAATTTCATCGGGAATGGACATTTTTCCGATATCGTGGAGGATTCCTCCCACACCGATCTCCAAAACCTCTTTCTCCCCAAAGTCCGACCTCAGGGCCAACGCTGTAGAATAGAGCATGACATTAAACGAATGGGCAAAGATATAGTGATCGAACGCACAGGCATCGGCCAGCAGATTCATCGCGGAGTCCTTGCTCTTCAGTTCATCCGCCACAGTCGCCAGCACTTGCCTGATTTGCCTGCCAAACTGTCTGTCCGAAAACATTTGATGCCATTTCTGCGGACTCTGGTGGGAAGCGCGGAACGTTTCGTTGATCAGCCCCATTGCCTCTCGACGCGTCTCTTCCGAAACAGGCGCCTCCACCACGATATCCTCCGTCCGTTTATCCTGGATGTACACGTTCGTTATGTTCATGTTGATCAGCCGATTGATCATGCGTTGTGTCAGCTGTACGCCAGCGCCTACCAAAATGGTTCCGTTCTCCGCGTAGACTGAGCGAGCCAGAGTGACACCCGGCTGACATTTACGAATAGAGAGTAATCTCATTTTCCGTTCTTCGCCTTTCCTTCAAAGTACCCCTATTATACCGCGATTCAAGATTCTTCTACATTTCTTTTTCCGGTTTTGTTGGATTTTGTCGAAAAACGCCTCGTCACAAGGACAAAGGCGTTTTGGACTCGCTAAAACATTTTTCGTACCGCATCCCGCCCAATCGTTCCGGCCGTGATGCCAAGCTTTTCGGCTGTATGGGTGACCGACTCCAGGGGAGCGTCCAGCAATTGTTCGATCGTTTTGACACCCACAGCCCGGCCGGCAACAATTTCCCGGCTGGCCAGCTTTTCATTCAACAGACCCACATCCAGGGCTCCGCACATGATATATCCTTTATCCGTCGTAACCGCCAGCAGTGTGGTCTTCGGCAGGCGAACCGTTACAGCGATGGCAGTTCCTTCAGCAAAATGGACAGGCTGTACCTCTATCATCGTGAGTTCCTCCTTCTTTTCAGCTACACGCAGGCGCGCTACCATCCTATGATGTTGCCGGCCGGGAGGTGTCTGCCGTCAGTGAATCAACGAGACTGACGGGCGCTCGTCATCCATGGCTACCTTGCGCTTCATGACTTCGATCATGTAAGTGGCCAGCATGTGGAACAGCTCTTCTTCCTCCATCTCCATCACCAGCTTGATGAGGTCCTGATGGGATTGTTCGTCCAGAATGCCGACGATGATGGCAACGATGTCTTCCTCGTCTCCGTTGAAGTGGCCTTTGTACAATTCATACACTTCATCGATAAATCGCATGGGCTGCCCCCTCCTTTTCCCTGTTAGCATGCCCTTTTCGACGGCTTGCTCTTCGTCACGAGGGTGCAATCGGGAGCCAGCGAGGCTGAAGGGCCTTTGCAATCAGCTCCGTATCAGCCAATGTCTCAGCGAGAATTTCACGCAGCATTTCCGGCAGGTAAAAGCGAACGTCGGTCCCTTCCGCCAGTTCGGGAAACATTCGATTAAACATGAACATATCGATGGTCCCCACCCGGTAGACGCGGCCTGCGTCCAGCTCTTCGCCGTTGACCTCGACTCTTGAAATCCGCGGGCTTTCCCCCGTCTCATACCACACGTGCAGACCGTCTATCCCCATCCATCCGGTCACCTTGCCGCGGAAGCCGAATCCGCGCAGCTCCCGATTCACGATCTGCGGCTGGATCGACTGCTGCAGCACCTTGAACAGCTGCTCGCCGGTTACAGAAACCGCGCATGGGTTGATCGGGTGGGGAACACTGCGAAGCAAATCCCGGTAGCTTACTCTGCCATTTGCCAAAGGAGCAAGCAGCAGCCCGTTGTTGGCAAGACCCACCTCAGCCTGTGTCCATTTGCGTAGAGAAGCAGCCAGGACCGAGCCGAAGGCCGCTTCTTCCGTCCAGGAAATATTCAGGCTGACCGACAGCTCAACGGCGGTCTGGTCCAGAAGTTCTTCCGCCGCTACCTGGCTTTTGGCTATCAGCGAGTCCAGCACCGGCTCGGACGGATACTCGTCGGCTGCAAACAGCTCTGCCGATGCCTCCCGCACTCGCTTCGCCCTTCTGTCCCACACCAGCCGCACGTGTCCGACGTGGCGGCCAAACACGCCTGTCTGGGCCACCAGCGTTCCGTTGATGTGCTCTCCCCGCTCCAGCTGATGATGGGTGTGCGCCCCCAAAATGACGTCGACTCCTTCAAGCTCGCGGGCCAGTCTGCAATCGTCGGGATAGCCGAGATGAGACAGCAGGACGATGACGTCCACGTCAGGGCGCAAAGCGGCCACCTGCTCCCGAAGGTGCTCCAGAGGCTCTTTGGTTTCCCAGCCGAGCAGCTTGTAAAACGGGGAAAAGGATGCGGTAACGCCAAGAATGCCGACACGCAGATCGTCCCACTCATGAACGGCGTGCGAGGCCGCCCAGCTCGGTATGCTGCCCGTAGCCGGATCGATCAGGTTTCCCAGTACGACGGTAAAAGACGCCTGATCATAGAGGGAATCCAGTCTTTCTTTCGGAAAGGTAATCCCCTCGTTGTTTCCGATCGTCACATACTCGTAGCCGCTGCGGTTCAACACTTCTACATTGGCCCTGCCCCATGTGGCTTCCGTCTTCACATCCATCCGGTCAGCGTGATCGCCGATGTCGACTGTCAGTACATGCTCGCCCAGCGCTTCCCATCGCTGCCTGTTCTGCCGCAGGCAAGAGGCGATACGGGGCATGCTGGAAAAATGGCTGTGGACGTCATTGGTGTGCAAAATATGCAAGGTACAGGTGTCCGCCACGACTTTCCCTCCCTTTTCTCTCTGGTATCTCTTCGGCTTTGAGGCCCAAGGCTTGGTCTCAAGCTGCTGCCGCATCCAAGCCCGTTTACTTCGTGACAGCTTCGCCGATCATCTGAATCGCCATGCCCAATATCAAGATGCGCAGCACGAGTACGATCGTTTGCCCCTTCATCCGGTTGGCAGCCAGCGCCCCGAGCTTGCCTCCGGCCCATGCTCCCGGAGCCAGCATCGCCGCGTACAACCAGTTTACATGGCCATGCAGGATATTCGTCGCCGATCCGACCATAGCCGAGAACAAGATCACCAGCATGGAGGTAGCGGCGGCAATATGCGGAGGAAAGCGAAACAGGATCATCATCGCCGGCACCATCAAAATTCCTCCGCCCACGCCAAAGAGCGAGGAGACAACCCCGACCAGAAACGCGACAAAGATGGCCATCCAGCGATTGTACCCGTACTCGTACTCCACGCCTTCCGCATCGACGAAATGCCGCCGGACATCCCAGCTGATGCTGCGCGGCTTCAGTTTGTCCTTTACCATCATCAAAATGAACATACTGAGCTGAAACAAGCCAAACAAAAGTGAAAATGCCTTTATTGGTAGTAATGTATTAAGATACACACCGACAATAGCACCGGGAGCACTGCCTAAAAAAAAGAGCAGGGCGGTTTGGACATCCGCTTTTTTCTGCTTGATGTAGGAAATGGAGGAGGAAATGGCCGTCACTCCGATTACGATCAGCGATGTGCCGGCCGCTATTTGCGGACTGATGGAACCAGGGGCGTACACGTTGCCGAGGTAAAGCAGCGCCGGCACGAAAAACATGCCTCCGCCCAACCCGGCGATACTTCCGATGACTCCAGCGAACAGACCTATGACAAGAAACATGCCTGCCAATGCGTAAATCATGTGCTCCCCTTCTTTCTGCTCAAGCTCCCCCGGCCCGTCCTTCGGAAAACGGGTCAGAAGAGCTCCAATTGGCGGGGATTGAGCCCGACAGGGTCGACGCCCAGCATGTTCATAAACTGTTTCGCGTTGCCCACCGCGTCCCCGCCTGAGTTGTTGTTGAACAAGATGCATACTTCCTGCGCTTCCTCAGCGATCCGCTGAATACGCGGGACCCACTCTGCCAGCTCCTCCGCCGAGTACTTGTAGAGGTAGCGGACATCTCTCCATTTTTGTCCCTCGCCCGGATCGCGCCATCCCGATACATTGCGTCCATGAAAACGCACCAACGCCAACGATGGGTTGGTGACGGCCTCCACGATCGGGACAGAGCCTTTTCCCGCCTGCGGCTCATCGCACAAGACATGTGTCGCTCCCAGGCCTGTCAACAGTTCCAACGTCTTTTCCCGATAACGGGGTTCAAACCAGCTTTGGTGGCGAAACTCGACGGCAAAAGGGTAGGCGGCCATCGTCTGACGGCAAGCGCGAATGTACTGCACATGCTCGCGCGTACAGTCAAACCAGGGCGGAAACTGAAACAGAAGCGCCTTTAGTTTGCCCGCTTCCACCAACGGCTGTATGCTTTCCTCAAACTGGCGGAACAGCTCCCGCCGGTCAGCCGGCGCTTCGCCTCGCTGATGCCCTGTCATCGCTTGATAGGGCTTGACGATAAAGCCAAACGACTTGGGAGTTTCGCGCGCCCATGTTTGATAGTGAGTCTGTGGTAAAATGGCGTAAAAGGAGCTGTCCACTTCCACGATGGGAAAATGGCCTGCGTAGACGGAGAGCTTGTCCTGATTGCGCACTCCCTGGGTGTACAGATCGTAATGATCGCCCCAGCCGCACACTCCCACATGAATCGTGTTCATGAATCGACAACCTCCAGGAGGTAAATTCTATGATTCCCGGCCTGCTTGGCGAACCCTTTGGGTTTAAGCATACCAAAACATGTCTGGACCGAAAAGTAGCGAAACGCCTCCTGGCCCAAGCCAAGGAGACGTTTCCTCTGGAGTACTCTGCTCTGCTGGCGGGCCAAGACGCGCGGATCACCAGCCATATCCCGATGGCCTCCGCCCGCCCCAGCACCGATGCCTTCAGTTGGGACAGCGCCGCTTTTTTCCAGGCGCTGCAGCTCATCAAGCAGCGCGAACTGCAATGGCTTGGAGTTCTGCACAGCCACCCGGCCACTCCGCCCGTCCCCTCTGCCACCGATCAGCGCGGCTGGCATTACCCTCAGCTGGGCTACTGGATTTTGGGGCTGGCAGGCGATGAGCCCGAGCTCAGGCTCTATCAATGGGAGAACGGTGGCTTTGGGGAACGGTCTTTCCTGTATGTTGACTCATCTCTACCCTAAGCGTCCGGTCTGCTCTGCTCAAAACCATGGTTCAACACGCTTATGTAGAATTTTGTGGATTACTTCTCTTGCCCTGTGCCTTGGTCCGGGCTGGCAGCCTGCGGCGGAGCGATCACGGCAACCGAACCCGCAGTCTCGCTTTCCGGCTTGTTTTTGCCTGCCTGTGCTGGCGGAGCGTATCCGCCGGCCTGGTCTGCCTTCATAAAGCCGGAAATAATCTTGTTCATATCCACGCCGGAGACGTCTTTCAGCATTTCCGGCAGTTGGGCCATCAGCTTGGTGACGTTCCCGCTCAGTCGGTTGACGCCGTCTCCCTGGCCTCCGCCGGTGTCGACGATCGTCACCTTGTCGATCGCTTTCATCGGCTCCGCGATCTTGCCCGCAAGCTCTGGCAGCATCTTCGCAATAATATCGAGGACAGCGGCATGGCCGAACTTCTCGAACGCTTCCGCCAGCTTCTGTTTCCCCTCTGCCTCTGCTTCCAGCTTCAGGCGGGTGACTTCCGCTTCCGCGCTTCCTCGAGCCTTCTCTGCCTCCGCAATCGCAAGCCCTTCCAGACGCTTCTGCTCCGCCTGCGCCTTCGCCTCCGCTTCGATGCGGTATTTGAGCGCGTCCGCCTCGCGGATTTTCTTCGCTTTTTCCGCTTCCGCCGCCTGTTCTACGGCATAGCGGTCAGCATCCGCCTTTTTCTTGACCTCGGCATCGTACTGACGCTCGCGGCGCAGGATTTCCTTCTCTTCCAGCTCGATTTCTTTTTGCTTCCGGACGATTTCGATTTTCATTTCCTCTTCCGTCACTTGCTGCTTGGCGACTGCCTCCTGGAGCTTGTAGGCCTGGTCGGCGGAAGCTTTCGCTTTGTCCTGTTCCTGCTTAAATGCCGCAATCTTCAGTTCCTTTTCTTTTTCCGACTCGGCGATGTGCGTCTCCTTCAACAGCTCTGCCTTGCGGGCCTCTTGCTCGGCCTGGGCCTGGCGAATCCGCGCTTCCTTGTCCGCCTCCGCCTGCGAGATCGTCGCGTCCCGCTTCACTGCCGCGATCTGCGGAATCCCCAGCGCTGCCAGGTAGCCGTTTTTATCGCGCACGTCCTTGATCGTAAAGCTGACCACGGAGAGCCCCATTTTTTTCAGGTCTTTGGCGGCGACGGCTTGCACTTCCTGGGCAAAGCGCTCCCTGTTCTTGTAGATTTCTTCCACCGTCATGCTGCCCAGAATCGCCCGCAGATAGCCTTCCAGGACTTCCTGCGCTTCAGACTTGAGAGCATCATCCGTTTTGCCCATAAATTGCTCAGCCGCCGTGGCGATGTCCTCAATAGAGCCGCCTACCTTGATGATTGCCACACCGTCCGCCATGACCGGAACGCCTTGCTCCGTGTACACCTCCGGCGTGGATACATCCAGCTTGTGCGACAGCAGGCTGAGGAAATTGGCTTGCTGGAATATCGGCAAAATAAAGGTACCGCCGCCGCGGACAATTTTCATTTTGCGTCCCGTTTCATCGGTCATGACGTTTTTGCTTCCCAAAAAGCTTCCCGTCACGATCATCGCCTCATCTGCGCCAACTGTCTTGTAGCGGGCCCAGAACGCGATTCCCAAGACGACAAAGACGGCGACAACTGCGACTACTGGTACGAAAATGGTCGATTCCATCATACTCATACGCTCTCCTTTTCCGTTGAATTGTGAAAGGGGGTGACGTACAGAACGTGATCGCGAACATCAATGACGACGACTCGCGTTCCCTCGGGAATGGCTTCACGGTCGATGCTGGCCGCCATGTGATTGGTTGTTCCGCCGACCATGGTAATCAACACTTCTCCCAAGCCCTCGGCCGGTACGCTCGTCAGAACCTCTCCCACCTTGCCTTCCAGTTGTTTCATGGAGTAGCCGATCGAGCTTTCCGCGTGTTCCATTGGCTTGATCCAGATAAAGTAGGCAGCAGCAGCCAGCGCCACCCCAATCGCTGCGGCCAAGGCGAATACGTACCATGGCGACAGCGCGGTAAACCTTGTCAACAAAAATCCGCCCGCCCCGAAGGCAGTGACCGCGCTGACCAGCAGAAGCGGCTGCAGCACCGGTAGGTCGATTTGACCCAGCCAGTCTGAAACGGCATCACCTAAAAGGAGAGTTATCAACGTATACAGAAGTCCTATGGCCATGCAGACAAGATAAATGGTGTTCCACGCGTCCATCCTGTCACCCCTTTCCATATATGTCTCTATTTTTCATACGAAACGGAACGGAAAATGTTTCAAAATAGTGAAGGTTTTTGTCGGGATGTGCCGATTCTGCACGAAAAAGAACGGCCCCCGAGCACTTGCGACGATCGCCTTTAATATGGCGGATTGCTTGCTTGCTCTCCTTTCCCTCTACTAGGTTAGACGAGTAAAGCGGTATACGGTTTCGCACAATGAAACAGCGGCCCTGCAAGAAAAACAGGACCGCTTGTTTCGGCGAATTTCTATGAAAGCATATTGCCTAGATAACGCGGCATGTAGCCGGTTTCCGTCAAAGCCTGTATCACCTGTTCTCGGCGGCCGGGGTTAAACATCGGCAGGGAACGGAATTCCTCCAGCGGAACCCAGCCCGCCCACTCGATCTCCTCGTCCTCCAGACCTCCGGGGATGGGCGTCTGGTCTTCCCCGATCAGCTTGGCCAGCACCCCGATCCCGATTGTATGCTTTCCATTGCCAGCGCCATCGATTCGCTCATCGACCCAGAGCATCCGGTCAAACTCGACCAACAGGCCCGTTTCCTCCCACACTTCCCGCCGGGCGGCATCCGGAATCGTTTCGAGATAATCGACGACTCCTCCGGGCAAATTGTAGCAGGGATGACCCGAGCATTTTTCCTTGATCACCAAAATCTCGCCCTGATGCTCCACCACGACGGTAACACGCATGCGAATATCGTTCATTTTGCTCGCTCCCTTTACATGACAGGGGGACGCATGACATCCAGAGAGTTGACCTCAGCATCCGCAAACTGTCTTTCCAAAGCTGCCAAGCCTTCGCGCTTTAAATAGGCTGCTTCTGATCCGGAGATCGCATGCAGCATCTTGAACCAGACGACATCGCTGCCGTTGGTAAAGAGATCAAAGCCCTCTACTTCAAAATCAGCAGGGGTGGCGAGGACAAACTGCAGACTCGAGCCTTTCAGGATCGGCTTTCCGAGTGCGAACACATCGCCGTTTGCCAGTCTTCTGCCTGCTTCGTTCCAGCGGCGTGCGACCTGAGCGGCGACCTGGCCCAAATGCGAAATGAAAGCGCAATCAAAATGGTACGAGTAGAGCATGCACTCGACTCCTCCACTCCGGTGCAGCTCCAGCGTAGTGTATGTCCACCAGCCGCGCTCGCGCGTAGGCGGAAACACGGCAAGCAAGCCATCCGCCGCTTCCGTATGATAGAGCTCTCCTTCAGTGCCGAACAAGCGAAAGCAGTGGTTGTACAGCTGCCCTGCCACCATCATATGTGCGTCCCCGTTCTTTTCCGTCGTAAAATGATGACCTTATCGATGCAAGACAAGCCCACAGTTTTCCTTCCAATGGAAAGAGCCCCACCAGCCAGCAAATGCTGCGCTAGGCGGGACCTTTTGGCAAGACATGACTGTTTGGTACAGTAGCATGTCTGTTTGCTTGTAATCGATCTACCTTCCATCTTGAACGCAGATTGCCAATTGCTTTTACAAAGGTTCAGTGATGGCAAAAAATCTTGATATAATAAGATTTTTCTTAGAAGGCCCTCTCACATTATAACATAGCTTTGAGCATCGTTTTGGTCAAATTTGGCACAGATGACGGGCTGTGTGCAAGCCATCGTCAGAAGCCCCTGGATTTTATTCTACACGCTCTACTTTATTATTCCATCCCGTTCAAAACGCCATACACGATGCATTTCTCGGTATCATTCGCAGTGACTCTACCACGCAAGAAAGGTCGACACCCTCTACCGTGGAAACAGCTTTTTATACATGTTTCTTTGAACATTCAAAAACTTGTGATTCTCTGATAATCGTATGCATTGGACTTCTCCTCAGTGACAACCGTGTCCAAGCAGGCCGCAAATCAGACCGGATCTGACAAAAATATCTGGTCTTGCCCTGTCAAGCTGACAGTTGAAAGCAAGCCGTCAGATCGGCGAAGAAACTGACGTAATCTCTAGAATTCAGCAGCGGATTTGAAAAATATAGTATTCGTCATGAAATGAAACTGCTAGACTGTGAACAGATCATCAGGTAACGAAGATCGGGAACAGGAGTGTTCTATGGACGAAAGGAAAGCCTCATTGGACTTCAGAAATAGCAATTGTGTTGATGAGAGCAAGGAAAATATCAAGCATGACGCATTCAAAAATGTGACTGATGCCACTCGCGATGCAGAGACTGGATCATATACGGACGGTGGCGATTTCCTTAAAAATTCCACTTATGAAATTGTCGTCAGCAGGCTTCGGGCCGCCGGCTGTGTATTCGCTGAAGATGAGGCCCGGTTGCTCATCTTTGCCGCACGGACGCCAGCCGACCTCGCTGCTATGGTGAACCGGCGAGCAGAAGGTTTCCCCCTCGAACACGTCATCGGCTGGGCAGAGTTCTGCGGTCTGCGGATCACGGTGGCCCCGGGAGTCTTCGTGCCCCGCCGCCGCACCGAGTTTCTCGTTCGCCAGGCCGCAGCGCTCACCCGGCCAGAAGCCGTCGTAGTTGACTTGTGCTGCGGCTCCGGCGCGGTGGGCGCCGCGCTGGCTGCAGCACAGGATCGGATCGAGTTGCACGCCGCAGACATCGATCCCGTTGCGGTGCAGTGTGCCCGCCGCAACGTCACTGCCGGCGGTCACGTCTACGAAGGAGACCTCTACGAGCCGCTGCCTCACAGACTTCGGGGTCGTATCGATGTACTGATCGCCAACGCACCTTACGTGCCCACCGAGGCGATCAGGCTGCTGCCGCCGGAGGCCCGCATCCATGAGGCACAGGTGGCGCTTGACGGGGGTCCTGACGGGCTTGACATCCAGCGGCGTGTGGCAGACGCAGCGCCCATCTGGCTGGCACCGGGCGGACACCTGCTGATCGAAACCAGTGAGCGGCAGGCGCCGTTGACCGTCGAGATCTTCGCTCGCAGCGGGCTAATACCGCAGGTGGCTAGCTCCGAGGAGTTGGATGCCACCGTGGTCATCGGAACCATGCCCGTCAGTCTGAGTGGGTCGGACGGCTAGCCTTGTCTGCAAAGAGAGTGTTAGGCTGGCAGTATCGCAAGGACATCCCCCGAAGACAGTTAAGGAAGCCGATGACAAAAACAAAAAAACGTGTCCGAGCGACCAAGACACGCAAGGTGAAGTCGCAACGGACACGTTTTTAAAAAAGTTGTGGATGACTATTCGCTATCCATTTTTTCGCCCTTAGCCATTTTAGCTACACGACCGAATTGTACATAATAAAATGCGGCCATCACAACGACCAGAATGGCAAGTACCAGGAAAATGTTGCTATATACGAAAGTAGCTCTATCTTGAGGTATCGGATTTAAGCGAACGGTCGATGTGCCGAAATCCAGCACCTTGCCGATAGCAGCTGTTGATGCAGCCGAAGAAATAAAAGTGATCATGGAGAACAATCCCATTCCTACTCCTATATGCTCTTTTGATAGCGTTCGTGAAACGGTGTTCGACATCGCAATTTGCATGTATGATTGACCAAGGACGCCGAAAATAAGAAAGATCGCAATAAAGACTGGCGACATGCCAACGACTGAAGACAAACAGATGAAACCGATAATAAGAAGTGCTGCTGCTGTATACACAAGAAACGGATTTCCCTTTTCATCAGCTACCTTGCCGCCCCGTCGACCCAAAAACGCGGCCACTAGGGCTGACGGCAACATAACCATTCCGATGAAAACTGGTGACAAATGGTTTACAGAAGAAAGCAACTGAGGTGTAATGAATGGAATAGCAAAGCTAATCCCGATCATTACGAAAGTAATAATAAGACCGAATGAAAACGGTTTGTTTCGAAATATAGCCGGGTTTATGAACGGCGCTGAAGCATAGCGTATACGTAATAAGAAAAAAATGAAAGAAATAGTACCCGCCACGCCAATCCAAATATTTCCGTTTGTTAAAGCCAGTAACAGAATGGCTACTGTGCCCGCCAAAAGTGATCCGCCAATAAAATCCATTTTGCTGGCGACTCCCTTTTCATCATCTAAATATTTCCGATACATTGGCAACGTAAGCAGCGATAAAAGCGAAATCACAAATAAAACCCGCCAGTTCCACGTACTGCTCACCACCCCAGCAATGATCGGACCGAGTGCCGAACCGAGTGCAAACCCGATTGCGACGGTACCCAACGCACGACCGCGCCTTTCGGGTGAAAAGTAACGAACCGGCACGATCATTGCAATCGCCGGAATCACCGATGCACCAGCTGCCTGTACAATTCGTCCCACAATTACCATCCAATATTGAATAGCCACTAAGCCTACAACAGACCCAATTGCAAAAACCAGCAGACCAAACGTCAACAAATTCTTCAAGCTGTATCTGTCTGTCAATTTTCCGTAAGTTACCGAGCCAATTGCATATACAATCATATAGCCCGTGATGATCCAGCTAACTTGCGATGGCGAAAGTTGAAACTGTTTGCTGATAGCCGGAAGTACAACATTAAACATGGTTGCATTCATGACGGAGATAATGAGCGTAAAGACAAGAACGCCAAGTAATAACTCTCCGGTATTCTTTTGAATGCTATGATTGGTTTGCATTGGAATGCCTCATTTCTATAGGACAAAACAGCATTGCTGAAGCAACGCTCCTGTATTCCTTTGATGACAAATTTATCACTCAAGTACATCGTGATGGGACAGACATCGCCGTAATTAAATTCGGCGATGTCTGTCTTGCGATTCAGCTGCACAAAATTCAAAATCTCCCGTTCGAATTCACTCGTTTTTCTGCCGGCAGTATGGCTTCGATTACGTCCCAATGCTCGGCGATCTTTCCATTCTCCACGCGGAACAAATCGTAGAAAGCGGTTGGCTCACCATTAATGAGACCTTCACTCACCGTAAGTACAAAATCGCCTTGACCGATAACCTGATGAATATGCGTATATTGCATTTCAATATGCTGCTCCTCCATTGACTGTACTGCTGCAACGAGACCGGAGAGGCCGTCCGCAATATGTGGATCATGCTGAATGTAGTTATCCCCATCAAAGTAAGAGGTAATCAAGCCCCGGTTCTTCCCAACCATGATATCCTCGACAAAGCTTTTGACATACGCTTTGTTCGCATCCGTCTTGTCGATATCCTTAATCGTGACCGGACCGTCAATCATCGTATGATTGCTTGGCGTCTTTTCCACCATCTCTTGCAAATTGTCCCAATGCTCGACGATCAGCCCATTCTCAAAACGGAAAATATCAAAGCCGATTTTGGGGCCGTGAAAATCATATACGGAATGAAGGGCAACATAATCTCCGTCGACTAACGTGCGCTTTATGCTTACCTTTGTCCCAATCTCCTTTAAATGATCAAGTGCACCAAGCATCGTCTCACGGCCATCGGGCAAGGCCTGATTGTGCTGAATATATTTATCTGGATGAATGTAAGCCTTAATCGCTTCGGGGTTGCCGCTCTCTAAACTTTCCAGCACAGCGATTGCCTTATGGACAAGCTCATTTTGATTATTTACGGTCATTGGAATATCCTCCTCACTTTATAAAAAATTTACATTTCTATTTGCGATGGATCGGCCTAATTTAACTTTATTCACCTCTTTCTATTTGAGTTTATAGTCATTAGATAAATAATGAACGCAGTGTTGTTTATTTATCTGCTGCTCATTATAATGAAGGTTAATTCAACGATCAATATTCAATATTTTTAGTTTTGAAGGATAACAGACCATTCATAAAGCTTTGTCGCTTAACGATTCAAATTTCATTTAGGGGGAACGAAAACAATGAGCAGGAAAACCGATCTAAGGATACTGCGTACGAAACAATCGATTCGAACAGCGTTCTATGAACTTATTCAGGAAAAAGGATATGAAGCGATAACGATCCAGGATATTGCCGATCGGGCTATAATCAATCGAAACACTTTTTATCTTCACTATCAAAATAAACCCGATTTATTAAACACATGTATGGATGAGTTGTTGAGCGAACTAAAGAATGCAGTCATTCTATGTCCAATCCACATGAATCCCTTCAGTATTTCTATACTCGAGATCGTCATGCAAGCAATATTGGAGCACATTTCGAGCAACATCACTTTTTACTATGCCATGTTAATTGAAGAGAATAGAATCTATCAGTTTCGAACGAAAGTGGAAAGTATCATTAAAGATAAACTAAATGAGGGGTGGAATCCTGTTCAGGGAAATTCTCCTTTAGCGATATCTAAGGAATTGCTGCTCGAATTCCTCGTATCGTCTTTCATGGGGATTGTCATTTGGTGGATTAAAAACGATCGGCCTCTTCCTGCGGGTGAAGTTTCATTTCAGTTTAGCAGAATCGTTGCCTATGGGCATTTTAAAGCAGCCGGCATCGCCGTTGAGGAATAAAATTAGCGCCCTCAGGCATACCCACGCAGTACATCTCCTCGAAGCTGGCGCCAATATAAAATACGTGTCCGAGCGACTAGGGCACGCAAGCGTGAAAGTCACTGCGGACACGTATCTACATGTTACCAAGAAATTGAGGATGAAGCTCTATCCCTTTACGAAAGGTACGTTCAAATTTAGGGGGCAAAGTGGGGGAAAAGCCCATTTCGGGAGCCGGAAACCCTTGTGGCCCAAGGGTTAACCGATACTGCCCTCCATTTCGAATTTGATCAGACGGTTCATCTCGACAGCATACTCCATCGGCAGTTCTTTCGTGAACGGCTCGATGAAGCCCATGACGATCATCTCAGTCGCTTCGGCTTCCGAGAGGCCGCGGCTCATCAGGTAGAAAAGCTGGTCTTCCGACACCTTGGAGACAGTCGCCTCGTGCTCCAGCGTGATGTTGTCGTTCATGATTTCGTTGTACGGAATTGTGTCCGAGGTGGACAGTTTATCCAGGATCAGCGTATCGCACTTGATGTTCGACTTGGAGCCTTCCGACTTGCGGCCGAACTGAGCCAGTCCGCGATACGTTACTTTTCCGCCATCGCGAGAGATGGATTTGGAAATAATGGTGGACGTGCAGTCCGGAGCCAGGTGGATCATTTTCGCACCTGCGTCCTGATGCTGTCCTTTGCCTGCTACGGCGATAGAAAGAACGGTACCTTTGGCACGCGGTCCTTTCATGATCACCGCAGGGTATTTCATCGTCAGCTTGGAACCGATGTTGCCGTCGATCCACTCCATGTTGGCGTCGGCGTATGCGACCGCGCGTTTGGTGACGAGGTTGTATACGTTGTTGGACCAGTTTTGGATGGTCGTATAACGGCAGCGAGCGCGTTCCTTGACGATGATTTCAACGACTGCGGAGTGCAGGGAGTCTGTGCTGTAGATCGGTGCGGTGCAGCCCTCTACGTAGTGCACGAACGCATCCTCATCGACGATGATCAGCGTGCGCTCGAACTGCCCCATGTTCTCCGAGTTGATGCGGAAGTACGCTTGCAGCGGCGTTTCTACCTTGACGCCTTTTGGCACGTAGATAAAGGAACCGCCGGACCATACCGCGGAGTTCAGCGCCGCGAACTTGTTGTCCGCCGGCGGGATGACTGTCGCGAAGTACTCCTTCACGATGTCAGGGTACAGCTTCACGGCAGAGTCCATGTCACAGAAGAGAACACCCAGTTTTTCCAGGTCTTCCTGCATGTTGTGGTACACGACTTCGGATTCGTACTGGGCGGATACGCCGGCCAGGAACTTCTGCTCGGCTTCCGGAATTCCCAGCTTGTCGAAGGTCGCCTTGATTTCTTCAGGCACTTCGTCCCAGCTGCGGCCCGCTTTTTCAGACGGCTTCACGTAGTAGGTGATTTCGTCAAAGTTGAGGTCGTCCAGATCGCCGCCCCATTTCGGCATGGGCAGCTTTTCAAAGATTTCCAGTGATTTCAGGCGGAATTCCAGCATCCATTCCGGTTCTTCCTTGATGCGGGAGATTTCCTCCACGATCTCGCGAGTCAGACCCTTTTTGGTACGGAAAATGGAGACGTCCTTGTCGTGAAAGCCGTACTGGTATTCCTGTATTTCCGGGGCTTTTTTCGCCATGTGATTTCACTCCTTACGATTTATTCATGCCCTGCCTGCTTGATTCCCTGCTCCAGCGCCTTCCAAGCGAGCGTCGCGCATTTGATGCGTGCCGGGAATTTCGTTACGCCGGAGAGCGCCTCGATGTCTCCCAGATCAACAGAGTCGTCGATTTCCTTTCCTTGCATCAGGTCGGAAAAGATCTGAGCCAGCTTGAGCGCTTCCTCAACAGGCTTTCCCTTGACTGCGTCCGTCATCATCGAAGCGGATGACATGCTGATGGAGCAGCCTTCTCCTAGGAACTTGGCATCCGAGACAATTCCGTCCTCCACTTTCAAAGAGAGCGAAATGCTGTCGCCACAAGTCGGATTGTTCAAATTGACGATGAGTCCTTCCGATTCCTCCAGCTTGCCGCGGTTGCGCGGTTTCTGGTAGTGGTCCATAATCACGCGGCGGTACAGATCATCAAGAGAAGACATTGCCGAAAAACTCCTTCGCCTTTTTCAAGCCCGACAGGAAGACATCCACTTCTTCTTCGGTGTTGTACAGATAGAAGCTGGCGCGCGCACTTGCCGTGACATTCAGCCAGCGCATCAGCGGCTGGGCGCAGTGGTGACCCGCCCGGATGGCAATCCCGTGGCTGTCGAGCACTGTGGCCAGATCATGCGGATGAACCTGCGACAGGTTGAAAGTGATTAAACTGCTGCGGTCTTGCTTGGGGCCGTAAACGGAAACCCCGTCCATTTCGAGCATTTGCTCCATCGCGTACGCCACCAGCTTTTTCTCGTGGCGCTCGATTTCTTCCATGCCGATCTCCTGCAAAAAGTCGATCGCCGCGCCGAGGCCGATCGCGCCGGCGATGATCGGCGTGCCGCCTTCAAACTTCCACGGCAGCTCCTTCCAGGTAGAGTCATACAGCTCTACATAGTCGATCATCTCGCCGCCAAATTCCATCGGCTCGGTTTTCTCCAGAAGCTCGCGTTTGCCGTACAGCACGCCAATCCCGGTCGGTCCGCACATCTTGTGAGCGGAAAACGAGTAGAAATCGCAATCCAGGTCTTGCACGTCGACCTTCGTGTGCGGCGCTCCTTGCGCTCCGTCGACAAACAGGACAGCGCCGTGCTGGTGGGCGATTTGCGCGATTTCCTTGATCGGCGTCGTATCGCCCAGCACGTTGGAAATATGGTGAATGGCTACGATTTTCGTGTTGTCGGTTATGGTTTCCCTGACAGCATCCAGTGTGACTGTACCGTCCTCTGCCAGCGGAATGAATTTGAAGGTAGCTCCGGTCGCCTTTGCCGCCTGCTGCCAAGGGATGAAGTTGCTGTGATGCTCGACCAGAGTGGTCACAATTTCATCGCCTGGCTTGAGAGTGGCGCGAGCGTACCCGTGCGCCACCGTATTTACCGCAGTTGTTGTCCCCCGCGTAAATACAATCTCTGCCGTTTCACGGGCATTCACGAAGGCGCGCACCTTTTCGCGTGCCTCTTCAAATCTGTCCGTGGCCCTGCTTCCAAGCGTATGAACGCCGCGATGCACATTGGAGTTGACCTCCTTGTAATACGCATCAATTGCTTCGATGACTTGAATCGGCTTTTGCGAGGTGGCCCCATTGTCCAAATACACCAGCGGGTGGCCATTTACCTCTTGGTGAAGAATGGGAAAGTATTTCCGAAGCTCCTTGGCATTCATTTAACCCAACTTCCTTTCGAGCGCCTGACGAAGCCGGTTGCGAACCTCTTCAACCGGAATCTCGGCTACGACAGGGTCCAGGAAGCCCAGGATAATCAGGCGTTCTGCCTCCTGACGGTTGATTCCCCGAGACATCAGGTAGTAGATGCTCTCTTCGCTGACGCGGCCTACGGACGCTGCGTGGCCCGCCTTTACATCATCCTCGTCGATCAGCAGGATGGGGTTGGCGTCCCCGCGCGCTTTTTCGCTCAGCATGAGAATGTTCTCAGCCTGTACGCCATTTGCCTTTTCGGCGCCTTTTTCGATTTTGGTGATTCCGTTCAAAATGCTGGTCGCTTCATCCGTCATGACGGCTTTGCTGACCATGTCAGACTCGGAATGGGTTCCGATGTGCTGTACTTGGGATGTCAGGTTTTGACGCTGGGAACCGGTTCCTACAGAGATGCTCTTGGTCTCGGCGATCGAACCGACCCCTTGGAGGATGGTCGTGTTGTTTGCCACGGTGTTTCCGTCGTTCATCTCGCCCAAGATCCACTCCATCTTGCCGTCGCGGTCCACGCTGGCGCGGCGGAAAGAGTAGTCGTGCACTTCGGTGGAAAGGGAACGAACGGATGCGACTTGCACGGTTGCTCCTGCGCCTACATATACTTCAACGACGCTGTTTGCCACCATGTTCTTGCCTTCGCCGGATACATACGTGTCCACGTAGGTAACCTTGCTGTGGGCTTCCGCCACGATCAACACATGCGGGCAGACCAGCGCATCATCGCCTGCCACTTCAAATACGGCTTGCACAGGCACGCTGACTTCCACGTTTTTGGGAACGTAGAGGAAGACGCCGCCGTTGACCACTGCCGTGTGCAGCGCGGTCAGCTTGTGCTCATCATATTGTACGACAGTGCCCAGGTATTTTTGCACGAGTTCGCCGTGCTCTTTCAGCGCGGTGGCCAAATCGGTAAAAATAACGCCTTTGTTCTTTAAGTCTTCGTCAGCAGACTGAAAAACGACGGAAGCGTTTTTCTGCACGACCAGACTTTTTACGCTATCTGCATCGATTTGTCCCTTGACCAGATCGTCCAGCTCTTGGGCGGTCGCCACTTTGCCGGAGGTTTGAAACGGCACAAACTGATCGATATTCCATTTGTCTATTTTCGTTTTCTCCAAAACGGGCAGTTGCAACTCGCCCGCTGCCTTCAGGCCGGCCAAGCGCTTTTCCAAAAACCATGCAGGTTCAGAATTAGCCTTGGAGAACTCGGTGATCGCTTCGGAATCGAAGCGGAGCTGTATATCTACACTCATCTCACTGCTGCCTCCTTCTCTTACACGTTTGCGTTGACGGTTTCATCGACGATGCCGAGTTCTTCCTTGATCCAGTCGTAGCCTTCCGCCTCCAGGCGTTCAGCCAGCTCAGGACCACCGGACTTCACGATTCGTCCTTGCATCATTACGTGTACGAAGTCAGGCTTGACGTAGTTCAAGAGGCGCTGGTAGTGGGTAATGATCAGGAAGCCGCGATCAGCGGAACGCATTGCATTTACGCCGTTCGCTACCACTTTCAGCGCGTCGATGTCGAGACCGGAGTCGATTTCGTCGAGAATGCAAATGGCAGGCTCGATCATCATCATTTGCAGGATCTCGTTGCGCTTCTTCTCACCGCCGGAGAAGCCTTCGTTCAGATAACGGTGGGCAAAAGCTTCGTCCATTTCGAGGGCGCCCATTTTCTTGTCCAACTCGCGGATGAACTTCATCAGCGAAATTTCATTGCCTTCGCCGCGGCGCGCGTTGATCGCAGAGCGCAGAAAGTCCGTGTTGGTCACACCGCTGATCTCGGACGGATACTGCATAGCCAGGAACAGGCCTGCGCGTGCGCGCTCGTCCACTGCCATTTCCAGAACGTCTTCGCCGTTGAGGACTACTTCTCCATCGGTTACTTCGTATTTCGGGTGGCCCATCAAAGTGGAAGCCAAGGTGGATTTCCCTGTCCCGTTCGGTCCCATGATCGCGTGCACTTCGCCGCCTTTGATCTCGAGGTTGAGACCTTTGATGATTTCCTTGTCTTCAATCTTGGCGCGTAGGTTTTTTATCTGTAAATGCGGTACTGCTGTCATTTTCTTTTCCCTCCATGACACTCAAAAATGAGTTGACTTATTCTCAATCCATTCTCAATACCCATCTTATAATAAGAATAATTATAAATCAAGGAATGAAACATATCTGTAATTTTTAAATCATTATATTTAGAAAGTACCTCCTCGTTGACCGGGCATTTGCTTATTTTGGCTGATTTTGGAGAAATCATGCTGATTGCTTCCAAAGTGGCTGTAGAGCTGGTTTTTTTGGTGTCGCCCGGGCTTGGGTGGTGGAGATGAAAAAGGAGAAAAACGCTCAAGGTACGGTGGGACACTTTCTTGGGTTATACTGTCCGGCTGTATTCGAAAAGCGGAACCGCGTCCAAAAGCAGCGCATTCAGGATGCTTCTCAGAGTTGGACGCTAAAAGCGTGTTCCGCTTTTCGAATGCAGCCTGGGTAGGTGTCCCAAAGACTTTCGCGTTTTTCTCCTTTTTCATCTCTACAGCTTGATTGGTCGACCGTAACTTTATTTTGCAAGCTAATTCAAGAAGGGCTGTTCCTCTTGCAACAGTTTGAACCGTTGCAGAGGGACAGCCCCAGGCATTTCTGATATTTCTTCATTTCTTGCATTGCCGGATTACAGGTTGCCTTTACCTGCACATTACCGACTTAACGTTGCCATACATATTCCCTATTCATTATTCCCTGTTCCTTATTCCTTGTCTTACTGAACCTTCGGACCTGCGGCAGCGATTTCGGCGGCATTCGGGAACTTCTTCTGGAAGTTTTCGATGAAGCGGCTTGCCAGATCGCGGGCCTGCTTGTCGTAGGCGTCTTTGTCCTCCCACGTGTTGCGCGGGAGCAGGACTTCCGCCGGGACGTTCGGGCAGGAGGTTGGCACTTGCACGCCGAATGTCGGGTCTGCCGCATAGTCGACGTTGGCCAGTTCGCCGTTCAGGGCAGCGGTGACCATTGCGCGGGTGTAGGAAAGCTTCATGCGTTTTCCTACGCCGACCGGTCCGCCGGTCCATCCGGTATTGACCAGGTACACCTGCACATCGCGCTCATCGATCTTTTTCCCCAGCATTTCTGCATACACTACCGGGTGCAGCGGCAGGAACGGGGAACCGAAGCAGGTGGAGAATTCGGTCTGCGGAGTAGTCACGCCGCGCTCTGTTCCAGCCATTTTGCTCGTGTATCCGGACAGGAAATGGTACATCGCCTGTTCTCTTGTCAGTTTGGAGATTGGCGGGAGCACTCCAAACGAGTCCGCTGTCAGGAAAATGATCACTTTCGGCTGGCCGCCGACACCCGGGATCACAGCACCCGGAATGACATCGACCGGATAGGCTGCCCGCGTATTTTCCGTGTACTTGTCGCTGTCGTAATCAGCCACGCGCGTCTCGGAATCGACATCCACGTTCTCCAGCACCGTACCGAACTGGATCGCCTTCCAGATTTGCGGTTCGCCTTCTTCGGACAGTCCGATGCACTTGGCGTAGCAGCCTCCCTCGATGTTGAACACGCCGTTGTCAGACCAGCCGTGCTCGTCGTCGCCGATCAGGAATCGGTCCGGGTCGGCGGAAAGCGTGGTTTTTCCTGTTCCCGACAGACCGAAGAAAAGAGCCACATCTCCGTCTTTGCCTACGTTTGCCGAGCAGTGCATGGAGAGAACGTTTTGCTCAGGCAAAAGCAGGTTCATCACGCTGAAAATAGACTTCTTCATCTCGCCGGCGTATTCGGTTCCGCCGATCAGAACGGTTTTTTGCTCGAAGCTGATGATGATGAACGTCTCCGAGTTGGTGCCGTGCACTTCCGGATTTGCCTCGAAGGTAGGCGCGTATACGACGGTAAACTCCGCTTTATGAGCAGCCAGCTCTTCCAGCCTCGGACGGATAAACAGCTGGCGGGCAAACAGATTGTGCCAGGCGTATTCATTGACCACCCGGATCGGCAGGCGGTAGGTTTCGTCCGCTCCGGCAAAGCCGTCGAAGACAAACAGTTCCTTTGTTTGCAGATGCTCCATGACATCCTGGTACAGCGCCTGGAATTTCTCCGGAGTGATCGGCTGGTTCACAGGCCCCCAGTTTACCTTATCGTGTACGGATGCTTCGTCCACTACGAATTTGTCCTTCGGGGAACGGCCAGTAAACTTACCTGTCAACGCGTTGAACGCCCCTCTGTCCGTCATGATGCCTTCGCCGCGCTGTACCGCCATCTCAACGAGCCTTGCGACTGGCAAGTTTGCGTGCACCTTTGTATTTGCCAGTACGTCAGTAAGCTTGCGAACCGTCTTGGTTTCCATGTGTGAACGATCTCCTTCCCGTATCTATCCGTTAACATGTTTTTTCATCATCGGTTGATTTGCAATTAGTATATCACATTTGATGAAATAAGCCACAAGATTTTAATTTTTAGGTGTGAAGAAAATGTGAAGGCTCGTCCCGCAAACCCAAGGTCCCCTTTATTATATGACACTTGCCGAAAAACAACATTCTCGTAAAACAGGGGAATTGTGGAGAATTTGAGAAAAGGATAGAACAGTAAACCGCCTCTGACGACTCTATCCCACATCCCCAGCCTTTACTGCTCTTTCTCCAGGTTCACAAATGTCTTGGTCCGGACCACGTGAACCTCGTACCCATCCGGCTTAATCTCCAGACAGTTTAGTTGAGATCCGAACACACAGGCACCATCGATCCCGATCTTCCCTGCGCCAAACCAGACATCCGGCTTTTCATGCAGCGTGCTGCAAGTCGTATGGCCGAACACAACCGTTCGCGCCTCCTTTACCGGCTGATGATAAAAGGCATCCCTGATCCAGATCATCTCGTAGGGAGGGGTCTCCCTCCAGTCCTCGTACGCCGGATTGATGCCCGCGTGCACAAAAATATGCTTCTCTGTCTCGTAAAAATAGGGCAATTGCTGCAAAAACGCGATCTCCTCCGCATAGTGCTCCAAAATGTATTCTCTGGCGCTTTGGAGCAGCTCGTCCGTCACTCCGTTTGAAAACCAGTCGGAGCCGCAAAAGCTCTCCAGCGTAGCCTTGCCCCCGTTCCGCAAATACCTTTCCGTCTTTTGCGGCTCGCTGTTGTAGAGAAATTCAAGGAACATCTCATCGTGATTTCCTTTGATGGCAATGGCTCCATGCTTCTCTGCCAGTTCTTTTACCCGTCGCACGACTTCCTTGCTTTTATAGCCCCGGTCAATGTAATCCCCGAGCAAAATCAGCCTGTCGGAATCGGGGTCAAACGAAATTTGTTCCAGCATGTCACAAAATTCATCATACATTCCGTGAATATCACTTATGGCAAATGTCCTCACTTGTCTAAATCTCCTCTTATGCTTTTCTCGTTTCTCGCCATTTCTAATCCATGGCCCTGCGAATTTCCGCCTGGATCGGCAGATGATACGGACACGCTTGCTGGCAGAGCGGCTGGACCCTGCACGGCTCGTACGTCAGACACTGGGCAAACTTGTCGGCTGACTGCCGCCACATCAGTTCCCCCGCTTCCAAAAGGCCGTATCTCTGACGATACCTCGACGGGATCAACGTATCGGGAATCCGTATCCCCAGAGGACACGAGCAATAGTTGCAGCGCCTGCAGCCGTGCTCATCCAAGCCTTCGGCCATTTCCTCCAAAACGGCCCGTTCCTCTGCTTCCACACTTCTCTTTAGTGCGGCAATGTTGGCGTCTACCTCCGCGATGCTCTGCATCCCCGAGAGCACGACATGAGCTGATGACGAGGCTGAATAGCGCAGCGACTCCGTTACCTTTGACAGAAAGGGACCGGAAATCGGCTTCATTGCGATCATCCCGGCGTTCAGCGATTCAGCCATCGGCATCAGCTCCCGTTTGGCAAAGGGCTGTACCATGCTCAAATGAAAAAGCACGGTTGCAAACGGATAATCCTGAAGCCAGCGAGCAAGCAGCTCCGGACGATGGCCGGTGATCCCGATGTGCCCGATGTATCCCTTGGCCTGCAGTTCCTCCGCTGCTCGTATGGCCCCGTCTGCCCCCCTGACCTCCCTGTACTCCTTGGGGTAGTTTACGTAGTGGATTTGCAAAATGTCCACATAATCGGTACGCAACCGGCGGAGGCTTTGTTCGATCTCCTGCTTTGCCTCCTCATAGCTGCGCTTCATCGTCTTCGTCGCCAGCACGTACTCGGAGCGGCGATGGCTGACCGCGCTCCCCAGCTTCTCCTCGCTGTCTCCGTACCCAGCGGCGGTATCGATATACGTAATGCCCCGGTCAAGCGCATGGTTGATTACGCGATCCGCTTCCTCATGGCTGATGGCCCTGAGGCGCATAGCGCCAAAGCCCAGCTCCGATACAGGCAGCCCTGTTTTCCCCAGTATGTTTGTCCTCACGCCCATGTACCTCCCTGGGATATTATAGCATGCCGCCAAAAAAGAAGCGCCGCTTCGCTCACGAGCACGCAAGGCGAAGCAGCGCATCGAGTTTCAATTGGTCCCGCAGCGGTCCTTTGATGGAAACGGACTGCCTGGCACTGACGTAGAGCAGTTCATCCCCGGCAAACAGCCTTTGCAAGTCGCGTTCCTGCCCGCTCACGATCAAATGAACCGGCTCCTGCCACTCGGCGCTGGCGATTCCGCTCCGGGTAAAGCGCAGGCAATGACGAGATTGCGCATCCTCGGCCACAATGCCTACGCATCTCTCCCAGCCGCCTGTAATGCTCTTCAGGTAAGCCTTTCCTGCTATCTGACCGGCTACCCGCTCCAGCAAGCGATCCAAACTTCCTCCAGCCATTCGCTCCGCCCCCTTTTCCTTCTTCCCTCAAGGTTCAAGGCAGGCTGAGTCGAATCCTTTGGCGAGAAGTAAGAGGCGTTGTCGGTCCCTGTCAAACAGCACCTCTTTTTCTCGACATGTCCTAGCTTGCCCGAAAATGCTTGGCGAGCTTTGGCCTTGCAGCATACAAAAAAGACACCTGTTGCCAGACGCCGCAGCATCTCCCAAAGGTGTCTGTCCGTATCTCTATTCATCCAGCTCGTCTTTATCCAGCCGGACCTCCAAATGATGTCCATCCGGCGTTTCAAAGTAAAGGTTGAAGCTGGTCGGACGCGCAATCGGTCCGCGATAGCAAATATTTTCCGCTTCCAGCTTGTCAACAAGGTAGTCCAACTCAGCACGGCTGGTCAGAGAAAAAGCGATATGGTCCACTTGCCCGACTCCGTTTTTCCCTTCCTCGCCCTCATAGGCATGGAGGCCAATCCGTGTGTAAGTGCCAATTTGAAAGTAGATAGGCGCTCCTTCTGCGATGTCTTCTTCCGGGATGGGAACTTCCAAAATATCCTTAAAAAAACGAGCTACCTTCACCACATCCTGACAATTTAGCGCGATGTGATGCACGCCTTTCAAATGAAACATTTACACTGCCTCCCACGTCAACTCAGGTCACGCGCTGCGCTTTGACATTTCCTTACGTCTGTTGTATTGCTTCAAACGATCGCTAAGTCGTTTGAGCCTGAGCATCAGCGCTTCACGCCAGTCGTCGTCATTTAGTTCTTTTGCGACACCCAGCAAATCAAGCGAGATATCAATCTGATGCTTCAGCACCTCGGCGAAGCTGCCCGCTTCATCCGTCATGCTACAATTCTCAAACAACTCGGATGTATTGTCAACACTCACGAAATCAGCAAAGTCAACTTCCGGTGCCCGATCCCCTTGCGCGTATTCGACCAAGATTTCGTATTCTCCCTCAATCGAAGGGTGAACCTCTATTCTATCACAAACCGGACAAAACATGATCGGCACGTTGTGAACCAGCGTCTTGTAATGACGAACCGAGCCTATTGAGCCTATCATTCCGGCACCACAGCAAAAACTCATGCCTCTCCCTCCTTTTTGCCAAACAAAACATATGACCATTTCCCTCGCTTAAAAGAGGGACAAAAGTCCCGACCACAATCTGATTTCTATTTTTTTGCAAAAAATCGCCCATGCAATTTTATCAAAAAAAAGTTTTTGCGGCCTTTTGTCTGTATCACATTGTAGCGCACAAGAAGCTATCGTCTCTAGTCGAAAATCATACCAGTTTGCAAAGGATGGAACGTATTTCTATTGTAGCGAAAAATATCTGGATTGACCATCGTTTTCTGACTAATTTGAACATTTTACCAGTAATAGTCCAAAACTACCATTTTTATATAGTCCGATAGATTCAAGGGTTTCAACCTTCCACAGATTGGGAATAGAATATCGACCCTTGTAGAAGGAGAGATACCATGTTTCGTTTCAAAAGCATACGTACTCGAACCCTCACGATCATGCTTCCAGTGATCATTGGAACGTTGGCTCTCGTAATGGGAGTTTCCGCATTTACCGCGCATTCCCTTTTAACCGAAGAAATCGGAGAGAAGATGCGGCAAGAGCTGGGCATGGTCAGTGCGCGAATTGAAAGCCAGCTGGAATCGCACGGGAAAGTGACCGAAGCTTTGGCAAAGACCGTTGAAATTTCTCCGTCCTCCTACAAGCTGCAAGACCTGCACGCTCTGCTTAAAAAGACTGTTCCTTTGCATGAAACGTCATTTGGGATGGGCATCTTTATGGAACCGTACAGATACGATCCTGCCATTCAATATTTCTCTACATATGGACAACGCTCCCAAAACTCCGTCTCTATGACCGAGGAATACAACGATCCGGGCTACGGCTATACCAATCAGGAATGGTATAAGAACGGTGCAGCTGCAGATAAGTCCTTCGTCTTTTCGCGACCGTATTACGATGAAAAGATGAAAGCCGCGCTGATTACCGTTACAGCCCCTTTCCACGATGAGAACGGCAAGCTGATGGGCGTCGCGACCGATGACCTTGAACTGGGAAGCATCCAGAAAATGATCTCTGGGATAAAAGTGGGAGAGACAGGCTGGGCATTTTTAATCGACAGCGGGGGCACCTATCTTTCGTTCCCCGATTCTTCCAAGCTGCTGAAAGCGAATATTGCTGCTGACGAGAACGCTTCTTTGGCGGCAATCGGCCGAACTTTACTGGACGACCCCCAAGGGAAAACCGCCTTTTCAGACCAAAACGGCAAAAATACGGTCTACTTTCAAGAGATCCCTCAGACGGACTGGACATTGGCGCTCGTGATGCCGGATTCGGAGCTGTTGTCACCTGTACGCTCGCTTCTCTGGAAGCTTTCTTTAACCAGCGTCGCCGGAATTCTCGTCCTGGTGTTGGTCATTCATTTCTTCAGCCGCTATCTGGCCCGGCAGCTGGACAAAACGAACAGACTTTCGCAGTCTTTGGCTTCAGGAGATTTCACAGCGACGATTCAATTGGACACGGCTGACGAGTTGGGACAAATGGCAAACCGGTTTAATGAGATGACCGCCACCTTGCGCGAGACCCTTCAGCGTGTCAGTTTTCACTCCGAGCAAGTAGCAGCCACCTCTGAGCAGCTGACTGCCAGCGCCCAGCAGACCAGTCAGGCTACCGAACAGATCGCCGAAGCCGTCCAGGATATCGCCTACGGAGCGGATAAACAAGCAGAAGCCACCTCTCGGGGCACGGAGATCGTCACGCAGATCGCTTCCCATATCTCGCAAATCGGGGAAGCCGTAAAAACAGTCACCGGATCTACCTCCACGGTGCGGGACCAGGCAGCCGAAGGAAATCAGATGGCGAGCAAAGCGGTGGAGCAGATGCATCTGATCGAAGGGCAGATGGCCCGCACTTCCGATGTGGTCAACGTTCTCGGTCAACGCTCCCAGGAAATCGGGCAAATGATCGCCTTGATCACGGATATCGCCGCCCAGACCAACCTGCTTGCGCTCAACGCCGCGATCGAAGCCGCCCGGGCAGGAGAACAGGGCCGCGGATTTGCCGTTGTTGCCGACGAGGTCCGCAAGCTGGCGGAACAGACGGCGGCTTCTGCCGATCAGGTCCACCGCATCGTGACAGACATTCAAAGCGACACGACCGCCGTCATCGCCGCCATGGAAAACGGCTCTCACGTCTTGCAGGAAGGAATGACCTATGTGCGGACCACGGGACAAGCCTTCGAACAGATTTCACAGTCTACCCGCGTTCTGTTTGGCCAGACCGATGAAGTCTCGTCTTATATGGCGGAAATCGGCAAGCAGATGGAGACGATGATTGAGGCCATCCAGGAAATCTCAAGGATCTCGGAGCAGTCCTCCGGCAACACCCAGACAGTAGCCGCCGCTGCCGAAGAGCAGAACGCTTCGATGCAGGAGATCTCCGCCGCTTCCGCGATGCTGGCCCGGATGGCAACGGAGCTGTATGACTCGATTCGTTCGTTTAAGTTGTAGGGCTGGTGACTAGGATAGGTTGGCAGATGTCCGTTTGCAAAGAAGGTCATGAGAGGCGCAGATGCTCTCATGACCTTTTGGTTTTGTATGCTAGTAATGGTTGTCGAAGTCTACACAAAAATCTTGACAGACCCTGCTAACCGTTTTGATGATCTTTTTTTGCCAAATAAATGGCAACAGCTAATTTAATTTGAAATATTTTACTTAGACCTTTTTGGAACTCCTTAAAATTATAAGTTTCAATTATAGGGGCTTCACAATGATTGATTCTACTAATTTCAACTTTAGCAATTTTATCAAGATCAATTAAGATAGTGAATATATCCTCACATTGTTCTGGTGTCCAATTTAAAATATATGCAGTTTTCATATCGCCAAAAGTATTCCTTAACTCCTTCAATATTGCTTTTTCTTTATCGCCTTGAGCCATAATAATATTGGACGCAGCTAATTCTTTTCTGAACTCCTGTTCCTGTTTACTTCCTATTAGTTTCATTTAATCACCCCTGGAGTAGCAGTAACTAGATTGCCATGCTTATCAGTTAAAACATTCATTATGTTAGTAGGAGAACCACTAAACTTATCAATACCTATCTCAGAGTTTAAAGTAACTTCCCTGACATATCTGGCCTGTAATTGAGTTGTCCCATCCGGCAATTTTATTTCCGCTTTTAATACTCGTGAAACTGGTGTGTTAACAACTTCTTTACTTTGAAGAATGGTCTTTAATTCATCTGGCGTAACTGTAAATCGGGAAGATTATCCTCTTTTTCCATATGGTAGCATTTGGGTGAAAAGGCTACATCCAGCAAAAGCATGAAAATCTAGTGGGTACAACGGATTAGGAGAAGGGCTCTTATGTATACAAACAGGAAAAGGCCGGGGATATGTCCCTGGCCTTTTGGCTTGATACACACTTTAAGTTGTTGTTTACTCTTGCACCATCGCTTCGTATTTGTCCGCATCCATCAGCTTTTTGAGCTCGCTTTCGTCAGACAGCTCCACGACGATCATCCATGCTTGCTCATACGGAGAAGAGTTTACCAGCTCCGGCGCGTTTTCCAACTCGCCGTTTACTTCTACTACCTTCCCGCTGACAGGAGCATACAGTTCAGAAACGGTTTTTACCGATTCCACACTGCCAAAAGGTTCATCCTGTGTAATCGTGCTGCCCACCTCTGGCAGTTCGACAAAGACGATGTCGCCCAGCTCGGATTGAGCAAAAGAAGTAATGCCGATATACGCCTTGTTTCCTTCTACACGAACCCACTCGTGCTCTTCGCTGTAAAGAAGATGTTTAGGAAATTCCATCGTTCACGTATCCTCCTATCAGGTTCAATCACGTACTCCATATTAATTGGACATGGGGCTTAGGAATCCTCTTCAATCCCCAAAATTCGGTGGAGACGTTTTTTCACCAGGTTCAAGCCTTTTTCGCCAGCCTGAAAGTGGCGCAGCTGCAGGTTTTCGTCGAACAGGTAGAAAGCCGGGACGTATTCGTTTTGGAAAGCGTCCACGGTCTTCATTTCGTTGTCGATGGCGATCGGATGAGTCAGCTTGTGTTCAGCGATCGTTTCTTTGATTTTCTGAATATCCGTGTCCGCTTCCGAGCGAGGCATGTGGATGCCGATGACCTTCAAGCCGTTGGCCGCGTATTTGTCGCGCCACTCCAGGATTTGCGGCATGGATTCCTTGCACATGTAGCAGCTTACGGACCAAAAATGGATCAGCACCGGACTTCCCGCCAGATCAGCCTTGCTCACTTGGCCGTTCACCCATTCCGTAATCCCTGGAAAATCAGGCAATTCTTCGCGTAAACGCATCAAAAGCAACTCCTTTCAAGTGATCATGATCGTGAAAGATAGCAATCTTCTCGTCTCTTTTGGGCTTTCTGTTGAAAAAAAGGGCCTAACAGCTGATTGTGTTAGACCCTTTTTCGCAAAAGGAGCATGCTCGATATGGCTGCCCCCGTTCAATCGCAATTTGGTGCGGGTGCTTACTTCGCAGTCAGGTGGCTTTGACCTGGACGCCAGTTGGCCGGGCAGAGACCGCCGGATTGCAGAGCTTGCAGAACGCGCAGCGTTTCTTCTACGGAACGGCCGATGTTCAGGTCGGTTACGACTTGGTAACGCAGAACGCCTTCCGGATCGATGATGAACAGACCGCGGAATGCTACGCCGCCTTCTTCATCCAGTACACCGTAGTCGCGAGCAGTTGTTTTCAGGAAGTCGGAAGCGAGCGGGTAGTTCAGGCCGCCCAGACCGTTTTGGTCGCGAGGAGTGTTGATCCATGCGCGGTGGGAGTGCTTGGAGTCTACCGATACGCCGAGAACTTCCGCATCCAGGTCTTTGAAATCCTCGATGGAATCGCTCATAGCGATGATTTCAGTCGGGCAAACGAATGTGAAATCGAGCGGATAGAAGAACAGTACCAGCCATTTGCCGCGGTAGTCGGAGAGAGATACCTTTCCGAAATCTTGACCGTTGCCCAGAGCTGTTTCCATTGTAAAATCAGGAGCTGGAAGACCTACAAGACGTTGTGCCATATGTAAAACCTCCTTGGAATTAAGTTTTTTCACCTACAAGTTCCATCATAGCAACCTTGTTGTTTATAGTCAATACAATGTAGGAATGATTTTCAATTGATTGTCGCTTTTGCGGTGCCAGATGTATCCTCTCCGCTTTTGCTGCACGATATACATCTCCTTTGCTACCTTCTGCCGTTCAGCAGGCCGCTTTCGGCGACCCGCTTCGCCGCTTCCCGCAACAGGTCCGGCGGCTGCACCAGCGCGATCCGTACGTATCCCTCTCCCTGCTCGCCAAAAGCGCTGCCGGGGACGACCACGACCGCAGCCTCCTCCAAAAGCGCAAAAGCAAATTCGCGGGAGGTCCAGCCAGGCGGAATTTTTGCCCAGACGAACATCGTCGCCTTGGGCGGCTCGATGGACCAGCCCGCTTCTCGCAAGGCTGCGATCAGGACATCGCGCCGCTCCTGGTAAATAGAAGCTGCCGTGTTGTCCTCCCCCGTTTCCCGATCGTTCCGGATCGCAGCCGCAGCCATTTTCTGAACCGGCAGGAAGACGCCGTAGTCCACATTCGACTTGACGACCGCCAGCGGCCTGATGATCTCCGCATTCCCGACGACATAGGCGATGCGGCAGCCAGCCATGTTGAAGCTTTTGGAAAAGGAATTAAATTCGATCCCGACGTCCTTGGCCCCCTCCGCCTGCAAAAAGCTGGGCGGCCGATAGCCGTCAAAGGCCATCTCGGAATAAGCCAGATCGTGCACGACAATCACATCGTGCCGTTTGGCAAACGCGACCGCCTCTTCAAAGAAGGCGAGCGTCGCGACAGCCGAAACCGGATTATTGGGATAGTTCAGAATCATGAAGCGAGCGCGTTTGGCTACCTCTTCCGGTATTGCTTTCAGATCGGGTAAAAAACCGTTTTCCGCCTTCAGAGGCACGGGGTATGGCTCTGCACCCGCCAGATGAACGCCGCCGGCATAGATCGGGTAACCGGGGTCGGGCACCAGAACGATGTCGCCAGGATCGGACCAGGCCAGGGCGAAATGGGCAAGGCCGTCCTGAGAGCCCATCAGCGAGTGAACCTCCGAACGAGGGTCCAGCTCTACGCCAAAGCGATACTGGTACCAGCGGGCGACCTCAAGGCGAAACTCCTCTGTTCCGTCGCTCATCGGGTAGCCGAACGCGCCCGGCTCCCTGATCCCCTCAGCCAGTACCTCCACCAGCTCCGGTGCGGGCGGCTGATCAGGGCTGCCGATACTCAGATCAATTACCGGACGCCGCTCGGCAACTCCCTTTTTGCGCTCGGCCAATTCGGAAAAAATCGCCGAAGAAAGCTGTTCAAGCCGCTTGGAAGGGGTACGCATCCTCAGCGTCCCCCCCATGCCTTTTCGTACTCCTCTTCCTTGAACCCGACCGTCACCGTTTTTCCGTCAGAAACCAGCGGCCTTTTTATCAGCTTTCCGTTGGAGGCAAGCAGCTTCAGCATCTCGTCCTCGGTCATCGTCGGCAGCTTGTCCTTTAAGCTGAGCTCGCGGTAAAACTGGCCGCTCGTATTGAAAAACTTGTTCAATGGAAGTCCGCTCGCCTGCCACATGCTGCGCAGCTCGTCTTCCGAAGGAGGCGCTTCCACGATCGGGATTTCCTCGAAGGCGACATTATGTTGGTTCAGCCATTGCTTTGCTTTCCGGCAGGTGCCGCATTTGTCGTACAGATACGCTTTGATTGTCATGCAGAATATCCTCGCTTTCCTTAACGGTCTCTTCCCGTAAAACTTCCTAACCATTGCCGCTCTGACAGTTAGTGCGGTTCATTGAAACAAATTTGACCGTACAGCACTCCCCGAACACGTTGCGACGCTGCTTGGGAGTGCAGACCGAATGCCTGTCTGTCCCTTGCGTTTTCCTTTATTTTAGCGCAGTTCCCGCATTTATCCAACTTCTTACGCTCCGGTAAACACAGGCTCGCTGCCGAATAGAGGCGGGAAGACAAAGCACACCTGTCTCCTATACGGAAAATGGGACAAAGATGCCTATCGGGAAATGGACAACGATTTTGTAAAGCGAACCCCTTCTGCCGCATTGTACGGGATTTCCAGCAGCACGTAATCGTTGACCAGCGAGCGGTCTTCGCTGTTTGCATAGTCGTATGTCTGGTACGTCACCGTAACCTCCCCGACCCACAAGGCGACATTCTCTACTTCCACCGAATCAGTGGCCGACGAAGACGTTTTGATGAGCACAAACGTTTTCTCCCCATCCCGCAAGTATTCCGTCTTCCAGTCCGGGGCGGCAAGAAGCGGCCCCAGCCAGTCCTGCACGTTTTTCGGCACTTCCTCCTGCTTCACCACCCGATAGAGCAGACTGCCTGAGCCGACATCCCTTGGGGACATGCTGTTAAAGCGCTCGACGGTCCAGATTTGGTCGTAAGCCGGCCATTTTTTCATTTCGATTTCGTACGCGGTGTCGTCCGTCGTCGTTACGAGCAGGATACGCGGGTTTACCGTCTGGCTGGCCGTCTGGAAGGTTTTCAGCTTCTTTCCGAGCTTTTCCTCGACAAATGTACGCAGTACCCATTTATAGTCCCTGCTGCGCGGGTCGGCCATCAGCTCCTGCTTCTCACTTTCCGTGATTTCAAAGCTTCCGCCCTTGTCGTCTGTCCGCCGAAAAGCATCGAGGACCGCGTCGTGGTCAATGAAAGCAGGTTCCTTTGTTTTTTGGCCGACCGTCTCCGCTGCTGGTTGAGCGCTGCTTGCCGGAGGGGAGGCTGAGGCTGATTCTTCCTGATCGTGAAGCTTTATGCGCAAAGACTCGTTTTCCGCAGTCAGCTTGTCTAGCTGTCCCTTGCTCATTTTGCCTTCCACATCGATTCCGACAGTGTACCCGGCCCAAGCGCTTCCACAGATCAGCAGAGCTGTCGCCACGGATAATGCCCAAGTTCGCATGAAGTGACCATCCCTTCGCTTTTATAGCAGGTTTCGTTGCAACATGTTATATGGATGAGAAAAAGCAGCCGATCACGTCTGGCTGCCTTTTCTTTGTAGACGTTTTTTATTCCGTTTTTGTTTCCGCCGTATCGCCGGTTTCCCGCTCTTCGGCAACCGCTTCCGCCTGCGGGTTTACCTGCCACATCCGGGCAAGCGGCGAGTAAGGTATGCCCAGCGGGTTGGCCTCGGCCGCTTCTGCCAAGGTGCCTGTCAACGGCTCCGTGTATTCAATGCGCTCAGGCGTCATGCCATTCGCCTCCTCCAGCCTTTTGTTTCAGTCTGGAGGAAAAGCGGCGGCTTTATGCAGACGCGCTGACCTGCACTTGATAGCCGGCATGCTTTCTCGTCTGGAATACGCCGTTCTCGAAAATGAGGTACTGCGCCTTGACGCCGATCAGTTTGCCGCCGACGCTCTCCTGCTTGTCCAATGTAAGCGAATTGATTTTGTCCAAAGATTCCAGGATCGGGTACGTAATGTCCACCCACTCGTCCTCGCGGTATTGAAAGGCTTTGAACGGTTCAGGGAAATGAGCGTACACCTCATCCCTCAGGCTGAGCAGGTCAACCTCGCGGACATCGCCCTTGAGCATCTTTCTCCAGTTTGTCTTATCCGGCAAAAACTGGCTGAGATGCACCTCCAGCTCTCCCGCCATGCGGCGTGTCGGCACCTCCGCGATCGGAATCGCGCGGATGGCCCCCTGATCGACCCAGCGCTTCAGCTGATTGTTTTTTCTCGTCAGTCCCACCTTCACGTCGCTGGAGACAGCCAGATAGACGTAGTGCGGGATCATGCAATGCGCTTCTCCAAAGCTGGCATCCCGGCAGGTTCCCTGGTCAAAGTGGCACTCGTGCGGCTTTACGATGCACAGATCGTTTTCCGGAAGCTTGGTAAAACAAGGATAGCAATATCCGCTGTTAAAGGTTTTGTTCGTCTTGCGTCCACAGGCGATGCAGTTTTTCTCGCCCAGAAACGAGATCGTGATTTCGCTGCCCAGCAGCTCGTTTAGCGGCAGTCTCTCTTCCCCTAGCTGCAAATAGTAGTCAACAGGCTGATCCTTCCCGTGATACTGGTGCGTCAACCCGTGCAAAATACCGCGGAGCTCCACCGTATTCTCTCCTCTCTATGTACAGTTCTTTCATTTTACCATATCCTGCGGGCGGGCTGATCGCTGTTTTCTTTTGGCAGGATGATTTGCTGGTTGTGGGTGAAGCTAAGAAATAGTTACGTGGAAGGAGGGGTTTTTCTGCGCTATCGAGCGTTATTCCTGTCATTCATCGCCTGGCTGCTTTGCGGGGTGGTGCCGACAGACGCGGCAAGCCGGCCTCTTCCTGCCTATGAGCCGATTCACCGGATCGACACAACCAACAAAGTGATCGCTCTTACCTTCGACGACGGCCCTGATCCCAAGTACACGCCTATCATTTTGGAGGTTCTGCACCGCAACAAGGTTCCCGCCACCTTTTTTGTGCTCGGCTCTCAAGTCGACAAGTATCCGGGCATTGTGAAGTGGATCAAGAAAGCAGGGCACGAAATCGGCAATCACGGCTATCATCACGGCGACTTGAACAAATTGACGGAGCAGGAAATCTACGATGAAATCAAGCTGGGAGAAAAATCGATCCTCCGCTCCACTGGCGTGCTTGCCCAGTATTACCGGCCGCCGGGGGGAGTCCTGACGCACGATGTGATGAATGCGGTCCAGTCCTGCGGCTACGACATCATTCACTGGTCGATCGACCCGCGCGACTGGTCTTTGGCCCGAACTGCTTCCCACATCACCCGGAGCGTCAAAAACGGTGTCGCTCCCGGAGACATTATCCTGTTCCACGACGGCGGGCTGAACCAACGGGAAACGATCGCGGCACTGCAGCAGCTGATCACGGATCTTCGGGCCCAGGGGTATCGGTTCGTCACGGTCAGCCAATTGCTCGATGTGAAAGGGAGCAAGCGAAATACGAAAAAGGCCCCCTCGTGACGGGGGCTGTCATCGTATCGCTGCGGCTGGGCGGACTACGCCGATGTCTTGCGCAAAAATGCGCGCAGCCGCTCGTTTTTCGGATCGGTCAACAGAGCCTGGGGAGACCCTTCCTCCATGATGACGCCTTGATCCATGAAAATAATCCGATCGCTCACTTCCCGTGCAAAGCCCATCTCGTGGGTGACAACGATCATGGTCATGCCTTCTTTGGCAAGATTCTTCATCACGGCCAGGACCTCCCCGACCAACTCCGGGTCAAGCGCCGACGTCGGCTCGTCAAACAGCATGACCTTCGGGTTCATCGCCAACGCTCTGGCAATCGCCACCCGCTGCATCTGGCCTCCGGAAAGGCGGTCCGGATATACGTCGGCCTTTTCCTCAAGCCCCACTTTTTTCAATAGCGCCAGCCCCTGCACTCTCACTTCCTCGGGAGACAGCTTTTTTACCTTGATCGGCGCGAGCGTGACGTTTTCGAGAACCGTTTTGTGCGGAAACAGATTGAAGCGTTGGAACACCATCCCGACCTCTTCACGCACCTTGTTGATGTCCACTTTCGGATCGGACAGGTCATGGCCGTCGATCACGATTCGCCCGCCCGTCATCTCTTCCAATTGATTCAGACATCGCAGAAACGTGCTTTTTCCCGAACCGGACGGGCCGATTACGCATACCACTTCGCGTTCCGCTACTTGTGTCGTTATCCCTTTTAGCACCTGCAGGCTGCCGTAATTTTTCCTCAAATCCGTCACTTGGATGATCACGTTTCGTACCCCCCGCGTATTCTCTCGTGTTATGCATGATGCACCAATTGTACCGCAATATTTAGAAAATTGCATGAGTTTGTAAATTTGCTTGCATGCGTAACCGGAGAGGGAAGAGCAAATGCTACATCTGAGGTGGTTTTCCATGAACCGTAAAAGATGGACGGCACTCTTCCTGGTACTGGCCGTATTTGTCCTTGGCTTGGGCGTCGAAAGCATCTACGGAGGCGTGCGCAATCTGACCGACCATCCCGAATTTTCCTGGGACGAACACGTCGTCTCCGGTTCCGGCCCCGCCAAAATCGTGCAGCTTTACGTCAATGGCATGATCACCAGCGAGCGTTCAGCCGCATCTGTCACCACGATGGCTGACTTGTTGGCCGAACAAATCAGACGCATCGAGGAAGACGATCAAATAAAGGCCGTCGTGCTGCGCATCGAGAGCCCTGGCGGAGAGGTAGTCGCTACGGATGAATTGCACCGCCGCCTGCTGCGGCTCAAAGAGCTTCGCCAAATCCCGCTGGTCGTCAGCATGGGCTCGACGGCGGCATCGGGCGGCTACTATCTGGCGACAGCGGGAGACGCCATTTTCGCCAATCCCAATACGCTGACCGGCAGTCTGGGAGTTATCTTTTCCTTGACCAACTACAGCAATGCCATTCACAAGCTGGGAATTCAGGAGTACGCGATCAAAAGCGGACGCTTCAAGGATATCGGCAGTCCCGCCCGTCCGCTCACAGAGCCCGAGCGGCAAATTTTCCAAACGCTGGTCAACCAAAGCTACGACCGCTTTGTAGACGTGATCGTAAAGGGCAGAAGTCTTCCCCGTGAGCGCGTCTTGCAAATAGCCGACGGACGGATATACTCGGGCGAACAGGCGAAACGCCTGGGACTTGTAGACCGCTTTGGCGATCTGGAGGATGCGACCCGCTATGCTTTGACCCTGACCGGCCTGCCGGAAGCGCAAATCGTTCGCTTTACCGAAAACGTTTCGCTCGGCAACCTGTTATTCCGCATGCAGCGCCACTGGTCCAATCCTGATCCGCTTGGCCTTGAGCGCATTCTGCAGCAAGGCTCGACCCCCAGGCTCCTGTACCAGTTCATGCCATAGCCATATTTTTGGAGGTGTTCCACTATGCAAGACCAATCGTCTGAACCTGATTTTCCCGAATCCCTGCTTTCCGCTGACACTGCCGCGCGGACCGCTCTTGTCCAAGGCTTCGCAGGAGCAGAGCCATCCGGCGGCGAGGATGCCTCCCAGGAGGTCTCCTATGCGTTTGCCGGCTTTTGGATTCGCGTCGGCGCGACGCTGCTGGACGTGCTCTTTCTCACCGGGATCAGCTTTTTGTTGTTCAACCCGCTGCGCCGTGCCTTCGCGGTCGGGCTGGACGTCTTTTCTTTCGTCGATTTCCTGGAAATCGCCTTCGACTTCGCCTATGCCATCCTGCTTACCTGGTGGACGGGACAGACACTTGGAAAGCTCATCGCCGGCATCCGGGTGGTCAACGCCCGTCAGCATCGCAGCCAGTTGACGCTGGGGCAGGTATTGCTGCGAGAGGTCATCGGCAAATTTCTCTCTGCCCTTCCTCTGGGGCTGGGGTATATGTGGGCGGGGTGGAACCAGAAAAAGCAAGCCTGGCACGATCTTATCGCCAAGACGTACGTGATCCGCGACAACAGACGGACGTAATGGCAGGCAAAACGAAAAGACTCGCCTTTGTTTGTTCAAAGACGAGTCTTTTTACTGGATATTACCTGGTTGCATTGTTCACCGATGGAGCGGGCCTCGTTGGCGTTTCATCGGAAAAGAACGGGATCACGATCAGACTGATGACAAAAAACAGAATCCAGATCATTCCCCGTTTGAAAACACAGGGCGTCATCATCAGGCAAACCCCTTTCTGAGAAAGATGACTGTATCCCTACGCTTCCCCTCTCTTCTCATTTTTATGCTTAGGACGCCACCGCCGTCTCCTGCGCGGAACGGGTCGTGCGGAAAAACAGGCATGCAGCCGCAAACCCGAACAGCAGAAGCCCCATCAGCCAGAAAATGCTTCGCGGGTCCCAGACCTGGATCAAGAGTCCGTTTACATTGGGAGCCAGAATGCTGGCGACGCCGAAATTCATGCTGGCGATGATGCCTGCCGTAGGGACCATCGCACCTGGCAAAATATCGGTCGCAAACGCCAGGCCGAGCGAGTAGAAGGAACCCACCGCCGCACCCGCAATCGCCAGCAGGAACATCATCATCCAGACGTTGTCGCCGCTGAGCGGGAACAGGATGAAAGCCACGGCTCCGACGAGCGCACAGGCAAACATGACCCGTTTCCGGCCGATCCGGTCACTTAAAGCGCCCAACGGAATTTGCAATATGATGCTGCCCACTACAAAGGATGGCAGGATAACCGATACCCACTCGATGGAAATGCCGGTACGCAAAGCGTAAACCGGAAAACTTCCGTTTAAAGACGTTTCCATAAATCCGTACAAAAACGACGGGATCAGCGCCAGCCAGCTTAACCGAAATACAGTCGTGTATCTGTTCTGTTTTTTCACACCGGTTTCAGCTGCCTTGATTTCTTCGGGGAAATCATTGCGAATGCGCGCCAGAAGAATAAACGCTGCCGCATACAACACGGTCAGTGCGGCAAACGGCGCCCAAAATCCTATCGGAAGCAGGTTGATCCCCAGCGGCCCCATGCTGAATCCGATGCCGTAGGCCAGACCGTAGAGCGACAGATCCCGTCCCCGCCTCTCCGGAGCGGCGATCTTGGTCACCCACATTTGACTGGCGTAATGGAGCCCGGAATCGCCAATTCCCATCAGCATGCGGAGCATGAACCATACCGCCAGATGGGAAAACACCGGAATCAAAACAGTCGCTGCGGTCACCATCAAAAGTCCGCAAAAAATCGTCGACCGGTATCCGATCCGGCGCAGCGGGATTTCCAGCCAGGGAGAAACAAGCAGTATGCCGATGTACAAGGCGGCCGCATTCAATCCGTTGGCGACAGATGAAACTCCCTGCTGCTCCAGCATCACGGCCAAAAGCGGAATCGTCAGCCCCTGGCTGGCTCCCGCAATGACCACGACCAATATCAGCACCCAAAAGGTAAAACGTGTTGAAGACATGATGTATGTGTACTCCTCTCTTGCACTCACTCTCTCTATTCAAAATCTCCCCTCACCCGGCGGCAAGGTCAAGATCAATCGCTATTGTTCTACTGTAGCAGAGATTTGCCCCTGCTGTAGCTGGTACATTTTTTGATATAGGCCATGCTGCGCCATCAGCTCGTCATGCGTGCCCCGCTCGACAACTTCGCCGCGTGACAAAACGAGAATCTGGTCGGCATGCTGAATCGTAGACAGGCGGTGTGCGATGATAAAAGTCGTGCGCCCCGCAGAAAGCACGTGCAGCGCCTCCTGGATTGCCGACTCTGTCTCGCTGTCGATGCTCGCTGTCGCTTCGTCCAGGATCAAAATAGCCGGATCAGCTGCGAGAGCCCGGGAAAATGAAATCAACTGCCGCTGTCCGGCAGACAAGGTCATCCCCCGCTCCACGACCGGTTCTTCATAACCTTCGGGGAAATGGCGAATAAACTCATCTGCCCTGACTGCCTGCGCCGCCTGTTTTACGTCGTCATTTGTAAGCTTGTCATTATACAAGCGAATATTGAATCCGACACTGCCCGTAAACAAAAACGGGTCCTGCAGCACCAGCCCCACATGGCGGCGAAGCGTCCGCGTATCCATCTTGCTCATGTCCATGCCGTCGATCAGGATGCGCCCTTTCGTAACCGGATAAAAGCCGAGCAACAAATTCATCAGCGAGCTTTTTCCCGACCCGGTGTGGCCGACCAGCGCTACCGTCTGGCCCGGCTTGGCCGTGTAGGATACATTCTTCAAGACGTACTGATCGGCCTGATAGGCAAAAGAAACGCGGTCAAAGACAACCTCTCCGCGAGGACGCTCGATGGCCTTGCCTCCCTTCTCCTCCTCAGCCGGCGTGTCGAGAATGTCAAACACGCGCTGCGAGGAGATGGCAGCCTGCTGCAATTGCGAAAGACGGTTCATAATCATGCTGATCGGCTCGAAAAAGCGTCCCATGTAATCGACGAAGGCAAACAGCGCACCGAACGAAATGGCGCTGTGAAACGAAGTCGAGCCGAAGTACCAGACGATCACCGTGAGAGATATTTTCCAGATCAGATCAACGGCCGGTCTGAGCAAAAGCCACTCCAGGTTGTTCTCCTTTAAGCGAACCCGAAAGTACTCTTCGTTTACCTTGGCAAACTCCTCTTGAACCCCCGACTCTCGGCGAAACGCCTGGACGATCGTCATGTTTTGAATCATCTCGTTGATCGTGGCGTTCATATCGCTCAGCCTGCTGCGGATGACGGCATAATAGCGGGAGCTGAAGCGATGATAAACAATGACGAGCGCGATGATCAACGGCACACTTAAAAAGCAAAACAGGGCAAGCTGCGGCTGAAGGACAAAAAGCGCAATTAAAATACCTATGAGGTATACCCCGTTCTGTACAAAAGTAGCCAGAACGCTGACATACAGTTCGCGAATTGCCTCTGTATCGTTGCTAACACGGGAGACGATCTGCCCGACCGGTGTCTTGTCAAAAAACGACACCGGCAGCTTCTGCAGGTGGGTGAACAAAATCATCCGCATGCGCTGGATGATGCGCTGCGCCGTTATTTGCAGCGTCAGGATTTGCGTGTAGTTGCATGCCGCGCTGACCAGGATCAGCAAGGCGTAGCCGCCGGCCAGCAGCAGAATCGGCGGAATCTCCCTGCTGTACAGCGCCTTCACCTCGTCCGCGGTCAGACGGATTCCCTCCGCCTGGTCAACCGTCTGCCCCGAGCGAACGAGCGTCGCCTCGACCCGCTCCCTTCCCTCGACAGCCGGCAGCGGCTGAAGCTTCGGCTCCCCGTCTTCGGACAGTTCACGGTCCAGCATATAGTAGGTCGTTCCCTCGGTTACGACCTGTGCTGTGCTTGCCTTTTGTGCATCGTCCGGCGGCAAGGACGGCAGCCAATCCTCCCGGACAAAATACTCGTCCCCCAGCCGGATGGCGATCTGATTTCCTTCGACGGTAAGCGGTTCCTTGTCAAAGCGATACCACGTCTTCTGAACCGCCAGAATGTGATTGTCGATCATCACTTTTGCCAAAAAGGGGCCGGCCAGTTCCGCGGCGGTGCCGAGCAGGAGGAGCAGCAGGGCCCCTGCGATCTGTTTGCGAAACGGCATGGCGAACTCCACCAGCCGCTTCCATACTTGTTTGCCGTTCATTACACGATCCCCTCTCTAGCCTTAACCCGCCACATCTTGTTCCATCTGCTGCCTGCGATACTGCTCCGCGTACCAGCCGTTTTGCGCCATCAATTCATCATGCGTTCCCCGCTCCACGATCCTGCCCTCATCCAGCACCAGAATCAACCGGGCGTGCTGGACAGCGGAGAGCCGGTGGGCGGTGATGATCGTCGTCTTTCCTTTGCGTTCATCGCGCAGATGGTGAAGAATGCTTTCCTCCGTCCTCGCATCCACAGCGGACAGACAGTCGTCCAGAATAAGGATGTCGGCGTTCCTCAGCAGGGCGCGGGCAATGGAAATACGCTGCTTCTGGCCGCCTGAGAGGGTGACCCCCTTTTCCCCGACCATCGTTCCAAGCCCCTCCGCAAATTGCGCCACATCGCCTTTCATTTCGGCCAGGGAGAGTGCATGCCACACTTCCTCGGTGGTCGCCTCAGGCGAACCGAAAGCGACGTTCGCCTCGATCGTACGGGAAAACAGCAGATGCTCCTGGGGAACGTAGGCGATTTTCCCCCGCAGGGCAGACAACGAAATCCGTTCTACCGGCTTTCCTCCGACAAACAGGGCGTTCGCTTCTACCGGGTACTGGTGCAAAAGAGTCCGGCAAAGCGTTGACTTCCCGCTTCCCGTCCTGCCCACAATCCCCAGAGTCTCCCCTTCGTGCAGCATGAAGCTTATATCCGACAAGGCGTCCTTTTCCGCCTGCGGATAGCGGAAAGTAAAACCTCTCGCCTCCACAGTATTGTGCGGAACGTCCTCTATCACAGTTTCGTTGTCCACCACGTCCGGCCGCTCGGCGAACAATTCCGACAAACGCTTTTGGGAAGCGCTCCCCCGCTGGAGAATGTTCATCAGCCAGCCAAAGGCAAACATCGGCCAGATGAGCAGCCCGAGGTAGAGGTTGAACGCGACCAGATCGCCCAGGGAAATCGCGCTGGAAAAGACGAGGTAGGTGCCGTAGCCAAGCCCGATCAGAAAGCTGAAGCCGATGATAATGCCGATCGTCGGTTCGAACAGGGCGTCGATCCGGGAGACGCTGATATTTCGCTCCATCGTTTTCTCGCTGACCCGGCGAAACGCCTCCACATCCTCCTTTTCCTGTACAAACGCCCGCAGCACGCGGACACCCGAGACAGATTGCTGCACATGGTCGTTCATCTCGCCAAACGCTTCCTGGGCAAGGTAAAACCGGTCGTGCAGAAGCTTGCCGTAATAGGCGGTGGCCCAGGCCAAAAACGGCATCGGGATGAGAGCAGCCAGCGTCAGCTTCCAGTCGATCGCCACCATCATGACAGCCAAAGTCAACAGTGTGGCAAAGAGAGAATCGACTAGCGTCAGTACCCCCATCCCTGCTGTCTGTTCGATCGCGGGAATGTCGTTGGTGGCCAGCGCCATCAAATCGCCGGAACGACGGCGCGAGTAAAAGGATGGCGACATTCGGGTCAAATGGCCGAACAGCCGCTCTCGAAGCGTCCGCTCCAGCATCAGCGACCCGCCGAACAGCAAATACCGCCAGAAGAAACGAAGCCCGTACAGCGTCAGGCCGATCAAAAGCAGCGTGACAATTGTCGTCACCAATGCGGATGTCGTCAGCGATCCATTGCGGATTTGATCCACCGTTTGCCCAATCAGCCGGGGAGGCCAGAGCATGAGCAGATCGATCAAAAAAAGAAAGGCAATCCCTACTGTATACCGTTTCCAATATTTTCTGAAAAACCAGGACAATTGCCGTAAAATATCCACGCCGTCTGTCCCTCCTTCCTTATCCTATTAGAAAACTTGGCTCCGCCATGGCTGTGGCGGAGCCTCCTTCATCCGGTCATCTTCTGGGACGACTTTGACCCTGTCGACCAAAAGAAAGGGATGCGCTGTACGCCATCCCTTTTCCAATATCTTCATGGTAGTTTACGCAAAATTTCTTGTCAATCCAGCTTTTTCTACCGACTGCAAAAAACTTGAAGGATTCAGCGCCACTCCGAGGCAAGCATGCCGTATACGGCGTGATCCACGTAATGATCGTAAAGAAATTCATTGCTTCGCAGAATTCCCTCCAGCCTGAACCCGAGGCGTTCCGGAATCGCTCTGCTCTTTTTGTTCTCTGTGGCGGCTTGAATGGCGACCCTTTGCAAGTCCCACTCGCCAAAAATCAAGTGATCCAGATAAGCCGAGACGGCCGCCGTCATCAGACCATGCCCGGTGTACTGGACCCCCAGCCAATATCCGATAGACGTTTTTCTGTTTGACCAGTCGATATTGTGGACGCCTACTGTTCCCGCAAGCCGTCCGTTGTACCAGATCCCGAAATGGGTGCCTTGCCTGCGGCAGTCCTGATCCAACGTGGCGGAGATGAACCGTCTCGTATCCGCCACGTTTGTGACGATATCCAGCCACGGGAGCCATTCTCGCAGATGGAGGCGATTCGTGTCGGTCAGCCAAAACATTTCATCGGCGTCTTCGAGTTCCAGACGCTTTAACGCCGCATGTTGTGTCATCGGGATTACTTTCATGCCATCTCTCCCCCTCTTCCAAAGTGAAAAGAGCGCCCGAGGGCGCTTTATTTGGATAATGAATACACTTATTGCTTGGAATCACGGATGTCTTCCGGCTTGAAAATCCCGGTTTCGGTGACGATGGCGGTGATATACCGGGCTGGCGTTACGTCAAACGCCGGGTTGTACACCTTGATGCCGTCCGGCGCCACCTGCTTGCCCAAGCCGTGCGTGATTTCTTCAGCCGGGCGCTCTTCGATCGGAATGTCCGCTCCCGTCGGCGTCTCCAGATCGATGGATGACAGCGGCGCGGCCACGTAAAACGGGATTCCATGGGCTTTCGCCAGCACGGCAACGCCGTACGTTCCGATTTTATTGGCGACGTCGCCGTTTGCCGCCACCCGGTCGGTCCCGACGATGACAGCCTGCACTTTTCCCTGCGCCATCACCATGGCCGCCATATTGTCGCAGATCAGCGTGACGTCGATTCCCGCCTGCTGCAGCTCGTATGCCGTCAGTCTCGCTCCCTGCAGCACCGGTCTCGTTTCGTCCGCGTACACCTTCAGGTTCCATCCGCGTTCCTTTGCCAGGTAGAGCGGAGCTGTCGCCGTTCCGTAGGCGGCTGTCGCCAGCGCTCCCGGATTGCAGTGGGTCAGGATGCCCATCCCGTCCTGCAGCAAGCTGAGGAGGTGTTCGCCGATTGTCCGGCATACTTCCGCATCTTCGCGCTGAATCGCGAGAGCTTCGTCCAATACTGCCGCCTTCAACGCGTCTACCGGTTTTTCTCCCTCCTGCCGGACGCGGGCTTTGATGCGATCAAGCGCCCAGAACAGGTTCACCGCAGTCGGGCGAGCTGTCGCCAGGTAGTCGGCCTGCTCGATGAGCTGATTCCTGAAAGCTGCCGAATCCGCTGCTTCACTGTTCCGCACGCCGAGGTAAAGGCCGTACGCAGCAGCCATCCCGATCGCAGGGGCTCCCCGTACCTGCAGGTGGCGGATCGCCGCCCATACTTCCTCGGACGTGTTCAGGGATAGAAATACGGTTTCTACGGGCAAACGCGTCTGGTCGAGCAAAAGGAGTGAGTCCTTCTCCCACTTGACCGGTGCGAATGCTTCATGAGTTGTGGTCATACCGCTGCTGCCTCCTGATCAAATCTTGTCGTCGCATTGCGTACGATGTCTGTGATGTCGGTCGATTCTTCGATGCCGCCCCGCTTCAGGATCAGCTCCTGACCGATCAGCAGTGCCAGCCGCTCCGCTTCCGCACGGGTTTTTTCGTCGCTGATGCTGTTCAGATCGGCGACACCGGCAAGCCCGATCACGCGGCGCAGAATTTTACAGCCTGCAAACCCGGCCGTATCTTGAATCAACCGCTTCACATAGCTCTGCCAGAGTCCTTCCACATGTGCGCTGCGCTCTTTCGCCTGCTTGTGCCACAGCTGGACGAACTGGGAGACAAACTCGTTCCAGACGTCTTCTACAGTTGTCAGCAAGTATTCGCGATAGGACTCCCGCTTTCCTTCATCCTGCTCCAGACCGTGCTGGCCGGCGTAATTGAGGAGCAGATTGGCGATCACCGCGCCAATGTCAAAGCCGATCGGGCCGTAGTAGGCGAATTCCGGATCGATGACCTTCGTCGAGGTCTCGGTGACGAAAATGCTCCCCGTGTGAAGATCGCCATGCAGCAGCGCCTCGGCACGGGTGAGGAAATCGTACTTCAGCTTGGCGATTTCCAGCTTGAGCGGCTTGTTTTTCCAGATTTCCTCCACTTCCCGCCGAATCAGCGGGTTGAAGTTGTTGGTCGGAGCATTTTCATACGGATCGGTAAACACCAAGTCTTCCGTAATTTTGCATAATTCAGGATTCACGAATGTTCCGACAAGCGTTTTTTTCTCATAGGGATGCGCTCCCAGATCAGAGGTGTAGAAGAGCGTATGGGCCATAAAACGTCCGATTTGCTTCGCGAAGCTTGGATAGCGCCGCCCTTCGATCAGGCCTTTGCGCATCAGGATATGATCGCTGAGATCCTCCATTACCGTCAAGGCCAGCTCTTGATCGTAGCGGTACACCTGCGGGACGAGATCCGGAACGTATTTGTACTGGATGCGCAGGGCTTCGCTCTCGATGCGGGCGCGGTCCAGTGTCAACGGCCACGACTCGCCCACGACACGGGCATAAGGCAGAGCCTGCTTCACGATCACGCTTTTCCCTCTCGCTTCATCGCGGATGTGAAAGACAAGATTCAGGTTGCCGTCGCCAATCTCGCGGGAGGACAGGACAGCCCCTTCCGCAAACAGGCCGGGCAGCTCTTTTACATACTGTACTGCTTCTTGTTCAGTCAACGCACGATAAGCCATAACTCGTTTCTCCCCTCACGTCGTCAATTCGATATTTCCAGCGGCTTTTCTTGGCCGTTTTCAGCAGGGCAGGGACCGTGCGGCGCCTTGCCGACTGCGCCGCCGATCAAGCCGTTTTTGATAGCCAGACATGCAAAAAGACCTCTTTTCCCGAAGAAAAGAGGTCGTATACGTACGCGTTAGGCGTGTCGTCTCCCCCTTATCTTCCAGAATACTTTTGCTTCTGCAGGAATTAGCACCGTGCACATCGCTTTTGCCGAACTGTCAGTCAAGCTGACAGGCAAGCGCTGTGTCGGTTGCCGGGTATCATCGGGCCAGTCCCTCCACCTTCTCTGGATAAGGTATCCAACGTATGCTGTTTTGATTAGTTTGAATCATACACGCGCCTATGTCGCGCTGTCAACACTCTTTTGTTTTTTGCAAGAAAGCGGGCGCTTCCAGTCCTATCTGCTGCTTTGTTCACCCGATGCACTTGGACGATCCCAGTTCCACCAGTCGATTTGCCCGACGAATGCGGCCGTGATGACAGCTTCCTGCTTTAGCTTGAGCAGTTCTTTGGTCGGTCCGGTCACGACGATCCCGTACGTCCTGATGCCGTTTTTTTCCAGGTACTGATAGCGCTCTTCGATCTTCACCCCGGATCTGCTGTAGATCAGGCTTTTTCCGATGGCCTTGCTCAGCCGCTCCTGTCCTGCAAGATATTTCATTTCCTCCACGTACGCCCGGGTGCGGCGATCCACTTCGCCGTTTACTTGAATCGGTCCCGGTCCGTAATCCAGCGCATATTCGGAGAATCCCCAGACGTCCCCGGCCGAAAGCAGCACCACGCCGTCTCTGGCGTCTTCATCCCGTGCCTCCTGTCCGGTATCGACAGCCTGCCAGGTAAGGTCCAAATCGTACGGAGACAGGAACGCGTAAAGCTCCTCCAGGCTCATAAACCGATTGAAGGAAATCGCCAGCTGCGACACCGTCCCCTCCGGCAGCATTTCAAGCGTCTTCCACGCCGGGTCGCTTCTGAACGAGGTATCCTCCTGCAGCTTTGCCTGAAGCGGGAACAGAAAAAACAGGTTTTTCTGCCGAACGCCGTCATTCCATGAGGGTCTGGAAGAGATCAGGGAAAAGATATTGGACGTCTCAAAATACCCTGTATGCTGAGAGGCGGCTCCCACCTTTTCACGCATCTCCATCCGGATGTTGCCATAGAACAGGCCTACGCTTGAACTGCTGCCTCCCACCTCGATTCCCGGCTGGGTAAAATTCACCAAATCCTTGGACACCCGAAATGTTTCCTCGTACAAAGACTGACCGATCCAATAGTTTACGTACAACAGGACAAAACCGATCAGCAGTGAAATCCCTACCGTATAAGCAGCGTTGGACAGCCTACTCTTCCACTTTCCCCAGCGGATGATGGCGCGCTGCTTCTCCTCCGGCAAAAAATCCGCGGCCTTTTCTTCTGAATCTGCCTGGGTCAGCTCTTCCCCGAGCAAAAGCTCCTCCAGTCGCTCCGCGTATTCCGGGTCGTCTGCGAGACGCTGGCGCAATCCCGCTGTCTCCTCGTCGCCCAGTTCCCCCCGCAGATAAGCGAGGAGAAGCTGATCGCGCTCCTTGCTTGCCTGTTTCGCATCATTCACCTTGTCCGTATCCGCCATGTTGGCAATCCCCCCACCATTTTCGCATCTTGAGACGCCCCCGGTAGAGCGACCGCTTCACATCGGCCACCCCGATTCCGAGAATGTCGGCTATTTCCGCATAGCTGAGCTTGCCTGCATAAAGCAGCAGCACCTGTCGCTGTTTTTCCGGCAGTTCCCGAAGAGCAGCCTGTACAAGGGCTGCCGTCTCTTTGGCCATCGCCGCGGCTTCCGGACTGACTGCCCCCTGGTCCGCCTGTTCGGGAAGAGTCTCGATCAGGTGAACAGGTCTGCGCTTCTGTTTGCGGTGCCAGTCGATAAACGCGTGGTACGCTACCTTGAACAGCCAGGGGCGCACTTTTTCTCCCCGATAGGTATCCAGGTGCTGGAAGGCACGGAAAAAGGTCTCCTGCGTCAGGTCCTCCGCCCAGCCTGTGTCGCCGGTGAGCTTGCGGAGGTAGCGGTATATGTCATTGACGTGCAGGCGGTACACATCCTCCACTCCTGCCTTTCCCATTCCTTCACGCCCTTTCACCTTATACCACGCTGTTTTTTCAAAAAAGTTTCACCTGTGAGGATATTTTTAACGCTCAAATGTAACACTCAAAACGAGGGTTGACTCCCGAAGGGGAACATCATATCATGGGGATATCGCAAACGAAAATCATACTGTAACATGAAACTCTTATCGCGAGCTGGCTGAGGGACTGGCCCTATGATGCCCGGCAACCGGCGCTTCCCCTGAACGGGAGCGAAACGGTGCTAATTCCAACGGTGAGAGTCGACTACGCCGACGAAAGTCCGCTGGATCGACCCTGAACCGAGAGATGAGAGGAGACGAAAACGTTATCGGACGAAAGCGCCTCCCCTCACGAAGGGGAGGCTTTTTTGTATACGTGGCCAAGCCAAGTTTTCCGATGAAAAAAGGGGGATTCCTGATTGAGTGAACAACGTATCCTCGTAACCTATCTGACTCAAGCGAAGGACCTGCAAAAAAAGGCGGAAGCGATCGCTGTCGGCATGACAGTCGGCAGCTGGACCGATCTGCCCGCCGCCAAGCAGGAAGATCTGAAGCCATATCTGGGTGAAGCTGTCAGCACTCAGACGCTCGAAACGCTGGAAAATGGCGAAAGCAGCGGATTGATTGCGATTAACTACCCGATTCGCAATTTTACTGCAGACATCCCGTCCTTGTTGACTGGCGTCTTCGGCAAACTGTCCATGGACGGCAAGATCAAGCTGATCGATATCCAGTTTCCGGAAGCGTTCTTGTCCGCTTTTCCGGGGCCGAAGTACGGCATCGCGGGTCTCAGGGAGCGCCTTGGCGCGCATGACCGTCCTCTTTTGATGAGCATTTTCAAATCGTGTCTCGGACTGCCGTTTGACGATTTGAAAACCCAGTTCCGCGCACAGGCTCTGGGCGGCGTCGACCTGGTGAAGGACGACGAGATTTTCTTTGCCGATGACCGTGCGCCTTTCCTGGAGCGAATCCGGGCGTTTAAACAAATTGCCCGGGAAACCGAGGCGGAAACCGGCAAGCCGGTCTTGTATGCAGCGAATTTGACCGGACCTGTCACCGACTTGGCCGAACGCGCCAAGCGGGCCGTAGAGGCGGGCGCGGACTGCCTGCTGTTCAACGTGCTTGCCTTTGGCTACGATGCCTTGCACCGCCTGGCCGCAGATTCGGACATTCGGGTGCCGATCATGGCCCATCCGGCTCTCGCGGGAGCCTGCTATCCGTCGCCCGACTACGGAATTGCGACGCCTCTGCTCCTCGGCAAGCTGATGCGGCTTGCCGGAGCGGACCTGGTGCTCTTCCCGTCGCCATACGGAAACGTGGCGCTGGACAAGGAAGCAGCGCTGCAGCTCGCAAAGCATTTGACCGAGCCGAAAAGCTCCTTGCGCGAATCCTTCCCCGTACCGTCTGCGGGCATTCATCCCGGACTCGTTCCGCAATTGTACGCGGATTTCGGCCTGGATCAGGTGGTCAACGCCGGGGGCGGCATTCACGGTCACCCGGGCGGCGCGACAGCGGGAGCCCGCGCGTTTGTAGCGGCAATCCAGGCAGTCGTGGCAGGGCAGACGCTGGAGGAAGCGTCCCTTGCCTCTCCTGAACTGTCGCAAGCCTTGCAGAAATGGGGGGCAAAGCGATGAGCAAGCCACTCGTACTGTTTTGCGATTTCGACGGAACGATTACAGAGAAGGACAACATCGTCGCGATCATGCGCCGCTTTGCGCCTCCTGAGCGGGAAGAGCTGATCGAGCGGATACTCACCCAAAAGGTTTCCATCCGAGAAGGCGTGGGAGCGCTGTTCCAGCTGATTCCGTCCGAGAAAAAGCAGGAAATTATTGACTTCATCGTCAAAGAAGCGACGATTCGCCCCGGTTTCGCCGAATTCGTCCGCTTTTGCCGGGAGGAAGGCATCGAGCTGTTGATCACCAGCGGCGGGATTGACTTTTTTGTCGAGCCGATCCTCGCCCCGTTCGAGCTCGATGTGCCGATCTACTGCAACGGCAGCGACTTTGGCGGGCCTCGCATCACGATTACCTGGCCGCACGCGTGCGACGAGCATTGCGACAACAACTGCGGCATGTGCAAAACGGCCATTATCCGCCGCTACGATCCAGAGCGCTACTACCGCGTCGTCATCGGCGATTCGATCACCGATCTGGCCGGAGCCAAAATCGCCGACTTTGTCATCGCACGCTCGCTCCTGGCACAAAAAAGCGAGGAACTGGGGCTTCCCTTCAAGCCATTCGCGACGTTCCACGACGTCATCGCCATTTTGCAGGAGCTGAAACGCAGGCAGGAGGTGCGATCTACATGACGATTACGCTTGAACAGCGCTTGGACGCTTTCCGCCGCCTGGACGAAGCCAAGCTGGCCTTTGCCCGCCGGGACTGGTTTCCCGGCACCAGCGGCAACCTTTCGATCAAATTGAGCGCAGAACCGCTGCAATTCGCCGTGACGGCCAGCGGCAAGGACAAGACAAAGCTCTCACCCGAGGATTATCTGGTGGTGGACGGCGATTGTCAGCCGGTAGAGCCTACGGCGCTCAAGCCATCGGCGGAGACGCTGATCCACGCCGTCGTCTATCGCAAAGTCCCGCAGGCACATGCCTGCTTTCACGTCCACACCGTCTGGAACAACCTCATCTCTGAGCTGTACTTCGGCCAGCGAGCCTTTTCCATTCAAGGTCAGGAGCTGATCAAGGGGCTGGGCATCTGGGAAGAAAACGCCCGCATCACGGTCCCGATTGTCGAGAATTTTGCCGATATTCCGACGCTGGCTGCCGCGATTGAAAAAGTTATTACACCAGAGGTTCCCGGCGTGTTGATCCGCAACCACGGCATTTACGCCTGGGGCGACAGCGACTTTACGGCGAAACGGCATCTGGAAGCATTCGAATTCCTGTTTGAATACCACGCGCGCTGGCTGCAGCTTCGCCAAGCCGCCGTGGCTGCTCCATAACCAACCATCCCAAGGAGGCCTCTATCATGGCAAAAGTGCGCTTTCACGACAACAACGAGTATTTGACCGGCGAGAGTGTCGTCTCGTTTTTGGACACGCAGGGAATCATTTACGAGCACTGGGGCGTCGACCGCCTGGACGAACAGCTCAAGAGCAACTACAGCCCGACCGATGAAGAAAAGCAGCAGATCCTCGACGCTTTCAAACCGGAGATCGATGCGATCAGCGAACACCGCGGCTATCTGACAGCCGATATCATTGTCTTGTCTGACAAGACGCCGAATCTGGATGAATTGCTGGTCAAATTCAAGGGCGAGCATCACCACACCGATGACGAGTGCCGTTTTTGCGTGGACGGCCACGGCATTTTTGCTATCAAGGGACAAGACGGCCGTTACTTCGACGTGGAGATGGAGCCGGGCGACCTGATCTCCGTTCCTCCCAACTACCGCCACTACTTTACCTTGATGGACGACCGCAAGATAAAAGCGATCCGCCTGTTCGTCACCCCTGCGGGCTGGGAAGCGATTTATTAATTCACGGATAAGAAAGAGCCCTCTCCCGAGCTTTGCGGATTGCCGTATCCGTCGATTTCCGCTCTGAGAGAGGGTTTTTTATTCCGTAATGCCAATCCCTTTGATGGAGATAACAGGCTTGACCCGTACCTCTGCTTTGGCAAATGCCGCGGGCCAATCATCCTGGACCTTCTTCCATTCCTTGTACTGGTACGCCCGGGCGTACACCCCGAAGCCAACTGGATCTACCTTGTGTTTTTGAAATTTGCTGATCAGGTCGGCGTACTTTTGGGTCAGCTGCTTCTCAATCATCTGTTCCAGCTTCTTATGCTGTTTGGCCGGTTCAATCGGGAACATCCGTTCCGCCAGAGAGACATCCATTTGCAATTCGACCTCGAATCGAAATCGGTTGTCGCGGTATCCGGTTTTTACTGTTTTGGTAACATCTTTGACAAAGAAAGAGACTCGCGGTTTGACCACTTTCTGCTTATCTGATTGCCCTGGCAATGGCACTGTCGGCGTCAGCTCTCCCTGCAATTTGTGTATGAGAATCTGAAGCAGAATCGTATCTTTGGGAAGGAGCAGCGTAACGTATTGCCCATGGTGGTCCAACAGAGACGTGCCCATGACTTCCACAACGTTGTTTTGCCTTTTGAATTCGGTAATCGACGGCGTCATCCCCTTTTCAGCCATCATGCGGTGAAATTCCTGCGTTGTCGTTTTGACTGTCAAATTTCGGCGGTTCGCCGTATCGAGCAATTGAGTGAGATGAAGCGGCAGACGAGGTTTATCCGCCGGATTCAAATGAAAGACGGAATGAACGGGGCCATCTACCACCACGACCCGAGAGTTTACCGTCATCCGTCCGTCCCTGTAGAGAGTGTCGAGCAGCGAAAACCAGTCAGGATGCTGCAATAGCCGCTTGCCGAGCACAACAAGCTGGATTTTCCCGCCTACGGTCAGCGCTGTCACGAGAGCATCAAACCTTTTAGTCGATTGACGGATACTATCGGCTCTTACTCCGAACTCCTCTACCTTCTTTTTCGCGTCCTTGCTGAATACAGGGCTTGATACGTAGAACAAGAGCTCATTTTTTTCGCTCAGGTCTATCCCCGCCATAAGCGCCAAGGTTACATCCTCCAGATTTCGCAAATCGGCGCATCCCGGCAGTATTGCCAATAGAATCGTCAGGAACAGGATGTGCAATCGCCGGATCATGGCATCCTCCTTTGCCTGTATTTGTGAAACAAGCGTCCGTACCCCCACAAGAGCAAGGGAACTGCGTATCCGAAAATCATCCCCGCTGTACTCCATGTGTCACCCAGCTTTTGAATACCGAAAAAGGAAGGCGTATAAAGCATAGTCCCCCCTACAATCAACCCGATAAATCCCATCAGATATAGCTTTTCATTAGACTTTTTCATCAGCCGACCCGTTCCAAAAACCGCAAAGTACATGTACGGCATCCAGGTTGTCGAAATGATAAACAGATAGAACGCAAGAAATAGAATGTCGATCCGCTCTAAAAACCGGTATTCAACCCCTTTCCACATGCTTAAAACAGGCCAGATAAACTTTGTAATTTGATCCGGGCTGAAGATGACATAAGCAATAAGGGTGACGAACAGGAACAAAAGCATCGATAGCGTATTGGCAATGACAATTCCTACAGAGGCAAACTGCTTTTTTTCCAGATGCGGGTACAGAAAAAAGGCCAACTCAAAGCCTAAATAAGAGAGAATTGTGGTTGGCACAGCCTCCAGAACAGGTCCCCATCCCTCCTTTAATACGGGCAAAAGATACAGAAATTGAGGTTCCTTCAAGGAAAGGATCAATGCAACCGGCACCCATAAACTCAGGTAAAAAATCAATTCCGCATATCGCGCCAGCGTCTTAACGCCTTTGCCGACCAAAAACAAGACAGGAATCAAAAGCAAAATCATGATTTGGTAAAAAGGAGTGAACGGCAAAAGCCAAACCTTCAAGATACCACCCGTATTGGCTAGCACAGTAACGGCAGCGTATGCGCAATAAAGCACAATCACCGCGATGAAACACTTCCCCAGCCATTTGCCGAAAAACATGGGAATCAGATCAATGATGGTGCATTCGGGATACCTTTTCATCGTGCTTATAATGATCAAACTGGCCACAATCGCTGCAAGCCATCCGAGAATAATCCCGATCCAGCCATCCGTCCCTGCAATTTCCGCCACATCGCGGGGGATGGTCAAGATACCGATTCCGACCTGGGCTCCGTGGATAAAAAAAATGTACTGCAGGACAGTAATTTGTCTGGTCGCGTATGGATTCACTGTCCCTCCTCCCCCGAACTGTATTTATCCTGCCTTTTGGTCTGAACCGCTCTGGCGCTAACCGGCCGCTTGTCCATCTTCCACAAGGGGATCCGGAGAATCAGGTCCTTCCAGTCGGAAAATCTGGCAGGCGCCAGCGGAGCCCCATAAGGGACGCCGAGGGTTTCCAGCGCGATCATATGACCGACCAATCCCATCAAGCCGATAACAATCCCCACGATGCCGAACATGGCCGCCAGCCCCATCATCAAAAAGCGGACCAAGCGGACGGCGGAAGCCATGTCGTAGTTGGGGATGATAAACGAAGCAATCGCCGTAAACGCGACGACGATCACCATGATGTTGCTGACAATCCCCGCTGATACGGCGGCTTGGCCGATCACGATACCCCCGACGATACCGACAGTTTGCCCGATCGGGGCAGGCAAGCGTATCCCCGCCTCCCTGAGCATTTCCAGCGTAATCTCCATCAGCATCGCCTCCAAAAGCGGCGGAAAAGGCACGCGTTCCCTCGATTCCCCGACAGAGAGCAGCAAATCCAACGGGATGATTTCATAATTGAAGGAAATAACCGCAATGTATAAGGCTGGCAAAAAGGTGGCAACCAAAAAGGCCAAAAACCGCAGCGCCCGAATAAAGGTAGCGACAGGCCAGCGCAAATTATAGTCGTCCACGTTTTGGAAATAGGTAACGAAACCAGCGGGTCCGATCAGTACTTTGGGCGTCCGATCCACGACGACCGCAACTCTTCCCTGCAGGATGTGGGAGGCGGCAGTGTCCGGCCGCTCCGTCGTGATCAGTTGAGGAAACGGAGAGTACCTGCTGTCCTCGATGATTTCTCGCAATTCCCCCGTGTTTAATATTGTGTCGACATTGACCTGTTGCAGCCTGTCTACCATCTCTTTCACCACTTCCGGCTTTGCCACGTCAGCCAGATAGAGGACGGAGGCTTTGCAAGTCCCTCTTCTCCCTATGGTGAACTCCTGGATTTTCAACTCGCGGTTGGGAATATACCGACGAATCATCGCTATATTTTGTATGCTCGTTTCCACAAAGCCCTGATGCGCCCCCAAAAGCGAGGCCTCTGACTGGGGGTCCTCGATAGCTCTCTGCGGCCAACCTCGCGCTTCTATCACATAGACCTTGCTTTGTCCTTCGAGGAACAACAGGCTGTTCCCCAGAAGAATCGCGGGCTCAACATCATTCCAGTCCGTGATGTAATCCATGCTTCCCACTGTAATGACATTGAAAATACTGCTCTCTCTCGCTCGCCGCTTTTCCAAAAAAGGGCGGATTATATCGTTGTTAATCGCGTTTCTATCCACTAATCCGCTTAGATAAACCAGTATGGCCCTCTCTCTCGTCACGGGATTGTCCAAATGGCGAATGATCAGATCAGGCGTAAGCGGAAACAGTGAACGGAGCTCCCGCATGTTATCAGACAAGCTCGAACTTACGGGGCGTGCCTGGTGCTGGGCAGGTTGAGTTGCCCGTGCATCTCCTGTTTGCTTTACAGACGATTTCTTGCCGCGTAGCCAGTCTCTAAGATTTCTCATGAGATCCTACCCTTGAGCATAGTTGTATTCTTTTTGTTAGAGTGAGGAACCCTCATTAAAAATATGCATAGCCTGACTGCATCAAGCCTCGCTTGTACAGGTAGAGGCGCCGGACAGGTCCTGTATACTATCTCATCAATTGCTCATACTTAGGAGAGATCAGGAAAAGTCTGGCGGGAACTCTATGAAAAATGGCATTTCGTTTGTTCAATTAGTCTTTATACTCATGCTCTCCAACGGACTCATGAACCACGTGATCGTCATCCCCCTGCTCCTGGATGCAGCGAGGAGAGATGCTTGGCTCTCCGTGCTTGGTGTGGTCCCGCTGTACCTCCTTTTCATTTGGATGATCGCCTGCATTTATCGGAATACCGGGAATGGACCGCTGCTGGAATGGTTGAAAAAGCAGTATGGAACAGGCACCGCCAAAGTTCTTTCTTTTCTCTTTGCGATCTACGTGTTTGCGCTGGCTGTCATCACGATCAAAGACACAGTCACCTGGGTCAATCTCACGTTTGCTCCTCGAACTCCCATGTATATCCATGGGTTGGTTTTTGCTCTTGTCTGTCTCATCAACTCTCTCTTTGGCATACGTTCCATCGCGATGGTATCTGTCTTGCTGCTGCCAATCGTCGTTGTCCTCGGCTTCTTTGTGATGAGCACCAACTTGCAGTACAAGGATTATTCTTATCTCTTCCCCATCCTTGAGTACGGATGGGAACCGATGAAGCGGGGAATGGTGTATGCCGGTGCCGGCTTCTCTGAATTAATCCTGCTCCTTTTGCTCAAGCAGCACATCGGGGTAAAGGTCACCTTCTGGAGGCTGGCTGTTTTGGGGGCCATCATGGTATGGCTGACACTAGGTCCGCTTACCGGTGCCATTACCGAATTTGGACCGGAGGAAGCAGCTAAACTGCGCTATCCCGCCTTTGAGGAATGGCGGCTGGTCAAAATCGGCCTGTATATCGAGCACGTGGATTTTTTCAGTATTTATCAATGGTTCAGCGGAGCCTTCATCCGCGTGTCCCTCGCTTTTTACCTGCTCGTTGAGATATTTGATTTTCCCGACGGCCGCAAGCGGGTTCGCGTTCTCGTCCTCGCCTGTATTGTCGCTGTCTGCATGGCATTGTGGCCCTATGACGACATCTCGTTCTATCTGTCGCTGACCAGATTTTTGCTCCCCGGCCTGCTGATTGCCGCCTTGCTCCTGTCTTTGACGCTTGCGCTACTGGCGTTACTCTCCCGCAAGAAGGAGGACCTTCATGAAAAATGAAACGCGAGAGCACCCTTCCGACCAGGTGAATGTCCCGGGTGAGATTCCCCGTCTGGACAGCCTCAGTTCGGAAGCGATCCGCCGGCTCTTTTCGGGCTGCCACGATGTCTCTGTAGAAGAATACGGCATGCTCCCTCATCTGCAAAACGTCACTGTATTTCTGATCTATGCGGAAGGACTTTGTGACAAGCATATCCTCATGGAGTACATCCTTCCGGAGATGAGTGAATTATTTCGTTCGGGAGAGATCGCCGAAGAGCAAGATTTGGAGCGAAAACGTCCCTTTCTCCTGAAAAAATTGACTCCTACGGATGCAGGGGAGCTCGCAGACCATGTGTTCGATGGACATTTGCTGATCCTGTTTAACGAGTGGGGAACGCTGTACAGCTTGGATGCAGACAATCGCCCGCAGCGCTCCCCCGAAGAACCGAATACGGAAGTCTCCATCCGCGGGCCGCGCGACGGGTTTACCGAGGATATCACTACGAATGTCGCGCTGATACGCAAGCGGCTGAAAACCCCTCTCTTGCACTACGAATCGTACATTTTGGGAAGCCAAACACGGACGAAGGTCGGGTTGCTGTACCTTCACCAAACAATTGAACAAAAGCTTGTCGAGGAAATCCGCACCAAGCTCTCGTCAATCAAGAGCAACGGGATCGTAACAACCACGCAGCTGGAAGAGCTTTTGCTGGATACCCCGTTTACGATTCTGCCGTTGTATGAGTATACGGGTAGACCCGATTTCGTCGTCAACAGCCTGTTGACCGGGCGCTTTGCCATCTTGGTCGACGGTTCCCCGACAGCGCTTATCGCACCGACCAACTTTACGTATCTGATCAACACGTCGGAGGATGCCAACACCTCGATTTACATGGTCGTCTTCGTCCGCATCATCCGCCTGTGCAGTGTGTTCGCCGCCTTGTTTTTGCCCGGATTCTGGGTGGCATTGGTCACGTACCATCAGGACCAGCTGCCTTACACGCTGATCGCCACCATGGTGATCTCCCGCCAAGGCGTGCCGCTTCCCGCCGCTTTGGAAGCTCTGTTCATGCTTCTGCTGTTTGAGTTGTTTCGCGAAGCGGGATTGCGCATGCCGATGGCCATCGGGCAAACGCTCTCTGTCGTCGGCGGACTGATTGTCGGACAGGCAGCGATCTCTGCCGGATTGACCGCTCCCGGCAGCCTGGTGATCATCGCTATTTCCATCATGGCCACATTCACCATGGTGAATCAGAGTGTGGTCGGGACACTTAGTCTCCTCCGCATCTCCGTGCTGATCATTTGTTCGTTTCTCGGGATATTCGGGTTCATGATGGCGCTGATCGGCGTTCTCCTCTTCTTTGCCAACTCTCGTTCCTTTGGCGTCTATTATCTGACACCGCTCTCTCCCCCTGTTCTGCGAGACTTGGCCAAGGTTCTGATTCGCACGCCATGGCGGTTATGGGAAGGAAAAGCAAGCATTTTGAAACGCGCTTCGCGCAAGGAGACAGATTCTTAGCATGGTACGAATGAAGCGTATGCTAGGCGTTGTATTGGCTGCTTCCATCCTGCTTGGCGGCTGCTGGAACGCCCGGGATATCGAACAGCTTATTTACATCGATGCCATCGGAGTCGATTACGTCGATCGCAAGGTAGTCATCTATCTGCAAATTCTCGGCTTCTCCAACATCGCCAAAAAGGAGACCGGCACTCAATTGACGCGAGAACCGATCTCCGTTGCAAAAGGCGAAGGCGACACTTTCGTTTCGGCCATCTATCAAATTTATACGACCACTCAGCAACGGCTCATATGGAGCCACGTTCACGCCATCGTCTTCACCGAACGGGCTTTGAAGCATGAAAAGTTTGATGAGGTCATGGATGCGCTTGACAGGTACCAAGAATTTCGTTACTCCGTGTGGTCCTTTGCCACGAAGGAATCGCTTGAGGACGTCCTTACCGCCAGACCGATACTGGGGATATCCATCCTCTATTCCCAGCTGGCGGACCCCAAAGACATTTACGGCCAATATTCGTACATTCGCCCCTTATTGTTGTTTCGCACCATTTCCGAAAGAAACGAGCCCAATGGAGTAGTCCGCCTTCCCTACCTGTCAGTGGAAAGAAAACCATGGGCGGAAAACAAAAAACACCTTCCGCAGCTGAAGATGGACGGAATCTGCTTCCTGCAAAACGAAAAGCTGAAAGCGTGCTTGCCTCACGAGCAGGTCGCAGGGACTCGCTGGCTGGAGAAAGAGACGAGGCGGACGCTTCTTAAGACCAAGGGAAAAAAATCGGCTCTCCTGGTTATGGAAACCCCACGCCCCAGGATCATCCCGGACTTAGAAGGAGGGCGTCCCGTCTTTCGCGTATCCATAAAGACAACGGGTTACGTGACTCAGTTGTTTCAGCCAACTCCCATAGCGCTCTTGGAGAGGGATGCAGCGGGACAAATCGAAGCGGAGGTGCGCTCACTCTATGACCGGGGAATGAAGCTGGGCATCGATACGCTTGGTCTGGGGCATTCCTTTTATCGAAAATTTCCCCGCGAGTGGCATCGCTTGAAAAAGGAGGGCGTGCTTCCCCTGTCGCCGGACTCTTTGAAAGCGATTGAGGTCGAGGTCAAAATAACGGACGGAGGCATATCGAAAGTGCGTCAGCGGAAAACGAAGCAATGAAAGACAACGCCGATAAGCAAAGCAGATCACCAGGGGGATGCCCCCACGGTGATCTGCTTCTGTTTGCGGAAGAACTGTACCGCGATATCAAATGGGAAGGGCCTTTCCCCGACTCCTACAGCACATATCCGCCGGCTTCGATGACCCGGTCGGCAATCGTACGCTTCAGCTGGACCGTGTTGATCGGAGTGCGGCGCGTGAGCTTTTTCAAAATCGAGAGACGAATTCTGAGGTCGTCGCCTTCCTCCATGGCAGCCAGCGCTTCCTTCGCCCATGCTTCGACCTTGTCAAAGGCATCGCTCACGTAAACGATCGTCAGGTCCAGCTTCTGCCGCTCCTTCTCCACACCGTTTTTGGCAATGGCCTTCTCTGTCCGCTTGACGACGCTGTCCATCGCGTACAGCTCGATCAGCATGTCAGCCGCGAGAGCGAGCAGCTCCTGCTCTTTTGCAATCGCCTGCTGGTACTTCATCAGCGCAGAACCGGCCACCATCAAAATGATTTTGCGGGTCATGTCGATGAAGTGCTTTTCCTGAGCCAGCGGCGCGTCTTCGACCTCCTCCGGATAGTAGCTCATCAGCTCTTCCTGCAGATTGGCAGCCGCCTGAAGCAGAGGCAGCTCTCCCTTCATCGCTTTCTTGACGAGCATGTCAGGAATCAGCAGGCGGTTGATTTCGTTGGTCCCTTCGAATATCCGGTTGATCCGGGAGTCTCGGTACATGTTCTCGATCTCGTACTCCGACATAAAGCCGTAGCCCCCGTGGATTTGCACCCCTTCGTCCACACAGTAGTCGAGTACTTCCGTGGCGAAAACCTTGTTGATCGAGCATTCGATGGCATATTCGGCGATAGCCTTGGCCACCTCGCGCCCGTCGTCCGCCTTGTCTCCGAGGCTGGAAAGAGCGTTGTCAAACAGGCCGACTGTCCGGTACACGGAGCTTTCCGACGCATATGTTTTCAGCGCCATGTTGGCCAGCTTGTTTTTGATCAGCGTAAAGCTGGCAATCGGCGTCTTGAACTGCTTTCGCTCTTTTGCGTAGCCAGTCGCCAGCTCCAGCGCCCGTTTCGCGGAGCCGACCGCTCCCACGGCGAGCTTGTAGCGCCCTACGTTGAGGATGTTAAAAGCAATCACATGGCCTCTGCCCGGCTCGCCCAGCAGGTTTTCCACCGGTACCGGAACGTCTTCCAGAATGACGGTGCGGGTAGAGGAACCTTTGATGCCCATCTTCTTTTCCTCGGGCCCAAACGATACGCCCGGGAATTCGCGCTCCACGATAAAGGCGGTAAAGTGCTCGCCATCGATTTTGGCGTAGACGATAAAGACGTCGGCAAAGCCTGCGTTGGTGATCCATTGCTTCTCGCCGTTCAGGATGTAGTGCTTGCCGTCCTCGGACAGTTTGGCCGTCGTTTTGGCGCCGAGCGCGTCTGAACCGGAGCCCGGCTCGGTCAGGCAGTAGGCAGCCAGCCGCTTCCCCGAAGCGAGGTCGGGCAGGTAGCGGCGCTTTTGATCGTCATTGCCGAAGTAAACGATCGGCAGAGAACCGATGCCTACGTGAGCTCCGTAGCTGAGCGCAAAGCCGCGGGCCAGAGAAAACTTCTCTGTCACCAAAGCCGTGCTCACTTTGTCCAGACCCAGTCCATCGTATTTTTCCGGCACATCGCCGCCCAGAAGGCCCAGTTCGCCGGCTTCCTTCAGCAGGCGGACCGAGATGTCGAACTGATGGTTCTCGATCTCCTCCAGATGCGGGCGAACCTCGCCGACGACGAACTCTTCCGTCGTTTTGGCGATCATTTTTTGCTCTTCCGTGAAATCCTCGGGAACAAACATCGAGTCGGCGCTGCCTGCATCAATCAGAAAGCTGCCGCCGCGAATCAATTCTTTGGTATCAGCCATTGCCATTCCTCTCCTTTAGCTTTTCGATTGAAAAACCCCAAAGCGATTGCCTACACCATTTCAAATACGCCTGCGGCTCCCATCCCGCCGCCGATGCACATCGTGACGACGCCGTACTTGCCGCCGCGCCGTTTCAATTCGCTCAGAAGGGATACGGTCAGCTTGGCACCTGTACAGCCAAGCGGATGGCCCAGCGCGATCGCTCCGCCGTTGACGTTCACCTTCTCTTCGTCGAGACCAAGCTCCCTGATGACCGCCAGCGACTGGGAGGCGAACGCTTCGTTCAGCTCAAACAGGTCCACATCGGCAATGCTCAGGCCAGCCATTTTCAGCGCCTTCGGAATGGCCACCACCGGTCCGATCCCCATCACGTCCGGATCTACCCCGCCGACCGTAAACGATCTGAACTTGGCGATCGGCTGGACTCCCAGCTCCGCTGCCTTTTCCGCCGACATGACCAGAACGGCAGCGGCGCCATCGCTCGTCTGCGAAGAGTTCCCCGCCGTGACACTGCCTTTGACGTGGAAGACCGGCTTCAATTTTGCCAGCGCTTCCAGCGATGTGTCTGCCCGGACTCCTTCGTCCGTGTCAAAAACGCGCTCTTGCACGTGCAGCTTGTGATTTTCATCGAGATAGTGCGACTTGACGGTGATCGGGACGATTTCTCCGCTGAATTTGTCTGCCTTAAGCGCCGCTGCCGCACGCTGGTGACTCCTCAGCGCGAAAGCGTCCTGATCCTCGCGGCTGATCTGATAGCGCCTCGCCACCTCCTCGGCCGTGTGTCCCATGCCCATGTACGCTTCCGGCATGGTCTCGACCAGCGTCGGGTTCAACGCTACCTTGTGACCGGCCATTGGCAGCAGGCTCATGCTCTCTACGCCGCCGGCGACGATCACGTCAGCCCCGCCCACCATGATCTGATGGGCCGCATAGGCGATCGTCTGCAAGCCGGATGAACAAAACCGGTTGACCGTAATGCCGGATACGTTTGTCGGAAGCCCTGCCCGCAAACCGATCAGGCGGGCCATGTTCATGCCTTGTTCCGCTTCCGGAACAGCGTTGCCGATAATGATGTCCTCGATGTCAGCCGGGTTCAGCTGCGGCACCCGGCCAAGCAGATTGCTGACGACTGCAGCGCCCATATCAACGGGATGAACATCCTTCAGGCTGCCGCGCTTGGCTCTGCCAACAGCGGTGCGGGCGCCTGCGACGATTACTGCTTCCTTCATGGCTCTTCCCCTCTTTCTCGCGATCTTCCTGGCGATTTTCTGGCAATCTCCCTGTGCTCTGCGCTTCCTGCTCGCGAGCCGCTACCCCTTTCGCCTGACAGGTGCAGGCGCAGGCTCGCAAAAATTCGTTGTGATCAGTTCCGCAGCGGCTTGTTTTTCGTCAGCATGTGCTGCATCCGCTGTTGTGTTTTCTGCGTTTTGATCAGCTCCAGGAACGCCTGCTTCTCCAGCTCCAGGATGTACTCCTCGGACACCTCGGTGCCCGCCGGAACGCTTCCTCCCGACATCACATAGGCGATCTTGCTGGCGATCAGCTCATCGTGGTCGCTGATGTATCCGCTCTTTTTCATCGAGTAAATATTCTGGCGCAAATTGGCGCAGCCGCTCTCTCCGATGACGCGGATTTTGCGCGGCTTGGGCGGCGTATAGCCTTCCCGGTCCATGGCGAGCACCAGCTGCTTGGCATCGTAGAGCAGGTGGTCGGAATTGACGCTGATCCGGTCAGTGGAGCGCAAATATCCGAGGTTGATCGCTTCCTTGCCGCTGGTCGAGACCTTTGCCATGGCGATCGTTTCAAAAGCCCGGGCCACAAACGGGAACGGGTCCACCGGAACAGTACCGCCCTCCGGTACGTGCTCCATGGCGCGGAACAGCATTTCTTTCGTACCGCCGCCCCCCGGCAAAAGGCCAACGCCCACTTCGACAAGTCCGAGATAGGTCTCAGCCGACGCCTGAACGCGGTCAGCGAGGTAGCAGATCTCCACTCCGCCGCCAAGCGTCATGCCGAACGGCGCCGCAACTACCGGCCTGTGCATGCTCTTCATGGCATTGCCTGCCTTGTGGAAACGGCTGACCAGCATATCCAGCTCAAACCAGTTCTCATCCTGCGCCTCCATCAAGGCGAAGCCGAGGTTCATGCCGACGCAGAAGTTTTTCCCCTGGTTGCCGATCACGAGACCGAGGAAATTGCGCTGCACCTCTTCCACGGCGTAGCCTGCCAGCTGCAGGACATCCATGCCCAGAGCGTTGTGCGGCGACGTAAACTCGAGGCACGCTACGCCATCCCCCAGATCCACCAGAGCTGCGCCAGCGTTTTTCTTGATCAGCTTGCCTTGCTCCTTTAGCGCGGCCAGATTGATTTTTTCCTTTTTCTCTTCCAGGCCTTTATAAACGCCGCCAATCGAGAATGCTGCCCGGCGCCCCTCCTGTTTTTGATAGAAAGACGTTTTACCGCTTGCCAAAAGCTCCTCTACCAATGCCGGGATGCTCTCGCCTTCTTCGCGCATCCGGGCTACTGACTTCTCCACGCCGATGGCGTCCCAGGTCTCAAACGGCCCCAGCTCCCAGCCAAAGCCCCACTTCATCGCCTGGTCGACAGAGACGATGTCATCCGCGATTTCATGCGCTTTTTCAGCCGAGTAGAGCAAGACCTTTTTAAAGACGCACCAGACAAATTCGCTTCCCTTGTCTTTTCCGTAAACCAGCGCCTTTAGCTTTTCCGGCAGCGTCTTGGCCGTCTTCGCCGCCTCCAGCGAGGCATATTTGGCCTTCGCCCGCGGGCGGTACTCCATCGTATGGTAGTCCAGCGCGAGAATTTCCTTGCCTTCCACCGTTTTCACCTGCTTGAAAAAGCCTTGTCCGGCTTTTTGCCCCAGCCAGCGTTTTTCCACCATGTCCAGGACAAATGTCGGGACTTCAAACACGGCGACTTCCTGCGGGTCTGTGCTTTTTTGTTTGACGTTGTTCGCGACGTGCACGTAGGTGTCGAGACCGACGACATCAAGCGTGCGGAACGTGGCGCTCTTCGGCCGGCCGATCACCGGACCCGTCAAGGCGTCTACTTCGTCCACGCCCAGCCCGAGGCGAACCATTTCCTGAATCGAGACCTGGAGGCCGTATGTGCCAATCCGGTTGGCGATAAAATTGGGGGTATCCTTGCAGAGAACCGTCCCTTTTCCGAGGACAAATTCTCCGAAATGCATCATGTAGTCGACAATTTCAGGATCGGTATCCTGGCCTGGAATAATCTCCAGAAGCTTCAGATAACGAGGCGGATTAAAAAAGTGGGTGCCGAGGAAGTGGCGGCGGAATTCCTCGGAGCGACCCTCGCTCATTTCGTTGATGGACACGCCGGATGTATTGGAGGAGACGATCGTTCCAGGCTTTCTGTGCGCTTCTACCGTTTCAAACACCTTTCTCTTGACGTCGAGGTTTTCAACGACGACCTCGATGATCCAATCCACTTCTCCCAGATAGGACAGGTGGTCCTCCAGGTTGCCGACGGTGATCAGCTCGATGTTTGCCTTGTCGTAGAGCGGAGCCGGTTTTTCCTTCAGCAGCCGCTCTTTGCCGCTCTGGGCGATCCGATTGCGAACGGCAGGGTCTGCCAGCGTTTTCCCTTTCTTGCTCTCTTCTTCCGTCAGCTCACGCGGCACGATGTCAAGCAGGCAGACGGGAATGCCCACATTGGCCAGATGCGCGGCAATGCCTGCACCCATCACGCCGGAACCGAGAACAGCCGCTTTGCGAATTTTGCGTTCCATCCAATACCCTCCCTCATGTCAATTCAAATCTCGCGGCAAATACGAAATAGTCTGAACAAAAAATCCTACTTCATGTTTTCTACTCGTTCAAAAATATTCCTGTATCCCGCTTTACATGCCTTCTTTGAATGAATGCTCATTCATTTTTGTTTTGTAAAAAAACACCTCACCTTTTTCCGTTCGTTCCGTGAGATGTCTGGCAATTCAGCCTGCACTGAGTCACCGTTCAGTTTTTATTGTAATCGAAAAAAGAAGCGGTTGCAATCTCCATTTGCCGATTTTTGCAGCGGCATGACACACCGTTTTTGTCTTTTTTGGCAAATACCGCTCCAAAACACAGGGAAGGGATGCCGATCCCGGGCGGTCGGCTGCTCCCTTCTTTTACCTTATCTCTCTCTGAATACGATCGATGTGATTTTTTGCCCAAACGGGTTGGAATCGTCCTTTTCAAAAAGGAACTCCAGCTCGTAAGGACCTACCTGCCGTTGCTCGTACTTCCCAGTCACCCATAATTTGTCTGTATTATTCTCGTCTTTTTTGACCTCCAAAACGGCCCCGTAATCATGCAGCGGCAAATCTGCGTTTTGTCTGGTCAGGCTTTCTATGGCAGATTCGCTTACATAAGATGACAAGCGCTCCTGATCTTTGTCCAGAAACGCCCGATTGGCTGCCGTTAAGAGCAGGCTTGCTGCGATCTGCTGCCGCCTTGCGCTTTCATTGAACTGCTGGCTGCCGTCTCCCTCCCAAAATTGATGCAGACGGGTGAGAACAACCGCAAACTGCCCTCTGGTCATGTTGGAATACGGATCAAAATTTCGCTGCCCGCCGAACAGCTTAAACTCGCGAATCGCCTCCGCATAAGGAGACGCCGTATCGACGTAGCTGCTCTTTTGCTTCCATTGGAAATAGCCGTCATAAAACAGCCTTACATCGTTGATTTTGGGATCCGTGATGCGAAGCTTGTACGGTGACAGCACGTAGAACAGGATCATGCTTGCCTCTTCCCGCGACAGCGGATATTGCAGGTAAGGAGTCGGCATCCACCAATCCGGATAGCTTGTTTGCGGCTTTTTCATCAGCAGGCCATTGGACGCGAGGTGCAGATTGAAGACCATCCGATCACCCGGTCTGTAATCGTTGACAAATCCGGTATTTACATCAAGAAGCACCTGCATGTTGGCGACCAGACCCTCGATTTCCGTTTTCAATGGATAGCGATGATCGAGGTACGGCTGAGAGACGGGCTTCGCCAGTCTTCCGTATACATCCTCCAGCACGCGGTTGACGAGCGCCATAGCTTCTCCGCGCGACACCATACGGTCAGGGTTGAAGTTGCGATTTCCTCCATGCTTGAGGATGCCCCGCTGTTCGAGAAAACGGATCTCCTTTTCAGCCCAGTGGCCTTTGATATCATCGTAGTACGTTTCCGCCGCGCTCGGTTTGACAGCGAAAACGGACTGCAGCAGGAACGCGACAATAAGTAGGAAAAGAGAATGCCGTTTACGCATAATGTACTCCTTTCTGAATTTTTTTTGAGCTTATGTACCTAGCCTAGCTATTCCCTCTCCATCCGGCAGGTCCGCCTAGACGGTTGGTTGCATTTTTCCCTTACCAAAACACTACTCGACCCGAGACAAAAATACCAATCATTTCTACAATTGTAAAGATTGACAGAGAAATTGAACAGATAGAAGTGGGTCACAAGAACTAAAAATGGTTCATTTCACCCACTTCCACGAAAAATAAACGGCTTTATGCACAAACCCATTTAGTTCTAACGAATTGTTTTAAAAAGAAAAACCGGAGGCTTTAGAGGCCCCCGGTTCGGCTCGCCGAGCATCAGCCGATTTTTTCAAACCAGCCTGGTCCTTTTTTCATCAAAATACGGTACAGAATCAGGTCCACGATCACAAACAGGCCGCAAACCGTACCCGAGACCGTCGAACCCGCGGCATCTCCCTGGAGCACCAGGAAGAAGATCAATCCGGACACAGCCAGCCCGATGACCAGCGGAATCAGCGTGTTCATGTTCTGCTTCACCGCTTTTTGTTCCGAATCCCAGTCCAGCTTGGGCATGTTCAGATCGATCATGATTCCAAGCAGATTGACGAACAGTATGCCCGGTACAGACGCCAAAAATGCCCAGAGCAGAAAGGAGACTGGAGCCTGCAGCAGGACCCCCGCCAATACCTCCAGCAACAGCAGGCTGAAAATACCCAGGACCGTTCCCGGCACAACCTTGGCTAAAATAATTACTGAAGCGGGAACCGGGAGAAACCTGTTGACGAAAAAACCCTGCCCCTCTCTTGAGATCGCTGTCACCGATATGCTTCCCGTAGTCGTCATAAACATGGCCGCGGCTACTGCGATCGCAACGCCAATCCCTGCCGCTGTCTCCGATTGGAGCATCGCCCCGTATTCCGCAAGACCGGCCAAGCCATCTGATCGTGTAGCCAGCGGAAGGAAGGCAATCAGCGGCAAGAAAAAGCTGGAGAGAACACAGTTGAGCAGGAAGGCAGGGGTGCGAAACAGCATCTTCCACTCTTTGATCGCGTAGGCGACGAAGGCAGAGCGCTTTCCGGTCATGCGATCAAACTCTTCCGCGCTCGCTTTTTTGCGCTTGGCTGCCGTCTCCGATATCCCCATGACTCCCTTAAAGTACAAGCGGTCCCCCAGAAAGATGAGCGCCGCTCCGAAAGCTGCCGAGACGAGCAGAAAAGCCGCGAGATAGCCCATGCCAGCCAGCGTCCCGGCTTCTGCCAAAGCCATGGCCCCCAGTTTGCTGGTCGGAAACATTTGGGTGACGAGCGACAGAAACAGGTTTTTGTCGGACAAAATCATTTCCTGCAGCTGCTCGGCATTCTCGATCGTTTTGGCCCCGCGCTGCACGAATGCCTGAAACCCGATTGCGATAGCGATGGCCGCCAATCCCCCGACCAGCCGGAATCGGTCTTTGCTCTTGCCGATATTGGTAAACCGCATAAACAGCATCGCCACAAGAGAAGCCAGGACTACGGGAATGACCGGCAGCGCCAAAAAGGCGATCAGCATGTACAGGTAGTAGAGGGCGTCCGCGTCGCTTTTCACTCCGTACGTAATCAAAAGCGGCCCCAGCAGGATCACCATCGTCATGTACTCGTACAGAAGCGTGAGGAGAAATTTCGCGCCGATGATATGAGCAGGCTTGAGCGGCAGCGGGAGCAAATGCTCAACGTCCTGTGAGTAGAAAAAGACGGATAATACGTAAAAGATGCCAAGCACAAAGATGCCGAGACATGCCGCCGCCATTCCCAAGCCCAGGAGAACCGTTTCCTGTCCGGCCAGCTTCAAGCCGTCATAAAGAGCTGACGTCAACATGACATAAGCGGACAACATCGGCACAAGGCCAACACAAACCAAGAGCAGCAGCACGGCCCTTTTCCAGCCGTCCTTTGTCCTGCCTCCCCAGATTCCGCTGCCGTTTTTCAGCAGCACTTTTGTCAATTGCCAGGTCTTATTCATGGTCGGTCATCTCCAGGAACAGGCGCTCAAGTGATTCGTCGGATTGGAAGTGCTCCTGCATCTCGCGGAATGTTCCGCAAAATTGCAGGACTCCCTTGTTGATGATGGCTACCCGGTCACACAGCTTTTCCGCCACCTCCAGCACGTGGGTCGAAAAGAGCACCGTCCGCCCGGAGTCGGCGTGCTCCCGCATCATTTCCTTGAGGGTATACGATGATTTCGGGTCCAAACCGGTCAGCGGCTCGTCCATGATCCAGACCTCCGGCTCGTGTACAAGCACACCCATGATAATGATTTTTTGCCTCATCCCGTGCGAGTAGCTCTGGATGGGATCGGTCAAGGCGTTGGTCATGTCAAACCGCTTCGCCAAAACCTCGATCCTTTCCTTGCGCAAGTTGTGCGGAACCTCGTACATATCCGCCATGAAATTGACGTATTCCAGCCCCTTCAGCCGCAGAAACAGATCGGGACTGTCCGGGACAAAACCAAACTGGCGCTTGGCTTCGACTGTATCTTTCAAAATATCCTTGCCATTGATGAGCACCGTACCGCGATCGGGACGGGTGATTCCTGTAACCATTTTGATTGTAGTGGTTTTTCCAGCTCCGTTGGGCCCCAGAAAACCGAATATTTCACCGCTGGGAATCGTCAACTGCAGGTTGTCGACTGCTTTTGTCGTACCGTTGTAGCTTTTGGTAACGCTTTGAATTTCTATCATCCTGTACCTCCTTAGGTGTGGCACTGGGAAGGAAGGTCCCATGTTTAATACGTTTTGCAAGCCTGTTGGTTGCATATTTGTTTTCCAGCTACGGGCGAAAATAAAAAAGGGAGAAGTGAAAACTACGCACTCTCCCTTTTTCCACGCGGATTATCCCGGATGGTTGCGATCAGTTTTGCGGAATGAAGCTTCCGTCTCTAAGCATCGTCAACTCGCCCATGATGAAGGCAATATCCTCATTTTCCCCCAACACGCCGCGCTCTTCCAGCGCTTCCAGACGGCGCAGCAAAATATTGGCGAAGTCCTGGATTTGCACGGGATGCCCCTCCATGTCAGCCTCGTCCATCACAGTTATGCCCATCATGGCTTCCAGGTGGGTAACCAGGCGAAAGCCGCCGATCTCACCGAGGTATTCGGGCTGGTTGAAAGCAGAGCGCTCCAATTTTCGCAACATGCTAACAATATCGTTTGCATACATGCTGGGAAAAGCCACCTGGTAAAAATCCCGGTTGGCTGCTTCTTCTGTTTTAATGATCAGTACATCCGTACCTTCCATCTTTTTTACTTTTTTTCCAAAACCAAACATGATTTATCCACCTCAACTATTCGAACTGCATGGCTCCCTTCATGATAGCCGTAAATACGGGTTGGAAACAACCCCTATCTGTTTCCTGTTTCTTTCACTTCGTCTCGTCTGTCCCATCAGGAAAAAGTTAACGCGATTGGCTGTTCTCTGCCGCAGGCATGCTAGAAGGGAGAATCATGTTAGGAGAAGTGAGGTGCTGGCATGAAACGCTGGTTGATTCTGTTTGTGGCGGCCGCTCTCTTCACAGGCTGCAACGCCGGGTCAAAAGACGAGAAGGGAACGGCCAAAACGGCACAAAAACAAACCGCTGTTCAGAAGCTGGGAGAAAGCAAAGCCGACACGGTCATTTTCCTCAACCGGGCCGAGCACGTCTGGGAGGAGCTTTACTACGCCGCGATGGACAGCAAAAAAAAGCCGATTCGCGAAGACGGGCTGACCTATCGGGCGCTTCCCTCCCGCTTCGACAGCCGGGAGAAGATCGTCTCCTATTTTTCCCGCTACTGGACTCGCCCTATGGCTGAGCGGATGTACGATCATTTGACCACCAAGGTGGTCAAGGGGCAGGTTTATCTGGCAAATCCCTCCGCCCTTTATCCCGTGCTGATTTCAACCGGCAACACGAGCCTGGAAAAGACACCGGACGGCCTGCTTGTCACAGTTAGCGAGGCTGCCCCCTCTTCTTTCGCGTCAGAGAGGTCGATTACGTACCTGCTCGTTCGCGACAAAAAATCAAAGCGGTATGAAATCAAATCGAGAACAGGTGCCTACGGCAGCGAACAATTTGAATAACCCTCTTGACATTTTTATCCCCCCATGCGAATAATTATGAATTAATAAGCGCATACGGATTGCAATGACGGGGACTAGTAAAATCGCATGTCCGGACCAGAGAGCGAAATTCAGCGGCTGAGAGATTTCGCCCGCGATACGGTTTGAACCCACCCCCCGAGCTGCCAGGGACAACCTGGACGGGTTTCTTTCACCTGTTATCAAAGAAAGAGAGCTGGACGATATTCGAGCATTTTGGATGCTCCTATCGTCAAGTAAGGTGGTACCGCGAAGGCACATGAACCCTTTCGTCCTTATGTCAAGGAACGAAAGGGTTTTTTCATTTTTCCGGACAAGGAGGCTCTGAGATGAAAAAGGGGAAATTGCGGCTGGTCGTAAAGGTGGGCAGCAGCTCGCTTGCCGCCGCGGGTGGAGGCTTGGACCCGTACAAAATGTCTCTGCTCGTCTCCGCGGTCAGCAAGCTGCGGGAGGCAGGGCATCAGGTCGTTTTGGTCTCCTCGGGGGCGGTAGCAAGCGGATTCAAGGGACTGGGGTATCAGCAGCGACCGCGAACGCTGGCGGCCAAACAAGCGGCAGCCGCGATCGGCCAGAGCCTGCTGATGCAGACCTACACCCAGCTGTTCGGCTCTTACGGGCTCACAATTGCGCAAATATTACTAACACGCAGCGACTTTTCACACCGGGGACGCTATCAACACGCATTCCAAACCTTATCGCTCCTGCTGGAGAAAGGCGTCCTGCCGATCATCAACGAAAACGACACGGTCTCCGTGGAAGAGCTTACCTTCGGCGACAACGACATGCTCGGGGCGCTTGTTGCCGGACTCGTTCACGCCGATCTCTATCTGATTTTGACTGATACGGACGGACTGTACGACAAAGATCCGCGCAGCCACGATGACGCCGTCCGCATCCCCCACCTGCCGGCGATCACGGAAGAAGTAGAGGGACTTGCCGGCGGCGCCTCGCAGCTTGGTACTGGAGGCATGCGTTCGAAGCTCATCGCTGCCAAGACAGCCCACCACCTCGGCATCTCTACATTCATCGGGCATCTGGGAGAGCCGGACGACCTGATCGCAGTGCTGCGGGGCCAGGGAAAGGGCACGTATGTCGGACACAAGCCAGAAGAAGCGCCGCTCCACGCGCTTCCTACCCGCAAGCAGTGGATTGCCCTGCACTCCCCTGTCAGCGGCCGGATCACGATTGATCAAGGTGCGGCCGAGGCTGTTCTGGAAAAGCGGCGAAGCCTCCTGCTGGCTGGCGTTTTGGAAGCAAGCGGGAGCTTTTTGCGGGGCGAAGTGATCGACGTTTACTGCGACGGCCGCCTGATCGGCAGAGGCGTAAGCCGCTACGACGCGAGCAAGCTGCGGGACCTGTTGTCCGCAAGCCAGCCCCCGAAGCCCAGCGGCACGGTGATCCACCGCGATCAATGGACGGAGGCTGCGTATTTAGCCAGATAGACAAATAGCGGTTTTACCCGCTTCAGTATTCGAAGGGAGATGGGAATATGGAGAGCACTCTGAACGAGCAAGTTTATGGACAAATCAAGCTTGCAAAGGCAGCGTCTCGCAAGCTGGCCCGCTTCAACCAGGAAGCAAAAGACGCTGCCCTGTACGAAGCGGCAAAGCAACTGCTGCAAAACGAGGCTGCGATCCTGGAGGCAAACGGACAGGACCTGATCCGGGCAGAGCAGGACGGACAGCCCGCCGCTTACCTGGATCGGCTGCGGCTCACGCCTGAGCGGCTGCAGGATCTGGCGGACAGCTTGCGGCAATTGGCGAAGCAAGCCGATCCGGTCGGCGAAGTCATGGAACGCTGGACCCGTCCAAACGGCCTGGTTATCGAGCAGATTCGCGTCCCGCTCGGCGTGGTGGGGATGGTCTACGAGGCACGTCCGAACGTCACGGTGGATGCTGCCGCCATCGCGCTCAAGACTGGCAACGCCATCGTCCTGCGAGGCAGCAGGAGCGCGCTTTCCAGCAACCTCGCGCTTGCGGAATGCATTCGCACAGCATTGAAGCGATCCGGGCTGCCTGAAGAGGCCCTGCAGTACCTCCCTTACCCCGATCACGAGGCTGTGGACCTTTTATGCACAGCCACTGGCTTGATCGACGTCATCATTCCCCGCGGGGGCGCTTCGCTAATTCAACGCGTACTGCAAAAGTCGACTGTCCCCGTCCTGGAAACAGGCGTCGGGAACTGTCACGTCTACATCGACAAAACGGCCGACTACGACATGGCGGAGGCGATCATCCTGAATGCGAAGACCAGCCGCCCGGCTGTTTGCAATGCTGCCGAGACCCTGCTGATCCATCAAAGCTGGCCGCTGGAGCTGCAAGACAGCTTGCTTGCCCGGCTGCTTTCCGCCGGCATCGAGCTTCGGGCCTGCGAAAAAACGCGCATGCGGCACCCCGGTCTCACGAACCGATTGGCAGCGGCTGCAGCACAGGATTGGGACACCGAATACTTGAGCCTGACTTTGGCGGTGGCCACTGTCGACAGTCTCGGGGACGCCATCGGACATATCGCCAGCCACGGTACGGGTCATTCTGAAGCGATCGTCGCTCAAGATCGCGGCAGGGCCGAGCTGTTTCTTTCCCAGGTAGATGCCGCTGCCGTCTACCACAACGCGTCGACCCGCTTCACGGATGGCGGAGAATTCGGCTTCGGCGCGGAGATCGGCATCAGTACACAGAAGCTGCATGCCCGCGGCCCGATGGGCTTGACCGCCCTGACGACCAGCAAGTACGTCGTCCGCGGCTGTGGCCAAATCCGCTAGTTGCAAACAAAACAGCTGCGAGCGGGCTCGCCATTTCGCTACCCCCGGGGAAGCGAAAACAGGCAAGCCCTCGTACAGATAAAGGAGGACTCAGCATGAGTAGCATCAACCTTCAAACCATGCGCATCGGTTTTCTGGGCGCAGGCTCCATCGCAGAAGCCATGCTGGCCGGTATTGTCAAAAACCGACTGCTTAGGCCGGAGCAGGTGCTGATCACCAATCGCTGCAACCAGGAGCGCCTTCATTGGCTGTCCGAACAATTCGGCGTCTCCGCGTGTACGGACAAGCAAACACTGATTTCCCAATCGGACATCCTGATTCTGGCGATGAAACCGAAAGACGCTGCAGACGCCTGCCAAAGCCTGAGGGGCCTGGTACGCAACGAGCAGCTGATTATCTCCGTCATCGCCGGCGTCTCCACCGCTTGTCTCGGCGAATGGCTCGATACGGACTGCCCCATCGTGCGAACCATGCCCAACACCTCTTCCGCCATCGGCTTGTCGGCGACCGGCATGGCGGCCAACCGCTTCGTCACAAAGGAGCAGCTCCGGCTTGCCACGCTGCTGTTTGAAGCCATCGGCTCCGTCTACACCGTTGCCGAAGAAGAGCTGGACATCGTCACAGGTCTGTCCGGCAGCGGTCCTGCCTACATTTACTATCTGGTGGAAGCCATGGAAGGCGCGGGCGAAAAAGCTGGCCTTTCCAGGGAAATGGCCCGGCAGCTGACGCTCCAAACGCTGCTGGGGGCAGCCCAGATGCTGCTGCACTCTACGGACGAACCGGCGCTCCTGCGGAAAAAGGTGACCAGTCCGGGAGGCACCACCCAAGCCGGACTGGAAGTGCTGGAATCGTTCCGCTTTCAGCAGGCGATCACTTCCGCCGTTCTCCGCGCAGCCGAACGAGCCCGTGAGCTTGGGGCCCAGTACCGGTAAGCCTTTGCGCTTTTCCGCCCGTCTTCGCTTTCGTGTATACTGGTAAAAACGAATCAAATCGAGGAGAACACGCGCATGGAGATCTACGCCCTTTATGGAACAAGCGGAACCGGAAAAAGCACCAGCGCCCTCCAGCTTGCCCATCGGCTCGGGATCGACGCCATCATCGACGACGGCATTTTGATCCATCAGGGACGCAAGCTGGCGGGGACCTCCGCCAAATATGAAAAAACAAAGATACAGGCCGTAAAACGAGCGATTTTTCACTACCGGGATCACGCCGATGAAGTGCGCGGGACGCTTTCGCTAACCAATCCGCAGCGCTTGCTCATCCTCGGCACCTCCCGCCGGATGATTTCGCGGATCGTCGAGGCGCTCGAACTGCCCGACCCTGTCCGCTACATCCCGATCGAGTCGATCAAGCCCCAGCAAGAGATCGAAGCCGCCCGCTACGTCCGGGAGACGCAGGGCAAGCACGTTATCCCGATACCGCGGGTGGAGGTGGAAAAGGATTTGCTGCAGCGCCTGATCGCCTCCGCCCAGCAAATTTTCTCGCCCAAAAAAGAAGTGATTGGAGAAACGACTGTCGTCCATCCTTCCTTTACCGGCGGACGCATCATCATTCATCCCCAGGTTCTGCGCAAAATCGTCCAGGTCACATGCGAAAGGTTTCCCGCCGTCACGCAGCTGCATAAGACCGTCTATACCTTTGAGGACTTGCCGCGTCTGGAAGTGTCGCTGACGCTGCGGCTGCCCTTTGGCACTCCTCTGCAACCGCTCGTTCGCCAGCTGCAGCAATCGCTTCATGAGGAAGCGACGTATTGTCTGAACATCGCACCTGCGAGCATCGATCTGAAAGTCGTTCATCTCGAATTGGAAACATAGCCGGCTGGGGCAGTTTTCTGCTTCCAGCCTTTTTTTGCTGATTCGCCGCGAGGATATTCCCCTTTTGCTTGCCCATGCTAACAAGTGTGTATCCCATCATGAATGACGAAAGGAGAACACCGATGCCTGCAACGATGTCTGCTCCGCAGCAAACGCAAGCACCGATTCCCCAGCCGCCGCGCGCCATTACCACAAAGGACTGCAGCTATCTGAAGGATGCCCTGTCCTGGCAGCTTGTGGCCTTTAAAAAGTTTCACTTCTTTGCCCAGCAAGCGACCGACCCTCAAGTGAAGCAGGCGCTTGAAAAAGCCGGCCAGATGCATCAGCGGCACTACCAGAAGCTGTTGACCCATTTGCAGGTAAACAACGCCGCGGCGATGGCTTCCATCCCTCAAGCCCAGACGCAGCAACAACAAAACCAGGCTCAGTAAAGGGAGGAGAACCCGATGCCCAATCAAAATCAGATTGCCAATCCACAGAGCGGACAGCTCCCCCAGGCAAAAGGACCGCAAATGAACGATCGGGACTTTATCAACGACGGCCTTGCCACCTGCAAATACCTGACTGACAGCCTCAATGTTGCCGTGCGGGAGGCCAGCCATCAGCAGTTGTACGCCGACCTTCTGCAGATGTTGAACGAGACGCACCAAAGCGCTCGGGATATGTACAACCTGATGTTCCAAAAAGGCTGGTACAAGCTGGAGGCGGAGGAGCAGCAGAAACTTCAGCAGGCTTATCAGCAGTTCAGCGGATACTCCACCCAATTTCCTTATCATTGATGGGAAAACACGCAAGAAGGGACATCCTTTGGCTGGATGTCCCTTTGCTTGGAAACCTCAAAAATTCCTGCGTTTTCTAAAGGGATTTTCCCCGGCCGTTATGATACAATGTCGTTAAACATCATACAATGCTGAATTGATCCGGACGCAGATTTTGCGGGGATGGATTCAGGAGAGGTTCTAGCACACCCTCTATAAAAAACTAAGGAACGGTATCTCCTTAGATATCGTTTTTTTGTTATGTCCAAAAGAGGCTTGGCTGTGAACATTTTTCTTTAGGGAACCCGATAGAAACTTCAAAAAATGCGAAGGGAGCTTGGGAGATGAAAAAGGAGAAAGCCATCGTCGTCTTCAGCGGAGGCCAGGACAGTACGACGTGCCTGTTTTGGGCCATGGAAACGTTCCGGGAGGTGGAGGCTGTCACGTTTCAATACGGACAGCGCCACAGCCTTGAATTGGAGTGCGCCGCAAAAATTGCGAAAGAGCAGAAGATTACGCATCATGTACTCGATCTGTCGCTATTAAGCCAGCTTGCCAGAAGCGCCTTGACGAGACAAGACATTGCCATTGAAGAGAAAGCGGGGCAATTGCCGACGACGTTTGTTGACGGCCGCAATTTGCTGTTTTTATCATTTGCCGCGGTTTTGGCCAAACAAATCGGAGCCAAGCATATCGTCACTGGCGTCTGCGAGACGGACTTTAGCGGGTACCCGGACTGCAGGGACGTGTTTGTCAAGTCGCTGAATGCGACGCTAAACCTCGCGATGGATTATCCGTTTGTCATTGATACCCCTCTGATGTGGCTCACAAAAGCGGAGACGTGGAATTTGGCGGATGAGTTGGGCGTATTTACTTATGTGCGCGAGAAAACACTTACTTGCTATAACGGCATCATCGCGGACGGCTGCGGCCAATGCCCGTCCTGCCGTCTGCGGAACAAAGGATTGCAAGAGTATCTATCCCGGAGAAATGGGGCGTGATTTCATGATTCAACAAATCTATCCTTCTGTCGTTCATCCGTTCCGGTATGAACTCAACAAAGACTTGCAATTTGCAGCAGCCCATTATATTCCAGCCGAAAACGCGGGGAAATGCAGCCGCGTACACGGACACACGTATTTCGCCAATGTCACGATCGCCGGCGATGAGCTCGATGATACCGGCTTTTTAGCCAATTTTTCGGTGATTAAGAAGCTCGTCCACGACCGTTTCGATCATTCCCTGCTGAATGAACATGCGGAGTTCTTTCGCGATAGCGATTCAGACGGTTACCCGACGACAGAGATCGTAGCCAGAACGATCTGGGAAATCATTCAGTCATACCTCGATCAGTCAAAGAACAAGCCGCAATGCGTGCAAATTTTTCTCAGGGAAACGCCTACCAGCTACGTGGTGTACCGCCCGCTTGCAGGTGATTCTCATGGCAAATGACCGGATTCCCGTTATCGAAATATTCGGCCCTACCGTACAGGGAGAAGGCATGGTCATCGGACAGAAAACGATGTTTGTCCGTACGGCCGGCTGTGACTATTCCTGTGCCTGGTGCGACTCCGCGTTTACATGGGACGGTTCAGGCAAGGACGAGATCAGAATGCTGACACCAGAAGAAATCGTGTCGGAGCTGATCCGGTCAGGCGGTCAAACCTTTTCCCATGTGACGGTTTCGGGAGGTAATCCCGGGCTGCTCAGCGGTCTGAACGGGTTGATCGATCTGTTGCACAGCCGAGGGATGGGCGTTGCGCTGGAGACGCAGGGCAGCCGTTGGCAGGATTGGTTCCCGAAGATTGATGAATTGACCTTGTCTCCGAAGCCGCCGAGCTCCAAGATGGCCACCGACTGGGCAATCCTGGACGAAATCACCATAAAGCTTTCGGAAAACCGCCGGAACTTCAGTCTAAAGATCGTCGTGTTCGACGATCCGGATTTGCAGTATGCCGTTGAGGTTCACAGACGATATCCAAAAGTCCCACTGTTTTTGCAGGTGGGGAACGACGACCTGACCGAGGGCGATCCATCTGTTTTGGCAAAACGCCTGGGGAACCGCTACGAATGGCTGGCAGATACCGTTATGGCATCGGAAGAACTGAGGGCGGTAAGGGTCCTTCCGCAATTGCACGCGTGGATATGGGGAAATAAGCGCGGGGTTTAAGAGTTATTGCAGGAGTACGATAACAACGGTGTTGTTTTACAAATATGGTGACCTAAAAAAGGCAGGCTGTCGATTTTCGATAGCCTGCTCTTATATTTGCGACGTTTTTCCTGTTTTCGCACCTGTTGAGGCAGTAAGTTTCAGCAGCTAGGATCGGCGCAGAAAGGGAACGCAAGCTTTTCATGATTGATACGCAATCTATTTCTCTGTATTCAAAAAATAAAATAAAATAAAAAGTGTTTACAAAAATGGAAATATATGAGAATATATGGGAGAAATTAGAAAACAAAAAAAGGAGTGTTTCAAATGAAAAAAGTATTTGTCACTTTGAGCGCGGTTGCAATGCTGGCTTTGGCGGCGGTTCCCGCTTCGGCTCAGTCAACGCTGTCACCTGCCAATAATGCGGCGAACCACCAAGTTACAGCATCTTACACACTGCCTACAGGGTGGATTTCTCACAGCATTTACAAATGGGACAGGTCAGGTGCGGATAGGCTCGATTTCAATGGTGGACACGGCAAACACAGCTTTTACATTAAAGCAGAAGGCGACATTAGCAACGTAGAATATATTGTCCAACACGGTGGAAATCGTCCCATTGAAGGGAAACTCTCCACCAGTCAATATGTCACCATTGAAGGCGATACAGCGACAGTCTACTTTTACAACAAAACAGATGGAACAAAAAATTTTAGAGTAAAATACGAGCACTAAGCAGACGATTAATAA
>NZ_JAUMSJ010000019.1:0-90245 GCF_037834415.1 Brevibacillus borstelensis | reverse complement strand
TAAAAACCCAACTAGTTGTTGGGGCCCCGCAAAGTACTCGGAATATGCTGCGAAGCATACCCGTCACTTTGTGGGGATGACGGAGGCTTAGCTCAGCTGGGAGAGCATCTGCCTTACAAGCAGAGGGTCGGCGGTTCGATCCCGTCAGCCTCCACCATATGCTTCTTTCGCAGGTATCGGTTACGGGATCTCACCGTTCCGGTTCACCCTCGAAGAAGTTCAAAGGAGTATTGCTCGGGCACTTCAGATCTTGCTCGCTTGCGGAGAATAATCGACGCAGTGTCGCAAGTGGAAGCGATCCCGTCAGCCTCCACCATAATCGTCGCGGGATGGAGCAGTCTGGCAGCTCGTCGGGCTCATAACCCGAAGGTCGCAGGTTCAAATCCTGCTCCCGCAACCAATTTTTCTACTTGAACTACCTCGATGTACTCTCAGTTTAAGTAGGAGCGGAGTGCCCTTGGGTGCAACCAAATATGGAGCTGTGGTGAAGTTGGAGTTCACGCCGGTCTGTCACACCGGAGGTCGCGGGTTCGAGTCCCGTCAGCTCCGCCAGTTTATTCAAGAAGAAACGGGCCTCTCACCCGTAAACGGGTTCACCCTTGTAGCGTGAACAGGGAGGAGTGCTCGGGTGCTTCAGATCTGGCTCTCAGGAAGCTTTTCGAGGTCGAGTCGCCAGTGGAAGCGAGCCCCGTCAGCTCCGCCATTTTTCAAGAAGTGAATAGTGAAATGCCGGTGTAGCTCAATTGGTAGAGCACCTGACTTGTAATCAGGGGGTTGTGGGTTCAAGTCCTATCGCCGGCACCATTTTTTGGGGAGATAGCGAAGAGGCTAAACGCGGCAGACTGTAAATCTGCTCCCTATGGGTTCGGCGGTTCGAATCCGTCTCTCCCCACCATTTTAGTGGGAGCCATTAGCTCAGTTGGTAGAGCATCTGACTTTTAATCAGAGGGTCGAAGGTTCGAGTCCTTCATGGCTCACCAGTTTTTAAAATGAATATGCGGTCGTGGCGGAATTGGCAGACGCGCTAGATTCAGGTTCTAGTGGTGGCAACACCGTGGAGGTTCAAGTCCTCTCGACCGCACCATTACAAAAATGCGGACGTAGCTCAATTGGTAGAGCGTCGCCTTGCCAAGGCGAAGGTCGCGGGTTCGAGCCCCGTCGTCCGCTCCATGATGCGTTTGCAGGTCTCTCACCCGTGCCGGGTTTACCCTCGTGGTTATTCTCGAAGAATTGCTCGGGCACTTCAGATCTAGCTGCGCAAAGCGGAAATGTTCGACGAGGTATTGCCAGTGGAAGCGAGCCCCGTCGTCCGCTCCATATACATCATGTGCCCTTAGCTCAGCTGGATAGAGCGTTTGACTACGAATCAAAAGGTCGGGAGTTCGAATCTCTCAGGGCACGCTTTATTTTTCTCAAATGTAACCGATGCGTCATCTTTTGCTTTTGAGACGATAACACAATAATCAATCGGGAAGTAGCTCAGCTTGGTAGAGTACTTGGCTTGGGACCAAGGGGTCGCAGGTTCGAATCCTGTCTTCCCGACCATGTTTTGCCGGGGTGGCGGAATTGGCAGACGCAACAGACTTAAAATCTGTCGGGAGTATCTCCCGTACCGGTTCGAGCCCGGTCCTCGGTACCATCGCTGTCATGCGGGTGTAGTTCAATGGTAGAACCCCAGCCTTCCAAGCTGGTCGCGTGGGTTCGATTCCCATCACCCGCTCCATCTAGATGAAAAAGCAGGCACCTGTCAAACGGTGGCCTGCTTTTGTGTTTGTGTCCTCTCGCCTTGTGAACAAATGCCACATTCCTGCGATTCATGTGAATGTTTAAGGCCGCTCACATACCCCGCCCCCATTCTACCGTAAGTAAGCCTTTAGTCCTGCTTTTAGCGTTTCTCGACAAGTTGCGATAAGATCCACAAAGCTAAACAGGGATTGTCGAAAAATGTCATAAAGTTCTGGGTAGTAGAAACATATGTTTTCGTGTAGAGTAAGGTCTAGATCGCTTACTCGAAAGGTAAACGGATCTCTTGCCTCGCCCTCTGATTTCAGAGGGCATTTTTTTGTCCGGGCAGGCAATTGACGGAAGTTGTTCCTAAAGAACTCACAGTTGACCTAAGGGACTGGTCAGCAAGCAGTTTAGTATGAAAAAGGCTTCATTCGAGTTAAACCCGAATGAAGCTTTTTAGGCCAAGGGCAGAGTCACGACAAATCGAGTGAACTCTCGCGTTGATTCACAGGAGATCGTTCCAGTGTGTTTCTCGATGATATTTTTGCAGATGGAAAGGCCAATTCCGGTCCCATTTTGTTTCGTGGTAAAGAAGGGCTGAAACAAGCTTTCCAGAATGTCTGGCGGAATCATTTCCCCGTTGTTTTCGACCGACAGCTGTACCATGCCGTTCTGACAGGTGGATCGCACCCGTATCATCTTTTCCGGTCTTCCTTGCACAGCGTCTATGGCATTGGTCAAAAGATTGACAAGGACCTGCTTTAATCCTTCCTCGTAGCAATTCAGCAAACAAGGCTTGATTTGCTTTTCAAACCCGATATTTTCAGCCAGGAGCCGCGGAGTGATCAGGAGCTCTACCTCGTAAAGCAAATGCTCCATATTAACCGTCTTGAAGATTTCATCCAGGATAGGTTTCTTGGAAAAGCTCAAAAAGCCGGTTATTTGCCGATGGAGGTTTTCAAATTCATGCATAACTACCTGGATATAGGACTGGAGCTTGTCCTGATCGCGAGTCGATTCGGCGATCAGCTTTAGAAACCCTTCGATTGCACACAAGGGGTTTCGTAGCTCGTGCGCCATATTCGCAGCAATCTTACCCAGCATGGTCAATTTGTCGTTATGCAAGAAGGAGATGGTTTCTTCCTTTTTTACGAGTTCTCTATTAATCAGTTGTTCAAAATGGTACACAGCCCAAAAGATGCTTTCATCCATGGCCTTCCCTAGCTGTGTTTCCAGGTAAATCAAATGTTCAGTTTTCAACGACCAATTGAGCAGCTCAGGCTTGATGACACGCCAAAAAACATTTCGGTACAGCTGATAGGTGCGTAAGATGGACGAAAACGGGTACTCCTGAGAGCGCAGCCATTCTCCCATTTCCATACACCATGTTTGCATATCCTCTTCGACATTTTCTACCAGATAGCGGGCTAACAGCACGGTACGCTTCTCGGCAAAATCGCGAGGAATCGTCAGCGGGGTTTCCATGCTCAAAACGATCTCCTGCAACCACAGCGTAGTAATGGTTGGCCCCATATCCAGAATTTTTTGAGAAACATTTTGAAGGTTCAGAGAGACTGTTTCCACCATAGCTTATCCCACCCCTTTCATATCGTACGGAAGGATCTCCCGAAAAACAAGGTATATATCTCCTAGATTGCGTTGAAAATTGTTTTTTTATGGAATTTTCGTTCAACAAAATCCGAGTATTCTCGTCTTTTTTCGAATAACAAAAGAGTTCATGAGGGTAATTCTGTGTGCATAGAGTTAAGAAGGACAACCGTAAAAAGGAGCGCAATCGGAGGAAGGACAAATAGAAGTGAGTAAGGAGAAAAGCGATGGAGGGGCAATTTTGGATTGGCTTGCTGCAAATTTTTCTCATCGATCTGGTTCTCAGTGGTGACAATGCAGTCGTTATCGGTATGGCTTGCCGGGGGTTGCCCGCACTAGAGCGAAAAAGAGCGATTTACATTGGTACAATAGGAGCCATATTGCTTCGTGTTCTGCTAACGGGCTTGACGACCTGGATGCTGGACATCCCCTTGGTAAAAGCGATGGGAGGAATCCTGCTGTTGTGGATCGCCTGGAAGCTAACGTTTGGCGATCAGGAGGAAACGACAGAGGTGTCTTATAGCGGGAGTGTAGGGCAGGCAGTCAAGACGATTATCCTGGCTGACTTTGTCATGAGTCTGGATAATGTGTTGGCGGTGGGAGGCGCTGCTGACGGAGATCTGCTCTTAATCATGATCGGACTGGGTATGAGCATACCCCTGTTGATGTGGGGGAGCTCGCTGGTCGCTCGTTTGATCAACAGGTTTCCCAGTCTGTCGCTTTTAGGCGGCGGATTGCTGGCGTATACGGCGGCAGAGATGTGCCTGGAGGACCCTTACATCTGGAAACTTCTCAATCCGTTGATTTTCAATCATGCGTGGGTTCCGTTTTTTGTTGCAGTCGGAATTGTCGCATTCGGACGCTTCCGGAGAACGGCTGGCTGAACAACTCTGTCTTCAGCAACATCCTCGTGTTTTCTTCAAGCAGGATCGGGCATACTACGAGTAGTGGAATACACAGCAAGAAAGGAACCGATTTGAGGATGAACACGGGTATCTTGATCTTGTGGGGGATTTGGGACGAGCTATACCAACGCTGTACCAGGCTGCAATATATTGAAAAGGGGAACAATATTTTTCGCATTGTCCGTATGCGGTACCATGGCGAGCCGCTCGTGACTTCAGATCATCGAGTGATTTCAAAAGGCGATTTGATTTTAAAGCTGCACATACACAATTACTATTTTGCGACGCTTTGCAGCGGTGTAAAAGACGATCTGCGGGTTTCCTTGCTGCTCAGGCAGCAAATCATGCGCTCCCTGCCGCAATTGGCCAGCTATCTCAACGCAATGGAAGAGCGGGACGAAATCAAGGGAATTGTCGGGACTACCACCCTGAGCAAAGGGGTGACGCCGCTCGGTTTTTCCATTTCCGATGTGCCGATGAGCTGGTTTTTCCGATACAAACGCTGGTACCTGAAACTGATGGTCCGGTTCATTCATCCGGACGGAAAAAGAAGGATGAAAACCTGGAATCAGGATGAGCCGCTTAAGCGGGTGTACATGTCCAAAGAAGAGCTGTTGCGAAGGTATCTCGTGCAGCAACCGGAACCCGCAGGTGATACGGTATGACCGGAAGACGAATTTTGCTCGTTACCGAAGAATGGGCGGGAAGCGGTCACCGTATGGCCGCGGAAGCACTTGCCGAAGCTTTGAACGAGATGCGGCCCACAGCTTATATTAAGGTAGTGTCCGGCCTTAAGACAGCAAGTCCGGCTTTGCGGGAAATCTCCCGTTTTTTTTATCTGCAAATGCTGCGCTACAATCCCGGTTTATGGCAAAAAATGCATGACAACGACAAAAAGTGGGCGGCCTTGCTAAAAAAACCGCTTGCAGTCTGGCTGTCCAAGAGAATCATCCGCGAATTGATTGACAGGGAAAGGCCTGATATTGTCGTCGCCACGCATGCATACTGTTTTTCTGCGCTTGCTGAGGCAAAGCGGAAGGGGCCCAAAAAATTCCGGCTTATTGGCGTTCCTACCGATTTTTGTGTCCATCGTTTTTGGATGCATCCGGAAACGGACGCTTACGTCGTTGCCCATGAACAATTGACCGATGCGATACGAGCGGATCGAAGGCTGGAGCGAGCAGAGGTGCTGGAGTACGGCATTCCGATTCGCCGGACCTTTTATTCGTCCGCCCTCCAGGACAAGGTTTACTGGAAAGAACAGCTGGGCCTGGACCCCCGGCTGTTTACTGTGCTGATAAGCGGCGGTGAGGGAGGATATGGGTCAATGGAAGAGGTCATTCGCGTCTTGCTGCGCGAAGAAGAGCCGCTTCAAGTCATCGCGGTTACAGGAAAAAATCACGAGCTTCAGGAGAAACTGGACAGGCTGACATCTTTATGTTCGCCTGTTCATACTGTCATCGTAAGAGGGTATGAGCATGAGATATGGAAGTGGATGTCGGCTGCCGATGTGTTTATTACCAAGCCGGGCGGAATCAGCATTGCCGAGGCCCTCGCAGTGAAAACCCCGCTGGTCTTGTTTCGCCCTCTTCCAGGACAAGAACAGCGGAATTTGACCTTTTTACTGGGCAACAAAGCAGCATTTCATGCGCGCCATGCCGATGAAATCGGCAAGATAGTACGCCAGCTTCGAGACTCTCCGGAAGACAGAAAAGAAATGCTCCAGCGGATGGCTTCTTTGGGCAAACCTGATTCGACAGAGCAAATTGCGAGATATCTGCTCCAGCTATAACGCTATAAATTGCCAGTGAAAATCAAAGTGACAGAATGAATGAAAGAAGGGGTCAACAGACATATTAAGCTTACAACCAACGAGGAGGTGATTACAGATGGCAAACAACGGTGGTTCCCGTAACAATCTTCTGGTACCGCAAGCCAACCAAGCTCTGGACCAACTGAAATACGAAATTGCTGCTGAGTTCGGTGTTCAACTGGGAGCAGACACCACTTCCCGTCAAAACGGATCGGTTGGAGGAGAGATCACCAAGCGTCTCGTTTCCTTCGCTGAACAACAATTGGCTGGTCGTGCATAACCAAATAGGTTGAATGTGGGAAAGGCACCAGAAAGGTGTCTTTCCTTTTTGTTACCAATTGTAAAAAATTTACATCTGCTATTTTAAAAAGCGTGGGATTAAATGCCTGCTATTGGTTGACTCTATAGGTGCTAGGAGGTGAATCAGATGACAGTTGCATCCCAAGTGAAACAGACGCTGGCAAGCTTGAAGGGCGCGCAAGCGAATCTGGAACAATTTGCTCTCAGCACTCAAAACCAGCAAGCGAAACAGTTGTACACGCAAGCGGCACAGCAGACTGAGTCAATCGTGACCAATCTGCAGCAGCGCGTTACCGAGCTTGAAAACGAGGAGCCGCAATACAAAGGCTTCTAGGCAATTTCCAGAAAACGGGAGAGGGGGCTTCTCTCTCCTCTTCTCTAGTACATGAGCGGGAGGGTTTTTTTCGTGCCCGATTGGTTAAATATCGCACTGCGCTCACTCGGAGCTGTGGTCTATCTGTTTATCCTGACAAAAATAATCGGCAAACGTCAAATCAGGCAATTAACGTACATTGAGTACATTGTCGGCATTACGATCGGCTCTATCGCTGCCTTCATGGCGACAGAGATGGACGGCCCCATTTACCACAGTTTGATCGCTCTGACGGTTGTAGCAATCTTTCCCGTCTTGTTTGAATGGCTGTCCTTAAAGAGCAAGAAGCTTCGAGATTTTTTTGAGGGAAAGGCGACCATCCTGGTCAAGGACGGCAAGGTGTTGGAAGACAACCTGAAAAAAGAGCGGTGGACTGCCGAAGACTTGATGGAGCAGCTGCGAATCAAAAATGTGTTTCGCGTGGCCGACGTCGAGTTTGCGGTGATGGAGACCAGCGGAGAGTTGAGCGTTCTTTTAAAATCCCAGCATCAGCCAGTGACCCCGCAGCACCTTGAGCTTGAGGTGTCGCCGGCAGAGGAGCCGCAAACGGTCATCATGGATGGGATGATCATGGATGAGCCACTGTCGAACATGGGCTTAAACCGCTCCTGGGTACGGTCCGAGCTGCAGAAAGCCGGAGTCGCCCTGGAAAACGTCTTTATCGGGCAGGTTGACAAAGGCGGTCAGCTATACCTTGATTTGTATGACGACAAAATCAAAGTGGCTGAACCGCAGGCGTTGAAATTAACCTATGCGCAGTTGAAAAAGTGTCAGGCGGATCTGGAGGTGTTTGCGCTGTCTACGAAAAATCAGCGGCAAAAACAGGTGTACCAAAAAGACGCCGAGGAATTGCAAAAGATTATGGATGAAGTCAAGCCGCTGCTTACAAGATAGGGAAGAAGGGAAAAACATGGCGGATCAAAAAAAGAAAAAGCTTACTCCCATCCAGCAGGAGTATCAGCAGTTAGCCAAGCGCCACGAACCTCCGCGCCCTTTGGTGCGCAATTTTACGCGCGCCTTTTTGACAGGGGGAGTGATTTGTCTGATCGGACAAGGACTGCAGGAGATGTTTATCCGTTACTTTGACTTTACGGAAAAAACAGCTGGAAATCCGACAGTCGCGGTGCTCATCTTTGCGTCCGCTCTTTTGACCGGCTTGGGCGTATACGACCGGATTGCACAGTGGGCAGGGGCCGGGACGAGTGTTCCGGTGACCGGTTTTGCCAATTCGATTGCATCGGCGGCCATTGAGCATCGGAGTGAAGGCTTCGTGCTGGGAGTTGGCGGAAACATGTTCAAACTGGCGGGGTCAGTGATTGTTTTTGGAGTTTTTTCCGCATTCGTGATCGGGATCGTGAAAACGTTGATCAAAATGGGAGGATAAGCCATGCGACAAGGGCATCAAACATGGGTGTTCCCTTCGAGGCCGGTCATTCTCAGTTCGGCTGCTATCGGCGGTCCTTTCGAAGCAAAAGGACCTTTGGGAGAGGATTTTGATATTACGCACGGGGATCTCATGATGGGACAAGACAGCTGGGAAAAAGCCGAAAAAGTTCTGTTGGAGGAAGCCTGCGACAAAGCAGTGGAAAAGGCGGGACTGCAGAAAGAGCAAATCCACTTTTTGCTTGCCGGCGATCTGATGAACCAGATTATCTCTGCCAGCTTCTCCGCCCGCACATTGGGAATCCCTTATCTCGGCCTTTTTGGAGCATGCTCGACGGCCATGGAAAGCTTGGCGCTGGGAGCCCTATTGGTAGACAGCCAGTCAGCCGATTACGTCCTGGCCGCTACAGGAAGCCACAACGGCGCGGCGGAGAAACAGTACCGCTACCCGACCGAGTACGGCTCGCAAAAGCCGCCCACCGCTCAGTGGACCGTCACTGGTGCGGGCGCTGCAGTTGTGGGGAGCAAGGGGCCCGGGCTGCGGGTTCAAGCCGCTACGATCGGCCGCATTGTCGACATGGGGCTGAGCGACCCGTTTAACATGGGCGCGGCGATGGCACCTGCTGCGCTCTCGACGATTGAGACTCATTTCCGCGATATGCGGCTTCCGCACGATCACTATGATCTCGTCGTAACGGGAGATTTGGGGAAGGTTGGCCACAAGATCCTCTCAGAGCTTTTGCCCAAGCATAATGTCGATATTCCGCTGGATCGATACATCGATTGCGGCATGCTCATATACGGGGATAATCCGACTGTGTGGTCGGGAGGGAGCGGCTGCGGCTGTGTCGCAACAGTTACATACGGACATCTCTTGCGGAGGATGAGAGAAGGCGAATGGAAACGAATACTGGTCGTCGCTACAGGAGCTCTCTTGTCTCCCATCTCCTATCAGCAAGGAGAAAGCATCCCCTGCATCGCTCATGCGGTAGCAATTGAAGCAGAGCATCCGGAGGAGGGATAGCATGACGTTCCTTTGGGCATTTTTAGTGGGAGGAACCATCTGTCTGATTGGACAGTTTCTGCTCGATGTTGTCAAATTGACGCCCGCTCACACAATGTCCGCTCTGGTCGTAGCAGGGGCTTTGCTCGATGGATTTGGCCTGTACGAGCCGCTGATCAAATTCGCCGGAGCCGGGGCGACGGTACCGATCACCAGCTTTGGCAACGCGTTGGTCCACGGAGCCATGCAGGAGGCGGAAAAGCACGGGATCGTGGGTGTAATTACCGGCATATTCGAAGTGACGAGCGCAGGAATATCGGCTGCAATTGTGTTTGGATTTTTTGCGGCGGTACTGTTTAAACCAAAGGGCTAAACGATCGGGAATGTCCTTCGGAAAATGGGCGGCATGTATTGGCAAGCGTGCCAAAAACCTAGAATTGAACCTGATCTTCTCTCCCGATAGAATGGGGGCTTGAGGAGGGGGATATAGGTGTTTCAGAAAAAAAGAGGGATTTCCCTGTTTTTGTCTATCCTGGTCGTTTTCTTGCTAGCCGTTCCGGCATCCGCGGCGCCCATGCTCAAAAAGGGGAGTCGCAGCGGCGACGTCTGGGATTTGCAATATCGCCTTCAGGTAATGGGTCTCTATCAAGGTCCTTTGGATGGCATATACGGACGAAAGACTACCCAGGCAGTTCGTCAGTTTCAAAAGAAGTACGGGATGCCTGCAGATGGGATCACTGGCAGATTCACATGGAAAAAACTGAAAAAAGTTACCGTAAATCGATCCGAGATGCAGATGCTGGCTCAATTGGTATACTCCGAGGCCCGGGGAGAGCCGTACGTCGGTCAGGTGGCTGTTGCGGCAGTCGTGATGAACCGCTTGCAATCGAAAAATTTCCCCAACACGATCAAAGACATTATTTTTCAACCCTATGCCTTTACAGCCATTGATGACGGACAATACTGGCTTACTCCGGGAAAGACAGCCTATCAGGCCGCTTATGAAGCTGTGCGAGGGTGGGACCCTTCGGGGAATGCCCTTTATTACTTCAATCCCGAAACAGCCACGTCCAAATGGATTTGGTCAAGGCCGCAGATTAAAAAAATCGGCAGCCATATCTTTGCCAGATAACCGGCGTTGATTTGTTTCGTGCACCGCCTTTCATCTGGGGTATTCAGATCTAGTAATGGAGCGATCACACCTGTATGAGAGTCTTTCTAACTGTCTTGTCCATGCTCCTCTTGCTCCCGCTTGTTCCGGTTCACGCCGAGCAGGCTGACCCGTCCGTCTACATTTATATCAACTTGTGGCAGAACAAACTGTACCTGCGGTCCGGCTCAGGCGAAGAGCTTGCTTCTTATCGCATAGCACCCGGAGCTGTCGATACACCCTCGCCGGTTGGATTATTCAAGATCACGCAAAAATCGTTGAATTGGGGCGGGGGATTTGGTTCCCGCTGGCTCGGTATCAATGTAGAGTGGGGCACGTACGGAATTCACGGGACAAACCGTCCTGAGCATATAGGAAGGTATGTCAGCCATGGATGCTTTCGGATGAAAAACAAGGACGTCGAGAAGCTCTACCCGCTGGTCAAGGTGGGAACGCCGGTCCTGATTGACGGTCCGATCATGGGACACGAAAGACTGACCTACCGAGTGCTGGTACCGGGTTCGCGAGGGGCGTTGGTCAAGCTTGTACAGAATCGACTAAAGGCGGCAGGCTACTACACGGGTCGCTTGCACGGTCATTTTGATAAAAATTTTGAAAGAGCAGTTTTTCGCTTTCAAAAGAAAGAAGGTCTTGCTGTGACAGGACAGATCGGCCTGGAAGACCTGGTCTATTTGGGGATCGTAGAGTAAGGGAGTTGTCCGGCAGAAGAATCATCTACTGCGGCAGCTCCCTTTTTCATGCATTGGTCACGATTTTGGAAGCAAATGGGGCTGGCAATGATTGAGGGGTTGTTTTCTGAATATTTTCCTTTACAATAGTACAAAGAGATTTCCAGCAATCGACTACAGGAGGTTGATGATGAAAAAGATGCTGATTCTAGCCTCGCTGGCAGCAGTCATCTTCACGGGGACGCCAAAGGCTGAGGCAGAGACAACACGGGAAAACACACCATTTACCGATGTAGCCGGACATTGGGCAGAGAAGGACATTCAACAGTTATACATAACGGACGTAATTGGTGATTCCAAGACTTTCCGCCCTGATGATCCGATCACCCGGGCAGAATTAGTCACAATGTTTTTAAAAGCAAAAGGAGTGCAGCCAGCGACTCAGGAGGCGTCTCCCTTTGCGGATATTCCTTCAGGCGACTGGCTGGCTGCATACGCCGTAACCGCTTATCGACTGGGGATCGTTCACGGAGAATTTTCTGATGAGGGAAAACTCGTCTTCAAGCCGGACGAGCCGGTCAGGCGGGAAGAGATGGTTTCCATGCTGATACGGGCGATGGGCGACAGCGGCAAGGTGTATCAATTGCCTTGGTTGTCAGCGGCCCAAACCTTGCAGCAATTTCCGGATGGTCGGGGTGTAGAAAAGGCTTATCAGAAACCATTTGCTTTTGCACTGCAAAACCGGTTGGTGAATGCGTATCAGGATGGAAATCTGCAGCCGCATCATCAGGTAACAAGGGCGGAAGCAGCGACCTATACGGTTGCCAATCTTCTTGCCAAAGGAGAGGAACAAAAGTCTCCTGCGGGAGCTCCTTTCATAAAGAAGCTGGAGGTTGAGACGACAGCCTACACGTATCCGGTGGACAAAGCGGAGGCGCTCTCCTATTTGGAGTTTCCATTGCGGGTAGGGATTGTAGCCGTTGATCCCGAGGTAATACCGCTTGGCAGTCATTTGTACATTGAAGGCTACGGTTATGCTGTTGCGGCCGATATCGGCAGCGCGGTGAAAAATAACCGTGTGGACCTGTTTTTCTCGTCGCAGGTCGAAGCTGTAAACCATGGGATAAAGGGTGGCGTCACCGTTTATATCCTCGACTGATAGATTTTCCTCTTGCAACATATTTTCCCATCCATTCACTCATACTAACGGTGAAAGGATGGGGTTTTTTTGTTGGGCTGGATACTTATTGGACTCTTTGTTCTTATCGTTTTTCTTGCCGTAACTCCCGTACGTATATCGCTTTACTACGGCAGGGTCGGAGAGAACGATCATCTCGTGGTGGAAATTTCGGCATGGTTTCGCCTGATCCGACGCAAATTCGAGCTGCCGATCGTGATGATAAAACAGACCGAAAACGGCCCGGAATTAAAGGCAAAAATGGAAACGGTTAAACAGGAAGAGAAGACAGCCGAATCCATGCGAGGAGTCGGACGGCGCCAACTGCAGAAGTGGAGGAACAATTACCAAGTCATTCTGGAGCGGTTCCATGATTTTAAACCGATCATTCAGCAGTTTGCCAAGCATATTCGTTGCGAGCGTCTGGAATGGCACACTGTTCTTGGAACCGGTGAAGCAGCGGAGACCGGTGCGATTCTCGGTGCGGTGTGGGGAGTAAAGAGCATGCTGATCGCTCTTTTCTCCCATGCCATTTCATTGCGGAGCATGCCAAAGCTTAGCGTGCAGCCTGCCTGGGATCAAGCAATCATCCGAACCCAGGCGAGGTGCATCCTTCGCTTTTTCCTCGGTCATGTCATGGTGACCGGTATTCGGCTGCTTTTTCGCTTGAGAAAGAGGCGTGTCCATAAATGGGAGACCAATCCGTCCGGGGCGTAGAAAAAGCGTACATGGCCTGTTCGTGTTTGGGGTAAGCTACTACTTGTAAACGGTTGAAGCAAACTGGCTTTTCACCCAGGTAAGGAGGAAATCATATGGCAGACCATCCCATTCAGGGTTTAATGAGAACCGCTATGGAAAATCTCAAGCAAATGGTCGATGTGAATACAATCATTGGCGATCCGGTTGAGACGCCGGACGGAAGTGTGATCCTGCCGATCTCAAAGGTAGGCTTCGGCTTTGCGGCCGGGGGCAGTGAGTTTCAATACGAGCGCGATCATCCGGGCGTGATCGGGCATCCTTTTGGCGGAGGTAGCGGCGGCGGCGTATCGATTACCCCTGTTGCGTTTCTCGTCGTGGGCAAGCAAGGCATCCGTTCCATTCCCCTTGAAAATACCACGCATCTGTATGACCGCATCCTGGACAGCGTGCCTCAGTTTGTGGAAAAAATGCAGGGGATGTTTGGCAAAAAGGAAGAGGCGCCCATCTCTTCGACCACCATCGTAACCAATGTCGACGAGCATGATCTGGAAGAATTGATTGAACGAAGCTGACCGAAGGCATAAATACGAAAAAAGACAGGTAAGCCGCTTGGGGGCAAACCTGTCTTTTCTTGTCAGCACATTGGTATCGAACCGAAAGCCTTTTCGTGGAGGTCAGTGTTCACCACAATTGATTGATAATCAAGCCCGTGCAAACTGCTTGCCGGTAGAAGTGATGGGGCAAGAGAAACGAGGAAAAAGCCCGGACTGACGATCCTTTATCAAGAAAGCCGGTTAACACCGCAGGGGAAGTAGTCCGCCATGCAGCGGTCTCTTTTTCGATCAGCCCGGATACTTTGGATACGTCTTTGACAAACGCGGAAAAATCGCGTTCCAAGGAGCGGAGCAGCGTCTCTTCGTCCAATTCCAGACGGCCATCCGAGGTCAAGTGCAGTCCGTAATCAGCAAGCCCGGCATGAATGGCGAGGGATATCTGCTGCAGCGATTCAGGGAGATTGGCTGTGAAAATGCTCGGCCGTCCCTCCACAAATGTATGCAGGCGATTGTAGCGATTCACCAGTTCACGGGTTTTTTGCAGCAAGAGTTCGCTGTCCGGCTGGATCGAGAGGGACGCCTTGCCTGGCTGCAGCAGGGTCGCGGTCACCTTTTCCGCTATATCCACGTGGTTGGAGGGGGAGCTGCGACGCGTCCCGTCCAGCACGTACTCTGCATCGCCAGCTTTCACATCGACCTTTCCCAGTCCGAGCAAACGGACGAGGCTTCCGTTTATATCGCTTAGCTGAAAAGCGTGCTCCAGGCCGGTTTGGCTGGAGCGGAGAATCAGCCTGCTCAGCTCCCCCGAATATTCGATGGAGGCGGTTACCCCGAGGTCTGATTGATGGATGACACCCGTCAAACGCTTCAGCAATTGTTCGTGGGTTTCACCATCCCTGGCTTCGACGAAAAGCGTTTTTTCCTGTTGTCCGACTGTCACGGAAAACGTATACTGCCCGGGCGGCAGCAGGGAAGGGCCGCTGCTTTCAACCATGTCTCCCCGATTCGTTTGCTGCGCAGCCAAACGGATGACATCCAGCTGATGATTGCCCGGCTTTGCTTTTGGGCCAGCTTTTGCCTGAACGCGTTCGGCATTCGAACTAACGGCAATCCGCGCGTACAGGACACTGTTTTTTCGAGCCGGATCAAATTGTTTGGCCGCCTGGTTCAATTCGGCCGTAAACCGATATAGCTGGGAGAGGGAGTCAGCCATATCCGTCATCCACTGCTGCTGTCGTGTATAAAAAGGCTGCAAGCTGTATCCGACAATCGGCTGAACAGGGCCGCTCAATCTGGCCTGAATCATCTGAAAGTGGTACGGTCCTACCCGCTGGCTGTACGGAACATGGCTGACCTGTGCGAGGCGCACGCCCATCTCCTCCTTTCGCTTGCAATGGCTTCTTCCTACCATTATAAGCCAATCCTACTCCATTTCAACAAGCAAGTCTCCCGTTTCGATCGCATCTCCCGCTTTTACATGAACGGCTTTGATTTTTCCGTCCACCGGCGCTTGAATCGTGGTCTCCATTTTCATTGCTTCGCTAACCAGGATGTGCTCTCCTTTGCGTACTTTGTCGCCCGCAGCCACAAGCACTTTTAAGACTTTGCCGGGCATGGACGCGCCGAGATGGCTTGTATTTTGCGGATCGGCTTTGCGCCGAGCAAGCTCGGAGACCTTGGCGGCGTGATCGCGAATGAAAATTTCCCGCGGTTGGCCATTCAATTCAAAGTACATGATGCGCCGTCCATCCGGATGCAGCTCACCCACGGCGACCAGCTTGATGATCAGCGTTTTTCCGCGCTCGATCGTAATCGCCGTCTCTTCGCCCGGACGAAGGCCGTAGAAGAAGGTAGGGGTATTGAGTACGGACAGGTCGCCGTATTCCTTCAGGCCTTGGTCGTATTGCAGGAAAACCTGCGGGTACATGATGTAGGAGAGCACATCCAGCTCTGTCGCTTCCCGCCCGATCTTCTGCGTCAGTTCCAATGCGGCCTTGTCAAAGTCTACGGGTGCCAGGAGCTCGCCCGGACGAGTCGTAAAAGAGTCGCGGCCCTTCAGGACGAGCGCCTGCAGTTCTTTCGGGAATCCGCCCGGCGGCTGCCCCAGGTATCCCTGGAAAAACTGGATGACGGAGTCAGGGAAATCGAGCCGCTGGCCTTTTTCCCAGATGTTTTCTTCGTTCAGCCCGTTTTGTACCATAAACAGCGCCATATCTCCGACGACCTTGGAGGAGGGGGTCACCTTGACGATGTCGCCGAACATCTGGTTGACGATGGCGTACATCTGTTTGACCTCGTCCCAGCGGCCTTCCAGTCCCACTGCTTTCGCCTGCTGCTCAAGGTTGGTGTACTGGCCCCCCGGCATTTCATGCACGTAGACCTCGGTATTGCTCGCCTTCATTCCGCTCTCGAAGCCTTGGTAATACGGACGGACGTCCTCCCAGTAATCGGAAAGCTTGTTGAATGCGTCGATGGAGAGACCCGTATCCCGTTCGGTGTGCTCAAGGGACGCGATCAAGCCGTTCAGGCTGGGCTGGGAAGTGAGTCCCGACATCGAGCTGACGCACGCATCGACGATATCGACGCCGGCTTCGATCGCTTTTAGGAGCATGGCGCCGCCGTTTCCTGATGTGTCATGCGTATGCAGATGGATCGGAATGCCGATCTCCTGCTTCAGCGCACGAATCAGCTCGAAGGCTGCGTATGGCTTCAACAGTCCGGCCATGTCTTTGATTGCGAGAATATGGGCCCCGGCCTTTTCCAGCTCCTTTGCGAGATCGACGTAATAGCCCAGCGTGTATTTGGTCTTTGCTGGATCGAGAATATCGCCAGTGTAGCAGATCGCCGCTTCCGCCACCTTGCCGGAGTTGCGGACGGCTTCGATCGCTGTCTGCATGCCCGGCAGCCAGTTGAGGCTGTCGAAGATGCGGAAGACGTCAATGCCGTTCTCGGCGGAGGCTTTCACGAAAGCGTGGATCACGTTGTCCGGATAATTGGTGTAGCCGACGGCGTTTGCCCCGCGAAGCAGCATCTGGAACAAAATGTTGGGGATTCGCTGACGCAGTATTTGCAGGCGCTCCCACGGCGATTCCCTGAGGAAACGCATTGAAGTGTCGAACGTGGCGCCGCCCCACATCTCCAGTGAAAAGAGACCCGCTCCCAGCTTCCCGGCCGCCTCCGCCACGGCGGCCAAATCGTACGTGCGGACACGGGTCGCAAACAGCGACTGATGAGCGTCGCGGAAGGTGGTATCGGTCACGAGCACGCGTTTCTGCTCCTGAATCCACTTTACGAGGCCTTCCGCGCCTTCGCGCTCGAGGATTTGCCGGGTTCCGTCCGGATACGGCTGGGCAAAAGGCGTGCGCGGGATGCGCGGCGTGTCAAAGTGCGGCTTTTTGTCCTGTTTGGACAGTCCCGGATAGCCGTTGACAATCGTGTTGCCGATATAGCTCAAAAGCTTGGTGCCCCGGTCTTGACGGCCCGGGAAAATGAACAGCTCCTGTTTGGTGTCGATAAAAGATGTGTCGTATTGCCCGCTGAGGAAATCGGGATGGGTCACCACGTTTTCCAGAAACGGGAGATTTGTTTTGACGCCGCGAATGCGGAACTCGCGCAGCGTTCTGAGCATTTTGCGGGCAGCCTGGTCAAAAGACGTGCCGTACGTGGAGATTTTCACCAGCAGCGAGTCGTAGTACGGCGTAATGATCGCTCCCGGATAGCCGTTTCCGCCGTCGAGACGCACTCCGAAGCCTCCGCCTGAACGCCATGCCAGTAGACGTCCGGCGTCGGGCAGGAAGTTGTTTTCCGGGTCTTCCGTCGTCACCCGGCACTGAATGGCATAGCCGCTCATTTGAACAGCTTCCTGGGAAGGGATGCCGATTTCCGGATCAGACAAGCTGTGCCCTTCGGCAATGCGGATTTGCGCCTGCACAATATCAATGCCTGTGATCAGCTCGGTAATCGTATGTTCCACTTGAATGCGCGGATTTACTTCGATAAAGTAAAATTGACCGTCAGGCGTGAGCAAAAACTCGACGGTACCCGCGTTGGAGTATCCGGCTTCCTTCATCAATTTCAACGCAGACTGGCAGATCGCTTCGCGCAGCTCGTCATTCAGGGAAAGACTTGGCGCGACCTCGACCACCTTTTGATGACGCCGCTGCACAGAGCAGTCCCGTTCGAACAAGTGGACGATATTGCCGTGTGTATCACCGAGTATCTGCACTTCGATGTGCTTGGGATTTTCCAAATACCGCTCCAGATACACCTTGGCGTTGCCAAAGGCAGAGCGAGCTTCGGAACGGGCCCGGTCCAAGGCGTCCTGGAGCTCATCCCGGCTCCGTACGATCCGCATGCCGCGGCCGCCTCCGCCGGATACGCCCTTGATGATGATCGGATAGCCGTGATCCTTGGCGAACAAAAGGGCTTCCTGAAGCGTCTCGATCGGTTCGGGCGTACCCGGTATGACGGGAATGCCCGCCTGGACGGCCATTCGGCGAGCCTCGACCTTGTCTCCGAACTTGTCGATCAGAGTGAACGAAGGTCCGATAAAAATGATGCCTTCCTCCAGACAGCGCTGCGCAAATTCCGCGTTTTCCGCGAGAAATCCATAACCCGGGTGGATCGCATCGATGTCGTTGCGCTTGGCGATCTCAATGATGCTCTCGATGTCCAGATAGGCTTCGATGGGGCCTTTTCCGGCTCCCACCAGATACGACTCGTCCGCCTTGAAGCGATGAATCGACACGTTGTCCTGCTCGGAATAGATGGCTACGGTTCGAATGCCCAGTTCCGTTGCCGCTCGGAAAATCCGAATGGCGATTTCGCCGCGGTTGGCGACCAGCAGCCGGTTGATTTTTCTCTTTGTCATGTTTCTCCCCCTTTGTCCTCTCAATCACTTTTTAAAGTGAAAATTATATATAGAGTAAATATACAAAATTGTTGATACAGAAACACCCCTTTTTTTCTGAAAAATCTTGAGATAGGTGGAAATATTCATGACGAGAATCCTGCCCGTGTTTGTATACGGTTCGCTGCTTCCCGGTTTCGGCAACCATAATATGTATGTTAAGCCTTATTCTCATACGCTTCAGCCTGCAGTGGTAAGGGGACATTTGTACCATTTTTCCGCTGGTTATCCCGGCTTGCTGCGGAGCGAATCCGGGACTGTCAAAGGAGCGCTCCTCACTTTTTCAAGCGACGTCTATGAAGAGGCGTTAGCCGGACTGGACGAGCTTGAAGACTATTTTGGACCGGGCGACCCCCGCAACGAGTATGAACGGATCGTGGCAAGCGCCATGACGATCGCCGAGGGTGAAGAGGTGCAAGCATTTCTGTACAGGTATGCAAAGGAAGACTGGGCCAGACGGGAGGGGATTTACATTCCGTCCGGGGATTGGCGGCGGTATATGCAATACCGGGGGTGAATAGCGGCAACCGGATTTGCCCAAAATGGTAGGGAAAGGAGGGGCCCTGCCATGGACTTTTTGCAAAAGACCCCTGTCGAGATCTGGCGCATGCTGATACCGCCTGCGAACTGGATGTTTTGCGACGAGATGCCGGAGGATGAGCTGATCTTCCACTATCGGGATTCAATTTACTTCATCAATGACGACGGATCGGTGCTTGCTCTGCCGAAGCCAGCCTGTTTCGAGCAGCTGGATCTGGAAACGCTCCTGGAATGGCTGGCGACGTCGGAGGAGACTGTCGATTTCGACGATAACGGGGAGTTTGATTACGGCTTCGTGCTAAAGCGGATGGGGTTCGTCGTTCCGACCCGCAGGCCCCGGGAAACGAGCTCATATCGGATTGAAATCGTCAACACCGTTCTCCCGCAATCCATGTGCACCCGTTATGAGCTGAAAAAAGTGAGCTTTTTATTTGCCTTGTATCACGCTCTCATGCGCTGCCATGAGCTGAACAGAAAAAGCGGCTGGGAGTATGAACACGAAATCAAAAGCATTACCAAGCTTGAACAAAACCAGGTCGGCGGATTGCGTCTGAATCTGTAATTCTCCTGTTTCCATAGTGAAAATCATAGAAAAATAAGGTATGATTGAGAAGGTACATAACCCACTATCATTTTGTGAGGAGGAAGATTAGATGACATCTGCAGTAGAACGTCAAGGCGCTTTTACCTTCAAAGGCAACCCGGTTACATTGCTCGGACCTGAAATAAAGGTAGGGGACACTGCTCCTAGCTTCACCGTATTGGCGAACAACCTCACCCCGGTTACTCTGGAAGACTCCAAAGGCACCGTGCGTGTAATCTCTGTTGTTCCGTCTCTGGACACAGGCGTGTGCGACGCGCAAACCCGTCGTTTTAACGAAGAAGCTGCAAAGCTGGACGGCGTGACCATCCTGACCATTTCTGTCGACCTGCCGTTCGCGCAAGGCCGCTGGTGCGGTGCTGCCGGCATCGACAAGGTGCAAACGCTGTCCGACCACCGCGATCTTTCCTTCGGTCTGGCGTACGGCGTAGCGATTAAAGAACTGCGTCTTCTGTCCCGTGCCGTGTTTGTCGTGGATGCAAACGACAAAGTCGTCTATGCCGAATACGTTCCGGTTGTCGGCGAGCATCCAAACTACGAAGCTGCGATCGAAGCGGCCAAAGCGGCGAAGTAATCCATTCCCGCCATTTTACGCGTCCACTGTCAAAGCGTAAACCTCCTTCCTTGCGAAGGAGGTTTTTTTGCTGGAACATGCTGTTTTTCCCTGTATAATGGATGAAATTACGCAAATAGAAATCTGCAACGAAAAGAAGCAGGCAGGGAGTGAAGTACATGAGACCGCAAAAATTGCAGCCGGGCGATGAAGTCCGAATCATCGCGCCGAGCAAAAGCATGGCCCTGCTGTCCGAGGACGTAAGAGAACGGGCGCAAGCAAGACTGGAAGCGATGGGCCTGCGGGTGACGTTCGGCAGGCATGTGGAGGCTTGCGACGAATTTGTGTCCAGCTCGGTAAAAGAGCAGCTTGAAGACCTTCACGAGGCGTTTGCCGACAAGCAGGTAAAAGGAATTTTGACAGTGATCGGAGTACACGCAGCATTACTTTCAGCGCTGCTTGCTGGAAGGGGATCCGGCAGAGGAACAAGAAGGCAATGCAGGGCCATTCGTCGTCGCACCCGCTGCCGAATGGAGCGACGACGAATGGTATCTCGATCAGGAAAACCGCAGCTTTATCCGCAATGAAGGCTACCTGACGATCCAGGAAGGAGAAGCGGAAGGGACAATCATCGGCGGAAACCTCTGCACACTTAACTTGCTGCAAGGCACAGAGTACATGCCGAGCTTGGAGGGAGCGATCCTGTTTATCGAGGACGACCTGGAGGTGTCGCCTGCGACATTTGACCGGGATCTGCAATCATTGATCCATCAGCCGGCTTTTGCCGGCGTCCGGGGGATCGTCGTCGGACGTTTTCAAAAAGCCTCGCAAATGACAGAAGAGAAGCTCATCCGCATCATTCGCAGCAAACCGGAACTGGCGGGCATGCCAGTCGTCGCCAATGCAGACTTCGGGCACACCAGCCCGATCATCACGTTTCCGATCGGTGGCAAAGCCAGGGTGGCAGTTGGTGGCAAGCGCGTGTCCATTTGCATCGAGTAGGGCGCTCGGCAAAAATGGCATCAGGAGCGGTAAGCGCGTCGTCCCGACAGCTGCCGATGCGCATCCTCCAGCCACGGAAGGACCACTTTCGCCCACAAATAATCGATGTAAACGAAGGCAGCGTCGGCCAGCGATGATCGAAGCGCCCGCATTTCTCTCTAGTGCTTGTTCGGCGACAGGACGCACACAGCTGTTTTTGATATACTGGCAGGAGTTGAAGCGACAGAAGGTGTGACTGCATGTTTGAAGAGCTTTTGCAAATAACTGCCGCCAAACGGCATGAGGGCATGACCATACGGGACGTTCTGCAAAAAGACTTTGGCGTATCCCGGCGCTTGCTGGTCAGAGCGAAGTATCAGGGGGATATTACGCGAAACGGGGTTTCTGTCTATGTGACTGAGCGATTGACGGAGGGAGACGTGGTCCGCGTTCTCGTCCCGGCCGAAGAGGACATGCTCGCCCCCGAGCCGATGGACTTGCATATTCGCTATGAGGACGAGGACATTCTGGTGATCGTCAAACCGGCAGGGCTGGTCGTCCATCCGACCGGAAACCACAGCGGCCATACCCTGGCAAACGGCGTGGCCTATTATTGGCAGGAGCGGGGAGAGAAGCGCAAATTCCGTCCGGTAAACCGGTTGGACAAGGACACGTCCGGCCTGATGATCGTAGCCAAAAACCAGTGGGCGCACGAGCAATTCAGCCGTCTGCAGAAGGAGCGCCAGCTGCACCGCTATTATATCGCCATCGTCGAAGGGGTGTGCGAAGACACAGAGGGGGTCATTGATGAGCCGATCGGTCTTCGGAACGACTCCATCATCACAAGGGAGGTTCGCCCGGATGGACAGCAAGCGGTAACCCGTTTCCGGGTTCGGCGGCGGGGAAACGGCATGAGCCTAGTAGAGCTGAAGTTGGAAACGGGCCGTACGCATCAGATCAGGGTCCATATGAGCTTTTTGGGATATCCGTTGGCGGGTGATGACATGTATGGGGGGAGCAGAGCTTACATTGGTCGGCAAGCGCTGCATGCGGCCAGGCTTTGTTTTGCCCATCCGCGAACAGGGCAGGAGATGGAGTGGAACGAGCCGCTGCCGGAGGATATGGCTTTGCTGTGCAAAAAGTTTTTTGAAGGTGACGGGCTGGAGTGAAGAAGCCGAAACTTATTTGCCTCTGGCAACTTGCAACCGTTTCCGGTATGATAATCATACATATGAAAAAACAGTGAGCAATGGAATTTGCTGGTCGTCTGCGGGGGAATTCCCGCAAGGTCTTCTCCGAGAGCAGACTGAGCCCAGCGTACGTAAATGAGCTTGATCGGGTGCCTTGTGAAAATGGATTTGTTCTGTTTTCCAGCTCCTTTCTTCGGCTTGCGCGTATGCTGGGCTTTTTGGGTTCCATTTGATTGACAGTTTGTGGGTATGAATACTCAGGAAAGGAGTGAGAGCATTTGAAGCTGGTTTCGTATCGAGTGCAGAACAAGGATGCGTGGCGAACCGGAATCTTTCGACAGGGCCGCATTGCGGACATCGCTTCCATCCTGCCCGGCGCGCCCTCCGGGATGCTGGAGCTGCTGGACGAGTGGGAGAGATGGAGAGAGCCCTTGCAGGTTTTGTCTGGGCAGGAAGCTATCGCAAGCGGGGAGCAATCATTCCCCGCAGAAGCGGTCACACTGGGGTCGCCGTTGCCTCGTCCCCGGAGCTTTCGGGATTTTTACTCCTTTGAGGCGCATGTCAAGACGGCGCGAGCCCGCCGCGGATTGGACATGGTGCCGGAATGGTATCGGTTCCCCGTTTTCTATTTTTCCAATGCGGCCGCATTTGTCGGTCCAAACGCCCGGGTGAAAAAGCCGGCGTCGACCAAATGGCTCGATTACGAATTGGAGATCGCGTGTGTAATCGGGAAGGCAGGCGTTGACATACCAGTGGAGCAGGCGGATCGCCACATCGCCGGTTACTGCATTCTGAACGATTGGAGCGCGCGCGACCTTCAGCGGGAGGAAGTAAAGGTAGGGCTTGGCCCGGCAAAAGGCAAAGACTTCGCCACTTCCATGGGACCGTGGCTGGTTACTCCCGATGAGCTGGCCGATGTCTGCATGACCGGCGAAGAAGGGGCACGCTACGCGCTGAAGATGGTGGCGAGGGTCAACGGGATCGAGCTGTCCCGCGGCTGCTTCCAGGACATTCACTACACGTTTGCCCAGATGATTGCCCGCGCGTCCGCGGATTGCCCGCTCTATCCCGGCGATGTCATCGGTTCGGGCACAGTCGGCACAGGGTGCATTCTTGAGCTGGGAGAGGAGCGTCACCGCTGGCTTGAAGCCGGTGACGTGGTGGAGCTTGAAGTCGAGAGACTCGGCGTGTTAACAAATACCATTTCTGAATAGGAGGGTTCGCGATGGCGTTTTACCACCGCATGGGTGAGATACCGAAGAAGCGGCATACGATGTTTCACAAGCCAAACGGGGAGCTGTACAGGGAACAGGTCATGGGAACAAAAGGCTTTTCCGGCATTCAATCGATTTTGTATCACCATCATCCGCCGACCCAGGTCCGATCGACGAGAAGAGTCGCCGACGTAAAGCCGGAATATGTCCAGCAAGCCGATCTCAAGCATCAGCATTTCAAGACATTCGATGCTCCCGCGGGAGGAGACCCGGTTTCAGGCAGAACGTATTTGCTGGGCAATAGCGATGTCGTGCTCGGCATTTGTGTACCCACTGACGAGATGAACTACTTTTACCGGAATGCGGACGGGGATGAATTGCTGTTCGTCCACCAGGGAGAAGGCGAGCTGCAGACGATTTTCGGAACGATTCCGTACTACCCGGGCGATTATCTGGTGATCCCGATCGGCACGACCTACCGGATTGAGACGAAGACGCCGAGCAGATTCCTTGTGATCGAGTCCCAGAACGAAATCGTCCCGCCCAAGCGCTACCGCAACGAGCACGGGCAATTGTTGGAACATTCGCCGTTTTGCGAAAGGGATATTCGCGGGCCGGAGCGGCTGGATACGCATGTCGAAGAGGGCTCCTTCGAGGTTCGGGTCAAGCGTCAGTCTACCCTCTACAGCTACATGTTTGATTTTCACCCTTTTGACGTGGTCGGATGGGACGGCTACCTCTACCCGTACGCGCTCAGCATTCACGATTTTGAGCCGATTACAGGCAGGATTCACCAGCCGCCGCCGGTTCACCAGACCTTTGCCGGGCAAAACTTTGTCGTCTGCTCATTCGTGCCGAGACTGTACGACTATCATCCGCAGGCGATCCCGGCGCCTTACTTCCACAGCAATGTAGAGAGTGACGAGGTGCTGTATTACGTCGACGGCAATTTTATGAGCCGCAAAGGCATTTATGAAGGGTCCGTCACGCTCCACCCGATGGGCATTCCGCACGGTCCCCACCCGGGGAAGGTGGAAGCGAGCATCGGCAAAAAGGAGACCAAGGAGCTGGCGGTCATGCTGGATACCTTTAAACCGCTGTATGTGACCAAGCAGGCTTTGGAAATTGAGGACCCGGATTACATGAGCAGCTGGCTGCCGCCTGCACCAGAGTGAAAAGGGGTGTCTGTTAGTGGAAATCAACATCAGCACGATTGAAAGACAAGACAAATACAAGCTGCTGATCGGCTGCATCGTGCCGCGGCCGATCGCCTGGGTGACCTCGATCGGCCGGGACGGTGTCCTGAATGCAGCTCCGTTTAGCTATTTCAATGTCGCGAGCATAGAGCCGATGATGGTTTCCATTGCGGTCATGCGAAAACCCGGCAGCGTCAGGAAAGATACTGCCCGCAACATAGCGGAGACGAAAGAATTTGTCGTCAATATGGTGGACGTCTACAATGTGGATGTCGCCAATCAAACCTCTGCCGATTTTCCTCCAGAGGTAGGGGAAGTAGATGCCCTGGGGCTGGGCACGACTCCAAGTGCGGCCGTCCGCCCGCCGCGGCTGGCCGATTCGCGCATTCAATTTGAGTGCAGGCTCCATCAAATCGTTACACTGGGCGACCCCGTCACTTCCGATCTGATCATTGGCGAAGTCGTACACGTCCATGTGGATGACCGTCTGTACCAAAACGGGAAAATAGACATTGGGGCTTTTGCGCCGGTCAGCCGTCTGGCAGGCCAATCCTACGCCAAACTCGGCGAGCCCTTCGAGCGCCCGCGGCCTGTGTACCAACTGAATAAACCGTAAAGACCGTCCGAACCGACGGTCTTTTAATTATTTGGGGAAGCAAGCACAACCTTGGGCTGCCGACACATAAACTGTGGTGGACCCAACCAGGGCAAAGAGAAACAGAGGAGGAGTTGTTTGTGCAATTTTACTACGACGACAAGATGCCGCTCAGAATCCTAGACGAAGGCGATTTCTGGAAGCAGCAAGAAAGCGAGCACACCGTAGTCCTTCGCGAGCTTGCGCCTAACCTGGAAACGCCATTTGTCGAGGCGCTGATGGCCTGGGAGCAGGCGTTTGCCCAAACGCAAGGCTTGTTTGTTCGGTACATCGAAGCTGTTGTGAGATCCGGCAATCAGGTAAGTCCCGAGGTGCTGCATCAAATCAGGGAACTGGTTATGTTTGCGATGCAGCAGAGCGAGCAGTTTATCCGGCTGCTCAATCAAATAGGCGAGTCCAGTGCGCCGTTTCGCAACAACCCGGTAGCGACGACTGTGCTGAATCATATTCGGCGGGAATCGGAATACTTTATCGGCATTACGCAGGCCCTGCTCGCCAATCAGGTTATTTGATAAACGGGTCGTCTAGTCCCAGCCTGGGTAATGCGACACAGCGTCCCTGCGGAGGGTTCGGCCGTACTCTCCGGCTGTTCCGGAATTCGCCGGCGTTCCGTACGGTGTGGCGTTCGGCTCCATTCCTGGAGGGAGAATGACGTTTTGCTGGTAATACATGCTTCTGTCGCTTTGCAAGACAGCGTTTGTACGGAGCTGCTCCGGCGAGTTATTCGCTAGCGTGCATCCAGTCAGCATGGCAGACAAAAAAATGATCAGAAATGGCATCGGATTCACCTCAATTGTAGAGTTGGCGTCGCCATGCCATTTCATACGCGAAACAGGGTCCGACCGCGACCTCCGTCCCGGGACGGAGGACAAATCCCCCCAGGGCCAGTTTTGATCGGCGTTCCTTTCAGGTATCTTGGAGGTACAAACGGAAACGGATACAAAGAGAGGAAGGAATGTCATGATGGAACGACGCTTATATCGATCTCGTTACGACAAGCGCCTGTTTGGCGTCTGCGGGGGAGTGGCCCGTTTTCTCGGAGTGGACGCCACCTTGGTGAGGATCGGTGTGGTGATCCTGACGCTGTTCACGGGTTTGCCGCTTCTGATTTATTTTCTGCTGGCTTTGCTGATGCCAAAGGAGCCGGTTTGGTCCTATGGCCATGAAAGCTCGGATCCGTATGATCCGATGTTCGGACGCGGCTGTGATCTGGACAGTGAAATCGAACGGCTGGAAAAACGCGCCCTTGTCCAAGAGGTGCACCGCCTTCGCGCCGAATTGGCCAAATGGCGAGGTGTTTAGGCGGCAACTTTTCTGTCTTCCCGCATATGATGTAAGGTGGAATGAAGCACTTACATAGGGAGGGAAAGGCAGTGTATCTCGGCGTGTTCGACATGAACCAGCGTCTGGAGCAGACCCGCAAAGTACTGCGGGAAAAACAGCACCTGAAGAAGCTGATTGAAGAAGATATCCGCGAACTGGAGAAAGACGTCAAGAAGCTGGAAGAGTTTGCCAGCGCAGCTGCGAACAGCGTTCGCGCATAACGAAAAAGTGGCTCAGCCTGATTGCCAGGGGGCCACTTTTTTCATTCCTTATTGTTATTGTTTGGTCAAAATCAACGGACCGTCAGCCGTGATGGCGATGGTGTGCTCATATTGGGCAGACAGCTTGCCGTCGCGTGTACGCGCTGTCCAGCCGTCCTCGTCGATCTTCACATGATACGTTCCCACATTGAGCATCGGTTCGATCGTAATCACCATGCCTTCTTTCAAGCGCGGCCCGCGCCCTGGCGGCCCGTAGTGGGGAACATACGGCTCCTCGTGCATTTTTTGCCCGATGCCGTGGCCGGTAAAGTCACGGACGACCGAGTATCCTTGCGCTTGGGCATAGGTCTGGATCGCGTGAGAAATGTCGCCGATGCGATTGCCTACAACGGCCTGCTCAATCCCCAGGTAAAGCGATTTTTCCGTTACCTCCAACAGCCTCCTCGCTTCGTCAGAAATGTTTCCGACAGCGTAGGACCAGGCGGAGTCGGCAAGCCATCCGTTCCGGTTTACGACCATGTCGATCGTGACGATATCGCCATCCTTGAGGGGCTCCTTTGTCGGAAAGCCGTGGCAGATGACATCGTTGACTGATGCGCATGTCGCGTATGGATAGCCGGAATATCCCTTTTGTTCGGGGGTTACGTTATGTTTTTTCAGAAATCCCTCGACGAATTGATCGATTTCCCAGGTAGTGACGCCAGGGCGGATCAATTTGGCCAACTCCCGATGGCAGGCAGCCAGAATCTCGCCTGCTGCTCTCATCTGTTCAATTTCTTCTTGGTTTTTGAGAATGATCATCGGTTCGCTCCTTCATTTAGTAAGTCTTTCTCTCTATAGTGTAGACCTGTTTGCCCTCGATTGCCACAGTCAATTCCGCGTGGTAGGATGAGGAGGAAATGTAGGAGACGGGGGGTTCTTGAGATGGACAAGTTTGAAGCGCATTTAGAGAATTACCAGGCTCATGTGAAAGAAGACATCGAGAAGAGAGTGGCCTTCATCCGCCAGCAGGTGGACGGACCGGGACTGGGCGGTGTCGTCGTCGGAATTTCCGGAGGGATCGACAGCGCGGTGACCGCAGCGCTTTGCGTCCGTGCGCTAGGTAGGGATCGGGTCATCGGCGTATGGATGCCTGCTTATTCCCTGCCAGTCCATGAAGAGGATTCCCGCAAGCTTACGGAGGCCATCCAGCTGGATTTGCATACAGTGGATATTGGTCCGGCCTACGATGCGATCCTGCGGGCGATTGAAGGGGTATTGAAGCTGGATGATAAAACCCGAGGTAATACCAAAGCCCGTTTGCGCATGACGACGCTTTATGCGATCGCCAATCAAAAGGGGTACCTGGTGGCGGACACCTGCAACCGGAGCGAGGTACATGTCGGATACATGACCAAAGGCGGCGACGGACTAGCCGACTTTAACCCGGTTGCCAGTCTGACCAAGCACGAAATGCGCATTCTCGCCCGTGAGCTGGGGGTTCCCGAATCCATTATCGTCAAGCCGCCTTCTGCCGACCTGTGGGAAGGACAGACGGACGAACAGGAAATGGGCTTTACCTACGAGGAACTGGATCGGCTTTTGATTACAGGGGAAACGAATCCGGAGGCCAAGAAGCGCATCGATTACTTACACCGGATTTCGGAGCACAAACGCCGCCTGATGCCGGAGATCTAGACATTGATTCTTTTCCGGGTTTGTACGATAATGAAAGGTACGCGCAAATTTTTCTAGTAAAGAGGTGGAACAGATGTCGACAACCGAACTGATGCTGAAAACGTCAATGGAAGGACGCGTTCTTCGGACATTGCAAACGCACTTCCGCCGTCCGAACATCGTCCTTGTCCGAGAAAGCCTTGGTGCTAACGGACTTTCCCCTGAACAGGTAGAGGAAACTCTTCGCTTGATTCAAGAAGGCAACCTGACCGTTGCTGAAATCATGAGCCAATTGCGGGAAAAGGGCTTTTTTGGATAATGCAAGCTTTCACGCGAAAAAGACCGGTCTGACGAGGAGTCAGTACCGGTCTTTTTCGCATAGATGTCCGAACGCATTTTCTGTCTTTGGCCTGCTGGCTATTGCTATGGGGTGGACGGCCCCCGTGCAGGAACCCGGCGCGCACGCTTGCGGCGGTACCATTGCAAGGCCGAGTAAACCAGGAAGTAACTGCCGATGGCGACGATCAGTCCCATGACAGCGCTCCCGGTAAAGTAAGCCAGGCCCTTTTCCTTCATCCAGACCAACCAGCCTCCGATCGACTCATTGTTGTGCTCCAGATGCTCTTGGAGAGGCTTGCCCACAATCGAGTAGCCCAAGCGATAGTTCAATACCATGAAAATAGGCAAGACCATCTTGCCGATAACGAAGCCGATCAATCCGGCAGGAAGACTGCAGCGGAATAGCTTGACCAGCGGGAAAAGCAGGAGAAATGCCAAACCAAAGGTAGGCAAAGTAATAAACTCGACGAAGATGCCAACCGAGAATCCGCGAGCCACAAAGGATGGGGCCCCCTTCATCCGGATGAGCTTGTAATACTCGTACTTCATTTTTCGGAAGATTTTTTTCCACATGCCGGCTTGTCCCTCGTTTACCAGATCAACTCATTCAACTCATTATATCGAAAAGAAAGCAAGAACGCCACGGCTGACGTGCAGTTTTTCGTCATTTTTCTACAATAATTCCCAAAAACAGGAAGTCTGCTTTGGAGAAAATTTGTGCCTGTGCTTTGTTTTTGGCATAATGAGGGAGTAGTGCATCTGGTTGAAATGTGGTGTCGTGTATGGAGGAAATTGTAACTTCGTTTGGCGGATATATTGCACATTATGGTTATGGAGCTCTGTTTGCCCTGTTTTTTCTGGGGATTATCGGAATGCCACTGCCGGAGGAAACGCTGCTCGTCTTCTCTGGATTTTTGGTGTCAACAGGGCAGCTGAGGCTCGTTCCCACCTTCATCGCTTGTTTTTTGGGGTCTGTCTCCGCGATGACGGCGGCGTACTGGATCGGCAGAACCTTTGGCTTTTCCTTTATCGAGCGGTATGGAAAAAGATTGGGACTGGGCTACACGTTGTACAAAAAGACGGAGGCTTGGTTTAACCGGGTAGGAAAATGGGCGCTGCCGCTCGGGTATTTCATCCCCGGCGTCAGGCAGTTCACCGCGTATTTCGCCGGAATTACCCGTCTGCCGTTCCCGACCTTCATGCTGTATACCTATACGGGCGGCCTGTTCTGGAGCGTCTTGTTCGTCACACTCGGGTGGCAGCTCGGCGAACGCTGGGAAGAGCTGTTCAGTCTTATTGCCAAAAACCTGGCGATCTTCTTCGTAATCGTATTTGCTCTGATCGCAGCCTGGTCTTTTTGGCGCATGCGAAAGGCACAGTCGAAACCGAAACGGGGGAATCACTCATGAGCGAAGAGCAACGAGACAACCGCGGTACAGGAGAAAACTTGCCGGCAGTCCAAAGGCCGAGAGAACTGGTGCCCATCGAGCTTCCCGAGCAGCATCAGCGCTTTTACGACAAGCTGAGAGCAAGGATCGAGGCGTTTATCCGGGAACAAAGCGGCAACGAGGCAGTGGCAAAATACATTTTGCTGGCTCCGGACCTGTTTGTTTTGCTCGCGCGCCTGCTCGCAGACAAGCGCGTGGGTCTGCAGTCGAAGGCGTTGGCTGGCGCCGCCGTCGCTTACTTTATTTCGCCCATCGATTTTATCCCGGAGGCGATCGCAGGCCCATTTGGGCTGCTCGACGATGTGGTGCTTGCTGTCTATGCCCTGAGAAAAATCCTCGTGGATGTCGACGAAAGCATCGTGAAGGAGCATTGGAACGGGGAAGAAGACTTGCTTCGCGTCATTACCAGGGTCGTCCGTTCCGCAGATGAGCTGGTGGGCAAAAAACTGGTGAAAAAGATCGAGCAAACGCTGTTTCGAAAAAAATAGAGTGAGAGGTCCGATGTATGAAATATTTGCTTGACTATCAAGAGGGAGAACGGGTTGTCGCTTTTTGTCTGGTAAAAAGCAAAGAAGCGGGGGTCGCCAGCAATCAGAGCGAGTACCTCAATCTGGAGCTGGGGGACCGTTCGGGCTCGATCAGCGCCAAGCTGTGGGATGTCTCGCCGGAGCTCAAAGATGAAATACAGGTAAAGTCGGTCATCAAGATCGATGCAGTCGTGCAAAGCTACAGAGGGAAGAAGCAGCTGGTCATCCAGCGGGTCCGTCTCGCAACCGCTTCGGATGAGGTGCAGATGGAGTCTCTGGTGCCCGTCTCGCCCTTTCCAGTTGACGAGCTGTGGAGCAAGCTGATGAAAGCGGTGGAGAGCCTGAAAAGCGGCACGTTGAAAACCATCGTCACGGAAGCCCTGAGCGATGCGGAAACCGGCGAACGGCTGCGCGCCTTTCCTGCCGGAGTGCGCATGCACCACCAGTATTATCACGGCCTTCTGGAGCATATTGTCTCGCTGCTCACGGCGGCAGAGCGGCTCCTTCCGCTCTATCCGCAGGTGGATCGAGATGTGCTGGTCGCGACCTGCATCCTCCACGACATCGGCAAGCTGTACGAGCTGTCCGACCCGATCGCTCCCGAATACACCACGCCCGGTCAACTGATCGGCCATTTAGTGATGGGAGTCGAAATCGTCAGCGGGATCTGCCGCAAGCACGACATTCCGCTTGGAAACGCAGAGGTTCTTCACTTGAAGCATTGCATTCTCAGCCACCACGGCGACGTCGAGAACGGCTGGGGAAGCGCCGTTTCAGGAAAAACGCCGACCGCCATCCTGTTTCACCACCTCGATATGATCGACAGCAAAATGAACGCGCTGGGTCAAACCTTGAGCGACATGGAAGACGAGGAGTGGGCGTATTCTGCGGTCGTCAAACGGAAAATATGGCGAGGTTATTCCTAAAATTGGTTACCGTCAAAATGGGCCGTCTGCTTATGGGCAGGCGGTTTTTGGTTTGTAAGCAAGTGCTGAAAATCACGCCCACTATGCCCAGCTTCACATGAAGCAGTCAAACGGAACATGGCAGCAAAAAGGAGAAAAGCTTCGAGGGAGCGAGGGGCCTGGCCTGTCACCTGTTAGGAAGAGGAGATCCCGCTCCTTTTCTTGTTTAGACCGGATTCTGTCATTTTTTCGCCCCCAAGCGATTTTATGCAGTCAGATTGGACAATCGAGCCAATCCGTAGTAGGATTTTTTTTATTCGTGTCGAATACCTTTGTGATTCCCATTTGTTTGGCGCTTGTTTTGCCAAGCGAACTAGAAGGAGAAAGCTTATGAAACGGCCAACTTATACCCTGTCGAGTATCATGAAAAAGGTGTTTCGGTCAGGCGAACGCTCGCTTCCTCGCGAAGAAATCTGTGCGCGTTTGAACGAGACCGGACTGATCTCCCTTCTGGACATGGATGCAGAAGCGCTGCTGGCCAAAGTACTGCAGATGGAACCGTCGCCTGTTCGCATCGGGCGGACAGAAGCGATCGTAGAGGTAACGTACCAGCCCCATCAGCTGTTTGATCTGGCCTATCGTTTTTTGCGCGACAGCCAATCGCCCAAGACGTTGGAACAGATTGTAGCTGAGCTTCGACGGCAAACGCAGTTTGGATGGAATCAGATTTTGCGCATGCTGCAATTGGAGCGCGATCTCCGCTTTGTTCAATATCAGGGGGATGTTCGCTGGTTTTTGGCCGACTGGACATTGGCCAACGATCAGGTCTACCAATTTTGCCGCAAAAATGGCATTGCGCAAATATCTGTTAGGTCGCTTACGCATTTCCTGGAGCTGGAAGCAGAAGTGCCGCAGGGCTCCGTTTTTTTGTCTGCTCTCGACGATCGTTTTCGCACAGATAGAGAGACGCTTCACATCATCGTCCGGGAAGATATCGCAAGCCCGGAAGAAGAGGATGCCGATGCCGACCGGGACAGCGAACAAGTAGAGCGGGAAGTGGAGAAAGCAAGCAGCGAGGCTGCTGCCACCACCGCTCCAGTCGAGAAGCAGCCTGTAAACCCAGGATCTTCAGAACGATCGGAAGTGCAAGCGCAGGAGGCTGCTTCCCAATCTGCTGCCAAAGCACCGGAAGGGCAGCAAGGCGCACCGACTGCATCACAAAACGAACAACATGAACAACACGAACAACTACAATTTGAGGAGGAATTGCCGATGAACGCTGTGCAAACTCAATCTCAGTCTGCTTATCAAGAAGCCAAGGAGATGCTTCGCCTGGCGCTTGACCGGCTGCAGGCACGCAATCAGGAAATGGCGCAGGAGGTTGTCGCCCATTTCCAAAAAAGCAATATGCAAGCTATAGAAGTGCTGATGAAAGAGAAACATAACAACGAGCAGCTCGCGCTTGGCATTGAGCAAGTGCTGACAGCCAACGATCAGCAATGAGCGATCTGGAGGCCAAGATCCGGTTGGAGGTTAGGTTTGCCTTGCTGCGCGACATCATCGCGAGTTATCGGATTCGCCTACAGGAGATGGAACGGAAAGTGGTGGAGCTGTTCGCCGCCAATCAGTTGGCGGCCATATCCGAATGCATGGAGGAACAGCAACGCATTGTCAGGCTGATTCGCAAGCTTGAGCAATTTATCAAGGAGTGGGAGTCAGTCCAGGACACCGGCATCTCGCACGAACCAAAACGAGAACATACGAAGACCTGAAATATGCGGTAGTTATAGGGGGATTGCGCTAGATCCCTGCGCATGCCGCGACGGGATAGAAAGGAGATCCAAACCCCTTATGTCTGTAGGAAGAAACGAACTTTGTCCCTGCGGTAGCGGGAAAAAATACAAGAAATGCTGCGGTGTCGTAACGCCGATCACGGAGCTCCGCAGCCGCCACGAACAAAAACTGCAAAAAGAGTACGCGGGCTGGGTAGAGCGGCTGAATCACTTCGTCAGCGGACAGGTGAGCAGCGAAGCCGTTCAAGAGCTTCGGGAGCGATTTGCTGCCGAGGTTGGCCTGTCCGAGGAGAGCATCATGAGTCCGGAGTGGACGGCTCACTTCTTCAACTGGCTCGTACTGGACGTAAAAATGAACGGAGATACGCCGCTGGAGAGCTATCTCAAGCAGCATGGGCGACGGATGGAGCCTGATTTGCGCCGCGCGTTTTCCCGCCTGAACCTCGACGTCTACGAGATCGTGCAGGTAGACCGTGAGGCGTTGACGGTTCGACATCCGGTACGTGGCGATGTGCGCTACATTGTCAGGACGAATGCGCTTCAGGTGGAGCCGGGGCAGCTGATAGCAGGGCGCTTGCTCTCGCTTGGATTGCGCGATGTGCTTTTCACCGGCAGCATTGTCCTGCAGCCGCACCTCAAGCCGGGGCTTCTGGAATGGCTCCATGCCCATCCCGAGATTGCCAAAGCGGCTGACGACAGTGAGAAGCGTACGTACACGACGGCTTTCTACCACTTTATCGTACAGTTTGGCGAAGGCGATGCTCCTCGGACCGTGCAAAGCATGGTTCGCCGCGTGTACCACATCCCGGATATTTCCCGGCTGCGCCGGGTGGTTGAATCGCATCGGATGCTGGAGCTGAAAAAGCGGGAAGGCTCGCGCGAGATTTGGGTATACGCTCCGCGCAAGGAAGAATATCTGTTTACAGCCCTAAAGGATACGCTGCTGGAGCTGTACGAGGTTCAGGCTGAAGTCCTTGTCCAGGATGAAACGGTTTGGCTGGAGGGGTATGCTCCTCAGCTGGATGAGCTGGCAGCGCTGTTGCAGCTTCCGCAAAGCTCGGGGGAAGAAGCGATCGCTGCCCTATCTTCGACAGGAGCGAAGCTGACGAAAGGAACCCTTTTTATTACGAGCCAGCCTACGCTGCCATCCAAAGTGCTGCAATGGGCTGTCCAGACGTACTTCACGGAAAAATGGCTGCTGTCCGCAAACGATGCCCTTGACGGTCTCGCGCCGGTTCTGGTCGCCGCGTCTGACAATGAGACGATGCAAGACAAGCTCCGCAAACTGGTGGACCAGCTGGAAAAGGACAACAAGCTGGGGCAGGGCGTTGCCCGGTTTATCCGGGTGGAGTCGCTCAAATCCCGGTTGGCAATCGAAAGCGACGACCTGTATGTCACAGGGCTCCTCTCCAGACCGTTAATTGAAGGACTGCCGGAGAGTGTCTACACGGTTCAGCCGGAGCTATTGGCTGAGATAAACCGTTTTGTTCAGGAGATGACCGAAGGCAAATCCGAGGCAACGGTGAAAAAGTACGATGAGGTCATGAACAACTTCCGTTCATTCGTTCGAAGCGCCTTTGGGCCCGGTTTTTCCTGGGAGCAATTCCGCCGCGAGGAGCTGGCGTACTTCCTCGTTCACGATATCTTCACGCGCGTGGATGCTTCGACGAAGACGCTGGCAACAAACCTTTTGTCGGTGTTGACAGCGTTCTTCAAATGGCTGGACAAGCAGCATCAAACATCGCTTGCCCCCGTCATGCAGCCGCTGTTGGCCGAGCTGAAGGATACACTCCCTGAAGCATACCGCTACCGCGCTTTGCTGGAAAAGGATGCACATCAACGGCTGTTTGGCGGTGAAGAGACCTTCCGTACAGTAAAAGAAGAAACGATGATTTTGGAAGAGAAAACGGCAGACGGCTGGTACGTCAAAAACAACAAGGGCAATCGAGTGCTGCTCGCTCTTCCGGCGGAGGACGCCGTGCAGCTTGCGCCCGACTGGATGGTTTCAGGATTGGTCGGCCAAACTGGCGACGATACGTGGAGCTTGATCGGAACGCCGGAGCTGTACCCGCCTGTGATCGGTCAGTTAATGGGACTGAAGCAGCGAGTTCTGGTGTAGACAATAAAAAAACAACAACCCCGAGGCTGGATGAGTCCGAGGTTGTTGTTTTTTTAGTTGCGCATGGGCTGTTTTGCTGCCAGCCTATGCTTTTTTATTCCATTTGGCGATTTCCTTGTCACTTGGCAAAAGGAGGCCGATCGCTCCGATCAACGGCATCAGCGAGCAAACCGTAATGACAAAGGATATGCTCGCAAGATCAGCCAGATAGCCGAGGATGAGCGCTCCCATGCCGCCCATTCCGAAAGCAAGGCCGATGATCAGTCCGGAGACGGTGCCGACACGGCCGGGCAGCAGCTCCTGCGCATAGACGACGGCGACGGAAAAGCTGGAGAGCATGATAAGTCCGCTCAGGAACAAGACAGGGTACGTCCAGATACCCGATACATAAGGCGTCAGCAAGGTCAACGGAAGGGAGCCGAGCGTGGATAGCACCAGCAAATTCCTTTTTCCGAACCGGTCGGCGATGGGCCCACCCATAAAGGTGCCGATCGCTCCGGCGAGCAAAAACCCAAATACGCAAAGCTGCGCGCTGGAGTACTCCAGCCCTCTGACATCCATCAAAAAGAACTGGTAAAAGCTTTGGTAGCCAGCGTTCATCCAGGAGCGGACGCTCACGATCAGCACGAGCAGGCCGAGGGCGATCATCCTCTTCTGCTTAAAGCTGTAGGCGACAGCCTCCGGTACGGCTTTTTTGGCTCGCTGCTGGCCCTGGTACCAGATCGCGACGTAGATCAAGACGGCGCTGGCTGCCGCGGCAGGAACGAGGAACCACATCGCGCCTGGTTGGCCGAGCGGTTGAAAGATGAGAATGGTCATCAACGGGGCCAAAGCCTGGCCGGCGTTCCCACCCACCTGAAAAATCGATTGGCCAAGCCCGCGCCTGGGACCGGAAGCGTGATGGGCGACCCGGGACGCTTCCGGGTGAAAGACAGCGGAGCCGATTCCGACGCAGGCCACAGCCAAAAGGACGATGTAATACTGATCGGCCATGGCCAGGGCGAACATGCCCAGCCCCGAGATCAGAAGAGCAAGCGGAGGCATATACGGGCGGGACTTGCGGTCGGACACATAGCCGACTACCGGCTGAAGCACGGATGAAGTAAGATTCACGACGAGCAAAATAATGCCTACTTGTGTGTACGTCAGCGCAAGATTACTCTCCAAAATCGGCAGCAGGGCAGGAATGACGGCTTGAATACTGTCGTTCAGCAGATGAACGAGACTAATGGCAAACAACATGCGATAAACCGTCGGAGCGGCACTTGCCGCTGGACTGGCATTCAAACTGCCGGTTTGGGCGCTCATAGTTTCATCTCCGTATATTTTTTTGCTTTTTACTGTAGCACTGTTTGTTCCAAACGTCATTACTGTAATGTCAGTATATAGCACGCAAAAATAGGAGGATGAGAAGCCCGGGAGCGGCACAAACTATTCCTTAGCCGCAAAGGAGGGGATAGCATGGAAAAAAAGTCGAATGATCTAAACGGCAAGCAGGAGAGCCATACGCGCCACGGCGGAGACGCTCACCGATCCACGCAAAAAGAGCCTAAGGGCCCCGTTCAGGGTTTCAGTCAAGCGCCGCACGGAAAGCAATAAAGAGGACTCCCTCATCGACACAGATGGGGGAGTTTCGCAAGAGCGGAACATTTTTCTACAAAACCGGACATGAATGTGCTACAATACCTTAGTCAGTATTTTACCAATGGAAGAAAAACTTAGTGCTTCCCGTCGAAAAGCACTTTTCTTATTTTTGGGAATATTTCCATACAATACCAAGCGTTTCGCTGACAAGGAGATTGATGCACATGCCGGATACAGTCGGAAAAACGCGTACAGTTGCCCATAAGCAGAAAAAACCAGTCCGACGCCGCAATCTACGCAAATGGATGCTGTTCTTTACCGTCTTTTTCGTGCTTCTCGCAGGAGGAGCCGCCGGAGCGGTCTATTGGAAAGTGGACAATGCCCTTGATACCGTGACATCGCCGCAGGACGGCTATGTATCGCCTGCCTCTGTAAATCTCGATCCTACATACCATAACGACAAGCCGCTTTCGCTCGTTGTTTTGGGCAGCGACAACCGTCCGGAAACAGGCTCGATGAATACGGACGTGATGATTGTAGCGGTTGCCAATCCGGCTACCAAAAAGGTGACGATGGTTTCTCTGCCGCGCGATACACGCGTAAAAATTCCCGGGTACCGCGATTACCACAAGATCAACTCGGTCTTTGCCAACGGCGAGGCTGAGCGGCGCCAAGCCGAGCGCAAGAAACAGACGCCGACAGAAGACGGGATTTCGCTGACGAAAAAGACTTTGACCGAGCTTTTGGGCATCCCGATTGACCACTACGTAGCAGTCGACTTCGACGGCTTTAAAGCGGTTGTCGATGAATTGGGCGGGGTAGAAGTAAACGTCGACCGCAAGCTGGTCTACGACGATCCGACGGACAAGACCCACATCAACCTGAACCCGGGCGTCCAGGTGTTGAATGGCGAACAGGCGCTGGGGTACGTTCGCCACCGCCACGACAACCGGGGAACCAAATACTATTCCAGCGACTTTGACCGCAACCGCCGCCAGCAGGAAGTCATTTCGGCCTTGATCAACAAAGTAGGCTCCCTTGAAGGATTGACCAAAATTTTCAGCATCATGGATGTCGGAGCGAAGCATATACATACCGATTTGTCCAAGGAACAGATCAAGGGCCTTGCTTTTGATTTTAAAGGCCTCAGTTCAGCCTCCGTTACGACTCTGGACAACGGCGCCTACTGGCAAGGAAGCTATACCTACCTGCCAAAGGAAAACCTGAATTCGATACGAGCCGCATTGCAATCGGAAATGGGACTGACGGAAAGCGTTGTCGCGAAGTTGAACGACTCCCCGATTCTCGCCGCCGGGGATGACGGTTTTGCAAGCAGCAAGCCTCGTACGACGAAGAAAACAAATGAGTCGGCAGCGTCGTCGCAACAGGCGAAGCCAAAAAAGGAAACAAGTCCAATCAAGAACGAAGAGCCTCCTGCTGAAACAGAGGAAACAGAGGAAACGGTTGCGCCGCCTCCTGATATTATGGCACCAGACGCCAATCAGCAGAGTGGGGAGCTGAATCCGGTACCGGACAATGCTCCGGGAACGGGAGCAACGCCGCCGCCGGATATCGTTCAGCCTCCTTCCACACCGCTTCAGGAAGCTCCGCCTGCTGCTGCGGAGGGACAGAAAACCACTTCATGATCAACAGCTGAAACAATCGAACACCCGAAATGTCGGGTGTTCTTTTTTATGGAATGATGCTTCTTAGAAATCATTCATAAAAAAGTTTTTGAATAAATCATTGCAAAGTGGTTTAAAAACACCAAAAGCATGGTAAAATAATAATATGCTGAGAAGACAGATAAATCTGATAAATGGAACGGACAGGGAGGGATTTGGATGACAATTTTACTGGTCAACCTGTTTCTGGTGATCGCGTTCGTGTACCTGATCAGCCGCCAACAAAACGAAGAAATCATATATGATGAAGATTTTTTTCTCCAGAACCCCTCGGCCCTTGAAGAATACCAGCAAATGCCAATCGACTTTCAACAGGCGTTTTTTCGCAAACATAAGGATTGGATCAAGGAAAAATACATGCGCGGTGAAAGCTACGTGCTCGCTTTTTGCCCCAACAAGGAAGTAAGGCGTGCCTGGCTCTCCGAATTCGTCAATAACAAAGACTTGAACAATACACCCACCCCTTCGCCATGAAGGGGGTTTTTCGTTTTTCGTTGGTCCCCGGCATGGTATACTGCGGATAGGAACATAGTGTGCAACAGGGGGAATAGACGTAATGCTGCAAAGACTGATCGAGCTATGGGACCAAAACATGCCGGAAAATGCCGTAATCAACGATGTGATATTGCGTTCGGAGCATTCCTTGCTGGAGGACGAGGAAACAAGGGAGGTTACGCTGATCGTCGCTTCAGCTGAAGGTGAACAGCCGGCCGCCTCCGTATTTCTCTGCGAGCTTGCGCCGGGGAAAAGCTGCGAAGTGGAGATTGAGCTGGAGTACCGGAACATCGGCCTTTTGGAAGAGGGAACGCGCTTGTGGGAGCGGGCGAGAGAGGTAGTGGCGGAAGTATCTCTTTCGGAGAAAAAGCGTTTCCTCGCTCCGGACCGATTGGCCGAATCCTCGATCATCCTGGATTATCATTTCGTCCTGGATTTCTCCGATCAGGAGGGAACAGAGAAGATCATCGAGCAGGCTGCTAAAGACTTGGGAAAATTGCTTCAGCTCTCAGGAGTGGCGTAGCCCACATGATGAGCAGGAAAACGAAAGGAGTGTGGAGAATTGTTTAACCAAATGAAATGAGTGAGCATTCAGTCAGATGAAAAGGAGTGAGCTGCAAGTGGCGATCAGACGGGTGTTTGAACCGATTCAAATCGGACAGATGACGCTGGCTAATCGGGTCATGATGGGATCGATGCACGTCGGCCTGGAAAAGCTGGAGGGGGGCGTGCAGCGGCTGGCCGCGTTTTATGCCGAAAGGGCAAGAGGAAAAGTGGGCCTGATCGTAACAGGTGGAGTCGCAGTCCTGCCGGAGGGCGGCATGGGAGAAGCGTACTGCAATGCGTACGCTGACCATCACGTCGAGCAGCTGAGCATTCTTCCGCAAGCAGTGCACGCAGCGGGCGGAAAAATCGCGATGCAGCTTTTTCACGCTGGTCGCTACGCCTACAAAGAGACGACTGGTCTCGATCCGGTTGCTCCCTCTCCTTTGCAGGCTCCCATCAACCGGACAAAGCCCCGCGAGCTTGCGCCGGAAGAGATCGAGCGGACGATACAGGCGTTTGCCGATGCGGCACTGCGGGCCAAGCGGGCAGGGTTCGACGGCGTAGAAATCATGGGATCGGAAGGATACTTGATCAATCAATTTTTGTCCCCTGTCACCAACCATCGCACTGACCTGTGGGGAGGAGACTTCGCGGGCAGGGCGCGGTTTGGCATTGAGGTGATGAAACGGGTCAGAGGTGCGGTCGGGGAAGGATATCCGGTCATTTTCCGCATATCCGGCCTGGACCTTGTACCGGACAGCACGACGATGGAAGAAACGCTCGAGTTTGCCAGACAGATCGAGGCGGCGGGAGCAAATGCGCTCAACGTCGGGATCGGCTGGCATGAATCAAAAGTCCCTACGATCGCAATGATGGTTCCGCGCGGCGCCTATGTTTGGGTAGCCAAACAGATCAAGGATGCCGTAAAGATTCCCGTCATCGCCAGCAATCGCATCAACGATATCCGGCAGGCGGACGCGATCCTGGTGGACCAGCATGCGGATATGGTCTCGATGGCAAGGCCGCTGCTCGCCGACCCGCATATCGTCAGCAAGAGCATGGAAGGCAGGTTTGACGAGGTAAACACGTGCATCGCCTGCAACCAGGCTTGTCTGGACCACATCTTTGAAGGCAAGACGGCATCCTGTCTCGTAAACCCGATGGCCGGCAGGGAAGAGGAGTGGAAGCTGACGGCTGCGACTGTAAGGAAAAAAGTGGCCGTAGTAGGAGCGGGCCCGGCAGGATTGGAAGCGGCACGGGTACTCGCCGAGCGCGGCCATCAGGTTGTGGTGCTGGAAAGGCAGAAGCAGATCGGCGGACAGCTCAACTACGCCGTTCAGGTCCCCGGCAAATCAGAATTTGCCGAAACATTGCGATATTACAGAACGCAGCTGGGCTTGCTCGGCGTAGAGATCAGGCTTGGTGTGGAGACGAGTGCAGATCAGCTGATCGCCGAAGGATTCGATGAAGCGGTGATTGCGACAGGCGTCATCCCCCGCATACCGGAGCTTCCCGGCATCGATCTTCCGCATGTAGTCAGCTATGCGCAAGTGTTTGAAAAAAAGGTGAGCGTAGGGAGACGGGTCGTAGTAGTCGGAGCTGGAGGCATCGCTTGTGACTTGTCCCACCTCCTGGCAGAAACAGCCCAGCTGTCTTCCGAGACGATGAAATATTTGCTGGAGTATCGAATTGTCGAGCCAAAGCAGCTGCATCAAATGCAGACGAGTGCAAGGCGAATCTCGATTGTAAGGCGCGGAAAGCATGTGGGAACGGGACTGGGCAAAACGACCCGCTGGGCTGTGCTCGCCAATTTGAAACGGCAAGGTGTGGAAATGCTGACAGAGGTGGAGTACCGCGAAATTACGCAAGAGGGCGTGCGGATCATCTATCGCGGAGAAGAGAAGCTGCTGCCGGCAGACACGGTCGTAATCGCGGCGGGCAACACGCCAAACAACCGCTTGTACGAAGCATTGCGGGATAAGCTGCCCGTCCATCTGATCGGCGGAGCCAGAGAGGCAGGGGAGCTGGACGCCAAACGGGCCATTTACGAAGGTGCTTCGATCGGCAGGAATATATAATCCATTCGAACTAGATTGGAATATTGTCGGCTTTTAGGATCTTTTGTCGAAAGACTATCATTTGTACATGTTTTTTTGCAAAATAAATATGTGCTGTTCAAATCAATTTGAATGGGGGCTCTCGCCTTGATGAATCACAATGGCATTTTATTGGGAAAACGTCATTTCTTGCACTCTACCGAGCGGGTCGTAAAAGTGGAGGGATGGACGTTTACAATAGCCCCGGGTTTTAAAGTGATTGCCGGCGGCAGTGCCAATCCGCTGCAAACGTTGATCAGCATTTATCACGAAACCGAGAAAATCGCACAACTCGTGCTCAGTCATAAACGCTGCGATTCGGATCTGTCTGTCCAGGCCATTTCCAGTGAAATTTACCTGGAAATGTCGCCTGCGACTCGTACGGTCAACGTAGCAGTCAAACAATAGGGCACCCAAGCAGGGTGCTTTTTCACTATCCCGACTCTATTTAAAGACAGGAGATGAGGCTATGAAGTTGACAGAATGGAAGCTGGGGGAGTTTTCCCTGATGTGGCTGAGAGGCGGCCTGACGCAGTTGGACGGAGGAGCGATGTTTGGGGTCGTGCCAAAGCCCCTGTGGAGCAAGCGTTACCCAAACAACGAGCTGAACCAGATCCCGCTTCGGGCTGACCCCATTCTCCTGCAAGCGGGCGGAAAGCGCATCCTGATCGAGTCGGGGATGGGGAAAGACCGTTTGACCGAGAAGCAGAAGCGCAATTTCGGATTGCAGGAAGAATCAGAGGTGCTTGAGTCTTTAGAAGCGGTGGGGCTTTCTCCTGAGGATATCGATATCGTGCTGATGACCCACATGCACTATGATCACGCGAACGGGCTTGTATCGCTCAAGGACGGCGGCCAGCTGTCCTCCACCTTCCCCCGAGCCGTCATTTATGTACAGGAGCAGGAGTGGGCGGAAATGAGAAACCCCAACATCCGTTCCCGCAATACATACTGGGAGGAGAACTGGCGTCCGATCGAACACCAGGTACAGACGTTTGGCTCCGAGCTTTCGGTTGTTCCGGGCGTCACGATGCACCACACGGGTGGACACAGTCAGGGACATTGCATCGTCCGAATGGAAAGCGGAGAAGAGCTCGCCCTGCACATGGCTGACCTGATGCCGACCCATGCGCATCAAAATTCCCTTTGGGTGCTGGCCTATGATGATTACCCGATGGATTCCATTTTTGCAAAAGAAAAATGGGTCAAGCAAGGGATAAAAGACGGAGCGTGGTTTACCTTCTACCACGATGCCATTTACCATGCCGTAAAGTGGAATGAACAGAATGAATTGATCGGTCAGATCATGGTGGAATAAAACGATTGCGACGACAGCCGGGGAAGTGCCCCGGCTTCTTTGTGCTTTCGCCTCTCTTCGCCCCCTCGTTTTTCCGTCCTTATCAAATTATCGGCGGTGCTCATCGAAATTTTCCATAATTGAAAAGCTTCAAAGTCGATTGACGAATAAAGGGCCGCTCACTACAATAAAAAAAAACTTACGGAACTGTTCGGAATTGGTAGAAGAGCAGAACTCCTAGAGGAGAGAAAAATATGAGTAGGGTCAAGGCCATGTTTCGTGAGTTTCATCCGATTGTCTGGTCATTGGTGGTCGGGACGGTATTCGTGCGGGCTGCCAGCTCGATGAGCATGCCCTTTCTGTTTCTGTTTTTGTCCAACCACACGGACATGGACCTCGGGATGATCGGATTGACGATCGGTGCCGGTGCGCTGGCAGGAACAGTCGGGGGATTTTTTGGGGGAACCCTTTCGGACAAGATCGGGCGCCGCCGCGTCATGATCGGTGCGCTTTATGTATGGATGCTCGTGTTCGTCGGTTTTGCGTTTGGGAAAAGTCCGCTCTTGTTCCTGCTGCTCAATATCGTCGGCGGGCTGTGCCGGTCTTTTTACGAGCCTGTTTCGCAAGCGCTGATGGCGGATATCACTGCGCCGGAAAAACGCTTCCGGGTATTCGGGCTCCGCTATACGGCGATCAACGTCGGGGTAGCGGTAGGGCCGATATTGGGAGCGATGCTGGCCATGACTTCCGCTGCCCTGCCCTTTCTCGTTACGGCGGCCATTTACCTCGTGTACGTGATCAGTTTGCAGATTATGCTGAATGTGTTTGGGATCAAAAAGATCGAGGGGCAGAAAAAGGAAGCGGTCAGCTTTCAGCGGGCTTTTGAAGTCGTCGTCAAGGACAAGGCGTTTCGCCTGTACATGGTGGCTGGCGTATTCGGGGCGATCGGCTATTCGCAAATGTCTTCTACCTTGGCAAAATACGCGGAAATGTCCGTAGCCGACGGGACGAAGCTGTTTGCGATTCTGATGAGCGTAAACGCGGTTGTCGTCGTGCTGATGCAGATGCCGCTCATGCGCTGGGCGGAAAAAAGGACGCCTCTCGCCAGCATCGTGGTGGGAAACGCCGCCTATGCGCTGGGTGATTTGGGCTTTGCCTTCGCCGGTTCGTGGAGCGTGTTCATCATTGCCATGGTCGTCTTTACAATCGGGGAAATCCTCACCTTTACGGCCTCCGACGTCCTGATCGACCGGATGGCTCCGGAGGACATGCGCGGCACGTATTACGGAGCCAAAAGCTTCAGCAATCTCGGGCAATTCATCGGTCCGTGGATGGGCGGCATTTTCCTGGCTACCTACGGGGGCAGCACGCTGTTCTGCGTCGTCGCGGCTTTCTCCATGATCAGCACGGCATTCCAGTGGGCTGGGCAGCGGGCGTATGTGAAGCAGACCGGGCAATCGATCAATGCGGCACGGGTGCAAGGCTAATGAAAGCCCCAGGAGCTCTATTCCAACGCCTGAAGGATGCGGTCGGCGATCCGCTTGTAGCCTGCTGAGTTCGGGTGAAAATGGTCGGTGTACAAGTAAGCTTGCTCCTTGTTGACGAACAGGTCATAGGTAGGCACGACCAGCACGCGGGGATAGCGGGCAGCGATGGCGGAAGCCGCGCTGTTCCAATCCAATACTGGCTGTACCGTATCCGCTGCGGCCTCGGTGTCTCCAAACGGGTTGTACAGCGACGCATACACAATCGTTGCGTCCGGATTTGCTTCGCGCATTTTTTTGATGATCTCTTCAAAGTTGGCCGTTAGCCGTTTTGTGGCTGCGGCCAATTTTTCCGCATTGATTTCTTCCAGTTCCCCGGACTGTTTGAACAGATCATTCCCGCCGATTGTAAAGAGGATGAGATCGGAGGCAGCGAGCTGGCTTTGCACTTGCTTTTGGGATAATTGCTCCACGAGGGAGGGCGATTCTTGCCCGTTGATTGCCAGATTGGACAGCGTGATTTGCTTGCCGCTCTTTTTTTCCAAGGCTTGTCGAACCAGTCCGATGTAGCCGAGTCCGTTGGCGTCGCCGACACCTCGCGTCAACGAATCGCCGAGCGCGACGATTTGCCGGACTCCTTCTGCCGGGGCCAGAGCGGGCGGCTTTGTCTCCTTTACGGGGCCAACTGCTCCCTCAGGCGCCAGTTGACGCGGATCTAACGCAAATACGAAGCCTGCCGCAAACAGCAGCAGCGAGACCAGAGAGAGAAGTCCAAACACGCGCCATAACCATTTTCCGGAGCTTTGCATGGGTACCTCCCGCTTTACGTATTGAATAGTGTTGCGTGGTATAATGTGACAATAGACATGTACTTTGAGTGTACCACAACGTAGTCGTTTTTGCCCAAAGCCGGGCAGGTGGCAGGATAGGAGGGCTGCTTTTTGACTGAAACGGTACTGTCGATAAAGGGACTTCGCAAGCAAATGGGAGGCAAGCAGATTATCCACGACATCTCCTTTGACGTCTTCGCAGGAGAAGTATTTGGTTTCCTCGGGCCGAATGGCGCGGGAAAGACCACGACCATCCGGATGCTCGTCGGCCTGGCCTCCGCAGATGCCGGAGAGATCCGCATCGGCGGCGTATCGCTGCAAAAGCGTTTTCCCGAGGCTATCGCTCAGGTGGGATGCATTGTGGAAAATCCGGAGCTGTACAAGTTTATGACCGGACGGGAAAACCTTGAACACTTCACCAGAATGAGCGGCGGCATCTCCACTGAACGGATCGAGGAGATCGTCCGCTTTGTCGATCTAGAGGGAGCGATTGACGACAAGGTAAAAACGTACTCTCTCGGAATGCGCCAGCGGCTGGGAATTGCCCAGGCGCTGCTCCACAGTCCGAAGCTGCTGATTCTGGATGAGCCGACGAACGGCCTCGACCCTGCGGGAATTCGCGAGCTTCGCCAGTTTATCCGCAGGCTCGCGGAAGAAGAGGGCCTCGCCGTGTTCATTTCCAGCCATTTGCTCAGTGAAATCGAAATGATGTGCGACAGGGTAGCGATCATCAACAAAGGAAGAGTCATTTCTGTCGGGCTCGTCAAAGACTTGATGGAGCAGTTTGGCGATCAGGTGGAATGGAGCGTTTCCGCCGAGACGACAGAGGCCGCCAGCCGTCTTCTAGGGTCTCTTCCTTTCGTCGAAGAGGTAGTGGTGTCCAAAGAAGGACATCTCAGGTGCAAAATGGACACAGAGCGGATCAGCGAGGCGAATCAGGCTCTGGTACAAAAGGGAGTCCCTGTCCTCGGCATCGCTGCCAAAACCGTAACGCTGGAGGATCTGTTCTTCGCGCTTACGGCGGAAGGAGGGGGGACGAAAAGTGGGCATGCTTGACTTGGTACAAAATGAAACCGTCAAACTGCTGCGCCGTCGCCGTTTTTTGGTCGTCCTGCTGATTTTGGCCATCCTCATCCCGATTTTTACCTATGCCCAGTACCGTTCTGTTCTTACCGCCCAGGAGCAGATGGGGACGAGCGACTGGAGGGCGCTGCTTCAGCAAAAAATCGTCGATACGCAAAACCGGCTCGCGTCCAGCCGACTGCCGGAGGAATGGCGGGAGTTTTTAAAGATCAGCGTTCAGCAGCAGCAGTACTATCTGGACCATGACATCAATCCGATGGCTCCGGGCGCTCCTACCTTTGCGCGCGGCTTCATGGATCAGGCGATATCGCTGTTTTTGCCCATGATGATCGTGGTATTAGCCGTCGACCTCGTATCGGCCGAGTTTAGCGAAGGAACGATCAAGCTGCTCCTGACCAGGCCCGTCAGGCGCTGGAAGGTGCTGACGAGCAAATATCTTACCCTCTTATTGTTTACTTCGCTCACGGTGCTGATGACCTTGATCCTGTCCGCGCTGATCTCGGGGGTGGTGTTCGGCTATGCCGGCTGGGACATGCCGGTTCTGACCGGGTTTGATATTGAGGGAGGCGAGCTGCAGACGGCGGATGTCTTCGTGCTGCCGCAATGGAAATACCTGCTGATGCAGTACGGGCTGGGTTGGTTTGTCTCGATCGTGGTGGCGACCATCACCTTTATGGTTTCGGTATTGGTCCGCAGCGCTGCCGCAGGCATGGGAATCATGATGGCCGCGCTGATCAGCGGCGCGATTTTGACCCAGATGGCTTCCTCGTGGGAGAGCGCCAAGTACTTGTTCGTCGTCAACCTCCAGCTGACCGACTACCTGGCCGGAACGCTGCCGCCGATCAAAGGCATGAGTCTGCCTTTCTCGCTGACGGTGCTGGCCGTGTGGGCGGCAGTGTCGCTCGTCGTGGCCTACATTGTGTTTATCAGGCGGGATGTGACGTCGTAGGCAGCTTGCTTGGCTGTGATGCCGCTTCGTCCAACAATGAGAAGGTTCCAAGCAATCAAAAAGAGTCATATGGTAGAGCAGGGATGCGAGAGTGAGGACCATTCCTCGCTGACCGAGGAAGACGTAAAATGAGTATTTCATCTCCTCCACAAAAGCCCGTTCCACCACCGACATAGAAAAGCGGCTGCGGTGGGGAGAAGCCTGTTTCCATTCTCCGCTCCGGTCTTCGTCCTGCACGGAGCGGGGACTGTCCGCTCCGCAGTGATCCCGAGGGAATCGCAAAACGGCGCGCAGCTACGGAGTGAATTCATAGATTGCGATTCTGTTTCCTCGGGATCACCGCTCCGCTGGGTGGGACTTCGCTAGTCGCTCCGACTGGAAACAGGCTTCTCTTTCAAGCAGGACTGCTTCTGCGAGCTTTTAAAAGCATGCGAGATAACTCAGGTTGTCTATGGCTTACGACAAACCATATCGCAGGAAGCTGAGAAGGGATGCTTTCGCTATGAAACGTAAGCCCTCTTCGCAAGCAAGAACTCTCTCAATCGTTCGGGCTATGTCCGAACGGTTTTTATGTTTGATGGAAACCAGCAGCTGTAGAGATGAAAAAGGAGAAAACGGCAAAAGGTCTTTGGGACACTTCCCAGGCGAAATGGAAAAAGCAAAACACGCTTTTAGCGTCCAACTCTGAAACGCTTCTCCGAGCCGGCTGCTTTTGGACGCGGTTTTGCTTTTGGAATGGAGCCGGACAGTCCAACCCCCATGCAGTGTCCCACCGAACCTGTAGCCGTTTTCTCCTTTTTCATCTCCTCCCCCAAAGCCCGTTTCCACCACCAACAAAGAAAGCAGCTTCGGTAACCACGTATTAACGAAAGGACGCGGGAGCAATATCCCGCGTCCTTTTTACTGCCATGTGATTTGCTTTGACGCTTCCACCAGTTGGTCCAGTGTTACCCCTTTTGCCGTGACAACGACGTACAGCGACTGATTGTCGGGTTGGGCGTTAAAGTGTACAGCGTGCTGCGGAGCAGTTTCGCCTGCGTCAGCCTGTTTTTCGAACGAAACCGCGATTGCTTGCTCGGATTGGATCGTAAACAGTTGAGTCGCGGTGAAGGTGCCAGGGATGGACAGACTCCGCTTTCCGTTTTCGTTCCGAACCACTTCCACCTTGATCCAGTCTTTGTTGTGCTTGTATTCAGAGGTCAGACGAACGACCTTTTGGCTGGTTTGCGATTCGTATTGAGCGGAAATCGCATGCAGAGAGAAGCCTTCGGGCAGCTGTCCCGTCTGCGGTACAGGCATATCAGAGGCGTGTGCCGCCGTCTCCACATCGGAGAAGGTGGACATTGTAATCTCAGCTTTGGCCATGGCCGATACCGCAGGTCCAACGAGCGCGGGTGTTTGCTCCATGGCAGGCTGCTCTGCTGCGTCCGCATTGGCGTCCATGGCCAGAGCGTTTACAGGCTGATTGGACAGCGCTTTGTTCTGTTCCTCTTCGGCGGGCACGCTGGCGATAGAGTTGTTCTGGTCAGCCAATGCCAGCGGCGCCTCTACTGGTGCTGGCGCTTTTGGCTGTTCTGCGGCCGGTTTCCCGTTTGCATTGCGGGCGGCGATCATGGGCCGCTTGTGATCCGGAGCTGCCGCGTTTGGCTTTGCGGCCTCCTTGGCAGACTTCAGCTCGCTGTTTTTTTCCGCAGGGACATCCATGGCCAATTGATTGCCAAAGGTCCCGCGGTTCAAGGCATCCGCCTGTTTGGCGCTCTGACCGGTCGTCTCCGGAGCGGAGGATGCTTTGGAAGCAGGCGGCGCTGCCTGGCCAGACTCGGTCGATGCTTTGCCGATAGCTTGATTGTTTGCAGCGTCCATGGCCACTGAAGCCGGGCGGTTTTCGGCGGGAGCGGAAGCAATGGTGCCTTGCGAATTCTCACCGCCAAACACAGATTCCATGCTGATTTCCTGGCCGGCATTTTGCGACTGCAGGTAACCGACAGCCCCGACGACGAGCAGGATGGCAGCGGCACCGGCCCATGTGAGCGAAGAAAGCTTCGGCCTGAATCGGCGGGCCGGTTTGACGGCAGGCGCTGGAACGGCCTGAACGGATGCGGCTTGGGGAGTAAATCCTTGTCCGGTTGTCTCGTATATCGCTTGCATAATTTTGTCTTCCAATTGCGCTGACGGCTGAGGAACCTCTTTCAAGAACTGCACCTCCTCGCCATTTGCAAATTGTGCTTCGATCCAGACCATGCACTCTTCACATGTTTCGATATGGAAAAGCGTGCTCTCGTTCGTGGTGTCTTCCCAAGCTTTTCTAAATTCCTGGCAGTTCATGTACGAGCCCCCCTTCCTTGCGTGAAAGTAGTTTGGCCAGTTCCTGGCGAGCGCGCAAATACCGGACGCGGGCCGTCGACTCGGCGATGCCGAGCAGCGCAGCAATCTTTTCGAAAGGATATTCATGCGTGCATCTCAGCACGATGACTTCCCGATACGAATCAGACAACAAGGCAAAAGCTTCCTCGATTTCCCTGCGGGTTTCCTTGTTCATGAGCGACTCCTGGGGAGATTCGTCGCGCACCTGGGAAGGGACAAAGGCCAGTTGTTCGTCAGAATCATGAAACTTGCGCCGCCTGATGAAATCGATTGTCTTGTTGCGGGCGAGCGTATGGAGCCAGGAGGAAAATTGGCTGTCCCCCCGAAAAGTGGAGAGCTTTTCATACGCTTTGACGAAGACCTCCTGCGTCAGGTCTTCCGCATCGGAACGGTTGTTTACCATTTTGTAGATAAACACGTAAATCATGTGCTGATACCTCTGGATCAATTCCCGGTATCCTTCTATGTCGCCCTGGAGAATCCGCTGAATGATTTCGGCGTCGGATTGCATCGAATCTCCGGCCTCCTTCCCTCTATGTGACGCTGGCATATGCTGAAACGTTTCAGTCCAGCGACTCTATTTCTATCACATCGTATTTATATCCTTGTTCTACCAGAAACAGCTGTCGATTCAAAGCAAATTCTTGTTCCCGTGTATCCCTTGTCACCAAGGTGTAAAAATGGGCCGTGTTTTCTTTTTGTTTCGGACGCAGGATTCTTCCCAGCCGCTGGGCTTCCTCCTGCCTGGAGCCAAACGTGCCGGAAACCTGAATCGCCACATTGGCATCCGGCAAATCAACGGCAAAGTTGGCTACCTTGGAGACGATCAAGCGGGTCAGATCCCCAGCCTTGAAGCGCTGGTACAGCGACGCCCGATCTTTTTCCGGCACCCTTCCGGTAATGACGGGGATGTCCAGCGTCTGCGCCATTTGTTCCAGCTGCTCGACGTATTGTCCGATAATCAGGACGCGATCGTTTTCGTGGCGGGCGAGCAGCTTTTTGACCACATCCAGTTTGCGGGGATTTTCCGCGGCGATCCGGAATTTTTGCCTCGCTCCGGCATGTGCGTAAGCCTCCCGCCACTTCGCCTCAAAGGGCAGGCGGATTTCCCGGCAGGTGGCATCGGCAATCCAGCCTTGCTCCTCTAGCACTTTCCAGTGCATCTCGTATTTTTTTGGGCCAATCAGTGTAAAGACATCCTCTTCTCGTCCGTCTTCGCGGACGAGCGTGGCTGTCAAGCCGAGCCGTCGCGTTGCCTGTATGCCTGATGTGACCCGAAAGACGGGAGCGGGGAGCAAATGGACTTCGTCATAGATGATCAATCCCCAATCCCGTTTGGAAAACAGCTCCATATGGGGAAAATCGCTCTCCGCGTCCGGACGGTACGTCAAAATCTGGTAGGTGGCCACTGTCACCGGCTTCACTTCTTTTCGTTCGCCAGTGTACTCCCCGATCAGGGAAGGGTCAAGATCTGTCTTGTCCCGTAATTCGGAAATCCATTGCCTGACGGAAGTAGTGTTGGTTGTCAGGATCAAGGTCGCTTTCTGAAGCTGGCATAAAGCCCCCAGTCCGATGACCGTTTTTCCTGCTCCACAGGGAAGCACGAGTACGCCGCTGCCGCCCAGCGCCGATCCGGCGGCATAAAAAGCGTCCACCGCTTCCTGCTGGTATCCTCTCAGGGAAAACGTCTTTCCGGAAGCCATGGTTGTCAAAAGGGAGACGGGGCAATCCTCGCCGCTCGTATAGCCGGCCAGATCCTGTACCGGATACCCCAGCCGGATCAATTCCTGCTTGATCAAGCCGCGTGCGTACGACTTGACCGGATAATCATGCTCCTCCCGATGCTCCTCCAGCAGTGAGGATATTGAACGATAGCTTGTCAACTCCTGCAGCAGCAGCGGATCGTCGCCGGTCAAAAGTAGTTGATCCGCCGCTTTTTCCAAACGAAGAAGTCCGTAGCGGTTCATCGTCTCATGAATCTCGCGGACTATCGTGGAGGGAACTCCGTATTTACTATACGTGCCAAGCACCCCGGTTACCTGCTCAGGGGCGAAACCGGCTGCCGCGGCATTCCACAGGGAAAGCGGCGTAATGCGGTAAGTATGCATGTACTCGGGGCTTTTGATCAATTCCGCAAAACCGGATAACGCCTGACGCGCCTCGCTGAACAGCGGGTGCTGGGCTTCCAGGAGGATGGTCCGATCGCTTTGGACAATCATCGGCAAATCGGGACGGTACGACAAGTTCATCACCTCGCCGATTGTATGTTCGTTTAGCACCATGTTATCACATCATGATATAGAAAGAAAAACCGCCTTTACCCGGTGGAAAAATGCTCCATTCGCCACGGGCGCTTAGGTAGGGGAAACTTTTGGGACCGTGTGGGTTACACTAACCCGAAGAAACCCGATGAAGGAGGAGAGGCGGCATGGATGTATGGGGGAGCGTATTCAATCTGTTCCTGATCGTAATCCTCGTCCTTCTCAACGGCTTTTTCGTCGCGACCGAATTTGCCGTGGTCAAGGTGCGGGAATCGCGCATCACCCAGCTGGTGGCAGAGGGCAACAAGCGAGCGGGGAATGTCGAGCAGGTATTGGACAATCTGGATGCGTATCTGTCGGCCTGCCAGCTGGGGATTACACTTGCGTCGCTGGGACTGGGCTGGCTCGGGGAACCGGCTGTCGCCCATCTCCTGCATCCGGTCTTTCATTATTTCGGAATGAACGAAACGCTTGTCGGCAGCATTTCCTTTATTATTGCTTTTTCCATCATCACGTTTTTGCATATCGTCCTCGGCGAGCTCGCTCCCAAATCGCTCGCCATCCAGCGGACCGAATGGGTGGCTCTCCACGTGTCCAGACCGATCCAGCTGTTTCACAAGGTGATGTACCCGTTTATCGCCTTTCTCAACTGGTCGGCTGCAAAAATTCTCAGTCTGGCCGGCATTAAGATGGAGCCGCATCAGGAGGCGCACACCGAGGAAGAGATCAGAATTTTGGTCAGCGAAAGCCACAAAAGCGGGCTGATCGACCAAACGGAGCTGATGCTGGTAGACAACATCTTTGATTTTTCGGAAACGATGGCCCGAGAAATCATGGTGCCTCGAACAGATATGGTGGTGCTCAATCTCGACGACTCCTTTGAGGAAAACATCAAGCTCGTCCAGCACGGGCGGTTCACCCGCTACCCTGTGGTCGACGGGGACAAGGATCATGTCGTCGGCAGTCTGCACATCAAGGATCTTTTGACCAGCTTGATGGAAGGGAAGAACAACAACCTGGAATCGATCATGCGTCCCATATTGACCGTTCCGGAGACGATTTCGATCAGCCGTCTCTTGACCATGCTGCAAAAGCAGCGGGTACAGCTCGCGATCATTATCGACGAGTACGGGGGAACAGCCGGGCTGGTCACGCTGGAGGATATTATGGAAGAGATCGTCGGGGACATTCAGGACGAATTTGACGATGAGCGGCCCGAGGTGGAAAAAAAGGACGGCCTGCTTTCCTTCGACGGCCGGATGCTGCTGGAAGAAGTGAACGACTACCTCGATCTGGATCTCGATGATACGGAAGTGGACACGCTTGCAGGCTGGATTTACATGCAGATCGACCATCCGCCGCGAGTGGGGGATACGGTGCGGCAGGGCAGCTGTGAATTTGTCGTGGGCGAGGTGGATCATTACCGGATTACGAGGGTGCTGGTAAAAAAAGGCTCGAGGGAAGCGCAAAAAGGGCAAAAAGAACTGGAGGAGCCGGTTCCAAACAGGTAAGGAAAAAACGCTTGCGGAGCATTGCGGTAAAAAATCTTTTCATCCAAAAAAAATATGCTATAATGGGACACAAGTTTAGCTTAGCAGAGATTAGAGGAGGAAGTTTAGATGAGAAAAGCTGTATCTTTTTTACTATCCGCATGTTTATTCGCAGGGTTGACGGCCTGTGGCAGCCAGCCGGAAGCCGCCAAGACCGATACGTCTACACCTGCCGCGGCTGGTGAACAAACCGTCAAGCTCGGGCTGACCCAATTTGTGGAGCACCCGGCGCTGGATGCGATCCGTCAGGGAATTGTCGACGGATTGAAGGAATCCGGCTACGAAGACGGCAAAAACATGGAGCTCGATTATCAGAATGCCCATGGTGATATGAATAATACGGTCTCGATTGCACAGAAGTATGCCGGCGACGGAAAAGATCTGGTGGTAGCGATCGCTACGCCGTCCGCGCAGGCAGCCGCCAAGGCGATTACGGACAAGCCGGTCGTCTTCAGCTCTGTGACCGATCCGCTGTCTGCCCAACTGGTCAGCAGTCTGGAAAAGCCTGACAATAACGTGACAGGCACCTCCGACAAGGTTTCCATGGAGCAGCAGCTGAAGCTGGTCAAAACCTTCCTGCCTGAGCTCAAAAAGCTGGGCGTGATCTACACGACGTCGGAGGTAAACTCCGAAGTGCAAGTGAAGGAACTGGAAGAAGCGGCGAAAAAAGAGGGCGTGGAAGTGGTCAAGGCAGGCATTTCCCAGCTGTCTGAAGTACAGCTTGCAGCACAGGGACTTGCTGGCAAAACGGACGCTATGTTCATCCCGATCGACAATACGGTCGTATCCTCGTTTGAAGCGGTGCTGGGAGCAGCGGAACAGAGCAAAATCCCGGTATTTGCCTCCGATACCGACACGGTGAAGCGGGGAGCAGTGGCTACGTACGGCATCGACTACTATCAAATCGGCAAGCAAACCGGCGAGATGGCTTCGCGCATCCTGAAAGGGCAAAAAGTCGCTGACACACCGGTAGAAGTTTCCAAACAAGCTGATTTGTACATCAATGAAAAGGCCGCGGAAACATTTGGCCTGACTGTGCCCGAAGCGCTCAAATCGCAGGCGAAAGAGATCGTGAAGTAAAAAAGAAGAGAGCGCGATGCTCTCTTCTTATCTTTTTTTCAACGATTTGCGTCACTTCCCCCAAAAGCACCAGATTACAGCTTTCCATACTGTTTTAATCATGGTAAGATTAGAAAAATTTCTAAATGGGGGTTTTGATACATTATGAAAAAAAGAAAGTCTATCCAATTGGTGCAGAAAATTCTGTGTCCTTTGCTGCTTTTGTCCGTTGCAGCATGTGGGCAACAAAGTACACCGGCAAACAATTCTGCCCAGCCAACTGCACCGTCGGCAGCTGAAACGCCGGCGCCTTCTCAGGAAACGAAGCAAGTCAAAATCGGCATCGCCCAGTTCGTGGAGCATCCTGCACTCGACGCGGCACGCGAAGGTTTTATCGCGCAAATGACAAAGAACGGGTATGAAAAAGACAAACAGGTTGTGTACGATATCAGTTCGGCGCAAGCGAGCATGGATATTGCGATTCAAATCGCCCAAAAGTTTAACGCTGACAAGGTTGATCTGATTCTGGCGATTGCTACTCCGACCGCGCAAGCCTCGGCACAGACGACGCAGGAGATTCCGATTCTCTTCACGGCGGTTACCGATCCGGTCGAAGCGGGCCTGGTCAAGGCGATGGATAAGCCAGGCGGCAATGTGTCGGGAACATCGGACATGAACCCTGTGGAAGAGCAGCTGAAGCTTGTCAAAGAGCTGAAGCCGGAGGCAAAAACAGTGGGCGTCATCTACAGCTCCGGCGAGGTCAACTCCAAGGTGCAGGTGGACGCGGCCAAAGCCGTTTCCGAAAAGCTCGGCCTGTCGATTCGGGAAGCGGCCGTAACCAGCCCGACAGAAGTCAAGCAGGCGGCTGAATCGATGGTCGGCAAAGTGGATGCTTTCTACGTGCCGACAGACAACCTGGTCGTCTCTTCGATCTCCGCTGTCCTCGGCGTAGCCGAATCGCAAAAGATTCCGGTCATCGCGGGTGAGGAGAACTCTGTCAAGAGCGGCGCCATCGCGACTTACGGCATCGACTACACGAAGCTGGGCGCGCAGACAGCTGATATGGCAGTAAAAATTCTCAAGGGCGAAAGCAAGCCTGCTGACATGACTGTAGAGACGCAAGCCGACATGAAGCTGGTATTGAACAAGAAGGCCGCCGAAAAAATGGGCGTGACCATTCCGCAATCCATGCTCGATCGCGCCGGCGAAGTGATTGAGCAATAATCGTAGGAGGATACTATGAATCTGGCATTACACGGAGCAATCGAACAGGGCTTGCTGTTCGCAATCATGGCCCTGGGTGTATATCTGACCTTTCGCATCCTGAACTTCCCCGATCTGACCGTGGACGGCAGCTTTGCACTGGGCGGGGCGCTGGCAGCCAGACTAATCATCGAAGGAACGAATCCGTTCTTAGCTACCCTGATGGCCTGTGTGGCCGGAGGGGTAGCGGGCATCTTTACCGGATTGTTGCACACAAAGGGTAAAATCAACGGTCTGTTGGCCGGGATTTTGACGATGATCGCACTTTATTCCGTCAATCTTCGGATCATGGGCAAGGCCAATTTGCCGCTGCTGCGCGAGGACACGCTGTATACCTTTGTCAAGGATCTTGGCTTGCCCAATCTGGCGGCGGGACCAGTCGTTTTTTTCACCGGTGTTGCACTCGTTTTCCTCATCGGCATCATTTTGCTCAAGCTCCTTATCGACTGGTTTTTGCAAACAGATCTCGGACTTGATATCCGGGCTACCGGAGACAACTCCAAAATGATCCGCAGCTTTGGCGCCAACACGGATACGACGACCATTATCGGTCTTGCCCTGTCAAACGCCCTGGTCGCATTTTCCGGCGCATGGGTCGCGCAATACCAAGGCTTTGCCGACGTAGGGATGGGGATCGGGATGATTGTCATTGGTCTCGCCTCCGTGATCGTGGGAGAAGTGCTGTTTGGCAGTTCGTCCATTTTCCGCGCTACGCTGGCCGTCATTCTCGGCTCGGTCGTGTACCGTCTGGTCATCGCGCTAGCCCTGGACAAGGGGCTCAATCCGTCCGACATGAAGCTGATCACGGCGCTGATCGTGATCATCGCGCTGACTGTCCCGGCGATTGCCAAAGGCGTCTGGAAAAAGCAACCGTTCCGGGCGGCGAAAGGAGGGAGAGGCGATGCTTAACATCAAGGGCGTACGCAAGGTGTTTAACGAGGGAACGGTCAACGAGAAAATCGCCTTGCGCGAAATCAACCTGAACGTCACTCCCGGCGAGTTCATTACCGTGATCGGCAGCAACGGAGCGGGAAAATCGACGCTGATGAACATCATCTCCGGCGGGCTGATTCCGGATACCGGAAAGGTCATCATCGACGGAAAAGACGTGACCCGGATGGGCGAGCACAAACGCGCATCCTTTGTCGGCCGCGTGTTCCAAGATCCGATGGCAGGGACCGCCCCCAATATGACGATCGAGGAAAACCTGGCGATCGCCTATGCGCGCGGGAAGCGGCGGACCCTGTCATTTGGAGTGAACAGCCGGAAACGGGAATTGTTCCGCGAACAGCTGAAGCAGCTCGATCAGGGGCTGGAGAATCGTCTCAAGACGAAGGTGGGCTTCCTGTCGGGCGGTCAGCGTCAAGCGCTGAGTCTGTTGATGGCTACCTTCACGGAGCCGAAGATTTTGCTGCTTGACGAGCACACGGCTGCGCTCGACCCGAAACGGGCTCAATTGATTGTTGATCTCACCCAGAAGGTCGTCGAGCAGTACAGGCTGACCACCATCATGGTTACCCACAACATGGAGCAGGCGCTCAACATGGGCAACCGCCTGCTGATGCTGCACGACGGCGGAATCATTCTGGACATTCCGCAAGAGAAAAAGCAGACGATGAAGGCGCAGGATCTCCTGCGGGCCTTCGAGCAAGCCCGCGGCGGAGAGTCGTTCAGCGAGGACCGGTACCTTCTGTCCTAACTCTGCTTGCAGTGCTGAAGCCCGTCTGTCAAAAAACGAGCTTTTGATCACTTTGCCCGCAGCTTCCAGAAAAGAGTTTTCAAGCTGAATACGCTGGCTGTTACGGACTGGAGCCTTCCCGACTCATCGGGGAGGCTTTTTCCATGCGGCGAAGGAAACCGTTTTGGATGAAAGCGCCGATCAGGAGCAAGGCGGCTACGATGGAGAACAGGACGGTTCCGTCGAAGCGCAAGAGCAAAAAGCTGCCCGCAAGCGGGCCGAGAGTGCGGGAAATGTCCCAATGAAGGCCGTATACGGCAAAGTACCTGCCCCGCATCGTCGCTGGAGCCATCCTCGACACCATCGTCAGCATATGATTCAGGCCGATGCTCTCTCCCATGACAAACACCAGCTGCATGAACAGGAGAAGAAGGATGCTGTCGGAGCTGCTGTACACCCAGGAGACAGCGGCGAAGCACAGATACGAAAAGACAATCAGATGGCGCGGAGAAAAGCGCTGTGTAGCTTTTACCAGCCAAAACTCCAACAAAATGGCAGAAATGCTTTTCGTCAAAGCGATCCACGCCAACACATCGAGATAATTGGCAAAGCCGCTCTTCAGGTGAAGCTGCAGGTTCGTCTCTGTCTGGGCGTAGAAAAAACTGATCGGCAAAGCGAGGACCATCATGGAAAGGACGGTCCGGTGTGCCCTGACATTCCGAAACGAGACTTGCTCTTCCGCGGGCGCGGTTTCGCTGTGCTTCTGATGCTTCGTCTCCGGCACCTTCCACCAGATGAAACCGGCATACAGGAACAGCGACAGACCGGTACAGAGAAAAGCGAGTGCGGGGGCAGTCTGATAGATCAGGACTCCCAACAGAGGACCGACAGAGGCTCCGATATAGGCTGCCGTACTCAAGAGGGCAAAGGCCTCGGTCAGCTGTTTGGACGTCATGCTGTCCGCCAGCACTGCGCGGCTTGCCGGAATAAACAGCGAACGGCCGATGCCGTTTAGCACGTACAGAAGGGCAAAGGCTGCCAGCGATCCCGCTGCGGCCATGCCGAGCATGCTGAGTCCTTGCAGAAGCAGGGCGAGCAGCATGACTGGCTTTCGTCCGTATCGGTCGGTTACATCACCTGCGATCAGTGTAAAGAGGATGTCGCTCAAAGGCTGCAGCCCGATCACAAGCATGATCAAGGGGATGCTTCCCCCGATTTTTTCATTCAAGTACAAAATGAGAAACGGCGTAATCATGCTGCGGGACAGCTCTGTCAAGAGCTCGCCGAAGAGCCTGACCCAGAGGATCACGGGGTACCTTGAAAAAAGGCGTGTCGCTTTCTCGTTCATATCTGGTATCCTTTCTGTAATGGTTTTTGGGTTGTTCCCGATTGTACGGGGAAAACACCAAGACAAAAAGGGTACAGATTCAGCCCGTTTTTTTTCATGTTTTAGGGGGATCGCGCATGCTTCTTTTTGAACACTACCAACGGCTGTTTTCATTTTATCGGGAGCAAGGCGTATCCCGCCCGATTTCCGTCAGCCTGGAACAGGTGGCGGCCCACTTGTGCTGTACGAAGCGCAACGCCGCGACAACGGTAAAAAAGCTGCAGCAAAGGGGATGGATCGACTGGCGCCCGGGAAAAGGCAGAGGGAATCAGTCAGCGCTGACCTTTCGGCTGCATCTGGGAGATGTCGTGCTTTCCCTGGCCCAGGAAATGATCCTGCGCGGGGATATTCGCGAAGGGCAAGAGTTCGTTGCCCGTCACCGGGATGAATGGGAAGGACTCGGCGAGGCGTTTCAGCGCTGGATGGACAGCCAGTTTGGGCTGCATGTCCAAAAAAGCCACGACAAGCGGCTGGATATGCTGCGGATGTTTTCCACAAGACCGCAGCCGCTGTTGGATCCTGCGAGACTGCTGCTGCGCTCGGAAGCAAATCTCGTTCCTCACGTGTTTGATGGGCTCGTCCACTTTAATCCTGCTTGCAAAACGATTGAACCCGGGATCGCCTTTTACTGGGAAATGGATGAAAGCGGCACTGCTTATACGTTTTATCTGCGAAAAGGCGTATGGTTTCACCATGGCCGTGCCTTGACTGCCGAGGACGTTCGCTATTCCATCCAGCGGCTTTGCAAACCGGCTTTTCCGCATCGGTGGATGGCAAGCTCCATCAGGCAAGTGGAGGTGATCGATCCATACATTGTGAAGGTCTTGCTGCATAGACCCGATTTTTTGCTTTTGCATGCCCTCAGCAAAGAGTACGCTTCGATCGTGCCGGAGGATTACGCGGAGCGGATGGGGGAAGAGTTCGGGCGGATGCCAGCGGGAACCGGGCCGTTCCGGATCGTGCGAAATGACGAATCGATGCTGGTTCTGGAGGCGTTCGAACCGTATTTTGGCGGCCGGCCGTTTCTGGATCGGATCGAGCTGTGGCAAGTGCCTGAGCGTGAGGCCGCACCGGATCTTGGACCATCGGACGTCCCCCGGATCGTGTATTCCCAGAAAGAGGCAGGCATGGACAATGAGAGTGTGCGCTCTTCCTGGCAAACCGTCTACCGAGTGGAGCAGTGCTTTCAATACCTGGCCTGCAATGTGGGCAAGCCGGGACCGCTGCAGGCAGATGCATTCCGGGAGGCGCTCGACCTCATAATCGACCGGCCAGCGATGCTGGCGGAGCTGGGAGGGGACAGACAACCCGCCGTTGGTTGGGGCGGGCTTCTTGTAGAGCGTTCGGAGGGCGGGAGAAGCGATGAGATGATCAGCACAAAGCGGATTCGCGAGCTGCTCGGCAAAAGCGGTTACCGCGGCGAGACGCTCAGCCTCTACACGCTGCCCGAATACGATCATGTGGAAGATGCACAATGGCTGCAAGAACGACTGGGGCGTTACGGAATCGATCTGGCGATTTTTTATGTCCAGCCTGAAGTATTGGCCAGTCGACAGATGCGCGAAGCTGATTTCATCCTGGACAGCGCCAATATGGATGAGCGGCAGCACTTATCGTTGCTGGAATTTTTGTTCGACGATTCGGCGGCGCTATCCCATTTTCTTTCTCCGGCGCTTGCCGCAGAGGTGAAAGAGCGGGTGGCGAGAGGAAGCTCGACCGAAGATGAGCGGAAAAGAGCGCAAGAACTGCAGGAGCTGATGAAATGGATCGTCGGCCTGCGTGTATTTTTGCCGCTGTACAGCAACCGGATCGAGGCGATGGTGGACGCCAGGCTTGGCGGTATAGCGCTCGGCGCTTATGGATGGCCGGACTTTTGTCGAATTGTGGTGAGAACTTAAAAAAATGTCACATTTTTATATGAAACCGCTTTCCTCTTTCATCGTATAATTAGAAAACGATAAAACATTACAGAAATGCTTCTACGTGTTCGAGGGAGGATATAGAGGTGTATACGAAAACCGAAAAGGACAAACATATTTTGTTTGCATCCATTCGTCTGATCATCTGCGTCGGCCATGCCGATGGTTATATAGGAAACAAAGAAGTGAGCCGGATTCACGAGCTGGTGAACTCGGAGCACTTTACGCTGAGAGAAAGACAAATTCTCATGGATGATATGGACTATCCAAAGCGGCCGGAAACCATCGTCAAGGATATGGTGGACCTGTCGCTTTCGGAGAAGCTCGGCTTGCTCCGGCAGCTGTACAAAATCGCGCTGGTCGATCATAAGCTGTCGCTTGCGGAAACGTTGGAAATTCGCCGGATTTCCTGCTTGTTGGGTATTCCCGAGGAAAAGCAGCGACAGGTGGAAGAGTGGATCGTCGAAGGGATCCAGTGGCGCGACCGCTGGAAGGACATTGTCGGCGAATAGTCCGTGAGCGGGCGAACGGCTTGCGGTGACAGACAGGATAATCAAAATACTTGAAGAGGCGTGCAAACCGTCAGCGGTGTTAGCACGTCTTTTTTCATGTCCGAAAAGGGGAACCACTGTTGGCGAACCATTTTCCGAGACCCATAAGCGGCTTTATCCTACGTTGAACAAGCTGCTTCAAATGGGCATCAATGGAAGCTTTTTTGACCGGATAAAACTTCTTTTTGGTACAATAAGGAGAAGACCGCCTGCCAGAATCCGGACGCGGCTCGCCGGAGAAGAATAATTGGGGCAGCAGCGTCGCGAAAGGGAGGATCAAGACATGTTGCGAGTATTGTTGACGAATGATGACGGCATTGATGCGCTAGGCATCCGCAAATTGGCTGAAGCGCTTCTGGCTTTGCCCGATCTGGAAATTTTTGTGGTGGCGCCCGCCGAGGAAAGAAGCGGGGTAGGGCACGGCCTGACCTACCGCAGCGCACTCTCGCCGACGCCGCATTCCTTTTATGGACTGCCGGTAACCGCATGGACGATTGACGGGAATCCGGCCGACTGTATTAAAGGCGCATACCATCTGTTGTTTGAAGAAGGCAAAAAGCCGGATATCGTCTTTTCCGGGATCAATGTAGGAACAAATCTCGGACGCGATATTTATTACTCGGGTACCTGCAGCGGCGCGAGGGAAGCAGTCATTCTCGGCATCCCTGGCGCAGCGCTGTCCTATGACAACTGGTCCGATCAGGAAAATTACGGTCAAGTGGAGGAGATTATCCGCCCGCTGCTGCAGATGTTCTGCGATCAGGCGAGGGAGGATCGGCTTGCTCCCGAGGTGTTCTGGAACGTCAATATTCCGCATCTTGCGCCGCATGAAATCCGCGGAGTCGCCCCCGCCGCACTGGCTTTGAACCACTACGAAGACAAATACAACCTCGAAGCGGAGGGATACTGGCTGACGAGGGAATATCCGGACAGAAGCAATCCTCTTCCCGAACAAGATTACTATCTGGTGAAACGCGGATATATCGCCGTAACTCCGGTGCATATCGACGCGACAGACCGCAGCCTGCTCGATAAAATGCTGGAGTGGCCGCTTGTGAAACAGTGGGGCGACAAAAAGAAATGAGCGTACACGAGTCCTTTCGCCCGACGCTGATTCCCGACCCAGAGCGGGTTTCGCCGACATCCGCAACCCAGGGAGAGGTGCTTGATCCCGCGGTGTATGCAGATTTGTACCATTTGGCGGAGACAGAGGGATTGCCCTACTTTGCCAGATTGGCCGCGGCGGGCGATGTTGAGCTGTTTCTCGTCTTTGAGAGCATTGACGCCTTTAGCGAATCGACACGGGATGCGGTCTCCGTAGAGTTTAAAACGTATCGCAACAAGCTTTTGGCTGTGATCTGGACACTCTCCGACCCGCTTGATCCTTTGGGCTTCCCCCTGTCGTTTGACATCAAGCGGACGGAGGATCGCTGCATGGCGCTGCGGATGCTGGAGCAAGGCGAGGTGCCGCTTCACTATCTGGCTTATGAAGAGGGACGGCTGACGCACATTTACACGGAGCAAATCACGTTTTCGCCGGAGGAAGCGATACAGGCGAATGCGATGATCGAAGCGTTGTTTTTCGACAGAACGGAAGAGCTTCCGGAACGTGCCGAGGTCCAAGAAGAAACGGAGGCGCAAAGCGTACCGCTCTCTTTTCTCCCCGATGCAAGGCTCAAGGAAAAGGGAACGGCCTATTTGATCGATTTTGCGCGATTGCAGGAAAAACACGGCCAGGATGGAGCTCAGCATCTGCTCATGAGCGCCATCCATCAGGCTGTATGGGTGATGCGGCGGCATGCCAGAAGCGAAGTGAGGGAGACCTCCTTTACTGTTTGGGCGGCAGAAAATGAAGGGTTGTTGAGACTCATCGTCACACCCGCGATGTCTGATTTGTTTGAGGTGGTGCATCTGTCCGAGGACGAATCCAATCCTTTTTCACGTTTTCTCTTTGCTTTGCCGGAGTTCCTTTCCACAGAAGATGCCGAGCCGCTCCAATGCGGGGCGTATCCGCTGATTCGAATGGAAAGCGGGCGACTCTGCCATCTGGAGTTGGACGATGCGAGCGCAGTACGGCTCGGAGTCCTTTTTGCCGGGCTCTATCCAGAAGCGATGAATCCATACCGGAACGAGCTGGAGTAGTTTCCGGCAGATCGACCTGCTTGTTGATTTTGCCGTTAAAAAAAGTATTCTTCGTGAAAAAACGAGAAAAGAAGTCACCTTTCAACAAAGGAAAGTCCATACAGCAGTGCGAAAAGATATAGACAGACTTTCCATGGGAGGGTGAGGAGGATGTTCACGATACAACCTGATGGTTTCGAGGCGGTTTCCGACTGTGCCCGTCGGTTTCAGGAAGATGTAGAAAAGCTCGCAGAGCGGTTTTCGCTGGAGGTAGATAATCGGTTTCCCGCCATGGAGCTCCACGTCCATCCGCGCTTGCAGGCGACGCTGGAATACGCGCTCTGGGGGGAGGCTGGCGTAGTCGCTGTAAAAGGAAAGCTGAACACACGGAAAGATGATCTGCCCCACTGCAAAACGGTTTCGGTCACGATGAAGTTTTCGCTGTCATGCGACCCGCAGACCGATATCGAGTGGACGAAGCAGCGAATCGAGGAAATCCTGTACGGAGAAGTAGAGTTGTATTGGAACAGACCGCCGGCAGGGCATGTTGAACATATAGAACTGACCATTTCCTTCCAGGCGGAGCCGGGAGAAAGCAGGATGAACGAATACGTTCGCTGCGTTCTGGGTATCGTAACTGGAAAGATGATGGCCGCATAAAAGGCTCTCCCGTTCGCGCGGGCGAGCTTTTTTTTCGAATTTCCCGACAGGAGGGACATTGGTCCGATGCGTCTATTTGTAGCCTTGGATATTCCTGATGACGCCGCTCGCTACATTGCCAACGTGCAAAAACAGGTGAAGAGCCTGATCCGGGCCGAGCGGTGGCAATCTTTGCACAATCTCCATTTGACGCTTCATTTTCTCGGCGAGGTAGAAGAAAAGCTGGTGCCTGAAATCTGCAAGGACATGGAGATTGTCAGCGAGATTATTTCGCCTTTTTCGCTGCAGGTCGGCAGCTTCGGCGCATTTCCCCATAGCGAGCGCCCCCGCGTACTTTGGCTGGGTCTTCGCGGACAGACAGACCCGCTGAGACAGCTTCACTTGCTCTTGGGCAAGCGTTTTGATCTGCATCCCGGCCTGAAGTACGACAAAAAGCGGTACAGCCCGCACATAACGCTGGCGAGAGGCCCAAAGTTCGGCCAGGAAGGGGTGCCTGTCGCGGAATGGAATGAACGCCTCCTCTCTGCGGAGCCCCCGGCGTGGAGCGTAACCCGTTTTCACCTTTACCAATCGGAGCTGCGGCCGGATGGAGCGGTACATACGATTCTCCACACGAGCACGTTTGATAAAGATCGCGGCAAATAATCGCCACCTGATGAATAAACTGGTAGGGAGAACCATGGCTCAAACCGTTGCGAGACCAGGGAGAGAGCCTGCCAGAAAGCGGTGGGAATCGGATGGGTGAATTCACGACTGGCATGTTGTATCCTCGCAAATACGAACCGAAGGTATTAATTGCCCTGCCCAAATCGAGGCAGCCTTATTTCCACAGGAACATCAACCGGGACTGGAACGCCTTTTTCCTCCGGGACGAATGGCTTGAGACAGCCCATACCCTGCAATTTATCCTCAACCTGTCCCGTCAGTGCGTCCCGCTTCTCTGGTTCCATGATGCGGAAGACAACGGCTGGGGGTATCGGCTCTTTGACGGGGGCTTTGAGGTTTCGTCCGCGACGGTCAGCTATTCGCTGGATGCGGATATGGCTGAAGCGGAATTTGCCCGCCTCTATCCTCATATAGACCTGCATCAGGCGATTACCGAGAGCGAGGACGTACGTCAGATGTACGATGATATTCTAGACAGAATCGCAAAGTCAGACCATTACCGAAGAGAAGTCAGCAAGGGGCTGAAACGGGCGTGCCCGCAATGCTTCAGCCGGATTGTCGCCCCGAAGCAGGTGCAGCAGCTTCGTTCCCTGTTTGATTTGCAGCTTTTGACCGATTTCGATGACGACACCGGAGCGTCGCTTTTGTATGATTCAGTCGACCTGTTCAAGGAGATTTTGGGTATCGAGGAAATGGTTTGGGTCAGCTATTCTTATCTGGCAAGCGGCGGGCAAAAATAACATCGGCAAGAAGAGAAAAAGCGATCACAAACTGAAAACCAGGCGGAGCCCGTTGCTTCGCCTGGTTTATTCGTTGTGCCGATGCGGACCGGAAACCAGCTGTCCCTGCGCGACCCGGCGTCCGTCCCGGAAGCGGACCGGCAGCGAGTGCCCGCGCAGAAGAACGGGAGAATCCGATACCTGGAAATGAAGATGGGCCTCGCTGGAATTTCCCGAGTTGCCGCAGAGTCCAATCAAATCGCCTGGCTGCACATGGTCTCCGATCTTGACGCAGACGGAGTTTTGCTTGAGATGGGCTAGCAGGCTGTATTCGCCAGCTTCATGCTCGAGTATGACATGGTTGCCGGCGGGCTGGGCTTCGTTCATTGTCCCGACAGGAACGTTATCGGGTATATCGCTGACGATGCCTGCGACTGTTCCGCTGGCAGGCGCCAGAATCGGTTGGCCAAAGGCGTAATAGCTCTCGTTGGCCAACGGATCGCCCGCATAGGTGCGGCCTTCTTTCATGATCAGGAAATCGTAAGCATATCGTTGATTCGGGTAGGCGTAGTGATAATTGACGAGCTCATTTTGGCCTCCCCAGTACGTGAGCCAATCACCGGAAAACGGAGGAACGAACGCAGTACGGGTGAGCATGCAGTCGGTCTCCGGATGTCTCTCCAGCTGCAGAACGATCAGGGAAATGACCGTGCCCTCCTCGTCAAAGGCGGCCGCCAATCCCTTTTTGCCAGACCCGTCTACCCAAACGTACCGTTTCGCGTGCTCAAGCAGTACGGTCGACTGCAATTCGTAGCTCTGTACGCCGCGGTGGAAATCTTCCGCCAGCGAACGAAATCCGGCTGCCGGGACTCTTTCGCGAAAAGCAGGGCTTGTCTGTGCGTAAATCTGATCGTACTCTCCCCGCAGGAAGGCGAGAGGCAGCTGGTCCGGAGCATAGCGGAAAGACGATTTTTTTTGTGCCATTTTATTTTTTCCACGTGGAAAAGATCTCGTCCACGTCGAGCAGCATAATCAATTTATCCTGCATACGGGCAATCCCGTTCAAAAATTTCCCATCGACTCCGCTCACGATCGCAGGAGCAGGCTCGATCAGCGAGGCGGGGATGTGCACAACCTCCGAGACCGCCTCCACGACGATGCCGACATTCAACCCATCCAGCTGCAGGTCGACAAACCGGCTCTCTTCGGTGAGCGGCAGCGGCTCCAGGCCAAATATTGTCCTCAGGTTGATGATCGGCAAAATCCGCCCGCGCAGGTCAATGACGCCTTCGACGAAAGGAGGAGACTTGGGAAAACGGGTCACGGGCAAAGGCTTGATGATTTCCTTTACCAGCGAAATCGGCAAGCCGTAGTACTCTTTTCCCATTTGAAAGAGAATGGAATGAACCGTGCTTTCTTCTGTGTTCCATTCCGCATCTCCGTGCAGTTTCACCGTTTCCATTACATGGTCCCTCCCAAAATCCTTTTGCAAAACTATACCCCTATTGTACCACGGTCAAACGGGATGGGGAGGGAATTTTTCTCAAAACCGTCTCCTACCAGGAAAACAGACCCAGCGAGACGGCCACTACGAGCCCGAGGCTTACGCCAAAGCTGAGGAACACGTTTTTGCTGAGGGCCATTGCCCCTAAACAGACAAGGCTGGCAACCAGCAGCATGGGCTGGATCACAAAGCTTCCGGACTGCACGAACAGGGAAGGAAAAATCAAAGAGGCAAAAATGCCCAAAGGAATAAAGCTGAGACCGTTTTTTAAACGGGCGGAAAAATGCTTGCTCGGCAGACGGAGAAACGCCCTGCGCGATATATAGGTGAGCACGCCCATCATCAGGAACAGGAAAAGGGTCTGTGTCGTCATGCCGATTCAACTCCTCTCGTCTCTTCGGCGGCAGTCTGTTCTCCGTCATCCTGCGATGGCCGGAAATACCCGATGGCAAAGGCGAGGCATCCGGCGATCAGCACAGGCAAGCCATTGGGAACCACGAACGACAGGCCCACAGACGCCGCCCCGCACAGCAAAAAGGCAAAGATGCGAATGAGCGAAGACAGCTGGTAATAGGCGAGGGCAAGGAACATGGCCGTAAAGCTGAAGCCGAGTCCGAGCGAAGCCGGATCAGGGATCCAGGCGCCTGCTGCCGTCCCGATCCACGTGCCGCCGCACCAGCCAGCGTATAGCGCAACGCTGACGCTGAGAATGTAGGGAACATCGCTCTCGCGGTGGCGAAACCGGTTCAGCGTGAGCGCGTACTGCTCATCCGTGAGAAAAAAGGCCAGTCCATTTACTTGCGCCGTGGAAAAACGCTGGTAATGAGGCGAAATAGACAAGCCCATCAGAAAGTGGCGCAGGTTTAAAAGACAAGTCGTTAATAGAATGGCCCAGACGCTTGCCTGCTCGGCAATCAGCGAGCTGCCGGCAAACTGCGAGGCTCCGGAGTAGACAAGCACCGACATCGCGATGCTTTCCCAGGAGGTAAGACCGGCCTGCCCGGCCAGCATTCCGAAGATGGCTCCGAATACGATATAGCTGGCTGTGATCGGCAAGGCGTCGATCAGGCCTTCCTTCCAGCTGGCAGATGAGGGGGATGCCGTTTTCATGTTTGCAGCTCCTTTCGTTGTTGCAAGACCTCAGCGATTATTTTCATGCCGCGATCGATTTTCTCCGACCGCTCGTGGGTAAAGCAAAGGCGGATGTAAGGCTGCTCGGCCACCCGGGGCAGGAACATGTCGCCGCAGGTGAAGGAAACGCCTCGCTGCAAGCAGCGGGTCATCAGCTTGCGCGGGTTGATCTCTTCCGGCAGGGAAACCCAGTAATAGAATCCGCCCCTGGGGCGCTCATACCGAATTCCCAGCGGGAGGAAGCGGTCCAGGTGGCTTTCCATGATGGCAGCCTGTTTGCTGTACTGCGAGCGAGCGTTTTCCAGGTGCGGTCTGAGCGCATCGTCTCGCAGGTAAGCGGCCAAAGCGAGCTGGCCAAGCGTATTTGTCGTGGTCGACAGCTCCTTTAAACGCGTCAGCAGCTGGACGAAGGGGCGGTTGGCCGCCACCCATCCGATCCGCAGCCCCGGAAACAGCAGTTTTGAAAACGTGTTCAAATAAATGACATGACCCGACTGATCCAGCGCTTTTAACGCGGGAGGCGGCTTATTGCCGAGATGGAGATGACGATAGGCATCGTCCTCGACGATGGGCAGCCCGTATGTTTCGCTCAGGGCCAGCAGCTGCTTCCGCCGTTTGGCCGACATCGTCCAGCCGGTCGGGTTGTGATAGGTCGGTACGGTGTACAGGAAACGCGGCCGACAGTGGGCCAGAATGCTCTCCAGCACGTCTACCCGGAGGCCGTCTGCATCCATCGGGACCGGGACAACCTGCAAGCCGAGCGATTGAAAAAGCTGCAGCGAACCGAAATAAGTGGGCATTTCCGTCAAAACGAGATCGCCTGAACGAGCCAGAAGCGAAGTGATCAGGTATAGTCCTTCCTGGGAACCGCTGGTGATGACCACCTGTTCCGGCGAGGAAATTTGCTCCATGTCCATCCAGTCGACAAGGCGCTCCCGAAGCTCAGGCAGCCCTTGGACGGAGGTGAAATAGTAGGAGTGAAGCTGCTCTGCCGTACTTTTGACATAATCGGAAAAGCGGGAAGATTCCAGCGTATGCTTGCCGCCGTCGCCGTGGGCAAAATTGATGATATCCGGGTATTTGTCTGCCACGCCGAGAAGTTCGGCCATATGGGAGGGAGCGGCGGCAAGCGTGTCAAAAGCGCGATTGTGCCAGTTGACTCGGTCGCCGGCGGGAGCGGGAGCGAGCGCCACCACAAAACGGCCGCTTCCCATTTTGCTTGCAATAATGCCTTCCGCCTCCAGCTCCGAATAAGCCCTGACGATCGTATTGCGGCTGACCCCCCGCTGCAGGGCCAGTTTTCTTTCGGGTGGCAAAGGGGAGCCAATTGCCAACTCTCCACTTAATATTTGATAGCGCAATTGATTGTAAATTTTTGTATAAATCGCTTTGCGCCCCATACTGTCGCCTCTTTTTCACAGGTCTATTGCTGAATACTATACGCCCTTTCGGAAAGGAATAAAAGAGCCAATTTTCAATCAATAAAAAGCCAAAAAACCGGAAAGGCTGAGTAGCCTTCCGGTTTTGGGCGCTTCGCTGACAGCGGACCGTCCTTACGGTTCCCGCAGTTCTTGTAAAGAGATGCCTTGTTCCAACGCAAACTCAAAGTCGTCAATATCGTAAAATTGCACCGGGACGACGTATTCCAGAATGCGATCCTGAAAATCGGGCTGGTCCGTGATCAATGGAATTTCGAACCGCATCGCGGTAAGCAGCAGCTGGGTTTCCACCGGATCGAACAGTTCGCCCCACATCTCGTTGTCATCCACCTTTACCACGTGCAGCGTGACACCGTTCGGAAATGTGAAGGGAATCGTCGACCAGGGAGCGATCAATCCTTTTTCCAGGCGCTTGCGGTTAAACGGATCGTCAAAAAACTGACTCATCTCTTTCATAACCCTTCGTACATGCATGTCATCTTCCGTGTCCGGCATGATCGGCTCGGGACTGTGAGTGAATTCCTCCAGCTCGTAAATGGTCGACGAAGGGATAAAGTAATCTGCAGGTTGCGAAGGAGCCATCAATTCTCCGTAGATGGCCAACATGATCGCTTCGATAACGAATTGCTTCGACATTTCGACAACCCTCCTCGTTTCCATCATACTGAAATAAGAGGTTGACAACAACCCTGGACAGGCATAGGATAGGGATTGTTTTTTTACCCGGCAAACGTGGCACACTACTCACCAACAAGGAGGCGCAGGCATTGTTGGACACAGGGTTTTTTTCGGCGCTTTTGCTAATCATCACGATTAATATTGTGTTGAGCGGGGACAATGCGGTCGTGATTGCCATCGCTTGTCGAAAGCTGACGCCGGCGCACCGGAAAAAGGCGATCTTTTGGGCGACCGGTCTGGCTATTATTGTGCGTATTTTGGCTACGGCACTGGCCGTCTATTTATTTACGATTCCATATCTGTACTTGATCGGCGGGCTTATTCTCGTCTGGATCAGTTACAAGCTGCTGCTTGAGGATGACGGAGAAGAGCAGATCAACGCGAGTGAAAGCCTCTTTCAGGCAGTCAAGACAATCGTGATTGCAGACGTGATGATGGGGCTGGACAATGTGCTGGCGATTGCGGGGGCGGCTGGCGGAAATATGGTCCTGATTATTTTGGGACTGGTCATCAGCATTCCGATCATGGTATTCGGAAGCCAGCTGATCTTGAAAGCAATGGAACGGCTGCCCTGGCTCGTTTACATCGGATCTGGCATATTAGCTTGGGCGGCAGCCAAGATGATTTTTGAAGAAAAAGTGGTAGAGGGCTGGGTAGAAGGTCTGAGCGGAGCGGAAACGGCGATTAAGATCGCGATCGTTGCGGGCGTGCTGCTTCTCGGGTTTATCCAGCGGAAACGAAGCAGCGGCAATAAACCGGCAGAGCAAGCGTGATTGTTTTCTCTGCCAAAGGAAAAAGCTGGGACATGGAGCCCAGCTTTTTGTGTACAAGCACGAAATGCTTGCATGACGGTATTTGAATCAGCAGGCAGACTTGTTTCGGCAGCCGTCATTTTCACACCGAGCCGATAATCGTTATGCTCACAAACTCCTTGTTGTACAGGTCGATCTCATAAGGTGAGGCCACAGGAGAACCGTCCGGCTCCTGCAGAATCCGGACGGTCGGCCGATTTACAGCCAACGGGTTTACCGCCGACACGACGCCGATCTGCCCTGTATTGAGCGTAACAGTCGAAGCGATCGGATATACGGCGACATGCTGCAAAAACAGCTTGACCAGTTCCACATCAAACAGGCTGTTCCCTGCGGCAAACAGCAGCTCTGTAGCCTCGCTCGGCGAGTAGCTGTCCCGATAGGGCCGCTTCGAAATCAAAGCGTCGAACACATCGGCGATCGCCACGATTTGCGCGTACTCATGGATGTGCTTGTCCGCTAACTGGCGGGGGTAGCCTGTCCCGTCGTAGCGCTCGTGATGCTGCAGCGCGCAGTGGGCGGACAAAAGCGAGATGTTGTACTGGCTGCGCAGCAGGTTGAAACCATCTTCGGTGTGGTAGCGAATCCGCTGCCGCTCCTCGTCGTTCAGCTCTGTCCGCTTGTTCCACAGTTCCTTCGGCAGCTGGGTCATCCCGATATCAAACAGAAGCGCGCCGATTCCAAGCTCCATCAATTGCTGCTGGTTATATCCCTTGGCCAGCCCGATAATCCCGGCAAGCACGGACACATTGACGGCGTGATGAAAAAAATAACCGTCCAGTACGTGCAAATTGCAAAGATTGACCAGAATATCCCGACGGCTGCTCAGATCGGTCAGGATTTCCCCAAACACCTTTTGAAAGGTAAGGCCCAGATCAGGAATAGAGGTGCGCCGCTTCAGGACGGACTTCTCCATCAAGCCGGACATGGTGGCATAGACTGCATCGACTGCGTGTTTCCGTGTTTCATCTCGAATGGCATCTTCCGGGATAATGTCGTCGGTATGCTTGTCTTCAATATAAATCGTGTCAATTCCCAGATTGATCAAGCGCTGAATATACCGCTCCGTCAGCTCGACACCTTGTCCCAACAGAACATTGCCATTTTCCAAAAAAATCGTTTTGGCGATGGTTTCTCCCGGTTTTGCAGAGTGGATGCTCACTTTTCTCACAAACGAGGACTCCTGTCTCTTTGTGTATATACATACAAAATTCTGAAATAAGAACCAGTTCGAATAGTAAAAATATAGCACAAAAGACTTGGTTTTTGTCACTTCTTTATTACAAAAGAAGGACTTTTTGTCTGTGAGAAAAGCCTCATTTCTACTGTCCCGCCGTGATATTGCGGTTCGAACGGGTAAACCAGCGGAAGGGATTGAGGGACCAGCGCGGTTGATGCCGGTCGAACCGTTCCTTCCGGCGAGTCAGCCGCTGCTGCATCAAATCCATCTCAAAGGTAACCCGCCTCATTTCAAGCCGGAGCGATTCCTGCTTTTCCTCGATGTCCGCCATTTTTTGCAGAATGTTTGACTGCAGCTGGTTCATTGTGGAGAGCTGGGCCAGCTCCTGCTGAAAGTGGACGATGGCCTCCGAGACGCTCATTTCCATTTCCTGCATGGATTGAGTCAGAGCGTTTGGCCCGGAAAGGGAGAGGGCCTGTCCGTCGGCGGCGGCCACCTCGCTTTCTGCCGCCATGCACTCCGGAATTTTGCCTTCCTCTATCATTTGCCGCTGTATCTCTCGCAAAGAGTGATTTCCCTCGTCTTTTCTCTGTTTCACCTCGCTCAGCAAGGAAAAGCCCGCCTCGCTGATCAGGTAGTGACCCTGCGGATTCTTCAGCCGCTCCTGGGCCGGAACGAACATCTCCAGCCAATTTCTCAGCGTCCGCACATGAACATCCAGTCGATCTGCGACTTCTTTGGAAGCCATCCATACTTGCACATCCATTCGAATCACTCCTTTTTTCCCCTTCAGGTATTCCCGGTGGCCTCATTATAGCACCATTTTTTCCCGGAAAACGCTTGTCGACAAAGGTTCTAAAAACTAGTGCTATTTCGGCTAATTCGGACAGGCTGCCGCACTCTGTCGAGACACATAATGACCCGGACAGGCGCGTAGAATGGAAGGGATACACCAGGTAGAGAAGGGAAGGCGGTCCCATGCAGCCAGTCATCCTTGCCGTCCTGCTTGGCGCCGCGGCGGCAAGCAGTATTGGCGGGTTTTTGCTCTGTTTGCGGTCGTGGTCGGAGAAGTCGCTTCTGGCGATGATCAGCACAGGAGCGGGCCTGCTTTTGGCGATTACCCTGTTGGATTTGCTTCCCCATACGCTGCTGGCGGGAAGTACGCGGGTGATGCCCTTTGTCCTGATCGGCTTTTCCTTCTTGTTTTTGCTGGACTGGATGGGGCATGCGGGGGAAAACGCCAGGACAGCGGGATCGGCCCGGATCGTTGGCGTGTTGTCCGGCTTTTTGCTTCACTCGTATGTGGAAGGGATCTCTCTTTTAGCCAGCTTCTGGATGGATGAACGACTGGGGTGGTCCGTGTTGTTCGCCATGCTTCTGCATAAAGTGCCGGACGGTGTGACTGTCGCGTCTCTGCTGCTTGCCGTCACGCGCTCGCGGAAAAAGGCGTTCTGGGGAGCGGCGGGACTGGGAGCGGCTACCTTGGCAGGGGCGCTCAGCTTCCAGATCGCGGAGCCATTTTTGCGCGAGGGCTGGGTTCCTGTGATGATGGCGTTGACAACAGGCGTGTTTCTGTACGTCTCGGCCAGCCATCTCATTCCGTTTATCCTCCACCGGCAAAAAGGGGGGCAAGCGCTCTACTTTTTTGCCGGGATGATCGCTTACCTCTTGTTGATGACGCTTTTTCACAGCAGCGCCCATCTGCATGCATAAACACGTTTCCGGCTTGTTAGTCTAAGAACATGCTTTTTTGCAGCAAGAATCGATCTTCGAAAGGAGCTATGGAAACGTGGAACAAGACCAAACGATGTCCCGGACCGAAGAAGCGGCAGAAATGCAGGCGGAATTCCCGGCAACAGGAACACCGCTGAATCCCGTCGAAGAGGCGTGGGCATTTTCCAGTTCTGCTGCCGCCCCTGCCGACGAGCTTGCCCGAGCCATGCAGCAGGGAGAGTAATCTGCATTCGGCCTCTTTTCCGCGGTTTGTCCCCGAATTTGCTCGTAACCGCAGACAAGATCGGTTATAATGGCAGGGAAATACGTAGGAAGGGGCCGATACATAATGAATACCATGCTTGCAGGAAAAAATATCGTGATCATGGGTGTGGCCAACCACCGCAGCATCGCCTGGGGAATCGCCCAATCCCTGAGCAAAGCGGGAGCCAACCTGATTTTTACGTACCAGGGAGAGCGCCTGCGCGATAACGTGGCAAAGCTGACGGAAGAGCTGGAGCGCGAATCGCTGCTGATCAACTGCGATGTGACCAAGGATGACGAGGTAGAGGCTGCTTTTGCCGAAATCAAGGAGAAAGTCGGCGTCATTCACGGCTTGGCGCACTGCATCGCGTTCGCCAAAACCGAGGAGCTTGAAGGCGAATTCGTCAATACCTCCCGTGACGGCTACGCGCTTGCGCAAGACATCAGCGCATACTCGCTGGTCGCTGTCGCACGCGCTGCGCGTCCGCTGATGACCGAAGGCGGTAGCATCGTGACGATGACCTACCTAGGCGGCGAGCGCGTGGTGCCCAATTACAACGTCATGGGTGTGGCGAAAGCGGCGCTGGACGCTTCTGTCCGCTACCTGGCGAGCGATTTGGGCAAGGAAAACATCCGCGTCAATGCGATCTCTGCAGGCCCGATTCGCACACTCGCGGCAAAGGGCATTCGCAACTTCAACAGCGTGCTGAAAGAGATCGAGGAAAAAGCGCCGCTGCGCCGTACCATCGATCAATCAGAGGTAGGCGACACCGCATTGTTCCTGATGAGCCATTTGTCTCGCGGAATTACCGGCGAAATCATTCACGTGGACGCCGGCTACAGCATCATGGGTAAATAAAACACGGTTTCACCCCCCGAAACGGATGTACGCTTTCGTTTTCGGGGGGTTTTTGTCGTTTCATTTTTGTTATGGAAATTTCTGTTGGCTGTCTCTGATGCAGTTCGTGGAGGGAATGCCGCCCGTTTTGCTGACGGGTCGCGGCATGTGCTATCAGTGCCAGTCGTGCTCTTTTTGCCACTCCTGCAAAAAGCGGCAGAACGCGTTGGCGGCCGGAGTGAGGTGATGGCTTTGGGAGAGCGCAATGCCCGTTGTTTTGGTGAAGGGCTTCTTCAGCCTGACGACGGAGACGCGGGAACGGGGAAAGCGCTTGGCGACGCGATAGGTAAACAGGGCCACACCCATGCCCTCTTCAACCAATCCGCAAATCGTTTCAACCTGACTGCTCTCGACGATGACGGTCGGCGTAAAGCCGGCCTCTTCGCATGCCTGCTCACAGATGTTGCGCATGAAGTGGCTCGCCTTGATCGCGAGGAAGGGCTCGCCGGCCGCTTCACTCAAATCGATTTTTCTGCGCTGGGCAAGCGGATGGTAGTGGCTTGTCACCAGCACCAATTGGTCCTCCAGCAAGGGAATGTAGTGAATGTGCTCGTCCGCCTCGTGGTGGTGAGAAAAGGTCGTGAGGGCGAGATCGATTTCTCCTTCACGCAGCCACTGAAGCAAATGATCGCTGGTCGCTTCGAGTATCTCCAGATTGATTCCGGGATAGGACTTGCGAAAACCGGCGATAGCGGGCGTCAGTCCGAGGTAGCCGAGGATCGGTACGGCTCCGATCGTGACCTCCCCGCGATCCAGTGTCCGGTGGGCTTGCATGGCATGCTTGATACGTTCTACCTCGCCGATGATCCGCCTGGCGTATTGGATGAATTCCGAGCCTGCAGGGGTAGGCTGAATGCTGCGCGTCGTTCGTTCGAAAAGGACGATTCCGAGCTCTTCCTCGAGCTTTCTGATCTGCTGGGAGAGGGCAGACTGAGAGATGGAAATCGCCTCGGCGGCTCGTGAAAAATGACGATGCTTCTCCACGGCCAGGACATATTCAAACTGGTGGAGTTCCATATGCAAGTCTCCTTTGATTTATTAGTCCTAGTTATTAATGGTATCGGAAAGATCGATTGAACGAATAAACAAATGTTTTGTAAATTTGGGACAAATCAATTTCATTCAAAAGGAGACAGACAGATGCAAAGAAAGCTTACTTTTGATGTCGCTGTAGTGGGGGGCGGCGCGGCCGGTGTCGGGGCAGCCGTAGGGGCGGCCCAGGCTGGAGCAAGGACGATCCTGATCGACCGCAACCCGTATTTCGGAGGTGCGGCGACTCACAGCTCGGTACTGACCTACTGCGGGTTTTTTACGCAAGGAGAGCCGCCCGAGCAAATTGTCGGCGGCGTCGGACAGACCGTCCTGAATCATCTCGCCCGCTTGGGCATGTACGAAGGCCCGAGAAGAACGGCTCGCACGGGAACCGTAATCGTGCTGCTCGATCCGGAAGTGACCAAGCTGGCGCTGGACCGCTGTGTGACGGAAGCGGGGGTAGAGCCTTTGCTGCACGCCCAAGTGGTTGGAGCCGAGACAAGCGGAGGGAGGATTTCCGCGATACAGTGCGTGGATCATGCCGGCATGTTTGCGATTGAAGCATCCGCTTTTGTCGATGCCAGCGGGGAAGGCGATCTGGCCAGTCTGTCCGGAGGGGAGGTCATCTTCGGAAACACGGAAGGACATCTGCAGTCAGCCACGCTGATGATCCGGATCGGCGGAGTGGCGGCTGACGCCCATGCCCACCCCTTGCAGGTAGAGCAAGCCGTTCTCAAGGGAAAAGCGGACGGAATCGATGGACTGACCAAGGAGCTGGGGACAATCGTCCGCATGCCCGGAGGAAATCAGGATGTGCTCGCGATCCTGTGCGATGAAGAAGTAAATGGACTGGAAGCGGGCAGCATGACCAGGGCCGAGCTGTCCGGAAGACGGCAGGCGTGGGCTTATTTGGAAGCATTCAGACGCTACCTGCCCGGTTTTGAAAGCGCCTACCTGGTGCAGACCGGACCGCAGATCGGCATCCGAGAGACAAGGCATATCGTCGGCGAGTACACATTGACTGGCGACGACGTGCTTCAGGCGAGACGGCAAGCGGATGCGATCGCACGCGGCGGCTGGCCGGTGGAGCTGCACCCGGAACCGGGAAAGCCCAATGTCTGGCATGAGATCAAGGACAAGTCCTTTTACGATATTCCGCTCCGCTCGCTCAAGGCCAAAGGCGTAAGCAACCTGTGGGCCGCAGGCCGGATCATCGATTGCGATCCGCTGGCGTTTGCCTCCGCCCGCGTAATGGGGACGGCGTTTGCAACCGGACAGGCGGCCGGGGTGGCAGCGGCGCTTCACTGCCAGAACAGCGGCGGCGACTATCAGGCAGTCCGCTCTGAATTGCTCCGTCAGGAAGCGATAATATAAAAAAACACGAGAAATGCGTTATAGTTAGGTAGGCAATGAATTTAGTCATATTGAAAAAATATCAAGAAAATGAAAAGGAGTGAATACAGGATGAATGAACGAAGATGGCAGATGGGCGTTTTGCTCATCGTTTGGATGGCTTTTCTCTTCTCTTTTGTGGACAGGCTGTCCTGGCCGCCGATCATGCCGCTGGCTTCCCAGGATTTGGGGCTGTCCAAGGCGGAAGCGGGCAGCTATATGACCGCCTTTTACATCGGTTACGTAATCACTCAGCTGCCGGGCGGCTTGCTCACCGACCGGTTTGGATATCGCAAGGTGCTGCTCGGTTCGTTTTTCATTATGGGGCTGTTCACAGTCTCGATGGGAATGATCAATAGCTATCATACCGGCTTTGCCTTGCGTGTCCTCGCCGGCCTGGGGTCGGGTGCCGTTTTTTCCGCGTGCGTGCGGGCGATCTTTGACTGGTTCCCGGCAAAAGGACGGGGAACCGCGATGGGCTTTTTCATGACCGCCTCCTCACTGGGCGTCTCGGTAGTGAACATGTTTGTACCGACCGTCGCAGGCAGCTACAGCTGGAAAACGGCCTTTTTCGTGGCGGGAGCCTTGCCGCTCCTGGGACTTGTTCTCGGATACTTTTTCCTGCGCGAAAAAACCTCTGCCGCCGAGCAGCGGGCGCAGGGCGAATCTTCTGCTTCCTTCTGGAAAGACGTCGGACAGTTGTTTAAAAACCGCAATCTGATGGTTACCGGATTTTCCGGATTTTGCGCGATGTGGGCCACCTGGGGAACGGCGACCTGGGCCAACACGTACATGAACAAAGGCTTGGGCATCTCCCTTGTAGAAGCCGGCGTGATCATGTCGATCTACGGAGTAACTGCTCTTTTGTGCAAGCCGATCATCGGGATCTTGTCGGATGTGCTGAAGGTAAAGCGGAAAACCTTGCTCTTTATCGTTCTCTTCCTGTTTGGTCCGGTGCTGATGTGGTTCGCGATGACGACCAATGCCAGCATGCTCTATATCGCTGCGGCGATCCTCGGCATTGCTGCCTTTGTCTACAGTCCCATCATGAACAACTACATCGGCGAACTGGTTCCGCGGAGGCTTGTGGGAACCGCTACCGGCTTTGTCAACACGATTTGGCAGCTGGGCTCGCTTATCTCGCCGCTTGCTGTGGGTGCCGTGCTTGATGCGACAAACAGCTATTTCTTTGCATTTTTAACGCTGGCAATCGGTCCCTTGCTCGGGGCGTTCATCATCCTGCTCGTGAAAGAGGAAGCAGCCGTCGATGAGCTGGGGCCGGGACAAGCGAAACAGGCTGGTGCATAAATCCATGATTGAAAACGTTTTGGCAAGCATGCCTACATTGTCCCTGCTGTTTCCAAAGGCTACTGTAGCTCTTGCGGATTTGACCCACATCCGGTACTACCGGGAAGGGGATATCCACCTCGGCTTGACTGTCGGCCATGAAGTGAACCGGCAATCGATCACGTACAAGACGATTGAGACGGGGCAGTCGATCCGGCAGACCGTCCCGCAGGAAGCCTCCCGGTTTGGCATCGCGTTTCACGCCGTGAGCGTACCTGTACGGGACGAGGAGGGGGAGCTGAAAGGAGCCCTGACGCTGATCCTCTCCAGCGACCGGGAAGAAAAGACGGCCATCTTGTCGGAAGAGCTGGCTGCCTCCGTCGGGCAAATGACTTCATGGGCGCAAAACATCGCGGCTACAGCCCAGCAGCTCGCCGGCTCCATTGTGGAAATCAACACGAACTGCGAGACGGTGGTCAACGCCGTCGAAGAAAATGCCAGGGTCGTCGATATTGTCCGCAGCATCGCCAATCAGAGCAATCTTCTCGGACTGAATGCGTCCATCCAGGCAGCCCATGCCGGCCAGCACGGCCGCACCTTTGGCGTCGTGGCGGGAGAAATCCGTGCGCTCGCCGAACAGTCGCGCCATTCAGCCGAAAACATCTTGCTCGGCATGAACGACATGAAGCAAAAGGTGGCAACCGTGCTGAAAAAGGTGGAGGAGGAGGCAGCCGCGACCCAGGAGATGGCGGCGAGCATCGAACAGATCAATGCGGCCTTGCTGTCGCTGGAGGATATGGCCAAGCGCTTGAAAGAGCTGGCGAAATTTCAATAGCCAACAATAGAAGCCAACGATGAATAAAAGGCTCCCGTCATCCGCATGCTAGAAAAAACATGCGGAAGGGAGCCTTTGCCTTGTTTCCGATCATTACCAATATGGAAGAGTGGCTGATTCACATGGGCGGCGGCATCGACCGATTAACGGCCCATTTCGGAGATGAACCGGGAGGGCCTTGTTTTTCGTCCGAAGCGCTCGCGGGGGATACCGACACTCAGGGAGTATCTGGCTCTCGTAATGGCGACGTACAGTAGCCTCCGCTCTTCCTCAAGGGCGGCGTTGTTTCCTTTTCTCACGGCGTCCAGCGCGTACTCGTGAGGAAGGGAGCCTTCTACAAGATCGGGCAGAAACACGTGGTCAAACTCCAGTCCTTTTGCCCGGTGAATACTCAGGACGTGTACCCCTTCTCCAGGGAGTGGCTGAACCTCGCGCCACTCCTTTTCCTGTTGGACCATCCGCTCTATGTACTGGAGGAATCCGCCGATGCTCTCATGCCGTTTGGCCGCCGCCAGCAGCTGCTGCAGCTCCTCGCTCCAGCGTTCCCGTCCGCCATCCCGCTCTTTGGCCCGCTTTTTCAGATAATCGCGCAGCTTGCCGTCTTCGAGAATCAGCTCCAGCGCCTGGGACGGCGGGCATGATGCGGAGGCTGCCAGTATTTCGGCGATTGTTTTCAGATGCTTGCGCTGAAATGGCTTCCATTGGTTCATCCGAGGCAGCACGTGCAGAATCGGGACGTCCTCCAGGATGGCTTGACTGCGAACGGCGTTCCACATCTCCTGGGAAATATAGAGAGTGGGCAAAACTTCTTTCAATGCGGCCGAATCGTCAGGGTCAAGCGACAGGCGCAAGTAAGCCAGCGCCCAGCGAACGGTCTGCCGCTGGTAGAACGACTCCTCTTCCTGCGAATAGTGAAAGGGAATGCCGGCTTCGCTCAATCGCTCCAAAACAGGGCGGGCCGACTCATGGGTCCGGTAAAGCACGGCGCATTCTCCCACTGGCGTGCCTTCACGGATGCGGTGGCTGATCTCGTCAACGATCCGGGCTGCCTGCTCCTCTTCGTCGTCCGGCTCGAACAGATAGGTTTCGCCTTCTTCGGAGTGAAAGGAAAGGCACTCCTTTTGCCAGCGGGCCCGATTGTGGCCGATCAGCGAGAAGCCGAGCCCGACGATGGCAGAGTGGGAGCGGTAGTTCACTTCCAGCGTAATCGTTTTCGCCTGGGGAAAATCGTTTGTAAAGCCGAGTATGTATTGCGGGTCGCTTCCGCGAAAGCCGTAGATCGACTGGTCGTCATCGCCGATCACGCACAGGTTGTTCTGCGGCGCCGCCAGCAGCTTGACCGTCTCGTACTGGATGCGGTTGATGTCCTGGAACTCGTCGATCATCACGTGCGTAATCCGCTCCTGATAGCGCTGCAAAATGTCAGGGTGATCGCGCAGCAGCTCGTAGCAGCCGATCAGCATGTCGTCGAAGTCAAACCAGCCCGTCCGCCTTTTCGCCTCTTCGTAGTGCGGATAAAGCAGCTGCGCCAGCCGTTCGGCATCGTCGCAGGCTTCCCGCAACCCGGCTTGCTCGGGCAAAACGTACTCGTTTTTCCAGCGGCTGATGACCGCGAGCGCGTCCATCGCTTCGTTTTCCTTGCGCGGCCCGATTTCCGAGTGCGTGCCCATCACTGTGCTTTCGCGCAAAAGCCGCCATTTTTGCCAGTCCTTTTTCAGCAGCTTTTGCTGATCCCAGCGCTCCGGCTGATGAAACAAGAGCATCCGGTAGAAGATGCTGTGGAAAGTGCCGGCGACAAGCTCGCGCGCCTGCTGCACGGGAAGCTGGCGGGCCAGCCTGATCTTGATCTCCTCGGCAGCCTTGGTCGTAAACGTCACGACCATGATTTGACGGGGGGACAGACCGAGCTCGCGGATGAGATGGGAAGTCCGGGCGGTCATCACGCGCGTCTTGCCGCTGCCCGCTCCGGCCAGGATCAGCAGCGGTCCGTCCGTCGTGAGCACAGCTTCCCGCTGATGGGGATGAAGCGGCTCGTCGTGGCGCTCCGCCAAATGCTCGATAGCCTTTTTGGGCACCAGCCTTTTGCGAAACAGCGCCGGCTTGGGCGGAGGCGGCGGAGGGACTGTGCCGGAGCCTGTTTCATGGATCGTTCGCTTTTTCGGCAGGCGGAAGGAGCCGATTGTAAGCGTCTCGTTTTCTTCGGTTGTGTTGACTGCAAAAACTGGGGCTGCGGTGGCGAAGGTGGAAGCTTCGCCTGCAGAGGCGGCGGCTCCGTGTGCAGAGGCAGAAGCTTCGTGTACAGAGGCGGCGGCTTCGTGTGCAGTAGCGCCAGCCCCAGTTTCAGTAGCGGAAGTCCCGCTTGCGATAGCAGCAGCCCCGGCTACAGCGGCTGAAACGCCAGGCTCGGAACCAGCGTTCCCACGAGATCTTGCAGTCGATCCTGCTCCTGCTCCGGGAATGGCGGTAATCTCCGCTCCCCCGCCAATGGCTGTTGAGGCTGGGGCAGAAAGAGCCGGCGCTTCTGCAGCCGCTGCCGTTTCCAAAGAAGCCGCCAACGCCGAAAAAGCAGCCCGGATGGCGGGTGACGCTTCTGTCGCAAGCCACTCGGCGGGAGGCTCGTCCAATGATTGCCAGTCGCAGGTACTGCCGTCCGGATGCAAAAAGTGCGGGTCAAAGCTGACACCGGCATATAGCCGAAGAGGAGCGCCGCAGCGCAGGCACCGGACTTTTTCCCGTCGGGCGGCCAGGCGCCAGGCAGCGATCATGGAATATGTATCGGGTTGCAACCGGATCAGCCGGTCGTCTAGCTGTGCAAATTTCATCATGACACCTCGGGTGGAGAGGGTGTTGCGGATCGCTTCCGCACAATGAGGGAAAGAAGAAGTGCCCCCTGCGGGCAGGGGACACTTGCCTTCTGTGTGTGACAGGTCAGGACTGAGCGTGAAGCAGGTAGTTGTCTTCGCTGTCGTCCACCGCCAGTTCTTCTTCGCTCAGATAGGAGATGCCGACTCGCGTGATGCGGTGGTTCTCCAGCTCGGAAATCGTAAAAATGTAGTTTTGGTACCGGACCGATTTGCCTTCGGCTACTTCTTCGTTCAGTTGGCTGTAGAGCCAGCCAGCAATCGTGTCTACCTCATCCGAGTGAATTTCTACAGATATATAGTCGTTCAACTCCGTCAACAGCGTTTTCCCGGACACGGACAGCTCGTTATTGGAGCTTTCGATGTCAGGACGCTCATTCTCGTCGAATTCATCCTGAATGTCCCCGACGATCTCCTCGAGGATATCCTCCATCGTGATCAGTCCGGCTGTTCCGCCGTACTCGTCGATGACGATCGCCATTTGTGAGCGCCGCTTTTGCATGAGCCGCAGCACATGGCTGATTTCCATGGATTCCGGCACCGTCAAGAGCGGGCGGAGGAAATCCTTTAAATCCGCCTTTCCATTGGTCAGGGCAGACAGGTAGAAATCCGAGATGTGGACAAAGCCGATCAACCGGTCTTTGTCCTCATGAGCCACCGGAAAACGCGAGTGACGGGAATCCCGCATAATTGCCAAATTTTCGGCAAAGGTATTGTCGTCGTACAGACAGACCATATCGATGCGTGGGATCATGATTTCCCTGGCGAGACGCTCCGAAAACTCGAAGACGTTGTCCACCAAAGCCATCTCCGTCTGATCGATATGACCGCTTTTGTGGCTTTGATTGACCAAAAGCCGAATCTCTTCTTCGGTATGCGCCAAATCCGTTTCGGTCGCAGGCTCAATCCCCAAGCGGCGGATAAAAAAGTTCGCCGTTCCGTTCAGCACCCAGATCAGCGGATAGCTGAGCTTGTAGAAAAACATCAGCGGTCCAGCCGTCCAGAGGGATGCGGCCTCTGCCTTTTGAATGGCCAGCGACTTGGGAGCGAGTTCTCCGAAGACGATGTGCATGAAGGTGATGATTCCAAAAGCGATCGCCAGCGAAACAGGGCTGACCAAATAATTCGGCAGACCGAGTGAAACCATTACGGGTTCGACGTATTGGGATATAGCCGGTTCGCCAACCCAGCCCAAACCGAGAGATGCCAGGGTAATCCCGAGCTGGCAAGCCGACAGGTAGGCATCCAGCTGCTTCGTTACCTTCTGCGCATAAACAGCGGATTTGTTTCCTTCGCTCACCAGTTGGGCAAGACGGGTTTGGCGCACTTTCACCAGCGAGAATTCTGCTGCTACAAAAAAACCGTTGAGCAGTACCAAAAACACAACGAGCAGCAGATTCAGAAGTATCTCCCCTATCGGACTCTCCAAGAAAGTCTCCACCCCTCCGCCCGATGGCGAAAGGAGGAGATTCACCTCCATATTGTTATTCTCGTTTTGCGCTTTTCATTTCAATGTACGAATGCCAAGATGCAAACATTCGCACTGTTCGTTACAGGATAGTATACCAATAACAAAAGCAAACAGTCAAAACCATCCGAGTTTATCCGGCAGTTTTCAACGATTATACATACAAGGATTCGCGGGGACATAAAGATAATCGAGTAACCCTGTCCCTGGAGGCGAGAAAAATGGAATGGCTGGAGAAGGGAGCGGCGATCCTGGCGGGGAGCATCGGGATAGCAGTCGGCGTAAACCTGTTTCTCGTCCCGCACCATTTGATGGACGGGGGGATGATCGGGATCGGCCTCTTGGCGACATACTTTTTTCAATGGCCGCCCGGCCTGGTCATGATCGCTTGCAGCATACCTGTTTATGCGCTGGTGTTTGTCTATGATCGCCAATTGTTTTTTCATAGCTTTCACGGAATGCTGATCGAAACGCTGATGATCGACGTGTTTGCCCCGCTCAGGGCGTGGAATGACTGGTCGCTCCCGACATCCAGTGTTATCGGGGGAGCCTTGATCGGGGCAGGGACCGGGCTCATGCTGGCCTATCAGACCAACACAGGAGGCACCGACCTGATCGCACAGTTTCTGGCGCGGAGGTCTAAGGTGCCGGTGGCGCTGTATATCCTGCTGATAGACGGAATCATCGTTTCTTTTTCGCTTCCCGCAGTCGGGATCGAACGAGCCGTTTTTTCGATGTGCACCATCCTCGCAGTGGCCGTTTTTACCCACGGGTTTTACAACTTCCGATTCAAAAAGCCTCCGTATGTCGTAATCGGACCGCTTGGCAGGGAAGCGCAGCGAAGATGGAGAAACTAAGAACAAACAGGAAGAAACGAGGGAGATGAAATGGCACAGCATACGTTGGAAATGGTGTCCGAAGCGGTCGGATACTTTCCCGGCAGCGTCAATATCGGGTTTGTTCAGGGCAAAACAGGCGCGATCCTGATCGATTCCGGCCTGGATACCCAGACGGCCAAAAAGATAAAGAAAGGGCTGGACGCGATCGCCCAGCCGCTCAGCGCGATTATTCAGACTCACGCCCATGCCGACCATTTTGGCGGCAATGCCTATCTGTTATCCTGCTGGCCTGATGCGCAGGTGTACGCTCCGCCGCTGGAGGAAGCGATCATCCGCTATCCGCTGCTGGAGCCCATTTACCTGGGCATGGGAGCGCAGCCGCTGGATGAGCTGCGCAACAAATTTTTGCTTGCCGAAGCATCCCGCGTCGACCACCTGCTGCCGACGGAGGGCCGCGTAAATATCGATGAGGTCGAGTTTGAAGTCATCCCCCTTCCCGGACACAGCTGGAATCAGGTCGGATTGGCCGCAGACGGCATTTGCTTCAGCGCCGACTGCTATCTCGGCGAGGAAACATTGAAAAAGCACAAGCTGCCTTTTCTGGTCGATGCGCACGAAACCTTGCTAAGCCTGGTCAAGCTTTTGGAATCGAATTACCGCGGCTATTTGCCGGGTCACGGGCCATATACCACCTCTCCGGAAGCTGTTTTGACGCAGAACATTCATTGTCATCGCAGGCTGTACGGGATTATCGAAGAAATTTTGACGGAAGAGCGGACACTGGAGCAAGTGCTGGCGCTAGTCTGTGAGCATTTACAAATTTCCATTGAGAACGCGACGAGCTACGTGCTCTACCGTACCGCGCTGATGGGCTATTTCATCGGATTGTTAAAGGAAGATCGGATTCGGTACCGCTTTGCGGCAAATCAGTGGTTGTGGGGGAAACAAGACGGCCTCGATAGGTAGTCCCCGATTTCAGCCAGCTTGTGCTCGGCGGCTTGGCGTATTTCCTTGGGAATAAAGGAATACTCGTCTTGTTCGGTATGAATGATCAGTCTTGCCTCAAGATAGGGGTGGCCCAATTTGACGGTCATCTCACCGGTGTCGGACGGCTTGCTCACAGGGTTGGCGGGAATGCGGAGAAAATAAGAACTGCTGGTGGCGGAATCGTAAATAACGACGTCATAGGTGGGGGTGTCCCCGCCAGATGGGGAAAAGCCCTGCTGCCGCAGCATCTTGTCGACAAAGGAAAGCGGCTGGACGACACCGGTCAGGTTTTTGCTTTTTAACCGCATGGACATCCTCCTTGGCAGTTGTAGTAAAAGCGTTTTGCCTAATCATATGTGGGGGAACCCGGATTCAGAATGACGGACAAGGGGAAAGAAGGAGAGAAAACTTCGATGAACAAACGAGCGGATTTGCATACACACACGCGGGCTTCAGACGGCACGTGCGAGCCGCATGAAAACGTGCGACTGGCGGCAGAAGCGGGTTTGGCTGCCGTGGCCATTACGGATCACGACACGGTGGCGGGTATCCCGGCAGCTTTGGAAGCAGCCAGTCAGGGGAGACATGCCGTTGAAGTCATCCCTGGCGTCGAGGTGAGCTCGCTGGCGCGTGGACAAGACATCCATGTGCTGGGGTATTTTATACCGTATGAGGACCAGGCTTTTCTCAAAAGGCTGTCCGGACTGCGCGATACAAGACATGAGCGCAACAAGTTGATGATCGCCCGCCTGCAGGAGCTTGGCATACCAATCACGCTGGAAGGCGTCTACCGGCGCAAGACAGGCGAAGACAAAAACATCGGCCGGCCGCACATCGCGGAGGAGATGATCGAGCTTGGCGTGGTGAAATCGATCGACGAAGCTTTTGCCGTTTATTTGGGGAAAGAGGGGAAGGCGTACGTCAACCCGCCGCGGATTAGTCCTCAGGAGGCGATCACGCTGATCAAGGAAGCGGGCGGCGTCGCTGTGCTGGCCCATCCCGGGTTGTACGACGACGATGAGCTTGTGCAAGAGCTGATTGCCTTCGGTCTGGATGGCATCGAGGTGTGGCACCCGGATAATAGCCCGGAGCAAAGGGAGCAGTATCAGCGCTGGGCCGAGGAGCATGATCTGGTCATGACCGGCGGCTCGGATTTTCACGGCTGGCGCGGCGAGGAGCCGTTTCACGCGATGCTCGGGACATATACCGCGCCGAATGATGCGGTGGAGCGGATGCGGGAGATTGCGAGCAGGCGCAGGAGGTAATATTAGTCGCAAAAGAAACAAAACCCCGCATACCGGATGCAAGTGCTCCAGATGCGGGGCTTGTTTGTTTTGCGACGAAGCTATTGTAAGATGTCGAACCAGATCGGTTAGTTGCGACGTAGTGAAAGTTCTTGTTAAGGCAAGAAGAGGGGCTTGGAGTCTGTAGGACTGCAAGCCCGTAAGCCCGTACTAACGAAAGGCTGCGACACAGCGAGACTGCATTGCTGCAAGAATACATTGCTTGGAAGACTGAAATAACAGCAAGACTGAAATAACAAAAAGACTGTCTTCTTGACACTAACGCGACACCAAAAAGTTTGGCCGAACCAAGTTTTCTTCAATCTGGGTTTCCTTGGCTAGATCGCTTTCTCCATCGCAATATGTTCAATTCCTGCTTCCTCAAACACTTCTCCCACAGGAGAGTAGCCCAGTTTTTCGTAGAAACGCTGCGCGTGGGTTTGCGCGTTCAGCTTGAGGCCCTTGAAGCCTTGGCGGCGGGCTGTCTCTTCCATCGCCAGCATCAGCAGGCGTCCGAGCCCTGTTCCTCTTTCACTGGACAAAATAGCCACTCGTTCCACTTTTCCAATCCCGGGTGTGTAAGGGCGAAGACGGCTTGCTCCAACGGCCTGTTCACCTCTGTAGACGACAAAATGGATGGTTTCGGAGTCGATCCGGTCGTGCGAATCAATCTCGATTTCCTCTGGAACCTGCTGCTCTCTAATGAAAACAGCCCGTCTCACTGAAAGGGCGCTTTGCATTTGCTCGTCGGTCTCGGCCTCTTTGATTTGGTAGAGGTTGCCGGCGTTGTCGCTGTTGGCGTCGTTAGCGTTGCTTGCTGCACGACTGCTGGGCTCGCCGCTGACCTGGGAGGCACTGGAGCGGCTTTGGCTGTCATGGCCCGCTTGACTTGATTGTCCTCTCTTGGTTGAGGTGCCGGGCCCAATCGAGTGGGTTGCCTGTTTTCGGTTGTCTGTTTCGCTTGTTTGGAAGGTCTTTGCTTGTGTCAACGTTTTTCTTCCTTTCCTGGCGCTGGCCGCGATGCAGTATCGAATAAAAAAGGAAAGACCCTCCCGCAGAAGGGAAGGGCGTATGGGGGATAACCCATAGTTTTATTTTTTCAGCAGGAACGTCTGGTATACACTCCAGATGCCGTCTTCCAGCTCGTAAATGAGGTGGAAGCGGTCCACATCGGTGGAGAGGTCAAACTTGACCATGCTCAATTGCCCGGTAATATCGCGCAGCTCATCATTGGAGAGCTCCCGGCCAATCGTCAGATGCGGCACGAATGCGTACGTTTCCTTTTCCTGAACGACTTTCTCCACGATCTTGGCGTGCAGTTTTTCAAAAGGCTCCTTGTTTTGGACCGCTAAATAGATGACGTTGTTGGTCGGATGGAACGAAGAAACCCGGTGAAAATTGGCAGTGAAGGCTTCCGTAGAATTGGCAACCAGCTCCAAATGACTTACCAGATGGGGCAGCTGAGATTCGTCGAGTTCAAACGCTTCCTTCAGGCGAATATACGGCGGGATCAAAGAGTAAGCTGGATCGTAACGTTTGCGGTATGAGTTGGCGACTTCCTGCACCTTGCTGGATGGAAATACAACGATACTGTACTTCATGTGAATCCCTCCTCTATTTTTCATATATGACCCATGGAAAAATCCAATGAACTTATTTTAACAGAAAATTCTCCATTTGTGTAATCTTATGCGTCAGCCTGTATATTCTTCCCCGCTCGGGACAGACTGTTAAGGAGCAGGGAGGTGCTATATTCAATCGTGAAAACAGCTATGATGATCATCTTCATTTTTCTCGTTCTTCTGCTGCTGTCCCTCCTTACCTTTTCCCTCATCGCCGCAATCCGCAAAACCGAATTCGATGAGGCGTTGGTCTCCCCGGGAAAAGAAGAAGGTCCTCAGGAAGAACAGACAAGGTAAGTTTACCCGAAAAGCGCAGGAAGAATGCGCCGCAGGTTGGCTTGCCAATAGCCCCACGTGTGGTCACCCGCAAAGGTCTCATAGGCCAGGGTGACCGTTTTTGTTTGCAAAATGTCGCGCAGATCTTCGTTCGCGCTGAGCAAGTCGAGGGTGCCGCGGGTTGTCTCTACCGCTGTTTCTTCGAGCCCAACCTCGAGATAGATATGCAGCGGTACGGGGATGGCGGTTTCCTGCAACCGGCGGTTGAGGGCTGTGTCCATCGCGGCGGATTGGCAGGCCGCCTGGCCAAAGGTGTGAGGATAGGAGAGCGCTGCAAACAGCGAGACGACGCCTCCCAGAGACTCGCCTAAAAGCGTGCGGGCCGTGCCGAGCGGGTGGGTGGAGTAGCGGCTGTCAACGGCGCCGACGACTTCGTCCGCGAGAAAGCGCAGGTACTTTTGGTGTTCTCCCCCGTCCGGATGGTAGCGGGCATAGCGGCGGTCTTTGTCTACGGGAAGGAAGACGGCGATGAGATCAGGGATTTCCTTTTCCCGGTGCATGTCTTCGAGCAGGGTGGCGAGACGTCCCATCGACAGGTAGTCGTCGCCGTCCTGGACGTACAGGACCGGATAGGAATAGAGCGGGGAATATCGCTCCGGCAGGTAGACGAGGAGACGTTCCGTCGTCCCCAGGTGTTTGCTGGTGAGGATCAGTTCGTCAAGGGCCACTGCGTTGTCCTCCTTTGGGGTGTTGGTTTTACTGTAGCAGAAAGGGAAGGGGGAGGAAAATAGGTTTTTGGGTTGAGGGGAAGGGATGGGCGAATTGCTGGGGTGTGGGTGTTGAAAGGTGAAATTGTTAGGGGTGGTTTTCGTATTATACAGTCGTGTGGGGGGCTGGGGGGAGAGGTGTTTTTTGCGGAGTGGGGGGAGGAGGGGAGCCTTTCGG